>NZ_CAXHZD010000004.1:0-536262 GCF_964021855.1 uncultured Sulfitobacter sp.
TGTAGCTCAGTTGGTTAGAGTACCGGCCTGTCACGCCGGGGGTCGCGGGTTCGAGCCCCGTCAACCGCGCCACTATCTTCCCACTCGTTGGGTACGAAACGGACCACCCCTCGGGTGGTCTTTTTCGTTTGGGGGGAGTTCATATCCGCCGATATAACGAAGTACTGCGCGATATAGGCCGCGTTTCCGCATTTGGGTGGGCCAGCTTCGGTCGGCAGAAAATTCCCTTTCACTCACGGTATCGAATGTCTGGTCAGAGCCTATCTTGCCATTTACCTGTAATGCGGCGAGGGTCCGGTCAAAGTAAATCAGAGAAGTCCCTTATGCAGATCATCACCATCACTGTTTCTGCAATCATATCGTGGGCACTCCTGAGCGTGGTCAGCCGCATTTTACTTGTTAACTTCGATCTTGATCCGTGGATGTTCAGCTTTCTACAGCTCGTGTCGGGCGGTCTTACCTTGTTGCTGATCGGCTATCGTGGCGCGGGTGGTGCAAGCAGCTTTGCCAGACCATCCACTTGGGTTCTGGGCGCGCTGCGGGTTCTGTCCGCGGCGCTTTATACAGCCGTGTTGGCCATCATCAGCGTGTTGGAGACGGGCATTATCAGTGCGTTAAACTTGCCGGTCGTCGCAGTTTTCGTATGGGTTTTACACAAGCAGCGCCCTGCCGCCATTGCCTGGGTCGGGCATGCAATCTTGCTGGTCGTTGTGACGGTTATGGCCCGACGTCTTGAAAGTGACCTGCAACTGACCGTTCTTGGCCTGATGGGGCTGAATGCGATGTGTCTTGCTGCAATGAACCTCATCGCGGAGCAGCACCCAGAAAATAAAATGGCGACCTTGTCGGGTCGTGCATGGTTTACCGGTGTCGTCCTCGCCATTACTGCCGCTATGTTTCTATGCCTGCGGATATTGCAAGGCCAAGAAATCCTCACCCAGATCACCACCCCTTTGATCCTGTCCAGCGTCATCGTCGGTGTACTGCTAAGAGCGCCGTCAATGTTCTTGGCCTTCTGGGCTGTCAGTACTGCGGGTGCGCAAGGCTATACCGCTGCAATCTCACTGCTCCCTTTATTCGGCATGATGTTTGAACAAGCCGCAGTTGCTGTTGGCTTGCTCGACACGTCACGTTTTCAGGATGAAAGCCTGTACCTTGCGCTGGTGGCATTGGCAGGCACTCTTTTGATCTGGTTTTCAGGGCAGGCGTTTGTGCCTAAAAAATAACTTCCTAAGACGTCCGTGATCCGCACAGCATCGCATAGGGGCGGCGCACAAAACGACCACACCGCCCCCAGGCATCCTTCTTACGTCAAAGCGTCCAGAATCCGCGCCCAGCTGCGGATACCCTTGTGAAAACTTTCCATGTCGTATTTCTCATTCGGGGAGTGGAGTGCGTCGTCGTCTTTGCCAAAGCCGATCAGCACGGGCGTTGTGTCCACGATCTCTTGAAAATGCCCCGCAATCGGGATCGACCCGCCGCAGCCGATATAGGCGGCGGGGATGTTCCATTCTTCGGTCAGCGCGTTGCGGGCTTTCTCGAACGCGGGTTTTGTCGTCTCGAACACCGATCCACCGCTGGTGCCGTGGTCTTTGAAGCTGACCTTGCAGTCGACGGGCAGCATGTCGGTCACCATTTTGCGGAAACTCTCGCGGATGGCGATGGGGTCTTGGTCGCCGACCAGACGAAAGCTGATTTTCGCATGGGCTTGCGACGGCAGCACGGTTTTGAACCCCGCGCCGGTATAGCCGCTCCACATGCCGTTGACCTCGCAGGTGGGGCGCGACCAGAGCATTTCAATCGGCATGCGGTCTTGTTCGCCTGCGGGCTGTGACAGGCCCACATCGCCCAGGAATGTCGCGTGGTCAAAGGCAAGGCCCTGCCACTGCGCCTGAATATCATCGGGCAGTTCGGGCACGCCGTCATAGAAGCCGGGCACCGTGATGCGGCCGGTGTCGTCATGCAGCGACGCGATGATTTTCGCCAGCACCCGCGCAGGGTTGGTCGAGATACCGCCATACATGCCCGAATGCAGGTCCCGATCAGGGCCGGTGATGGTAATCTCCTCGCCCAGCAACCCGCGTAGCATGGTGACGATGGCCGGCACTTTTGATTGGAACAAGGTCGTGTCGCAGATCATCGCATAATCGGCTGACAGTTCCGCCGCGTTTTCCTGCATGAAAGGGATCAGCGAGGGGGAACCTGATTCTTCCTCACCCTCAAGGAACATCGTGATGCGGCAGGGGAAATCGCCGTTAACGGCCTTCCATGCGCGCAGGGCCTCGATGATGGTCATCAGCTGGCCCTTGTCATCCGCCGCACCGCGCGCCCGGATCACGCGACCCTTTGCTGTGTCCTCAATCGCGGGGTCAAAGGGGTCACGGTTCCACAGTTCAAGCGGGTCAACGGGTTGCACGTCGTAATGGCCGTAAAACAGGATGTGAGGCCTGTCCGCTGGCCCGTCCACATGGCCCACAACCATCGGGTGACCGGGGGTCGCGCGCTTGGTCGTGGTGATACCGATGGCGTTCAAATCATCAACCAGCCAGTCAGCGGCACGGTCACAATCGGCCTTGTACGCTGGGTCGGTAGAGATCGACGGGATGCGTAGCAGTTCGAACAGACGGTCGGTCGCGGCATCCAGATTGCTGTCGATCTGGGTCAGAACATCACTTAACGGCATGGGAGAAACCTTTCATATCCATGGAGTTTGCCGAGACCGTACCAGCGCGCCGCGCAGTGTCTAGGGGGGGCAGGGTCGTTGCATGGGCCTGCGCGTATGTGACGGATAGCAGAGCGGGAATAAATTGCGCGGCCGGTTCGGGTACGGCCCGAGCCTGATTCCTTGGATAATGGCGCTGTTTACCATCAGTCTTGGGTTGATTTTGGCGCGATGGCGCTAAATCAACGTCATTCGCCGACCTAATTCTATCCACGTTAACTTGATTTCGATCAACCCATGCAAGGACAAGGGGCATAGGAAGGCCATAGGAAAAGGCCTAAACGAATACCTGCGACAATTGGGACAGATTAAGGCATTGAAACAAAAGTGTTAGAACTGTATTCATTCTAAAACACGAATATGGCGATTGGGTCCTTCGCCTTTAAGGCCCGGTCGAGTGTTAGGAGGAAGGCGCGATGGATTACACCAAACAGCTTGAACAGGCGATTGATCGTCTGCACGAGGAAGGGCGCTATCGCACCTTTATTGATATCGAACGCCGCAACGGGCACTTCCCGCACGCCGAGTGGACGCAGCCCGATGGCGAGAAAAAAGACATCACTGTTTGGTGTGGCAATGACTATCTTGGGATGGGGCAAAACCCTATCGTTCTGCAAGCCATGCACGAAGCGCTAGAAAACACTGGGGCAGGGTCTGGCGGCACGCGCAATATTTCCGGCACCACCATTTACCACAAACGTCTTGAGGCCGAGATCGCCGATCTTCACCACAAGGAAGCGGCTTTGCTGTTCACCAGCGCCTATATCGCCAATGACGCGACCCTCAGCACGTTGCCCAAGCTTTTCCCGGGCCTGATCATCTATTCCGATGCGTTAAACCATGCCTCGATGATCGAAGGTGTGCGCCGCAACGGTGGGGCGAAACGCATTTTCCGCCACAACGATGTCGATCACCTGCGCGAATTGATCGCGGCGGACGATCCTGCCGCACCAAAGTTGATTGCTTTTGAATCAATTTACTCGATGGATGGCGATTTTGGCCCGATCGAGGAAATTTGCGACCTTGCGGATGAGGTTGGCGCGCTGACTTACATCGACGAAGTGCACGCTGTGGGCATGTATGGCCCACGCGGTGGCGGTGTGGCAGAACGTGACAACCTGATGCACCGTCTGGACATCATCAACGGTACTTTGGCCAAGGCATACGGTGTCATGGGCGGCTATATCGCCGCGTCCGAGAAAATGTGCGACGCGATCCGTTCCTATGCGCCGGGCTTTATCTTTACCACGTCATTGCCGCCCGCTGTGGCCGCAGGGGCGGCGGCATCTGTCGCCTATCTGAAGACCGCGCCAGAGCTGCGCGAAAAGCACCAGCAGCAGGCCAAGATACTGAAACTACGTCTGAAAGGGTTGGGCCTGCCGATCATTGATCACGGCAGCCACATCGTGCCGGTGATCGTCGGCAACCCTGTGCACACCAAGATCCTGTCGGATATGCTGCTAGAGCAGCACGGCATCTATGTGCAGCCGATCAACTTCCCAACTGTGCCCCGCGGGACCGAGCGTTTGCGCTTTACCCCGTCGCCAGTTCATGGCCCGCGCGAAATGGACGGTCTTGTTCATGCAATGGACGGTTTGTGGTCGCATTGTGCGCTGAATCGTGCCGAGTTAGCCGGATAAATACGTTTTTTCTTCGTAGCCCGTTGATTTGTGTTAAGGATAACGCAAGAAACAACACATCTCGAATCGTGAAAACGGCCCGAGAAAGTGGAGCAGGCACGAAAACGACGGGACGTAGGTATGATCGGGCGTTGGGTCTCCAGGGCAAATGAGGACGAGCAAGTTGAAGCCCGCGGCTTCGACGCGTATGAGTTGCGCCTAGGTGACTTGATGCGCGGTGAGCGGGCGACGATGGGCAAATCCCTGCTTGATGTCCAACGCGAATTGCGGATCAAAGCGTCCTATATTGCTGCCATCGAAAATGCTGATCCTGATGCGTTTGACACGCCCGGTTTTATTGCCGGATATGTCCGGTCTTACGCGCGCTATCTGAACATGGACCCCGACGAGGCCTTCGCGTCTTTTTGTGCTGAGTCCGGCTTTTCAGTTGCGCATGGTATGTCCGACAAGGCGTCCGTAATCAAAAAGACGCCCCGCGAAGAGCGTCTGATGCGCAAAGCGGAAAGCGATATTTTCAACCGTCCCGCCACTCCCTTTACCCCCATGGGCGACAGCCTGCTTAGCCGGATTGAACCGGGTGCGTTGGGGTCTGTGCTGGTGCTGGTCGCGTTGATCGGCACAATCGGCTTTGGCGGCTGGAGCGTGCTGAAAGAAGTGCAACGCGTGCAGGTGACGCCGGTTGATGAAACACCCGTGGTGTTGTCCGACCTTGACCCGTTGGAAGGGGCGCTGAGCCCCGCGCCGCAAACATCGTCTAACGTTGTCGTGGCGCAGGATTTGACCGTGCCGCGTACCGATGCGCTTGACCGTCTGTACCGTCCTGCGGCCCTTGATGTACCGGTACTGATCGCACGTGACGCGCCGATTGCATCGATTGACCCGCACACCGTTGGCAGCTTTGTACCGCCCGCGATGAACGATCAAGTGATTGCCGGCATCCCGTCGACTGGTGCCACGGCTGATCCTTCTTTCGTTGATTTCGCAATGCCACAGGTTGTCGAAGATGCGGCACCCGAGTTGCGTTTGGTTGCCGCGTACCCATCTTGGGTTCGCATTCGCGCCGCAGATGGCAAGGTGATCTTTGAAGGGATCATGAACAAGGGCGACAGCTGGGACGTGCCTGCAACGCAGGAACCGCCCATGTTGCGCACCGGCGAATCCGGTGCGTTGTATTTTGCCATGGATGGTCAGTATTACGGCCCCGTTGGCGATCGCGGCACTGTGACGTCGAACCTGCCGTTGCAGCGTCAGGCCGTCGACGATCTGTATCAACCGGCCTTGCTCGAAGAAAACTCGGCCCTTGCGACAATGGTTGCCGAACTTCAAAACGCCGCGACAACAAGCCCGACAGAATAGGCCACTTGCCATTGCAAGCGGGGCTGCGGCTGCATAGGTTGCGGGCAACGCTGATCTATTGCCAAAGGTGCTGTCCATGTCGCTGAATCACATCCGTCCTTGGCGAAATATTTACCGCCGGAAATCCCGTCAGATCATGGTTGGTAACGTGCCCGTGGGTGGCGACGCGCCGATTTCGGTGCAGACCATGACGAACACGTTGACGACCGACATCAAAGGCACCATTGCGCAGATCCAAGCAGCCGCAGAAGCGGGTGCCGACATTGTACGCGTGTCCGTCCCGGACGAGGCATCGTCGAAGGCGCTCAAAGAGATCGTGCGCGAAGTATCGGTGCCCATCGTGGCCGACATCCACTTCCACTATAAACGCGGGATCGAAGCCGCCGAAGCGGGGGCCGCCTGTCTGCGGATTAACCCCGGCAACATCGGCGACGAAAAGCGCGTTAAGGAAGTGATCAAAGCCGCCCGCGACCACAACTGTTCCATTCGGATTGGTGTCAACGCAGGATCGCTGGAACGCGATCTGCTTGAGAAATACGGCGAACCTTGCCCCGATGCGATGGTCGAAAGTGGCTTGGATCACATCAAGATCCTGCAAGACAATGATTTCCACGAGTTCAAGATCAGCTGCAAAGCCTCTGACGTGTTCATGGCCGCCGCCGCCTATCAACAGCTGGCCGAAGCCACCGACGCGCCGATCCACCTTGGTATTACCGAGGCAGGCGGGCTGATCAGCGGCACCGTCAAATCTGCGATTGGCATGGGCAACTTGCTGTGGATGGGTATTGGCGACACGATCCGCGTCAGCCTGTCTGCCGATCCGGTGGAAGAAGTCAAAATGGGCTTTGAAATCCTCAAATCCCTTGGCCTGCGCCATCGCGGTGTGAACATTATCAGCTGCCCGTCCTGCGCGCGGCAGGGGTTTGACGTGATCAAAACCGTTGAGGCGCTGGAAAAACGGCTTGAGCATATCAAAACCCCGATGAGCCTAAGCATCATCGGCTGCGTGGTGAATGGCCCCGGAGAGGCGCTGATGACCGATGTCGGCTTTACCGGTGGCGGCAACGGATCTGGGATGGTTTATCTGGCGGGCAAGCAAAGCCACAAGCTGGGCAATGAAGGCATGATCGAACATATTGTCGAACAGGTCGAAGCCCGCGCCGCCGTGATCGAGGCCGAAAAGCAAGCAGCAGAGTGATGCGGCGCGCCTCGGATGGTGATTTAGCCATCGACACGCAAAACCGCATTTCATACTAATAGCTATGGCCGAAAATCCCGATCATCCCCCGAAATACGCTGAATTTTTCTGCGGCGGCGGGATGGTGCGTGCTGCATTGCAAGACCGTTGGGATTGCGTGCTGGCCAATGACATCGATGCGATGAAATGCAAGGTCTACGGGCAGAACTGGGGCACCCAAGGGCTGCATGAATGCGATATTGCGGCCCTTGATGATGCGGTTTTACGCCAACAGATCGACCTTTATTGGGCGTCCAGCCCCTGTCAGGACTTCAGCCTTGCCGGCAAGGGGCGCGGGCTGTCGGGCGCACGCAGCGGCGTATTTTCCCATTGGGCGGAAAAGATCACCACGGCGATCAAGGCCGGTTTTGCCCCGCGTATTATTGCCTTTGAAAACGTGGTCGGGCTGGTATCGCGCAACGGTGGCGCGGATCTGAACACCGTCCTCGCGACCTTTGTCGGCCTTGGTTACAAGGTTGGCGCGCTCGAGATTGATGCACGGCGTTTCCTGCCGCAAAGCCGCCCACGGTTGTTTGTGGTTTGTGTGCGCAACGACATTGATATTACCGGCCTGACGGTGCCCAAACCGTCGCATGCGTTTCACGGCAAAAAACTGCAAAAATTTCTGGGCGCGGCGACGCGGCCCGTGCGGTCAAACTGGGTGTGGTGGAAGCTGGACGATGCGCCCGCTGCCGATCACGCGTTGGATGATGTGCTGGAAAAACGCGCGTCGATGCCGTGGTTTTCCGAGGCTGACACAGACCGCCTTATGACCCTGATGTCGCCCCCAAGCCTTGAGCGTTTGCGCGTTGCCCGCAAGGCGGGGCGGACCGTGGTCGGTACGATCTACAAGCGCGGACGGCCAGACGCCGACGGCAATGTGCGCCAACGGGCAGAGCTGCGCACAGACGGGCTGGCGGGCTGCTTGCGCACACCTGCGGGCGGATCATCACGGCAAATCCTGTTGTTTATTAAGGGCAATAGTACCCGTGCGCGCCTTGTTTCCTCGCGAGAGGTCGCGCGGCTGATGGGGCTGGCAGACAGCTACCGGATGCCTGACACATACAACAACGCTTACCGCGTGGCGGGCGATGGCGTGGCCGTGCCTGTGGTGCGATACCTTGACCACGCGCTATTTGCGCCGATCCTCGCACGGCGCAGTTTGGAAGCGGTGGCATGACCACCGCGCAAAGCTTTCGCGGTCGGGCGCTCAGCGCGCTGACCAATCAAATCGGTGTCTATGCCCTGTGTGATCTGGACCAGCAGCCGATTTATGTGGGCCAATCGGTCGACGGCATTCGCACGCGGGTGCGCAGGCATTTGACCTCGGCCCGGTCAGATGTGATTGCCAACCGTCAGATTGATGTGTGGGAGATCGCCTATGTCTGGGCGTGGCCCGTGGATAGCAAGGCAGAGGTTGAACCGTTAGAGCGCGCAATTTTTGCGCATTACGATGCCGAGCTGCCCTTGATGAATGGCAAGGCCATGGTGCCGGGCGAGGGTACGGTGAACTGGCCGGAAAAACAGATCGCCCAAGTAATCGAGGAAGAGGAGCGGCAATCGCGCCTGATCCCGTCAAACCGGTTGCCGCGTCAGATCAAGCAATATGATCTGCTGGTTGATTATATCCTGACAGTGAAAGAGGCCCCGCATCTGAAACGGTCGCTGGACGCCCATTTTGCGCGGATGGTCCGCTATCATCAGCGGTTCTTGTGATGGGGTGGCCGCATTGCCTAATGTAACGCCTTAAGTACAGCCTGTAAGCATCTAATTAATAGTAATAAACCTGCGCATCCACCAAGGCGGCCACGCAGGCCAAGGCCGTCTTTAGCCGCGCTTTTCTTCCATGATGGCTTTCATCTGATCATAAGGCAGATAACCGCGCAGCAGCTCGTCTTGCATGACGAATGTGGGCGTGCCCGAGATTGAAAGCACCTGCGCCAAGGCGCGGGTTTCGGCGATCTCGGCGGTCACTTCGGCACTGTCCATCTTTTCGGTGATGGCATCTGCGTCCAGATCAAAGCTTTTGGCCAAGCGGCCCAGCGAGGTCGGCGTGATATCCCCGTTAAAGCTCATCAGCGCGTCGTGGATCGATTTGTAACCCTCGTCGCCCGCGACCAGTTTGGTGGCAATCGCAAAGCGAGACGCGACCATGGATTGCTCGCCCAAGATCGGTAACTCTTTGACAATAAAGCGGATGTTCCCGTCACCGTTTACCAGTTTCTCAACTTCCGAAAACGCTTTTTTGCAATAGCCACAGCGGTAATCCATAAATTCGACAATGGTAATATCGCCCTCGGGGTTGCCGCCCACATAGGAATAGCCGTCGTTGAAAATTGCGTCGGCATTGTCGGAAACCAGATTGAAATCCGCTTGGGCCTGCGCCTCGGCCTCTTTGGCCTGCAACTGGTTAACGGCTTCCATGATCACGTGGGGGTTTTCCATCAGATAGGCGCGCACCTCGACGCCGAACTGCACACGCTCTGCGTCGGTCAATTCGGTCAAGTCCATGGCTTGCGCTGGCACACCAAGGGCCAGGGCCATCATTGCGCCGGAAAAAAGAGAAGAAGCGATCGCTTTGGTCATCTTGGAAATACTCACTGTTGTTGCGCAGCCCTTGAGCGGCTTTGGCACAGGTGGTGCGCGATTTTCGGCCATCGCACAAGGGTTGACGGCACCAACGCGGTGCGGTGAAAGGTCATTGCCCCAAGTTTAGGATTAAGCCCATGCGCATTTCAACCCGTTCTCAGGTCGATCCCTTTATCGTGATGGACGTGATGCAAGCCGCATCGGCCGCCGAGGCCGCTGGCCGTCACATTATTCACATGGAAGTTGGGCAACCCGGCACGGGCGCGCCGTCCGGTGCCACTGCGGCACTGGCGCGGGCGATGGAGCAGGGCTCCTTGGGCTATACGGTTGCCTTGGGCCTGCCAGCCTTGAGGGCACGCATCGCGCAGATGTACGGCGACTGGTACAATGTCGATCTGGACCCGAACCGCGTGGTGATCACCTCGGGGTCGTCGGGCGGGTTCATCCTTGCCTTTACCGCGCTTTTTGACACCGGCGACAAGGTCGGCATCGGCGCGCCGGGGTATCCTAGCTACCGGCAGATCCTTAGGGCGCTGGCGCTGGAGCCCGTCGATTTGCCGACATCGCCCGACAACCGCTATCAGCCTGTTCCAGCCGATTTCGCAGGCATGGACCTGAAGGGGCTGTTGGTTGCGTCACCCGGAAACCCGACCGGAACAATGCTCGATCATCCGTCAATGAAGGCGCTGATCGAGGCGACCCAGGGGCAGGGGGCGTCGTTTATCTCAGACGAGATTTACCATGGCATCGAATACGAGAAAAAAGCCGTTACCGCGCTTGAGATCACCAATGATGCCTATGTGATCAATTCGTTTTCCAAGTATTTTTCCATGACCGGCTGGCGGGTTGGCTGGATGGTTGTCCCCGAAGACCACGTGCGCGTGGTCGAACGTATTGCGCAGAACATGTTTATCTGCGCGCCCCACGCCAGTCAGGTTGCGGCCCTTGCCGCGATGGAATGTGAGGATGAATTGCAGGCCAACATGGATGTGTACCGCGCCAACCGGACGCTGATGATCGACGGCTTGCGTGCCGCGGGCTTCACCAGCTTTGCGCCACCTGACGGGGCGTTCTACGTTTATGCCGATGTGTCCGGTATCACCGATGACAGCCGTGTCCTGGCGCGCGATATCCTTGATCGGGCAGGGGTGGCCGTCACGCCGGGCTTGGATTTTGACCCCATTCGCGGGCACCAAACCTTGCGGTTTTCCTATGCCCGCAGCACGGCGGACATCGACGAAGGCATCGCGCGGCTCAAGGCCTATATGGCGGCGCGCTGAAAGGCTGGTCGCGCGGGTGCGCAGGTGATAGATTGCCCGCAAACACCACGATCAGAACGGTGACAGGCATGCGGTTTTTCCCATTATTGGCGACGCTTTTGGCGTTTGCACATCCGGTATCGGCCCAAGAGCTGACGGCGCTGGCCCGCGTTGATCCCGGCCCAAGCGAGATTTCGGATCGTTGGTTTGGCAGCACCACCCTGACGCTGCACCTAAGCCAAGGGGTGCCGTTTCGGGTGTTCCTGCTGGATGATCCCGCCCGGCTGGTTGTGGATTTTCGCGAGGCGGATTGGTCGGGCGTTAAAACCGCTGATTTGCTGGCAGAACCGGGCAATATCAGTGATTTACGCTTTGGTCCGTTTCAGCCCGGTTGGTCGCGGCTGGTGGCTGATCTGGCCAAACCGATGCTCCCGCGTGAGATTGGGATGCCGGTGGACAGCGGATCGGGCAAAGCCACGCTTGAGATCACGCTAAAGCCTGTTGAGCCTAGCGAATTTGCCGCTGCTGCCGGCGCGCCGACTGATCCCGCGTGGACATTGGCGCTGGCGGCACCCCCCAAACCCGCCAAGCCGCAAGGCGAAGACCGGTTTCTGGTCATTCTTGATCCGGGCCACGGCGGCGTTGATCCGGGGGCCGAAAACGATGGCATCCTTGAGAAAGACCTGATGCTGGCCATTGCCCACGCGTTGCGCGACACGTTGAAACGGGACGGTATCGACGTGATGATGACCCGCGAGACGGATATGTTTGTGGCACTCGAAACCCGCGTCGCGATCGCGCATCAGGCCGAAGGCGATTTGTTCATCTCGCTGCACGCCGACAGCCTGCAACAGGGCGGCGCAAAAGGGGCCACGGTCTATACCCTGTCGGAGGAGGCCAGCGATACCGCCACCGAACATCTGGCCGCGCGCCACAACCGGTCTGACATTATCGCCGGGGCTGATCTGACCGGATCGGATGATCAGGTCGCGGGCATTTTATTGGATCTGGCACGGCAGGAAACCGAACCACGGTCGGTCGCGGCGGCGAAAACGCTGGTGGCAGGGATGAAGGCCGCAGGCGGGCCGATGAACAGCCGCCCGTTGCGAAATGCGGGGTTTTCGGTGCTGAAATCAGCCGATATTCCGTCGGTTTTGATCGAGGTCGGGTTTCTAAGCAACGACCGTGACATGAACAATCTGCGCGATCCGGTCTGGCGGGCGGTGATGGTGGCGGCGATTGCCGACGCGATCAAAAAATGGCGCGATCAGGATGCAGCCCTTAAGCCGTTGATCCGGCAGTAACCCTTGGTGTGATACCCGCGTAACGCCTGCGCGGGTTATCGCCAAACGCCCACCGCATCGTGTTTTGACGATTCCAATTCCCCCGCGTATAGACGGGTTAACCAACAGCCTTGCAAGGGACTGCCACACGTGTTTCGTTTAATCCTATCCTTCTTTGGGGGTATTTTCACCACCCTCACCATGGGCATCGGCATGGTTGTTTTGACCGTCGGGGCGGTATTTTGGATGTATGGGCGTGACCTGCCCAGCCACGAATCCCTTGCACAATATACGCCGCCGACCATCAGTCGGATTTATTCCGGTCAGGGACGTTTGATTGATGAATTCGCCAAGGAACGGCGTCTGTTTGCCCCCGCCGATACGATCCCGCCGCTGATCAAGCAGGCGTTTATTTCCGCAGAAGACAAGAATTTTTACACCCACGAAGGGTATGATTTGCGCGGCATTGGTGCCGCTGCGGTGGATGCAGTGCGCACGCGCGGCAAGGACGTGCGCGGGGCGTCGACCATCACCCAACAGGTGATGAAGAACTTTTTGCTGTCGGGCGACCGCCGTGCCGAACGCAAGATCAAGGAAATCATCCTTGCCGCCCGGCTTGAGGAAACCCTGCCCAAGGAAAAAATCCTTGAGCTTTACCTGAACGAGATTTTTCTGGGTCAGAATTCATACGGGGTTGCCGCCGCCTCGCAGACCTATTTCAACAAAACGCTCAGCGAACTGGCCCCGCACGAGGCGGCATTTCTGGCGTCCTTGCCCAAGGCCCCGTCGGATTACCATCCGGTGCGCCGCAAGGATCGACTGATGCAGCGCCGGAATTTCGTGCTGCGCGAGATGAAGGAAAACGGCTATATCACCCAAGCTGTCTATGAAACCGAGGTCGCACAGCCGTTACGGTCGGTTCAAAATGGCGACTTTGAAAGCTTTAAGGCCGAACTGCCGCCGCGCGATTACTTTACCGATGAAATCCGCCGCCAACTGTCCGAGAACTTTGGCGAGGGCGAGTTTTTCACCGGCGGTTTGACCGTGCGCGCCACCATCGACAACGAAATGCAGCCCATCGCGGCGCAGGCCTTGCAGCAGCAGCTGGAGGAATACGACCGCGGCGTCGGCATCTGGCGCGGCACGGGCAAGACGATCCCCGCCGATCAGTTGACCGACGAGGCAACATGGCGCGAGGCGTTGGCAAACATACGGGTGTCGCGCGACGTCGTGCTGGAAAACCCGTGGTATCCTGCCGTTGTCCTGAACGTAGGCAACAGCGATGCGCGGATCGGTATTGAAGGTGTGGACGAGACCGCCGAAGGCCACTTTATCACCGCCAAGGACGTGCAATGGGCGCGTAAACAGCTAAGCGACGGTAAATTGGCCGGCAAAGCAAAGGTTGCGGGCGATCTGCTAGAGGTCGGCGATGTGGTGCTGGTGCGCCGCATGACATCGGACGATGACGGGTCGTTTATCCGCTGGACCCTGCGCCAAATTCCCGAAGTGCAGGGCGGTTTTGTCGCGATGGACGTAAATACCGGCCGCGTGATCGCCATGCAGGGCGGGTTCTCGTATCAGGCGTCGGTGTTCAACCGCGCCACCCAAGCGAAACGCCAACCCGGTTCCAGCTTTAAGCCTTTCGTCTATGCGGCGGCGCTGGACAGCGGCTATACCCCCGCGACCATCGTGGTCGATGCCCCGATCGAAATTAACACACCCCAAGGCATGTGGCGGCCACGCAATTCGTCGAACAAGTTCTACGGCCCCACGCCACTGCGCACGGGTATCGAACAATCGCGGAACCTGATGACCATCCGTTTGGCGCAAGAGGTCGGCATGGACGTTGTCGGCGATTATGCCGAACGGTTCGGTGTCTATGACAGCCTGTCGCCGGTTTTGGCCAACGCCTTGGGATCACAGGAAACCACGCTGTACCAGATGGTGTCGGCCTATGCGATGTTCGCCAATGGCGGTGAACGGGTGGCCCCAACCCTCGTGGACCGCGTGCAAGACCGCTATGGCCGCACCGTCTATAAACATGATCAGCGCATTTGTAATGATTGCCAATTGGCCAGCCTTGATCCCGGCGTTGCCCCGCGCATTATCTCGAACCGCGAACGGGTGATGGACCCGATCACAGCCTATCAGCTGACCTCGATGATGAAGGGGGTTGTGGACCGTGGGACTGCCAGCGGGTCGATTAAGCTGCCAGTGCCGATTGCAGGCAAAACAGGCACAACAAATGATGCCAAAGATGTTTGGTTTGTGGGCTTTTCCAGCAATATCGTGGCGGGCTGTTATATCGGTTTCGACAACCCACGATCCTTGGGGAAACGCGCCTATGGTGCCGGCATGTGTGGCCCGGTGTTCCAACGCTTCATGAGCGAAGCCATCAAGAAATACGGCGGCGGCGCTTTTGAGGTGCCTCCGGGCGGTAATTTCATCAACATCGATCGTTTCACCGGTGCGCGCCTGCCCGATGATGCAAGCGGGCCGAATGTGGTTGCGGAATACTTCCGAGATGGCGAATTGCCGATCTTCGGTATCACCTTCGATGGCGGCTTTGCCATGGGGTCGGACCTGCCGCTGTTTGAAGAAATCAGCAATGGTGGCGGCCGTTCGGTCACAACATCAACCGGCAAAAAGGCCGTGGTCGGTCCCAAAGCCAGCTTTGGCACGATCAGTTCCGGCGGGCTTTACTAGCGATCCCATCGCCAAACGCTTGCCCATGCAGCACGGCTGGTCTATCTCATACGCGGCCCCGGCATTTCGGGGCCGCAGTTAATTTAAAGGGCACAAACGATGCGCGCAGAGGCACAAAATACAGCAGATCAGATCAGCAAGTCGCTGGAGCTGTTGGCACAGCGTTTGAACGTCGAAACGGCACCTTACCGCCTGGAAGAATTCAATGCCCGCGTCGAAGACCCCAATCTGTGGGATGATCCCGACGCCGCGCAAAAGCTGATGCGTGAACGGCAGGCCTTGGTGGATTCCATGGCGACCTATGACGGCATCAAGCAAGAGCTTGCCGATAATGTCGAGCTGATCGAGATGGGCGAAATTGAAGACGACGCCGAAGTCGTCGCCGAGGCCGAAGCCGCGCTTAAGGCGCTCGCAGAAACCGCCGCGCAAAAAGAGCTTGAGGCGCTGCTGAACGGCGAGGCGGACAGCAATGATACCTTCCTTGAGATCAACGCAGGGGCGGGCGGTACAGAAAGCTGCGACTGGGCCAATATTCTGGCGCGGATGTATGTCCGCTGGGCCGAGAAAAAGGGCTATAAGGTTGAACTACAGTCCGAGAGCCCCGGCGAAGAAGCCGGTATTAAATCGGCGACCTACAAGATCAGCGGTTTGAACGCCTATGGCTGGCTGAAATCGGAATCCGGTGTGCACCGTCTGGTGCGGATCAGCCCGTTTGATTCGGCGGCCAAGCGCCATACATCGTTTAGTTCGATCTGGGTCTATCCCGTGGTGGACGACAACATCGAGATTGACGTGAACCCCAGCGACATCCGCATCGATACCTATCGGTCCTCGGGCGCGGGCGGTCAGCACGTGAACACCACGGATTCGGCCGTGCGCATCACCCACCATCCCACTGGGATCGTGGTCACCAGCTCCGAGAAATCCCAGCACCAGAACCGTGACATCGCCATGAAGGCGCTGAAATCGCGCTTGTACCAGATGGAGCTGGACCGCCGCAACGCTGCGATCAACGAAGCCCATGAAAACAAGGGCGATGCGGGGTGGGGCAACCAGATCCGGTCCTATGTCTTGCAACCCTATCAAATGGTCAAAGACCTGCGCACGAATTACGAGACATCCGATACCAAAGGTGTTTTGGACGGCGATCTGGACGGGTTGATGGGGGCCGCATTGGCCTTGGCCGTGTCGGGTAAAAGCCGGGCCGAAGCGCAAGCCAGCTAAGCGGCGAGGGGGCGCTGCCCCCGGCCTTGCGGCCACCCCCGGGATATTTAAGAGCCAGAGAAGCCGAAGGGCAGGTCCCTGCGGGGGCTTGCGTCTGCGTGGCTGTGGGCGTCTGATGGCGCAAAAGCAGGGGGGCAGTTGGCTTGGACATTTTAAACATGGGGGCGTTGGCGCAATCCGAGGCCTTGGCCGAGGGCAGCCTGACCGCCGAGGCGTTGATGGAAGCCACCTTGGCGCGGATCGAGGCGGTGAACCGTCAGGTCAACGCGATTGTGTCGCTGCGCAGTGCTGAGACGTTGATGGAAGAGGCGCGGGCAGCAGATGCGGCCCCGCGCAGCGGCTGGCTGCATGGGATTCCCATGGCGATCAAGGATCTGGCGGATGCTGAAGGATTGCCGACCTCGATGGGGTCGCCCTTGTTCGCGGGGACCGTAGCGCAGAAAGACAGTGTTGTTGTCGGGCGATTGCGCGCCGCCGGGGCCATCATCATCGGCAAGACCAACACCCCGGAATTTGGTCTTGGAAGTCACACGTTCAACCCTGTGCATGGCGCGACCTGCAACCCCTATGATCTGGCGAAATCCGCTGGGGGATCATCGGGCGGCGCTGCGGCGGCTTTGGCTTGCGGAATGGTCAGCGTGGCTGACGGGTCAGACATGATGGGCAGTTTGCGCAACCCTGCGGGGTGGAACAACGTCTATGGGATGCGGCCCAGTTGGGGCACCGTGCCGGGGGAGCCTGAGGGCGATATGTTCCTGCACCAACTGTCCACCGCCGGGCCGATGGCGCGGACCCCGCGGGATTTGGCAGCCTTGCTGGACACGATGACGGGCGCAGATCCGCGACAGCCATTAGGGACCACCCCAGACGCCACCTTGCCCCAGATGGGCGGGCCGGCGGCGGGTTTAAAGATCGGGTGGTTGGGCGATTGGGGTGGTGCCTTTTCCTATGAGGATGGGATCACGGAACTCAGCGAGGCTGCGTTGGGGCAGTTTGCCGATTTGGGGCATGCGGTAACCGATGTGGCACCGCCCTTTGATGCCGCGGCCATGTGGGAGGCCTGGATTACGCTTCGGTCCTTTGCTGTGGCTGGCGGGTTGGGCGCGCATTTTGAAAACGCGGATGAGCGGCCACATTTGAAACCTGCCGCCCTGTGGGAGATTGAGCGTGGGCTGGCGTTGAGCGCGCGGGACGTGCAGCGCGCCAGCGAGGTTCGGTCGGCGTGGTATCGTGCGGCGGTTGATCTGTATGATACGGTGGACGTCTTGTTTCTGCCGTCGGCGCAGCTGTGGCCCTTTGCGGTGGAGGATGCCCATCCCACCGAGATTGCCGGACAGCGCATGGATACCTATCACCGCTGGATGCAGGTGGTGGTGCCTGCCAGTTTGATCGGGTTGCCGGTTGTGAATGTGCCCGCGGGGTTTGGCCATGACGGCTTGCCTGGCGGGTTGCAACTGATCGGGCGGCCGGGCAGCGATGCGCAACTGCTCAGGCTGGCGCAGCATTGGCACGAGGCGACCCATTGGCCGCAAAGACGTCGGCCGTGATCCGTTAAAGCGGGGTTTCACGCCCTTGGGCCACCAGTTCGGCGCGCAAGGCCGATGTGTCTTGATGGTCGGTTTCCAACGCAAAAACATAGGCATGGGTTAAATAGAAACCGGCAGCGTCAGGATCATCGGTGCGCGCCGCAGCGGTCCTGTAGAGGCTAACCAATGCGGCGTGATCGCAGGCCTTATGGGCCGCCAGCAGCCGGTCGTTCAGATCGCGCATGACACCGCGCGGTGGTTTTCAAGCTGGGACGCGACCCAGTCATGAAACATATGCGTGGGGCCATCCATCGCGGGGGAAAACCGCCCGCCGTCGAATTGAACCGCATGACGCCCGCACTGCATCCCTTCGACGACAAAGATGTCTTCCTCGAACACTTGTTTCCATTGATCGGTATTGCGCGCCCGCAGGTCGGGGTCGGTCGTGGCCGCTGCATAGTATAGATGGATGTTTTCGGTAGTTTTTTCGGGGCCTTCCGGTACCAGAATGATTGCGAATGTATGATCGCGGTGCACGCCCAGCAGAACGTTGGGATAGGCGGTCACATATTCCGCCGCCGTGTCCCATTTGTCGGAAAGCCCGGCGAAGTCGGGGAATTTTTGCCCATCGTCACCGGCAAGCTGGCGATAGACCTGCGTGCCTTGGCCCGAGTATTTCCCCGCCATTTCAATGTTATAATGGTCCTCTAGCCGGGAATAGCTGTTCAAGCCGGGATGCACCCACGGCAGGTGATAGCTTTCGCAATAGTTTTCGACCGCCAGCTTCCAATTGCAATTTACGCTCAGCTGAAAGCGGCTGTCGGCCCCGCCATGATGCAGAGGTTTGGCGAATTCTGCCCACCGCGCGATTAGATCGGCATTGGCCTGTTCAAACGGGGGTGCCGTGCCCGAGATGTTGATCCAGACCACATCCATCCAGACATGGCTGCGGATTTCGACAAGGCCCAGCAGATCACGGTCAATACCGGGATGCACATTCAGCCCCGGACCGCCGACATGCGGTGTAGAGACAAGCCGCCCTTCGGTGCTGTAGCACCAGCTGTGGTAGGGACAGCGGATCGCCCCCTCGATCTTGCGCGGGGCATCGACAAGGATCATGCCGCGATGCCTGCAGGTGTTTTGAAAAACCCGAACCTTGCCGGATTTATCCCGCAGCACCAGCAGGGGCATGCCTAGAAAATCAAGCGGAACAGCGTCGCCAACAGCGGGGACATCCGATGCGGTGGCAAGGCCGGACCAGTTTTTGAACAGGACGGCCTCGCGTTCCTCTGCAAAAAGCGCGGGATCGATGTAATGGGCGTTGCTCAGGCCGTTTGCCCGATCAATGGGGCGGCGCACCTTGCTCAGATCGGTATGGGGCATGTTCATGACGCTCTCCTTGCTGGTGGGTCAAGGGTAGCGGCAATGTGCGGGTTTGAGCGTGCAATTAGCGACCTATTTTTCACGGCTGCGACATGGCAAGGGCGTGAGTTTACGTGAAATCCTCGTCTGGGCGCAGCAAACGTTGATGGAAGACTTCCAGGTCCTGTATCGCATGAAAGCCCTTGCTGCGCGCCGCTTGAAGCACGCTTTGCGTGTCTTGCGACAGATATTCATAGACAAGACGGGTGACGCGCATGCCGGCAGCGCCTTCGGGGATCGTCCGCGTGGTATAGCCCACCCAAAAGTTATTCCCAAAAGACGCGACACGCCCCAGATAGTTGAAAGACGAGGTCATGGCGTTCCTGCGGCCCGCGATGATCGCCAACCCTTCCTCCTGCGGCAGGACAGCGCCCCTGAATTCGCGGTATTTGGGGGCGGTGGGCAGGCATTGCATCCGCATGGCTTCCACCGTCTCGTAGCCGCGCAGATACGTGGCCTCGCCCTTGCGAAACACATAGACAAGGCCAATGACGAACACATCACGGTCAATGAAACTGCGCCTTGAGAACCGGTAAAACCCACTGGGAAAGACGGTTTCGGGGATGCCCGTCGTATCCGCCATGAGGAAGTCGTTCATATAGTGGCCCAAGGTAGGCGCGGGCCGCTTGATGATTTGGTCCAAGGGTTCCAGCATTATCCGCGCATCTAGATCGAAATATGCGCAAATACGGGCCAGAATATCCGGCCTTGGAAAGCTTTGACCGGACAGGTAGCGGTTGAATTGGGTTCTGTTTATTCCAAGTTCGCTGGCAAGCACGGTGATGGATGGCTGATCCTTGGACAATAGCCGCAGATTATCACCAAAAACTGATCTGATCGTTGCAGGGTTCTTTAAGTCGACCATTCTCCATCCCTTGATGCCCCTTAGGTTGTATCAATTGTATATTGTTTACAAGTCACATGTGGTTAATGGCGCATTGACGCTAATCAGCGTCAAAACCGGCTGCGAACGACACAAAATGAAAGATCAAAAAAATCGACAAACCATTGAATTTTGGCGATAACCCAACCGAAGATAGAAAAATGCGGGGAGTGATCAGAAATGTACGGTGTTGTTCTGTGGAGCGATGTTTCAGACAAAAAAGCCGTCTTTTGGTGCGAGGATCATGGCGATCTGGCCTATTTCGGCGGATCGCCGGACTGTCAGAACATCACATTTGACGCTGGCGACCTTGTTGAATTCGACGTGACGTTGAATAGCAAACTCAGAACAGCCAGCAATCCCCGCGTTATTCGCGAAAAGCTGGATGTTGATCTTCCGGCGAAATTACTGGGGCAGGGCACATCGAATACTGCCTGCCAGCCGTCTGCCGAAATCGTCCCATTCCAAAGCAGACAGCCCGCATATCCCCCTGAACGTCAGGTCGGTTTGGCCTGATCAGTCGCCACGGGGCAGGGCGGCGACGCCGGTCCGCGCCACATCTGTCAGCCCCAAGGGGCGCATCAGATCCGCGAAAGCATCAATTTTATCCGGCGCGCCGGTGATCTCGAACACAAAGGTTTCGAGCGTACTATCCACCACATTGGCACGAAAGATGTCTGCAAGGCGCAAGGCCTCGACGCGTTTTTCGCCGGTGCCCGACACCTTGAACATCGCCAATTCACGCTCGACCGACGGGCCTTCGACCGTCAGATCGTGCACCTCATGCACCGGAACGATCCGGCCCAGCTGCGCTTTAATCTGCTCGATGACCTGCGGCGTGCCCGAGGTGACGATTGTAATCCGGCTGCGGTGACCTGTGTGGTCAACTTCGGCGACGGTAAGGCTGTCGATGTTATACCCGCGCCCCGAGAACAACCCGATCACCCGTGCTAGGACACCTGGTTCGTTCTCGACCAGAACAGCAAGGGTATGGCGTTCGATAACATCCGAAAAATTCGCACGCAGGTTATAGGCGGAGTGGCTGGTAGAGCCTTTTTTGATTTTTAGGGCTGACATTATTTAGTTCCTTGATTTCGGGCGAGATAGGTGACGAGCAGCGCTGCGAATATGCCGAGCGAAAGGTAGCCTACAATTGCTTCAAGCGCTGCAAACCCTTTACAGACACCAACTGGGCTAAAGTCCCCATATCCCAGTGTAGTAAACGTTACGAAAGAGAAATAGAGAATGTCTAATGATGTGGGGTCACCACTAATACATTCAAAATGCTGGTGAAAAATTAAATAAGCTGTGGCAAATCCCAACGGGACCGAAACTCCGACAATAACGCCTAAAAACGCTACTATAGATCCCCTTGCCTCCTCTTGGCTAATACACTCCATTCCACTACGTACTAACAGAAACGTTACAATGCTAGTTGCTACGAGTGTTAGTAAGTCGATCGGCAACCAAACATTCCCCTGTGAGAAGTCCGCGGCGATGCGACCGTAATTAGCAATACTGAATAGAAATATCGCCAAAACAACGTATTTAGTGAACTTGGAGTCTGGTATGTTCACAGCGTTACACCAAAACGCTACCCTTAGCGTCGATCACACCTTGCGTATCCACACCGGCCAACATCATATCATTATGCGCCTTGCCTGACGGGATCATCGGGAAGCAGTTTTCGTGCTTTTCGACCAAGCAATCGAAAATCACCGGCCCGTCATAGGTCAACATTTCCATGATTGCGTCATCCAGATCATCGGGATCGGAACACAAAATACCCTTGGCCCCGAAGGCCTCGGCCAATTTCACGAAATCGGGCAGGGATTCAGACCAGCTTTGCGAATAGCGTTCGCCATGCAGCAATTCCTGCCATTGACGTACCATGCCCAACCGTTCGTTGTTCAGGATGAACTGTTTAACTGGCAGATTATACTGCATCGCGGTGCCCATCTCTTGCATGTTCATCAGCCATGAGGCCTCGCCAGCGACGTTAATCACCAAGGCGTCAGGATGCGCCATTTGCACGCCGATGGACGCAGGGAAGCCATAGCCCATGGTGCCCAACCCGCCCGATGTCATCCAGCGGTTGGGATCCTCAAAGCCAAGGTATTGCGCGGCCCACATCTGGTGCTGGCCCACTTCGGTGGTGATATAGCGGTCGTATTTCTTGGTCAGCGCTTCAAGCCGGGCCAATGCGTATTGCGGTTTGATCACCTTGCCGGTTTGCTCGAACTTGAGGCAGTCAATGCTGCGCCATTCGTCGATCTGTTTCCACCATTTTGCAACGGCTTCGCTGTTTGTTTTACGGCCCCGGGATTTCCACACCTTCAGCATGTCTTCCAACACGTGGCCCACATCGCCCACAATCGGGATGTCGACGCGGATGATCTTGTTGATCGAGGACGGGTCGATATCAATATGTGCTTTGGTCGATTTGGGGCTGAACAGGTCAACAACACCGGTGATCCGGTCGTCGAAACGCGCGCCGATGTTGATCATCAGATCGCAGTCATGCATCGCCATGTTGGCCTCGTAAAGGCCGTGCATCCCCAGCATACCCAGCCATTTTTCGCCAGACGCAGGGTAGCTGCCCAAACCCATGAGGGTTGAGGTGATTGGAAAGCCTGTCGCCTCGACCAATTCGCGCAGCAATTGCGATGCTGCAGGGCCGGAGTTAACCACACCGCCGCCGGTATAGAACACAGGGCGCTTGGCGGTTTCCATGGCGGCGACCAATTCGGTGATCGCTTCCATGTCGCCTTTTACGGGTGGCTGATAATGGGACACCGACGGTTTCTTGGGCTCGTACATGCCCGTGGCAAACTGAACGTCCTTGGGAATGTCGATCAGAACCGGGCCGGGACGCCCCGACGTGGCTACGTGGAATGCCTCGTGCAGAACGCCGCTCAGCTTATCCGTCTCTTTGACCAGCCAGTTATGTTTGGTGCAGGGGCGGGTGATGCCAACGGTGTCGGCCTCTTGGAACGCGTCGGACCCGATCATGAATGTCGGCACCTGACCGGTCAAAACCACCAGCGGGATCGAGTCCAGCAAAGCGTCGGTCAAGCCGGTCACAGCGTTTGTGGCACCGGGGCCGGATGTCACCAGAACAACGCCGGGCTTACCGGTCGACCGGGCATAGCCCTCGGCGGCGTGAACGGCACCTTGTTCGTGGCGCACCAAGATATGTTTGATGCTGTTTTGCTGAAACACCTCGTCATAAATCGGTAGGACAGCGCCGCCGGGATAGCCAAATACGGTATCGACACCCTGATCAATCAGGGCTTGAACGATCATTTTCGCTCCGGTCATTTTGCGTGTCATCTTGGTGCTCCGTGGGGTGGTGTTTCGGGTCGTGTGTGTCGTTTCAATCTTTGTCGTAGCGCATAAAAAAACCCCCGGTTTTGGCGGGGGCGCATGGTGACGATTATGGTCTGCCGTTACCGGCCCATGCGCGCGTGTCCTACAATGACGACTAGAATAGTCATGGCCAAAGGCTCCTTTTGCGTTGCGGGGAGATTATGTTCAGGGCAGAGGGGCGTCAATGGCCATTTTCAACAAAAAGTGTCGCTAGGGATAAAAAATCTTTGCACTTATTGCGCCATGTCCGGAATTTTTGAAGTTTTTCAAAAAAGATTTGGTGAATCACGTCATTTAGATGCGCACACCGGTGCCTTGCAGCACGCCATGTTCCATTGCGTAGCGGGTAAGGCCAGCGGTCGAGGATATGCCCAGTTTGCGTTTGATGTTTTTGCGGTGCGTCTCGACCGTGCGGACCGAGATATCAAGGATCACGGCGACCTCTTTGTTGGCTTTGCCCTGCGCAAGCTGCAGCAGGATGGTCTGTTCGCGTTCGGTCAACGCGTCGCGGGCACCGTCTTTGGGCTCTAGCGACCCTTGGGCACCAGTACATAGATAGCGCTGGCCCTGCATGACCGTGTCGATGGCCAGCTTGATCTCGTCCGTTGGGACATCTTTCAGGATATAGCCCATGGCACCGTGACTAAGCGCCGAGGAAATATATTCGGGGTTATCATGCATCGACAAAATCACGATGCGCATGTCGGGGCGGCGTTCCAGCACGATCTCGGTCGCCGACAACCCGCCCACATCCGGCATGTTCAGATCCATCAGGATCACATCGGGGTTCAGGCCTTCGAACTGGTCAATTGCGGCGCGGCCATTCGACAGGCAAGCGACCACTTCGATATCATCATAGCTTTCGAGGATCGATTGGATCCCTTCGGCGACCATGGGGTGATCATCGACAATCATGACTTTGACGGGGGCGGACATGGTATTACTTTCTAAGTGATCGGGGCAGGGGCGCGAAGGCTAGGTTCCGGCGGTAAAAGATGTGTCAGCGGGACCGTTGCTTGTACCCGCGTGCCACCGGAACTTGATGTTTCCAACGACAGGCTGCCGCCCAATTGATCCATGCGTTCTTGCATATTGCGCAGACCAAGGCCACCGGCGCTTTGTGCATCGGTAAAGATGCCGCGGCCGTTATCCTTGATCTCAAGGGTGGCACCTTGGCGGTGGCCGCGCAAATCGACGACGACTTCGGATGCGCCTGCGTGGCGTTCGATATTTGTCAGGGCTTCTTGAGCGATACGGTAGAGGGCGATCTTGGCGTCGTTATCCAGACGGTTGCGAAACACGACCGTGTTAAAGCGGCAGGTGATACCTGTCCGGCGCGAGAATTCTTCGACCAGCGTTTTCAGGGCAGGGCCCAAGCCCAGATCGTCCAGCACCCCGGGGCGTAAATCACGGCTGATCCGCCGCACCTCTGATATGGCCTCGCCGAGACTGTCGATCCCCTTGCCCAAGGGTTCTGCCGCGCGTCGGTCGCCGCGATCCAGACGGCGGCGCGCGTTTTCCAGGGCATAGCGCACCCCGACCAAAATCTGGCTGATCCCGTCGTGCAGTTCGCGGGCCACGCGGCCGCGTTCTTCTTCTTGGGCGTCGAACACCCGTTGGGTCAGCTTTTTCAGCTTGGCATCAGCCAGCCGTCGTTCACGCAGATTGACCAGCATGCCCGTGCCGAACACCAAAAACAGCGCGGCAAGGGTGATGGCACCAATATAAAGGAACGTGCGTTGCACGCGGGCCAGCACATCGGCGCGGGCCGACGCAACGCTGGACAGGATGTCGTCAATATAAACGCCAGTCCCAACAGCCCACCGCCAACTGGGAAAGGACGTGACATAGGTGATCATCTGCGCCTCGGTCCCGGTGGACGGTTTTGGCCACAGATACGTGTGATAGCCGCCCCCTGCGCGGGCGATGCGGATCAATTCATCGACGACCGGTGTGCCTGCGCTATCGGTTTCACCGCTAAAGTTTTGATTGATCCGGTCGGTTTGCCGCGGGCTGACAAGGGCGTTGCCGTCGAAATCATAGACGAAAAACTGCCCTTCCTCGCCATAGATCATCGCCGATAAAATCTGTGCGACCTGTGCCTTGGCGGGGTCATCCTCGGGCGACGCAGACCCATAGACAAAATAGAAACCGTTGCGTGCTTGGGTGACGTAATTGCGCAGCTCGACCTTTTTTGCGGCAATCAACTGGTTTTCCAGGGTGTTAATCTCGCGGTCTGCCAAGGCCTTGGCCTGCAATGCAACGACCACGGCGATCCCCGCAACGGCCAGCACCAAAGGCACAGCGGCAAGCAGTGTCAGCTTTTGTGCATAGGTCGGGGCAAGGCGGGAAAACAGGCGGCGCATGTGATTCTGGTAAAGGGAAACCTAGCCGAATCAAAGGGGGTGTTCGCAAGGCCAAGATGACCTTTGGGTATCTTGCACAACAGGTTTGCCCAAAGTTTAGGCGTAAATCGGGTCATAATCTTGCGGATGAGGGTGGTCTCTACGCATTAATAGGTATTTCCAACCAAAATAGATCAGGTAAATTGCCTCCACTTGAAACGACCCGCGCGCACATAAACTGCGTGGGCATCCTATACTCGGGAGGAGTATCCATATGGACCGTCGTTCATTTCTGAAGACATCCGCACTTGGCGGCACCGCTGCCGCAGCATCCACGCTGGCGGCACCACTGTACGCCCAAGGCAAACGCACGCTGACAATGGTTACCGCATGGCCGCGCGGCTTTGCTGTTCTTGATGACGCAGCAAACTACCTGAACGCCATGGTTAACGAGATGTCTGACGGCAGCTTGACCATCGAAAAGAAAGCACCGGGCGAACTGGTTGGTGCGTTCGAAGTGTTTGACGCGGTATCGTCCGGTCAGGCCGACATGTACCACGCGGCCGACTACTACTTTATCGGTCAGCACCCAGGTCTGGCGTATTTCACAGCCGTTCCATTCGGTGGCACAGCGCAAGAGCTGACAAACTGGTACCTGCACGGCGGCGGCCACGAGCTGCACAACCAAGTCGGCGAAATCTTCAACATGAAGATGTTCCTTGCCGGTAACTCCGGTTCGCAATCCGGTGGTTGGTTCCGCAAGGAAATCAACTCTGCTGCTGACTTTAACGGTTTGAAATTCCGCATGCCGGGCCTTGGTGGCAAGGTTCTGGGTAAACTGGGCGCATCCGTTCAGAACATCCCCGGCGGCGAACTGTATCAAGCGTTGTCCTCGGGCGCGTTGGACGGTCTTGAGTGGGTTGGTCCATTTGCGGACGAACGCGCGGGCTTCCAAGAAGTTGCCAAAGTCTACTACACAGCGGGCTTCCACGAGCCAGGTTCCGGCCTGACCGCATCCGTTAACCTGGATGTCTTCAACGACCTGACACCTGCTCAGCAAAAAATCATCGAATATTCCTGCATGGCGACAACGCACACAGGTCTGGCCGAAACGCTGGCAAACAACGGTGCCGCACTGGCGCGTCTGCAGCAGCAAGGTGTTAAAACCATGCAGTTCCCAGACGATGTTTGGGATGCATTCGGTGCAGCGTCCAAAGAAGTCATGGACGAAAACATGGATGACAGCCTGTTCGCAGACATCCGCAACAGCTTTGAGACATCTTTGCAGTCTTCTGCAGAGTGGCTGTCCAAGTCTGACGCGTACTACGTGAACCAGCGTCAGCGCGTTCTGGGCCAAGGCTAAGCCTTATAACAGTCGTATCAGGGGTCGCCATCGTGCGGCCCCTGATGCAGTTACACGACCCTGGGCGTTCACGCCGGGGCAACAAAGATTTCGCACCAAGCCTTGTCACAATCAGGGCATGCGAAGGAGGGGACATACATGGCAGATGATGTGGTGTGCGACGGGTTTTTCCGCGCAGCAGAAGGTGCCAAGATAAGCTGTCTGGACAAGTTTCAGGACGGCAATCTGATCAACTTCGTTCTCGGCAATATTCTTGAGGCATTTTACAACTTTTTCGCCGCTCTGGTTAATCCGGGCATGTGGCTGGATTGGTCAAACAGTGAATCCCTCATGCGCTTTATCTATTACGGCGCGTCGGTCGAGCTGTTTTTCGTGCTTTTCATTGGATTGGTGTTCGTCACCGCCTTTGGGTTTTGGCGCAAAGGTTTCATGTGGGGCTGCGTTCGTGTCCTCGAAGGGTTCGCCAACACGGTGGGCCGCTTTTTCGCATGGGCCGGTATTTTGATGGTGCTGCAACAGATCATCATCGTCTTTATGCAGCGGATTTTCACCCGGCCTGATATCTCGGTCGGGTTTGGTATTCCGCTCCAGTTCGACATCAGCTGGTTTGCCGAAGAGCTTAAGCTTTTCAATGCCTTGGTCGTCTGTCTTTGTGTAAGCTACACATTCGTTCAGGGCGGTCACGTACGTGTTGATCTGTTCTATGCGGGTGTGAAATTCCGCACCAAGCGGCTGATCGACATGTTTGGCGCGCTGTTCTTTATGCTGCCATTCGCCGTTGTGACATGGCTGTATGGTTGGTTCTTCCTGTGGCGCCATCTGGTAACGCCGAACCCGTCGGCATCGGACCGGTTGGAACTGTTGCTGCGCAAATCACGCCTGTTGAAATGGAACGTCGAAACGATCGGCTTTTCTCCAAACGGCTTCAACGGTTATTTCCTGTTCAAGATCCTGCTCTGCGCCTTCTGCATTATGGTGATTTTGCAGGCGATCTCCACGTTTTATCGCGCCATTCTTGAGTACCGCGAAGGACCCGAGAGCGAAGATAAATATCTCGACCGCGATACGCTGGGCGAGGGCGAAGAAGCCTTTGAGGGCACACATTAATTTAAGGGACGTCCCATGCTTTTTGGTCTCGACGGGGTCGAAATTGGCCTAATCATCGTTTTTGTCTGCCTGTTTGGCGGCATTTTGTCTGGCTTCCCGGTGGCTTTTGCCATCGGCGGTGCCGGTATTATTTCATTCGCGATTATCGCGGCGCTTGATAGCGCAGGGTTGCTGATCCATCAGGCGATTGACCAATCCTCGCAAGCGTATCGCGATCTGGTGAATTCGGGCGTGCCCAATGATGCGGTGTCGAAATTCCGATACCCTGATTTGCCGCGCATCGCCGAAAGCGTTTTCCCCGCCGGTTGGGAAGAGGCAATGAACCGCAACGTATCGTTCATCGTGAACCGTATGAACGAACGCGTTCTGGCCGGTCAGTCGATTGAGACGCTGCTGGCGGTATTGATGTTCGTTCTGATGGGCATCACGCTGGAACGGTCGAAAATCGCCAACGACCTGCTGACCACAATGGCGCGCGTCTTTGGCCCGCTGCCCGGTGGTTTGGCCGTGTCCATCGTTGTTGTGGGTGCCTTTTTGGCCGCCTCGACCGGTATTGTGGGCGCGACTGTTGTCACCATGGGTTTGCTGGCGCTGCCAACCATGCTGCGCAACGGCTATTCGCCAGAACTGTCGACAGGTGTGATCGCTGCATCAGGCACTTTGGGGCAGATCATTCCGCCGTCCATCGTGATCGTTTTGCTGGGCACATTGGCGGGCGATCTGTATTCCGCCGCTCAAGAGGCCCGCGCCACATCCGCTGGCTGTACCGACGCATTGACCTATCTGGGCGAGCCTGCGGTGGTTTCCGTGGGTACATTGTTCCAGGCGGCATTGCTGCCGGGCATCATGCTGGCGCTGCTTTATGCGCTTTATGCCTTTGTCTATGCGCTGTTTAACCCTGAAAAAGCACCTGCCGTGCCAATGGGATCGACCAATGCCGAACCCATCACACGGGGCGAAGGTTTTACTTGGTTCCTTGGCGCGCCGATCCTGCTGATTGTCGGGACGATCTTCCTTGGCAACATGGGGATCGTGGGCAGTCAGTCCACTGTCGTTTCCAGCTTTAGCGAGACTAGCGAAGGCGCCAGCCTGCGCACGAATGTCGGGCCTGAATGTCAGGCCGCGATGATCGAACTGCACGGGCAAGAAGCATGGGATACAGCCGTGTCCGAACAGGCCGCAATCGAGGCCGCAGGCGGCCAACAGGCCAGCGAAAAACTGTCCGACGAAGCGTTTGCGCAAAAACAGGCGGATAAGATCGCAGACGCCGCACCGATTGGGACAGGCGTTGCCATCATCGTGATCCTGTTGGGCTTGGTTCTGACAACGGCGCGCGGTGTATCGCCCTCTGCTGAACGACGTCCGCTGATCATCGGTGGCATCGGGTTGGTGCTGACGGTGCTGGTCGATATCCTGCTGGTCGGTCCGACAACATCGCCGGGCACCATGGTTGTGCTGATGGCGCTGCCCTTTGCCGCTGTGGTTTACGGGATGCTTTATGGTCTGAAGCTGTGCGCAAGCAACGAGCTGATCCGCGTGGTGTTCCCACCGCTGGTGTTGATCGTCGCTGTGCTGGGGTCGATCTTGGGCGGTATCACCAACCCGACGCCTGCTGCCGCACTTGGTGCGGGCGGGGCGATCATGCTTGCAGCCTATCGCAAGCTAACCGATCTGGACCGGTCGCCCAAGGTGATCATCTGGTCAACGCTGGCCATTCTGATCTGTATCCTTGTGGGCGTGAATTTCGATCTGCGCATCAACCAAGATGATGTCGGTTTCGAGAATTGGGTCGCGTTCTTTGTCGCCTACGGTGCTTACCTTTACGCCGTGTTCGGTTTGCTGTTCTCGTGCTGGATTTTGTACACTTCCGGGGTACTAAGCCCGGTCGTGCGCGAAACCGCCAAGGTGACCTCGATGGTGTTTACCATCCTGATCGGGTCGCAGCTGCTGAACCTCGTGGTGATCTCCTTTGGTGGGGAACACTATATCCAGCAATGGCTCAAGAGCTTTGACAACGAGCTGACGGTGTTCCTGATCGTTATGCTGGTCCTGTTTATCTTGGGCTTTGTGCTGGATTTCCTTGAGATCATTTACATCGTGATCCCGATTGTGGGGCCAGTGATCTATGGCGGTACGTTCGACCCGAAATGGGTGACCATCATGATCGCGGTGAACTTGCAAACATCGTTCCTGACGCCGCCCTTTGGCTTTGCGCTGTTCTATCTGCGCGGTGTGGCACCGGCGAGTGTGACGACGGGCCACATCTATCGCGGCATCATCCCGTTCGTGTTGATTCAGGTAGGTGCCTTGGCGCTGCTGTGGATGTTCCCGGCGATCGTGACAATTGTCCCGGATCTGATGCCGAACTGATCGGCATAGATTTGCGATAGGAAAACGGAGAGGGCACCCGATTGGGTGCCCTCATTCGATTCTAGGCGTGCTTATACTTGGGGTTGGTGGTTCTGTTTGAGGGATGAGGGGGCTGTCTGCCCCCTCAAACTCCCCCGAGGATATTTTTGAGCCAGAGAAGAGGGGCGCGATCAGCGGCGTTTGGAGCTGAGATCGGGCAGGGCGATATTGGCGACCTGTTCGGCGATGGGATCGGTGCTTAGCGGGTGATGGTCCGGGTTGAAATCGGCCGGATCTTTCATCTTGTGCCACTTGCCACCCATATAAACCTCGAGGCCCGAAAACTTGGCCTTGTAGCCCATTTTCGGGCTGCCGGGCACCCAGTAGCCAAGATAGACATAGGGCAGGCCTGCCGCGCGCGCGATATCGATATGGTCTAGGATGATGTAATTGCCCAAGCCGTTCTGGGGCTGGTCGGGTGTATAGAACGAATAGACCATGCTGACGCCATCGCCCAGCACATCCGTGAGGCAGACGCCGATCAGGTCGTTCGTGACCTCATCCGTATATTCAATGACGCGGCTGCGGATTGGGGTTTCCTCGACCATGGCGGCGAATTCGAACACGTCCATATCTGCCATGCCACCATCCGCATGGCGGCTGTCCAGATAGCGGCGGAAGAGATCATATTGATCTTCGGTCGCCCAAGGGGAGGTGGCCCGCCGGGTCAGGCCCGCGTTCCGCTTTAGCGTGCGCTTTTGGCTTTTGCTGGGGACGAAGTCAGCGACGCTGATCCGTGCGGAAAGGCAGGCTGCGCAATCTGCGCAGGACGGGCGGTAAAGCACGTTTTGCGAGCGCCGGAACCCTTGTGCAGACAGGCTGTCGTTCAGCGTTGCGGCGGCCTCTCCCTGCAATGCAGTGAACAATTTCCGCTCTGTCCGCCCCTCAAGATAGGGGCAGGGCTGGGGTGCTGTCACATAGAACTGCGGGGCAATGGGAAGGGTATGGCGCATGCTAATCCGATATTGTTACAAAAAGGATACCAACAGGATTTCAGGACGCCAAGCCCCAGTTTTCCACTGTGTCAGATTTCCTTGCGCCGGTTCAGGGCGACTGTTCCTAATACCATATCGCTAAGCCCCTGACAACGTGCGGTTGTGCCCATCAAAACGATGGAAATCAGCTGCAATGGCATGACGCTTATGCTGATCGTATATCCCAAGGTGTGCAGGAATGCCGTGCCCGTATCGAGACGTTCGTCGTTTTGGGTGCGAAGTTCCATCCCCATCAGGCGCATGCCCCAGGTGGATGATCCGCTGCTCAGCGTGGCGACGCGGTAGAAAAAGCCCACCACCAGCATCATCAGCGGAAAGAAGAACAGGCCTGTGAAGGCAGTGAACGGCAGCATCACAAGGCAGGCCAGCAGGATGATGATCGCATCAACGATCCACGCAAACAGTCGTTTGGTGGCGACGCCGCTGTAAAATTCCGGCTGTGTTTCGGGATCGGGGGGCATTGTCATGTCACTGTCCTTGGAATGGGGTGGATATGCCCCCCAAATGGTGGGGGGCACGGGGGTGCGCAAGTTTACGCGGTTTCGGAGCTATCTTTTTTAGGCGCGCGGTCGGCCATGAACTGGTCGAATTCGGCTTTGTCTTTGGCTTCGCGCAGGCGGGTGAGGAAGGCCTCGAAATTGTTTTGCTCTTCTTCGAGACGGGCCAGCGTATCGGCCTTGTAGGCGTCAAAGGCGGCGTTACCGGTGGGGCGGCTGGCCATTGAACGATGGCTGCGGCGTTTGGCACAAGAGGATGATTTAAACATGCGTTTACTCCAGATCATATAAGCAAGAAGGGCAAGGCCAACAGGCCAGAAGACAATGAAACCGACGATCATTGCGGCGATCCAGGCGGGTTTGCCTTTTGAATCGAGCAGGTCTTCGGCGCGGCCTAGCCAACTGCGTTCAGTGGTGTAGGCGGGGGAATAGGTCTGAGTCATTAAAATCCCTTTCGGTCAGAGTGTGGTGGCCCTGAAAACCTCGGGCCTGTTGTTGTGTGGGTGTATGTAAATCCCTTTCACATTACACTAGATTGTGATTGCCAGGCATTTGCGCAAGGGGTGATGTAAATCTTTTTTACATTAATTCTGCAAAAACCCTAAACGGCTTTGTTTTAATGCAGAAAAACCACCCATTGACCCAAACCGTTGAAACAGCGAATGCTGGCGGGATGAGCACCCTTGCCACCCAAATCACCCGCGTTCCACGCATTTTCAACGCCGATCAGGCTGATGAAGCACGTCAGGCCATGCCCGGACTTGCGCCCGAGTTGGCGGCGTTGGTGACGGGGGCAGGGTCCGTTTCACCCTATCTGCTGGATCTGATGCGAAAGGAAAGCGCATGGTGCACTGCCGCATTTGACGACCCTGAAAAGGCAGTGCAGGCGGTGATCGCAGGCGCGGGGGATGTGGCAGACGATCAGCTGTCGGCGCATCTACGGCAGGGCAAACGACGGATTGCGCTGATGACGGGGCTGGCCGATCTGGCAGGGGCATGGACGCTAGAGCAGGTGACCACCACGCTAAGCCGCTTTGCAGATGCTGCTTGTCACGCGGCCTTGCGTGCGGGGCTGCGCGGCCAGATCAAACGCGGAAAACTGCCCGGCATGACGGCGGATGATGCGGAAACTGGCGCGGGCATGGTGGTGCTGGCCATGGGCAAGATGGGCGCGAACGAGCTTAATTATTCCTCGGACATTGATCTGATCTGCCTGTTTGATGAAACCCGGTTTGAGACAGGCGATTTCCACGGCGCACGCACTGCTTTCGTACGCGCTACCCGCGCGATGAGCGGCACGTTGAGCGACCTGACCGGCGACGGCTATGTGTTTCGCACCGATCTGCGATTGCGCCCCGATCCGGCGGTGACGCCTGTGTGTATGGCGATGGAGGCGGCCGAGCGGTATTACGAAAGCCTTGGCCGCACGTGGGAACGCGCCGCCTATATCAAGGCGCGTCCGGCGGCGGGTGATCTGGCCGCGGGGGACCGTTTTCTAACGGCTTTACGCCCGTTTGTTTGGCGGCGTCATCTGGATTTCGCGGCGATCCAGGATGCCCATGACATGCGGCTGGCGATCCGCGAACATAAAGGTCTGGGCGGGCCGATCACCTTGCCCGGCCATGACATGAAGCTGGGGCGCGGGGGTATTCGCGAGATCGAATTTTTCACCCAGACGCGGCAGTTGATTGCGGGCGGGCGCGATGCTGATCTGCGGGTGCGGGGCACCTGCGACGGTTTGGCGGTGCTGGCGGAAAAGGATTGGTTGCCTGCGGATATGGCCGAGACCTTGGCCGATCATTACCGCGCGCACCGCACTGTGGAGCACCGGGTTCAGATGATCCGCGATGCGCAAACGCATACGTTGCCCAATACGGACGACGGGTTCGCGCGGCTGGCCGCGATGATGGATCAGGACGTGGGCGATCTGCAATCGGATCTGCACCGCCGTCTGGCAGAGGTGCATCATCTGACCGAAGGGTTCTTTGCCGGCTCGGATGCGGGGCAGTCCGACGCGCCCGCGCCGTATGTGTTTGACAGCGCCGTTCTGGACCGATGGCTAACCTATCCCGCCTTGCGCAGCGCGCGTGGGGCCGATCTGTTTGCCGAACTCAAGCCGGGTTTGCTGGCGCGGTTGGCCGAGGCCGATAAACCCGCCGAGGCGCTGCTGGCCTTTGACGGTTTCCTGTCGCGGCTTCCTGCGGGGGTGCAGCTGTTTTCTCTGCTTAAGGTGAACCCGTCCTTGTCGGAGCTTTTGATTGATATCGTCAGCACCTCGCCGGAACTGGCGGCCTATTTGTCGCGCAACGCGGCGGTGCTGGACGCGGTGATTGGCGGTGATTTCTTTAGCGATTGGCCTGGAGAAGCTGCGCTGCGCGATGCGCTGGCGGACACATTGAAGGCCGAAGGCGATTACGAGGCGCGTCTAGATGCCACCCGACGCTGGGCCCGCGAATGGCATTTCCGCGTTGGCGTTCACCATCTGCGCGGTCTGACCGATGCGCGCACCGCCGGCGCACAATATGCCGATCTGGCCCGCGCTGTGTTGCAAGCCCTGTGGCCCGTGGTGGTCGAGGAATTCGCCCGCAAACACGGGTCGCCCCCCGGACGCGGTGCAGTGTTGGTGGGGATGGGGTCGCTTGGCGCGCGGCGTCTGACGGCGACCTCTGATCTGGATATGATCGTGATCTATGACCCGCTGGATGTGGAAGCGTCAGATGGTAAACGCCCCCTGGCCGCGCGGCTCTACTATGCGCGCCTGACCCAAGCGATGATCACCGCGATGACCGCGCCGATGTCGCAAGGCAAGCTGTATGAGATCGACATGCGCCTGCGTCCGTCGGGCAATCAGGGGCCGGTTGCCACCAGCCTTGCCAGCTTTGAAAGCTATCAGATGACGCAGGCGTGGGTGTGGGAACATCTGGCCTTGACCCGTGCGGATGTGATCGTCGGGCCACAGGATCTGGCGGAGGATTTCAACGCGCTCAGAACCAAGGTGCTGGCCAAGCCGCGAGATCGTGCTGCTACCCTGCGCGAGGTGGCGGAAATGCGCGCGCGGCTGGCCACGGCCAAGGCGGCGAATGGCACGTGGGACGCAAAAAATGGGCCGGGGCGGTTGCAAGACATCGAACTGCTCGCCCAAGCGGGGGCCTTGCTGCAAGGTGAAACCGCCCTTCAGATTGACACCGGTCTGGACGCGGCGGCAGCCTCAGGGATTATCAGCGGTGCCGACACGCAGACCCTGAAAGACGCCTATGCCACCTGCTGGTCACTGCAATCGGCGACCCGACTGTTGTCGGCAACGGTCTTGCGCAGTGATCAACTGGGGCAGGCGGGCAGGGGGTTTTTGACACGCAGCCTGCAATGCGACAGTTTGGACGCCCTCGAAACCCATCTTGCGCAAACCTATGCAGCGGCAGCGGCGATCATCCGAAATGCCTTGCAAGACTATGATGACGCGGCAAAGACCGGTCCAGAAAAGGAAACACCATGAGCAAAGGCGACGCGCTGGACCCCAAAGGGCTGATTTACGAATCCTATCAGATCGAGGGCATCACCAAAGCCGAATGCCGGTCCATCTTTCTGGATTGGGCGCTCAGCCTGCCGCTTGATACCGAAACGGGCCCCACCATTCGATTGATGCTGGAACGATATGGCACCACCGCCGACCAGCACCCGATGACAGACGTCATGCGCGAGGGGTTGCAAGGCATGGCCACACCGCAGCGGCGCGGCGGCTGGAAAAGCCGCCCACGCCACTAAATACGTCTCCGATCCAGATCGTTTCGGGGCCCGACCGCACGCTAAGGCTTTCCCAATCCATCAGAACCGACTAGAGGAGGCGTTATGACAACAGCCCCTATCGCATCCGCCCCGACCTCCGCCGCTGATTTGCCAGTAGTTCGCCTGCTGCCGAAAGCCAATGCACGTGCCATTCGTCACGGGTTTCCATGGGTTTACGCCAATGAAATGGTCGTTGACCGCCGGACCAAGGGCCTTGCCCCCGGCAGCCTCGCCATTCTTGAGGACAGCGCCCGTCAGGTGATGGGCATCGTCGCGGTGAACCCGCTGTCGAAAATCTTTTGCCGGATGCTGGATCAAAACTCCGAAGCTGTGATTGATCAAAGCTGGTTTGCCGCCCATATCGGGCGCGCGTTGCAATTGCGTGAACAGCTTTATGATGCGCCGTTTTACCGCCTGATCCACGCCGAAGCCGACGGGCTGCCCGGTGTGATCATCGACCGCTTTGGTGATACCGCCGTGGTTCAGCCGAACGCAGCATGGGCCGATGTGCATATCGACGCGCTGACCGCTGCACTGGTGGAACAGACCGGCATCAAGAACGTGCTGAAAAACGCAGCAGGCCGCACGCGCACCTTGGAAGGGTTGGACGACGTCAGCCTTGTCTTGCAAGGTCAAGCACCAGATGGGCCGCTGCCTGTACCGATGAACGGTGCAACTTATATGGCCGATCTGACCGGTGGTCAAAAGACTGGTATTTTCTATGATCAACGACCCAACCACGCCTTTGCGGCCAACTTGTCCAAGGGCAAGCGGGTGCTGGATGTGTTCGCCCATGTGGGGGGCTTTGGCCTTGCTGCACTGGCAAACGGTGCCAGCTCTGTTCTAGCGGTAGACGGCTCTGCCCCTGCGTTGGAACTGGCGCAAAAAGGTGCCGAAGCGATGAACGTCGCCGACCGATTTGCCACACGCCAAGGCGATGCTTTTGATGTGCTGACGGCCTTGCGGGCCGAGGGTGCGGAATTCGATGTGGTGATCTGTGATCCACCCGCCTTTGCCCCCGGTAAGCCCGCGCTTGAGGCCGGATTGCGCGCCTATGAACGCCTTGCGCGTCTTGCAGCACCCTTGGTTGCGGAAAACGGTATTCTGGCGCTGTGTTCATGTTCGCACGCGGCTGACCTGACGCAGTTCCGCACCTCGTCCATCCGTGGGATCGGCCGGGCAGGGCGCCGCGCGGCGATGCTGCACACCGGATTTGCTGGGCCGGACCATCCGCAATTGCCGCAGCTGGCCGAAACCGGTTACCTTAAGTCGCTGTTCTTTCGTCTTTAAATGACGGTACGGGTCCTGATCGACGCCTGCGTTCTATACCCTACAGTGATGCGAGAAGTCGTGCTGGGGGCGGCGCGCGTAGGCGCGTTCACCCCGCTTTGGTCCGCCCGTATCCTTGAGGAATGGGCGCGCGCCGCCGTCAAGATCGGCCCCACAGGCGAGGCACAGGCTCGCGCTGAAATCGCGTTGCTGCGCGCCGCCTGGCCACAGGCCGAGGTCACGCCGAACCCGGGGCTAGAGCGTCGGTTATATCTGCCCGACGAGAATGACATTCACGTTTTGGCAGCAGCCGTTTCAGGCAACGCAGATATCATTATGACCCTGAACGCCAAGGATTTTCCCCGCGGTACATTGGCCGAAGAAGGGCTGTCGCGGGTTGATCCTGACAGCTATTTGCACGGCATTTGGTCGGCAGAGCCCGCGATGATCGAAAACGTCGCGACGGGCGTATTGGCACAAGCGAAACAGCTATCCGGTCAAGATTGGGAGATGCGCGCGCTGCTTAAAAAAGCGCGTTTGCCACGGCTTGCCAAGGCGCTTGGCTAAGACATCCAGCGCTTTTGCAGGCGGGTCAGCTCGGCGATGCGGTCATCCGTCTTGGGATGGCTCAGCAGCCATGCAGGGGCGGTGCCGTGGTTGCTTTGGGTCAAGGCCTCGAGCTTTTTAAACAGCGAAATCTGCGGCGCGACGCCAATGCCCGCTTTGGTTAACAGCGCTGCTGCATAGGCGTCGGCCTCGTATTCGTCAGCGCGTGACAGCCGCGCCGCCAGCAGGCTTGCCACCATATTCGCAATCCAAATCCCGATACCGGGGATGAGGCGCCCCAAGATCATCCCAAGGGCTGCCCGCATAGCGTTCTGGCCGGAAAAATCGATCATCCGGCGGCGTGAATGGCCCAAAGCGACATGGCCCAGCTCATGTGCGATGACGCTGGCCAATTCCTCGGCCGATACCTCGCCTGATCTGAATTTATTGTAAAACCCGCGCGTGATGAAAATGCGCCCGTCGGGGGCAGCAAGTCCGTTGACCGGAGCGACCTCGTAGATATGAACCTTGATCCGTGGCAGATCGAGCGCCTTGGCCATTTTTCGGCTCATCTCGGCCAAGGCCGGATCGACAAGTTCGGTTGATTTTTCGTCGAGTTCTTTGGCTGTGCGCCACGCGGAAAAGCGGTACATCGCAAGGCCGTAAAGTACGGCAAGCAGGATGGGGATGACGCGTATCATGTAACCAATATGGGCGGTCTGCGGGGAAGGGCAAGCGCAGATGAGTATTTGTGAAAGGGTGAAGCGATGGGGTGTGGCCAGATTTCCGAGGTTAGGTTAACGGGTCAGCGCCCGCATGCCGCGGCTGAGCCCTTCGAGTGTCATGGGGACCATGGCATCCGCGCCGAATATTTCCTGCACCATTTTGATGGATTGGGTGTAGGGCCAGTATTTTTCGGGGATCGGGTTGATCCACAGGCTGCTGTTCCATTGTTCGCGGGCGCGGTCGAGCCAGACCGAGCCTGCCTCGGGGTTCCAATGTTCGCTGGCCCCGCCGGGATAGGCGATTTCATAGGGGGACATTGAGGCGTCGCCCACGAAAATGCATTTGTAATCAGGGCCGTAGGTGCGCAGCACCTCGTGGGTGGATTGCTGTTCGGACCAGCGGCGGCGGTTGTCGCGCCACACGCCCTCGTAGAGGCAGTTGTGGAAGTAGAAATATTCGAGATGTTTGAATTCGGCCTTGGCGGCGCTGAACAGTTCCTCGACGGTTTTGATATGCGGGTCCATTGATCCGCCCACATCCAAGAACAACAGTACTTTGACGGCGTTGCGGCGTTCGGGGCGGGTTTTCACATCCAGATAGCCGTGTTCGGCGGTGGCGCGGATTGTGCCGCCCAAGTCAAGCTCATCCGCGGCACCGTCGCGGGCCCAACGGCGGAGGCGTTTCAGGGCCACCTTGATGTTGCGGGTGCCCAGTTCGACGGTGTCGTCGAGGTTTTTGAACTCGCGTTTGTCCCAGACTTTCACGGCGCGCTGATGGCGCGAGCCTTCTTGGCCCACGCGCACGCCTTCGGGGTTGTAGCCGTAGGCACCAAAGGGAGAGGTGCCGGCCGTGCCGACCCATTTATTGCCGCCCTGATGACGGCCCTTTTGTTCCTCAAGCCGTTTGCGCAGGGTTTCCATGAGTTTGTCGAAACCGCCAGCGGCTTCGATCTCGGCTTTTTCCTCGGCGCTAAGATGCTTTTCAGCCATCTTTTCCAGCCAGTCCTTGGGGATATCGACCGCTTCAAGAACGTCGTCCAAGCTGATGTTTTCCAAGCCTTTAAATGATGCGGCAAAGGCTTGGTCGAACTTGTCGATATTACGTTCATCTTTGACCATGCTGACCCGCGCCAGATAGTAAAACGCATCCACGTCATAGGTCGCAAGACCAGCGGCCATCCCATCCAGAAAGGCGAGAAACTCGCGCATGGAAACGGGGACCTTGTGGCGGCGCAATTCGTCAAAGAAGGGCAGAAACATCGGTTAGACCCCGATCAGCAGACGGTCGAGGATCACCGTCAGGATCATGCCCACGACGACGAAAGCCATGGCATATCCGGCAGCGTATTGCGCAATATCTTTGCGGTTGCCTTGGCGTTTGCGGGCGGTCAATCCGCCCCAGATTGCGCCGATAAGCGCGAATAGTATTACGATCATGTCAGCCCGCTTTTCGTGTTATTTGAGCGGGTTCAGCGACGCGATTTCGCGCATCTTGGCCCGCACAGCCCAGTCAGAACCAAAGCCGTAGCGCGCCCAGCCAAGACTGTCCAGTCTCACCAGCCGTGCGTCAGCGGGGCGGTTTTCCAGCTCTAACGCTTCGGCACGCAGCAGCAAAAGCGTGCTGAGCAGGGCCGCGTTTTCACGGTGATGGGCGGTCTCAACATGCGGGCCGATGATGCGCAACGCCTCGGCACCGTTCCCTTGGGTGATGGCATAGGCCCCCAGCTGCGTGGCGACATAGGCGCGGTGCAGATCGGTGCCGGCATTGCGGGCATAGAACAAATCGGCCATTTCGTATTGTTTATGAGCCGCCTCCGGGTCGCCGTTTTGCAGGGCGCGGCCCATGGCGTAATGGGCAAAGGCGCGGCGGTGATCCTGCCAGCCGAGGCTTTGCGCGATTTTGATGGCGCTATAGGCGGCGTCTTGGCGTTGACCTGCCGACCGGCCGGGGCCAAGCGCGCCCTGAACGGCCATATTCCATTCTTGCGGGGTGCGTGTGACGTAACGTGCCTTGGTCGCGGTGCCGCGTGGATTGATGCGCGCCAGAATGCCGGGCAGGATGTTGGCGACCTGACCGCGCGACATGCCAGAGCGTAGGGCCGGATCGTAATAGGCGCGCAGCACCATCATGTCGAAACCGGTTAACACGGTGTGCACATTATCATCGTTGAACACCGAATCCGGCAGGCGGTAGAGGTCGTTCAGCGGGCCAAGGGCTTGGGCAACTTCTTCGTGCAGGCAATCGCGGACCTCTTGAGGGCTGGCATCATTGGGTAAAAAGATCGCGACATGTTCGCGCGTGGTCATCAGGGCCCAATTTGTCCGCGCGGTGCGGCGCGCTTTCTTATACTCGGCGATGCTGCTGACATTTGGGGCCACGAAACAGGCCGCTTGGGGCAATACCTGACGGATTTTGGAGCGGCTCACGGCTTCGATTGTGATGTTGGCATCGGGCGATGTGGTCGGGCGGATGTCAATCCGGGCCTCGGTGCGCAAGCGCGAGATCAGACGTGCCAGATCGGGGCCAAGGGTAGCAGGCGCTGCCCCCGTGACACGGATGGTGATCGGCCCCTCAAACCGGGTAAAGACACGCAGGTCCTTGCCGCTTTCCATGCGAAACGCCAGTTCGATGAAATCAAGTGACAGATCATTATTCGATCGGGGGGCCGCCTGCGGGTAATGGGTCGCAAAGTTTTTCATCGGGGGCAGGGACGACGCCCCAGTATCGATGGCGGCGCGGCTGACGACAGCGTTATCGTGGGCGGGGGTGCAGGCGTTAACCAGCAACATCAGCGCAAGTAGAATAACACCCCTCATGAGCGGTCACCTGAGGAAGGAGGCGTCGCTGGCCCGTGGTGATGCGCAAGAAACGCGTGCTGCACAAAATCCGTGCTTACTGCCGGCACGTCCTGCGCCGCGATCATATAAGTCATTTGCCTGTTTGCCCTTTGGAGCTGATTACAGGGTCAAAATTAACCACTAACCAGACCTTTCTAAGGACCAATGGTGTCAAAAGAGAGAGAAATGTTAACGAATACGGCATCCTTGTGACGCGCGTGTCATGCTCGCCACAAGTGTATGGGGCTGTAAGGGGCGGCGAAAACGCCGCCACCAGATTTAGGCCGCGCGGTTATTTCTGTGCGCGCGCCATAAAGGCCAGACGCTCAAACAGATGCACGTCTTGTTCGTTTTTCAGCAAGGCACCGTGCAGTTTTGGCAGCGCGTTTTTGCCGTCTTTCTTAAGGTCAGCTGCATCCATGTCTTCGGCCAGCAGCAGTTTCAGCCAATCCAGCACTTCGGATGTGGATGGTTTTTTCTTGAGGCCCTGTTGGTCGCGGATGTCATAGAATTGCGTCAACGCGGTGGTCAGCAGGTTTTCCTTGATGCCGGGGTGATGCACTTCGACGATTTTGCGCAGCGTGTCCATTTCGGGGAACTGGATGTAGTGAAAGAAGCAGCGGCGCAGGAACGCATCGGGCAGTTCTTTTTCGTTGTTTGAGGTGATGATGACGATGGGCCGGTTCACGGCTTTGATCGTTTCGCCTGTCTCGTAGACAAAGAATTCCATCTTATCGAGCTCTTGCAAAAGGTCGTTTGGAAACTCGATGTCAGCCTTGTCGATTTCGTCGATCAGCAGAACGGTTTTGCCTTCTGCCTCGAACGCCTGCCACAGCTTTCCCTTGCGAATATAATTCTTCACATCATGCACGCGTTCTTCGCCAAGTTGGCTGTCACGCAGGCGGCTGACGGCGTCATATTCATACAGGCCTTGCTGGGCGCGGGTTGTAGATTTGATGTTCCATTCAATCATAGGCAGGCCAAGGGCGTTTGACACCTGCCGCGCCAGTTCGGTTTTACCGGTGCCGGGCTCGCCTTTAACGAGCAACGGACGCTCCAGCGTGACGGCGGCGTTAACCGCAATTGTCAAATCATCCGTTGCGACGTAATCATCAGTTCCTTGGAATTTCATCTTGTTATCAACCCTTTTTGGCGCGTTATTCTGCATCCTTAAACCAATTTTCCTGTGCATTGTGTAGTGACAATCGGTGAACGCTGCGTTAGATGCCTGCATCAGGAGCGGAGTCGGGAGACTAACCTCAATGACTGGATCAAGGACCGCTATGGGGAGTGATATGAAGCAGGAAGTTTTTCTGGCAGACGGGTATACCCCTGCCGAAGACGAGCCGTTCATGAACGATCGGCAAGTAGAATATTTCAGACGCAAGTTATTAAACTGGAAAGCAGAGCTGCTGGCAGGCAGCCGCGACACAATCGAAGGTCTGCAGGATGGCACACGCAACATCCCGGACGTGAACGATCGTGCGTCAGAAGAAACAGATCGCGCGCTTGAATTGCGCACACGGGATCGGGCACGCAAGCTGGTCAGCAAGATCGACGCCGCGCTGCGCCGTATTGACGAGGGCGAGTTTGGTTATTGTTCGGTCACTGGCGATCCGATTTCGCTGAAACGTCTTGATGCGCGGCCCATCGCCACGATGAGCCTTGAGGCACAAGAACGTCACGAGCGTCGCGAAAAAGTGCATCGTGACGATTGATCTCTAGTTCGAAGTTTTAGCAAAAGCGCCGGGGTCGATTTCCGGCGCTTTTGTCGTTTAGGGGGCTAAATGGCGATCAGTAATGCAGTGGTGATCGGTGGCGGAATCGGCGGGCTGGCCACAGCGGCGTGTTTGTCACGGCGTGGCATGGCCGTTACCCTGCTGGAACAGGCCCCCGCGATCTCCGAGGTTGGCGCCGGCCTGCAAATCAGCCCCAATGGCATGGCCGTATTGCGCGCGATGGGTCTTGAGCCGCAATTGAAAGCCCGCGGTGCGGTGCGCGGCCAAGCGGTTGTGTTGCAAGACTATAAGGACGGCGCGCAGGTGGCGCGGCTTGATCTGATGCGCGGACAGGCGGATCACCCCTATCTATTCATGCACCGCGCTGACCTGATTGAGGTGCTGTTGGGGGCTGCGAAACGGGGCAATGTATCTATTGAATTGGGCGTTCAGTCAGCGGTCTGCGTGCCGAGCACTTTGCCGCAAGTCAAACTGGCGGATAATACGATTCGGCGTGCCAAGCTGATCGTTGATGCCACGGGAATTCATTCCAACACCCGCGCGGCGCTGAATGGCGCAAGCAAGCCGCGCTTTAGTGGTCAGGTGGCGTGGCGGGCGGTGGTGCCGAACGCGTTTAATCACCCGAATGAGGCACATGTCACCATGGGCCCGGGTCGTCATTTGGTCAGCTATCCCATTAGGGGCGGATCGCTGGTCAATCTTGTTGCCGTAGAAGAACGCGATGATTGGGCACCCGAGGGATGGTCCATCGCCGATGATCCGGCGAATTTACGCAAGGCGTTTCAAGGGTTTGGCGGGCGTGCCGCCGAGATGATCACCGCTGTGGATGCCTGCACGTTATGGGGTTTGCATCTGCAACCGGTCGCCGAGACGTGGCACCAAGGCGGTGTTGCGCTGGTCGGAGATGCGGCACATCCAACTTTGCCGTTCTTGGCGCAAGGGGCAAATATGGCGCTGGAGGATGCGTGGGTGCTGGCCGATTGCGTGCTGAACACGCCCGAGGATCAGGCACTGCGCCGCTATCAATCGCTGCGCAAACCACGCGCGCAAAGGGTGATTGCGGCGGCAGCGGGCAATGCAGACCGGTATCACATGACACCCGGTCTGAAACGGACCGCCGCGCACACCGGACTGCGCGTTGCCAGCAAGCTGCTGCCCGGTGCGATGATTGGCGCGTTTAACTGGCTATATCATCACGATGTGACGGCCAAATAAACCCTAGCCCGCCCGTTGCAGCATGCCGAACAGGTCGCGCGGGTCTTCGGGATCGGCCAGCAGATCAAGCGGATCAAACAACCCCGTGGTGGCAATCTGATCACGCACATAGCGCAGGGCCGAGAAATCCTCGATCGCGAAACCAACGCTGTCGAACAGGGTGATTTGCTTGTCGTCGGTGCGGCCTTGGGCCTGCCCGGTCAGGACTTGCCAGATTTCAGTCACCGGATGATCGGCGTCCAGCTGCTGAATTTCGCCCTCGATCCGGGTCTGTTCGGGGTATTCCACAAAGATGCCGGCGCGGTGCAGAATCGCAGGGGCCAGTTCGGTTTTGCCGGGGCAATCGCCGCCGATGGCATTAATGTGAACGCCCGCACCGACCATGTTGTCGGTCAGGATCGTCGCATATTGTTTGTCTGCAGTACAGGTGGTGACAATCTGCGCGCCCAACATCGCGTCCTCTGCGGTATCGCAGGACACAACCTTGATCCCTTGACCGGCAAGGTTCGCAGCACATTTCGCGGTGGCGGCGGGGTCGATATCAAACAGGCGTACCTCGTCGATGCCGACAATCGCCTTCATCGCCAATGTCTGGAATTCCGATTGCGCACCATTGCCGATCATCGCCATCACATGCGCACCTTTCGGGGCCAGCAAGCGCGCCACAACCGCCGAAGTTGCCGCGGTGCGCAGTGCCGTCAGTATCGTCATTTCCGACAGCAACACAGGATAGCCATTAGCGACATTGGCCAGCAACCCGAACGCCGTCACAGTCTGCAACCCATCGGCGGTGTTCGACGGATGCCCGTTGACGTATTTGAACCCGTACACATCCCCGTCCGAGGTTGGCATAAGCTCGATCACGCCTTTCTCGGAGTGGCTGGCGACGCGGGGCGTTTTGTCAAACAGCTCCCACCGTTTGAAATCAGCCTCGATATACTCGCCCAGGCCCACCAGCATTGGTTCAACGCCAATGTGGTGGATCAGTTTCATCATGTTGTGAACGGAGACAAAGGGGACAAGCGCCTTTTCAGAGGGGTTCAGGTTGGTCATTTTACTATCCTTCAAAATCAATAAGCGCGGGTCGGGCGGTCGAACACGCGGCGCCCAAAGGCGGATGCGGCCAGATCAACCATCAAACGCGCCGTGCGGCCGCGTTCGTCCAAGAACGGGTTCAGCTCGACCAGATCCATTGATGTGATCAACCCGCTGTCATGCAGCATTTCCATCACTAGATGGCCTTCGCGCACTGTGGCACCGCCCGGCACGGTCGTGCCTACGGCCGGGGCGACGGAGGGATCAAGGAAATCCACATCCAAGGATACATGCAGCATCCCATTCACAGCCGCGACTTTCTCAAGGAACGCATTCAGCGGCGTGGCGATACCGGTTTCGTCAATCTCGCGCATGTCGACGCGCTGGATTGTGGTCTCTTGCAGGGCGGCTCGCTCTGCCGCGTCAACCGACCGCAAACCGATGATGGCGATATTATCATGGGGCAGGGCATAGGGCAGATCGGGAAAGGCATCGAACCCCTCGCGTCCGGTCACATAGCCCAAGGGGGTTCCATGCAAATTGCCACTGTCCGTGCTTTCGGGGGTGTGAAAATCGCTATGCGCGTCCAGCCACAAAACAAACAACGGACGGTTCTGCGCCTGCGCAAAACGCATCGCGCCCAAAACGGTGCCGGATGCCAGCGCATGATCGCCACCCATAAAGATGGGGAGCCCGTCGCGAAACGCATCTTCGGCGGCATCGGCTAGGCTTTGCGTCCAGGCCACCGTTTCTTCTAGCGCGTACAGCTTGGGATGTTGGCCGGGGGTAAAGGGTGCGGGGGCCACATTACCGCGATCGGTCACGCTGTGCCCCAGATCAGTGAGTGCGGTGGCCAGACCGGCGGTGCGATAGGCATCAGGCCCCATCAAACAACCGCGGCTGCGCTTGCCGCTGTCCAACGGTGCGCCCACAAGAATGCAGTTTTGTTGTGTCATCACAAAGCCCCTCAAATTAAGTTGCATAAGACATAACTGGGTGGTCTGGATCGCCACAATGCAGTAAAGTGATCAAATTGGACAATAATTGACCATTTTGGATATATAAAATGAACATTTCGGACGAAGCCCTGATTGCCGCCCTTCGCGAGGATGCGCGGGCATCCCTGTCGGACCTGGCGGCCAAGCTGGGTATCTCGCGCACAACGCTGCGGGCGCGCATGGAACGGCTGCAATCAAGCGGTGAAATTCTGGGGTTCACCGTCGTCACGCGGTCGGATGTCCTGACCGATCCGGTGCGGGGGTTGATGATGGTCGAGATCGAGGGCCGTGGTACCGACCGCATTACCCGCACGCTTATGGGCATGACGCAGCTGCGCGCGGTTCATTCAACCAATGGACGCTGGGATGTCATCGTTGAAATCGGCACCAAAACCCTTGAGGAATTTGATGCCGTATTGGCCCGCATTCGCAAGCTGGAAGGGGTTGTGGCCAGTGAAACCAGCCTGCTGCTGAAAACGCGTAAAACGGGGCAGAGCGCGGGGGCGGCTTAGGTCCGTGCGCGCGCCGCTGCGACCCAGATTGCCAGCAAGACGACGCTGATCACCGCGTTCCAACCGGCCATGGACAGGCCCAGAAATTGCCAGACGATCTCGTCGCACATGACAAGGCCGGATGGCGCAGTGGTTGACAGCAAATCGCTGCCGCTGAGCGCGCCCAAATCCATACCACCGCCGGTACAGCTGGACGGGCCGGGCCACCATTTCCATTCAACACCCGCGTGATACACACCGATTGCGCCTGTAATGGTCACGGCCAAGGCACCCAGCCAGATCAACGCGCGTGGCGCGCCGAACAGCACAATCACCCCAAGGAATATCGCCGCAGCATGTGGCCATCTTTGCCACAGGCACATCTTGCACGGGGCCAGCCCGCCGATATGTTGAAAGCCAAACGCCCCCAAAAGCAGCGCCGCCGACCCAAGTGTCGCCAATAAAACCAATGTGTTGCGCGTCATCACAGATACCTCACCGCAAAAAAGCCGCCAAACAGAAGGACGACGGCAAGTGTAAACATAAGGGGCAGGCGACGCTCAATAAAGTCACGGATTGGTGCGCCGAATTTCCACAGCAAGGCCGCTACAATAAAGAACCGCAGCGCCCGCGCCAGAATAGATGTGACAATAAAGGTTCCCAATGGCATGGCCGTCCAGCCAGACATAATCGTGATCACCTTGTAAGGGAACGGCGTGACGCCAGCGGTCAACACCGCCCAGAACCCCATGTCGTTGAACCGGGTAGAGAACTCAGCCATTGCGTCGGCTTTGCCCAAGCTGGCCAAAATCGGTGCCCCGATTGTGTCGAACGCAAAGGCCCCGATGGCATAGCCCAACATGCCGCCCGCAACCGACGCGACCAAAGCCACGCCCGCGATCAGCCATGCGCGGCTTGGCCGGGCAAGAATCATCGGAATCATCATGATATCCGGCGGAATCGGGAACACCGAGCTTTCGATAAATGCAACAAATGCCAGCGCCCAAAGCGCGTGCGGGTGGTTCGCAAGGCTCAGCACCCAGTCATATAGGCGTCGGATCATAGGGTCTTCTCCGCTGGAGTGACTTTGTTTTATTGGCAACACCACGACTATGCCGCGTGGTCAAGGAAAACCCGTAAATTTGCCCTTGCCGACCCGCGCGTTGCACGTTATCAGCCCCTCAGTGCCCGAGTGGCGGAATGGTAGACGCAGGGGATTCAAAATCCCCCGCCGCGAGGCGTGCCGGTTCGAGTCCGGCCTTGGGTACCACCTTGCTTTTGCAAGGCTTTCCGTAAAAAACTGATAATGATGATCGGTGAAAACCTTGTTTTCGCCGGTAGCATTGTCTTTTTTGGTGGTGGGTTGTTGATGTCGCGGACAGCCACAAAGCCCTGCTTTTCATGACCCAAACGCTATCTATCCGGGTTCTCGCGCCGCCAAGCCTCCCAAGCTTGGGGCGTGTCCAGATCGCGACGGGCGTGTTGGCTGGGCAGGGGAACAAGCTGCGTTTGGTCCTGCGCCGCAGCGACGATATCGCGGCCCCCACTGTCGCCGGTCAGTTTGGCAAACGCCGCAAAATACGTGGCCGCAAAGATGATGGGGTGGCCCGGTTTACCGTCTTCTGTAGCACCGCGCCAAATCGACATATTTGACGCCAGATCAACAGCTCTCAAACATGTTATCAGGTCCTCTGTCGTCAGATCAGGCAGGTCGGCAAGCAGTAGCATTGTAGCCGTGGTGTCCGGCGGCAAAGCGGCAACACCGCGCCTGAGCGAGGCATTCATTCCTTCGCCCGCATCAGGAACGGGGATCACTGTCACATCCAGATCGTCAATCACGTCATAGCGCGGGTGCGGTCCCAGCGGGAGCGTCACAAACACCGGCCCCGCCTTGGCGGCCAGCGCCACCAGCGCCTGACGTCGCAGCAAGGGGATGCCATCAACGACCTCAAGCAGCTTGTCGCGCCCGCCCATACGCGAGGACTGACCCGCAGCAAGCAGGATGATCGGGATGTTGGATGTGCTCATGTTCTATCGTTAACGGGATTTCGCGGCGTGGTTAAGCCCTAGCCGCGCATGCGGGTGCCGTCGGCGTCAAACAGCGGCGTGGTGATTAATCGGGCAGGGCACATCTTGCCCAAAATCTCGATCTCGACCATCAGCCCCTCGCGTTTGCTGCCCGTGGGGACAAAGCCCAGCGCGATGGATTTGCGCGCAAAATGTGAATATCCTCCCGAGGTGCAAAACCCTACCACATGACCGTCATGCCAGATCGGCTCGTAGCCATGCACATCCGCGTCGATGCTATCAACCTCAAAGGCGCAAAGCGTGCGATCCGGCCCTTTATCCCGTTCGGCCTCGGCGGCGGATCGTCCAATGAAATCAATGTCCTTCTTGAACTTGATAAACCGGTCCAGACCCGTTTCAGCGGCGGTGTAATCAGGTGAAAACTCGGACATCCAACTGCCGAAAAACTTGTCCAAGCGCAGCGACATCATTGCGCGCATTCCGAACGGCACCATGTCAAAGGCGCGGCCAGCCTCCCACAGGGTCGTCCAAAGGCTGCGTTGATCCATCGGATCGCAGTAAATCTCGAACCCCAGATCGCCGGTGTAGCTGACGCGCTGCACCAGACAATTCACCATGCCAACGGTCATTTCGCGCACATCCATGAATTTGATGTCGCTCACATCCGAGCGGGTGCAGGCCTGCAACAGCTTGGCCGCGTTTGGCCCCGCAATCTGGAAACCGTTGCGGCTGTCCGATATGTTCTTAACTTCAACTTCTACTTTGGCATCGCCGCTCAGATGCTGGGTAAACCAGCGCATATGATAGGCCTGCGCGCCGTAAGATGCGGTCAGTTGATAGGTTTCATCGCCTAGACAGGAGACGGTAAAGTCGCCGATCAACTTGCCGTTTTCAGACAGCATCGGGGTCAATGACATGCGCCCTGTCTTGGGGATGCGCCCGGCCATGATCCGGTCAAGCCATGCCCGGGCATTAGGCCCTGTGACCAGATATTTGCCGAAATTTTGCACCTCATTGATGCCCACACTGGTGCGGACGGCAGTAACCTCGCGCGCGACGGCGCTGAAGGCGTCGGAACGGCGGAAGGATGGGGTCTCGAATGTCGGCTCGTCCCCTTGGGCAAAGTAGTTGGCGACCTCAAGACCATATTGCTGGCCCCAAACCGCGCCTAAACCGCTGAAAATATCATACATCGGGGTCGTGCGATGCGGACGCGCGGCGGGCAGTTCCTCGTTCGGATAGGAGACCGAGAACCGTTTTTGGTAGTTTTCGATCACTTTGGGCAGGGTATAGCCGGGGCTGATCCAGTCGCCGAACCGCGCCACATCCATCGCCATCACGTCGCGTTCCGGCTCGCCCTCGATCATCCATTGCGCCAGCATCAACCCCACGCCACCGCCCTGAGAGAACCCAGCCATGACCCCGCAGGCCGACCAATAGTTCCGCACGCCCGGCACAGGGCCGACCAGCGGGTTGCCGTCGGGGGCAAAGGTAAACGGCCCGTGGATCACGGATTTCACCCCGGCAGTGGCCAGTACGGGGAAACGTTTATACGCGAAATCAATGCTTTGTTCGATTTTGTCAAAGTCATCGGGGAGCAGTTCATGCCCGAAACCCCAAGGCGTGCCATCCACCGCCCATGGCCGCGCGGATTGCTCATAGAATCCGATGCACAACCCACGCCCTTCCTGGCGCAGATAGCTTTCTCCGGCGGGGTCCATCACATGGGGGTGCTCGGCGTCACGCTCGTAAATCTGGGGGATGTCATCGGTGACGATATATTGGTGCTCCATCGGGTGAAGCGGCAGATACACGCCTGCCATGGCCCCAACCTCGCGCGCCCAAAGCCCGCCTGCATTGATCAGATGTTCGGTGTGGATCGTCCCTTTGTCGGTCACCACATCCCATGTGCCATCCGCCCGCTGGTTGGTTTCGCGCACCATGCAATGGGTTTCAATCGTGGCACCGCCCATGCGCGCCGCCTTGGCATAGGCGTGGGTGGTGCCGGAGGGGTCAAGATGGCCATCCAGCGGGTCATACAATCCACCGATAATGCCATCCAGATTGGTGATCGGCGCGATTTTGGCGATTTCCTCTGGTCCGACAATCTCGGTATCCAGCCCCATGAAACGGTGCTTGGCCCGTTCCGCCAACATCATGTCAAAGCGTTCCGGCGTATCGGCAAGGGTCACACCGCCGACGTGGTGCAAGCCGCATGACATGCCGGTGATCTCTTCCAGCTCTTTATACAGACGGATGGTATAGCCCTGCAACGCCGCCATATTCGTATCGCCGTTCAGCGTGTGAAACCCGCCCGCCGCGTGCCACGTACTGCCCGACGTCAATTCAGACCGTTCCACCAGCATGACGTCTTTCCAGCCCAGCTTGGTCAGGTGATAAAGTACCGACGCGCCAACGACGCCGCCCCCAATAACAAGCGCACGGGTGGTGGTTTTCATCTGGGCTCTCCCTCCGGTGGGTATAGGGGATCGTTGCAAGGGGGCAGATGCGTGGCATGCTGGCCAGCGACATTTGATGTCGGGTTTTGACCACGTGCGCGACATGGGTCGGGCAAAGCATCGCTGGACAAGGCACCGCGCCGCATTAGATATGGGTGCTATGGATATTGACATGCTGAACCCATCGACCCTGATCCGCAAAGCGGGCTATCTAAGCAGGCAATTGTCGGTGCGGGTGGTGATCATGGGGCTGCTTGCCGTGGTTGCCGTTGGCCTAAGCTCGGTGATTGAGCACTGGATTCCAGAGGAGCTGGCCTCAACACTGACCGGTGCGGCGGCAGATCGGTTGCTGTCCATCATCGCCAACGCCATGTTGGCGGTCACCACCTTTTCGCTTAGCGTGATGGTCACGGTGTACCGAAGTACGTCCACCCAATGGACCCCGCGCGTGCACCGTTTGATCATTCAGGATCAGACCACGCAAAATACGCTGGCTGTGTTCATCGGTGCCTATGTCTATGCGCTGATTGCGATTATCATGCGTGAACTGGGCGTGTTCGACGACAAAAGCGCCTTTGTCCTATTTATCACGACCGTGCTGGTTCTGGTGCTGATCGTGTTCTATCTGATCCGCTGGGTGCTGCATTTGCAAAGCTTTGGCAGCCTGATCGACACATCCCGCCAAGTCGAAGATGAAACCAGCCAGATGTTCCGCGACAGGCTGGCCAACCCCTGCCTAGGGGCCAACCCGCTGGTCGATCCCATCCCCGACAGCGCCGAGGTTATTCGCGCAAGCGAAAGCGGCTATATCCAGCATATCTATCCAGAAGCGCTTGACGAGATTGCCAAAAACCATGGCGTCCACATCTATATGGTGCGCAATATCGGGAGCTTTGTGTTCATGAACGAACCCTTGGTCAAGATTGATCAGGTGGGCGACGCCGTGGACGACGACCATACCGACGAAACCCTGCGCAAGGGGATCCAGCAGGCCATAATCTTGGGCGATGTGCGGACATTCGACCAAGACCCACGTTTCGGATTGATCGTGATGGGAGAGGTCGCCTCGAAAGCGCTGTCGCCGGGGGTGAATGATCCGGGTACGGCGATTGACGTGATCCACCGCATTGGCCGTATTCTGACCGATTACGAAGACGAGGTCAGCCGGGACCGCGACGAAGTTCTAGACAGCATTTTTGTCGAACCGATTGATCCGACTGATTTGATACAGGACGCGTTCGGGGCCTTGGCCCGCGATGGCGTGGCGGTGGTTGAGGTGCAGCAATGCTTGCAATCGACTTTGGCCGGGCTGATGCGCCACCCTGATGATGGTCTGCGCACAGCCGCGCGCGCCGCCGCCGAACGGCATCTGTTCCGTGCCCTGACCAAGATTAATTTCACCCCTGATCGGGATCAGCTGCTGAAAAGTGCTGCGAAAGACGTGCGTGAACATGTTACCGCTGAACTCGATAGCGCGCAGAACGACTAGGCGCATTCCGAGCACCTGTCTTGGTGGCGACCGGTTTTGTCGGTTTTGGGCAACCCGCTCCGCGCCGCGCGGGTCAGTCTGAGGGGGACGGAACAGCAAAACGGAAATATGATCATGCGCAGCCACGCATCGGCAGTTGTCATCGGGGGCGGCGTCATTGGCTGCTCGATCCTCTATCATCTGACCAAATTGGGCTGGACCGATGTTGTGCTGCTGGAGCGGTCAGAGCTGACATCGGGCAGCACATGGCATGCCGCTGCGAATATCCACGGGCTGCACGATAACAACAACATCACCCGCATCCAGAATTACACGATGGGTCTGTATAATGCGCTTGAGGCCGAAACGGGCCAATCTTGCGGGGTCTTTCAACCCGGTAGCCTGTATCTGGCCCAGACCGAAGCCCGCGAACACCAGCTGCGCTTGCAAGCGGCCAAGGCAAAATACTATAGCCTGAATTTTCACGAGGTGAGCCGGGACGAGGCCGAACGCCTGCACCCGCTGGTCAATTTCGATGGAATCCGCTGCATCATGTTCGAAGCATCAGGTGGCAATGTGGATCCGTCCGGTGTGACTAACGCCTATGCCGCAGGCGCACGGCAGAACGGGGCCGAGATCATCCGCTTTTGCCCGGTTACAGGGACGGAACAACAGCCTGACGGGACGTGGATCGTCCGCACGGAAAAGGGCGATATCGCAACACAGTGGATCGTGAACGCCGCAGGGCTGTGGGGCCGCGAAGTCGCCGCAATGGCGGAGCTGACCCTGCCGCTGCAACCGACCGAGCATCAGTATTTCGTGACCGAAACCATCCCCGAGATCGCAGGCCTTGATCGACGCCTGCCATCGGTCGCCGACCGCGACGGCGAATATTACCTGCGCCAAGAAGGCAAAGGCCTGCTGGTCGGGGCCTATGAGAAGGACCTGCGGTTCTGGGCCGAAGATGGCACGCCGCAAGGGTTCGGGCATGAGCTGTTTGCCGATGATCTGGAGCGGATCGAGCCCAACATGATGCGCGCCATCGACCGTGTGCCCGCAGTTGGCACTGCTGGGATCAAGCGGGTGATTAACGGGCCGATGATCTGGTCACCAGATGCCAATGTGCTGTTCGGTCCTGTGCCGGAACTGCGCAACTATTTCTGCTGTAACGGCATCATTCCGGGGTTTTCACAATCGGGCGGCATGGGGTTGCTGGCCGCAGATTGGATCGTCACAGGCGAGCCGCGCTATGACATGTTCGCCTGGGATGTGGCGCGGTTCGGCGACTGGGCCGATGCCGCATTCACCAAGGCGCGGGTGGGCGATCAATATGCCAACCGCTTCAAGATCCACTTCCCGAACGAAGAACGCGCCGCCGGTCGCCCCGTGCGCACGCGGCCCGTTTACGAGGTGCAAAAACAGATGGGCGCTGTGTTCGGCCTGAACTATGGGTGGGAGCATCCTTTGTGGTTCGCCGACACCCCCGGCACCGTCGATACTGATGGGTTTACGCGACAGAATTGGTGGGGGCCCGTGGGCGATGAATGCCGGATGCTGCGGGAAAACGCGGGGATCATCGATATCTCGAACTTTGCGAAATACCGCTGTGCGGGACCGGGCGCGGAAAGCTGGCTGAACAGCCTTTTCGCCAACAGGATGCCAACGGCTGTGGGACGGTCTTGCCTGACGCCGCTGATTGGTGTGCGTGGCGGGATCGCGGGCGATTTCACCGTCACGCGTCTGGCCGAGGATGAATTCTGGATCATCGGGTCGGGAATGGCGGAACGCTATCACCAGCGATTCTTTAACGCGGTGCCGCTGCCCGAAGGAACTGTATTCGAGAGCAAAACCGTTGAGATGTGCGGGTTCAATGTTGCGGGGCCAAAATCACGTGAGATGTTGCAGGGGTTGACGAATGCATCGCTGGAAACGGCAGATTTCCCGTTCATGCGGTCGAAATGGATGGAGGTTGCAGGCATTCGCGTGTTGGCGCTGCGGGTGTCCTTTACCGGCGATTTGGGATGGGAATTGCATTGCGCCGCTGGCGATCAAATCACGCTTTATGAGGCGCTGATTGCCGCAGGGCGCGATGTCGGGGCTGGCCCTGTCGGGTCGCGCGCGCTGATGTCGCTGCGCATCGAAAAGGGATACGGATCGTGGGGCCGTGAATACAGCCCTGAATATTGGCCGCAAGAGGTGGGTCTGGACCGTCTATGCAAGCTGGACAAAGAGTTCTTGAATAAGCCCGCGCTATTGGACGTTTTGCAAAAGCCCGCCCGCGAGCGGTTGGTGGTCTTGGCGCTGGATGCGGAGGCGACGGATGCATCGAACGCGGATGCCACGGGTGGGGAGCCGATATTCAAGGACGGTGTCGGTGTCGGGCGCGTGACCTCGGGTGCTTATGGATATGCTGTCGGGCAATCGCTGGCGCTTGGCTTTGTAAAGGATGTGAAAGCCGGGGAAAGGGTGGATGTTATGGTGCTGGGTGTGCCCCATGGCGCTGTCGTGCTGGAACAGGCGCCGTTTGATCCCCAAGGTGAACGGCTGCGCGGTTAACCTTGCCATAGCAATAGGGATTGCGACGGGTAATCCCGTCGCCAGATTGGGGGCCAGCCCATTGTTTTTTATTACTGGGGGCCAGTCCCCAAGACCCCCGGGATATTTTAGAGCCAGAGAAGGGGGTTAGAGGGGGCGGATTTTGAATTGGGTGATGCGGTTGCCGTCGCGGGCTGTGACCTCGAACCTGAAACCGTGGAACACAAAGACCTGACCGGGGGTCGGGATCATTTGGGCCTCGTGGATCACCAGACCGGCGACGGTGTTGGCCTCGTCATCGGGCAGGTTCCAATCGGTGGCGCGGTTGATGTCGCGGATGGTCATCGCCCCATCGACGAAATACTGGCCGTCTTCGGCCTTGGTCACGCCCATGTCCGCCTCGGCGTCGAATTCATCGGTAATCTCGCCGACGATTTCTTCGAGGATGTCTTCGAGCGTGATGAGACCCTGCAAGGAGCCGTATTCATCCACCACCAAGGCAAAATGGGTGCGGCGGCGCAGGAACTGGCGCATCTGTTCGTCAAGGGTCGAGGTTTCAGGCACGAAATAGGGTTTCATCGCCACATCGGTGATGTTGAAATCCTTGAACGGTTCGGCGTCGCCTTGGGCGTCGGTGATGCGCTTGTACATGGCGCGCAGCAGGTCCTTGGCATGAATGACGCCCACGATGTTCTCAGGGTCATCGCGGTAGACGGGCAGGCGGGTGTGATTGGATTCCAAACACTGCTCGAGAATCTTTTCAGGTTCCAGCCGCCCATCGATCATCTCGATGCCCGAGCGGTGAAGCATGACCTCTTCCACCACACGTTCGCGCAGGTCCAACGCCCCCAAGATGCGGTCGCGGTCTTCTTTTTCGACGACACCTTCGGAATGGCCAAGTTGCAAGGCTCCGGCGATTTCCTCGCGGACGGCAAGGATGTTACTGTCGGGGTCGATGGTGACACCGAAGAGACGCAGCATTCCACGTACTAGAAAGCGGACGGCGCTTACCATCGGGCTAAAGATCAGCACTACCAGCGAGATCGGGCGCGACACCAGGCCAGCGGCCCGTTCGGCGTTGGTGATCGCATAGGTTTTCGGCAGCACCTCGGCAAAGATGAGCACCAGAAACGTCATAACCAAGGTGGCCAGGGCGACACCGGATTCGCCGAACAATCGCGTGAACAGCGCCGTTGCAAGCGAGGCCGCGAGAATATTCACCAGATTGTTGCCCAGCAGGACGGAGCCGATCAGCCGTTCGTTATCTTCGGTGATCACAAGCGCACGCTGCGCGCCCCGCGAGCCCTTGTCAGCCTGCGCGCGCAGCTTGCCGCGTGACGCCGCCGTCAACGCCGTTTCCGAGCCCGAGAAAAAACCCGAGAGGATAAGAAGAAAAAGAATGATACCGATGCTGATCCAGAACGCGCTGTCTAGCATTGCGGGGGCCGTGTCCATTTGCGAATATACCTTTTGCGGTTGCTGTTACGTTATGGGCGCGCGGGCGGTTTCATTCAAGGGATGAGCATTGTGAAGCATCAAGATTTAGGCGTGCTGGCGGGCCCTGTGTTGCTGTTTGGTGGCCCATATTCGAACTTACAGGCGTTTGAGGGGTTGATGGCGGCGGCGCAGGGTTTGGACATTCCCGCAAGCCGGATGATCTGCACAGGCGATGTGGTGGCCTATTGCGGGGACCCATCTGCCACCGTTGATGCGGTGCGGCAGGCGGCGATCGCCTTGGTTGCTGGCAACTGTGAAAAGCAGCTGGCGGCGCATGCGCTGGATTGCGGTTGCGGGTTTGATGCGGGCACCACCTGCGATCTGTTGTCGGTGGGCTGGTACAATGTTGCGAATGCGCAGGTCATCCAAAGCCAGCGGGATTGGATGGGGGACGCGCCCGATATCATCAGCTTTACCCACGATGGCAAACGCTTTGCCGTGATCCATGGCGGTATCACAGATATTGCGCGGTTCATTTGGCCGACCTCTGCGGGGCATGTTTTTGAGGAAGAATGGAACGCCGTCGAGGCCGCGATTGGGCCAGTTGACGGGATCGTTGCGGGGCATAGCGGGATACCGTTTGCGCGCGATTGTGCCAAGGGCCGTTGGATCAATGCGGGCGTGATCGGCATGCCGCCCCATAACGGTGGGCAACAAACACGGTTTGCGGTGCTGGATCATGGGCAGGTGACGTTTCACACGCTTGACTATGACGTGGACGGTGCTGTTCGCGCGATGGTGCAGGCAGGGTTAACCCAAGGCTATCACGAGGCGTTGCGCAGCGGTTATTGGCCGTCAGAGGATGTGTTGCCACCGGAGTTGCGGCGGTCAGCCTTGGCCAGCGGGTGATTTTCGAGCACCAACTCGGTCAGGCGCGCCTCAAGAACATGGGTGTAAATTTCGGTCGTGGCGACGTCGGCGTGGCCCAGCATCGTCTGGATCGACCGCAGATCGGCACCGTTCGCCAATAGATGGGTTGCGAATGCGTGGCGCAAGGTGTGTGGCGTGACCTTGGACGGATCGACGCCAGCAGCGACCGAAAACTCCTTGATCATCAGATAGAACCGATGGCGGGTCAGATAGCCGGATGCGCCGCGCGAGGGGAATAAGAACCGCGAGGGTGGTTGCTTTTTCTCGTTGGCGGCAGCGTCGATTTTGTCGCGTTCAATCAGCCAGTCGTGCAAGGCCTGACGGGCAGGGGGCGACAGCGGGACCAGACGTTCCTTGCCACCTTTGCCCATGATCAACAGCAGCCGTGGATCGCCACGGGTCGCACTGATCGGCAGGCTGACCAGCTCGCTCACGCGCATGCCTGTGGCGTATAACAGCTCCATCAGGCAGGTATTGCGCAGTTGATCCTGCATGTTGCGGCCGGAGTTTCGGGCGGCGTCGAGCAGGCGGTCCACCTCGTCTTCGGTCAACACCTTTGGCAGGCGCTTGTCCTGACCGGGGCCGGTGATTTGGATCGCCGGATTATCCGTGCGCAACCCTTCCTCGAAAGCAAAGCGGTAGAGTTGTTTGACCGCCGACAGCCGCCGCGCGCGGGTCGATTTGGCAAGCCCCTGCGCGTCGCACCAGACCAGATAGCTTTCGACATCCGCGCGTCCGGCGCTGTCGAAATCAAGGTTTCTGCGGGCAAGAAAACTGTCAAAATCCTTGAGGTCGCGGCCATAGGCCAACAGCGTGTTCGTGGCGGCGCCCAGCTCGGCAGCTTGGGCCTCAAGAAAGGTGGAAATCCAATGGAATGTTGCGCTCTGCATCAGCTACGCTCCAGCAAAAGAACTTGCAGGGCCGCGCGTCTTGCGATGTCTTCCATACCCAATGCGCGCAAGGTAGACAGCGCGTCCCGCAAGGCCGCAGTATCACCGTTTGCACCGTCTTCAAGCAGGGCGATTGTTGCAAGGATCGACATGCCCAGCTTTCCGTTTTGCGCCTCTGTGATTAGCGTCGCCCGTGGTGACGGGGTGGTGAAAGCGCTGGCGATGGCGTCGGCGTGGCGCATGTCCGGGATCGATTCTGGCGCCGCACCCGTCGCGATAGCGGCTAGAAAAGCAGCCTCAGTGTTTTGATCATCCACCGACCCGACTGATTCATAGATCGGGGATAATAACGAAATCCGGTCCCGCAACGCGGCGGCGGCACCCTCCAGCGGGACGGCTTGCAGTGGCTCGGCAAACAATGTGGCAAAGCTTACTTCAAGCTCGGCTTCTTGCATCGCGGTCCAAGCGGGGCGCAGCGTTTTGGCCACGGCCTCGGCACTGCCGGTGCTTAGCGCCGTATCAAAGCGTTGGAGTGCTGCGACGCGATCCCAGATGCCACCGGATGCAGCGGGCGCGCGGTCAGAATAAATGCCCAAGAACCGATTGTCGGGCAGAGCACCCAGACGGGTCAACCGCTCTGCCGCTTCTAGCTGGGCCTTCCATCCGGCCACATCGCGCAGGTCCACCACGGCAAAGGCAGGGGGCAAGGATCGTGTCTGGGGGCGCTCGCCAATCGCTTCAAATAGACGAAACCCCATGGCATCCATCGTGCGCGGCATGGGAAGGCCGGGTTCCCCTTCGAATAGGTCCGGATTTAGAAATCTGTCCAATAACGCCAGCCGTTCAGGGGGCAGCAGTTGCAAGGCTTGCGCCGATCCGAATGTTAACGCAGCCGTATCCCAATTGCCCGCCCGCGCCGCACAGAAGATGCGCACGCTATAATCGCTTGTCAGATAAGGCTTTTGCGTCAGCAGGGCGCAGGCGCGGTCCTCGGTCCCGACCAGCAGGCTGACCTGCATCCACAGGGCAAAATGATCGGACGATGTGGCAACACCGGCCTGCTCAATTAACGACAGGGCCGGATCAACGGCACCATTATCGACCAGCGCTTGGACACGGGCCAAGGCCAGCGCGTCACCTTCGGCGGCGCGGCCCGCAGGCGCAGTCGCCTCGGCCAGCAACAGCCGGTAAAACAGGGCCCGCGCCGCCGGTAAATGCAGATCCGGCATGTGATCCAGCCAGTCGGTAATGTCGCTGACGGTGCTGGCCGACCACAGATCCTGCGGCAAACCAGTGACCTTGGCGGGAACAAGACCAATCGCGCGCGGGCTGCCTTCGCCCAGGACTGTCACGGTGACCTTGGGCGGCAGGGCGGTTTGGGCCACGGGGGCTTCGCCAGGGGCCATCTGGCCTTTTGGTTTGCGCGGGGTGGTTTTGGGTTGCTCGCCCAGCCAGTCGATCACCGACAAAGGGCCGGTATCGACCGAAGGAGCCTGCGCCATGACGGATGCGGGCCAGCACAGCAGACAAAACGCAAAAATTTGCCGCGTCATCGATGTCACTGCGTCGGCAATTGTACAGGTTCGCGCACTTCGACCTGATCCGGTGCAAAGTCGGCCCCGAAAAACGGCCCGACATATGCATAAACCGCTAAACTGAATAATCCGAAAACGAAAAGGAATATCAACAACTTAATAAGTTTACCCATGATGCCTGCCTGCTTTCTTTTGAACATTTTGGACAACTATATATGGCCTTTTCGCTAAGATCACGTCATTCAAAGACAAATGAACGAATTTGAGCAAACCCCAGCCGATCCGGCCCCAAAACGCCCCCGGTACCACCTGAAGAAATCGGTCGTGCTGGTCGGGATGATGGGTGCGGGGAAAACGGCAGTGGGCCGTGCATTGGCGGTCAAACTGGGCGTGCCATTTCTGGACAGCGACCACGAGATCGAGGCCGCGGCCAACCTGACGGTGCCGGAAATATTCGAACGCGACGGCGAGCCGTTTTTCCGTAAACGCGAAACCGAAGTGATTGCCCGCCTGTTGGAAGAAGAACCCGGTATCCTGTCCACCGGCGGCGGCGCGTTTTTGGCAGAAATTAACCGCGATCTTATTTCAGCCAAGGGGGTCTCGGTCTGGCTTGAGGCTGATATCGACCTGATCTGGAACCGCGTCAGACATCGAAACACGCGGCCGTTGCTGCGCACCAGTAACCCGCGCAAGACCCTCGAAGAGCTTTTCGAGGCGCGGGTGCCGATCTATAAACTGGCAAATCTTTCAACGACTTCCAAGCCGAGCCTGTCGATTGATAAAATGGCAAACCGGGTGATTGATACATTGTTAACGCGCCCCGACGTACTGGAGAGAAGTGATGCGTAAAACTGTACATGTGGGCCTGCCAGGCCGTGAATATGACATCCATATCGGGCCGGGCCTTTTGGCCGAGGCGGGCAAATATATCGCGCCGTTTCTGCCGCGCCCTCGGGTTGTGGTGATCAGCGATGAAACAGTCGCCGCCCTGCATCTGGAAAGCCTGCGCGCCGGATTGGCCGCAGATGGCATAACGCTGGAATCCCTTAGCCTGCCGCCCGGCGAGGCGACGAAATGCTGGGCGCAGCTGACCCATTGCGTGGATTGGTTGCTGGATCAAAATGTCGAACGCAATGACGTTGTTATCGCTTTGGGTGGTGGCGTGATTGGGGATTTGGTTGGCTTTGCCGCTGCAATTTTGCGCAGGGGTGTTCGGTTTGTGCAAATCCCGACATCGTTGCTGGCACAAGTCGACAGTTCGGTCGGTGGCAAGACCGGGATCAATGTCGCGCAGGGCAAGAACCTTGTGGGGGCTTTTCATCAGCCCACATTGGTTTTGGCCGACACGGACACGCTGGGCACGCTTGAGCCCCGCGATTTTCTGGCGGGTTATGGCGAGGTCGTGAAATACGGGATGCTGGGGGATGCCGCGTTCTTTGACTGGCTGGAAACCCAAGGTCCGGCACTGGCCGCTGGCGATATGGAGGCCCGGATCGAGGCGGTGCGCCGGTCGGTGCAGATGAAGGCCGACATCGTCATGCGGGACGAGACGGAGCAGGGCGAACGTGCGCTGCTGAACCTTGGCCACACATTCGGCCACGCGTTAGAGGCCGCGACGCAGTATTCCAGCCGGTTGCTGCATGGCGAGGGCGTTGCCATCGGTTGCGCCTTGGCGTTTGAGCTATCTTCGCGTCTGGGCCTGTGTTCGCAAGAAGACCCAAGCCGCGTGCGGGCGCATCTTAAGACGATGGGGATGAAGACCGACCTGCGCGACATCGAGGGTGATTTGCCGGATGCCGATGGATTGTTGGAGCTGATGGGCCAAGACAAAAAGGTTGTCAGCGGTGAATTACGCTTTGTCCTTGCGCGCAGCATTGGCGAGGCCTTCGTGACCGGTGATGTGCCGCGTGACACAGTGCGGCAAGTGCTGGTTGACGCGCTTGCCCAGCGTTAAACGGGGCATGCGGGCGGTAGGTCCGCTATCACTGTAGAGTTCCAAAATGAAAGCGCCGTCATGAATAATGACGGCGCTTTACGTTTATCTATCGACAGTAAGTAAGTTTGTTGTAATTAGAACGGGATTTCGTCATCCAGATCACGGGACGACTGGCCACCGCCGCCACCTGTGTTACCGCCACCGCTGCTGGACGGGCCGGAATCGTATCCGCCGCCATAGCCGCCCGGATCAGACGGGCCGCTGTCATAGCCGCCACCACCGCCGCCGGAACCACCACCCGATGGGCCGTCCAGCATGGTCAATGTGCCGTTAAAGCCCTGCAATACAACTTCGGTGCTGTAGCGGTCTGCGCCGGATTGATCCTGCCATTTGCGGGTCTGCAACTGGCCTTCGATATACACTTTCGATCCCTTTTTCAGGTATTGCTCGGCGATGCGCACCAGCCCTTCCTGAAAGATCGCGACCGAATGCCATTCGGTTTTCTCGCGGCGTTCGCCCGTGTTGCGGTCTTTCCATGTTTCAGAGGTCGCGATGCGCAAGTTGCACACTTTGCCGCCGTTTTGGAATGAACGCACCTCGGGATCGCGCCCGAGATTGCCAATAAGGATCACTTTATTCACTGAGCCGGCCATGATGCCCCCTGTCTGTTATGCGATTGAAAGGGCCATGCGAATCTCGCTGACCCTTGCGTTGAGAGCCGTTATATCAGTGCTGCCTCCAAGAAACAGCGCAAAGGGCCGTTAAATGCACGATCACAATTTCGAATGCGGTTAATAAATGGTGGCATCGACCTGTCATTTTGCTATGTTCTGCGGATTGTGGCCGGATTGAGGATTTCATGAAAAAACTTATCGTCGCATCGCTTTGCTCGGTTGCTCTGCTGTCCAGCCCTGTCACGGCCGAAGTTTTCTCTTCCAAAAGCAGGTCCAAGCTTTTCGCCTCGCAGAAAAAGCTGCTCGATACGCGCGCATCCAGCCAATATGCCGCGTCGGTTCGGTTGCAGCCAACCCGCGTCATGACGCCCACCAAATGGGACATGCCGAAATACGGTGGCAAATACAAAGGCCAGTATCACAGCATGGCCCGCGAGGCCGCCCGCCGTCACGCCATCCCCGAAGATTTGTTTTTACGCCTCGTACAGCAGGAAAGCGGCTGGAACCCTGCGGCGAAATCCCACAAGGGGGCGTTGGGCCTGGCCCAGCTGATGCCGGAAACCGCGCGGGTGTTGCGGGTTAACCCCCATGATCCCTATCAAAACCTCGATGGCGGCGCGCGTTATCTGAAACTGCAATATCGCGCCTTTGGCAATTGGAATCTGGCCCTTGCCGCCTATAACGCAGGTCCGGGTGCGGTCAGAAAATACGGTGGCATCCCACCGTTCAAAGAGACCAAGAACTACGTCAAAGTCATTGCCGGACTTTAGGCACCCATTAAGCCCCTAAAATATAAGAAATTTTCTAATTTCACTGCCGCCCTGTTTTATTATCGCAAGGCTGCGGAACCAAAGGCCTCGTCCACCGTTAATCATACAGTACGCAATTCGGGTCGCACAAAACCCCTGCGTGTAAGTATGACGATAAGGACTATTAAATGTTAAATTCAGTAAAGCGTATCGCTCTGGCGACCACAGTCAGCCTTGCAGCCCTATCCACCGCGGCCGTCGCAAGCGAAGATATCATCTTCTCTGAAATCAACGTCACCGCCGTTATGGGTGCCGCAGAAAATGCCAACGCCCTGGACGTATTTCCCGAAATCGTAACCGATCTGGAACAGGCCATCGCATCGCGCGTGTCCACCGGGTCTGACGCATCGCTGCCCACGATCAAAATCGACATCCGTCAGATATCTCTGAACGGCAACCCGATGTTGACCTCGCTTGAGGGGTTCAACGAAATCTCGGGCGTTGTGGCAATTACCGATGACAACAACAGCATTGGCGCACAAAGCTTTGCTGTGAACATCGCGGCATATCCTGCCGACCAAATCGTGCCCGAAGGCTTTGTCGCTGTTCCGCCGTCGCAGGATGATTTCTATGACGCGATGATCGAAGGCTTTGCCGACACCGTTGCCCAACGCATCGACACGATCCACGTAAACTAATCCCGACACACGACAACGGTGATCGCGCAGCCCCCACTGCGCGGTCGCTGTTATGGGGCGGTCCGTGCAGTGTTGCGCGGTCCGCTCTATATGTTTCCGGGCATGCTATTCTGCGGCGACGTTAATCTCGATCACGGGTTCCATGTCGGCCAGTTGGGCATCCGTCAGGTGGCATTTTACCTCATGACCATCCGCCAGACTGCGCAGGCTTGGTACGACCGTTTCGCATAGATCGCCGTGCACCTGCGGCTTCCAACGGCAGCGCGTTTGAAACGGGCAACCGGGCGGCGGGTTCATGGCCGAGGGCACGTCGCCCTCCAGCACGATATGTTTCTTTTTCACCCGCGTGTCAGCAATGGGGACAGCGGACAAAAGCGCCTCTGTATAAGGGTGGTAGGGCGGCGAGAATACCTGATCCGTCGTGCCCAATTCAACCACATGACCCAGATACATGACCATCACCCGGTCCGACAGATAGCGCACAATGCTCAGGTCATGGCTGATGAACAAAAGCGTGGTCTTTTGTTCGCGCTGGATTTCCATCAGCAGATCGGTTACCGCCGCCTGCACCGATACATCAAGCGCTGACACAGGTTCATCCGCCACCACAATCCGTGCATCCCCGGCAAAGGCGCGTGCGATCCCCACACGTTGCTTTTGCCCGCCCGACAGCTGGCGCGGCATACGGCCCGCAAATTCGCGGGGCAGTTTGACCAGATCCAGCAGTTCCAACATACGCTGGCGCCGTTCCTTTTCATTCTTGCCGATCTTGAAAATCTCAAGCGCGCGGATGATTTGACGGCCCACGGTCATCGACGGGTTTAAGGTATCAAAGGGGTTTTGGAACACCATCTGGATGTCCGCCACGTTTTGCGTGCTCCGGTCTTCGATCGGGACCCCGCCAATGTCGGTACCGTCCAGCAAGACCTGACCGGATGTCGCCGTCTCTAGCCCCATCAACACTTTGGCAAAGGTGGATTTACCACAGCCGGATTCGCCCACAATCGCCAGCGTTTCGGATTCGCGGGCCTCAAAGCTTAGCTCTTCGTTCGCCTTCACCACCTTGGTCGCTGATCCGCCGAACATCGAATTCGCGGCAACCTCATAATATTTCTTCAGCTTGTCCATCTTCAGGACAACTTTGCCAATCTCGCCCTTGGTTTTGACATCGGCGAGTTCCAGCGGCGCGTTCCAGTCGATTTCCTGAAACCTCAGGCAGCGCGTGGCGTGGCGCTCGTTGCCCGGCACGTCTTCCATAAAGATCGGCCCCTGATCGCAGCGCCCTGCCTCAAAATAGTCGCAGCGCGGGCCGAAATTGCAGCCGGGCGGGCGTTCGTGGGGCAGGGGGAAATTGCCGGGAATGGCAATCAGCGGGCGCGCATTCTTGTCGGCGCCGGGCAGGGGGATCGACCGGAACAGCGCCTGCGTATAGGGGTGCTGCATCTCGTCGAACACATCCTCGATTGATCCACGCTCCACCGCTTCGCCGGAATACATGACGCAAATCCGGTCACAGGTTTCCAAGACCAACCCCAGATTATGCGAGATAAACAGCATCGATGTACCGTATTTCTTGCCCAGATCCTTGACCAACTCGACCACCGCCGCCTCTACCGTGACGTCTAGGGCCGTCGTCGGCTCGTCCAATATCAACAGGGCCGGTTCGGCCATCAACGCCATGGCAATCACAATACGCTGCTGCTGCCCGCCCGACAATTGGTGCGGATAGGCTTTCAAGATACGCTCGGGGTCCGGCAGCTTCACATCCGTCACCACCTGCAAGGCACGGGTGCGGGCATCGCTTTCGGACATGCCCAAATGGATCATCGGCACTTCCATCAACTGCTGCCCGATCCGCATTGCGGGGTTCAGCGACGCCATGGGTTCTTGATAGATCATCGCGATCTGGCTGCCGCGAATATCGCGCAATTCCTCGTCGCTCATCTCGGCCAGATCACGGCCCTTGAACTTGATTGACCCACCAACGACCTGCCCGTTCACGCCCAAGTCCTGCATCACCCCCAAGGCGACAGTGGATTTACCACAACCCGATTCCCCAACCAAACCAACAGCCTCGCCCGGTTTGACCGAGACCGAGAAATCCATCACCGCAGGAATTTCGCGCAGCCGCGTGAAAAACGAGATCGACAATCTATCGATCTCTAGAATTGGCCCGTCATAATCCTGCGTCGCCATGGTTCATCTCCTTCACCCAAATGCCCGCAAATATTGCTTCCAAATGGTCCAAAATCCCGGGGGTCCGGGGGCTGGCCCCCGGTCCCGTCCTTACATCAATCGCGCAAGCTTTCCTCGCGCAGACCATCGGCCAACAGGTTCAACCCCAACACAAGGCTCAGCAGCGCCACCGCAGGCGCAATTGCCGCATGCGGATAGAGCGCCAGCAAACGGCGCCCAGCGTTGATGGTGGTGCCCCAATCTGGGCTTTCGGATTCCAACCCAAGGCCAAAGAACCCAAGCGTGCCCAAAAGGATCGTCGTATAGCCGATGCGCAGGCAGAAATCGACGATCAGCGGCCCGCGTGCATTGGGCAGTATTTCCCATAGCATGATGTACCAAGGGCCTTCGCCACGGGTTTGGGCGGCGGCCACATAATCGCGGGTTTTGATGTCCAGCGCCAAGCCGCGCACGATCCGAAACACCGTGGGGGCATTCACGAAAACCACCGACACGAACACCACCAACACGCCCGCATCAATGTCAAACAGATCCATAAACGCGGGCAGGCCGGGCAGGCGGTAGGTTGGCGCATCAACGATCAAACCATTGGTGGAAACCAGCGACAGGTAAAGCCACCCCGCGATCCCCAGCACGATGATCAGCAAGGGCGTGCGCAAGGACGGCTGCGTATAGAAACGCGAATTCAGCAGCACCGTCAGAAACACCAGCGGAAAGACGAACAAAACCAAGGCCATATAATTCGGGATGCCAGTGCGGACGATCTCGGGTGTGACCAGCAGGTAAAACAGCAAGATCACCGGAAAGGCGAGGATCAGGTTCGCGAGAAAGCTGAGGAACATATCCAGCTTGCCACCGTAATACCCCGCAGGCAGGCCCAAGGTGATCCCGACCATAAAGGCAAACAGCGTGGCCATCGGTGCGATTTGCACCACGATCCACGAGCCCTTTATCAAGCGGCTGAACACGTCGCGGGCCAGATTGTCGCCGCCCAGCAGGAACCATTGATATTCCTCAGGCTCGGCCCGCGCCAGCGGCGTCCCGGGCAGTTTGTTCTTCATCCCCGACACCTGACTTAGGCTGTCATGGGTGATCAGCATGTCAAAGACGCCGCCAAACACACCGGCAAAAACCCAGAACATCACCAGCGCAAAACCGATCATCCCCACGGTGCTGTCGAATAGTTTGCCATATAGGCCCAGCCGACGCTTGAACGTAATCGACACCGCAAACAGCACCACAAGGGCGATCCACACCGGCAAAAGCCGCTGCGCAAGGCCGCCGAAAATCCCCGCATCTGGGCCCATAACGACGCCCGCCAGCAGATAGATAAGGACCACGCAAACTGCCGCCAGAAACCCATAGGCCCCGACGCGGCCCAACAGCCCCGACATGCCCTGGCTCGCCGCGCTGACGCCGCCCGATCCGACCGTGCGCATTTCGGCGTTGGGAATAAAGGACATCGCGATTTGCAGCGCATAGGCCAAAACCGTAACGGCGACCGCAATCCCCAAAACCGGGTTCAGCCATCCCATCGAGCCTGTCCATGTTAAAGCTTCCATGTGCCTGCCCTTTCTTTATGTGATGCGGATGCGGGGGTTCAAAAACACATAGCCGATATCGGAAATCAGCTGTGTGGCCAGAACCACGATGACGGACACGACCGAGACGGCCAGCAACAGTTCGATATCGTTATTGGCGGCGGCCTGAACCAACAGCCAACCAAAGCCTTTGTAGTTGAATAGGGTCTCGACAATGACGACCCCATTCAGCAGCCACGGTATTTGCAGCATGATCACCGTGAAGGGGGCGATCAGCGCGTTGCGCAAGGCGTGTTTGAGGACAATATCGCGGAATTTGACACCCTTAAGCCGCGCCGTTCGGATATATTGTGCGGTCATCACCTCGGTCATCGATGCGCGGGTCATCCGCGCGATATAACCCATCCCGTACAGCGAGATCGTCAGAACCGGCAGGAAGAAGTTCCAAAAGGTCGCGTCTTTCATGGCGGATGTGGCGGAGCCTAGGAAAAGGGTCTTGCCGTCGATCCAGCCCATTTCAGCCAGCCAGGGCGATATGCCAAAGCGCGAGGAGGCCAACACCGCGATAAAGATCACGCCCGACACATATTCGGGGGTGGCTGTGGTGGCGATTGAAAAGGTGGATAGTGACCGGTCCAGCCGCGACCCTTCGCGCATGCCGGCCAGCACGCCCACGATCAACGCGCAGGGCACCATCAGCATCAACACACAGAGCATGAGCTTTCCGGTCAGCCCAAGACGGGTCAGGACGGTCGCGCCAACGTCTTCTTTGAATACCGTGGAATAGCCCCAATCGCCTTGCAAGATGCCACAGAACCGGGGCCGATCCTCGGGCGGGGTGGCGCTGGTAAAACAGCGACCGGTGGTTTTACCGTCCTCGGCCTCTGTCACCCAGCCCGGCATAACCCCAAGCCATTGGCCGAACTTGACCGGCGTGGGCTGTAGATAGCCGCGATTTTCCAGATAGCTGGCGACGGCCTCGTCCGACATGCGAAAGTTGCCTTGGGTCTTGGCCAGTTTTTCAAGATTGGGATAAAGATTGGTCAGCCAGAAAACGATGAACGTCAGACAGAGCGCCGTCAAAAGCATCAGGCCAAGACGGCGCAGAATGAAAATCCCCATGAAACATCCCTGTTGCGTGGCAGACGCAATACGCCGCACCGAAGTTCGGGCAATTTCGCCCTTGTTGATTGTCTGCGCAGCACATCAGTCAGGCCTTTGGCCACTCACGCGTGTTGCATCTCTCCCTCGGTGCTCATTTTGCGGCTTTGACATCCGCAGCGGCACCGTATTGTGCCACCATGAGGCACAAGAAAGCACGTCAGGTCAATGTCGGCATTCAGTGTTTGGAATATTAAATGCGACGTCAGGCAATTCTATCGGCAAGATCGGGGACAAGTTGGGGAACCGTTTTGCCTTGCAAGGGCAGGCCTTGATTGGCGGCGCGCAGCTTGCTGGGCGGGCGTCCGGTGTGTTGCTGAACAAACCGCGTAAAATAGGCGGCCGATCCAAATCCAAGCTGCTGCGCGATGCTTTGGGCCGAATGTTCGGTCGTGGTCAGCAGATCGCGCGCGGCATAAACGACACGTTCGGTTAAGATGTCAGCGGCGGTTTTGCCGGTGGCCGCTTTTACGGCGCGGGTCAGATGTGTGGGAGTCACGCCCAGCTCGTCGGCATAGGTGGCCATGGGGGCACCTGTCGCGAAACGTTCCGACACCATTTTGCAAAACCGCGCGCTTAGACGGATGCCGGCGTTGATATGGTCGGGCACATGTTCGTCCTGCATGATTTGACGGCGCAGCCACACGGACATCAGCGCGGCATGGGCCTCGAGCGCTTGACTGGCCAAGGCGCGGGGGTCTTGCTGTTCGCGCTGTGCCGCCTCAATCAGGCCGGTCAGCTCGGACTGGGCGCGCACATCCCTGATCCGCAAATGGCGCGGTATATGGGGCAGGTTCAGCGGCGCACCGTTCGGAATGACCACGGCATGACCGAATCCTTGCCGCCCCAATTCGAGAGAAAACAATGAACCGGCGGGCACAAAGATCGCATTATGTGCGCCCAATCCACGCCGTTGGCCGTCCAGCTGCAACAGGCCTTGGCCACGGGTGATCCATATCAAAAGATGCGATTGGTAGTCATGAGACAGAAACAATCGCCAGTCTTGACCCTGGGAGAGTTGCGCCAGCGACAGGATTTGAACCACGCCTTTATTCATCATAGAAAACCATCACAATTATTATACTCAAATTGAGTATTATACACTTATGTGGCGAATTAAAGTCCTGTTTGTGATATTTTTGACCCCTATGATGGTCCGTATTTCCGCCACATTTCGGCGTTCTTTCGCAGCCATGTCCGCTGACGTTTGGCATATTGCCGTGTGGCGATGATGGCGTCTTGGCGCGCTTGGTCCAAGGTTACGCGCCCGTCCAGATAGGCCATCAGCTCTGGCACGCCGATGGCGCGGTGCGCGGGCAGGGACGGGTCATAGTCCGGGCGCACGGCGGCTACCTCGTCCAGCGCCCCTTGGTCCAGCATCTGATCAAAGCGCCGGATAATCCGGTCGTTCAGCCAGTCCTTATCGGCATCCACGGCGATGGCCGTGCAAGCTGACAAGGGCAGCAGCGGGGGTGGTGTATCGTCTTGCCATTGCGCCAATCCGCGGCCCGTTGCGGTCAACACCTCCCACGCGCGTTGAACCCGCATGGGGTTGTTCAGGTCCAAACGAGCGGAAGTTAGCGGATCAAGCTGGGCGATCATTTCCTCGCGGGTCAGGGCATCGCCAGCAGCACGAACATCGGCGGGCGTGGCGGGAATTTCGGCCAACCCTTGGGTTAACGCGCCAAAGTACAACCCCGTGCCGCCCACGATGATCGGCCGGATGCCCTGTTGCAGAATATCGCCCACCTCGCGCAACCAATGGCCGACGGAGTATGACTGATCTGCGGAAATATGACCGTATAACAGATGCTTGGCGCGCTTTTCCTCGGCTTCTGATGGCCGTGCCGAGATTACACGCCAGCAGTCGTAGACCTGACTGGCATCGGCGTTTACGACCACCCCACCTTGGGTTTCAGCCAGCGCTAAAGCCAACGCAGATTTCCCCGACGCAGTGGGCCCTGCGATCAACACAGGCAGGGCCGGATCGACAGATGTGATCACAGCATCGATAGACGTTAGGGAAGTTTGTGGCATTTCTTTGCACGGACCTTTGACGGAGCATTGAACATTTCTGCTATTTGCGACATTTTACAGCGCAATGAAAACCCTTCTCTCACCCTCGAAAGGTGCCCCCATGACAGATGACCTCCCCAAAGTGACATTCAACCGGGTGATGCTCAAGATTTCGGGGGAAGCGTTAATGGGCGATCAGGGGTATGGCCTGCACCCGCCGACGGTCCAGCGTATCGCACGCGAAGTCAAATCGGTGCATGATCTGGGTGTCGAGATTTGTATGGTCATCGGCGGCGGCAACATCTTTCGCGGCCTTCAGGGCAGCGCCCAAGGGATGGAACGTACCACGGCGGACTATATGGGGATGCTTGCCACAGTGATGAACGCGCTGGCCATGCAATCCGCCCTTGAGGAACTGGACATCCACACCCGCGTGATTTCCGCGATTACCATGAACGAAGTCGCCGAACCCTATATTCGCCGCCGCGCCGTGCGCCACCTTGAAAAGAAACGCGTGTGCATTTTCGCCGCTGGCACCGGCAACCCGTATTTCACCACCGACACCGCCGCGACCCTGCGCGCCAATGAAATGGCCTGCGAAGCGATCTTTAAAGGTACCAAGGTCGACGGCGTGTACGACAAAGACCCCGCAAAATTCGACGACGCCAAGCGTTATGACACCGTCAGCTATGACGACGTGCTGCAAAAACGGCTCGGGGTCATGGATGCATCGGCCATCGCCTTGGCGCGCGACAACAACCTGCCGATCATCGTCTTCTCGCTGGACGAGCCGGGCGGCTTTCGCGGGATATTGGCAGGTCAGGGCACCTATACCCGCGTCCAAGGGTAACGCCGCACCAAAGCTTGGGCTTGTCTCTCTATACAAATGGGGGGCGATGCCGCTATATCGATTGAAATATAAACAGTTACAAAACGACCGGGGACATCATGTCAGACGATTTTATGTTGGATACCGACGACCTTCAGCGCCGCATGGATGGTGCAATTGCTTCCTTGCGCACTGAATTTGCATCCCTGCGCACAGGCCGTGCGTCGGCTTCTATGTTGGAGCCGGTGATGGTTGACGCCTATGGCACCAAGACGCCGATCAACCAAGTGGGCACGGTCAACGTACCAGAACCACGCATGGTCACGATCAATGTCTGGGACAAAGGGCTGGTTGGCAAAGTTGAAAAAGCGATCCGCGAATCTGGTCTGGGCATTAACCCGCAGCTGAACGGCACCATCATCATGCTGCCGATCCCTGAATTGAACGAAGAACGCCGCACGCAGTTGACCAAGGTTGCCGGTCAATACAGCGAACATGCCCGCGTTTCCATTCGCAACATCCGCCGCGACGGCATGGACCAGATCAAAAAGGCCAAGGCCGATGGCATGTCCGAGGATGACCAAAAGGTCTGGGAGGGCGAAGTTCAGGATATGACAAATAAATACATCGCCATGATCGATGAGCAGCTTGAGACGAAACAAGCCGAGATCATGCAGGTCTGATGCCTAACGCGTCTCCCCCAACGTGCGAGCTGGTCCCAGGAGCGCCACGCCACGTGGCAATCATCATGGATGGCAATGGTCGTTGGGCGACGCAGCGCGGCAGGCCGCGGCTGATGGGCCATCACGCAGGTGCCAAGCGCGTCCGCGAGATCGTTGAGGCCTGTCAGGCGTTCGGCGTGGAGTACCTGACGATTTTTGCCTTTTCGACCGAGAATTGGAAACGAACCCAGACCGAGGTCGCCGGCCTCATGAGCCTGTTTCGGATGTATATCGCCAAGGAAACAAGGGCGCTGAAGGCGCGCGGCGTGCGCGTCCGGTTTATCGGGGATCGGGTCAAGCTGGACGACAAGCTGATCAAGCTGATGAACGATCTTGAGCGGGAAACCGAACATAACACCCGCACCCATTTGACGATCGCGTTGAACTACGGTGGCCGGGACGAGGTTGCCCGCGCAACCAAGCGGCTGGCCAAGGATGTCGCGGCTGGCTTGCTGGATCCTGAAAACGTGGATGAAGAAACATTGCCGCGCTATCTGGATACCTATGTGCTGCCCGACCCCGATCTGGTGATCCGCACCAGCGGCGAGGCGCGGATATCCAACTTTCTTCTGTGGCAATCGGCCTATGCGGAATACGAATTTATCGACACGCTCTGGCCCGATTTCTCGAAAGAGGAGTTTGGCAAACTTTGCGCGTCATTTGGCTGCAGGGACCGGCGTTTTGGTGCCGTGAAACCATGACCGGACCAAAAGCCGGCGCAAAAGGATTTATCCTATGACGGGAACTTCGGAAAAATGGTCTGACCTTGCGGCGCGGGTAGGCTCCGCAATTGCGATGATCGTGATCGGCCTTGGTGGCATCGCCATGGGCGGCCCGATTTTTCACGTGTTGGTATCGATCATTTGCGGGCTTATGGCGTGGGAACTGGTGGGCATGCTGAACCCCGACCGCCCGCGGGCCAAAATCCAGATGGGGCTGCTGGTGGGCGGCGCGACGCTTGCCGCGATCTATCTGCCGATGGGGTTTGCCTTGCCCGTTCTGCTGGCCCCGGCGCTGGTCGGCTTTGGTCAGCTTGAAAAACACCGTACGATCTTCATGTGCTTTACCGTCATGATCATGCTGGCGGGCTTTGGCCTGGTGCAAATTCGCGATGGTTACGGCTTTGGCTGGATGATGTGGCTGGTGTTGGTGGTCGTGATTACCGATGTATTTGGCTATTTCGCGGGCCGCGCCATTGGCGGACCCAAATTCTGGCCGCGCGTCAGCCCCAAGAAAACATGGTCCGGCACCGCTGCTGGCTGGGTCGGTGCTGCCATCGTGGGCTATCTGTTTTCGGTTAACACCGGCATCGGCATGCAGTTGGTTGGTGTGTCCATCGCTGTGTCGATGGCATCGCAGATGGGCGATATGGCCGAATCCGGTATGAAGCGGCGGGTAGGGGCCAAGGACAGCTCGAACCTGATCCCCGGCCATGGTGGTTTACTGGACCGGTTTGACGGCATGCTGGGCGCGGCCTTGTTCTTGCTGATCATCGGTCAGTTTCTGACCATTACCCCAACCTTGAACTGATCCCATATGAAACGGCGTGTAAGTATATTCGGGGCTACCGGCTCTATCGGGCAAAACACCATTGATCTGATCCGGCGTGCGCCTGACGATTATGACGTGGTGGCGCTGACCGGTGCGGGCAACATTGCGCAGCTTGCGGCGGACGCCAAAGAATTGCGCGCAGATATTGCGATTACGGCCCATGACAACCTGCTTGATGATCTGCGCCATGCCTTGCAGGGCAGTGGTGTCAAAGCCGCCGCCGGTGCCAATGCCATCCGCGAGGCCGCGACCCGCCCAGCCGATTGGGTGATGTCGGCCATCATCGGTGCGGCAGGGCTGGCACCGGGCATCGAGGCGCTGAAACAGGGATCGACCTTGGCGCTGGCCAATAAGGAATCGCTGGTGTCCGCCGGCAAGTTGATACTGGAAACGGCCCAAACGCACGGTGCCGCGATCCTGCCCGTAGACAGCGAACATTCCGCGATTTTCCAAGCGTTGATCGGTGAAGACATGGCCGCTGTCGAGCGGATTATCATCACCGCCAGCGGCGGTGCCTTTCGCGACTGGCCCATTGAGAAGCTGGCGGAGGCCACGCTCGATCAGGCCTCGAACCATCCCAATTGGGACATGGGCCAGCGGATCACCATCGACAGCGCATCCATGTTCAACAAGGCCATGGAAGTTATTGAAACCCATGAATATTTCAATATCGATCCTAAGCAGATCGAAGTCTTGGTACACCCGCAGTCGATGATCCATGCGCTTGTGGGCTTTAACGACGGCGCGCTGATGGCCCATGTGGGGCCACCTGATATGCGCCACGCCATCGGCTTTGCCTTGCATCACCCACACCGTAAACCACTGCCCGTCGAACGGCTGGACCTTGCCAAGATCGGCAGCTTTGAATTTCGCACGCCAGACGAGGCACGCTGGCCCGCATTGCGGCTGGCTCGCGAAGTAATGGAACGCGGCGGCATGGCGGGGGCCGTTTTCAATGCCGCCAAAGAAACCGCGCTTGATGGCTTTATCGACGGGCGCTTGCGCTTCACCCAGATGGCCGAGGTGGTCGAGGACACATTAACCCAGCTGAATTCCGACAGCGGCCTGATTGATGCGACCATGACCCTTGATAACGTGGCGCAGGTGGACCATCTGGCAAGACAGGCAGCACAGACCATAATCAATAAAAAGGCAGCATAGCGTTTTGGATATTTTTGCACTGATACCCCAATTTGGCGGGCTGATCTGGACTTTGCTGGCGTTTATTATCGCGCTGTCCGTGATCGTCGCGATCCATGAATACGGCCACTATATCGTCGGGCGTTGGTCGGGCATTCACGCTGATGTGTTTTCGCTGGGGTTCGGGCCAGTTCTGTACAGCCGTGTCGATAAACGCGGCACGGTTTGGCAGATCGCGGCGCTTCCTTTTGGCGGATATGTGAAATTTGCAGGCGATGCGAATGCAGCCTCGGGCAAGGATGAAACGGCGATGGCGGCGGCGCAGGACGATCCCGCGCGCCTTCGCAGCACGATGCACGGTGCCCCGCTTTGGGCGCGCGCGGCCACGGTTGCGGCGGGTCCGCTGTTCAACTTTGCCATGTCGATTATCATTTTCACGGTGATCGCCTTGCAGGTTGGGGTACCCAAGGATCCGCTGACCATTGGTGACATACATCCGTTGCCGTTTGTGGAATCGCAGCTGCAGTCTGGTGATGAAATTCTGTCGGTTGCGGGTATTTCGATCCCGTCTGCCGATGATGTCACCGCTTATGCCGACGCGTTTGACGCCATCCCGTTGGCTCAGCCGCTGTATTACGACGTGATGCGCGACGGCCAGCAGATGACAGTGCCCGGCCCTTACATTATGCCGACCTTGATCAAGCAGGTCATGCCACAATCGGCCGCCTATGAGGCCGGATTGATGGCGGGTGACGTGATCACCGGCGTTGATGGCGTGCCGATTTTTGCCTTTAGCCAGCTCAAGAAATTCGTTGAGGCATCGGAGGGCAGGGCGCTGCTGCTGACCGTATGGCGCGACGGCGAAACGCTTGAGTTCACCATGCGCCCCAAAGTGATTGATGAACCACAGCCCGACGGCAGTTTTAAGTCGCAGACGCGGATTGGTATTGCAGGGGGCACGGCCTTTGATGCGGCCACCACAACCCCCGGCGTGCTGGATGCGCTGTGGTCCGGCGTGGCCAATACGGGCCGTATTATCGAAGGGTCGATTTCCGGCCTCAAACACATGATTATCGGGAATATCAGCACCTGCAATCTGTCCGGCCCGGTTGGCATTGCCCAAACCTCTGGCGCGATGGCGTCGCAGGGGGCGCAATCGTTCATCTATTTCATCGCGGTGCTGTCAACGGCCGTGGGCCTGTTGAACCTGTTCCCGATCCCTGCCTTGGACGGCGGCCATCTGGTGTTTTACGCCTATGAGGCCGTCACTGGTAAGCCGCCAAGCGATGGCGCATTGCGGGTCCTGATGACCATCGGGTTAACACTTGTTTTGGGGCTGATGGTCTTTGCCCTTGGGAACGATCTGTTCTGCCCGTAAAGGCCGAAATGTCGAAAACGACACAATATTGCCACAATTGACGAAAAGTTTCGCCTTATTTGATGCGTATCCCCTTTGCTATGTGAGCAAAGGGGTATCTCATGACTGCCATCAAAACCAACTACCGTGGCCTAAGCCTTTTGGTTGATCTCAACTGGGATCGCGGTCTGTACTTGGGCGCTTTGGCATTTGCGCTGGCTGCTGGTGCGTATCTCGGCTCTGCCTAAGGGGCGCCACCTGTTACAATCTGATGATGAGACAAGCCGATTGAAGCCCTGATTTGGGGGGCTTCATCGGCTTCTTGCTTTTGACAACGGGCATTAATTTGTCTAATCAGATTCAAAATAGAATTAAATACAGGTGTATAAAATGGGGCATGAAAACGGGTTGGGCAATTCCGTCCAGAAGTCGGCGGTAGTGCCATTCTCAAAATCTCTGCGGAACGCTTCATTTTGTGTAATGCTGTCAGTGGCTTGGCTGGTTCCAGGGTCGCAAGGGCACGCCCAGGATTACCAGTTCAGTACGATCCAGATCGAAGGCAATAACCGGATCGGCGACAGCGCCGTTCTAAACCGCGCCGGAATCGCACGCGGCCGGGCTGTGTCGGGCGGTCAATTGAACGATGCCTATCAAAATCTGCAGGCCAGCGGTCTGTTTGAATCGGTCACGATTGAACCGCGCGGCGGCACCTTGGTGATTACCGTTGTTGAATATCCCACGATCAACCGCATCAGCTTTGAGGGTAACGCCCGTATCAAGGACGAAGCGCTGGCCGCGATGATCGGATCGGACGCGCGCCGCGTGTTTAACCCAACGCAGGCCGAAAAAGACGCCAATGCCATCGCCGAGGCCTATGGCAACGATGGCCGTATTTCGGCACGGGTCCAGCCCAAGGTCATTCGCCGCAGCCAAAACCGCGTTGATCTGGTGTTTGAAATTTTCGAAGGCGACAACGTCGAGATCGAGCGCCTGAGCTTTGTTGGCAACCGCGTCTATTCGGACCGCCGCTTGCGCCGTGTCCTAGGCACCAAACAGGCCGGCCTGTTCCGCTTCTTGATCAAACGCGACACCTTTGTTGCGCAGCGCACGGACATTGACCGGCAGATGCTGCGCGATTTCTATAATTCGCGCGGCTATGTCGATATGCGGATTTCGGCGGTGAACGCCCAGCTGACCGAAGAACGGGACGGCTATTTCGTTCAGTTCAACATACAAGAAGGCCAGCAGTTCAAGTTCGGTGATATGTCGGTCACATCGACAATCAACGGTGTTGACCCCGCTGTTTACCAAAATATCGTCAAAGCCAAATCCGGTGCTGTCTATTCACCGACCTTGGTCGAAACCGATATTGCGCGGATGGAACGCCAAGCGATCCGTGACGGCATCGATTTCATGCGGATCGAACCGGTGATTACGCGGAATGATCGTACCCTGACCTTGGACGTGGAATACCGCATCACCCGTGGTCCGCGCGTTTTTGTCGAACGGATCGATATCGAAGGCAACACAACGACGATGGACCGCGTCGTGCGTCGCCAGTTTGACAGCGTCGAAGGCGACCCGTTCAACCCGCGCGAAATCCGCGCCAGCGCCGAACGTATCCGTGCGCTTGATTATTTCGAAACCGCAGAGGTCAATGCCCGCGAAGGGTCAAGCCCCGAACAGGTGGTGATCGACGTCAACGTCGTTGAAAAACCAACCGGGTCGCTGAACTTTGGTGGCTCGTTCTCGTCCACGGACGGGGTCGGTGTCGCGATCAGCTTTGCCGAGGATAACTTCCTTGGGCGCGGGCAGAAACTGAACCTGACCGTTAGTACCGCAGAAGATGCAAAACGCTATGGCTTGGGCTTTATTGAACCAAGCCTGCTGGGCCGCGACGTGGCCTTTGGCCTGAACCTTGATTACGCGGAAACCAATTCGTCCTACGCGACCTTTGATTCCGAGCGTCTGACCTTTAGCCCCAGCCTGACCTTCCCGGTCAGCGAAAATGGCCGCCTGCAACTGCGCTATACCTTTGAAGATTTCGAGATGATCGCGCGCGAGACGCCAGAGCATGGCGCGGTGATTGGCAATGATATCGCTGCGGGTGCGCAAACAGCGTCGTCGCTGGGCTATACCTACAGCTTTGACACACGTCGTGCCGGAATCGATCCGACCTCGGGTGTATTGCTGCAGTTTGGCTTGGATGTGGCTGGTTTGGGTGGCGATGCAAAATTCGCCAAAACAACCGCCAAGGTTGTCGGGGAACGGCAGATCCTGAACGAGGAAGTCACCTTGCGTGCCAGCCTTGAAGGCGGCGCATTAGCCTGGGAAGACGGCACCAACCGTGTGGTTGACCGTTTTTTGCTTGGCCCGTCGATCATGCGCGGCTTTGAATCCGGTGGCATCGGCCCGCGCGATCAGGCTGGAGGTTTCGATGATGCGCTCGGTGGTAACATCTATGTGGTTGCCCGGTTCGAGGCTGAATTCCCCATCGGTTTGCCTGAAGAATACGGCATCAACGGCGGTGTTTTCTATGACGTCGGCAACCTTTGGGGTCTGGACGATGTGAATACCACTGGTGGCTCGATTGTGGGCGCGGATGGCTCCTTCCGCCATGTTATCGGCGTATCCTTGTTCTGGGAAACCCCTGTCGGGCCGTTGCAGTTCAACGTGTCCAAGGCCCTGAAAAAAGAAGACTACGATCAGGAACAATCGTTCGAAGTTACCCTAAGAACCCAGTTCTGATGGCCAGATGCGTCTGAACCTATTTATAATATGCTTGATCCCGGCTTTGTCTCTTTTGACAGGGCCGGGATTTTCGCAACAGGCAGGTGGCCCCGCCGCCCGCGCCTTGATCCAAAGCCCGATCCTGACCATTGATTCCGACCGCGTTTTTAACGAAAGCGCCTTTGGTCTGCGGGTTGCTGCGGAAATCGAAGCCCAAAGCGCGGAACTCTCGGCTGAAAACCGCAAGATCGAACGCGACCTGGAGACAGAAGAAGAACGGCTGACCGCGCTGCGCAAAACCATGAACGCCGAAGCCTTTCGTTTGCTGGCAAATGCCTTTGACGAAAAGGTGCAGCAAACCCGTCAGGCACAAGCCGCCAAAAGCCGGGCGTTGAGCGATCTGGTGGATCAGGAACGCGAAGTATTCTTGAACGCCGCCAGCCCCGTGCTGGAAGAACTGATGCGCGACACAGGCGCGGCCGTGATCCTTGAACGCCGCTCTGTTTTCGTAAGCGCCAACGCCATCGACATCACCAATCAGGCCATCGCCCGCCTGAATGCATCACTGGGCAGTGGCAAAGACTAGACCGCCCGCTTGCTCAAGCGCAGCATTATTGCTAGCCAGACGTAGTTTTTCAAAAGACAGGACCCGCAATGACTGACACCCTGCCAAGCGCTGACATCCAGATGATCCAACGGATCATTCCCCACCGTTACCCGTTTTTACTGGTTGATAAGGTGGTTGATATCCAAGGTACCGACAGCGCTGTGGGCCTGAAAAACGTGACCATGAACGAACCGCATTTTCAGGGGCATTTCCCCGGCATGCCGATCATGCCCGGTGTCACAATCGTCGAAGCGATGGCCCAAACCGCGGCTGTGATGGTCGGTGTGACGCTTGAGATGGCGGATAAGGAAATGAAGGTCTATTTCATGGCCATCGACAAATGCAAATTCCGCCGCAAGGTCATCCCCGGTGACGTTCTGCGGATGGAGCTGAAAACCCTGCGCGGCAAGCCCGGTGGCAAGGTCTGGCGCTTTGGCGGTGTGGCCAGCGTCGAAGGTGAAATGGCCGCCGAGGTCGAATTCACCGCCATGATGGACATGTCCTGATGGGCCATATTCACCCCAGTGCAGTTATCGAAGAGGGCGCGCAGATTGATCCGTCGGCCACCGTCGGCCCGTTCTGCGTCGTTGGCCCTCAGGTCGTGCTGCATGCGGATGTGGTCCTGAAATCCCACGCCATCGTCACCGGCCAGACCGAGGTCGGCGAGGGCACGGTGATCTTTCAGTTCGCCGTGATCGGTGAGATTCCCCAAGATTTGAAGTTCAAGGGCGAGGCCAGCCGTCTGGTGATTGGCAAGCGCAACCGCATCCGTGAACATGTGACCATGAACTGCGGCACCGAAGGCGGCGGCGGGCTGACCAAGATCGGCGATGACGGTTTGTTTATGGCGGGCTGCCACGTGGCGCATGATGCCATTCTGGGCGACCGGGTGATCATGGCCAACAGCAGCGCCGTTGCGGGCCACTGTATCATTGATGATGACGTGATCATCGGTGGGCTTGCGGGCATTCACCAATTCGTGCGCATCGGCCACGGGGCCATCATCGGGGCCGTGACCATGGTGACCAATGATGTGATCCCATACGGGCTGGTGCAGGCCCCACGCGGTGCCTTGGACGGCTTGAACCTCGTCGGGTTGAAACGGCGCGGCGTTGCACGCAGTGACATCACCGCATTGCGCGCCGCGTTCCAGATGCTGGCGCAGGGCGAGGGCACGTTCCACGACCGCGCGCAGCGCTTGGGTGGCGAAACCGAAAGCGACTATGTGCGCGAGATCGTCGATTTCGTTATGGCCGACACGGGCCGTCATTTCCTGACGCCGGGCTGATGCTGGCGCTGATCGCGGGGGGCGGCGGACTGCCCCAACGGGTGGCAGATACGCAGGCGGAAGCACCGCTGGTTTGTGCCTATGACGATGTGCCCGTCGAAGGGGTGAATCCGTCGCTGACCTTCCGGCTGGAAACCCTTGGCAGCTTGATTAAGGCGTTGAAAGAAAAGGGCGTTTCCGGCGTCTGCTTCTGTGGCAGCGTACCGCGCCCGCGTTTTGACCCGTCAAAGCTGGACGCTGATACCATGCCGCTGGTGCCGCTGTTTCAAAAGGCTTTGGCGGCAGGGGACGACGGTGCCCTGCGGGTGTTGATCGAGATATTCGAGCAGGCTGGCATGACCGTCATCGCAGCCCATGATTTGGCCCCTGATCTTTTGGCAAAGGCTGGTGTGCTGGGTGCGCAAACCCCTGACGCCGCGATGGAACAAGACGCCGCACGCGCAGCCCAAGTGGTTGCGACCCTTGCGCCTTTGGACATCGGACAATGCTGCGTTGTTGGTGGTGGTCAGGTCTTTGGGATCGAAGCCATCGGCGGCACCGATCATCTTCTGGCCACCTTGCCCGAGCGGGTGAAAACCTCCCGCGCCATCCTGTTCAAAGGGCCGAAACCCGGCCAAAGCCGCCTGATCGACATGCCCACCATTGGCCCCGCGACGCTTGAGGCTGCCCATAAAGCGGGCCTTGCCGGTGTCGTGATCGCAGCCGGCGGCGTGATTGTCCTAGAGCCTGAACGCTGCGTGGCCCTTGCGGATGATTTGGGGCTGGTCCTTTGGGCGCGGGCACCGGAATGAAGGTGTTTATCATCGCGGGCGAACCTTCGGGGGATCGCTTGGGTGGTGCGCTGATGGCGGGGTTGAAATCCCTGCGCCCTGATGTGACATTTGAGGGGATCGGCGGTAGCGACATGATCGCAGAAGGGCTGCAAAGCCGGTTCGACATGTCGGAACTGTCGGTCATGGGCATCGCCGAGATTTTGCCGAAATACCGCGCCTTGATGGCCCGGATCAACGAGACTGCCGAGGCCGTGATTGCCGCGCAGCCCGACGTGATGATCACCATCGACAGCCCCGATTTTTCGCTGCGCGTGGCCAAGCGGGTCAAGGCAAAGTCGGATATTCGCACGGTCCATTATGTGGCCCCCACGGTCTGGGCATGGCGCCCCGGTCGGGCAAAAAAGATGGCCCGCTATATCGATCATGTGCTGGCGCTGTTCCCGTTCGAGCCCCCTCTGATGCAGGCCGAAGGGATGGATTGTGATTTTGTGGGGCATCCCGTGGTGGCCGAACCCGTCGCGACGCAGGGCGAAGCGCAGGCGTTTCGTGCAGAGGCGGGGATTGGCGACGCGCCGCTGTTGATGGTTTTGCCCGGGTCGCGGCGGTCAGAGGTAGCCAAGCTGGCGGGTGTGTTCGGCGATGCCGTGGCGCAGTTTGCCAAAACCGTGCCGGATTTGCGTGTCGTTATCCCTGCGGCGGGCCCCGTTGCGGATGCAGTGGTGGAGGCCTGTCAGGATTGGGCGGTCGCGCCCGTCATCCTTGATCCACGCGGGCTAAGCCGAGAGGACGCGCAAACGCGCAAGCTGGCAGCATTTCGGGCGGCAGACCTTTCGCTGGCGGCATCCGGCACGGTTTCGTTGGAATTAGCGGCCGCCGCGACGCCGATGGTCATTGCCTATCGGATGCATTGGCTCAGCTTTCGCTTGATCAGGGCGATGGCGTTGATTGACACGGTGACCTTGGTGAACTTGGTATCTGACACCCGTGTGGTGCCAGAGTTTCTGGGTCCCGACTGTACGCCGGACCGGATTGCAGGCGGATTAAGGGATGTCTTTGAGGCACCGGATGCACAGAAGGCCGCCATGGCGCTGACGATGGCGCGGTTGGGGCAGGGTGGCGAAGCCCCCGGTTTGCGCGCTGCACGGGCCGTTTTGGGCCGTATGGGACTGGTTTCAAGCGACGCATGAGGGGCGCCGCCCCTCAAACTCCCCGGGATTTTAGTCCATTTGGAAATAGTTTAGCCTTTGTGGATCCATCCGCCGCCAAAGATGCGCGAGCTTTCGGTATCATAGAAGACGCAGGCTTGGCCGGGGGAAACGCCTTCCTCGGGCACCAGCAATTCAACCTCGGCTGTGGTGTCGCTGATCGGGCGCAGGATTGCGTCGATCGGCGGGCGGGTTGAGCGTACTTTGACGGCGATTGGCCATTCGGATTTCGACATCAACGGGGTGTCGCCAAGCCAGTTAATCTCGCGCAGGGGGACCGTGCGTGTGGCGAGCATGGATTTCGGGCCGACGACGACTTGGGCCTTGTCTGCATCAAGACGGACCACATAGAGCGGATCGGCGAGGCCACCAATGCCAAGCCCGCGACGTTGCCCGATGGTATAGTTAATGACTCCATCGTGGCGGGCCAGAACATTGCCGTCTGAGTCGACGATATCACCGGGGTTTGCGGCCTCGGGGCGTAGTTTGCGGATGACGGCGGCGTAATCACCATTGGGCACAAAACAGATGTCTTGGCTGTCGGGTTTATCCGCAACGCTCAGCCCGTATTTTTCCGCCAGCGCGCGCGTATCGTTCTTGGAGGGCAAGTGCCCCAAGGGGAAACGCAGATAGTCGAGCTGTTCTTTGGTGGTCGAGAACAGGAAATAGCTTTGGTCGCGGTTTGCATCGGCGGCGCAGTGCAGTTCGGCACCGTTTTCGCCCATTTTGCGTTGGATATAGTGGCCTGTCGCCATGCAATCAGCATCCAGATCCTTGGCGGTTTCAAGCAAGTCTTTGAATTTCACCCGTTCGTTGCAGCGAATGCACGGAACCGGCGTCGCGCCGCCCAGATAGCTGTCAGCGAATTCGTCGATCACCGCGTCTTTGAACACGTTTTCATAGTCGAGCACATAGTGGGGAAAGCCCATGTCCTCGGCCACGCGGCGCGCGTCGTGAATGTCGATCCCTGCACAGCATGCGCCCTTTTTCGCCAGGGCCGCACCGTGGTCGTAAAGCTGCAGGGTGACGCCGACGACATCATAGCCTTCTTCGGCCAGCATGGCGGCGACGACTGAACTGTCGACACCCCCGGACATGGCGACGACGACACGCGTATCGGCCGGGGCTTTTGCAAAGCCCAATGAGTTCAACGGCGGTGTGCGATCGAGTGGCATGACAATTCTCCGGGAGGTTTGATGCGATATATAAGAAAATGCGCTGTATTCTCAAGGGGGCACTTCATATGTCTTTAAGGCTGCCGTTTAACAATCGCTTTTATGACTAGGATTGGTGAATGGTGGTAGATGGTATGTATTTAAAGAAAGTCGACGGGCCGAGGGCGGTCACATTGCCGGACGGAACAACGTTCAGCCATGCAGATTTACCCGATAGGGCGACCTGCAGATGGGTTGCATCCCGCAAAGCAGCGGTGGTGCGTGGTGTAGTCTATGGATTGATTAGCCAATCTGATGTATTTGAGAGATATAACATCAGTGAAGACGAGTTCCTTGAATGGGTTCGTGCTGTGTCAGAACATGGGGAGGCTGCCTTGCGTACAACGGCCTTGCAGAAATACAGGCAACCTTAGGTTGTTCTGTTGCAAATGATATGCCATTAACGTGTGATTAATTGTTTTTGTCCACGGTATGCTTTGGTAGAGCAAAGATTGAAGTAGCGGAGAAACCGAATGCGCGTATTGCTGGTAGAAGACGATCCTACAACCTCGAAAAGCATCGAAATGATGCTGACCCACGCCAATTTGAACACCTATGCAACAGATTTGGGGGAGGAAGGGATCGATCTGGCAAAGCTGTATGATTACGATCTTATCCTGCTGGATCTGGATTTGCCGGATATGAACGGGCACGAGGTGCTGCGCCAGCTGCGGCTGAGCCGGATTGAAACGCCGATCCTTATCCTTTCGGGGTCCGACGATACCGAAAGCAAGATCAAGGGATTTGGTTTTGGTGCCGACGATTATCTGACAAAGCCGTTTCACCGCGAAGAACTGGTCGCCCGCATTCACGCGATTATCCGGCGGTCCAAGGGGCATTCGCAATCTGTCATCAACACGGGAAAAATTTCGGTTAATCTGGATGCCAAAACGGTGACGGTGGACCAGAAAACGGTGCATCTGACGGGCAAAGAATACCAGATGTTCGAACTTCTAAGCCTGCGCAAAGGCACGACATTGACCAAAGAAATGTTCCTGAACCACTTATATGGCGGCATGGACGAGCCCGAGCTGAAGATTATCGACGTCTTTATCTGTAAACTGCGTAAAAAGCTAAGCGTCGCCACGGGTGGTGAAAACTATATCGAAACCGTGTGGGGCCGTGGTTATGTTTTGCGCGATCCGGAACCGGATGCGATGTCGGGCCAAGAAAAGATGGCTGTCGGGCTTTAATCCTCTGAGCGCGATATCTGCTAGACCTGCCAAAGATGCCTGCGTATTTATGCACCAGTAGTGACAGTAAACTGGGGCAGTGCTTTGAATTCAGATATCGCCGTTCAAGACCTGACGGAAACCCAAGCACAGGCTGAGTTGGAAGCGCTGGCCGCTATCCTAAGCCATGCCAACCTGGATTATCACGGCGAGGACGCGCCCCGGATCAGTGACGCGGAATATGACCGGCTCAAGCTGCGTAATGCGCAAATCGAGGAACGGTTTCCGTCGCTCAAGCGTCCCGACAGCCCCAGCGAGCAGGTCGGGGCCGTACCGTCCGAGGGGTTTTCCAAGGTCACCCATGCGGTTGCGATGCTGTCGCTGTCCAACGCCTTCGATGATGAGGACGTGATCGATTTCGATGCGCGGATTCGAAAGTATCTGGGTCTGTCACAAGAAGCCGAGCTTGAATACACGGCGGAGCCAAAGATCGATGGCCTGTCTTTATCGCTTCGCTATGAAAATGGGGTTTTGGTACAGGCGGCCACGCGAGGCGATGGGGCCGTCGGCGAAAATGTGACGGCCAATGCCAAGACCGTCGACAACATTCCCCAAAAGCTGGACGGTGCACCCGATCTGCTTGAGGTACGCGGCGAAGTATATATGAGCCACGCCGATTTTGAGGCGCTGAACGAACGCCAACTGGCCAACGGCGGCAAACCCTTTGCCAATCCGCGCAATGCGGCGGCGGGGTCACTGCGTCAGTTGGATTCTGAGATTACCCGATCGCGCCCGCTGAAATTCTTTGCATATGCTTGGGGTGCTTTGTCGGCACCGTTATCGGACACCCAATATGGCGCGATCAAAAAACTGGAAGCATTTGGTTTTTCGGTTAATGCGCTGACAGAAATCTGCAAAACGCCGCAGGGTCTGATCGACCATTACGCGATGATCGAAGAACAGCGCGCGACACTTGGCTATGACATTGATGGCGTGGTCTACAAAACCAATGATCTGTCCCTGCAAGAACGTTTGGGCTTTCGTTCAACGACGCCGCGATGGGCCATTGCGCATAAATTCCCTGCCGAACTGGCGTGGACACGGCTGGAAGATATCACAATTCAGGTCGGTCGCACCGGTGCCTTGTCACCTGTGGCGCGGTTGAAACCGGTCACGGTCGGCGGTGTCGTTGTGTCAAACGCGACGCTGCATAACGAGGATTATATCAAAGGGTTGGACAGCAAGGGCAACAAAATCCGGGATGGTAAAGACATCCGCATCGGCGATTGGGTGCAGGTGTACCGCGCGGGCGATGTAATCCCTAAAATTGCAGATACTGACCTGAGCAAACGCCCTGCGGATGCTGAGCCTTATGAATTTCCTACCATATGCCCCGAATGCGGCAGCGATGCGATCCGCGAAGAAGGGGATGCCGTGCGCCGTTGTACCGGCGGGTTGATTTGTCCGGCACAGGCTGTCGAAAAGGTGAAACATTTTGTGTCACGTGCGGCTTTTGACATTGATGGGTTGGGCGCAAAACAGGTCGAACAGTTCTACACTGACGGATGGATCGCCGAGCCTGCGGATATTTTTACGCTGAAAGAACGTTATGGCAGCGGCATGCAGCAGTTGAAAAACCGCGAAGGTTGGGGGGATAAATCCGCCGACAAGCTGTTTCAGGCGATTGAGGATAAGCGCAAGATACCACTCTCTCGGCTGATTTTCGCCCTTGGAATTCGCCATGTGGGCGAAGCCGCGTCAAACCTTGTGGCCCAGCATTACACCACCTGGGACGCGTTCGAGGCCGCGATGGCCCAAGCGGCACCGATGGAAGGGCCCGCTTGGGATGATCTGATCGGTGTCGATGGCGTAGGTGCGGTGATGGCGCAATCTTTGGTCAACAGCTTTAACCAAGAGGCAGAGCGCGCGTCGATTGACCGGCTTGTGGCGGAGTTAACCATTCAAGAGACCAAGCGCCCGTCTACCGAAGGATCGCCAGTTGCGGGTAAAACGATTGTGTTCACCGGCACGCTTGAGAAAATGAGCCGCGCAGAGGCGAAAGCGCGCGCGGAACGCTTGGGCGCGAAAGTGTCCGGATCGGTCAGCGCTAAAACGGATATTTTGGTGGCGGGTCCGGGGGCCGGTTCCAAGGCAAAGAAGGCCGCTGATCTGGGGATCAAAACACTGGACGAAGACGAATGGCTTGACCTGATTGCGGGCTTATGACGGGCCGGCCAGAACCCCTTTTTCCGCTGTTCGCGGGGCTTGAAACCCTTGAAGGGGTCGGGCCGAAAACGGCGCAGCATTTCGCACAATTGAACATTATCGCACCGCGTGACCTGCTGTTTACACTGCCATATTCCGGGATTGACCGGCAATTGCGGCCGACCATCAAAGACGCGATTTTGCCCGACACGGTGACCGTGGCCATCACCGTCGGCCCACACCGGCCCGCGGCGAATAAAACCGGCGCGTACCGCATCCATGTCGAAGATTCGCAAACGTCGTTTCAACTGGTGTTTTTCCACGCGCGGGGGGATTACCTTAAGCGCCAATTGCCCGAAGGATCGCGCCGGATTGTGTCTGGGAGGGTCGAATTATTCGACGGGATGGCACAGATGGTGCACCCCGATTTTATGGTGGCCGAGGATGAAGCGGACCAGGTACCCGCGTTCGAGCCTGTCTATCCGTTAACCAGCGGGATCACGCAAAAACTGATGTACAAGGCCACCCGCGCGAGTTTGACCCGGGTGCCCGAGTTTGACGAATGGATTGATCCGTCGCAGAAAGCCAAGGCCGGTTGGCCCGACTTTAACGTGGCGATCCACGCCGCCCATGACCCTGAAACCATGGCCGATTTATCGGCGACGGCCCCCGCGCGGGAACGGTTGGCCTATGATGAATTCATGGCGCATCAGTTAACGCTGGCCCTGGCCCGCGCCAAGGAACGGCGCAAAAAGGGCAGGCCTAGCCAAGGCACTGGTGAACTCCAGAAACGGGTTCTGGCGGCCTTGCCCTATAAACCGACGGGCGCGCAGACCCGTGCAATTGCAGAGATCGCCGCGGATATGGCCAGCGCGCAGCGCATGAACCGGCTGTTGCAGGGCGATGTGGGCGCGGGCAAGACATTGGTCGCCTTTATGGCGCTGCTTGCGGCGGTTGAATCCGGCGGGCAGGGCGTGTTGATGGCCCCGACAGAAATCCTTGCGCGTCAGCATCTTGAGGGGCTGCAACCGCTTGCTGAACAGGCGGGCGTTGTGTTGGAAATTCTGACCGGCAGGGACAAAGGGGCCGAACGTCGGGCCAAGCTGGCAGCCTTGGTCGATGGTGCGATTCAGATTTTGGTCGGCACCCATGCCGTATTTCAGGCCGATGTCAGCTTTGCCGATTTGCGCCTTGCCGTGGTTGATGAACAGCACCGTTTTGGCGTGCGGCAACGGCTTGAGCTGGGGCAAAAGGGTCATCTGGCGGATGTGTTGGTCATGACGGCAACGCCGATCCCCCGGTCCCTCGCGCTGGCGCAATATGGCGATATGGACGTGTCGGTCTTGGATGAAAAACCCGCCGGGCGCAAACCGATCCGCACAGCCTTGGTCAGCACCGACCGTATTCCCGAAGTGGTCGAACGCCTGCGCGCCGCCGTTAACGAAGGGCGGCAATGCTATTGGGTTTGTCCGCTGGTCGAAGAAAGCGAAGTCAGCGACCTGATTGCCGCCGAGGAGCGGTTTAAACGCCTGCGCGCAGCACTGGGCGAAGGCGTGGTTGGCTTGGTGCACGGGCAGATGCCGCCCGCCGAAAAAGACGCCGCGATGCGGGCTTTTCAGAACGGCGAAACCAAAGTGCTAGTGGCGACGACGGTGATCGAGGTTGGCGTTGACGTGCCCAATGCCAGCATCATCGTGATTGAACGGGCCGAAAGCTTTGGTTTGGCGCAGTTGCACCAGCTGCGCGGCCGTGTGGGGCGGGGGCAGGCGGAATCGACCTGTCTGCTGCTGTACAAATCCCCACTAAGCGAGACAGGCAAACAACGCTTGGAGGTGCTGCGCGAGACGGAGGACGGGTTCGTGATCGCCGAAACCGATCTTAAGATGCGCGGCACCGGTGATTTGATCGGTACGGCACAATCGGGTGTTCCGCGTTTTCGGGTCGCCGATCTGGAACGTCAGGCCGCATTGATGCAAACCGCCCAATCCGACGCGCGCAAATTGCTGGCAGACGACCCCGAGCTGGCTAGCCCCCGAGGGCAGGCCGCGCGGATGTTATTGTGGCTCATGCGGCAGGATGAGGCGATCCGTTTGATTACAGTGGGTTAGCGGATTACGACACCCTTTGTTCGCAAATGTTCTCAAAAAGTTCTTTACACAGCGTTAAATAAATGAGAACAAAGAGGCAACAGAGAGTGGAGGACGCAGATGACAACGTTTAGAACAGTCAAAGCCATCGCCAAACGGTCGCAAGATACGATTTTGCAAGATGCTGTTGGTATGGCCGCCTTGGTTGTGATCCTTGTTGCCGGGTTGCACATTCCCTCTTTTGTTTGACTTCTGCCTACGCACTTTGTGTCGTATTGATCTAGGAAACGCATCTGTCCCAAACTTTATGCGTTCAACCACACTGCCTGTCCTTGGTTGAAAACGCCGATTGTCCCCTCGGCACCCGGATCAACACGAGCCTGCACAAATAAAGCGTGACTGCGCCGCCATCCCTTTGGATGTGCGGCGTTTTTTTTTGGCCACTGTCGGGGTTATCAGCGGGTCTGGGCAACGCTTTCGGACTGGCTTTGCTGCATGGCTTCGGCCAATGCCTCGATCGTTAGCAGGATCGACGCATGGCGGTTCTTATAGTCCACGGCGGGGGTTAGCACCTCAAACCCGTCAAATGGCGCGTCAGGAACCGGGCCCTTGCCCTTTAGCATCGCCTTAAGCTGGTCGCGCGCAGTTTCGATCTGGGGCAAACTGGCCCCAATCGCCGCCGCACCAGATACCGCCGCCGCTGCCTGACCCAATGCACAGGCTTTGACGTCTTGGCCCATCTCGGCAAGCTTGCCGTCTTTCACGACCACATCCACCGTTACCGTGGACCCGCACAGGGGCGAGCGCCGCGTGACCGTCGCATCGGGATGATCCAACCGCCCGACATGCGGAATGTCAGCTGCCAAGCCCAAAATACGGGCGGAGTAGAGCTTGATCAGATCCGTGTCGGCACTCATGGCTGTTCCTTTCTGCGCGTACACCCTACATAAGCCACTAAACAGATGATGCAAAAATAAATTGGGGGTCCCCATGGAATTCGATCCAAGCACATTGAAATATAACGAGGCCGGGCTGATCCCCGCAATCGCCCAAGATGCGGAATCGGGCGAAGTGTTGATGATGGCGTGGATGAATGCCGACGCGGTGCGCCAGACGCTAGAGACGGGGCGGGTCACCTATTGGAGCCGTTCGCGGAAATCCTTCTGGATCAAGGGCGAAACCAGCGGCCACGTGCAAGAGCTGGTTGAGTTCCGTATCGACTGTGACCGCGATTGTCTGCTGGTCGTTGTGAACCAGACCGGGGCGGCCTGTCACACGGGGCGGCGCAACTGCTTTTACACCTTGGTCGATAATGGTGTTGAACGTATCACACTGGACGTGATGGATTAACGACGCCCGCTAAATACCTATCATTAATCGAATATCTTGCGGCGACGCCCCTTCGGAGCGGTAGAGGGATATCGCCCGCGCATCGTCACGTTTGGCCAAGCGTTTGCCGTTTTCATCGCGGATCAGTTTGTGGTGATGGTAAAGCGGTGGTTTATGCCCAAGCAAATGCAGCAACAGCACCTGCACCTGCGTAAATTCAAACAGATCGACCCCGCGCACCACATGGGTGATCCCTTGGGTGATGTCGTCCAACGCAGAGGCAAGGAAATAGGCGGCGGTTTGAATATCTTTCCGCCCGATCACGATATCGCCGACAGACGTGATTATCTCATTACGATCAATGACATGAACGCCTTTCTTCAAGTCACCAAGCTCCGTAAACGACAACCCTTCGTCGCCCAAGGCATCCATCGCGCGATCCATATGCAGACGCAATGCGTCGGTGGGGCCGCGATCAGACATGCTCCGATGCTTGCAGGTCTGTGGATAGACGGCGTGCGGCGCACCTTCTTGCGGGGCAGCCAAGGCGGCGGTGATATCTTTGCGGCTGCAGCGGCAGGGATAGGTTAAACCCTGCGCAATCAGCGCCTTAACACTTCGATTATAGACGTCAAAATGTTCTGACTGCATCAAGGGTGGCGCGTCCCATGTGATGCCAAGCCAGGTCAGATCATCGATGATCTGCTCGACATACTCTGGTTTTGACCGCTCCAGATCCGTATCCTCGAACCGCAGCAGAAACTGCCCACCCGCCGCGCGGGCCATGTCATGGGCCAGCAATGCGGAATAGGCATGCCCCAGATGCAGCGGCCCCGTGGGGGACGGCGCAAATCGGGTGACGAAACTCACGCGGAAACGGGCGCGCCGTTCAGCCAGGCCTGCCAGTCTTCCTTGGCGCGGTCGGTATAGGCTTTGTAGCGGTCTTTGCGGCCACGGCGGCCTGATTTCAGCCCTTCAACCGGCGGAAACAGCCCGAAATTGACATTCATTGGCTGGAAGGTCTTCGCCTCTGCGCCGCCGCTGATATGGGTGATCAACGCGCCGGTGGCCGTTGTCGGTGGGGGTGGTGTGGCGGCTTCGCCCTTGATCTCGGCCACGGCCAAACGACCGGCCAGCAAACCCATAGCCGCGCTTTCAACATAGCCTTCTACGCCGGTGATCTGACCGGCAAACCGGATATTGGGCTGGCTGCGCAGGCGCATCTGGTCGTCCAGCAACGTGGGCGAGTTCAGGAATGTATTGCGATGAATGCCGCCAAGCCGCGCAAAGGATGCGTTTTCAAGGCCGGGGATCATCCGCAAAACTTCGGTCTGGGCCCCGTATTTCATCTTGGTCTGGAAGCCGACAATGTTGTAAAGCGTGCCCAGCTTATTGTCCCGGCGCAGCTGCACCACGGCATAGGGTTTATTCTCGGGGTCATTGGCGTTGGTCAGGCCGACAGGCTTCATCGGGCCAAAACGCAGGGTCTCGCGGCCACGTTCTGCCATCACCTCGATCGGCAGGCAGCCGTCGAAATAGCCGGCGGTTTCGCCTTCTTTAAATTCGGTCTTATCGGCGGCCAGCAGGGCGTCGATGAACGCCTCGTATTGATCCTTGGTCATCGGGCAATTGAGGTAGGCGGTGCGCTCTTCCTCGGTCTCGCCCTTGTCATAGCGCGATTGCATCCACGCTTTGCTCATGTCGATGCTCTCGTGGTAGATAATTGGCGCGATAGCATCGAAAAAGGCCAGCGCCTCGGCCCCAGTTTCAGCCGCGATGGCCTGCGCCAGATTGCCCGAGGTCAGCGGCCCCGTGGCGATGATCCAATGCCCCTCGCGGGGCAGTTCGGTAATCTCGCCATATTCAACAGTGATATTGGGGTGCGCCATCAGCGCGTCTGTCACCGATTGCGCGAAAGGATCACGGTCAACGGCCAGCGCACCACCCGCAGGCAGGCGGTGTTTTTCGGCTGTGGCCATAATCAACCCGTTGGCCGCGCGCATTTCCCAATGCAGCAGACCCACCGCGTTTTGCTCGCTATCGTCCGAACGGAACGAATTTGAGCACACCATTTCACCGAGCAAGCCGGTTTGATGGGCAAAGGTGCCGACGCTGGGCCGCATCTCGTGAAGAACGACCTGAATGCCAGCGTTCGCGGCCTGCCAAGCGGCCTCTGATCCGGCCATTCCGCCGCCGATGATATGAAGTGTTTGTGTCATACGGCCGATGTAGGGCAGGGGCGGTATCTATGCAATAGAACCTCGCCAAAACCTAAACGCGACCAACGACAGTCTGGGGTTACTGGTCCCAAGCCGGATCACGCTTTTCCAGAAAGGCGCTGATCCCTTCCTCGGTATCGCGGTGCAGCATGTTTTCGACCATTACATCGCCCGTATAGGCATAGGCCTGATCGGTGGGCAGTTGCAGCTGATTATAAAACGCCTGTTTGCCGATTTTGACGGCCACGCCCAACTTGGCCGCGATCTGGTCAGACAGCGCTTGCGTTTCCATGGCCAGCTCGTGTTCAGGCACCACGCGGTTCACCAGCCCCAACTCTTGCGCGCGGGACGCCTCGATAAATTCGCCGGTCGTGAGCATTTCAAACGCGTGTTTGCGCGGGATGTTACGGCTAAGCGCGACCATGGGGGTCGAGCAAAACAAGCCGATGTTCACGCCATTCACGCCAAACCGTGTGCCTTCGGCGGCGACGGCCATGTCGCAGGTCGCGACCAATTGGCATCCGGCGGCCGTGGCGATCCCGTGCACTTGGGCGATCACCGGCTGCGGCATCGACTGGATGCGCGCCATCACGCGGCTGCACCGCTCGAACAGATCCTTGAACGCTGCAGCGCCCCCGTCTTGGGTCTGGCGCATGGCGGTCATCTGCTTGAGGTCATGGCCCGCACAGAACGCTTTGCCGCGTCCGGCGAGGGTGACAACCCGTATCGAAGGTGTCTCGGCGATCTCGTCCAATGTGGTTTGCAACGCAGCCAGCATTTCATCCGAAAGGGCATTCAACCGCTCGGGTGCATTCATGGTTAACCTTGCTACCGCACCGTCACTTTCAACTTCGAGAATTGTCATCTTGCCCTCCTGATCAATTTGCCAGAGCGTAGCCCCGACATAAGAAGGAAGACAAGTATGCCGATTATGATGGATGCCGATGCGCTCGCCGTTTTTATGAAAGACGTGTTTAAACAAGTCGCTGATGATTTTGCTATTGACCACGTAGGAGAGACCGATCTGACCACGCGGCTGTTGGTCAGCGACCGCCATCTGCGCCCCGGTGGCACGGTGTCAGGCCCGTCGATTTTTGCGCTGGCCGATGTCAGCGCCTATCTGATGACACTTGCGCGGATCGGGCCAAAGGCGCTGGCGGTGACAACAAACTGTTCGATTGATTTCATGCGCAAACCCGGGGCCGGCGTCGATCTGATCGCCAAAACACGGCTTCTTAAGCTGGGTAAACTGCTGTCAGTCTGTGATGTGCTGGTGTTTTCCGATGGGATGGAACAACCCGTGGCGCGGGCATCGCTAACCTATGCCATTCCGCCAAAATAAATGTATCAAAACACCTTTGGTACAATTGAAAAAAGGGCCGGTATATACCGGCCCAAGTGAAGAGGTCTGGCAAGCGCCACAGGGACGTTACGCTTTCCAGAACACCCGAATAGACTCATCATGAGCCTGTTTAGGTGTCAGTCCTACGTCATCCAACTGCCACGCCTCTAACTGTTTTAGAGCATGACGTGTACGGCGACGTGTTGCCATTTTCGTGACGCAGACCGCGAATTTTACCGCAATAACAGCTAGAACAGGCGTTCCGCGCTGGTTCAGGATGGCCACTGTTTCAGTGGAAAGGGTAAGGGTCTGTGTCATGAGAATCTCCTTAATATCTAATTGTATTGACACAATGCTGAGTGTACCGTAATAAAGTGGTACAAAATGCAGTACATTTTGAAAAGGAAAACATTGTAATGGGTACAATTTGGCAGCCGTCACTGGATCACGGGGCAGGGCCCAAGTACAAAGCTGTCGTTGCAGCCATTCGGCAAGGCATTGAAACCGGCGACCTGAAAGAGGGCGATAAACTGCCCCCCGTGCGCGATCTGGCGTGGACCTTGCAAATTACCCCCGGCACCGTGGCGCGCGCCTATACGATGCTGACCGAAAGCGGCACATTGCTGGCCGAGGTCGGGCGCGGCACCTTTGTGGCATCAAAGACGCCGAAACCCGAACCCGAAGGCCCGATTGAAATTGATGTCATCGCCCACCAGTCGCAAAAGCTGGATGACCACTATAACGTTAATATGTTCTCACCACATTTGCCGTCAGGCGGGCAGGCACGTCTGATCCGCAAACTGCTGGCCGAAGTGGCGCAGGAACCGCCCTCGGGCATTATGCATTATCCCAGCCGTATCGGCGCGCAACCGGCCCGCGAAGCTGTGGTGCGATGGTTAACCGGCACACCGATGGGGGCCTTTGATCAAAGTGATGTGGTCCTGTCACATGGCGGGCAGCATGCGCTGTTGCTTGCGTTTCAGGCGATCTTGCAAGGGCGCAGGCCCGCGATTTTGATCGAAGAGCTGTCCTATCCCGGCTTTCGCCGCGCTGCCGAGCTGCTGCGCGCCGATGTGATCCCGCTTGCGATGGACGCTGATGGCGTGATCCCCGAGGCGATGGAGGAAGCCGCTAGAAACCACGACGCGCAGATCTTTTGCACCTCGCCAGAGGTCCACAACCCGACCGGCGGCTTTACCCCCGTCGCACGGCGCAATGAATTGGTGCGGGTCGCGCGGAAATATGACATTCAAATCGTCGAGGATGATTGTTACCGCATGCGTGTCGAACGCGCGCCAACCTACCGCATGCTGGCACCCGAACGCGGTTGGTATATCTCGTCACTGGCAAAAATCCTGACCCCCGCCTTGCGGATCGGTTTTGCCGTCGCCCCCGAAGGGCGCACCCCCGATCTCCGCCGCGTGGCGGAATACAATTGCTTTGGCCTTGCCACCCCGTTGATTGACCTCTGCGCGAAACTGCTGACCCATCCGCAAATCGACACCTTGGCCGAAAACACCCGTCAGGGATTTAACGTCTATGTGCAAAGCGCTGTGAACATTCTGGGCGGCTATGACGTAAGCTGGCGGGCGAATGTGCCCTATCTTTGGCTGCGCTTGCCACAAGGCTGGCGGGCAGGGGCGTTTTGCCAAGCCGCCGAAGCCCAAGGGGTGCAGATCAGATCGGCCGAGGAATTCGTGAGCCGGGACGCCCGCGCGCCCCATGCGGTACGGATGGCTGTGAATGCCGGAGTATCGCTGCAAAGCTATGAGGCCGCGATTTTGCGGCTGCGGCAGCTTCTGGATAACCCGCCAGAGCAGTTGAGCGTGTGATTTTCGTGGGGTATTATTATACCTAATTTTCAAGACATTGTTTTTGAACGGTTATTTCGGAAAAGCTGCGCTTGACGCGACATGGGGCGTGTTTATAACCCAGCCATCAGATAGCGGGGTTCGCGTTTCGGGCCCCTTCACCACATTAACGGGAATTCCCTCCATGAAAACCTTTTCTGCAACACCGGCAGATATCGATAAGAAATGGATCATCGTCGACGCTGAAGGCGTTGTCCTTGGCCGTCTTGCATCGATCATCGCCATGCGTTTGCGCGGCAAGCACAAAGCATCCTTTACACCTCACATGGATTGCGGCGACAACGTCATCGTCATCAATGCTGAGAAAATCCAGATGACCGGCAAGAAGCGCGAAGAAAACTTCTATTGGCACACTGGCCACCCCGGCGGTATCAAAGAGCGCACCAAGGCGCAAATCCTTGAGGGTGCACACCCAGAGCGCATCGTGACTTTGGCTGTTAAGCGCATGTTGCCTGGCAACCGCCTGAGCCGTCAGATCATGACAAACCTGCGCGTTTATGCCGGTTCCGAACACCCCCACGAGGCGCAAAGCCCCGAGGTTCTGGACGTGAAATCCATGAACCCTAAAAACACGCGGAGTGCATAAGCATGGCTGATGAAATCAAAACACTCGAAGGCCTCGAAGCGGCCGTAACCGAGAACATCGGCGCTGTTCAAGGCACCGAAGTTGAAATGACCCCACGCGAGCCCGTCCGTGACGCGCTTGGCCGTGCCTATGCAACCGGTAAGCGTAAAGATGCGGTTGCCCGCGTCTGGATCAAGCCAGGTTCCGGCAAGGTGATCGTAAACGGCAAGCCGCAAAACGAATATTTTGCACGCCCCGTTCTGCAGATGATCCTGGCACAGCCTTTCACCATCACAGGCACCGACGGTCAGTTTGACGTTGTTGCAACTGTTAAGGGTGGCGGTCTGTCCGGTCAGGCCGGCGCGGTAAAGCACGGTGTTTCCAAAGCACTGCAGCTTTATGATCCCTCCTTGCGCGGCGCGCTGAAAGCGGCAGGCTTCCTGACCCGTGACAGCCGTGTTGTTGAACGTAAGAAATACGGTAAGGCCAAAGCGCGTAAGAGCTTCCAGTTCTCCAAGCGCTAAGTTTTATCTTCAGAGTATTTGGAAAAGGCCGCTCCTGCCCGGGGGCGGCCTTTTTCCGTTGGCGCTTTTGGCGGGCCGACCCTTCGGGGAGAGTTTATTTGGCAAAATGAAACGGGCGGGGTGGTTTTGTTTTGACCCTTGCGTGCTTAGATTAGCAGCAAGGTTAAAGGAGACATCCCCATGCGCTATTCTGTTTTGGATCTTTCGCCCGTCCCTGAAGGGTCGGATGCGCGCCAAGCCATTGCAAACACGGTTGATTTGGCAAAGCGGGCCGAGGCGGCAGGGTATCACCGCTATTGGATGGCCGAGCATCACAACATGCCGGGGATTGCGTCGGCGGCCACGTCTGTTTTGATCGGCCACGTGGCAGATCATACGTCAACGATCCGCGTCGGGGCCGGCGGGATTATGTTGCCCAACCACGCGCCATTGGCCATTGCAGAGCAGTTTGGCACCTTGGCCACGATCCACGGCGACCGGATTGATCTAGGCTTGGGCCGCGCGCCCGGGGGCGATCAGGCCGTGTACCATGCGCTGCGGCGCGGGATGCAGGGGGGTGACAGGTTCCCCGATGATGTGGCCGAATTGATGAGCTATCTTGACGACGCGCAGCCCAATGCGCCGGTCAAGGCGCATCCGGGCCAAGGTACCCATGTGCCGATCTGGATTTTGGGATCATCGCTTTATGGCGCGCAATTGGCCGCGCATTTTGGATTGCCTTATGCGTTTGCCTCGCATTTTGCGCCGGACGCGCTGGAGGATGCGATCGCTATTTACCGGCGTGATTTCAAGCCGTCGGCACAGTGGGCAAAGCCGCATTTTATGCTGGCTGCAAATGTGTTTGCGGCGGATACCGATGAACAAGGGGCGTATTTGCGTACCTCGATGCAGCAGGCCTTTGTCCGGTTGCGGACGGGCCGACCTGGCAAGCTGCCGCGCCCCGTCGATGATATTGACGCCGAAGTTGGCACGCAGATGCGCCAAGCGGTCGATCAGGCCTTGCGGGTGACGGCCGTCGGCAGCCCAGATAGCGTCCGCGCACAGCTTGCGGAGATGATCGAGCGCTATCAACCCGATGAAATGATCCTGACGGGGCAGATCCACGACCATGCGGCGCGGGTTAAATCCTTTGAAATTGCGGCGGATGTTCTATCGGAACTGGTGGGGCGCGCAGCGGCCTAAGGGCGCGTCCCTAGGCGTCGGGGTCAACCAAACCCAATCCGCGCAGATAAATACCAACGCCGCTTTCCAGCAATTCATCCGCTGGGAAGGGCGATGCCCGCCCGGGCGAATTCCGCGCGAAAAGTTCGACCACGCCGTGGCTGAACGCCCAGATATGGGCCGAGAACATTGACGCAGGCGGGCGCTTTTCAACTGGAATATGCTGGCTTAGGTCGCTTGCCGCCTGTTCCAGAACATTGCTGGCCCGATTGGCTGCGGCGGCAAGTTCGGGCGTGCGGTTCACCGAAATTCCGCTTTCGAACATCGCGATGTAATGGCCGGGGTTGGCGCGGGCAAAGGCCAGATAGGCGCGGCTGGTCGCCTCGAACGCCTTGAGGGCGGAGGGTTGGCCGGAGTTATACGCCGCCTCCATCAGATCGGCGAAAATCACATAGCCTTGCAGCGCCCCTTCGGCGATCAGGTCTTCGCGCCCCTCGAAATGGCGATAAACGGCAGCGGGGGTCACGCCCGCCTGTTTGGCGGCCTCGGAAAGGGTGAAGCCCGTGGGGCCGCGCAGTTCGATCAGCTCGAGCGCTGCATCGATCAGCGCCTGGCGTAGATTGCCGTGATGATACCCTTGTTTAGGCATCCCAGATATCCGGTCCGCCGCAGATCTGATCGTCAATAGTGCCAATCGCACGTGCGTCTTTTTGCGCATAGTCAAACGCGTGCAACACGGTACGGATCGCCTGCAATCGGGCGCGGCGTTTGTCATCAGACCGAATGACCGTCCATGGCGTGACAGCGTTGTGGCTGCGCGCCAGAGTGTCGCTGATCGCGGCGCTATAGGCATCCCATTTTGCCAGACCTTTGACGTCGATCATACTTAGCTTCCATTGCTTGAGCGGATCACGCTCGCGCGCCAGCATACGGCGCAGCTGTTCGGCGCGGCCGACGTTCAGCCAAAACTTGAACAGATGGATGCCGTCGTCCACGAGCATCTGCTCGAACGGCACCACCTGAGAGAAGAAATGTTCGCGCTGCGCGTCGGTGCAAAAGCCGAATACCGGCTCAACCACGCCACGGTTATACCAAGACCGGTCAAAGAAGGCCGAATTGCCTGCACTCGGTAAGTGTTGGATATACCGTTGGAAATACCATTGGCCCATTTCGGTTTCGGTGGGTTTGGGCAGGGCAACGATATGCGCCTCGCGGGGGTTCAGGTTTTCACGGAAACGTTCAATCGTGCCGCCCTTGCCAGCGGTGTCACGTCCTTCGAACAACATGGCGATGCGGGTGCCTGTATCACGTGCCCATGATTGCAATTTCACCAGTTCGATCTGCAGACGTGCCATTTCCTTGTCATAGCTTTTGCGGCCCATCCGTTCGGAATGCGGATAGCTGTCGCCCAAAATATCGTCCTTTTCCGCGCGTTTGATTTCTTTGCGGATTGAATCGGGGGCTTCATTTTCGAAATAGGCGCTGATTGCCCCGTCAAATGGCAGGTCCATGGCGGCCTCCTGAGTGGTGTTGTTATCTTGTTATGAAGCGTTCCGGCCCCTAGCGCAAACCCGCACGCGCGGTTGCGCGGTCAATCGCGTCAAAAACCGCGCGGCGTTCAACATGTTGGGGCATATGGCCAATGCCGGGCAGGGTGGTCAGGTGGGCGTTGGGCAGTTGCGTCATCAGAACCTTGGCGTGAATATCCATCGGCACAATCGTATCTGCGGTGCCGTGGATCACCTCAACCGGCATGGTCAGGGTGCTGTAGCGTGGGACCATGTCCTTGATATGTGGTAAAAGCGAATTCACCTGTTGGGAATTGGCCCGCATCGAGACGCGGCGCAGGGCAAGGTCGGGACCGATATGATTGATATACCCCGCCGGGCTGGGCTGAGGTGCGAATATACTGTCGATGCTGTGCTGCACCAGTTTTTCCGGCCAAAAGCCCGTGATGACAGGGATCAACAAACCACTACCAAGGGTCGATCCGGTCAGCTGATATTGCCAGCCAAGGCTGCCGGGCCATTCCTCGGACACGGCAGAAACAAGGACGAGCGCGCTGGTCTGATCCGGCCGCGACAAGCCCCAAGCCAAGGCGACCGCGCCGCCATAGGAATGACCTAGAACTATCGGATTATGAACACCCAGTTGATCGGCTGCCTGTTGCAACAGCGCCGCTTGATCGGCGGGCGAGGCCGCGCGCTTGTTCCACGCCCCGGCGTGTTGGGGCAACACATCTGTCCAGCCAAGGCCGGGACGGTCGAAGAGGATCACCCGGTAACGGCGCGCCAATTCATCGACCATGTCAAAGGTGAAATCACGCATGTTGCCCGACGCGCCGTGGATCAACACCAGATCAGGCCCGCTCCCCTGCACCAGTGCGTGTACCTTCGTGCCGTTCACATCCAACAGCTCCCCAATGGGGGGATATTGCGCATTCGCTGCGGCCTCGCGACGGTAAGCGCGCCATTGGACAAGGGCCACCAGCCCCACAATCAGCAGGACAGTTGTCAGCATGGGTTAGGTGCCAATTTTGGTGATATCAAAATGCGTCGACTGGTAAATCTCATTGATCCAATTGCCATACAGCAGATGCGCATGGCTGCGCCACCGGTTCAGCGGCACCTGTGTCGGGTCGTCATTGGGATAATAATTACCCGGCACGTTGATCGGCACGCCCGCTTCGACATCGCGGTCATATTCGTCTTTCAGCGTGTCGCGATCATATTCAAAGTGGTTAAAGATATACAGCGCGCGGTGCGCCGCGTCTTCGACCAGACAGGGGCCAACCTCGGAACTGCCCAGCAGAATATTCAGGCCCGGTACGGCCTCAACCTCCGCCGCGCGCATTTCGGTCCAACGGCTGACAGGCACCACGCAATCGTCTGAAAAACCGCGCAAATACGGCGATGATGGCACCAAGTTGGTATGCCTGAAACAGCCAAAGGCCTTTTGATCCAGAATGTGTTTTTTCACGCCGTGGAAATGATTAATCATGGCCATGCCACCCCAGCACACGCCAAAGGTCGAATGCACGTTGGTTTGGGTCCAGTCCATCACCCGGGTCAGTTCATCCCAATAGGTGACATCCTCGAAATCCATATGCTCGATCGGCGCGCCTGTGATGATCAAACCATCGAATTTTTCGTCCCAAACTTCGGAAACAGGACGATAAAAGCTCTCCATATGGTCGGCCGCCGTGTTGCGTGACTGGTGATCTGACATACGCAGCAGGCTGAGTTCGATCTGCAAAGGTGTGGCCCCGATCAAGCGGGCAAACTGGTTTTCGGTCTGAATTTTCTTCGGCATCAGGTTCAGCAATGCAATGCGCAGCGGGCGGATGTCCTGCTTGGCGGCCTGACCTTCATCAAGCACCATAACGCCTTCCTGCGTCAGCACATCATAGGCGGGCAGGTCAGAGGGGAGCTTGATCGGCATAGGTGAATTCCAACTTGAAACAGACGTCTAGAAAGGGGTGTTCAGTAGATAGAGCGCGCGGGCATCCCTGCCAAGGGTCAGCCGTCAATCGCTTTGGCGATCAGGTCGACGAAATCCTCTTCGCAGGTCAATGCCGCCACCTGATCGGCGCTTACGGTGACCCCCCAACGTGCCATCGCCTCGTAACGCGGCTGACGGTGGGCAAGCGCTTGGGCATAGGTCCACCGCACGAAGGCATCAGGATCAACATCGCCTTCTTCGCAGTTGTTTTCGCTTAGATATTCATTCCAGACACGCGCCAAAAACTCGGGCTGATAGGCCATCGGTTTAGGGGCTTTGTCAAAGCGACGGATCAGCTCCTGCGTATGGGCATCATCGCCCTTGATCCAGACCAGCAGGCATTCCTCGGACAGGGCCGTCATCAGCGGATCGTGATCGTCATCGGGATCAACCCATTCGCAGATCGACCCGCCGGTGTCGCAAATAAAATGCGGATAATCATACAGGGCTTGGGCACGGTCGGCAAAATGGGCAGTGTCCATCAACGCCGACAGCTCTGCCTGTTTGAACGCCTCTTGCCGCTTTGCATACTCAGCCATGGGCAGGCCACCTTTTGCCGGATCGCCCGGCTTGCCCAGCCATGTGGCGACGGGGCTTAGGTTATCAAAGGTGATGTTTGACCCGATATAAATGCTGTCGCTTAGCAGCAGATCGCGCAGAAACGGCACCTTCATCGCTTCGGCCTTGGCGTTGTCGGCAATGGTTTCGCCCAGATAGCGGGTCCCAATGCGGTAATCGATGGAATAGTGAAACCAGTCGCCATTGCTGCGCAACAGATGCGCCAGATGGGTTTTCCCAAGGCCCGACATGGCAAATAACAGCACCTTTTTGCGCGGCGCGGCACGCCATGCATCAGCGGAAGGGTAAAGCATCAGTATCGTCCTTGGATCAAACGGTTTTGCGTTAACTATCAAATGGCTTGCAGATAGACTAGCCACCCCATTACCCCCAAACGCAAAAGCCCGCCGCAGTTTTGCGACGGGCCAGTTTCACAGGTGATCAGCGGTATTAGAAATTGTAACCGATTTTCACGCCCACAGACACGGCTGAGTTGTCTGCAAAGGTTGCTTGAGCTACCCCGCTCGTCGCAGCGCGGGCATCGCCCAGCTTGGTATAGCGCACACCAACCGACACATCCAACTGCTCTGTCGCTTGGTATTTCGCACCCACCGACACATATGTGGCGCCGTCCGTCGGCGACAGGGGGGACACAAGATCATCGCCCTGTTCGTCTTGGTAGCCAATAGCCACTGACCCCGACCACTGGTCATTGATGCGACGCCCGATACCGATTTCATAATCGGTCGAATCCTCGATATCGGTCAGGTTGCCGCCGCCTGTCTGCGTGTTGAAAAAGGTTGGTGATACATAGGTGCCGCTATGGCGTGCATAGCGCACCGAGCCAAAGACCAAGGTGTCTTTTGCGACGCCCGTCTGGAATTCCAGATTTAAGGCTTCAGGTGTTTCAACAAGTGTTTCGCTTGGTCCCGCCGTAACCGCAGCCCCGTTAAGGGTTTCAGTAGTGGAAACATGGTGCGAGATTTTCGAGTTATAGGTCAACGCGACCCGCAACGCGATTTCGGGCTTTTCAAACGCGGCCCCGACAACATACCCAACAGCCCCGTCCGAGGCAAAGTCACCTCTATAGCCGCTCAGCCCGCCATATCCTTGGCCGCTTAGGGTGACCGACGCTTTCAGCTCTTGATAGCGCAAGCCACCATGAACACTGAACGCATCGTTGAATTTATACCGTGCGACAGCGGTCAGGGCCACGGTCTCTACCGTCGCCTTAGTACCACCATAAGAGGGCGAAGTCGCAATCACGGGGTACGCAACGTCAGACCCAAACGGTTCATCAACAATCAAACCCAGCGACCACTGATCGGACAGTTCATAGCGCAACGCACCGCTAAGGATGTTGAAGTCATTGGCGATATTGCTGGTGGTTTGGCCGCCACTGCGCACATCCGTGCCATCAATGCTTGGCGACACTTGGCCAAAGCTCAGCTCAAAGCGGTTGCCGCTTTCGAAAATAATACCAATATCCTGGTTCGATCGGTCAAGCCCGCCCGCCTGAACCCCTGTTGCACTGCCGGCCAGCACTGCAACTGCAATCAACTTCTTCATTACTGTAACCCCTCCCAAGGTCAAAAACGGCTCAGGTTCGAGCACGCGTTTTACAATTAGAAAGGGTAAGGGAAACGCTCCGTCAACGAGGACCTAGGGTCAACCTCGGGTGACTTTGCGGCAACTAAATCGACTGACAGGCTAGGCGCGTTTGTGTGTCTCAAACCACAGATTGATATAGTTACCGGCAAAGATAATGGCCGCCCCGACAAATACCCAGATGTCCAAAGCCTCTGCGTAAACAAGCATCCCGATGATTGCGATCACCGGCAGGCGGATGAAATCAATCGGCACCACCACGGTGGCCGGGGCAATCGACAACGCATTTGTCAGACAATAATGCGCCACCAGTCCGGCAATCCCGATCACCAGCAAAAGCGGGCCATGCGTCATGTCAGGCAATGCAATATCGCCGTCATACCCGGCCATAACCAACCCAAACACCAGCTGTGTCACGGTCAGATAAAACAGGATCGTGGTTATGCTCTGGGTGCGGGTCAAACGTTTGGTCAGCATGATCGTCAGGGCAAAAAAGATCGCCGATGACGCCGCCGTAATGACACCCGCGTTGATCCCTGCAACTGTGGGCCGCGCCACGATCAAAATACCGACAAAGCCCATGATGGCAGCCAACGCTCTGATCTTGGTCAGTTTTTCACCCAATATCAGCGGGGAAAGCACGATCACCCATAAGGGCGAGGTGAATTCCAGCGCGAAAACCTGCGCCAGCGGTATCACCGTCACCGCATAAAACCACAGGTTTTGCCCGGTAAAATGCGCCAGATTGCGCCCGATCTGAAGCCCGAGATTACGCGTGTTGATCTGCCGCCACACGCCCGTGGCAAGGGCCAAAGTCACAACAATCAGAACACCCACCGCAGAGCGGTACATCATGATCTCAAATGTATCGTAAACACCCGAAAGCTCGCGGCCCGCGACAGCCATGGCGGAAAATGAACTGATCGACCCGACCATCCAAAGCGCAGCCTTAAGGGTCGGGTTCACAATTCTATTTCCAAATGGACTAAAATCCTCGCCGAAGGCAAAGAATCTCTTTTGGTCCTTATTCCCATTCAATCGTGCCGGGAGGTTTGGACGTGATGTCATAGGTGACCCGGTTGATCCCCGGCACCTCGTTGATGATCCGCGTTGCGGTCTCACCAAGGAAATCATGGGTGAACGGATAGTAATCCGCCGTCATCCCGTCCACAGATGTCACCGCACGCAGGGCGCAGGCAAAATCATAGGTCCGACCATCGCCCATCACGCCGACCGTGCGCACTGGCAGGATCGCGACAAACGCCTGCCAGATTTCGTCATACAGATTATGCTTGCGAATTTGGTCGATATAGACGGCATCCGCCTCGCGCAGGATCGCCAGCTTTTCGCGGGTAATCTCGCCGGGGCAGCGGATGGCCAGACCGGGGCCAGGAAAAGGATGCCGCCCGATAAAGCTGGCGGGCAGCCCCAATTCACGGCCCAAGGCGCGGACCTCGTCCTTGAACAATTCGCGCAGGGGTTCGACCAGCTTCAGGCCCATCTTTTCGGGCAAGCCGCCGACGTTGTGGTGGGATTTGATGGTGACAGACGGCCCACCCGAAAACGACACGGATTCAATGACATCAGGGTACAGCGTGCCTTGGGCCAAAAACTTGGCATCGCCCACGGCAGTTGCGTGTTTCTGGAATACGTCAATAAACAGCCTGCCGATGATCTTGCGTTTGGTTTCGGGGTCGGAAACCCCGTCCAATTCACCCAAGAACAGCTCTTGTTCGTCGGCATGGATCAGCGGCATGTTGTAGTTGTCGCGGAACATTTTCACGACTTCTTCGGCTTCGCCTTTGCGCAGCAAACCGTGGTCGACAAATACGCAAGTGAGCTGGTCACCGATCGCCTCGTGAATCAGCACGGCGGCGACGGACGAATCAACACCGCCGGACAGACCGCAGATCACCTTGGCGTCGCCCACCTGTTCGCGGATCGCGGCAATCGCTTCCTCGCGGTAGGCGCGCATGGTCCAGTCGCCCTTGAAACCCGCCAGTTTGACGAAATTTTCGTATAGCTTGGCACCGTTCGGGGTGTGGTGTACCTCGGGGTGGAATTGCACCGCGTAGAAATGGCGCGACGCATCGCCGGTGATGGCAAAGGGTGCGTTGGGCGAGGTGCCGTAAACCTCGAACCCCGGTGCGATGGCGCTGACGTGGTCGCCGTGGCTCATCCAGACCTGTTCGCGCTCTTGCGTGAACCAACCCTCTAGAAGATCAAGCTTTTCTACGGTCGGCGTAACAAAGGCACGCCCGAATTCTGCGGTGCCGTGGCCGCGTTCAACCTTGCCGCCCAGGCAGTGCATCATCACTTGCTGGCCATAGCAAATCCCCAAGATCGGCACGCCCAGATCGAACACCGATTGCGGCGGCATGGGGGCCCCTTCGGCGAATACCGAAGACGGCCCGCCCGAGAAGATCACCGCTTTGGGATCAAACTCCTTGAGGAAGGCGTCATCCACCGTGTTGAACGGATGAATTTCGCAAAACACGTTAAGTTCACGCAAGCGGCGGGCGATCAGCTGGGTGACCTGGCTGCCGAAGTCGATGATGAGAAGGCGGTCATGGGAGATATCTGTCATGCAGACTGATTATGGGCGGATCGCCCGCGTGGCAAGAGAGGACTGGGGGCCAGCCCCCAGACCCCCGGGATATTTTTAAGCCAGAGAAGGGGCCGAAGGGAGACAATGTCGGTTTTTGACCCCTAAAGCCGTTATCCGAGTGAAGCCGCCCGTAAGAATAGGGTAGCTAGGCGGCAGTTTTGACGAAAAGGAAAGTAACATGGCGGAATCAGCAAGACGTGGGCGTGGTGGCGGTGGGGCAGCACGGCGAGCGGAGCGTTCGGCCGTGTCCTTTGAGACCGCAAAGTACATCGAACGGAATATCCCGAACTTTGAGATTTTGAACGACGAGGCGCTGGAGGTCATCGAGCGCAACGCGGATATCGTTCTGGAAGAGATCGGCGTGAATTTCCCAGACAACCCTGAGGCGTTGGAGCTGTGGCGCGCAGCCGGGGCCACTGTGACCGGTGACCGTGTGCGCATTCCGCGTGGTTTGGCCCGTGAACTGTGCAAGACCGCCCCGTCTGAGTACACCCAACATGCCCGCAACCCGGAGCGTAACGTCGTGATCGGCGGGCGTAATCTGGTGTTGGCGCCAGTTTACGGCCCGCCATTCGTGCGCGATGCCGCCGGCGGGCGCCGCTATGCCACGATGGATGATTTCAACAAATTCGTGAAGCTTGGCTATATGTCGAAATGGCTGCACCATTCGGGTGGTACCGTTTGCGAGCCAACGGATGTGCCGGTGAATAAACGGCATCTGGACATGCTGCACGCCCATATGACCCTAAGCGACAAGCCGTTTATGGGCTCTGTGACTGAACCAAGCCGTGCACAGGATTCGGTTGATATGTGCAACATCCTGTTTGGCGCTGATTTCGTGCAGCAAAACACGGTCATGACATCGCTGATCAACATTAACTCGCCCATGACATTTGACGATGTGATGATGGGCGCGTTGAAGGTGTTCGCCGAGAACAATCAGGCAGCGATTATTTCGCCCTTTATCGTCGGCGGGGCGATGGCACCTGTGTCGGTGGCGGGGACCCTGACGCAGGTCCTGGCCGAGGTGATGGCGGGTATCGCCTATAGCCAGTTGATCCGCAAAGGCGCGCCGGTGATTTTTGGTGCCTTTGTGACGTCGATTGATATGAACTCCGGCGCGCCCACATTCGGCACGCCAGAGGCCGCGCATATCACCTATGGCGCGGGACAGTTGGCGCGGCGGATGAAACTGCCGTTCCGCTCCGCAGGATCGTTCTGCGGATCGAAGCTGCCCGACGCGCAGGCGGCTTATGAGACCGCAAATAGCCTGAACATGGGCCTGTTGTCGGGCGTGAACTTCATGCTCCACGCTTGCGGCTGGCTTGAGGGTGGTTTGGTCAGTTCCTTCGAGAAATTCGTGATGGACGCGGACCAATTGGGCACCTTGCACCATCTGGCCCGCGGGATTGAGATGGACGAGAACGCCCAAGCGTTGGATGCCATCCGCGAGGTTGGGCCGGGCGGCCATTATCTGGGCTGCGCCCACACCCAGGCGAATTTCAAACAGGCGTTCTGGAAATCCGATTTGCTGGATTACAAACCGTTCGAGACCTGGTCGGATGAGGGGTCACGTGACACCCAAACCTTGGCCACGGCGCGGGTTGAAAAACTGTTGGGCGACTATGTTCAGCCCCCCATGGATCCGGCCATTCGCGAGGCGCTCGACGCATTTGTGGCAGAACGTAAAGCGGCGGAGCCGGACAGCTTTATGTGATCTGATCAAGCCCGCCACGTAAAACGCGGGCCTCGCCGATCATCGCGATAACGACCTCCACATGGCGGACCAGGCAATAGCTTGCGTCCGCCATTTTTCGTTGGTCGTTCAGCTCTGCCTCCATCTCGATCAGATGCATTAACGCCGGGCCGCTGCGGGGCAGGGTGCTGCACCCCAACAGGCGGCGCAAATGGCTTGCCCGTCGGTAACGTTCCGAACCAATACGCGCCGCACGCATCAAGAGAGACGGGCGGTGTAAGCTGTTGAGACGGGTGAGAATATCTTGCATGTTTTCATGTCCTTAAAGGGTTGATTGACCCCACGTTGGATGTAGGTACTGCACAACCTTTCCACGAATTTTCCGCCCGTTGCGTCGCTTTTGATCCCTCCGAACGGGATGGTTACAGCTGTTTACGAATTAGAAACAATGATTGAGCGAACGGTCGAATTTTAACAAACGCGTAACCAGTACATCCGTAGGTTATGTGGATAAGTCTGGGGATAAGTCGGCCACCTGGAGAAAAAGGACATTTGCTATGACAGGGCTATTAAACACACATGCTTCGCCAGTTTTCGCGGGATCAAAGATACCGGGCTGGGTGCCGACAGAGGCGCGGCACTATCTGTCGCATGTAGAATTGGGGTGCCCCATCCGTGCGCTGGCGCGTTCCGCCGATTGCCACGCCTCGACGATTTTACGCCAGATCAGAAAACTTGAAACACGGCGGGATGACCCGCTGATTGATGATGCTTTGGAAACTCTGGGCCGCGCCAGCCGTAATGAAATGCCCGCAGATATCGAAAGGCCCAAGATGAACCAGCCCAATGACCCGAATATGCCAGATGATGAAACGCTTAACTGCGAGGCCCACCGCATTTTGCGGCGCCTGTGCGAAACCGGTGCTGTGCTGGCAGTCGCGGCGGAAATGGAGAAGGCCGTTGTGGTGCGCGACGGGGCAGGTGGCACGAGCACGCGCACGGCGGTGGTTGACCGGCCGATTGCGCAGGCGATGGCATTGAAGGGCTGGATTGCGACCAATGGCGGCGGCCGCATCACCCGCTATTTCATTACCGCAGCGGGGCGCACGGCCCTTGAGCAGTTGCTACAGCAGGAAAAACCCCGCGCGCTACAAGGCTTTGCCGACGCACAAGCCGAGTTTACCCCCCAACAAGACGAAGACGAGACGCCGCGCATGTCACGCAGGGCGCGCTATACATTGGCCGAAAGCCCCTTGGCCGCCCTTGCGCGGCGCCGGGACAAGGATGGCACGAACTTTCTGTCGGACCGTTTGGTGCAAGCAGGCGAGCGGTTGAGAGAGGATTTTGAACTGGCTCAAATGGGCGAGAAAACCACCCAGAATTGGGACCGGTTCCTGACCCCCGGCGGTGACGCACCAAGCGGCAGCTTTAGCGGCAGCGCCCCGTCGGCGGCACGTGCGCGGGTTGCCTCGGCACTGGCCGATTTGGGGCCCGGACTGTCGGATGTGGTGTTGCGCTGCTGTTGCTATCTTGAAGGGTTGGAAACCACGGAAAAGCGGCTTGGCTGGTCCGCGCGGTCCGGCAAGATTGTGCTGCGCATCGCCTTGATGCGGTTGCGCAAGCATTATGACGAAACACTCGGGCCAGAAAGCGCGATGATCGGATAGCCAAAAATCACCAACGGTGGGGGCAGGGATGGCGCGGCAACGATATGTCGCGCCATTTCCTTATTCTGCGGCGGCCTGTTGCTGGGCTTGGCCGATACCCACGCGGGCCAGAAACGCATCAAGTTGTCGGCGCGCGACATCGGCAGGATCAACCGTGCCACCCGCATCGGCAAATGTCATTTGCAACACCGTGCCTTGGTCGCCGTCGCGCGCGTCACGGGGGCGCCAATCGGCATCCAGATGATCGGCCATGTGCATCTCATCCACGACCTCACCGTCGCTTATCAGCCTGATCACGGGGTGAATAAACGCGTCCGGCTCTTTGCCAAAGACATTGTTCTGGCGTTTGACATGCAATGCATCCGTGCCAAAATCCCCATATTCCAGCGTGACTTGCAAGAACCGGCCCGTGGTGAAGGGCGCGTTTTGTGCCCAAGACACCGGCACATCGTGATAGGTTTTACCCGCCTCATCACCATCCAGCAAAATCAGATCAGCCATGAAACCGGGCTGAAGGAATATCCCCGAAGCCGTGCTAATCCGGTGAATGATACTGTCGCCGAGCGCCGGTGCTGTTAGCGGCGTCGTGACGGTGGGGTAGTCGGTGCCCTGAACCCGCGCCACGATCAAATCAGCCAAGCTTTTGACGTTGTGCCGGAAGCCGTGAATGAACCCCGACATGGTTTTCTTGTAATCGCAGGATTGCATAATCGTCCCGGCAAAGAACAACCCTTTGACGTTTTCGCTTTCCCATTCGCCGGTCATGACGGGAAATTTATCGAAATGGCGCGAGGCGGGCTGGATGTCCGGCGCAAAGATTGAATTGTCGAATTGGAAGCCCGTGCAGGCGATCACGTGATCATAGGTCAGCACAATCTCATGCCCCTCTGCCGCCGTCATTGCGGCACGCACCGTGTAAACGTCGCCATCTTTCGTGATTTCTAGCGCCTTGGCGTCAATCACCGCGTTCTGGGATTTCAATTGATAGGTGTCTAGAAAATTGTTGTTCACCGCCCGCAGGTTACCCACAAAATGGGTCTGCCACGCGAACTTGATCGGGTTCGGGCTCATCACGTGGATGCTGGCGGCATGTTCGACCAGCGAATCCGCTGTTTCAAAGGCCGAGTTGCCCTTGCCAAGGATCAGCACCCGTTTGTTTTCATAAAGCGCAGGATCGGTATCAAATTCGGTATAGTTTGCCGCCAGCTCAAATCCTTCGATGCCCGGATCCCAGGCTTGGCTGACCCCCGTGGCCACGATCACATTGGCCGCACGGTGGGTGGCCCCATCGGCGCAGGCAATCAAAAACCCGTCGTCGGATTTTTCGATTCTTTGAACATCGGAATTGCAGATGATGTGATCGGCCAAGGGTTTGGCAAAGGTTTCGGCATAATCGATAAAATCATCGGCACTGGGAAAATACTTACGGCTCCAGTCTTTGAACAGAATCCCCTCGTCATTCAGCAGCGAATTCCAGTCGTGGCGCAGGCGGGTTTCGGGGTTGTTTAACCCGGTGTGGACCTTGTTGATCGAAATAAATGTGCGGTGGCGCGGAAAATTACGCAAAAACGCGCTGATCTTGTCCGACCGTTCCAGAATGGTAAATGACAGCCCCTTTTTGGCAAAATAATAGGCAGCCTGCAGCCCGGCAGGGCCGGAGCCAATAATGCAGACATCTTGGGTCTTGGTCGGTGTAGACATAAAATTTCCCTTTTTACTGTAACCATCCGATTTTACTGTAACCATCCGATTTGCGACAACCATAGGGGCGATACATGGCGGTGCGAAGGAAAAACATACACGCAGGGCGGGGATTTCCATTTGCCGCAGGGGGGCGTAACCGTTTGGAAACACGCATAACGACGAAAACCCGCCATGCGCCCGACGCCCCTTTCCTGTAGGGCACGAACCGACTACATTGCAGACGAACCGCCATACGGAGCCTGATCATGCGCGACCTAAAGATTCCCGAGCAGCGCCACCCCGAGAAAGCCAAACGCCCCGACAATCCGCAGCCGAAAAAGCCAAGCTGGATTCGCGTTAAGGCACCCGGCGGTCAAGGATATGCTGAGACGGCCAAGATCATGCGCGAAAACAAGCTGGTCACGGTGTGCGAGGAAGCGGGCTGCCCCAATGTGGGGGAATGCTGGTCGCAGGGGCACGCCACCATGATGATCATGGGCGAGGTTTGTACCCGCGCCTGTACCTTTTGCAACATCGCGACCGGTAAACCACCCGAGGATTTGGATGTATTCGAGCCGGGCCGCGTCGCTGCTGCCGTGGCAAAACTGGGCCTGAACCACGTGGTCATCACATCCGTCGACCGCGACGATATCGACGATGGCGGGGCCGAACATTTCGCCCAAACCATTCGCGCCATTCGCAAACGGTCGCCCGACACCACAATCGAAATTCTGACCCCCGATTTCATCCGCTGCGATCCATCCGTGCTTGAGACGGTGGTCGAAGCGCGCCCTGACGTGTTTAACCACAATCTGGAAACCGTGCCGGGCCTATATCCAGAGGTCCGCCCCGGCGCGCGCTATTTCCACAGCTTGCGTTTGTTGCAGCGGGTCAAGGAATTGGACCCGTCGATGTTTACCAAATCCGGCATCATGGTCGGCTTGGGCGAAGATCGCCAATCGGTCATTCAGGTCATGGAAGACATGCGCGCCGCCGACATCGATTTCCTGACCATCGGGCAATATCTGCAACCCACGCCAAAACATCACCGCGTGGATCGTTTCGTGCATCCTGAGGAATTCGCATCCTATGAAAAGGCGGCGTTTGGCAAAGGGTTCTTGATGGTATCAGCGACACCGTTAACCCGGTCCAGCTATCACGCGGGCGATGATTTTGCCCGCCTGCGGGCGGCCCGTCTGGCGAAACTCTCAGCGCGTTAGGTTAAAGCCCGCGGCCGATACGGGTCGCGGTTAACCACTCGGGCCAATAGCCGGCGTATTCCAGACCAAAGATGATCGCCGCGACCAGAATGATGGCAAAGATGAACTTGACCCGCCGCGGCGACGGCGGGTTTTGCGCCCATCGTTTCATCCGCATGAACCAGACGGGGCTCATCATGTGAAACGCACCTTGCCGATAAAGGGCAGATTGCGGTCGCTTTGGGCAAAATCGATGCCATAGCCCACAACAAATTCATCCGGTATTTCAAAGCCGATCCAATCGGCCTTCATGTCGACCTCGCGGCGGCTGGGTTTGTCCAGCAGCGCAATGGTTTTCAGACGCGCCGGTTCGCGCGACATCAACAGATTGCGCACGTGGTGCAGGGTATGGCCGGTATCCACGATATCCTCGACGACCAGCACATCGCGCCCTTCAATTGCACCGCGCAAGTCCTTGAGAATGCGCACTTCTCTGCTGCTTTCCATGCCGTCGCCATAGCTGGACGCCTCTAGAAAATCGACCTCGATCGGCAGGTCCAGCTCGCGCACCAGATCGGCAATGAACACGAACGATCCGCGCAGCAAACCGACCACGACCAGCTTCTCGGTGCCTTCGAATTCCGCCTGAATTTCGCGGCACAAACTCTCGATCCGCGCGGCGATCGATTTGGCAGAAATCATTTCATCGATAACATAAGAACGCGCTGTCATGGGTTTAACCTTGAAAAAGGGGCATTTAAGATTTCATAAGGGCTAACTTCTAGACAGATGGAAATCAATGCCTACCCATTCAGAGACCCGCGAACTGCCCTACACCGCGCAACAGATGTATGATCTGGTGGCCGATGTGGCGTCTTACCCCGAATTCCTGCCTTGGACAGCCGCCGCGCGCATCAAAAGCCGCGACGACAGAGGCGATCACGAGGTGATGGACGCCGATCTGGTGATCAGTTTCAAAGTGTTCCGCGAACGGTTCACCAGCCGCGTGGTGCTGTGGCCCGAGGCGAAGAAGATCGACACCGAATATCTGGACGGGCCGTTCAAGTTCATGAAATCCAACTGGCATTTCGAGGACGCGGGGCAGGGTGCCTGCAAGGTGCATTTCTTTGTCGATTTCGAGTTCAAGAACCTTGTGCTGCAAAAGATCATCGGCGTGGTGTTTAACGAGGCCATGCAACGCGTGGTCCGCGCTTTTGAGAAACGCGCGGCGGACTTGTATGGGGCGTCGGCTTAGCGGGCTGGGATGTGAGGGTGTTACAGCAATGTCGTAGGGCGATGTCGCAGCGAAGGTCTGCAAAGAGCCCACTTTGATCGGCGCTGCGAAGTTCGAGAACGGCGGCTATGCAACTTTGCCTAACGCGTTTAGTGTGAGGTCATGAAGTTTGCCGAACAAATCCAAACTGAACGACTGTTATTGCTTCGGCTGCGAAAACGAAATCTTTGGTTGTTCTACAGGCTCTTAGGCAACAAGCGCGTCAGGCGTTTTCTGGGCGGACCTGTTCCCTGGAGCCAACGGTTTCCACGCTTCAGGCGATATTTGGCTGCACCGGATTTCGTCGGGGTTTGGGTGGTTAGTGAGGTAGAACGCAATCAGCCCATTGGGTTGGTTGAACTTGGACCTCATAAAGACGGACAAGACTACGAAATTTCGTACCAGTTTAGCCCAACCTTTTGGGGTAAGGGCTTTGCAAATGAGGCCGTTCGGGCCGTAATCAGCCATGCTCTAGATGAAACTGATTTGGAACGGATCATTGCAGAAACACAAAGCGCCAATTCCGCTTCATGTCGTTTATTGATGAAACTAGGAATGGTGGAGGTTGAACGATTAGAGAGATTTGGTGCCGAGCAGATCATCTTCGCTACAAGTTGACTGCAGGCATTGGCACAGCCGCAAAGAAAGCCCGCTTTGTCCCGCAATGCAGACAAACACCACCCCCTCGAACATCCCCGAAAAACACTTCCAACAAAGGCCTGCGGGCATCTCAATCCGCCGCAGGCCCCTGATGTGTTTAGCTGGTCAGCTCGTAGGCGCGTTCGCCGTGTACGGCCAGATCAAGGCCGGTGATCTCGTCTTCTTCCGAGACACGCAGCGGGGTGATCGCTTTGCAGATGAACAGCAGTGCCACGGTTACGACCGTGGTGTAGACGCCCACAATCGCCAGTGACCCAAGCTGTGCGGCCCATGAACCGGCACCAAAGGCGGCGATCATGATCGTGCCGAAAATACCGCCCACGCCGTGTACGGCAAAGACGTCCAGCGTGTCGTCAATCTTGGCCTTGTTGCGGATCAGCACGACGGCCTCTTGGCACAGCACACCAGCCACGGCACCGATGATCAGCGCCTCCCACGGGCCGACGAAACCGGATGCGGGGGTGATCGAGGCCAGACCGGCGATGGTGCCGGTGACGATGCCGACCATGGATGACTTCCCAAATTTGACACGTTCCCACAGCGCCCAGGACAGCGACGCCGTCGCGGCAGAAATATGGGTGACCGTGATCGCCATGGCCGCACCACCGTCTGCGGCCAGTTGCGAACCACCATTGAAGCCGAACCAACCGACCCACAGCATCGCGGCACCGATCATCACATAGCCGGGGTTATGCGGCGGAGTGTTGTGGTTTTTGCGTGCGCCCAAGAAATAGGCGATGATCAACGCGGCAATACCTGCGGTTTCATGCACAACGATGCCGCCCGCAAAATCACGCACGCCAACATCGCCAAAGATGCCGCCATCGGCCAGAAAACCGCCGCCCCAGACCCAATGCACGACCGGCGCATAGCAGATCAGCATCCACAGCCCCGAAAACAGCATGACAAAGCCAAAACCGATCCGTTCAACATAGGCCCCAACGATCAGCGCGGGGGTGATGATGGCGAATGTCATCTGAAACGCGAAAAACAAGATCTCGGGCAGGGTGCCTGACAGGCTGTCTGCCGTCACTCCGCTAAGGCCCAGTTTATCCAAGCCGCCCCAAAACCCGGATGTGCCGGGCCCGAAAGCGATGGAATAGCCGACGAAGAACCAAAGCACGCTCATGAGACATGCAATCGCATAGCAGTGCATGAAAACGCTCAGCACGTTGCGCCCTCGGACAAGGCCGCCGTAAAACAAAGCAAGCCCCGGCAATGTCATAAACAGAACCAAGGCCGTCGCGGTCATGATCCAGGCTGTATCAGCAGCACTCATTGGTGAAATCCCCCCATTAATTTTACTTGGAGGGTGGCAAAGCGGATGGGGCTGCGCAGTGAAAGTTAAAAAGCAGGCAGAACCGCCATTTAATCGTGCATTTATGCAAGTGCATAAATGATGGGCGTTATATCAGGCGGCACGCCTAATATATAATCAGTTTGAAACTGCAGCCAAAAGCAGGCTCAGCGCATGGTCACGGGCCGCCAAACGGACCTTGCCGCGCCCCAAGGGACCGAATTCTTGGGTGTGGGCATCCACGCGATCCGCCGTGGCGATGGCAAAGCACACGCGGCCCTCGGGCTTATGCTCTGATCCGCCGGGGCCTGCGATTCCGGTAATGGACACGGCGACATCCGCCTTGGAATGCGCCAGTGCGCCTTGGGCCATTTCGCGGGCGACCTGTTCGGATACGGCACCGAATTGATCTAGCGTTTCAGGCGATACGCCCAGCAGATCGATTTTTGCGTCATTGGTATATGTCACAAATCCACGGTCAAACATCGCGGATGATCCGGGCAAATCGGTCAGCGCCGCCGCGACCATGCCCCCTGTGCAGCTTTCGGCGCAGGTGATCATGACGCCGCGCGCGATGGCGCGTTCCAGCAATGCAGCCGCGTCAGAGAACCCCATGATACAGCCCCGCCAAGGCAATCACGCAGATCAGCGCAAAAATACCGGCGATCACATCGTCAAGCATCACGCCAAGCGCGTCGCCGCGCCGGTCGGCCCAGCCCACCAACAACGGCTTCCAGATGTCGAACAGGCGAAACAGTGCGAATGCTGCGATCCAGCCCGGCCACATCACAAGGATGTTCAACCCCATCGACCACGCCGCATAGCTCAGCGGTAAAAGCGCGATCCACTGGCCTGCGACCTCGTCTATCACGATCTCCGACGGGTCATGGTCATCGCTGCCCGCTGTCATTTTCGCGGTTGCCCACCAACCACCGGCAAAGGCCACGACGATGCCGATCACCAGCAAGGGGAACCCGCCGATCACATGCAGCAACCATCCCCACGGCAGGGCGACAAGCGACCCCCAGGTGCCGGGGGCAGGGCGGATATATCCGACACCCAAAACGGTGCCGATCAGTTTCGCAAGTTTCATAATTTCACCAATGTTGCTGTGGCCATGCAGGCGATGCCTTCGCCGCGACCGGTAAAGCCCAGACGTTCTGATGTGGTCGCTTTGACCGACACACGATCCGCGTCGATGCCCAGATACATTGCCATCACATCGCGCATGGCAGCAGCATGGGGGCCGACCTTGGGATGCTCGCAGATCAGCGTGCAATCAACATGGGTCAGGATAAACCCGTGGGACCGCGCCAGATCGGCGGCATGGGTTAGAAAGATGTGGCTTTGCGCGCCTTTCCATTGCGGATCAGAGGGCGGGAAATGCTGCCCGATATCGCCCATGGCAAGCGCGCCATAAATCGCATCCGTAACGGTATGCATGCCCACATCCGCATCAGAATGGCCCACAAGCCCCTGATCGTGATCAATTTTCACCCCGCACAGAATCACATGATCGCCAGGGCCAAAGGCATGTACGTCAAAGCCGTTGCCGGTGCGAATGTCCATCTGGCTCTCCAATATACGGGCGGCCCGGGTCAAATCGCCGGGCATGGTTATTTTCAGGTTATCGGCGCTGCCGGGGGTGATGGCAACGGGCAATCCGGCGGCGCGCGCCACTTCGACATCATCGGCGGCTGTCCCTTCGAACGCGGCATGGGCGGCGCGAATGGCGGCGGTGTCAAAACCTTGCGGCGTTTGGGCTGCATAAAGCGCTGTGCGGTCTTGGGTGCCCGCAACCTCGCCATCCTCGCCCAGCCATAGGGCATCGGTGATCGGCACCCCCGGCGCGGCAGCAGGGCCATCCACCAAGGCATCGAGCACACCGTCAATCACCGCACGGGAGACGCAGGGCCGGGCCGCGTCATGGATCAACACCTGATCGGTGCCGTCTACCAACGCCAGACCATTGCGCACCGACGCCGCGCGGTCGGCACCACCCGTGGCGATCAGGCAACCGCTGGCGCGGAACCCGTCGGCCTGATCCATGTCGCTGTCGTTCAGGACAACCACGATTGTGTCGATCCTGTCGTGGTTTTGAAACGCCGCCACCGTGTGGTCGATCACCCGCTTGCCGCACAGCGCCTGCCACTGTTTAGGCACAGCACCACCCGCACGCGTGCCACGCCCTGCGGCGACGATAATGGCGGCAATTCTTGGCGGTGATGACATCGGCGGCCCCTTGAAGTGTTAGCGTGGTTTTAGGCAAAGCAGGACTGCGGCGCAATCTCTTGGCGCATCTGCTTAAAAATTAGGCAGCGCTATGCATATATCTGCCATAAAGCACCAGCGTTTCTTGAGTTCAGGCAAGGCTGTCGCTACACCCAATGGAAATGCACAAGGATTAATCATTTGGGTCTTACCGATCTGCCATTTTCCCTAAACCCGCCTGTTTTACTTGCACCCATGGCCGGGATTACGGACCTACCCTACAGAAATCTGGTCGCGTCCTTTGGGGCAGGGCTGGTGGTATCTGAAATGGTGGCATCGGAAGATATGATTAACGCACGTCCCGGCACCCGCGAGAAAGCCGAACTGGGTCTGGGGATCGAAGGCACCGCCGTGCAGCTTGCCGGCCGCGAAGCCGCCCCGCTGGCAGAGGCCGCCCGCATGGTCGAAGCGCAAGGCGCGCGGGTGATCGATATCAACATGGGCTGCCCCGCCAAAAAGGTCACCCAAGGTTATTCCGGTTCCGCGCTGATGCGCACCCCTGATTACGCGCTGACGCTGATCGAGGCGGTGGTGAATGCCGTATCGGTGCCAGTGACCCTGAAAACCCGCCTTGGCTGGGATGACGCGATGCTGAACGCGCCGCACATCGCCGCGGCGGCGGAAAACGCGGGCATCACCATGATTACGATCCACGGGCGGACACGCTGCCAATTCTACAAAGGCGCTGCCGATTGGGCCGCCATCGCCAAGGTGAAAGACGCCGTATCGATCCCTGTGATCGCAAATGGCGATATCATTGACAGCACCACCGCGCGGACGGCTTTGAAACAATCCGGCGCGGATGGGGTGATGGTCGGGCGCGGATCGCAGGGGCAACCGTGGATCTTGGCGCAGATCGCGCATCAGCTGTATGGAACGCCCGCGCCGCTTGTGCCGCAGGGCGCGGATTTCACCCGCATGGTGGCCGACCACTACGAAGAGATCATCCGCTTTTACGGCACCACCATAGGCTTGCGCGCCGCGCGCAAACATCTGGGTTGGTACATGGACACCTGCGCCACGCCGACCGACCTGCGCCGCGCCATTCTGACAGCCCCCGAGCCGCAAACCGTGCACAGCCTGATTGATGACGCCATGGTCGCGCACCCCCCCGCAAAGGCAGCAGCATGATGAGCATGGACGCGGTGTTTAACTCGCTGCCGGTGCCCGCGGTGTTGATCGGGCCTGATGATAAAATCGTCGATCTGAACTCCGCCGCCGAAGGGTTCCTGAACACCTCGGCCAAATCGGCCAAAGGCATACCCGTCTGGGATCTCATCGCCGTAAATGCCCCGCTGGAGGAGGCATTTGGCCGCGCACGCAAACATGACACGCCGTTGTTCGTAAATGATGTTGATGTGGGCAGCGGCCAGCGCCCGCCAGCACTGTCCGATCTGCATCTGGCCCCGCTGAACGGCATGCCGGGCCATATGCTGTTGATGATCACCCCGCGTGAATTTGTCGGCAGGATGAGCCACAACAATCAGGTGAAATCCGCCGCGAAATCCGCGATTGGCATGGCCGAAATGCTGGCCCACGAGATCAAGAACCCGCTCGCGGGGATCACCGGTGCGGCGCAACTGCTTAGCATGAACCTGAATGCCGAAGACCTTGAGCTGACCGATTTGATCGTCGCGGAATCGCGCCGGATCGTAAAGCTGTTGGAACAGGTCGAACAGTTCGGCAACCTGATGCCGCCCGAGCTGGGGGCCGTGAACCTGCATGACGTGCTGGACCGCGCCCGCAGGTCCGCGCTGCTGGGTTTTGGTGCGCGCATGACCATCGTTGAAGACTATGATCCGTCCTTGCCGCTGGCCTTGGGAGACAAGGATCAACTGCTCCAAGTCGTTTTGAACCTTGTCAAAAACGCATCCGAAGCCGCAGGAGAGACCGGCGGCACCATTCGGTTGCACAGCTTTTACGAACATTCCTTCCGTCTGCGCCGCGCGGATGGCAGTGGCCAATCGCTGCCCTTGCAGATCGAAGTGATCGATGACGGCCCCGGCCTGCCGCAATCCATTCAGGATGATGTATTTGAACCCTTTGTGTCGGGCCGTGAAAACGGCACGGGGCTGGGGCTGGCGCTGGTTAGCAAGATCATTTCCGACCACGGCGGCTGGATTTCGGTCAATTCCGCGCCCGGCAAAACCGTATTTCGTATTTCACTGCCACGCGCCGACAAGGCGATGCTGGCAACCCTCGCACCCGAACAGGAGACATAAAAATGGATGGCACAGTTCTGGTCGCCGACGACGACCGCACAATCCGCACCGTCTTAACGCAGGCGCTGACCCGCGCCGGGTGCAAAGTGCATGCGACCTCCAGCCTGACCACGCTCATGCGGTGGGTCGGCGAGGGCAAAGGCGATGTGGTCATCTCGGACGTTGTGATGCCCGACGGCAACGGGCTTGAGATGCTGCCAAAGATCGCCAAGGACCGGCCCGGCCTGCCAGTGATTGTTATTTCGGCGCAAAACACCATCATGACCGCGATCAAGGCCGCCGAGGCCGAAGCCTATGATTACCTGCCCAAACCGTTTGATTTGCCTGACCTGATGAAGCGCACGGCGCGGGCATTGGAACGCAACGGGGCACCACGGCGCGCTGTGCAAACCAATGATGCGGGCGACCGCGACGATCTGCCGTTGGTCGGGCGCACCCCGGTGATGCAATCGCTGTACCGCGTGGTGGCGCGGGTGATGAACACCGATTTGCCCGTGTTGATCTGGGGCGAATCCGGCACCGGTAAATCCCTGATCGGCAAGGCCATTCACGACTTTTCCGACCGGCGTAATCTGCCGTTCGTCACAGTGACATCCGCCGATCTGCAAGACATCGAAGGGCCGGCGCGCGTGTTGGCACGGGTGCGCGGCGGGACATTGCTGATCGATGAAATCGGTGATTTTTCCGAGGAAATTCAAGCCCGTATCGCACGTATGATGGACACGCCCGGCGATCACGCACCGCGTTTTCTGGCCACCAGCCAGTCCGATCTGGCTGCCGCGATGAAGGCAGGAACCTTGCGCCGTGATCTATATTACCGCCTGTCGGGTGCCACCTTGCACGTGCCTGCATTGCGCGACCGGGTCGAAGACATCAGCCTGCTGGCCGCCCATTTCCTCGAACGCTCTGAAACCGGCAACACCGTGCCGCGCGCGCTGTCCGAAGGTGCGGCCAAAGTCTTTGCCAACTATCAATGGCCCGGAAACGTCCGCCAGTTGGAACATGCCATGCGTCAACTGGCCCTGACCAGCCGCGCGCCGGAAATCACCCAGGTTGAGGCCGAACAGGTCTTGGGTGCGCAGCCCGATCCCGAACCTTTGCGGGCGCAAGCCAATACCGAAAAACTGGGCGCGTCGGTCGAACGCCATCTGCGGCGGTATTTCGATCAACACGGGTCAATGTTGCCGCCTCCGGGCCTGTATGCGCGGATACTGCGCGAGATTGAGGCCCCGCTGATCGAAATCGCGCTGGCCGCAACCGCAGGAAATCAGGCTAAATGTGCCGATTTACTGGGAATCAACCGCAATACCTTGAGAAAAAAGATCACGGACCTCGATATTGAGGTGACACGCGGTCGTAAGATGATGTAAAAGAGCCACATAACCGTGGCCATCGGGCCTCACAGCCCGATCAGGACCACATTAATAGGCAGTGGATGCATTTATGCATCACATCATCGGTGAGGATTGCGGGTGCTAACCCGGTCACGCAGTTATTATCTGTTACGTCTTGAGCGACTGCGCCGGGTTCGGCGGTATCGCAACTTGGCGACCCTTGGGCTTGTGGCCTTGGGGCCTGTCTTGGCGATCATCACCTATCTGGTGTTGGGGCCATTGGGGCAGGGCAGCAATACGCCCAGCTTGCGGCTGATCCTACTGACCGACCTCGTCTATATCCTGTTGGTCGCCGCCCTCGTTTTCATTCAAGTCGCCCGATTGATTGCCGCGCGCCGCGCGAAATCAGCAGGGTCACGGCTTCACCTGCGGCTGACCGGTGTGTTCGCGCTTATGGCGCTTATTCCCACCGTCAGTGTTGCAGTTTTCGCGGGGCTTACGATCAATGTCGGGCTTGAGGGATGGTTTTCCGACCGTGTGCGCGGTGTGGTCGGCAACTCGCTAGCTGCCGCGCAGGCCTACGAATCCGAACAGCGCGATGATCTGATCGAAGATGCGCTGACGCTGGCCCGTGGGATCGACCGTGCCCGCGATCAAAATTTGCCGCTGGCTGACTCTCAATTATTGGCCGAGGGGCAGTTGCAAATTCAGCGCGGCCTGCGCGAGGCGTATTTGATCGATGGCACCGCGCAAATCAGGACCCGTGGCGATCGGTCGTATTTGTTCAACTACGAGGCACCGGACGCGGCACAGTTGAGAAGCGCCCAAGAGAACAACGGCCAACCTTTGGTGATCGAGGATTGGCCCAACAATGAATTTCGCGCGCTTGTCGCCCTCGATTCCTATCTGGACCGGTTTTTATACATCAGCCGCGATGTTGACGGTGAAATCCTGTCTTTGCTGGACGATACCAAAGAAACGGTACGCCTGTATCAGCAGTTGGAAAACGACCGTGGCAAGTTGCTGTTTGAGTTCGGCCTTCTTTACGTCGGCTTTGCGCTGATCCTTATTTTGGCGGCGGTCTGGCTGGGCCTATGGTTTGCCGAACGGCTGTCCGGCCCCGTGGGGCGGCTTACCGGTGCGGCGCAACAGGTCGGTGCGGGCGATCTTGAGGTGCAGGTGCGCGAGGCATCGGGCGACGATGAAATCGCCATGTTGGGCCGATATTTTAACCAGATGACCAAGCAACTGAAGGCGCAGCGCGAGGCGCTGTTGGACAACACCCGCCAGATCGAACGCCGGCGCAGGCTGTTTGATTCCGTGCTTAGCTCGGTCACGTCGGGGGTTGTTGGTCTGGACCCTGAAGGGCGGGTGGCCTTTGTGAATAAATCGGCCATGCGGCTGCTGGATTGGGCGGAAGACCAGCAATCGCTGGCGATCTCAGTCGCTGTCCCCGAGTTCGGGCCGCTCTTCGATACCGTGGTTTCCGGTCAGGGCGAGGTTGCTCAAGGCGAGGTCAAAGTATCGCGTCACGGCAATATGGAGAACCTGTTGGTTCGCGTCGCCACCCGGCGCAGCGAAGATGGTCGCCTTGAAGGCTATGTTGTTGCCTTCGACGATGTCACCGATCTGGTCAGTGCGCAGCGCATGGCGGCGTGGGGCGACGTGGCCCGCCGCATTGCCCACGAGATCAAGAACCCGCTAACCCCGATCCAGCTTAGCGCTGAACGCATCCAACGCAAATTTGCCCGCAAGCTGCCCGACGATGCCGCAGCACTTGAGCAGATGACGGGCGTGATTATCCGCCAGACGGGTGATTTGCGCCGCATCGTGGATGAATTCTCAAAGTTCGCGCGGATGCCAGAGCCTGAAACATCGGAGCAGGATATCGGCCAACTGGTGCGCGATGCCGTGGTCCTACAGCAAAGCGGCCAGCCCGATGTGACCATTCACGCCACGTTACCTGACGGCCCCGTTCTGGCGCAGGTGGATGCAACCATGCTGTCGCAGGCCTTAACCAACCTGATTAAGAACGCAGGCGAAGCTATTGAAAGTTTGGTAAAAAGCGGCGCGCCTGACGGTTTCGAACGACGTATCGAGGTTTCGTTAACCGTCCAAAAAACCACGCTGCAAATTTCAATCGCGGACAACGGCATCGGGTTGCCAGAAGACCGCGCGCGGCTATTTGAACCCTATGTAACCACCCGCAGCGAAGGAACAGGCCTCGGCTTGCCGATCGTGAAAAAGATAATCGAAGAACATGGCGGAACCTTGGTGCTGGAAAACGCACCTGTGTTCGACGGCCAATCCCATTTCGGTGCCATGGCAATCATTACATTGCCGCTGGCACCCTCCCTAAAGACAACCGCATTGGAGACCCAAGATGAGTGACATCCTGATCGTGGACGATGAACGCGATATTCGCGAACTGATTTCTGACATTCTCGAAGACGAAGGTTTTGCCACACGTCTGGCCGGTAACTCAGACGAAGCGGTGGCCGCCATTAACGCAGAACCACCCGCGCTGATGATCTTGGACATATGGCTCAAAGACAGCCAGATGGACGGGATTGATATCCTCAAGGCGGTGAAACGGGACAACCCCGATGTGCCGGTCGTGATTATTTCGGGCCATGGGAACATCGAAATCGCGGTCGCCGCGATCAAGCAGGGTGCGTATGATTTCATTGAAAAGCCGTTCAATATTGATCAGTTGCTGGTGGTGATCCGGCGCGCGATGGAAACATCCCGTTTGCGCCGCGAGAACCTGTCGCTGAAACGTCGTGATGTAACGAATGCCGATATGATCGGATCATCGACGGCGTTCAAAATGCTGATGGCGCAGTTGGATAAGGTCACCAAATCCAATGGCCGCGTGATGCTGCGCGGGCCTGCGGGATCGGGCAAGGAAATCGCCGCGCGCTATATCCACAATAACTCCGCCCGTGCATCCGCCCCCTTTGTGACCGTCAATTGTGCCAGCGTCGCGCCCGAGCGGATGGAAGAAGTGCTGTTCGGTACTGAAAGCGCCGACCGCGGGGTTGAGCCCGGCTTGCTGGAACAGGCCCACGGTGGCGTGATCTTTTTTGACGAGGTCGCGGATCTGCCGCTTGGCACCCAATCAAAAATCCTGCGTGTGTTGGTTGACCAGCAATTCACCCGCGTTGGTGGCCATGACAAGGTGCGTGTCGATCTGCGCGTGGTGTCCAGCACGAACAAGGATCTTGATGCCGCGATCAAGGCCGAAACATTCCGCGAGGAACTGTATCACCGCCTGAACGTCGTGCCGATTTCCGTCCCGTCGCTGGAAGACCGCCGCGAGGATATTCCCGTGCTTGCCGAGCATTTCATTGCCGAGTTTAACAGCAGCCAAGGGCTGCCGCTGCGCAAGTTTTCCGACGATGCCGTGGCCTTGCTGCAAACCATGATCTGGCCGGGCAACGTGCGTCAGTTGAAAAACCTTGTCGAACGGGTGCTGATCCTTGGCGATGGCACCGGCCCAATCGAGGCACGTGAACTGCCGGGCGAGGATGACAACGCCGACGAAGACGGCCGCGTTGTGCTGTCAGGTGCCTTGGCCACCTTGCCGCTGCGCGAGGCCCGCGAGGCGTTCGAGCGTGAATATTTGCTGACGCAGATCAACCGTTTTGGCGGCAACATCAGCCGCACCGCCAATTTCGTCGGCATGGAACGGTCTGCGTTGCACCGCAAGCTCAAAAGCTTGGGCGTGGTGACATCGGCGAAATCCGGCACCCGCATCGCCCATGTAGACGAGGATGCCGAAGCCGACAGTTAACCCCGTGTAACGATCTGAAAACTGCCATCGTCGTTGCGGATCACGCAGGATTTGTCATTCAGCGGGGGCAGGGTGGTTGTGGCCCGTTGTGGGGCCGCTTGGGCCACGGCACTGGGGCAGGCGGGGATCGACACCGGCACAAAGCCTTGATCGGCCATGCATTGTGACTCTACCCGGTTGCGAAGATCAACATTGGGATCGACGGTATAGACCGCACCCGGCTCATAATACCCCGGCAAAACGCGGCACCGGCCCGCGCTGTTGCATATCTCGCGCGGCGGGATAAAGCGGGGCGGCGCGCGGCGGATTTGGGTTGAAACCGGTACCTTGGCCAGCGCTTCGACCTCGCAGGCGGTGGTCTGGCGCTGCACGGCTGTAATATCGGCACCGGGTTTGTAATAGGTTTTCAGCGGTGCGCAGGCCCCAAGGCCGATCATCACCGCCACAGTCATTGTCACATGTTTCATCGCACCGCTCCCATTTTGCCGTTATCCTCATGTAGACATTTGAATTGACCCTTGCAAAGCCATCTGTCATTCAAATCAGCGATCAAGCGGGTGGTTTCCGCCTTGCCCCGTCATCAGGCGCAACACCAAAGGAACCTTTCATGAAAGTGATTATTTGCGGTGCAGGTCAGGTCGGCTGGCAAATTGCGCGCCACTTGTCGGGCGAACGCAACGATGTGACCATCGTGGACAGCAACGCCGATCTGGTACGCCGTGCCACGGATACGCTGGATGTTCAGGGCATTGCAGGCTTTGCCAGCTATCCCGATGTGTTGGACCGTGCAGGCGCGCGCGACGCGGAAATGATCATCGCCGCCACCCATTCGGACGAGGTGAATATGGTCACCTGTCAGGTGGCCCATTCGGTTTTCGGTATCAACCGCAAGATCGCCCGTTTGCGCAGCCAATCCTATCTGACCGCGATTTATTCCGACCTTTACCGCCGCGATCACATGCCCATCGATGTGGTGATCAGCCCGGAAAAGGAAGTCGCCGCTGCTGCCCTTCAGCGTCTTTCGGCACCGGCTGCGTTTGACACGGAAACCTTTATGGATGGCATGGCCCATCTGATCGGTATCCAGATCGAAGAGGGCTGCCCGGTCATTAACACCCCCCTGCGCCAGCTGTCTGATCTGTTCTCGACCCTGCGCGCGGTTGTCGTGGGTGTGCGCCGTGATGGCACGCTGTTCGCCCCCGAAAGCAAGGACCAGCTGTTTGTGGGCGATGCCTGCTATGTCTTTACCCACCGCGATGACATCCCGCGCACCCTTGATATTTTTGGCAAGAAAACCAGCAAGCTGGAGCGTGTTGTGTTGGTGGGTGGCGGCAATGTTGGTCTGGCCGTCGCGCAAAACCTTGAAAGCAAGGGAAAGCGCGTCCGCACCAAGATGATCGAGAAAAACCGTGCCATCGCCGAACGCGCCGCCGAGGCGTTGGAACGCACGATTGTTCTAAATGGCGACGGTCTGGATGCGGCCCTGCTGGCCGAGGCGGGGATCAACCGCGCCGATGCGATGATGGCCATCACCGACGATGACAAAACCAATATGCTGGCCTGTGTGCGCGCCAAGGCCGAAGGCTGCCCCTTTGTCATTGCCTTGATCAACGATCCGACCTTGGTCCCCTTGATGCAACCGCTGGGCATTGACGCCTATATCAACCCGCGGGCGACGACCGTTAGCTCGATCCTGCGCCATATCCGCCATGGCCGTGTGCGGTCCGTCTATTCCATCGGCGATGCAGAGGCAGAAGTGATCGAGGCCGAAGTGCTGTCAACGTCACCGCTGGCTGGCAAACGCATTACCGACATTGATTTCCCCGAAGGGGTGCTGGTCGGCATGGTCCAAAAGGGCGATCAGGTGATCCGCCCCTTGGGCAGCACCCGCATTGACGAAGGCGATGTGATCGCTGTTTTCTGTCTGGCCAAAGACGTGCCGCAGGTCGAACAGTTGATGCAGGTATCGATCGACTTTTTCTGATGTCACATCGGGATGCCCCATCATGAGACGCAAAAGCTATATTCGCCGGGAAATCCTTGATCTACCGCTGTTTTTGCTGATTTTTGGCGTCTTTAGCGCCTCGATGATCATTCCTGCGTTCTTTGCGGTGGTCACGGATGATCTGCTCGCATCGCGGGCGTTTTTCTATTCCTGTCTGCTGGGTGTCGTCGTGTTCACCATGATCGCAATCGCCCATTCGGGCCGCAAGGCGCGGCACGGGTCGTTGGGGCCGCTGCTGTCGCTGTTTTCCAGCTTTGTGATCTTGCCCGCGATCCTTGCGATCCCGTTTCTTGAGGCCTTGCCGACCACGCGTTTTATAAACGCTTATTTCGATATGGTCAGTTCGATCACCACGACAGGGGCCAGCCTGTTTGACGATCCCGGACGGCTAAGCGACACGCTGCATCTGTGGCGCGCGCAGGTCGCGTGGATGGGTGGCTTGCTGATGTGGATCGCGGCCTCGGCCATTCTGGCACCCCTGCATCTTGGCGGGTTCGAGGTTACATCCCAAGCCGAACCCGGCAACCCAGATGACAGGCGCACCACGGCATCCGCACCGATCAACCCACGCTTGCGTTTGCTGCGTTCAGCAGCGGCGCTGGCACCTACCTATCTGGCGCTGACGCTGTTTTTATGGGTTTTGCTGCTGGCCAATGGGGATCGGTCGCTGGTGGCGCTGTGCCACGCCATGTCGGTCATGGCGACGTCGGGCATTTCGCCCTTGGGCGGCACCCATGATACTGGCGTCAGCTTTGGTGCCGAGGCAGTGATGATGCTGTTCATGCTGTTCTCGCTGTCGCGGCTGACCTTTTCCAAAGATACGGTCACAGCCACCCAAGGCGGCCTGCGCACCGACCCCGAATTTCGCATGGGTCTGGCGTTGATCATCGGGGTGCCGCTGATTCTATTTGCGCGGCATTTTTTGGGGGCTTTTGACGTGTCTGCCAGCGGCGAGGCCTATGAAAGCGGCAGCGCGCTGTGGGGCGCGATTTTTACCGTCACATCATTTTTGACGACCACGGGGTTTGTCAGTTCGTCTTGGGCCGAGGCGCAAAGCTGGTCCGGGCTGGAAACGCCGGGGCTGATCCTGATGGGGCTGGCGTTGATCGGGGGCGGGGTGGCCACCACCGCAGGTGGCGTGAAATTACTGCGGGTGTTTGCGCTTTACCGCAACGGCGCGCGGGAACTCGAACGGCTGGTGCATCCGCATTCGGTGTCGGGGGCAGGGACCACGGGCAGACGCCTGCAAAGCAACGGGGCCTTTATCGCATGGATCTTTTTCATGCTATTTGCCCTGTCACTGGCTGCTGTCACGCTGCTTCTGACCTTTGTCGGGGCCCCGTTCGAGGATGCGCTGGTGATGTCTGTTGCCAGCCTGTCCACCACCGGACCGTTGATCGAATTCGCCGCAGACGCGCCCATTTCCCTGATCGAACTGGGGGATCCGGCCAAGATAATCCTGATCGGTGCCATGGTGCTGGGACGGCTGGAAACCCTTGCCATCATCGCCTTGCTGACCCCAGACCTGTGGCGTGCGTGACACGAATTACCATCTGCCGTACTGTGCTGTGTGACATTTGGGGTGGAAACTCCTGACCGGCATCTACATACTCATTCTAAATCGGAGCTCGGTCCGCGAGCATCAGCAAGAAAAACAGCAAGAATAAAGGCGAGACCATTATGGCGTCTGACAGACAAAACCTTCAGGACGCATTCCTGAACCATGTGCGCAAAACCAAAGTTCCAGTAACGATCTTTTTGATCAACGGTGTGAAACTGCAAGGTGTGATCACCTGGTTTGACAACTTTTGTGTGCTTTTGCGCAGGGATGGCCAGTCGCAGCTCGTGTATAAGCACGCGATCTCGACCATAATGCCAAGCCAGCCAATCTCGCTTTACGAGGGTGAAGACGCGAATTGACGCGCCCTCCCTTCCAGATCGACGACACAGCAGGCCCGAAAGTAACCCGGGCTTGGGTGCTGCACCCTGACATTAAAACCGACAACAACCGCCGAATCGCGGAACCGGCCTTGGCCGAAGCTGTCGCCTTGGCCGAAGCGCTTCCTCATTTGGAAGTCGTGGGGGAAGAGGTTGTTATCCTGCGCACCGTGAACGCGGGTATGATGTTCGGGTCCGGCAAGATCGAAGAATTAAAGCGCCGCATGGAGGACGCCGAGGTCGATCTGGTCTTGGTCGACGGGCATGTGACGCCGGTCCAGCAACGCAACCTTGAAAAAGCATGGGGCGTGAAGCTGCTGGATCGCACCGGGTTGATCCTTGAAATTTTCAGCGACCGCGCCGCCACCCGCGAAGGTGTGTTGCAGGTTGAAATGGCCGCGCTGAACTATCAGCGCACGCGGCTGGTGCGCGCTTGGACCCACCTTGAACGCCAGCGTGGCGGATTGGGGTTTGTTGGCGGTCCCGGCGAAACCCAGATTGAATCGGACAGACGCGCCATTGACGAACAATTGGTGCGCTTGCGCCGCCAGTTGGACAAGGTAGTGAAAACCCGCGCGCTGCACCGTGCCGCCCGCGCCAAGGTGCCGTTCCCGATTGTCGCCTTGGTTGGCTATACCAACGCCGGAAAATCGACCCTTTTCAACCGGTTGACCGGTGCGGATGTGATGGCGAAAGACATGCTGTTTGCCACGCTTGACCCGACCATGCGCAGCCTTGTGCTGCCCGACGGACCCGAGATTATTCTAAGCGACACGGTTGGATTTATCTCTGACCTGCCGACCGAGCTGGTTGCCGCGTTTCGTGCAACCCTCGAAGAGGTGCTGGCCGCCGACATCATCTGCCACGTGCGCGATATTTCCCATGCCGAGACCGAAGAGCAGGCCCAGAATGTCCGCGATATTCTGGCGTCTTTGGGGGTGCCCAAGGAAACCCGCAGCTTTGAGATTTGGAACAAGATCGACCTGCTTAGCCCGGACCGCGCCGATGCCGTGCGCGCCCGTGCGGCCCGCGACGAAAACGTCTTGGCAATCTCGTCATTGACGGGCGAAGGGCTGGAGGAATTCCAGTCGGTGATCGCAGAGGCCCTGCAAGGGGCTGTGCGTGAGGCTGATCTGGTGCTTGGGTTTGCGGAAGGTAAAAAGCGGGCCTGGCTCTTTGCTCAAGAGGTGGTTTTGGACGAAGAGCAGACCGAGGAGGGTTTTGCCCTCAAGGTCCGCTGGTCGGCCGAGCAAGAAGCCCAGTTTCAGCGGCTGTAGCTGGCCGCTGCGCTCGCAATAAAATTTTTTCGAAAAATTTTGGCCGGAAAATTCGAATTTTCCGCTGCGCGGTTCATATGGTAGTCTGCATCACGGCGGGAGGGCCCTTATGACGCTGATCATTCTATACGTGCTGACCTTCGCGGTTTTTCTGGGCTTGGATGTTCTGGGGCTGACCTATTTGGTCAAACCCGTCTTTTCGCGCTACATTGACCCGCTGTTGCTGGATCGGTTTCGCATGATACCGGCCTTGGCCTTTTATGCGTTCTACATCGCCGTGTTGTTGTATTTCGTATCCTGGCCCGCGGTTCTGCAGGACAAGAGCTTGCTTTGGGTCTTTGCAAACGCGGCGCTTATTGGCGCGTTGGGCTATGGCACCTATGAATTTACCAATCTTGCGACGCTCAAAGACTGGACGCCGCAGATGGTCGCCACTGATTATTCATGGGGCGTGGTGTTGACGGGTGTTTCGGCAACTGTTGGGGTTTGGGTGACGCGGGTGTTTGTCTGAACTGCGGAGTGATTTGGGGGGCCAGCCCCCCGGCCTTTGGCCGCCCCCCGGGATTTTCGTCCATTTGGAATTAGCGGCCTGTTTCTGAAGAGAAGCGCCATGTGCCCGGTTGCATGTTGTTGAGCTGCCAGTCGCCGACTTGGGCGCGGATGAGGCGCAGCGTCGGTAGGCCCACATGAGCAGTCATCCGGCGGACTTGGCGGTTGCGGCCTTCGGTAATGGTGATGGAGAGCCATGCATCGGGCACTGATTTGCGAAACCGTACGGGTGGGTCGCGGTCCCACAGCGCTGCGGGCGTGTCGATCTGGCTGACTTTGGCGGGGGCGGTTTTGCCGTCTTTGAGGGTAACGCCGCTGCGCAGTGCATTCAGGGCCGCGTCATCGGGGGTCCCTTCGACCTGAACCCAGTAGGTTTTCGCCAGCTTGTATTTCGGGTGTGATATCCGGGCTTGGAGTGGACCGCTGTCGGTAAGCACCATCAAGCCTTCGCTGTCGCGGTCAAGGCGGCCAGCGGGGTAGAAACCCTTTTCGTCAATATAGGCAGACAGGGTTGGGCGCGGGGATCCTTCGGTGCCTTTGTCGGTGAATTGCGACAGCACCCCGAAGGGTTTGTTGAACAGGATCACGCGGTTCATGGCTGTGCCGGGATCAGTTTGGTCACGCCCACGGATGCGGCGCGGGCCAGATCCTCGTCCAGCGACATGGGGATATATTCGCCGCGTCGCCACAGCTGGGCGAGGTTGTCATAGTAGCGTGACAGGAAATGCCCGGACTGGCCGGTTGAGGTGATAAACACCGACGAATCCGGATCTGCGAAATCATAGACGCCCCTGTATCCGGCACCATGCACGTTAAAGAAGGGATCGGGGCTGGTGCCCTTAGTCCGGCCGCGCAGCAGGGTGTTATCGCCGCCCGAGGTCGATTGGCGGATGTTGACGAAGTAGCGCAGGATAGGCACCTCGCCCAGCGTCGGATGGTCATGGGTGGCTTGGTGCGCATCGCCCCACCGCAGGGATTCAAGCTGGCTGCCCCAAGTTTCGTTGATCCAGATCAGCGCGTCATCCAAGGCGAGCCGCGCCATGTCAGGACAGGTTTCAACAGGTGCCGATTGCAGCACGTCGCACCAGACAGCGGCACCATCGACATCGCGGAACACCCGTTCGATGAACAGCGGCTCGACATGGTCGAACTCCTCCGCCAGCGGGCCAAGCTCGTCCTGGATCAGTCGGTCCTGCAGGGCGCGCAGCCACGCGGCATAGATCAGCGGTTCGGGCAGATGTTCGTTCATTTCGCCTGACCAGCCCGCGAGCAAGATCAAAGCGCGTTCGCGTTGACGCGCGGCGGTGCCTTCGGCGGCGGCCTCTCCGGTGAACCACAGCTCGGCCCCGATCAGCGGCAGCAAGGTGCGCGCGGTAAAGCTGACCGTATCAAGCTGCGCTTCGATAAAGCTGTCGCGGGTGTGGACTTGGCGGCGTTGCATCAGGTTGCGCCAACGCTGAATGCGTTGCGTATCGCCCCATAGAAACGACACATGGTTGGGGAAGGGGCGGTCCAGCGTCTTGTTATTAGTGTTGCCCAGAATGCCGCCCAGCGGGGCCACAAATTCGGGGTTGGACGCATAGGGCAGCACCCCCTGCCAGCGGTTGGCGGCGTTCCAGCCAACGGTGGGCATGCGGCCCTGGCTTTGGTGGGCCGGATCGCGGGCGGGCAATGCACCGATGGTTTTCAACGCAATCGTGTCTGCGTCCACCAGCGTCAGGTTTTGCGACGGCGCAATGTAATCGGCGGTGGCGGCAAGGCCTGCTTCGACCGATTTTGCCTCCATCAATGCCATGGCGGCGGCGAGGGAGGTGTCGGCGGGGCTGAGGGCTGTCCAACTCACCGTGGCCACATGGCCGGGCGGAGTGATGGCGGCAAGGTTGTAGTGTCTGCCGGGCAGCACGGGGCCGTTAACCGTCCACCGCAGGGTCAGGGTGATGGGATCGGCGTCCTTGACCGTGATAATCGACGCACGTTTGGCAAAGGGTTTGAACCCGTCCGGCGTGCGGTATTCTTCGGGGTTGTCTGGGTTCAGCTCTTCTACATAGACGTCTTGGTCATCGGCATAGGACGATGTGATGCCCCATCCCAAGGCGGCGGAGCGGCCGGTCAGCACCACGGGAAGGCCCGGAATGGTGCCGCCGATCACGCCGCCCGATTGCAGTTCCAATCGCGCCAGATACCAGATGCTGGGCGCGGTAAAGCCAAGATGCGGATCATTGGCAATCAGCGTCCCGCCGGATGCAGACCGATCGCGCGCCGCAGCCCATGCGTTGGACGCCCCGGCAAGGTCAAAGGGTTTGAAAGGCGACAGCGGATTGGGATCAAGGGGGGTGTTTTCGGCGAATTGCGGCAGCCCGCCGGGAACAAGGGCAGCGTATTCCGGCAGGGCGGCGATGCCGCTGCCCGGTGCATCAGGTAAAATATCCAGCAGACGTTTCTGATCGGGCAGGGCAAGCGACGTGCGCGCGCGCTTCACCTCGGCATCCAGATGGCCAGAGAGCTGCAGCGACATCAGTTTCAACATCGCCACCGAATCTGCCGGGCGCCACGGGGCGACAGGCACATCAAACATCAGCATTTCAGGCGCGCCACGGCCCAATGCTTCGGTATTGATCTGGTCAAGACGGGCGTTCACGCCTGCGGAATACGCCTCGAGCGCGGCGCGGGTTTTGGGGTCAAGGGTGTCAACGGACCTAACGGCAAGGGGATATAGATCAAGCCGGCGCAACAGGCGGTCAATGTCGATTGTCGCAGGGCCGAACACCTCAGACAGGCGGCCCTGAACGGTGCGGCGCATGGTGATCATTTGCCACAGACGGTCCTGCGCATGGGCAAAACCAAGGCCGTAGAACACGTCCTGATCATTCTGACCAAAGATGTGCGGGACATTGGCATTATCGCGCACGATCTCGACCTCGGCACGCAGATTTGGCACCACGACCGTGTCGTCATATTCAGGCAAAGACCGCGACGCGAGCCAGTAAATGCCGACGACCGCGACCACCGTTAAGACAATCAACAAGGTGGCCAGACGCATAAGCCACTTAAATACCACTGCCATTGGGTGCTCCTGAATAAACCCCTCAGTTGATTGACCAAACTCTGTGGGCTGTTAGATGTTATACCAGCCAATAGCGCAACTAATAGATAAGGAAAAGACGATGGCAAAACTCGCATTTCTGGGACTGGGAGTGATGGGCGGGCCGATGGCCGGACATCTACAGAAAGCCGGCCACACGGTCACCGTATATAACCGCACAACAGAGAAAGCCCGCCAATGGACGGAAACCTATGGCGGCGACATGGCGCAAACCCCGCGTGAAGCGGCGCAGGGGGCCGATATCGTATTTTCCTGCGTGGGCAATGATGATGATCTGCGGTCTGTCTGCGTGGGCGACGACGGGGCCTTTGCGGGCATGGCCGAGGGGACGATTTTTGTCGATCACACAACCGTTTCCGCCGCAGTGACCCGCGAGCTGTATGACGCTGCAAATGCGGCGCAAATCAGCTTTGTCGACGCGCCGATTTCGGGCGGGCAGGCAGGGGCGGAAAACGGCCAACTGTCGATCATGTGTGGCGGCGATGCGGGCGCGTTTGACCGCGCTTTGCCGATCATGGAGATTTATTCCAAGATTTGCCGCCGTTTGGGCGACAGTGGTGCCGGCCAGATGACCAAGATGTGCAACCAGATTGCGATTGCCGGTTTGGTTCAGGGCCTGTCAGAGGCGCTGCATTTCGCACAGAAAGCCGGGCTTGATGGTCGCGACGTGGTCGAGGTGATCAGCCAAGGCGCCGCAGGCAGCTGGCAGATGTCCAACCGGTTCGAGACAATGCTGGACGATGAATTCAACCACGGTTTCGCGGTCGACTGGATGCGCAAGGATCTGGGTATTTGTCTGGATACCGCAGACGAGATTCAGGCAAGCCTGCCTGTGACCGCGCTGGTCGATCAGTTCTATAAAGATGTGCAGAAACTGGGCGGTGGCCGTTGGGACACCTCAAGCCTGATCAAACGTTTGAACGCCGTCGGCTAAACCAAAAGCGCGGCCCGCAAATGCTGCGGGCCGCGCTTTTCGCTTATGGAATGATCCGCGTGTATTTGCTGCCTTCAAGCGTGGCACCGATGCGCAGACCGGCGCGGCCAAAGACAGCCGCCAGAACCGGCGAAAGCGATGTGGTCGTATCCGCGTTGACGCTGTCGCCGACATTATCAATCACATATTCAACGTTCGCACCTGCCGCCCAACCGGGGGAGCGGCGGAAATTGTTCAGCGCGTCTTCGGTCATGAAAAACAGAACATGCGCATATTGCTGCGCGCCGATTTGCAAACCGCCTGTCGCCTTGGTCATCGAATAATAATCAACCGAGATGTTGTTGACCCGCAGCGCGCCGCGCCCGTAACCGCCGCCCAGGCCCAAGCCTGCCTCGGTTACCAATGGCATGATCAGCATACCGTTTGATTTCGCGGCCAGCTGTTGGGTGTTCGGGAACTGGCGGTACATTTCTTGCAAGGTTGCATCGACGCGTGCATCGATCTGACCGCTGCCGCGGCTGCCAACCCCATTGCCACATGCCGCGACGGCCCCTGCAGTTGCCAACGCGCCCAACGCAAACGCGCGGCGCGAAATAGAAGAATTGCTCATTTTAATATGCCTGTAATTGCCTGTGCCGGTTTGTCCCGACTTATGCGCGACCTTATGCCGAAAAATCGATGCTGTCACCTTTTTAGGCCACGAATCGGCGGTGAACTGCCTTTGCTACGCGGTTTTTGCGCTGATTTAGCGCCCGCGCGCCATCAAACGGGCCACATCCGGCGCGAAATAGGTTAACACACCGTCACAGCCCGCGCGTTTGAAGCCCATCAGGCTTTCCATCATCACGCGCTCTTCGTCGATCCAGCCGTTTTGGCCGGCGGCCTTGATCATGCTGTATTCGCCGGACACCTGATAGGCAAAAGTCGGCGCGCCAAAGGTGGTTTTGACGCGGTGGCAAATATCCAAATAGGGCTGGCCGGGTTTGACCATCACCATATCCGCCCCCTCGCGCAGATCGCGCTCAATCAGACGCAGGGCCTCGTCGCTGTTGGCGTAATCCATCTGATAGGTCTTTTTGTCGCCTGTCAGCGCGCCTGATGCGCCAACCGCATCGCGAAACGGCCCGTAATAGGCAGAGGCGTATTTGGCAGAATAGCTCATGATCATAACATCGCTATGGCCCGCATTTTCCAGACCTGCGCGAATGGCCGCCACGCGCCCGTCCATCATGTCAGACGGTCCGATGATGTTCGCGCCCGCCTCGGCTTGGGCCAGTGACATCTTTACCAACGCCTCGACCGTGCGGTCATTGACGATGATCCCGTCTTCCACAAAGCCGTCATGGCCGTTGATATTATAGGTATCCAGCGCCACATCCGTCATGATCACCATTTCTGGCACCGCGGCGCGGATCGCCCGAATGGCACGGTTCGCATTGTTCTGCGGGTCCCACGCGCCGGCGCAATCCTCTGTCCTGTCCTCGATCCCCGTATAGGGAAAGATGCACATCGCACCGATACCCAGATCAGCCGCCTCGCGCGCGGCCTCGACCACTTTGTCCACACTGCGGCGGAACACGCCGGGCATAGATGGAACAGGTTCCTCGATCCCTTCGCCGGATCGGACGAATACAGGCCAGATCAGATCCCCCAGCTCCAGCGTGTTTTCACGCACCAACGCACGGATGCCAGCAGATTGACGGGTGCGGCGCAGTCGTGTCGCGGGATAGGCGGCTTGTTGGGGTCTCATGCAAAATACCTTAGATGTTTCATCACAAGGCTTTGCATTTATTTTTGCACGGCTCAAGGCTAGGAATTAGGGGCAAGCGCCGCTATGAGGGCATAAGCGCGGTAAGAATTGCCGCAGATGGCTAATTTTAAGATCAAAGACAGGCGTTCCTTGGACTTGTACCAGACAATCTTAGAAGTGATCGACATGCGGTCGTTCTCAAACCTCTGGTACTGGATCGTGTTGGCCGTCGTTTGGTCATCGGCAAGCCACTGGGTCTTGGGCGTTCCTTATGATCTGGTCCTGCGTGCGCGCCGCTACGGAGAGCAAACCCAGGTCGATCTGGAAGACCTGGTCCGCATCAATGTGAATCGTACCCTTTATATCGCGCAAGTGTCGGGCATATTGATCTTGGCCTTTGTCAGTTTTGTTCTGACGGTGCTGTTTATATTGGCCATGTTTTACAACGTCGAATTTGCCCAAGCGGTGCTGTTTCTGGCGTTTCCCTTGTCGATCATCGCCATGCTGAATGTGTCAACCGCCCAGCAGATATTCGAAGAATCCGCCAAAGGCGAACTGCTCTACAAGCGGCTTTCGCGCCATCGGCTCTATACGCAGATCATCGGGATCATCTCGATTTTTGTCACCTCGATCTGGGGCATGTATCAAAACCTCTATGTTGGTCCGTTCGGCGGTTGACAAACCGGCACCAAGGAACAACTGACACTTCATGTCGAATTCCACACAAATAACGCTGTCCGGCGTGCCCGAGGGCTTTGATGCCCGCGCCTTGCTGGACGAGCTGACCAAAAACAAGCGCCCCGTGATCCATGTGGCGCGCGATGACAAACGCATGGCGGCGATGCAGGCGGCCTGCCGCTTCTTTGCGCCCGATGTACCGGTAATCACCTTTCCGGGGTGGGATTGTCTGCCCTATGACCGCGTGTCGCCCAATGCCGATATTTCGGCGCAGCGCATGGCGACGCTGGCGGGGTTGGTGCATGGGATGCCCGACCAGTTCATTCTGCTGACAACGCTTAACGCGGCGACCCAGCGTGTGCCCGCACGCGCCGTGCTGCGCGATGCCGCGTTTTCCGCCCGTGTGGGCGACCGCATTGACGAGGCCGCATTGCGGAATTTTCTGGTGCGTATGGGGTTTGTGCAAAGCCCGACGGTGACCGAACCCGGTGATTATGCGATCCGGGGCGGGATTATCGACATTTACCCGCCGGGCGATCTGGGCCCTGTGCGGTTGGATCTGTTTGGCGACACATTGGATGGCGCGCGCCGCTTTGATCCGCTGACCCAACGCACCACAGAAAAGCTTGATCTGGTCGAACTCGCCCCGGTGAGCGAGGTTATTCTGGACGAGGCGGCGATCACCCGTTTCCGCCAGAACTACCGTATCGAATTCGGGGCCGCGGGCACCGACGATCCGCTCTACGAGGCGATCAGCGCGGGGCGCAAACACCAAGGTGCCGAACATTGGATGTCGTTCTTTCACGAAAAGCTGGAAACCATCTTTGACTATCTGCCCAAGGCCACCGTGACGCTGGACGACCAAGTCACTGCGCAGCGCCTGTCGCGGTGGGACAGCATCGCCGACCAATATGAAACGCGCCGATTGGCTATGGCGAACCGGTCCAAGATGGACAGCGTATATAAACCCGCGCCGCCCGAAGGGCTGTACCTGACCGATACCGCTTGGGAACAGGCGTTGATCGGCAAGCGGGTGATCCAGTTCAAACCCTTGCCGCAGCCCACAGGCCCCAATGTTCTGGACGCTGGCGGGCGTATCGGGCGTGATTTCGCACCGGAACGCCAGCAGGAATCCATTAGCCTTTTCGGTGCCTTAGCGACCCATCTTAAGGTGAAACTGAACGAAGGCCCCGTTGTTATCGCCAGCTATTCCGAAGGCGCGCGCGAGCGGCTGACCGGATTGATCGAAGACGAAGGCATGGGCGAAACCATCGCCATTCCCAATGGTACACGTATCGGCAAACGTGGCCTGTATCAGGCGGTGTGGGCGCTGGAGCATGGGTTCGAGGCACCTTTAACCAGCGATGGGCAAAAGCTGACCGTTATCTCCGAACAGGATATCTTGGGCGACCGCCTGATCCGCGGCCCCAAACGCAAACGCCGTGCTGAAAACTTCCTGACCGAAACACAATCCCTGACGCCCGGCGATCTGGTCGTGCACGTGGACCACGGCATCGGCCGCTATCTGGGCATGGAAGTCATCACCGCCGCTGGCGCTGCCCATGAATGCCTGCTGCTGGAATATGCCGAAAATTCAAAGCTATACCTACCGGTCGAGAACATCGAACTGCTGTCGAAATACGGCCATGACGAGGGTCTGCTGGACAAGCTGGGCGGCGGGGCGTGGCAGTCGAAAAAAGCCAAGCTCAAGGAACGTATCCGCGAGATGGCGGATAAACTGATCCGTATCGCCGCCGAACGCGCCCTGCGCCGCGCGCCGGTCATGGATCCGCCTCCGGGCATGTGGGACGCGTTTTCCGCGCGCTTCCCCTATACCGAAACCGACGATCAGATGTCGGCGATCAACGATGTGATCGACGATCTGACCAGCGGCAAACCGATGGACCGTCTGATTTGCGGCGATGTCGGATTTGGCAAGACCGAAGTCGCCATGCGCGCCGCATTCGTGGCGGCCATGTCGGGCCTTCAAGTCGCGGTGATTGCCCCGACGACGTTGCTGGCGCGCCAGCACTATAAATCCTTTGCCGAACGGTTCCGGGGCTTCCCGCTTGAGGTGCGTCAACTGTCGCGCTTCGTATCTGCAAAAGACGCAAACACCACCCGCGAGGGGATTACCAAAGGCACCGTAGACGTCGTTATCGGCACCCATGCCTTGCTGGCAAAATCGATCAAATTCAACAACCTAGGTCTGCTGATCATCGACGAAGAACAGCATTTCGGCGTCGGCCACAAAGAACGCCTGAAAGCGATGCGCACCGATATTCACGTCCTAACCCTGACCGCGACGCCGATCCCACGGACCTTGCAGCTAAGCCTGACGGGCGTGCGCGATCTGTCGATCATCGGCACACCGCCCGTCGACCGTCTGGCGATCCGCACCTATGTCAGCGAATTCGACAGCGTCACCCTGCGCGAGGCCTTGCTGCGCGAACATTATCGCGGGGGGCAGTCCTTTTATGTCGTGCCGCGCATTTCGGACCTGCCCGAGATCGAAGCGTTCCTGAAGGAACAGCTGCCCGAACTGACCTATCTGGTCGCCCATGGCCAGATGGCGGCGGGCGAGCTCGATGATCGTATGAACGCATTCTATGACGGCAAATACGACATCCTACTGGCCACGACGATTGTTGAATCCGGTCTGGATATTCCAACCGCCAACACAATGATCGTGCACCGCGCCGATATGTTCGGTCTGGCGCAACTTTATCAAATTCGCGGACGTGTGGGCCGGTCAAAGACCCGCGCCTATGCCTATCTGACCACCAAACCGCGCGCCAAACTGACGGCGACTGCCGAAAAGCGTCTGCGCGTGTTGGGCAGTCTGGACACGCTGGGGGCAGGGTTCACGCTGGCCTCGCAGGATCTGGACATTCGCGGCGCGGGCAACCTGCTTGGCGAAGAACAATCCGGCCAGATGCGCGACGTCGGGTTCGAACTGTACCAATCCATGCTGGAAGACGCGATTGCCAAGATCAAGGCGGGCGAGTTGGAAGGCGTGATCGACGACGATGGCCAATGGGCGCCGCAGATCAATCTGGGCGTGCCTGTGCTGATCCCCGAAACCTATGTGCCCGACCTTGACGTGCGCCTGGGTCTGTACCGCCGCCTGTCGAGCCTGACCACCAAGGTCGAACTTGAAGGCTTTGCCGCCGAGATGATCGACCGCTTTGGCAAGCTGCCGCGCGAGGTGAACACGCTGATCCTCGTGATCCGTATCAAGGCGATGTGCAAACGGGCAGGGATCGCCAAGCTGGACGGCGGTCCAAAAGGTGTGACGATCCAGTTCCACAACGATAAATTCGCCTCGCCCGAGGGGCTGGTGACCTTTATCCAAGACCAACGTGGATTGGCCAAGGTCAAAGACAACAAGATCGTCGTGAAGCGCGATTGGGCGACGGATACGGACAAGATCAAAGGCGCCTTTGCCATTGCCCGCGATCTGGCCGAACATGTTATCGCCAAGGAAAAGCAGGCCAAAAAAGCAAAAGCCTGAGCCGTTTGAGGCCCAGGCTTTCACGCTGTCATTCAGACGGTCGGCATCAGGTGTATAGCGACGGCACACCCATTTGTTCGTGAATGTCATTCACCGCCGCAGGTTTCATCCCGTATCCCTTGGCAAGCTGGTGCAGATATTGCGCCTCGTCTTGGGTGTCCAGATCAATGGCCAGCAGGGACATCGCGTAAACCTGCGCTCCCATGCCCTCGGGCGTCTGCGCAACCAAGCCATCGACATCGACCGGCGCGTCCATGCGGGCGTTTACAAACGCCGCTTCCTCGGCATCCACATCGCCAAGATGGCTGAGCAGTTTTTCACGCTCTGCCTGATCAAAGGTGCCATCGGATTTCGCCGCTTGGATCATCGCGGCGATCATCAGAGCGGCCAACACCTCTTGGTCTTGGGACGGCTGGATCGCAGGGGTCGGGTTCGCATCAAACTGCGAATTCAACACCGCGCCAAAATCTGCTTCTTCGCGTTCGGGCTTGCCGCTGGTTGACCCGCCAAGGCCAGCCATCAAGCCGCCAGCGCCCGCAGCACCAGCCAAACCGCCCAGCAATCCACCCAGACCGCCACCCGACGCGCTGGCCCCGCCAGCGCCGCCCAACTGGTTCAACAAACCACCCAAGCCGCCAGAGGCACCAGCGCCGCCGCCAAGCTGGTTGAGCAAGCCGCCCAAGCCGCCAGCCGATCCGGCACTGCCGCCCATCAGGCCGCCCAGCATATCCTGCAAGCTGCCTGCCGATGATCCGGCACCACCTGACGACCCGCCAGTCAAACCACCCAGCAAGCCGCCAAGCCCGCCGGCGCTGCCCGCATTGGTGCTGCTGCCGCTTTTCTTCATCATCGCGCTGGCACCTTTGGCCACAGCGACGCCGATGGCCACTTTGGCCAGTGTTTTCATCAAGCTCATTTCGGTGACTTCCCCGTTTGTAAATTATGCACGGAGTGTGTTGTAAAACTGCGACGGACACAACCAGATAGCGATCAACCCCAAGTCGTTCGGCGTTTTATTGCGATTGACAACATGCCCGTAACGCGGGTCTGTGAGGCATGGAACGTAAAACTCAAATTGACATGTTTGGCGCGCTGGCGCTGATCGCCTTTGCGCTGAACCTTGCCTTTAATCAAGTCGTAATCAAAGTCACGAACGGGGGCTTTAATCCAGTGTTCGCGGCGGGCCTGCGGTCGCTGGGGGCGATTGTTATCCTGACGATCTGGATGAAGGCGCGCGGGGTCAGCTTTTCCTTTCCAAGGCCGACATGGGGCTGGGCCGTGGTGTCGGGATTGCTGTTCACGTTTGAATTTACATGCCTTTTCATCGCGTTAGACACGACAACTGTCAGCCGCGCGTCGGTGATATTCTATTCCATGCCGGTATGGCTGACGATTGCCGTCAATTTCCTGCTGCCCGATGAACGACTGACCAAGCTCAAGATCATTGGCCTTACGCTCGCCATGGCGGGCGTTGCTGTGGCGCTAAGCGAGCGCAGCGGTGGGCATGTCAGTTGGATGGGCGACCTGCTGGCCTTGGCCGCAGCGCTGTGTTGGGCGGGCATTGCGCTGTTGGTGCGGGTGACCCCGCTGGAAAAGGTGCCGCCTGCGCAGCAGTTGATGTGCCAGGTTGCGATCTCGGGGCCCATTCTGGTGCTGATCGCCCCGCTGTTCGGTCCACTGATCCGCGACGTGCAGATGATCCATCTGGCCGGATTGGGCTTTCAGATCATCGCCGTTGCCAGCCTCGGCTTTCTGGCGTGGTTCTGGCTGATGTCGGTATATCCGGCCTCAACCGTCGCGTCCTTCAGCTTTCTGTCACCGGTGTTTTCAGTGATCTTGGGCTGGCTGCTGCTGTCCGAAGAGGTGGCCCTGTCGGTTTGGGCCGCGCTGATATTGGTCGCCCTCGGGATTTACCTGATCAACCGCAAACCGCGCGTGGCCCATTAGGTCCCGCAGAATGTCGCCGGTACGATTTCGCTGTCTGTCGGCGGGCGCTGCAGGTCTGTATCGGTGGTCTGATAGGGCGTTGCCAGCGCTTTCATCAAGCGTTCAAAAGGTGCCATATCGCCAGCGACAGCGGCTTGGATCATCTGTTCAATCCGGTGATTGCGCGGAATGATCACGGGGTTGGCGGCATTCATCACGGCCACCGGATCAGCCTCGGCCGCGATCCGCGCCTGCCATCTGGCCTGCCATGCGGCAAAGGCGTCTTGGTCGAGGAACTGATCCTGCGGGGCATCGCCCGACAATGCGTGGAACGCGTTGGTAAAGTCGGCACCGTCTTGCTGCATCAGTGCCAGCAGATCATCGATCAGCGCCGCGTCACCGGCCACCGGATCAGCGATGCCAATTTTCGCACCAAAGCGTTTCAGCCAAGCCCCCTCGATCAGCGCGGGCATGGCGTGCACAATCTCGGTCGCCTCCGCGACGGAAGCGTCCGGATCATCCAACTGCTGGATCAGCGCGGTGGCAAGCTGCGCCATGTTCCACACCGCCATTTGCGGCTGGTTCGAGAACGCATAGCGGCCCTTACGGTCAATTGAACTGAACACCCGATTGGCATGAAACGCATCCATAAAGGCGCAAGGGCCATAATCAATCGTCTCGCCCGAGATCGAACAATTATCGGTATTCATCACGCCGTGAATGAACCCGACGGACATCCAAGCCGCGATCAGTTCGGCCTGCGCCGCGCAAACCGCGCGCAGCAACCCCATGGGGCCGTTGGCGTTCGGATAATGCCGCTGAATTGCGTATTCGGTAAGGGTGCGCAGGTTATCAACCTCGCCACGATGGGCAAAGACCTGAAAGGTGCCGACGCGCAGATGGCTGGCGGCAACGCGGGTCAGCACAGCGCCGGGCAGGGCGGTTTCGCGGTAGATGTCTTCGCCCGTGGCAACGGCGGCAAGGGCGCGGGTGGTGGGAATGCCAAGGGCATGCATCGCCTCGGACACCACATATTCGCGCAGCACAGGGCCCAGCCACGCACGCCCGTCACCGCCCCGCGAATAGGGCGTGGGGCCAGAGCCCTTAAGCTGGATATCGCGGCGGGTTCCAGTGCTGTCCACAACCTCGCCCAACAAAATCGCACGGCCATCGCCAAGCTGGGGGTTATAGTTGCCAAACTGGTGACCCGCATAAAGCTGCGCCAACGGGTCCGCGCCCTGCGGCAGTTCATTCCCGCCAAAGGTAAAGGCGAGATCCTCTTCCCCCGCATCGCCCAACCCGAGCGTTTTCGCCAAGTCAGCGTTAAAGGCCAACAGCTTGGGGTCGGCCACAGGAGTCGGGGTGATGCGGGTATAAAAGCCGGCCGGCAACGCGGCAAAACTGTTATCGAAGGGGGCGCTGAATGTCATGGTTTAGATATAGCCATCAAAAGCCGCTTTGCCAGTGCGATCACAGCTTTCGTGTCATGAACATATAGTTATCGCGCGGCCGAAACCCTGCGCGGCTGTACAGCTTCTGTGCAATCAGGTTCTCTTTGTCGACCTCAAGATGCACGGCCTTTACACCACCACCGGACAAGGCATTGGGCAGGGCCAACAGCGCCTCGGACGCGATGCCGCGACCACGCACACCGGGGCGCACGTAAATTTCGTCAATGATGGCGTCCAACCCGCCAAATTCAACCGACCAGCCAAGGGTGATGATGACATATCCGATGGGCGCACGGGGCGGGCCGATCAGATAGGCGATGCCATGGGGGATACCGTCGAGCAGCGGCGCAATGCCATTGTGCCGGTCCTCGTCCGATTGTTCGATCCCCGCCTCGGCGTGAAAGGCCGCAACCAAACCGATCAACTGCTCAAGATGTTCGGGCTTGGCAAGGGTAAAGGCGGCGCTCACAACCGGGCCAGACGTTCGGTGAGCAGGCCGAAAAACCCGTCTGCATCCAGATCACCCATGAAAGTCGCGTTCGCGGCGCGGTCGGTGACTCCCCACCAATCGGCGACGGTCATGCCCATGGTCAGCTCTGACTCTGTCTCGATCTCGACATTGATATGACGGCCTTTGAACAGATCGGGGCGGATCAGATAGGCGGTCACGCAGGGATCATGCAGCGGTGCCCCTTCGGAGCCGTATTTTTCCTTGTCGAAGCGTTCAAAGAATTCGGTCATCTCGGCCACGGCGATCCCCACAGGGCTGCCGATGTTGCGAAACGCGTCGTTGCGGGCAGTTGTGACCAGCGCCTTGTGGGTGACATCCAGAGGCATGACCACAATCGGCGCGCCGGATTTAAACACAATATCAGCAGCTTGCGGGTCGACGTAAATGTTAAACTCGGCTGCAGGTGTGATATTACCGCCCTCGAAATAGCCGCCGCCCATCAGCACAATTTTCGCAATACGGTTGGCGATATCAGGGGCCTTTTGCAGCGCTGTCGCGATGTTTGTGAGCGGCCCCAGCGGGCAAAGGGTTACGGTACCGGGCGCGTGTTCGCGCAACATATCGATAATGAAATCCACCGCATGGCCGTCGGCGATAGGCATCGTCGGTTCGGGCAGGACGGGGCCATCAAGGCCGGTTTTGCCATGCACATGTTCCGCCGTGACCAGTTCACGGCCCAGCGGGCGGTCGCATCCGGCAAAGATTTTCACGTCGGTCTTACCCGCCAATTCGCAGACAATCCGGGCATTTCGCACGGTCAGATCCAGCGGCACATTGCCCGCGACACAGGTGATCCCCAAAACCTCGATGTCTTCGGGGCTGGCCAGTGCGAGCAAAATCGCCACCGCATCGTCCTGACCGGGGTCGGTGTCGATGATAATCTTGCGCGGTGTCATGGCGTGTCTCCTGTCTTTCATGTTGTCCGAGCCTTGCCGGATGCGACGGGGCTTGTCCAGTGCAAGCGCTTGATCTAGCTGCGTTCCGCCTGTTTTACCGCATCCCACAGCGCGTCCATCTCGGCCAGATCGCTTTGCTCAGGTGTTTTGCCGATCTGCGCCAGCTGCGTCTCGACGCCCTCGAAACGGCGGATGAATTTGGCGTTGGCGCTGCGCAGGGCGGCCTCCGGATCAAGGCCCAGATGCCGGCCCAGATTGGCCATCACAAACAGCAGATCGCCGAATTCCTCCTCGACCTCTGCTTGGGTCAAGGTATCGCGGGCTTCGACCAGTTCGGCGGCTTCCTCGGCTATCTTGGCGACCACATCGCCAGTATCAGGCCAGTCGAACCCCACACGCGCCGCACGTTTTTGCAGCTTATAGGCGCGCAGTAATGCCGGCAGGCCAACGGCCACCCCATCCAGCGCACCACCTTGAGCCTTGCCCGCACGCTCGGCTGCTTTGATCTTTTCCCAGTCGGCGGTTTGCTGATCCGCCGATTTATCACGCGACTCATCGCCAAAGACATGCGGATGCCGCGCGACCATCTTGTCGCTGATATGGCGCACCACCGATTGAAAGGTGAAATGCCCGTCTTCTTCGCCCATGGCCGTGTGATAGACGGTTTGCAGCAACAGATCGCCCAACTCGCCCTCCAACTCGGGCCAGTCGCCGCGTTCAATCGCATCGGCGACTTCATAGGCCTCTTCGATGGTGTAGGGCGCGATGCTGGCGAAATCCTGTTCGATATCCCATGGGCAACCGGTTTCAGGATTACGCAAGCGGCGCATGATTTCTAAAAGCCGCTCAATCCCTGCGCTTTGATCAAAGATCAGTGCATCTTTCGATGTCTCGGCCATTGCAGCCCCCGTGTGTCTGGTGTCAGATGCAACCTGACCAAGATATATGCAGGAGTCCACCCAATGCCCGTCGTGAACCGTATCGCGGATTTTGCCCCCTTGATGACCGAATGGCGCAGACATCTGCACACGATACCCGAACTGGGCTTTGACTGCCCCAAAACAGCGGCCTTCATCAAAGAGCGGTTGCAGGAACTGGGCGCTGACGAAATTCACGACGGCATCGCGCAAACTGGCATTGTGGCGATCATCAATGGCAGCAGCGATGGCCCGACAATCGGCCTGCGCGCAGATTTTGACGCGCTGCCGATCCTTGAAGAAACCGGCGTTGACTATGCATCGACACACCCCGGAAAAATGCACGCTTGTGGCCATGACGGGCACACGGCCATGCTGCTGGGGGCCGCAAAATATCTGGCCGAGACGCGCAATTTCGCGGGCCGCGTGGCGCTGATTTTCCAACCCGCCGAAGAAGACGGCGGCGGTGCCCAAGTCATGTGCGCCGAAGGCATGATGGACCGTTTCGACATCGCGCAGGTCTACGGCATCCACAATATGCCAGGGGCCGAGTTCGGGTCGTTCTTTACCACGCCGGGGCCGATCATGGCGGCGGTTGATTCCTTTACCATCCAGATCAACGGGCGCGGGGGCCATGGTGCCATGCCGCACGAAACCGCCGATCCGGTCGTTGCCGCCTGCGGCATTGTCCAAGCGATCCAGACCATCACCAGCCGCAATGTGCCATCGGCGCAGGAAATGGTGATTTCGGTCACGCAAATCCACACCGGGTCGGCCAGCAATATCATCCCCGACACGGCAATGATCAACGGCACCGTGCGGACCTTTGACAAGGACGTGCAGACGCTGATCCGCAGCCGAATGGAAGAAATTATCCAAGGCCAAGCGGCAAGCTATGGCGTGACCGCCACGCTGGATTACGAGGTTGGATACCCCAGCACGCAAAACGCCCCCGAACAGACAGCGCTGGCCGCCGATGTGGCGCGCACCGTTGCAGGCGACGCAAGTGTCGACGCCGAATTCCCCCGTGTCGCAGGTGCCGAAGACTTTGCCTATATGCTCGAAGAACGCCCCGGTGCCTATCTTTTCCTCGGCGCGGGCGAGGGTGCCGGATTGCACCACCCCAAATTCAACTTCAACGATGATGTGGCCCCCGTGGGCGCATCGTTCTTTGTGCAACTGGTCGAACAGCTACAACCGGCGGCGGGTAAATAATGGCGCTCGAAGACGCAAAAACCCAGGTAGATCAGGCCTTTACCCGCGATGATCTAAAGGGGCCCAGCTTTGAAAACGCGTTTGGTGGCGCGACATCATTTCTGCGCCGCCGCTATACCAAAGACCTGACAGGGGTCGATATCGCCGTGACAGGCGTGCCGTTCGATCAGGCCGTGACCAACCGCACAGGTACGCGGCTTGGCCCCCGCGCGATCCGCGAGGCATCCAGCCTGCAACCCTATGATCCGCCCTATGGCTGGGATTTCGATGTATTGAGCGAATGTGCCATCGCGGACTATGGCGATATGGCGTTTGACTATGGCCACACCAGCCAGTTCCCCGCCACTTTGACCAACCATATCAAGGGGATATTGGACGCAGGCGCGGCAAGTGTGGTGCTGGGGGGCGATCACTATATCAGCTTTCCGATCCTTAAAGCCTACGCCGAAAAATACGGACCGATCAGTCTGCTGCAATTCGATGCGCATTCCGACACATGGCCCGACGACGATATGGACCGGATCGACCACGGCACGATGTTTTATAAGGCAGTGAAATCCGGAATCGTTGATCCGGCGACATCCGTGCAGGTGGGGATCAGAACCACGAACCCCGACACACTGGGCGTCACCACCATTGACGCGCGCGAGGTCCACGAGAAGGGGCCCCAAGCCGCCGTTGCCAAGATAAAACAGATACTTGGGGACCGCCCTTGCTATCTAACCTTTGACATTGATGCGCTGGATCCGGCCTTTGCGCCCGGCACCGGCACACCGGTTTGGGGCGGCCTGACATCCGCGCAATGTGCCATCATGTTGCGCGATCTGGCCGGGATCAATATCGTCGGCGGTGATATCGTCGAAGTGTCACCCCCTTTTGATACAACCGGGGCCACAGCCATTGCAGGTGCCCATGTGGCGACCGAGATCCTTTGCCTGCTGGGATGGAGAATGCGGAACAAATGAGCGTAAAAAATCAACCTATCAGCGGCAATGATCTGGCCCGTTTTTCAGGCCCCAACACTTTTATGCGTCTGCCTTCTGCCAGTGACCTCAAGGGGTTAGACGTCGCGGTTTTGGGTATTCCACTGGATATTGGCACGTCGTGGCGATCTGGCACGCGCTTTGGCCCCAAACAGGTCCGCGCAGAAAGCGCGATGCTGCGGCCCTATAATCTGGGCACCGGGGCGGCGCCGTTTGATTCACTTCAGGTCGCGGATATCGGTGATCTGGCCATTAATACGTTTTCGCTGTCTGATAGTTTGTCAATTATTCAAGACAGTTACACCGAAATCTTAAGGTCGGACGCGATGCCCTTGGCCATCGGCGGGGATCATTCGATCACGCTGCCAATCCTGCGCGCAATGGCCAAACGGCACGGGCCTTTGGCGCTGGTGCATGTGGATGCCCATGCTGACGTGAACGAGGACATGTTCGGCGAACGTGAAACCCACGGCACGGTATTTCGCCGCGCCTATGAAGAAGGGCTTATAAACCCCCATAAAACCTATCAAATCGGTTTGCGCGGCACAGGATATGGCGCGGATGATTTCACCGAAGCGACGGGTTGGGGCTTCCAACAATTTCCCGCACAAGAGCTCTGGCATCGCAGCCTGTCACCGTTGGGTGCTGAAATCAGACGTGATATTGGCGATGCGCCTGTCTATGTCACCTATGATATCGACAGCCTTGATCCCGCCTATGCACCGGGGACGGGCACGCCCGAAATCGGCGGTTTGACCACCCCGCAAGCGCTGGAACTGATCCGTGCTTTGAAAGGTTTGAACGTCGTTGGGGCCGATCTGGTTGAGGTATCACCGCCCTATGACACGAGCGGCAACACAGCGCTGACAGGCGCGAATATCCTGTATGAAATAATGTGCATCCTGCCCGGTGTTGCATACCGCTGATCCGGCGGACGCTCCGCGGGGAGTTTAAAAGGCAAAATGAAAGCAAAGCGAATGATGAGTTTCTTTTGGGCCGTGGTTTTGGTGTTCGTAGGGTTGCAGGCCTATATCCGCTTTGTCCCAAGTGACGCTGCAAACTGGACGGTGGATGCCAATGCAGATGCGCCCGGAACATACCCCAAGGAGGGTGGGTTCAAGGTTGTCGCAAAGGTTGATGGCGACACGGATGCCCTTTTGGGGGCCTTTGACACGGCCATGATGGCGCAGCCGCGCACGCAAAAGCTGGGTCAGGCCGACGGGCAGCAGATTTATGTCACGCGGTCGTTGCTTTGGGGGTTTCCAGATTACACAACTGCCGCGCTGTCGGACGATCAAACCCGTGCGACATTCTATAGCCGATTGCGGTTTGGTAAGTCCGATATGGGTGTGAACGGCAAACGGCTGCGCGAGATATTAGGCACCATCGGCATCGCTGTCTAAGCTTGAGCTCTGGCAGCCTTGCCCGACCTCGCGCCACATGGGCACGTTCAGCGACATCTGGCATTGCGCCTGAAACAAGCGGTCGCCGATTTGCATGCAAATGGTTTGGCCCAGCTCGACGCGGCGGCCTTGGGCGTTGGTGCAGTAGCAATCAACCGCCTTACCGCTGGGATAGGTCGCTTGCGCGGGTGCCGATTGTGCCGTCAGGCCGAACAACAGCCCCGATATCAGAGCAATCTGTTTCATGAGCCTTCATATTAACACATAGCGGCCCTTGACCAAAGCGCTATCATCAGCGACAGAAACCCGATGATCCCCATGGACCGCCTTGCCCAAATCACCCAACGTTTCCAGTTTCTGGAGGCGTCAATGTCCTCTGGGTCAGACGGGGCCGATTTTGCCAAGCTGGCCAAGGAATACGCCGACCTGCGCCCCGTGGTCGAGCAGATCGAAGAATACCGTCAGTTGCTGCAAGACATGGACGACGCGCGTGCCATGCTGAAAGACCCCGAAATGGCGGAACTGGCCGAGGAAGAGCTGCCACGCCTGAAGGCCGCGCTGCCCAAGGCCGAAGACGCCCTGCAATTGGCGTTGCTGCCCAAGGACGCAGCGGATGCCAAGCCTGCGATGCTTGAGATACGCCCCGGCACCGGCGGGGACGAGGCCGCGCTGTTTGCTGCCGATCTGTTGCGGATGTACCAGCGCTATGCCGAGGCGCAGGGTTGGAAATTCGATCTGATCGAAGAGCAGATGACCGAGCTGGGGGGCGTCAAGGAAGTCGTCGCCCATATCAAGGGGCAGAACGTCTTTGCCCGTTTGAAATACGAATCCGGCGTGCACCGCGTGCAGCGGGTGCCGACGACCGAAAGCGGCGGGCGTATTCATACCTCGGCGGCCACGGTCGCCGTGCTGCCTGAGGCGGAAGATGTGGATATTCACATCGACGCCAATGACTTGCGGATCGACACGATGCGCAGTTCGGGGGCAGGGGGCCAGCACGTCAACACCACCGATTCCGCTGTCCGGATCACCCATATCCCGACCGGCATTGTTGTGACCTCTTCCGAGAAATCACAGCACCGCAACCGCGAGATCGCGATGCAGGTGCTAAAAGCGCGGCTTTATGATGCGGAGCGTCAGCGCGTGGACAGCGCGCGGTCGGCGGATCGGGCCGCTCAAGTCGGATCAGGCGATCGGTCGGAACGGATCAGGACGTATAATTTCCCGCAAGGGCGGATGACCGATCACCGGATCAATCTGACGCTGTACCGGTTGGATGCCATTATGCAGGGCGATCTGGACGAGATTATCGACGCGCTGACGGCGGATGCGCAAGCACGAATGATGGCGGAGATGGGTCAGTGAGCGCACCAACGGCGGCGCAAGCCATGGCATCGGCGGCGGCACGGTTGCGTGCAGCGGGTGTGCCCGATCCGGCCCGCGATGCACGGCTGTTGCTGGCCCACGCGGCATCGGTGGACGCATCGCGCGTCACCTTGATTGCCCCAGAAGAGATCGCGCCGGAGATCGCAGAGCGCTATGAGAACCTGATCGCGTTACGGGCGGTGCGTGTGCCTGTGTCGCATCTGGTCGGGCAGCGCGCTTTTTACGGTCGGGATTTCAAGGTCAGCCGTGATGTATTGGATCCACGACCCGAAACCGAAACGCTGATCGAACTGGCTTTGTCTGAACCTTTTGACACTGTGCTGGACCTTGGCACCGGGTCGGGCTGCATTCTGGTGACATTGCTGGCTGAGCGGCCGGACGCAACTGGCGTCGGGTTGGACCTGTCGGAATCGGCCTGTTTGCAGGCCAGCGCCAATGCGGTGCTGCATGGGGTTCACGCGCGGGCCGACATTCGCCAATCCGATTGGTTCGAGGCGGCGAACGGCCGGTTTGATCTGATCGTGGCAAACCCGCCCTATCTGGCAAAATCGGAGATGGCAGCGGTATCGCCGGAATTGCGCCTGCACGAGCCTGAAATGGCGCTGACAGACGGGCTGGACGGGTTAAGCGCCTACCGCGTGATTGCATCCCAAGCGCAAGGGTATCTGACCGCCACAGGCCGCGTGCTGGCCGAAATTGGCTGGCAGCAAGGGCCGGATGTAGCAGAGATTTTCAAAGCCGCCGGATGGGGACGGGTGCGGATTTTGCCTGATCTGGATGGGCGTGACCGTGTTCTTTGGGCCGACACACCGGCGTGAAACTGCAAAATAAACGCGATCTCACGCATTCTTGACAGTTTGTGCTTGATCGCGCCTGACAGCCGTGCTTATTCAATCATGTTGCAGCGGTGGATGCTTATTGGCGGTCCCGCGCGGCGTTAAGCCCAACAAATCGTATGGCGCGCTTTTGAAGGATGTAGATGCATCCGGCGGCTTTCTCGAAGCACAGCACAACAAGGCTGAACGAATTACATGAAATCTTCAAGATCACGTTCCAGATCCAAGAACAGTCGCAACCGTCAACCACAAGGTGGCGGCAACGTCGTAAACCGCGTGTTCGACAGCTCTGGCCCAGAAGGCAAAGTGCGCGGCACGCCGCAGCAGGTTATTGAAAAATATAACCAGTTGGCCCGTGACGCACAGCTGAGCAATGACCGTGTTGCCGCCGAAAACTTTCAGCAGCACGCAGAACATTACCTGCGCATGCTATCCGAGGCACAGCGCGAAATGGACCAGCGCCGCGAAGAGCAAGAACGCCAGCAGCGCGAGCGTCAGGAAGAGCAGGAGCGCCAGAACCGCGAACGCCAAGCCGAGCGCGACCGCGAACGGGCAGAGCGTCAGGAACGCGATGCGGCCAATGGTGTGCCATCCAATGACGGTGATGCCGAGGCCGGCAATCAAAACACGGGCGGCAATGACCAGTCCCAGCAGCACGGTCAAGACAGCCAAGACCAGCAGCCCAAACGCCGCCGCAACAACCGCACTGCAAAGCAGCCGGACCTTCTTGAGGGTGACGGCGCGGCTCAGGGCGGGGACGACGGCAGCAATCTGGTTGAAACACCCGAGAACAAGCCCAAGCCACGCCGCGCGCCCCGGCGCAAGCCCCAGGCAAAATCGGATGATACATCCGGTCAGGCACCCGAGGGTGGCGATCATACCGAAGCGGCTGAATAAACGGGTTGACGTATATTAAAAAAAGGCCTCGCATTCTGCGGGGCCTTTTGCGTTTGGGCGACAGCTGTGCGGGTTTAAGGCTTGGCGAGCTCGCGGGCCAATGCGCAGAAAGCTTCTAGCGATACTTGTTCGGCCCGCTCGGTTGGTTTGATGCCAGCGGCGATCAGGCGATCCTCGATATCCGGCGCCGCCGCCTTGAGCGCCGAGCGCAACATTTTGCGGCGTTGGTTAAACGCCATCGCGACAACGCGGCTTAGCACGGCGGGATCGGCGGGAAAGCGGGGCTCGGGAAGCGCGGTTAAATGCACCACGGCAGAGGAGACCTTTGGCGGCGGGGTAAAAGCCTCGGGCGGGAGGTTCATCACGATCCGCGCGTCCGCCCGCCACTGCGCCAGCAAGGCCAACCGGCCATAGGCTTTGGATCCGGGCTTGGCCACGATCCGTTCGGCCACTTCGCGTTGGAACATCAAGGTCAGGCTGTCCCAGAACGGCGGCCATTCAGCAGGGGTCAGCCAGCGCACCAAAAGTTCCGTGCCGACATTATAGGGCAGGTTCGCCGCGATCCGGATGGGCGGGGTCAGATAGGCCAGCGGGTCAATCTCGAGCGCGTCGCCTTCGATCACGGTCAGACGGCCGGGATAGGCCTCTGCGATCTCGTTCAGGGCGGGTAGGCAGCGTTTGTCTTTTTCGATGGCGAGCACCCGCCGCGCCCCTTCGGCCAGCAGGCCGCGGGTCAGCCCGCCGGGGCCGGGCCCGATCTCGAGCACATCGCAGCCGGACATATCACCCGCTTGGCGCGCGATTTTGGCGGTCAGGTTGAGATCAAGCAGGAAGTTCTGCCCCAGCGATTTACGCGCCTTGAGATCATGGGTGTTGATGACGTCGCGCAGGGGCGGAAGCATATCGATTGTGGTCATGTTGTGATTTCGCCTTCGGCGAGGATATTTAAAAGCCAGAGAAGCATTAGGACGTCGCCATTTTATGGGCCAAGCGGATCGCCTCCACCATGCTGGGGGGGTTTGCGATGCCTTTGCCGGCAATGTCAAAGGCGGTGCCGTGATCGGGCGAGGTGCGGATGAAGGGCAGGCCCAGCGTCACATTTACGCCGCGGTCAAAATCAAGTGTCTTGATCGGGATCAGCGCCTGATCATGGTACATCGCAATCGCCGCGTCGTAGCGGGCACGGGCGGCAGCGTGGAACATGGTGTCAGCGGGCAGGGGGCCAAGCAGGTCGTAGCCTTCGCCTTGCATGGTAGCGACCAGATCATTCATCCAGTCGACCTCCTGACGGCCCATTGCGCCGCCTTCGCCCGCGTGGGGGTTTAGGCCGGAGATGGCGATTTTGGGTTGTGCGATGCCGAATTGGGTTTTCAGACCCGCCGCCGTGATTTCGATCACCCGGCGCAGGTGGGCAGGCGTCAGAACATGCGGCACCTGATCCAGTGCGATGTGGATCGTCGCAGGCACGACGCGCAGCTGATCCGAGGCCAGCATCATCACCACGTCATCGACACCGGCTAGGGCGGCAAGGTATTCCGTATGGCCCGGATAGGCGAAATTCGCGCCGTCTTTCAGGGCTTTTTTGTGGATGGGGGCCGTTGTCAGAGCGCAGGCGTCGCCCGCGCGCACCAAATCAACGCCACGTGCAATCACGTCAATCACGGCTTGGGCATTGGCGGGGTTGGCTTGCCCCAGCACGTTATCCGCAGGAAAGGGATGTGCCAGCACGGGCAGCGCGTCGCTGGATACCTCCAGCGCCTGATCGCAGCTTTCGATCACACGGTGTGGAATGTCGCCGGGCAAATGGCGCGGATCACCGAGCCAGACCATGGGTACTTCGCCCGCCAGCACAGCCCAAGCGCGGGCGGCGACTTCGGGCCCGATGCCTGCCGGTTCACCGCACGAGATGACGACAGGCCGTACGCCGGTCATTTGCGCACGATACGCGCGTCGGCTTTGAGCTGATCAAGCAGTTGATCCGCATAGCCCACCAGACGTTCCTGACGCAGCGCATTAATCACGGCCTCGCGGCTTGCTTCTTGGTTCGCGGTGGCCGTGCGGCTGCACATCATCAGGAACATCAGCGTTTGACCGTCAGAACGGGTCAGCGCCGTGGACACTTCGCCCGGATCAAGCTTGGACAGCTCAATCGCGATGTCTTGGGGGATTTCACCGGGGGCCTTGGTGGCGCGTTCCAGCACGTCTTCGGGCTGGCCCAGGGCCTCTCCGTACAGGTCGTTGCAGGTGTCGACGCGGGCCTGAATTTTGGCCGCTTGGGCCAAGGTTTCGGGGCTACGACCGCCGGGCAGATAATAGGCGGCATATTCAATCGACGAATAGCTGCTGGTCGGGCTGCTGGTTTCCTGGATATCGCGCAATTGGAACAGGGCAACGGCATTCGGGATCGGCAGGGGTGCTGTCACTTCGCCCGGGGCAAGGGAAAGGATCAGCGGCTGCAAGGTCGGCGGCAGCAAGGACAGATCTTGCCAGCCCAGACGACCCCCACGACCGCGCGAGGCGGTTGCAGAGTATTGCGTGGCATAGTTAGAAAACTCTGCCGTTGATTGCGATTGCGAGATTTGTTCAGCAAGCGCTGTTACACGCGCGGCGTTTTCGGGTGGGGCCGGGATAATAATCTCGGACAGGAGCACACGCACGCCACTGCTGTTTGCGGTGCCAAGCGCGCGGTCGATTTCCGCATCGGTGATCTGCACCCGCGATGAATAACGCGCCCGCACCAGTTCACGCCAGCCGATGGAATTCACCACAAAGTCGCGAAATGTCTCACGCGACACGCCGGATTGGCCAAGCGCTTTGGTGAATTCCTCGGTGCTTAGGTTGGCGCGACCTGCAAATTCCGCAAGGCTCTCATCGATCCCCTCGGGGGTCAGTTCGATGCCTGCGTCGGCCACGGCCTCGTTGCGCACACGTTCGTCGATCAAGGCGTCGATGACCCCTTCGCGGGTGGCCCCCGGCGCATTCAAAAGCTGCAAAAACCGTTGCCGCTGCTGGACCTCATATTCGGTCACAACGGATTGGTTCACCTTGGCCACAGGCGCATACAGACCTTGCGCAAGCGCGGGAGCGGCGGTCATAACCGCGAGGCCAACAATCGCAACGCGGTGTGTCAGACGGTTCAGGTTCATCTTAGTTACATCCCACATGATCGCACATATCTTTCTTTTCCGTTGGAGGCCGAAAAGCCCCGCAGGCCGATGTTAAACCCGATATCCGTCGAGGGCTCAACACTTGTTGATGAGGTATAGCGCCGGCGCACCGAAAGGTCGACGCTGACGCATTCATTGTTATAGGTCAGGCCCAAGCCCGCCGTCGCAGCGCGGTTGTTTTCAACGTCATAGCGGAAATCGGCGCTGGCGGTCCATTGATTACGAAAATCATAGGACCCATCGAGCGATATCTCTGACACGGGTTCGGTCCGGTCTTCGGCAGCATCGGTTTCAAGCCAGACATAGGTGCCGCCAAGGGTGAGGTTTCCAAGCCCCCAATCGCCGCGCACTTCGGCTTTGGAGACCTCAAAATCATTATCGATCAAGGTACGCGCGGTCAGCGACATGCCCGCTTGGTTGCGGATTTGTCCGGCCAGCAGGACATTCGACTTGGTGCCAGACAGGCCCGACGTATTGGTAAAATCACTATCAAAGATTGATCGAAACACCTGACCTGCGGCGATATGGGTATCCCATCCTTGCGGATCAAAGCGCGACCAATTCAACCCCACCGCCGTGACAGTTCCGCGTTCCTGCCGGTCCGGGCTGGGAAAGCGCGACAGGGAGAGCAGGTTGCCCTGATCGAATTCGACCCGTGTGCTTTCCTCGTTCGGGATATCCAGACGATCGCCGCCCGTCCAACCGACCTGCGCCAGCGGCGTCAACATTTGCGTCACGCCGCCAGCCCCGGCCCGCATCATAGGATAGCTTAGACCAACAGAGGCGGTTGGCACCAGATCGGTGTGGTTTTGCGAATAATTCGAGTCTTGGGTCACGTCAAAGGCGTTAAAGCCCAAGCCAGCACTGGCATTCGTTACCAGCCCGCTTTGGTGGGTGAACCGGCGCAGATACTCCAGCTTGCCGTTGATCCGCGCCACGTCGCGGCCAATCACATCAGCGGTGGAGCTGCGTTGATGGCTGTGCGCTTCTAACGACAGGCGAACCTCGCCGCCCACGGATTTTGGAAAGAAGCGGCGTTCAAATTCCCCGTCAATCACAAGGGTTGGCAGGGTCGAATTAATCTCGCCGTCGCGCAGGGTTTCAAAGTTATAGAGGCTCGCCCGGACATAGCTGTCGCGCCGCGCCCGGCTGACGGTGATATCACTGCGCAACCGGTCCTCGTCCAGATAGCCGTATTCGGTGAAATACCCCTCGTCGCTGACCACCTTGATGTCAAAGCTTAGCTGGTAGTCGCGCCGCAGATCAAACCTGCCTTGCCAATCGAAATAGCCGCGCTCTGTATCGGGGAGTTCATCATCGCGGGTATAAGCCCCTTCGAACGAAATATATCCACCGACGAACGCCTGCCGGTAGCGGAATTCAAGGGTCCGCGTGGCAGACGACAGATAGGGGGTCAGGGTCAAATCACGGCTATCGCCGAGCTTGATGAAATAGGGGATTTTCAGGCCGGTGCCCAGCTGCGAGGTCGTGCGTATCGACGGCATCAAAAATCCGGTTGCACGGTCTAGCGTCGGGTCGGGCATCCGCAAACGGGGCAGATAAAACACCGGCACGCTTCTGATGTGAAACGTTGCATCATCAAAATACAGCTGTTGTTCGACCTCGTCGTGGATGACCCTGCGCGCCCGAATTTGCCACAGGGGAACATCGCCATCTTCGCATATTTTACAAGAGGTTACGGCCGTTTTGTAAAGCTGGCTATAGCGGCCATCGACGCGATCAATCTGCACCGCGGCCAATTGCACCTGTTGGTTCATCACCATACGCGCGCCGGTCAGCAAGCCGTTTTGCAAACCACTATCCAATTGGGCTGCGTCGGCCAAGATCACGGTTTCCCCGCCATCGGTCAGCACAATCGGCCCCTCGATAGTCAGCGCGCCGGTTTGTTCATCATAGCTGATTGATTTGGCCTGAATACGAGTGTTGCCTTGGAACGCCTCGACGTTGCCGCGTGCGATCAGCACCCGATCGCGCGTGATCAACAGATCATCCGCCACCAGAACCGCAGGGCGTTCACCGGGATTTTGCGCAGTGGCAGGGAGGGGCAGCAGCAAGCAAAGCGCCAAGAGAAACCGCCGCATCTCAGCCATCCTCCGCATGGAGCAGTAATCCGAGCGCCAATAGGATCGACGCGACCGGTGGTGCCCAAGCCGCCAGAAGAACCGGAATTTGCCCGTTTTCCCCCAAAATCTGTGCAAAGCTGCGAATGAAATACAAACCGAACCCCAACAGAACAGATGCCAACACGGCAACGCCTGTGCCTCCGAACCTCGTATGGCGCATGGTGAATGCGCTCGCAACCAGAACCATCGCAATAAGGAAAAACGGCCGCGCCAATTCGGTCTGCAACCAAACCTTGTGACGGCGGGGCGAAAACCCTGCCTGTTCAAGCTGGTTGATAAATTTGGGCAGATCATAGATCGACACGGCACCCGGATCGCTGATGCTTTCGCGGATACGGTCCAGCGTCAGGTTCGACGGCAAGGTCAGGGTCTCGAAAAACTCAGCATTTCCCTCGGCGTTCACCCCAACCTCAAGCGGCCATGATTTTGCACCGCTTAGCACCCAGGCATTTTCTTCGAGCGCGGCGCTTGATGCCTCGATCCGGCGAACGGGGCCACCTTCGGGGGCGTAGGAAATAAACGTCACATCATACAGCACCGACGCATCGGCATTCGACCGCCACGCGCGGATCACGGTTTGCCCCATCTCGCCGCCCTGACGCAACCACAACCCTTCGTCACTGATCGACAGGGCAGAGGCACCACCGGCGCGGATGTTTTCAGACAGCTGCAAATAGCGTTTCGCCGTTGCAGCCACGATGGGGTTCAACATCCCAACAGCCATGACGCCTATGATAAACGCCACCACGACCGGGGCCTGCAATGCCGTCAACGCCGACCGCCCCGACGCACGGGTCACAACCAGTTCCGATGACCGCGCAAGCGACAGAAACAAAACCACCGTCGCCAAGATCATAATCAAGGGTAAGATCAGGTTCATGGTTTCGGGGGTGTTCAGCAACGTCAGCCCCAAAATGCGTTCCCAACCGATGTCATAGCCGCTGAATTTGCGCGTCTGTTCGACCAAGTCGACCAGCACCAACAGCGCAAACAACACCGTGGAAATCAACAAAATGCCGGTCAGAAAGCGGCGCGCGAAGTAGAAATGCAGGATCATGCGGCCACCTTTGCCCGACGCAACCGGCGCAGCCAGCCGGGATGCGCAGTTTGCCAAATCATCGCCAGCACCAAAATCAGACCGATCAAACTGGGCAGGTAAATCAGCGGCCAGCGGCTGGGGTCACTGCGCACCACGCCTTCCAACGTGCCACGAATACCGTCAATGGCGATAAGCAGACCAAAGGCGATCACGATCTCGCGCCAGACCCCAAACCGCGAAAACCCGCCCAAGATCAATGTGGCATAGCCGATCATCGCTGCCACAATGCAAAACAGCGGGGCGGCGAACCGCGCGTGGAATTCTTCGGCGATCGTCCCTAGGGTTACATCGACGCGATCACCAAGGGCGGTCCAATCGGTAAACAGCGCAGGGGTCACCATACTATCGACGGATGTATATTCTTCGGTGCTATTGCTGACCAAGGCCGAGATATCAAAGGAGAAATCCCGAAACTTCGCCGTTGAAAGCTGGTTGGTCTCGCTGCTTAGCCGCTGCGCCAGACCGTCGACCATGATCAAGGTCGTCCCATCGCCATTGCGCACAAGATAGGCCTCGGATGCGGAATAGATCATGCCTTCTTCGGGGTTGCGACGGTCTGACAGAAACACATCACGCAACACGCCATCCGTCCCGATCAACCGGGTGTAGAACGTCACCTTGGATGACGGATGCAGGAATTCACCTTCGGTCAGCAACCGCGCTGATACGTTTTGCGAAATCTCGACCTCGCGTTGGGTCAGCTGCGCTTTGGCCATGGGCACCAGAAAATGGGTTAGCACCGATAACATCACCGCAACACAGATACCGTAGACAAACACAGGCCGCGCCAACCGCCATGGTCCGCTGCCTGTGGCCTGCAACACCGTCAATTCGGATTCGCTGGTCATGCGGTTGATCACATAGACAGACCCGGCGAATGCCGCGATGGGAAACACGGTCGTGATCAGCTTGGGCAGGCCCAACACGGTGAATTCCAGAAACACCAAAGCCGTCTGGCCGTCGCCAATCAGGCGATCAAACAAGATCACTGCACGGTTGATCCAGAAAATCGCGACCAGGATCAGCGCAAAGAAACTGAACAAGATCAGGAACTGGGACAACATATAGCGGTCAAACTTAGACAAACTGCGTCCCTTAGACATTTTTTCGCTGATATTATGCACGCAGGATAAAACAAATTTTCGTCGGCGAAAACTGCTATCTGGCCTTACCGGCGGCTGCGCGCTAGGTCTTGGGGTAATTCATATCAAAAGGACGCCGATCATGACCGCATTGACCCCAATCAGCTTTGCCCAAACTGACATTGACCAGATTGCGGGACACGCGGGTCGTGTTGCCGTCGCCATTGATGCCGAAGGCAAGATGAACCCAGGTGCCCGCCGGATCAACAAACTGACCAAGGGCGCGCTGGAGCGTCTGATCCAAACGACCAAATTCGCCGATCTGAAACCCGGTGAGGTGCTGAGCATGGGCTATCCCACCGGCATGACCGCCGAGGCCGTTGACGTGATCCAACTGGCAAACAACGCCAATATTCCGGATCTGCGCAAAGCGGGGGCCAGCCTTGCCAAGCTGCGCGGAAACGCGGATCTGCTGGTGCTGACAGGTGGGCTGCGCAAATCGGCGGAACTGTGCTTTGGCCTTGCCATGCGCGACTACAGCTTTGAGGATAACAAAAGCGACGGGAAACCGCGCAAGGGAACGGTCACGATTATGGCCAGCAACCCCGACGATGTAAAAGAGGCTGCTGAGCCGCTTCTGGCGATCGCCGACGGGGCCTTTATGACCCGTGATCTGACCAATGAACCGGCCAACGTGCTGACCACAACAGAATTTGCAAACCGTCTGGCCGAGATGGAAAACATCGGGCTTGAAGTCGAAGTGCTGGACGATGCCGCGCTGGAAAAACTGGGGATGCGCACGCTGCTGTCCGTTGGACAAGGGTCGGCCAGCCCGTCCTATGTTGTTGTTATGAAATGGAACGGCGGCGAAAAAGACGCAGCCCCGCTGGCGCTGGTCGGCAAGGGCGTGGTCTTTGACACCGGCGGTATTAGCCTGAAACCCGGCCTTGGCATGGAAGACATGACCATGGATATGGGCGGTGCCGGTGTGGTGGCTGGGGTCATGCGGTCTGTCGCCTTGCGCAAGGCAAAGGCCAATGTTGTCGGCCTTGTCGGTATCGTTGAAAACATGCCGTCGGGCACCGCGACGCGCCCCGGCGATGTGATCAAAACCATGAAGGGCGACACCGTCGAGGTGATTAACACCGACGCCGAGGGGCGTTTGGTGCTTTGTGATGTGCTGTGGTACGCGCAGGACCGCTTTAAACCCGCTGGCATGATCGATCTGGCCACACTGACAGGCGCCATTGTGATTGGCCTTGGCCATGAAAACGCAGGTGTGTTTTCGAACAATGACACGCTGTGCAATGCATTTCTCAAGGCCGCCGCAGCAGAAAATGAAGGGGCTTGGCACATGCCCATGGGCCCCGGCTATGACAAGCTGCTGAAAAGCCGGATTGCCGACATGAAAAACATTGGCGGGCGTGACGGCGGTGCCATTTCAGCGGCGCAGTTTTTGGGGCGTTTTGTTAAAGACGAGACCCCTTGGATCCACCTTGATATTGCCGGTGTGGCATCCCTGAAAACCGAGACAACTTTGTCGCCCATCGGGGCCACAGGCTGGGGCGTTGCATCGTTGAACCGGTTGATTTCGGACAATTTTGAGGGCGAGTAACCCGATGGGTGCTGCGTATTTCTATCATCTGACACAGCGACCTTTGGTCGAGACGTTAACCATGCTGTTGGGCAAAGCCCAAGGGGCAGGGTGGCGCGTGGCAGTGCGTGGCACGGACCCCGATTTATTGGCACAAATGGATGCCGCCCTGTGGCAAGGCCCCGATGACGGGTTCCTGCCGCACGGATTGGCAGGTGGCCCACATGATGCGGAACAGCCGGTCTTGCTGACCACCCTAACGGAAGCGCCAAACGGGGCCACTTGCGTGTTTTCGATCCACGGCGCTGATGTGACGGCGGCAGAAGTCTCAACCCTCGACCGGGTTTGCATATTGTTTGACGGGCTGGACGAGCTTGCCCTGAACAAGGCACGCGGGCAGTGGAAGACGCTAAAGGAAGCAGGTGCGTCGGCGCAATACTGGTCGGAAGAAAGCGGCCGTTGGGAGAAAAAGGCAGAAACCTGAGTGGGTTACTGACCGGCCTTAACGTGTCAAGATCAGTTCGTTATTCGAAATCTCGATCCGGCCCCAGCGTTGTAGATAGCCCATCCCCAACAGGGATTGCCGCATGTCGCCGTCATTCACCACGGCAGGGACATCGAAATCACGCACATCGCCCAATTGCACTTCGTTCAGGCGCACAAAGGCGGTGCGCACCTCGCCATTCGCGGTATTGGCGCGGCCAAGGTAGCTGAGCGTATCAGGCGACAGCCCGACGCGCTGTGCATCCTCGCGGGTCAGCACCATGTCGCTGGCACCGGTGTCGACAACAAAGCGGATCGGCGAGCCGTTGATCTGGACTGTCAGGTAATAATGACCATCGCGGGCACGGGGCAGGGTGACGGTGCCGATGCCGCCTGCATAGCTTTGTTGCGGCGCACCTGAATTGCGGGTGATGTCGCCCCACAGCCCATAGCCCGCCGCGGCACCAACAAAAATCATGCCCCAAACCGCGGCCTGTTGCAGGGTTTTGTTAAACCCTTCGCCACGGCCTTGCATAAAGAACCAGCCTGCGACCATCGCAAGAAGCACCAAAAGATAGATCAGACGACCGGTTTCAAACTCTGCCATTGGACGCTCCGTTGTTCCTTGGGTGGAATATGGGGCGTGTGACGGGGTTTGTCAGCCCGCACCCGGCCCAAATCCAAAGGCGCTGAGACCTTCAAGCACGAATTGCACCGAAAGTGCGGCCAACAGCATGCCCAGCAGCCGGGTAATGACGTTGATCCCGACCTTGCCCAACACGCGTTCCAGATGGCCGCTGGCCTGCATCGTGATCCCCATGAGGACCAGCACCGCAAAGGTGATGCCCATCACGGTCACGAACCCTTCGAGGCCGGGTTTTTCACCGGTCAGAAGGATGACCGACGCAATTGAACCCGGGCCCGCAATCAATGGGATCGCCAGCGGGAAAACCGACGGATCGTCATGATCGTCGGCCTCGTGGTCAGGATCTGTCGTGGCTTTCTCGCGCCGTTTTGTGCGGCGGTCAAACAACATTTCAAGCGCCGTCAGGAACAGCAAAATCCCACCCGCCACGCGAAACGCGGGCATTGAGATGCCGATGAAACCCAGCACAGCCTCCCCGAAGGCTGCGAAGATCAGCAGGATCAGCCCGGCGATGAACACGCCACGCCATGCGATACGGCGGCGTTGCGCATGGGACAGGCCGGGGGTCAGGGCCAGAAACATCGGCCCGATCGCGAAGGGGTCGATGATGACGATCATCGTGGCAAACGCCGTGATCATAAAGGCAATGTCGAGTGTCATCATATGTATTCCCGGGGGCCAGCCCCCGGACCCCCGGGATATTTTTGAGCCAGAGAAGCTAGGCTAAAATGGATCTAAGTGTCAGGCTGAGGCGGTTTCTAGTTTTTCCAGTGCAGCCATCCAGATCGACTCCGCCCGTTCAAGTGCGGCCATGACTTCGGCGTATTTCTTGTTCCAGACTTCAAGTTCGCCGACTTTTTCCTTTTCGTAAAGGGCAGGGTCGGCAAGTTTCTTGGCCAGCTTGTCGCGCATGTCGTTAATTTTGGTCACGCGGGCCTCGGCTGTGCGGACTTCGGACCGCAGGGCAAGGATGTCTTCGCGGTTGGCCCGCTTGGGTTTTGGGGCCTCTTTGACGGGCTTGGCGTTCTTGCTCACGGGCTTTTCGACCGTCAGCAGCATCTTGCGATACGCCTCGAGGTCGTCTTCGTAGGGTTTGACCGTGCCATCGGACACCAGCCACAGACGATCCGCGACCATCGACAGCAGGTGCATGTCGTGGCTGACAAGGATCACAGCGCCGGAATAGCGCGTCAGCGCCTCTACCAGCGCCTCGCGGGATTCGATATCAAGGTGGTTGGTCGGTTCATCGAGGATCAGCAGATGCGGCGCGTCGAGTGTGGCAAGCAGCAGCGAAAGCCGTGCCTTTTGACCACCGGACAGGCGGCCAACCTCGGTATCGGCTTGGTCGGGGCCAAGGCCGAAACCTGCCAGCTGAGCACGCAATTTCGACTGCATCACGCCGGGACGCGCGGTGATCATGTGCTGCAACGGCGTTTCGTTGATGATCAGCTCATCCACCTGATGCTGGGCAAAGAAGCCGATGCGCAGTTTGTTCGAATTGACCGCTTTGCCTTCGAACAACACCAAACGGTTGGAGAGCAGTTTCGACAGGGTCGATTTGCCCTGACCGTTCCGGCCCAACAGCGCGATGCGGTCATCTTGGTCGATGCGCAGGTTCAGGCGCGACAACACAGGGTTGCCTTCGGTATAGCCGGTAGAGCCACCTTCGATGCTGATGATCGGCGGGGACAATTCATCGGGCTGCGGGAAGGTAAAGACCTTGCGCGCGGCTTCCTCGGGCGGCGTAATAGTCACCATCTTTTCGATGGCTTTCATCCGCGATTGCGCCTGCTTGGCCTTGGATGCCTTGGCCTTAAAGCGATCCACAAAGGCCTGCATATGCGCCTTATGCGCCTGCTGCTTTTTCGCGGCGGCAGACAGTTGCGCGCGTTTTTCGGCGCGCATTTTGGCGAATTGATCGTAGTTGCCTTGGTAATAGGTCAGCTTGCGGTCTTCGAGGTGCAAGATGCCGCCCACGGCGCGGTTCAGCAATCCACGGTCGTGGCTAATGATGATCACCGTGTGGGGGTATTTGGCCAGATAGTTTTCCAGCCACAACGCCCCTTCAAGGTCGAGATAGTTGGTCGGTTCATCAAGCAGCAGCACATCGGGCTGGGCGAACAACACGCCCGCCAAGGCCACACGCATACGCCAGCCACCGGAATAGGCGGAGCAGGGCTGTTGCTGATCGTGATCGTCAAAACCAAGCCCCTTGAGGATCGAGGCGGCGCGCCCTTCGGCGGACCATGCATCGATGTCGGCAAGGCGGGTTTGCACCTCGGCGATGCGGGCGGGGTCTGTGGTCGTCTCGGATTCTGCGATCAGGGCTGCGCGTTCAACATCCGCGGCAAGCACCGTGTCAATCAGCGACACATCGGACGATGGCACCTCTTGCGCGACGCCGCCGATCTTGGCGCGGGACGGCAGCGAAATATCGCCCGCGTCCAGCCCCAATTCCCCGCGAATAATGCGAAACAAGGTGGTTTTTCCCGCGCCATTGCGGCCGACGAGGCCCACTTTATGACCTTCGGGGATGACAGCGCTGGCTTCCTCAAACAAGGGGCGGCCTTCGACGGAATAGTTGATTTCTGAAATGCGTAACATGGGCTGCGGATGAACTATTGAAGGGGTGTCGTCAACTGTATCTAAGGATAGACAGAATTTTTAGAGGTGAATTTGATGATATATAGAAAACACAAAGGCAAAGAGTGGCCTGCCGCAAAAAAGAATGGCCATTTTGTACTGGGTGATCCGAAGTTTGGAGACAAAAAGCACCTAGTGACAAATGAAGTATTGGTTTTCCAAGAGGTTAAAGCTGTTGAGTTGATCGTCGCTGGGTTTTCGATAAGGATTGAAACAGATACTAGACCTTCTCTTATAAGAAAGAACCTATATCACGGTGGTAAACGGCTCACCTGATCCTTGGCGTCAATCGCGCCTTTTCACGCGGCAATCCCCATGTTAGGGAGCGCTCAATTTAACCCCTATAGGAGAGCTATCATGGCCCTTGAGCGCACATTCTCGATCATCAAACCAGATGCAACACGCCGCAACCTGACCGGCGCAATCGTTAAAAAATTCGAAGACGCAGGCCTGCGCGTTGTTGCCAGCAAACGTATTCACCTGTCGAAAGCGCAAGCAGGCGAGTTCTACAAAGTACACGCCGAGCGTCCTTTCTATGACGAACTGTGCGAATTCATGGCCTCTGCGCCAATCGTTGCCCAAGTTCTGGAAGGCGAAAACGCCATCGCGAAAAACCGCGAAGTTATGGGCGCAACCAACCCTGCAGACGCAGCGGCCGGCACCATCCGCGCAGAATTTGCTGAATCAGTTGGCGAAAACTCGGTTCACGGGTCGGACGCACCTGAGACAGCCGAAGTTGAAATCGCTTACTTCTTCTCGGGTCTTGAACTGGTCGGCTAAGCCCACCTGCATTTGAGATGCTGTTTAAAGGGTCGCAGGAAACTGCGACCCTTTTTCGTGTCAGCTGTTTAACCCCGCATGGTGGGGTGATGGGACGACAGCTGCCCCTCGACATCCGCTGCCAACAAGCTTCGATCCGCCAGATGATCGCGCAGCAAAGCCACGTTGCGGGTGTTGGCTTTCCACCCGATGTCGAACAGGTCACCGACCAGCGGGATCGCACCGATCACCATGTCGATCCCGACATTCGCGCCCATCCGACCCAACACCGGGGCGCTGGCCCCCATGCGGCGTGCCTCTTTTATGATGTAACCGGCAGGGGCCACGGCCAGAACGTCGCCGACACCGGGTACCAGACCCAAGATTGAATCCCACCCCAAACGTACGCCAAGCAGCGGGATGCGAAACGCATAATCCATCCGGCGGGCCAGCCTGTGCAGGCGGTCCAGATCATTTTCCGTGGTGGGATGTAGTGGCATAGGAGCCCTCGTAAGCGTTCGTTTATCTAAGACAACGCGTTAAGGGGTAATCCGGTTCCTGTGGTGGCAGTATTCTAGGGGCTGTGCTCTCTGACGCCGATCTGATCCATCATGCGTTCAAACTCTGACTGGGCGGGATCAAAGGCCCGCGCTTTCATCGCGTCGAACTTTACGCGCAGGGCTTTCTTTTCGGCCCCTTTGCAATCATTCCAAGGACGGCCCTGTAGGCCCATTACCAACACGTAATAGCCGATAAAGTGGGGGCGATGACCGGCACGCAGCAACATTTCATAAGCTGCATCCGCGCCAAGATCGCGCAGTTGGTCGGCGGTATGTACACCAACCTTGGCCAAGCTTTGCTCAAAAGCGGGGCCAAGATTACGGATTGAGGAAACGGGTTCGGACATGTGGTGAAGTTTACCGCGTCCCACATCCGCTGTCACCTATCAGATTACAGATCAGATGCTGGCGTAATCTGTGAAAACCGGCTGCGTTGTTTGCGGCTGTACGGGTTTTGCGGGCGCGGGTGCCGCCTTGACGGGGGTGGGGATGCTTTGGGCCATTTAACTGCTCCATTAGGGTGCGAAGTTTCATCTCGCGGGCCGCTTAATCAAGCCGTGCCACTCTGTCCATCCCAAGGCATGTATGTGGCCATTCTGTGCCTTAAACACTGGCCAAATCCGGCAATATTCCGCCGCCCGGCAAGCCATGCAAAAACTGCATATCGACTATGGTTTGCACCTTTGCATGGTCAGGCACATATGCAGTCCACGGGCAACGAAGCCCAGAAATGGAAAGCTGAAAATGACTACCAACGTCACATACCGTACCGCCACACCGTCAGAAGTTGACCGGATCCTTGCGCGTGCCAATGCAGAACGCAGCGCGTTCATCGCATCGCTCGCCACCAAAGCATCCGCCAAACTGCGCGGTCTGTTTGCGAAAACACCACGTGGGGCGATCCCTGCGTAATTCATGCGACTTGTCCCTACGTTAAGACTGGGAACAAAACGCGATACCAACCCGTTGCGGTGGATAGGCCACCGTAATCCGAAGATGAGAAGAAAAAATGAGCTATACATATACAACAGCAACCACACCAAGCTTTGACGTCGCTGCAAAAATGCACGGCCTGATCGAAGGCTTTCGCGCCAACCGCGCACAAAAGCGCGCCGAACGTCAAACATATAACGAACTGGCCGCAATGAGCGACCGCGACCTGGCCGATATCGGCATTGCGCGCGGCGAAATTCGCCATATTGCCGCACAGGCCGTCGTTCTGCGCTAATCCGCGCATAGAACACCCCCAGAGATTTCACCCCCGCATAGCCCGGCGCTATGCGGGGGTTTCATATTTTAAGGGGTGGGTTTTCGCCTCGCGGATCGGGATGGTCCTGTGCTAAGGCAAGGCAACACAAGCCGTTGACAGCCCAACAGGAATTGGGCGCACGGGCATCTGAATTTCGAGGGACGACATGACAATCAAAACAGCAATCATCGGTCTGGGCATTATGGGTCAGCGCATGCTGGAACACATGCAACAACATCCCGCCTATTCGGTTGTCGCCGTTTGGGACCCAAGCGATGAGGCCACCAGCAAGGCCAAGGCCGCCGCACCCGATGTGACGCTGGCCGCAACCGCCGAAGACGCAATTGCCGCTGCCGATCTGGTTTATCTTGCCTGTCCGCCGGTACCGCGCAAAGCATATGCCTTGGCCGCCGCCGAGGCTGGCAAGGCTGTGTTTCTGGAAAAGCCCCTTGGTATCGACATCGCGGAAAGCCGCGATCTGGTTGCTAAGATTGATGCCTTTGGGGTGCCCGCTGCGGTGAATTTCACCCAAGCGGCCGGTGCGGCGCTGACCGATGTGCACGCCGCTGCCAAGGCGGGCGATCTGGGCGCATTGGCGGGTGCCGATATCATCGTGACCTATGCCGCATGGCCCCGCGCGTGGCAGCAGGCGGCCGATTGGCTGCGCTTTCGGGCCGAAGGCGGTATGACCCGCGAAGTAATCTCGCATTTTCTGTTCTTTTCCGAACGCATCTTGGGGCCGCTCGAACTGGTCTGGGCGCAGCCTGATTATCCGGCGGGTGGCGAATTATGTGAAACCCATGTCGCCGCACGATTGGTATCGGCGACTGGTGCACCCGTCACCATCATGGGCAGCGTCGGCGGCGCACAGCCAGACCGTCAGGAATTGACCATCAAGGGGACCAAGGCCAGCCGCCGCATTTCGGAATTCTACCTTGATGACGTGTCGACGGGGGGCGCTTTCACCCCCGTAGTCGAGGAATATGCCGACCCGCGCGCAACCAGCCTGCGCGCGCAATTGGATGATCTGGTGCTGCTGATCGATGGCAAACCAAACCGTCTGGCCACCTTGGCCGAGGCGCTGCGCGTTCAAATCCTGATCGAAGCCATTTTAGCAGGCAAACCCGCGCCAGCACCGTAAAAGGGCCCAAGCTGACGTGCCGGCGTGGTAGACTTTGGGCGAGGCGGCAGCTAACGACGTTGCAAGCTTTGCCAGAGACGCCCATGACAGAAACAACTTTCCCCAGCTCCAACCCGCTCCACCGGCGCGCCGATATGGCTGTGCACGCCTTTGGCTTGGTGCTGGTTCTGGGGGCAGGTGGTGCCTTGATCAGCAAGTCCACAGCCGAACTGGGCATCGCCCCGATCATTGCCGTGTGGGTTTACGTGCTCAGCGCTTTGGCGTCCAATCTGGCCTCTTGGGCCTATCACTTTTTGCCGTGGCACGCGCAGCGCGTACAGTTGCGCCGCATTGATCACGCCGCCATTTATCCCAGCATCTCGGGCACCTTTACCCCGTTTTTCGTCCAGGCGGGCACGCCCTGGACGATCTTTCTTTTGTGTCTGTGCTGGGGCCTGACGGTCGTCGCCATTTGGAACAAGATCACCAACAAGCAGGTGAAATCACGCTGGTCGACAGCATCCTATCTTGGGCTGGGGGCCATCGGCCTTTGTGCGGTGCCCGATATGGAAAACGTGCCAATTGAAACGCTTTGGTGCGTTATCGCTGGGGCGGGTGCCTATGTGGTGGGGACGGCGTTTTATGCGCGCAAGACCATGCCGATGCGCTATGCCATCTGGCATCTATGGGTGAACATCGGCAGCATCTTGATGTTTGTGGGAATCTGGCGCGCATACTTTTACCCCGTGTAACCCGCGTCGGTTGAGGGTCGGCAAAATCCTGCCTGAAAACCATCCTGAATAGTAAAATCGTTACGTCACTCAACGCTGGCGACCGCCATATTGTGGTCACAATTCCGCTAACCGGGTGTTGCTCTCGTGTTTTTGTAGGTAGGTAACCGTCAAATTCTACTGCGTTTAAAACTGGGTTCGCTGCTGAACCTTTCATGACGCTACGACACTTAAAGGCTGCTTTGATGGCAACGATAAATGGGACGTCGGGCTCTGACACGATTCAGGGCACGGCTGACGACGACCAGATACAAACTGGTGGCGGCGATGACCGCGTGTCCGGTGAGGGTGCAAACGACCTGATTGACGGCGGGGCGGGTAATGACGTGCTGTTCGGCGATGGGGGCATCGGCACGGCACCCGGCAGTGACGCAACGCCCGTCACGCTGTCATTCGACAAGCGGGAAACCGATTCCAGCGGCTTTGCCAAGCCGGGCGATAATGTCGTGTACCGTGATGTCGCCACGTTGGCAGACGGCACATCGGTGTCGGCCCGCGTGGTTCTGGTGCGCACATCCAACGCCGACATGCCCGTCACCCTAAGCGGGGGCGAAGGGTTCGAAATCGCCTTGAACACCGGTAATGGGTCCAGCACCCGCTATGGCGGCGAAACGGCGACATTCCGGCTGGAATTCTTTGACCCGGCAACGGGATCGCCCGTTGCCTTGAACTCGACCGCGACATTCAACGATCTGGACAGAAACAGCCCCGGCGATCAGGAATCCGTGACGCTGGATGCGGACAGTTTCACCGCCTTTGCAACCAGCGACGATTCCGCGCTTACCGTGACGACCCAAAACGGCAACGTCACCGCGGCCGGCACTCAAGAGAACGACCCGAACGATCAGGATTCGTGGTTTTCCGGCCGGTTTGAAAACCGCGAGTTCATTGAATTCACCCTCGAAACACGCACAACACGGTCAGGCTTTACCCTGTCGGGTGATCTGATTGATGAACCGGTCGAAGTGCCGATCGAGGCCGGTGATGACACGCTTTTGGGCGGTTTGGGCGATGACACGTTGCTGGGTCAAGGCGGCGATGACAGTCTGGACGGCGGCGCGGGCAGCGATCAGATGTCTGGCGGCGAAGGCCAAGACACGCTGACCGTCGGCGGCGGCAATGATCTGGCTGACGGCGGGCAGGGGTCCGACCTGATCAACTTTACCTCAGGCGGCAACCACACGATTGTCGGCGGCGAAGATTCTGATGGCCTTGATAACGATGTGCTTAATCTGACCGGGCTCGACAAGTCGCGCTATACGCTGATCAAAGACGGGCCGGAATCCGGCAGGATCGAATTTCGCGATGCCCATGGCAATAGCACGGGCACCACAACTTATTCCGAGATCGAAGAGGTCGTGATCTGCTTTACCCCCGGCACCCGCATCGCGACCCGTCGCGGCGAAATTCCGGTGCAGCAACTCAAGATCGACGATCAGGCGATCACCCGCGACAACGGCTTTCAGCCGGTCCGCTGGGTCGGCCGCCGCAACCTGAACCGTGCCGATCTTACGGCAAAGCCCGACTTTCACCCGGTTTTGATCCGGGCAGGGGCCTTGGGCAACGGCCTGCCGCAATGGGATATGGTGGTCAGCCCGAACCACCGCATGTTGGTCAGTTCAAACCTGACCGAGGTGATGTTTAGCGAACGCGAAGTGTTGGTGGCCGCCAAACATCTGGTCGGGTTGGACGGGGTCGAACGCACCCGCCCCGAGCGGGTCAGCTATATCCACGTCTTGTTTGACCATCACGAGGTCGTGCTGGCCGATGGGGCTTGGGCAGAAAGCTTTCAACCCGGTGAGCATTCGATGGCCGGTATTCTGGCAGATCAGCGCGATGAAATCGTGGCCCTGTTTCCCGAGCTTAAAAAACCCGACGGCCTGTCCAAATATGTCGCAGCCCGCCGGTTGCTACGCGCCCATGAAGCGCGGATCTTGACGGCCGAAACGGTGCACTAAGCGCGGCCTCACCTCGGTTGATCGAATTCACGTGATGTTAATGGCCGGGCCGTTAACTCTGATCATGCTGAAAACACTGTCGCTTATTTTGCCTGTTTTGCTGCCATCATGGCGGTTTTTCCAAACGATCGAACCCTCACCAAGGGTGCAATGGGCCTTGCTGTCAAAGGGCGGTGCCGCCGTGGGCGATTGGCAGGAACTTCGCCCGCGCCCCAAGTCCGTGACCGCGCGTCAGATGCTGGTCCGGCTGTTTTGGAACGCATCCCGAAATGACGCGCTGTTCGTGGTCAGCTGCGCGGAACGGATTACGGAAAACCCCACCGCCCATAGCATCAATGAGATTACCCGCCGGATTCTGGAGGACCTCACGCACGGGGCAGAAGGCAATGTCGCAAGCGCTGCCCAATTTCGCCTGGTTTTCATCTCTCGCGATAAAACGGGCATCTGCCAAGATATCCTGTTTCAATCCGACCCGTTTCCAACCGCCGGTCTTGTGGCGCGATGACGTTTGAACTTGCGTTGCGGGCGACAGAAATCCTGTTGGCCATCGCGTTTTTGCAGCAATCGGCGGAACATATATTTGGCGCGCACGCGGCACCGCTGCTGTTTCTACCCCGCGCGGTGCTAAGCATTGCATTGCTTGCTGGTTGCCACAGCCCGGGGGTGCTGATGGCGCTTTGCATCCACAGCCTTTTGATTTTGAATCGCTTTCAGGGGCCATATAACGGCGGCAGTGACCGTATGGGATTGTTGATCCTGTACTGTCTTTGCCTGTCGCGTTGGTTGCCCGACGGATTACCCGCGCAGTCCGCATTTGGCTATCTGGGCATACAGGTCATCCTGTCCTATTTCATCTCGGGGCAGGTCAAGATCGTGAACCCCGAATGGCGCAGCGGTCGTGCGCTGGCGGATGTTTTCAGCTTTTCGGCCTATCCTGCGGCTGAGAACTTGCGCAGCTTGGCGGGCTGTCCACGGCTGCTCTGGGCGGCATCATGGGCTGTCATGCTTTTTGAGGTGCTGTTTCCGTTAAGCTTTATTAACCCGACGGTCCTCATCGCAGCGCTGGCCGTCGCCGCGACATTCCACTTGGCAAATGCGTTGCTGTTTGGATTGAACCGCTTTTTATGGTTCTGGATCGCGTCTTACCCGTCGCTGCTGTGGCTCCAATCACGCCTTTTTGAGGGCGGATAGAAACCGCTTATCCGGCCAGATCCTGCTTTTCCGGTACAGGAAAACGGATCACAAACACCGTTCCAACGCCAAGCTCGCTTTCATAGTCGATGGTCGCGTTGTGCTGGGTTAAAATCTGCTTGCAAATATGCATCCCCAGCCCGGTCCCACTTTGCGAGCGTGTGTCGGAACCGTCGACTTGGGTGAACAGGCCGAACACCTTTTCCTTGGCCCCGTCGGGAATGCCCATACCGTCGTCTTTGACCATAATCCGCGGGCCATCCGCATCGCAGTGCAGGCTGATTTCGACATTGCCGCCGGGTTTTGAGAATTTGAATGCGTTCGACAGGATATTGGCCAACACACGGTCCAGCTGGTGTCGATCACCGCTGACAATACAGGACGGGCCGGTGCCTGACATGGTCAAGGTCACGTTCCGGTCTGCGGCATAGTTGCGATACGCCTCTGCCGAGGTTTCGATCAGCTCGCTTAGGTTAACGGGCGCGAAACTGGAGTGGGACGTGCCGAACTCCTGCTTTTGCAGCTTTAGAATGTCATCAACCAATGCAAGCAAGCGGTCGCTGTTCTCGCTGGCGATCTTGATCAGACGCTGGGTTTTGGGGGAACATGTCTGATCCGGATCATTCCGCATCAAGCCAAGCGCCCCCTTGATCGAGGTAAGCGGCGTACGCAATTCGTGGCTAATGATCGACACGAATTCATTCTTGGTATTTTCCGCAGCGAGCAGTTTTTCCATCGAACTGCGAAGCGAGGTTGTCAGGTCGGTCATTTCCGAATTTCGGGTCGCGAGCTCTTGGGCGTAGTTAATGACGTCCATTTTCTCGCGGTAGGATACGATCAATGCGGTGATCGCTTTGCCGATTTTCGACAGGCCTTCTTTCACCTCGTCGGAATAGGTTTTCGGCTCAACATCCAGCACGCATAATGTACCAAGACGCATGTCATCTTCGGGCTCAAGCACGGTCCCTAGATAAGACCGGAACCCCGGTTGCCCCGCGACAAAGGGATTGTCGGAAAACCGCGGATCGGCCGTGGCGTCGGTGATCTCGAACTGTTCGCTGTTCATGATCGCATGGGCGCAAAAAGACACATCTCTGCTGGTTTGCTTAACATCGCCAAGGCCGGTCCCGGCCAGAATATTTTGGTGAACATCGTCAATCAACGTCACCAAAGCCACAGGGGCCCCCGCCAAAGTTGACGCGACTTTGCACAGGCCATTGATTTCGTCGAAGGGCAGCGACAGATCAAGACCCAAGCCGTGTAGATAGGCCAGTCTTTCGGTTTCATTTTCGGGGACCGGGGGCTTTAGCATAGGGCAGTCACCGGGGCGGTGGATGATGTAAAATGCGTTACCGTAATACGGGTCATTATAGCCTCTTATACTCAAAGAATCGGGGCGGCAGAATTCGCCTTATGGTAGTGTTTCCTCAGTACCGCAAGCGCTAACATGCTGGAAAATTCCAAGCGCTTTTCTCACCATCAAGTCAGTTCATAAATGAGGATATTGGCAATTCTAAGACTGCATCACAGCCTTGTGTTACCCCTGCAGCCAAGAACCGCGTCACCCGCTCCTAGCCCACTATTGGGGAAGACGGTCAGCCACCTTGGGCACGGCCCAATCACGCGTTGCTAAAGCTGAACTCTTGCGCTTCGCTCAGATGTGCCTCGAAGAAATCCGTAAAAGTCGCCACCAAAGGCGGCAGCACATCATAGGGCGGGTAAAAAAGCGTCAACCAAAGGGGCGTGATCACCCAATCGGACAACAAGGGAACGACTTCGCCAGCGTTGATCCCGTCATTGACGATGAAATCCGGCAGGACAGTCACGCCGTTTCCCAATTTCGCGAGCGAATACAAAAAATCCCCGTTGTTCGATGCAATGGCAGTGCCCGCCGTTACGGTCTTTTTCCGCCCGTCCTTATGAAACGTCCACTCTTCGGCCTTACCAGAGGCGGAATAGGACATACAGAAATCAGGGTTCAGGTCCTCCGGCATCTCGGGCCGCTGCATCCGCTCAAGCAAGCTGGGCGCCGCGACCGCGTGGCGGGGCACCTCGCAGATTTTGCGCCAGATCGTAGATTTATCGCCGGGCGGGCCGGACACCCGAATGGCAAGGTCACAGTTTTCCTGCACCACATCCACCAGCCGGTCGGTCAGCGTCACGTCCACCATGATATTGGGATAGGCCAGACGAAACCGATCAATCACCGCTGGCAGCAACCGCATCCCCAGTGACAGCGGCACATTGATTGACAGCCGCCCCCGATCCGGCCGCACCGCACCTGTGATCTCTCTTGCGACCTGATCAAAGCTGTCGATCACGGGGCCAAACCGCGCGGCCACCATCGCCCCCGCGCTGGTCAGCGCCACTTGCCGTGTCGTGCGCACCAAAAGCTGTTGACCCAAATCCGCCTCAAGCTTGGCAACGATGCGGGTGACCGACGCGGGCGTCATGTTCAGGCTGCGGGCGGCAGCGGCAAAGCTGCTTAGTTCGGCCACCTTCAAAAAAACGCGGATTGGTTTGATATCTTGCATCCGCGATTATTGCATTATCCACAACAGTGAATGCAAGAAAATATCCATTCATAATAATTATGGGCCACGCTATATCTGGGGCAAGTTAAATGGACGACTTGAAAGGCGATACCATGATCAATCAAATCAAAGGTCTGCACCACGTCACGTCAATGGCGGCCGACGCGGCAGAGAATAACAGATTCTTCACGCAAACCCTTGGCCTGCGCCGCGTGAAAAAGACCGTGAATTTCGACCAGCCTGACGTCTATCACCTGTATTACGGTGACGAGGTCGGCACGCCCGGCTCTGTGATGACCTATTTCCCCTTTGGCCAGATGCCCCGCGGGCGTCGCGGCACGGGCGAGGTGGGCACGACCGAATTTGCCGTACCAAAGGGCGCGCTGCCATTCTGGAAAGAACGGTTGGGCAACCACGGCGTCAGCGGTCTGGCTGAAAACAAATTCCTTGGCGAAAGCCGGTTGCAGTTTGACGGGCCCGATGGCGATGGCTTTGCACTGGTGGAAAGCGACACGCGTGACCGCACGCCCTGGACAGGTGCAGATGTGCCGGAGGACGCGGGGATATTGGGCTTTCACGGTGCGCGTTTCACCCTGCGCGATGCGGCAGCGACCGGTGAGCTGCTCAGCTTTATGGGCTACCAAAAAGACGAGACCGCAGACGGCGTGACACGTTACCGGATCGAGGGCGGCAACGCCGCCGATACCATCGACGTCGAAGAACTGCGTGGGGCCAAAACCGCGGGGCAGGGTGCCGGGTCCGTCCACCACATCGCCTTTGCCGTCGAAAACCGCGCGGCACAGCTTGAGGTGCGCAAGGCGCTGATGGACACCGGTTATCAGGTGACGCCGGTGATCGACCGCGATTATTTCTGGGCGATCTACTTCCGTACCCCCGGCGGCGTGCTGTTCGAGGTGGCCACCAACGAACCCGGCTTTGACCGTGACGAGGATACCGCGCACTTGGGTCAGGCGCTGAAACTGCCCGACCGCTACGAAGGGCACCGCGCCCAGATCGAAAGCCTGCTGCCCGCGATTGACGGATAAGGAGAGCGCCATGTCCATCGACACCTATCACGCACTGACAAAATCCCCCGCAGCTGGTGCGCCGCTGATCTTTGCCTTCCACGGCACCGGCGGCGACGAACACCAGTTCTTTGATCTGGCCCAATCAATCGTGCCGGGGGCAGGGGTCGTGTCGCCCCGGGGGGATGTGTCCGAAGGGGGTGCCGCACGTTTCTTTCGGCGTACGGGCGAGGGCGTCTATGACATGGACGATCTGGCCCAGCGGACCAAGGCCATGGCGGCCTATGTCGCGGCCCATAAGGCAAAACACCCCGGCACGCCGGTCTATGGCTTTGGCTATTCGAACGGCGCGAATATCCTCGCCTCGGTCGCCATGGTGCAACCTGATTTGTTCGACCGGATCGGATTGCTGCACCCGCTGATCCCGTGGGAACCTGCGGCCACAGCGGGCCTTGCTGGGAAACGGGTTTTGATCACCGCTGGCAAACGCGACCCCATCTGCCCATGGCCGCTAAGCCAACGCTTGATTGACTGGTTCACCGCCCAAGACGCGCAAGTTGACACCGAAGTCCACAACGGCGGCCATGACCTGCGCCAACCCGAACTGCTGGCGCTGCAAAATCTGCTGAACGCAGGTTAGCGCCATAAGAGGGCATTTGGAAAAAGGGGTGAATGGCGGAGAGACAGGGATTCGAACCCTGGGAACCCGTGAAGGCTCAACGGTTTTCGAGACCGCCCCGTTCGACCACTCCGGCACCTCTCCGCATCGGTGTGGTGCGCTCGTTTAGTCCTGATTTGGCGGGGTGACAAGGGGGGCGGCGGTATAATTCTGGGTCACGGGGATTTTCATTGCCGCCGGTCTGAATTGTCCTAAGATTAAAGGCGCAAAATAACACAAGGATCATGTGATGCGGGCGCTTGAGAGAATTTGTCACTTGGTGATCATGGCGGCCATCGTCTGGACGACCGGTTTTACAGGCCCCGCAAATGCCGCAGAGCGGGAGCGTGTCGATGCGTTTCTTGAGGTGACCGGATTCGGCGTGGCGCTGGAAAGCATTCGGCTGTCGGCGGACTCCGCGCCTGAAATGCTGGGCATTGATGCCGATGCTTTCGGGTCCGAATGGTCGCGACTGGTGCGCGAGGTGTTTGATACGGATGTCATGTTGCAGATGGGCTCTGACATCCTCACGCAAACGCTAAGCGATGATGCGTTGGAACATGCGGCGGGGTTTTATGCGTCGGATCTGGGGCAACGGTTGGTGGCGGCGGAAAACGCATCGCATATGAATGACGATAGCGTGGCCAAGGCGGAGGACGGCAGCGCGATCCTTGAGGGGTTACAGCGGGTTAATCCGGACCGTGTCGCGTTGTTGCAGCAATTGAACGCGGCAAGCGATGTCGAGGACAGTTCAATCCGGGCGATCCAGGAGGTGCAGATCAGGTTTTTGATGGCCGCAGCGGGGGCAGGGGTGATCCGCTTGCAGATGGAAGAACCAGACCTGCGCGAGGTTTTGCGCAGCCAAGAAGCCGAGATGCGCGCATCGATCCAGCAAAATACTCTGGAAACATCGGCCTATACGTATCAGGCGTTCTCTGACGAGGAGGTGCTGGCCTATGCGCAGGCGCTGGAGCATCCCAAGATGCAAGAGGTCTATGCCCTGATGAATGCCGTGCAATATGAGATCATGGCCAACCGGTTCGAGGCGGTCGCCGCGCGTTTGGCGGGCATGCAGCCCAGTCAGGACCTTTGATGCGCCTGCTGTTTATCACGCCGCTGCTATGGCTGCCGCTGCTGTGGCTGTTGGCGGCACCGCTTTGGGCGGACGCGCGGGCGCAGGTGTTGATGGATGTCCTCAAGGTCGATGAGGTTGCGCGGATATTGCAGGCCGAAGGGTTGGACTATGCCCAGACCCTGAACCAAGACATGTTAGGCGGGCAGGGCGGTGCGGGCTGGCAGTTGCAGGTCGATGCAATTTACAACCCCCAGCGGATTACCGAAACGCTGCGCGGCTATCTTGAGGCCGAACTGCAAGGTGATATGCGCGAGCAGACGATCGATTTTCTAGCCTCAGGCGTAGGCGCACAGATCATCGCGCTGGAAAATGCCGCCCGCGCCGCGATCACAGATCAAGAGATTGAAAACGCCGCCCGCACCCGGTTTGCCGAGCTTGAGGGCAGTAATGATCCGCGTTTGGCCCAAATTACAGCGCTGATTGAGGCTGGCGACATGATCGACCGCAATGTGACCGCGGCGATGAATTCGAACTACCAGTTCCTGCGCGGGCTGGCCGATGGCGGGGCCATGGATATGACCCAAGAGGAAATGCTGGCCGAGGTGGGGGGCCAACAAGACGAGATTGCCGAGGACACCACCGGCTGGCTGTACGGTTATTTGCTCATGGCCTATTCACCGCTGGAGGATAACGCACTGGACCACTATATAACCTTTGCGCAGACCAAGGCTGGTATGGCACTGAACCGGGCACTGTTTGACGGCTATGGCGCGGCCTACGCCGAGATTTCATATGCCTTGGGTCGGGCTGTCGCGTTGAATATGGTCGCAGAGGAGCTTTAGCCCCTAAAACCCCGGTTCGCCGCTTGACATAAAGGCGGCGGTGGTGCATTTGGCAGCTCTCAACCCAAAGGTATCCGTATCGGATGCCTTTATTATTTTATGATCATCCCGAAATGGGGTGCGCTGTCCGAGGTGGGCTTAGGCCCGAAAACTCCCGATCTGGGGACCACAGGACGCGAAAGCGAAAAAGGAATACGCATGTTTGCGGTCATCAAGACAGGCGGCAAGCAGTACAAAGTTCAATCCGGCGATATGCTTCGGGTAGAACGTTTGGCTGCTGACGCGGGCGAAACAGTCCAATTCAACGAAGTTCTGATGCTGGGCGGCGACAGCCCTGTTGTTGGCTCCCCCATGGTAGACGATGCCGGCGTTCAAGCCGAAGTTGTTGACCAGATCAAGGGCGAGAAAGTCATCCACTTCGTCAAGCGCCGCCGGAAGCACTCCTCCAAGCGCACCAAAGGCCACCGTCAAAAACTGACGCTGGTTAAAATCGGCGAGATCATGGCATCTGGCGCAGGCAAGTCCGGCGCAAAAGCAGCCATCGGCACAGGTTCGGTAAGCGCAGCAGCCGTTGCAGCCATCGAATCCAACGCAGCCGCCAAGTTTGACGCAGCCAAGCCTGCGAAGAAAACCAAGGCAGAGAAAAAAGAGGCAGCACCTGCTGCTGAAAAGCCCGCGAAGGCAGCCAAAGCAAAGCCAGCCAAAAAAGCGGCAGCAGCTGAAGGCGCAGACGATCTGAGCAAGATCTCAGGCGTTGGCCCCGTTATCGTTGGCAAGCTGAACGGCGAAGGCGTCACCACATTTGCACAAATCGCAGCGTGGACAGATGCAGACGTAGAAGCGATTGAAGAGAAACTGTCGTTCAAAGGTCGTGTGGGTCGTGAAGACTGGATCGCACAGGCCAAAGAACTGGCAAAAGGCTAAGGAGAGACACCAATGGCACATAAAAAAGCAGGCGGTTCATCCCGTAACGGTCGCGACTCCGCAGGGCGTCGTCTTGGCGTAAAGAAATACGGCGGCGAAGCTGTTATTCCCGGCAACATTCTGGTGCGTCAGCGCGGCACAAAATTCTGGCCAGCTGAAGGCGTTGGCATGGGCAAAGATCACACCATCTTTGCCAAGGTCGACGGTAAGGTTCAGTTCCACAAGGGTCTGAAAAACCGCACGTTTATCTCGGTCCTGCCAGTGGCAGAAGCCGCAGAGTAAGCCGTACCTACAAGGGTTTTGAAAAAATTCAGGGATCGGCGGAAACGCCGGTCCTTTTTTGCTGTTAATCAATTGTTTAATTTACCTGTCCAGAAAGGAAGGGCCCAGATGACACTGCCACAACGCTCTTCCCGGATCATTGGCATCGCGGCGCGTGCGACAGATATATCGGTTGGGGCGTCCTCATGAGCGTCGCAATCGCATCACTGGCGGTATTTGCCGTCAGTCAGGTGGGCACACCGGGCCCCGCCAATATGGCGATGATGGCCACCGGTGCGCGCTTTGGCTTTCGCGCGGCGCTGCCGTTCGTCGCAGGCGTGGTGTTGGGCAAACAACTGATCATCTGGCCCATCGGCTTTGGCCTGATGCAACTGGCCGAACGTGCGCCAATGTTGTTTACGCTGCTGAAATTCGCCTCGGCCGCCTATATCATCTGGCTGGCATGGAAAGTCGCGAACCTGCGGTTGGGGCAGGGGCACGAGACGGCCAGCGCCCCCGGATTTGCCGCCGGACTGATTGTTCATCCCCTCAACCCCAAAGCATGGGCGATGATCGTCGGCAGCTTTACCGCATTTGTTACCCCCGGCACGCCGACCTTGGCTGCCACCGCGACAGTCGCCGCCGTGTTGCTATGCTGTCAGGTCGTCTTGCATCCGCTTTGGACACTTGCCGGGGCAGGTATTGCAAAGACCGTCGCCGGCACCATCTGGGAAAAATACCTGATGTGGACCTTGGCCGCGTTAACGGTTGCATCCGTCCTATTCGTATTGTTCGGAGGAGGAACATGACGGTGGAAATTCTAAAACTACCCGCACAGCCCGTAATTGAAACGGAACGCTTTGACCTGCGCCCTGTGCGCCGCTCTGATCTGGGTCTGATCGAACTTTACGCCAGCGATCCGCGTGTGGCGATGAACACCGTGTCCATCCCGCATCCGCTGCCCCCCGGCGTGATCGAGGCCTATATCAAACGCGCCACCAGCGATGAGCGTGTCGAAGACGTGTGGGTTATGGACGGGCTGAAAACCGGCGGCTCCGAAGTGATGGGGATCATTTCTCTTGTTAAAATGGACCGCGACCAATCCGAGGTCGGCTATTGGGTGGCGCCCGCGTTCTGGAACACCCATCTGGCGTCCGAGGCCGTGCAAGCGCTGGTTCAGGCCAACCCGCTTGGTAACACCAACATGTTTGCCTCTGTTTTTCGTGACAACCCGGCCTCGGCCAAAGTATTAACCAATGCAGGTTTCCGCTATCTTGGGACTGCCGAAAGCTATTGTCTGGCACGCGAGACCTGCGTACCTACATGGACATATAGCATCAAACTGTGATCTGCCGCGCCCCGGAAAGGCCCCTGAAATGAAGTTTCTCGACCTGTGCAAAGTTTACATCCGCTCTGGCGCAGGCGGGGGCGGTTGTGTGTCGTTCCGCCGCGAGAAATACATCGAATATGGTGGCCCTGATGGCGGTGACGGCGGCGGCGGCGGTTCTGTCTGGGCCGAAGCTGTGGATGGTCTGAACACGCTGATCGATTTTCGCTATCAGCAGCACTTTTTTGCCCGCAACGGCCAGCCCGGCATGGGCAAACAACGCACCGGCAAAGACGGCGATGATATCATCCTGCGCGTCCCCGTCGGCACTGAATTGCTGGACGAAGACCAAGAAACCGTTCTCGCCGACATGACCGAACTGGGCCAGCGCGTTGAACTGGCCCGTGGCGGCAATGGCGGCTGGGGCAACCTGCACTTCAAATCCGCGACCAACCAAGCCCCCCGTCGCGCCAACCCCGGCCAAGAAGGCGTTGAACGCACGATCTGGCTACGCCTGAAACTGATCGCCGATGTGGGCCTGCTGGGCCTGCCGAACGCGGGCAAATCCACGTTTCTGGCTGCAACCTCAAACGCGCGTCCGAAAATCGCCGACTATCCGTTTACGACCCTGCACCCGAATTTGGGCGTTGTGGGCGTGGATAACACCGAATTTGTGGTCGCCGACATCCCCGGCCTGATCGAAGGGGCCTCCGAAGGACGCGGCCTTGGTGATCTGTTCTTGGGCCACGTGGAACGCTGCGCCGTGCTGCTGCATTTGATCGACGGCACCTCTGCCACCATTGCCGAGGATTACCAAACCATCATCACCGAGCTTGAAAAATACGGCGGTGATCTGGCCAACAAACCGCGTGTGACCGTGCTGAACAAGATCGACGCCTTGGACGAAGAAGAACGTGAAGCCGCCCGTGCTGAATTGGAAGAAGCCTGCGGTGGCGACGTGATGATGATGTCCGGCGTTGCCCGCGAAGGCGTGACCGATGTGTTGCGTGCCTTGCGCGGACAGATCGACGATGACCGCCTGCGGTTCCGCCCCGTCGAGGAAGAAGCGCCTTGGGCTCCCTAAGCGACGGCAAACGTATTGTTGTTAAAATCGGCTCGGCCCTATTGGTGGACCGGGCAACAGGCAAGCTTCGCGCCGATTGGTTACGCTCGCTGGCCCAGGACGTGGCATGGCTCAAGGGGCAGGGCAAAGACGTCGTGCTGGTCTCCTCAGGCTCCATCGCGTTGGGGCGCGGTGTGCTGGGCCTGCCCGCAACCACGCTGGCGCTGGAACAATCCCAAGCGGCCGCCGCCGTTGGCCAGATCCGCCTTGCCCGCGCCTATGAAGAGGCGCTTGAACCCCACGGCATAACCACAGCACAGGTGTTGGTCACCCTCGAAGACAGCGCCGATCGTCGCCGCTATCTGAACAGCCGCGCCACGCTGGAGCAACTGCTGTCCCTTGGTGCCGTGCCCATCGTCAATGAAAACGATACTGTCGCCACCGACGAAATCCGCTTTGGTGATAACGACCGCCTTGCCGCGCAAATCGCGGTGACCGTGGGGGCCGACCAGCTGATCTTGCTGTCGGATGTGGATGGGTTCTATTCGGCAAACCCCAACGACGACCCGACCGCCATCCGCTATGAAACCGTCACGACAATCACCCCCGAGATCGAGGCGCAGGCCGGCGATGCAGGATCAGGTCTGTCCAAGGGCGGTATGAAAACCAAGCTGATGGCCGCCAAAACCGCGACCGCCGCGGGCTGCGCCATGGCCATCTCCGAAGGGTCGCCCCTGCGGCCGTTATTTGCGTTGGAAAACGGTGCGAATGCCACATGGTTTACCGCGCAGTCCGACCCGCAAACCGCCCGCAAGCTTTGGATCACCGCGATGAAACCGCGCGGCAGTGTGACCCTTGATGCCGGTGCCGTGGCCGCCATGTCACGGGGCAAATCCCTGCTGCCCGCTGGCGTCACGTCGGTGCAGGGCCCCTTTGCGCGGGGCGATAGCATTTCGATCCTAACGCCGGACGGGCACACCATTGGATACGGGCTTACGCGTTATTCCTCTCACGAGGCGCAGATTATCAAAGGCCACCAAAGCACTGAAATAGAAGAGCTTTTGGGCTCTCCGGGCCGCGCAGCCCTGATCCACCGGGATGATCTAGCACTCTCTTGAGTTCCAAATGGTTTAAAATCCTCGCCGAAGGCTTTAGGTAGTGCTGTAACCGAATTTAATAAAAGTGATCTGAAATAATGACCTTGGACATGACACAGACATCTGACATTCCCGCGTTGATGGCAGACATTGGCCAACGTGCCAAAGCAGCCGCCGCGACCCTTGGCTTTGCCACCGCCGAGCAGAAACAAACCGCCCTTGAAAACGCCGCCGATGCCATGTGGGACGCGCGCGCTGATATCTTGGCCGCCAACGCGCAAGACATGGAATTTGGCCGGGACAAGGGCCTGTCTGACGCGATGATGGACCGTCTTTTGCTGGACGAGGGACGGATCAAAGCGATCACCGACAGCTTGCGCAGTATTGCGGCGCAAAAAGACCCAGTTGGCGAGGTTCTGACAGAATGGGACCAACCCTCGGGCCTGCACATTCAACGTGTGCGCACGCCTTTGGGTGTGATCGGCGTGATCTATGAATCGCGCCCCAATGTGACCGCTGACGCCGGTGCCTTGTGCCTCAAGGCCGGGAATGCCGTCATTCTGCGCGGCGGCTCGGAAAGCTTTCATTCCTCGCGCGCTATTCACGCGGCCTTGCAACAAGGGCTTGAGGCCGCTGGCCTGCCCAAGGATGCGATCCAGCTTGTCCCAACCCGTAACCGTGCCGCTGTAAGCGAAATGTTGACCATGACCGACACGATTGACGTGATCGTCCCCCGTGGTGGCAAGGGGCTGGTCGGCCTTGTCCAGCGCGAGGCCCGCGTGCCGGTTTTTGCCCATCTCGAAGGGATCGTGCACATCTATATCGACGAGGCTGCCGATCCCGAAAAGGTTCTAAAGGTCGTGTTGAACGCAAAAACCCGCCGGACCGGTATTTGCGGATCGGCTGAATGTCTGCTGATCCACGAAAAAGTCGCGCGTACCATTGGCAAGGGCGTGATCAAAGCGTTGATCGACGCCGGTGTCGAAGTCCGCGCCGCCGCACCCCTGTCCGAGATTGAGGGCACAGTGCCCGCCACCGATGACGACTGGGGTCACGAGTATCTGGACATGATCATCGCCGCGAAAACCGTACCAGATGTCGACGGGGCCATCGCGCATATCCGTGAATTCGGCTCCAACCACACGGACTGTATCATCACCGAAGACGATGCGGTGGCGACCAAATTCATGACCCGTTTGGATTCAGCCATTTTGATGCATAACGCGTCCACGCAGTTTGCTGATGGCGGGGAATTTGGCATGGGGGCCGAGATCGGGATTGCCACAGGTAAAATGCACGCGCGCGGCCCTGTCGGGGCCGAGCAGCTGACCAGCTTTAAATACCTCGTGCGCGGGGATGGTACCGTTCGCAGCTAAGGCACCCTGAAACGGGGGTGGTTTAGAACGACAATGTAATCTCGTTTTCGAGGATTTGTGAGGTCACCTGCTTGCCCGCTTCGCGCGCGATGATGGGCAGCAAGCCAAATTGGACCTGCGAGGGCCGCAGCTTGATCGCCGATTGCCCGGTGGCCAGCACCGACCATAATTCTGCATCAATGTTAAGCTTTTCAGCCTGTCCGGTCAGAACCCATTTGCTGCCTGACGACCTGACCGTAACGGTGCCGCCATAGGGCATGCCCGTTTCCATGCACAGCAGCGCCAGAAAACACATCCGTATATCCGGACGCTGTTGCGCCTCGTTTAGGGTCCAGATCACATCCCAACGGGTGGTTTGATGATAGTCGTCCAAAATACCTTTGGCCTCAGACACACCAATCGTCTGATTTCCGGCCACCCCGAACGCCACCCGAAAAAACCGGATGCGCGCGCTGGCACTGCAAACGCTCTCGTCAATCAGCTCCATTTCCGCGGTTGATCCGTCAGCGGCCATCGAAAGCAGTTCCAGCCCATTGTTGACCGCGCCAATGGGCGATATCAAATCATGACAAATGCGGCTGCCCACCAATGCTGCAAGCTCGATCTCTGAATTAGGCATGCGTTGCCACCCCTGCTAAAGGAAACCCCATGGATGATCTGAATGCCATTTTGACGCCCGGCATGTTGGTACGGCACCCGGAACATCCAAACTGGGGTGTCGGACAGGTCCAAAGTAACATAGCTGGCAAAGTGACAGTTAACTTTCGCAGCGAAGGCAAAATGGTCATAGATAGTTTCCGGGTCGGTTTGACGCCTGTCTTTGGTGACAGTTCCAGGTTAGCAAAAGGTTAACAGCATCTGACCCCGCCGGAAACCACTCTGTCCGATCCCCGCCATCAACCACGACCAAGGAAGCCCCATTGACCTTTGGAACCGCCGCAGATTTTGAGCTGAAGCTGGCCCAAACACCGGCTGATCTGCGCGCGGCGCAGCGCTTGCGTTATGATGTATTTGTGGCGGAGCTAGGGGCCAGCGGGGCCATGGTTGACCATGATCAACAGCTTGAGAAAGACGAGTTTGACGGCTTTGTCGATCACCTGATCCTGACGTGCAAGAAAACCGATCGGGTTGTGGGCGTTTACCGGCTTTTGCAGGCCGAGGCGGCAGAAAGGGCAGGGGGTTTCTATTCCGAGACGGAATATGACCTGACCCTGCTCAAACGCTCGGGCCGGCGGTTGCTGGAATTGGGGCGCTCGTGTTTGCATCCGGATTACCGCCGCGGGATGGCCCTGCATCATCTGTGGTCCGGGCTTGCTACCTATGTCGCGCAGCATCAGATCGAGATATTGTTCGGGGTGGCCAGCTTTCACGGGACAGATATTTCAGCGCTGGCGCAACCGTTGTCGCTGCTGCATCGAAACCACCTTGCGCCGCCCGAATTACGGGTGCGCGCCCGTCAGGATGCCTATCAGAACATGAACATCATACCCGCCGAAGAGCTGGACCGCCGCAGCGCCATGGTCCAGGTGCCCGGCCTGATCAAAGCATATTTGCGCCTTGGGGGTTGCGTCGGGGACGGCGCGTTTATTGATCACGCGTTTAACACCACAGATGTCTGCCTGATCATGGACACCGCCAAGCTGAACGACCGCCAAGCGCGCATTTATAGCGGAGCAATCAAATGAACCCCCGTTGGGACGGCTCGGAGACGTTGATGGTGCACCGCATCGGCCCGGTGGGCTGGCTGCGCGTGTTGGTGCGCGGTGTGGCGCTCGCGCTGCTTGTCGCCATCGGCTTGATCATCTTGATGCTGATCCGGCTGATTGAACGGCCCTTGTGTGGGCAGGGCAGGCCGGTATCGCCCCATATTACCCAAGCGGTCTGCCGCACGGCGTTCTGGATCATCGGGTTGCGCCGCCGCCGCATCGGCACCGCTATGCAGCACCCCGGTGCCGTGGTCGCAAACCACGCCAGCTGGCTGGATATTTTTTCGCTCAACGCCAGCCAGCGTATCTATTTCGTGGCCAAATCCGAAGTGGCCGGCTGGCCCGGTATCGGCTGGTTGGCCCGCGCCACCGGCACGGTTTTCATTGAACGCAACCCAAAGCGCGCGCGCGAACAAACCGAATTGTTTCAACAGCGGCTTTTGCACAATCACCGTTTGCTGTTCTTCCCAGAAGGCACCAGCACCGACGGGCAGCGGGTTCTGCCCTTTAAAACAACGTTGTTTCAAGCCTTCATGGCACCACAACTGCGCGATGTAATCTGGATACAGCCGGTCAGCGTGACCTATAGCACGCCGGATGGATCAGACGACCGGTTCTATGGCTGGTGGGGTGACATGTCCTTTGGCGCGCATCTGCTGGCGACCCTCGCGGCCAAGGACCACGGCATGGTGATCACGCGCTATCATCCGCCGCTCAAGGTGTCTGACTTTGCGGATCGCAAAACGCTTGCCCTGACCTGCGAACGCATTGTCCGCGAGGGGCATCAGACCGATCTGTTGGGCAGCAACGCCTAAGACAACAGCGCCAGCGGCACCGACAGAACGGCCGCCAGAAAAACGGCTGCTGTGATTTCGTCCGGCTTGAAACCATCGGGCTGCGCACTGCCTGACATTTCGACCGTGCCCCAAACCGTGCCATCAAACAAAATCGGCACCCCGATATAGCGCGCGGGGGGGCGGCCGCTTAGGTCGACTGCTTTTGTAATCGGGGTCGCTTTGTCAGCCTCGGCCGCGATCAGCGTTCTTTGCCGGATCATCTGACCCGTCGCATAAAGGTCAATTTCCTTGAGCGGCACAGATTGTGGCCAAATATCCGACGGCGTGGCGCACAGAATGCGCACCCGCTTTTTCTTGATTTGTGTAATGCAGACATCTTCCATGCGCAGGGCATCGCGTGCCGCAACCAGCAGCATTTGCAGTCGATCATTGATCAAATACCCTTGCTCTCCAAGGATATTTTGAACATCACGGGCGAACGCCTCGATCATCGGCTCCGTTTTGGATGCAGCGGTCTCGCGAAAAGATAGCGGGATGGGATCGTCCAAAAGAAATAAGCTCCCTTAGCAATATGGATGGCAAAATCAGGCGGTGAAGTGGCGCAATAATGACCCCATAACAGCAAACATTATCGCGCATCAACTTCTGCGAGAGGGTTTTTATCGATTTCCCTTTTTTCGACAGGATGGCCGGTTATTGACGGTGGGTCGGTCAGAAACACCCCTTGTACATCCTGAAAATCCGTCCTATACGCGCGCTACTTAAACCCGCAGTCGGGGTTGGGCCTTTGAGGGAGAAATCCTTGAATGTCCGCCGGTTGGTCCCAACACGGGATCGAGACCCCCGACGAGGCAAAACCGGAAAGGTATAAAGACATGGCTCTTCCAGAGTTCTCCATGCGCCAACTGCTTGAAGCAGGCGTACACTTCGGCCACCAAACGCAGCGTTGGAACCCACGTATGGGTCCATACATCTATGGCGCGCGTAACGGCATCCACATCATGGATTTGACACAGACTGTTCCAATGCTGGACCAGGCCCTGCAAGTCATCCGTGACACCGTCGCCAAAGGCGGCAGCATTCTTTTCGTTGGTACCAAGCGTCAGGCCGCACAGCCTATCGCCGATGCCGCTGAGAAATGCGCACAGTATTACATGAACCACCGTTGGTTGGGTGGCACATTGACCAACTGGCAGACTGTTTCCAAGTCGATCCAGCGTCTGAAATCCATCGACGAGCAATCCGAAAACGGCTTTACCGGCCTGACCAAGAAAGAGCGTCTTGGCATGGAGCGTGACCAGTTCAAACTGGAAGCATCCCTTGGTGGTATCCGCGAAATGGGCGGCCGTCCTGACCTGATCTTTGTCATCGACGTGAAAAAAGAAGCACTGGCAGTCGCCGAAGCCAACAAACTGGGGATCCCTGTGATCGCCGTTGTTGACACCAACTGCTCGCCAGATGGCATCGACTACATCATCCCGGGCAACGACGACGCGGCACGCGCCATCGGCCTGTATTGCGACCTTGCAGCACGTGCAGCACTTGACGGCATGTCCGCTCAGCTTGGTGCAGCCGGTGTTGACCTTGGTGCAATGGAAGAAGCACCCGAGGAAGAAGCATTGATCGGTGGCGGCGTTGAAGTTGGCGCAGCATCCACCGAAACTGTTTCCAACGACGCAATGAGCGCCGACGCACCTTTGGATATCGAATCCAAGCAGGAAACTGTCGAAGCGGCAAAGTCCTAAGCGGCAAAGCTAAAAGGCGGGCAGGGGACATACCCCTGCCTGTCGTCAAACCGTTACATTTTTGAGACATGAGTGCAGGCTAAACCTGCCCCTCATATCATCCCAATTCAAGGAGAACCAAAGCGATGGCAATCACAGCATCCATGGTCAAAGAACTGCGCGACACCACCGGTGCCGGCATGATGGACGCCAAAAAGGCGCTGACGGAAAACGACGGTGACATGGAAGCCGCCGTTGACTGGCTGCGCACCAAAGGTCTGGCCAAAGCCGCCAAAAAATCCGGTCGTACCGCCGCAGAAGGTCTGGTCGCAGTTAAAGTCGAAGGCGGCCACGGTGTTGCAGTCGAAGTAAACTCCGAGACCGATTTTGTTGGCAAGAACGCCGACTTCCAGAAAATGGTTTCCGGCATTGCCGACGTCGCTGTAAACGTGTCCGACATCGACGCGCTGAACGCAGCCGACATGGGCGGCAAGCCCGTTTCGACCGTTATCACAGACGCAATCGCGACAATCGGTGAAAACATGTCGGTACGCCGCATGCAGTCCCTGGATGGCGATATCGTTGTATCCTATGTGCACAACGCAGCGGCACCTGGCATGGGCAAAATCGGTGTTCTGGTCGCAATGACCGGCGGCGACGAAGCGCTTGGCAAACAGATCGCAATGCACATCGCAGCGATCAACCCAGCAGCCCTGTCCGAAGCCGATCTTGACCCAGCCGTGGTCGAGAAAGAAAAGCAGGTTCAAATGGATATCGCACGCGAATCCGGCAAGCCTGACGCCGTGATCGAGAAAATGATCGTTGGCCGCATGCAAAAGTACATGTCCGAAGTGACATTGCTGAACCAAGCGTTTGTTGTGAACCCAGACCTGACCGTGGGTGCCGCTGCAAAAGAAGCCGGCGCAACCATCACCGGTTTCGTACGTTTGGAAGTTGGCGAAGGCATCGAAGTCGTCAAAGAAGACTTTGCTGCTGAAGTTGCAAAAGCCGCCAAAGGCTAAGCGATCCAATAGCAAGATCTAGGGGCGGGGCGCGGATGCGTTTCCGCCTTTTTCATTTTAAATTAGTGACTTAGCTGCTTAGATGCGCCTTGATAGCATCAAGTGCCAGCACATACCCCTGCGCGCCAAATCCGCAAATCTGACCCACCGCTACAGGTGCGATATAGGATTTGTGCCGATATGCTTCTCTGGCGTGAATATTGCTCAGGTGCACTTCGACCACGGGCAGTTCAACCGATGAAATCGCATCCATCAGCGCAATCGACGTATGGGTATAGGCACCCGCGTTCAGGATAATGCCCGCATGGCTGCCCTTGGCCGCATGGATGTGATCGATCATCGCACCCTCGTGGTTTGACTGCTCAAACCCGATCTTCAGGCCCAGTGTATCAGCATGGCTGCGGCACAGCGCTTCGACATCCGCCAAGGTCGTTGCCCCGTAAACCTCGGGCTGGCGCGTGCCTAAAAGGTTCAAATTCGGTCCGTTCAGGATCAAAATAGATGTCATATACCGTGCCTTTTGTCGTGGTCCCGCTGGTCTAGCACAGCCGCCAATGCCTGTTTAGTCTTTCTTTTCAGGGAACTCGACAGGCCCGCCGTGATCCTTCCAGGTTGAAAACCCTTCTTTCAGATGCGCGGCCTCAAACCCCATGTCTTGCAAAGTCGCCGTGGTGATGGCCGACCGCCAGCCCGAGGCGCAGTGAAACACAAACGCCTTATCCTCGCCGAAGATCGGTTTGAAATAGGGGCTGTCGGGGTCGATCCAGAATTCGATCATACCGCGCGGCGCATGAAAACTGCCCGGAATATAACCGCTGCGCTGGCGTTCGCGGATGTCGCGCAAATCAACGATCACAACGCCAGGATCCTCTAACATGGCAATCAGATCGGGGGTTTCGACCTCCTTAATCCGGGCGCGCGCAGCCTGTACCATCTGCGCCGACGACATTTTCAACGTGACCATTTCAAGTCCTTTCAAGACGGCTGCCATATATCCTTAAATGCACCAATACGGATGGAAGATTGGATTGGCGCTGTTACTGTGAACTATGGGCAGCAGATCAAGATAGGTAAAGACGGGGCGTGGTAATAGCCGCGGTTGATTGTGTCGAACGGTTCCAAAGCTGAAACGGTGCGCCGGGAATTTTGCAAACAATATCAGGCAGTTCAGATCGGATGTAGATGTATAGCATCACGTCGCTAGCGCGATCACAGCGCATCAATATATTACATAATACCAATTATAAGTATTACGTATATATCCTTAAGCCGCGCCCTAACTCTTGTTTCAACCGGCTGTGTATTGCGCGCCAAGCGCGTTGATTGCTTCGACATTTTGCGCAGATGCCCCTGCGGGATCGAACTCTTTCTCAAGATACGCATCGACGATTGTCTTGGCCAATTCAACGGCGACCGTGCGTGCGCCCAGCGTTATGATCTGTGCGTTATTCGACGTAGCGGCTTTCGCGGCCGAATAGCTATCGCTGACCAAGGCCGCGCGGATGCCCGGCACCTTGTTCGCCGCGATACAAACGCCGATACCGGTGCCACAGCACAGGATCGCCCGGTCATAGGTTCCATTGACCACCTGCGACGCAACCCGCGCCGCAAGGTTCGCATAATAGTCGTCTGGCCCGCTCTCAGTACGCGAAATCTCGGACACCTCGAAACGGTCTGACAGATATTCGGCCAAGGCAATGGCCAGTGGTTCACCAGCGCTGTCACCCGCGACTGCAATTTTCATGACGTCTCTCCTAACTATGTTGCGCAGCAGCGCAGCGTTGCAGAATGTCCAGATATCCATCGACATCCCAAGCGGAACGACCGATGAACAACCCGTCGATATTGGGGCATTTCAGCAGTTCGACGCAGTTATCCGGGTTAACCGACCCGCCGTATAAACACGGGACCCTGCGGCCCAATACGTTTTCGGCGACGGCAATGATCTCGGCATGGCGGTCGTTCGCATATGCCGCGCTGGCGGGAATTCCGTTTTCTCCGATCGCCCAAACAGGTTCATAGGCAAAAAGGATGGTCGCATTCTTCTTGGCTTCGGGGATAAGGCCCAATGCCGCACGGACCTGATGTTCAAGGACCTCAGGCCCCTCCCCCGCATTGCGCTGGTCCAGCGTTTCCCCAATACAAATCAATGGGATAAGGTCATTTTTCACCGCAGCGGCAGTCTTGCGACCCACGAATTCATCCGTTTCGCCAAAGAAGCTGCGGCGCTCTGAATGGCCCAGCTCGACCATATCCGCCCCGCAATCCCTCAACATCGGCGGCGAAATTTCACCGGTCCACGCGCCTTTATCCGCCCAATGCATATTTTGCGCGCCGACCTTGACCGATGTCCCTTCCAAGACGCGCCTGACCTCGCGCAGCGTGGTGAACGGCGGGATGACAAAGCGCTGGATGGCTGGATCTGCATCAATGTCGGCCTGACCAAGCTTTGATGCGAAAGCCACTGCCTCGGGCAGCGTCTTGTTCATCTTCCAACTGGTGCCGACCCATTTCATTTATGTGTTCTCCGGTCCCAGCAGACTGATTCAACTGGTATGACCACATAATTATTATGCTTTCTCGATCAATGCAAGGAATCTGACAGCACTCGGTCACGTCCCGCACAACAATGGTCGCTCAAAGGCGTATAACAGGCCAAACCCGCCCGACCGATCAGCCCCATTTGGCAAGCGCTGCGGCAAGTTCGGGGTGGTCTTTCGCATAGGTATCAAGCGCGACGTCTTGCTCGGCGGCTTGCCAAGCCTGCTTGATCGCTTTGACACCTGCAGCTGCGCCCATGGGGTGCCCATGGATGCCGCCGCCGCCCAGATACATCAGATCAAGGCTCCGCCCGGTGCGCCGGTAGGTCTCAACCGCCTGCCCGCCCCATTGGCCCGAACAAACAACTGGCAGCGCGCAATCCTCCTCGCGGAAAATCGGCGTTGTAACGTCGTCAAAGGACTTTACGAAACTCTCGTCCGGCTCCCAATATTTGGCACCTATGCCATTGATTTGAAACTGATCGACCCCCAGCAAGCGCCATATTTTCTGATAGGCCCGAAACTCCATCCCCAAGCCGGGGTGGCGGGTCAGAATATCCCAACCGTTGCGGTGCGCGTGCAGACAAAGCTGCGATCGTTTGCGCAGAAATGACATCCCGCCATAGCCGATGGAGTTGATGTTGATCACCGCCGCGTTGCCACCGGCGTCAAGCACCAGATCATGATTTCGCATCATTGTATCAGGGTCCGCAGCCGAGATTCCAAAGGCATACATGACCTTCTTACCGGTCTTTTGCTGGTGGTTTTTGATGACCGGCATAATCGCCTTTACCCGATCCGCGACAGAGGAATAGCCGGGGTTCATCAGCTTTTCATCGTCTTTGATAAAATCGACACCCGCGTCACAGAGCAATTGCACCACCTGCGCAGTCTCGGTCGGCAGCAGCCCGAGCGACGGCTTGATAATCGACGCGATAATCGGCCCTTTTTCAACGCCGGTCAAACGGCGGGACCCGGCAATCCCGAACTGCGGTCCTGGATGACAATCCCATGCTTGGGGCAGATCGATATCCATCACCCGGACGCCGCTTAACCCCCGCACGGCAAAGACACCGCCAATGGTGATCGTCATCAGCGCGGCGATATCCGTTGAGACGGCCTCGAGCGGATAGGCGATCACCGCATCCGCGCGGTTATAAGGCCCCTGCCCCGGTGCATCTGGCAGCGACGGCTGTTCAGCAGATTCCAGCGGGGTCAGTTTCACCACCCGAGCAGCACAGCGTTTGCGCACGGCCTCGGTCTCTCCCGGAAGCTCCGTAAAGGTGCCAGTGGACTGATCTGACGCGATTTTCTCGGCCAGAGCACCAACATCGCCCGAGGTTTCAAGCCGGTAGGTGACGTGGATCCAGTCGCTGTTCATCATATCCTCGGCCCTTGGTTATTCACTGCCGCGGCCCCCCGCCATCGCGGACCCATCCGAAATAGTCTTCCGATCCCATTTGCCCGCCCTTCAACGCCAGCTCTAACCCGTCGAATGCATTGGTTGAATGCACCCGGCAAATTGATGCCCCCGGAATGGTCGGGGCCAGTGCTGTCAGCGCGAAGATACCAAGCTGCTGCGTCACACTGCCCGAGGTATCGCCGCCCGACACAACAGCCCGTCGAACGCCGCAATCTGTTAAGACCTGCTTGAGGATACGGCCCAAGGTTTTGCCGATCTTCTGGTTAACGTCGCTCATACTCAGGCGCGATTGTGATACGGCTTCGATCAGCTGACCCACCATCGGATCATCCGGACCTGCCGCAGAATAGACCAACGGATCACGCCCTTGGGACAGGGCGTGTTTAGACGCCTTTATCACACGCGCAATCTCGCGGTCGGTTGCAGCCTCATCGTAACACAGCTGCGTCGCATCAAGGGCGATGCATTCAAACCCGTTCTGTTTGGACCATTCAATCTGACTGGCCGTGGTGGGCGAGACCGAGCCTGACACACACATCATTGCAGCGGCTTTCCCAATGCCCGACGGCGGCGCAATCGGTTCAAGAACTCCCGTTCGCTGCCAGTGCTCGACCAGCGCATATTCGATCCCTTGGGATCCAACGACGAACGGCATCGCACGGCGGTTTTCCCAGATTATCCGCCCCGCAGCAGCATCCGTGTCGTCGTTCACGCTGTCAATTGAAACAAGCGTCGACCCGTCCGCCTGTCCGCGCTTTTGGGGCGCATAAGTCAATGACGCAGTCATCTCATTGAACGGTATCAGCTCTGCGTTCAGACGATCCGACTGCATTAGAATATGTGCAGCAACATCGGGTTCTTGCATTGGTGAGACGGGATGGCGGGCCATGACCGGGTGCTGATCCAGACGAAACGTCTGATCGCCCATCCCCGCGAAAAGCTGCCCGAAACACTGGTACCTGCGCATTTTCGGGGCCGCGACAAGCACGGGGATCGACCGGCTATCGAAACACGCCGCGCCCAGTTCAATGGCTTTGCCAATCGATCCGATATGCGGTGCGGAATCCAGTGTTGAACAGACCTTGTAGTGAACAATCTCGGGCTCTAACGCCTTGATCCGGTCAAAGGCCAAAGGCAGATGCCGATCCATCCAATCTGGTGTTTGCGCCCGCGCCGTTGACGCGACACCAAAGCCCTGAAGACCCGGAAATTGGTCAAGTTGCTGGACCGTCGGCACCTCCAGAAACAGCGCCGTTTTGATACCGGCAAAGTTCAACACTTCCATCGTCGCCGCGGCACCAGTGAAGTCGTCCGCATACCACGCCACAAGCAGTTTATCAGCAGATAAGCGCATGCCTTCACGGCTGGGGGTGTTGATTTCTCTAGACATTTCTCATGACTAGTATCTGGTCATACCAGTTGTCAATCTAATCCATCGTCGACACAAAGAATGTTCAGAATGCAGCGCCGTTATCGCTCCAAATACATCTCAATCGCGGCGCGCGTCTTGTCGCGAATATCTTGGTGCTCATACCCTTCGACAAAGCGGCCATATAATTGTTCGCCAATCAGGAACGGCAGCGTCGTTTCGTATTCATTCACGTTCAAAACACCGCTTTCCTGAAACGGATCAATAAAGTCCAATGATATGCCATAACGATGCCCACCCGCCGGACTGGGCGCGTGAATTTGCAACCAGACCAGAAACCGCGCCACGTCCTTAGCCACAGCTAGCCAGCTTTCCCCTTGAATATCAACGCCATAGATCGTTCCCTGATGATAATGCGCGTTTATGCCGACGAAATCGCCATGGGTAGCTGCCTGAACAACCGGTACCCCTCTGACCCCGTCAACCTGGCGCCGAATGGACGCAAGCAACCGGTCCAAAAGCAGTCGATCCGGTGGTGACGCAATGCGATCTGTCTTAACCGACGCTAGCTTTTTCACCCAGAATGCAGGTCCGAAACGGCTGTCCCTTTGGCGGAGCGAACAATACCGGCGGAGCCACTTACCGCTCTGCTTCACCAGCTGTCGCCGCTCCTCACCAGACGCCTGCGCAATCTGGTCGCCCAGCCGTTTCCCGGGGGCAAAGCTAAGCACTGCAATGCCGTCCTGCGGCCAAGCATATAGACATCGGTTCGCCTGATAGCGGATGTCGTCGAATGACCGCTCAAGAAAATCCAGCTCGTCTTTAAGCCGACGGATGGTTTGTGGCGCGTCACTGTCAAAGAAGCGTTTTATAACCGCTTCTTCGCCGTTAATCTTGGCCCGAAAAACCCAGCTTTTCTGGCTACATTTCAGGGCATCCCCAAGGGTGAATTGCTGCACATTACCCTTGGCATTTAACACTGCCGTCAACTCTTGGCGTGCCGTTTCCTCCGCCACCAGCTTATCGACCCACGAAGGCTTTTCTAAACGCATTTTCCCGGACGGTCCCCAAATCCCTGCCCCAGCATAGCGCGAATGCAGCTATGGTACAGATGCAACTGGGACCGGCATAGATGACGTGCGAGATAGCGTAGCACACCTAAGATCGGAGAGCTTTCCGCCGGAAGTTTACTCGCTCCACCCGTGAACATGCACATCCCGTCCGGAATGTTCTTTCATGATCTTGGTGGCCAGCTCCTCGTGCTCTTTGTCTTTTACCCGAACCCACAACAAGATACCGCCGTGTTCGATCTGTTTCGCGTAATAGTCTTTGTGGTGCTGTCCCACACGCCGGGCCAGCAGCGCGCCGACGATAGCAGCAGGGACGCCGCCAATGGCGATTGCAGCGATGGACGCCGCCAAAGTACTGGCCGCCGTGAGCATCGCCGCCATGGCGACATATGATCCTAGAAAGAAAAACCCGCCGGCGATACCGCCCTCAAGCTCGCCGATTGCTTCCTCGGATACGAATGCCGCGCGGGGGGCGTCGGGGTCGTCCTCCAACTCGGGCGAGCGCCAATAGGCGGTGCCCAGCTTTTCCTTCAATGTGTCCTCTGCGCCAAGCAGGCTGATGTCGTATCGGCTGAACCCAACCATCCTCAGATCATAGAATGCCTTTTGCAGGTCTTCAAAACTGTCGAAAACGCCAACAGCCTCGGGGATTTTGATGACGGTGGTGTGGTGATCTGCGTCTTTGGTCGCGGTCATGAACTTGTCCTTCTGCGCAATGCTGGATTTGAGTTCAATCTAGACGGCGATTTTCTGTACAACATTGATCCATATCAACCACGCGCGCAGGTGGGCGGCACCCCTACCCTGCGCAGACCTCAGCGGCAGTCCGCTCAAGTCCTCGCGATTGCCCAATCCGACATCTCTGGCAAAAGATCGTTCAGCACGTTCTGAAATGCAGCCACAATTTCAGTGACCTCGTCAGAGGCAACCAAATCCGTCTGCGAGAACCGACGCGATGCGACAACACGTTGATTGCTGTCGTTGATCAACGTCAGATCAAGGTCAACAGTGACGCTAAACACACCGTTTTCCAATGCGTTGACCTCGAAAGCGTCGATGCGCACCAGCAACGCTTTGTCCGGGATCGGCCCCGCGTCGCTGCGCCCGACATATGCGATGCGGCCCGTTTCAGATATGCTGCGGATCAACAAGGATTGCACAACAGCCGGTACTTCATCGACCCAACGGGCATCGGGCAGATAGGTGACCGACACCGCGTCGGGTTTGATCATGATACGGTCCGTGGCCAGCGCCGCAGACGCTTGCGGCTTGGCCACCAATAAAGTGCGTGATCTGCGGCCACCGCTTGTTGATCCGGCGGCGGGGCGCAGGTCATAGGTATCCAGCGGTGCGGCAGCGCTGTTGATCGACGATATTGCAGCACAGCCGCTTAGCGTGGACAGCGCCCCGAACAGGGCGGCGCGGCGGGTCATGGTTTGCATAGATCTATCTCCTGTATTCAGGGACACGGCCGTCCAAGATAAAGCGGGCTGGATCGCGTTCAATGCGGCGCGCAAGACTGCCCAATGTGTCGATTAACGTGCGCGCCTCGCTGGCGAGCCTTGTGAGTTCCGGCAGACCTTTATTGGCAAAATCGCCGATGCCGGGGGTGGCGTTTGCCACGGCGGTCTGTATCTGGCGGGCCACCGCATCGCTGCGGGCAATCAGCGCACGCAGCTCGGATGTGATGGCGGGCATGTCGCGGGTCACGTCCGTTACGGCGCGGCTGATCTCATCCGCCGCCGTCCGGATGTCGGTCATCATCGGTTCCAGATCGGTGTTCAAAACCACCGTCGCCGCGTCAAAGGTTGTTTGCGCCGATCCAAGCGCGCCATTGGCGACGCCAAGCGTCGTATCCAGATTGGTCAGGCTCGTTTGCGCTTGGGTGAACAGCGTGTTGGCAGTCCGGATCGCCGCCTGCACATCATCGGCCATCGGGCCCAATCGGTCGGTAAAGCCGGTCAACTGCGCGGCAAGGTCTTCGATGGCTTGGTTCGCCGTGGCAACGCCGCTGCGGATATCGGCCGTGATCACCGGCACATCATTCGCAATTACCGCGTTTATCCCGTCGATGGCAGTTTTTGCATCGGCCAGCACCACCCGCGCCTCGGCCACCAGCTGCGTCCCATCGCCATCCACAAGATGATCAAAACTGTTTGATGCTTCGGTCACGGCGGTAAAGGCAGTATTGGCCCCTTCAAGCGAGGCCTCAAGCTCGACCAGCCGCGCGTTCAAAAGGGCTGCGGTCTCGGAAAACCCGTCGAGCGTGGTGCCCGTGCGTTGCTGCACATCCGCAATCGCTGCATTCGCCTGCGCTGTTGCCTCAGACACCAGTGCCAGGATTTCGGGAACCTGCTGCGTCAGAATGGCTTTGGCCTGATCAAAGGTTTCTTTGGCGCTGTCGATGGCCCCCACCGACCCCGTCAGCGCCTTATCCGCCGTGCCAAACGCAACTGTGGCTGCCTCAAGCGTGCTGTCGGCTTGCTCAAGCGTGGTCGTGACGGCGGCACCGATGGTATCAAGGCGGTTGGTGAATTGGGTGATCTGGTCGGTCGCATCGCGCACGGTGCCGGTGATCTGTGAAAAATCGCCTAGCGCCTGATCCAGACGGCCAGACGAAGTGTCGATATTGCGCAGGATGTTGGTCACATGCTCTTGGTTTTCCGGACCGGCGAGGTTTTGAAACTGCTCTAGCAACTTCTTCGCCTCGACCAAAAGATCGGGCCCGTCTTCCACCAGCGTTTGCACGGTGGACCGGCGCGAGGGGATCATCAACCAACCATCCGCATTGGCGACAAGCGGCGGTGCCGTGGGTGTCCCCCCCGAAAGCGAGATATAAGCGACACCTGTGACCCCCTGCGATTGCAGTTGCGCCACCGTATCAGACCGGATCGGCACGTCGCCTTCGATCTCGATGGTGGTGAACACCTTGGAAGGGTCCTGTGCGGCTATCTGCAAACCGACGACCTTGCCGACCGAGATACCGTTGAACAGAACGTCGCCCGACGCATCCAGCCCCGACACGTTGTCGAACAGAATGCCGTAGGTTTGGTATTGCTTGTTGATTTGAACACTGGCCAACCAGACGAAAAACGCCAAGGTGCCAAGGATCGAAAGCAGGGTGAATATCCCGATCAGGATATAATTCGCGCGGGTTTCCATCAGTGTGCCCCTTCTTTCTGGGCAGAAGACAAAGCCGCCCGCGCGCGCGGACCGTGGAAATATTCATGCACCCAAGGGTGATCAACCTGCATCATTTCTTCCATTGTTCCTACGGCCAGTACTTTTTGATCGGCCAATACAGCGATGCGGTCACAGATCGCATGCAAACTGTCCAAATCATGCGTCACCAAAAACACCGTCAGCCCCAGCGAGGCCTGCAATTGTTTGATCAAGATATCAAAGGCCGCCGCCCCAATCGGGTCAAGCCCTGCGGTGGGTTCATCCAGAAAGACAATTTCAGGGTCCATGGCGATGGCGCGCGCAAAACCGGCACGTTTGCGCATCCCGCCCGACAGCTCTGACGGGTATTTCGCCATCGCGTTTTCGGGCAACCCGACCATGCGGACCTTGATACCGGCCAAGGTTTCACGCACGTCATCCGGCAAGGCCAGCTGTTCGCGCATCGGTGCCTCGACATTCTGGCGCACGGTCAGCGACGAAAACAACGCCCCGTCCTGAAACATCACGCCCCACCGACGACGCAAGGCACGGAACTCTGCGTCAGAGGTTGATCGCACGCTTTGGCCGAACACCTCGATCTGGCCCGCGTTGGGTTCCAACAACCCGACGATGGCCCGCAGCAGCACGGATTTACCGGTACCAGACCCGCCCACAACGCCAATGATCTCGCCCTGTTTCACATCCAGGTCCAGACCGTCATGCACCGTATGCGTTCCGAACCGCGTCACCAGTCCGCGCACGCTGATAATTGGATCGTTCACCGTATCCATCATACACCCACCACCGCGAAAAAGACCGAAAATAACGCGTCCATCACGATAACCATAAAGATCGAAAGCACCACCGAAGCCGACGTCAGCCGCCCCAGTGATTCCGCGTCGCCGCCCACTTTCATGCCCTCGTAACAGCCGATAATGCCGATGATCAGCGCAAAAAACGGCGCTTTGATCATGCCGACGCTAAAATGCCAGACGTCGGTGTTGTTGACCAAACGCGTCTGGAAAACCGCAGGCGACACGCCCAACTCGATCCATGACATCAGCGCGCCCCCGATCAGGCCAGAGATATCTGCGATGAACCCCAATGCCGGCAGCATCAGCATCAGCGCCAGCACGCGCGGCACCACAAGGATCGTCACCGGATCAAGGCCAAGGGTGCGCATGGCATCGATCTCTTCGCGCATTTTCATCGAACCAATCGACGCCGTGAACGCCGACCCGGACCGGCCCGCCACAATGATCGCGGTTAACAGAATGCCAAGTTCACGCAGGATCGAAATGGCAATCAGATCAACGACAAACACCTCGGCACCGAATTGGCGCAGCTGTGCCGACCCCTGAAAGGCCAGCACGACCCCGATCAGAAATGCCATCAACGCCACGATGGGCACCGCGCTTACGCCGATTTCCTGACAGTGATGCACCACCGATGTCAGACGCAGGCGGCTGGGGTGCCGGATGATGCCGCCCAATGTCGCAATGACCTGCCCCAGAAACGAGATCAGCTCGACCGTCATGCGCAAGGCGCGCACGACCTTACGGCCATACGCCTCGAACCGATCGGCAATTGTAATGGGTTTTGCCGGTGCCAAATCATCCGGCGGCATGTTCTTTTCAACCGTCTTGATCAATTGCGCCTGCGCATCGGACGCGCCCGTAATCTCAAGCGATATGTTATGCTGGGCCGCCCGTTTCTTGTGGTCCAGCAGAAACCATGCACCAGCGGTATCAAGCTGGGATAGCTCCGTAATATCAATGTAATGAACCGATTCAGGCATCGCGCTTGAGCTGTAACCCTTAAGCTGAAGCATTGTGTCGATCAGCAAGCGCCCCGAAAGGGTCAATGTCCCCTCGGAGATCGAGCTGCTGATCGTTTTCACAGGCGCGTCGGCGGGTTCAGTCATAGCATTAACCCTAAGTTATCGTGGTGACGGGTGCCATGTCTTTTCGCTTTGCTCCGCAAGCATTCTTTGGAACAAAGCGCAGACAGGCCGATGCAATTGACTATGTGACCGGGTGCCGAACGGCTAGTGATTTGCAGCGCAGTCCTTGCAAAGCGGCGCATACAGAACAGCGGCCAAGCGCGCCTCCGAAATCTGCGCGCCGCATTCCTTGCAAATGCCATAGCTGCCGTCTTTGATCCGCTCCAAAGCGAGGTTGAGCAGCGCAACTTCCTTTTGTGCCGCCATCCCGATGCCTTCCAGCACCTCGTCATCCTCAAGGTCGATCGATTGGTCGTTCATATCCGGCGATTTGGGCTCTCCCAGCTCGTCATCGACCTCGTGCATACGGGCATCTAATTCTTGCAGGCGCGCCTTGATCAAGCGGGCGTAATGAGCGTGGTCAAGCATGTTTCATCCTCGATATGTATGTGATCACCCTTTTACGGGCGCCGTTAATGTGGCCGCCGCACCCCTGCTATAGCTTGCAGGTAGAGATGCCAAAGATACGGTAAAGCGGGCAGAACCGGAAAAGCCCGGTGACAACGAGAACAAGCCCAACGGCCATGCTGCCGTATGAAAGCACTGTACTGCTCCAGACGGCGGGGATGTTCAAAAGCGGCGCAACGATCAGCGCAAGACCAAGAATGATCCTGATGACACGGTCCAGATTTCCAAGATTGGCGTTCATGATACTCTCCATTTCTAAGGGGGTTAGTGGATGTGGGTTGGTCGATCTCTGACGGGGCGGTCGTGCTTTCGCACCATCAGGTCTGTCATACGTCGGGAATATGACGCGAAAACAAAGGCCCTGAATGCCTTGGACTCTGACATCAGCGCGTCAAAGATACGGCTGGGGATCAGGACCGCCTCGACATCGGTTTCGGCGATAGCATGGGCGGAATTTCCACGATAGGCCAGCAAACAGGCCGTCGTCAGAACGCAGCTTTCGCCGGCCTGAATGTGATAGGATACAGTTTCCCGACCCGCGTCAGAATACAGCTGCACCCGAACGGTACCCGTCACAACAAGCAGCAGGTTTTCGCCAGCGTCATCCGCGCCCGATAGCGCCGCCCCAGAGGGCCGCCGTATCATATGGGCATGGCGGTCTAGCTGGGCCGACACATGGTCAGAGATGCCCGCCAAATCCGGAAATGCCGCGCGCCATTCGTGTGTTATCACCATATTACATCACCTGTGTTTCGATCAGATTAGACGACGAAGCACAGCGCGGATTGATCTAGGTCAACGCAGCAGTTTAGGCAGCATTTCAGGCAGGTCTTCCGCAATCAAACCGGGGCCAAATGCCTCAGCACAACGAAAATGCAGCGCGGCGGCGATGCAGGCCGCGTCAAACGCGTCAAAGCCACGGGCCAGCAAACCAGTGATAAACCCCGCCAACACATCCCCCGATCCGGCGGTTGCCAGCCAGCTGCTGTGTTGAAACGGCGCGGACGATACGATGACGGGCGCATGATCTGGTGCCGCGATGACAGTATCCGGCCCTTTGAACAACACCACACAACCGGCTTTTTCAGCGGCGCGTTGCGCGAGGGTCACGCGGTTGGATGTTTCGTCGAACGCATTGGGGATGAAACGGCGCAGCTCGCCCTCGTGCGGGGTCATAACGCTTTGCCGGTTCGAAATCTCGGGCAGCGGATTTGAGGTGTCGGATATCAGTGTAATCGCGTCGGCATCGATGCACATCGGCAGCCCCAGGGTCAGCGCCTGCCCCAGTAGCGTTTTGCTGGCAGATGACAGGCCGAAATTGGGGCCGATGCAGATCGCTTGCGGCTTGATCGCGCTCAGATGATCCTGAAAACCGGCGTCATCTGCATAGGGTTTAACCATAATCGCGTTTAGCTGTGCCACATGTTCCGCCACCGCATCAGCGCGACACACGATACTGACCAGCCCCGCCCCGATCCGCAATGCCCCGCGCGCGGCCAACCGAGCGGCCCCACCTTGGCCAAAGGGGCCGGAAACGACAGCGCCGTGACCATAGCGATGCTTGTGCCCTGCCCCCGATTTGCCAAGCGACTGCCAATGCTGATCCGTCATTTCAAAAACGGGGATTTCGTTTTCGGGATTGGTCATGTGCGGCTTTCGTCTGGCTTTGGATTGATTGCTAATCGGGCGGCGGTCGCCCCGGTCACACGGGGACATAGAGCACAAGAGTACGATGTCACCCGGTGACCAATACCAATCAAATCGGCTCGTGCCGTGCAAGGCGACGCATGATCGCGTCGCGTTCCTCAAGCAGATCCAGCACCAACGCGACCCCTGCAATATTGATACCCAAGTCACGATTTAGCCGTCTGGCCTTTTTCGCACGGGCAATGCTTGCCCCGACAAAGCGCCAGTTCCCGCTGCTGCTGCCCATGGGGTCAATCACCCCATGTTCGACCAGTTCAATCACCCAGGTTTCGTCAGCCTGACAAAATCGACATAGGTCAGGCAATGACAGCGCATCAACAACATCAGGCTTCATTGTTGTCTTTTTCATTTCATTTCCCTCCAAGACCGGCCCGCGGATCAAAGGCCATCTCTTTGGCCATTTTCTCGAAGAACGCGCGCGCCTCTTCCGTTTCAACCTTTGGATTTACGATTTTCAAAGTGGCATAGATGTTGCCCGCCGGGGTGCCGGGCAGACCCTTGCCCTTCAGCCGCATTTTCTGGCCGGATCGTGCGTTTTTGGGGATGCGCAAATCGACCTTGCCGCCGGGGGTGGGCATGACCACGTGACCGCCCAATGCGGCCTCCCATGGGGCGATGGGCAGATCAAGGTACAGGTCTTTGCCATCGGCCCGGAAAATCGGATGCGGTGCAAAGGCGACCTCAAGAAACAGATCACCTGCCGCCTTTGCACCCGGCGACCCTTGGCCGGCCAGCCGAATATGCTCCCCTGCTGAAATCCCCTTGGGCACATGCACCGAGATTTTGCGGTCCTGCATGGTCACAGTTCCGTTCGGCCCGACAACCGGCGATCTCAGGCTCAATGTACGATCGGCACCGCTATAGGCATCCTCGATCGAGATTTCGATACGTCCGTGGCTGTCTGCACCCCGACCCGATCCCATACCCATGCCGCCCGCTGGGCCAGAGCCCCTGCGAAATAGGTTTTCAAAGAAATCGCTGAACCCTTCGTCGCTCTGCGGGCCGCCGCCAGAAAACTCGAAATCGTTGTCCCAACCGGGGGGCGGCTGATAGCGGCCTTGCGATTGCGGTGGCTCTTTGCCCAGTTGGTCATAGGCCGCGCGGCGTTCGGGGTCTTTCAAAACCTCATAGGCCTCGTTCACGTCCTTAAACTTTGCCTCGGATTCCGCATCGGGATTGATATCAGGGTGGTATTTGCGCGCCCCCTTGCGGAACGCCTTTTTGATCTCGTCATCCGTTGCGCTGCGCTCGACGCCAAGCACCTTGTAGTAATCTTTGAATTCCATTTGCCAATCGTCCAATTGATAGCTTTGGATTTTATAGTGTCATGAAATTTCGGTCACCGTTTGATCTGTGTCATTTTACCCGCTTCGGCTGATGTTAGCCTATAGATCACTGCCCCCGCCCCTTGCCCGGGCGCATTTTATGGATGGAGAATAATATGAAGCGCCGCACGATATTATATGTGATGGATATCAACACCCCCGACACCCTGATCACCGAGGCCGCCGAAGCCGCCGCCGTGCAAGACAACCGTTTGATCTGCCTGATCTTGGGCGCATCGCCGTTCATTCCGGTTTATGTATCCCCGTACGGTGCCGGTGCCGTTCCGGACAATTGGGCCGAACTGGTCGCCGAGGTGCAGCAAACGCAACAAGACCGCGTGCAAGAAGTCGAAGCGCTGCTGGCCAAAAGCAACGTACCGGGCGATGTCCAATCGGTGATCTGTGCCACAGCGGACGCAAAACACGCCGTCGCACGGGTCGCAAGGGTATGTGACGAGGCCTATCTGGCCGCAAACCTGCGCGACACGCCAGACTTCCTGCGTGAGGCGGCATCGGGCGTCTTGTTCCATTCGCCAATCGGGCTTCGCATCAACGGGTCCACCGCCGACAAGATCGCGCGTGTTTTCGTGGCATGGGATGACAGCGAAGCGGCGGCAAGTGCCGTGCATGCGGCCCTGCCCTATCTGATGGCCGCAAAAGAAGTCGTGATTGCCAGCATCGACCCGCTGATGACCGCCCAAGGAGACGGCCAAGACCCCGGCACAGATGTCGCCGCATGGCTTAGCCACCATGGCTGCAACGTCACCGTTTCGCAGTACCCAAACGGTAAGCTGTCGGTTGAGAAATGCATCCAGGACCGCGCACAGGAATTCGGGGCCGACCTTGTGGTCATGGGGGCCTATGGCCACGCGCGGATGGTTCAGGCCGTTCTGGGTGGCACAACACGGTCGATGATCGAACAGACCGACCTGCCGGTATTTTTGGCGCATTAAGCCGTTTAGACGACGCATCCCCCAAGACCGTCAAAGCGGGCCGCAAAAACTATAGCGGCCCGCTTTTAGTCGGTTTCTAGATCATCCCGTTCTCGATCCCTAGACGGGGAAGTTTCCGTTATCAAAGGGATCATATTCCGGGTCCTCGGCCGGCGTATCTGGCTGCGGCACCTCGGTCGGGGTCGGGTTTTGATCTGGATCTTGTGGCCCTGTAGGCTGCGGCGGTTCTGCCGCCGGTTCAGGATCATTCGGCGCAGGTACTTCTTTCGGCGGCGTGTCGGACGGCGGACGGGGATTTTCAGGCGGCATGGTGTTTCCTTTGCTTAAGATTGGCCCAAACTACCGCGCCGGCACCAGCCCCGACTTGATCGGCGTCAAGTCACGCCGCCGACGATTGATGTGCATCAATCTGAAGTAGCACGAATCGGATACCTGTTAACTTGGGTGCCAAAGCGTACCGACCCAACCCCTAACCAATTTCCGAAGGGCCGTTCCGCTGTCCCGGTTGCGATAGCGCAAATGCCCCCACGTGCAACTTTGGAGACTTTCCATGACTATGAACTCTGCCGACGACCTCCCATTCGCTGACGGCATCAAACGCGGTCGCAACGTGATGATTGCCCTTGGTGTCGTGATGATACTGGTGGGCTTTGCGGCCATCGTCTTTCCCTTGATCAGTACCTTGGGTGTTGTCTGGATGACCGCCACTATGCTGATTATTGCCAGCATCGCACAAACCATAGGCGCGTTCAGCTATCCCAAATGGAGCGGGGTCATCCTTGGCCTTCTCATCGCTGCGGTGTGGCTGATCGCCGGTTTGTATTTGCTGCTCTTCCCTCTCGAAGGGGTGTTTGTCCTCACAATCATCCTTGCGGCCATGTTTCTGGCCGAAGGGGTCATCAAGACTGTCCTTTCCTTTCGCATGCGGCCGCTTTCAGGCTGGGGATGGCTTTTGTTTGACGGTCTGATCACCGCCGTTTTGGGGGCCGTACTGATTTGGCAGATGCCGTCCGCCGCACTTTGGGCTTTGGGCACGCTTGCCGGGATCAGCATCATGATCTCGGGCTGGACTCTGGTGATGATCCCCATCGCGGTCAGCAAGGCCTTTGGCGATCTCACTTAAGTCGGGCCAACCGATCTGTCAGAATATCAACCCGCCTTGGACATCAGGTTTCTGCCCACGGCAAGTAATTCCAAGGCATGCTCTAGGAGAGTGACATGAAAAAGAAGAACGACATTTTCCCCTATGAAGAATGGGTCAAAAGCCGCCTCGACGAGATGGAAGCGGTGTTGAAAGTCTTTGAAAACACTGCCGAAGACGTCAAAAAAGACACCCGCAAGACCGCCGAACAGGCGATAAAGGACATGAAAAAACACCGCGATGCGTTTAAGAAAAAGCTGAAGGCAGAGTACAAAGACGACGCGAAAACATGGGATCAAACCAGCGCGAAGCTTGAAGCCGAATGGGAAGCGTTTGAGGACGACGTAGAGGCCTATTGGAAGAACGTGGGCGAAAAGACGGAGGCCATCGAAGACACCTTTAAAGCACAGGCCGAAGCCCAGCAAAAAGCCTGGAGCGATGCCGCAGAGCGGATCAAGCAAGCCGCTGCCGATTTCAAGGCAGAACGCGATGCCGAGGTCGACGCAGCCGTCGCCAAAGCGGATCATATTGCCCAGAACGCCGGGGCCAAGCTTGAGAACATGGGCGATGCGGGCAAAGCATCATGGGCCGCCTTACGCTCCGCTTTGAATGAATCTCGGTCGGCGTTTGATGCCGCCAATGCAAAGGCCCAAGCGGCCTTCAAGGACGCGTTGAAAAAGCACCGGAAAACCTGAACCGCTTGGCCTCAATCAACTGGGGCCATACGATAACAGTATGCCCGATCGGGGTGGCGGAGTATATTCAGTCCGGCACCCCGTTTTGCTGTACCGACCGATTACTTTGACCAAGGACCAGAGCAATATGAAACGCGCAACCGATGACCTCGTGAAAATTGCGTTGCTGGTCTGCGCTGTTTCGGGGCTCGTCTTGGGCATTGCCTTTTATCTGTTTGGCAAAAGCGATTTGGCGACGCTGTTTTGGGTCATCGGTGTGGTGCCGGTTCTGGTCGCCCTGTTGGTCGAGATTTTGCGCAGCTTGTCACGCGGTGACGTCGGGCTGGACATTGTCGCGGCGCTGTCGATGTCCGCCGCCCTCGCTTTTGGCGAAACCCTCGCGGCGGCTGTTGTCGCGGTGATGTATTCCGGCGGCACCTTTCTGGAAATCTTCGCTCAAGGCCGTGCGCGCCGCGAGATGCACGACCTGCTGTCGCGGGTCCCGCGCACGGCCACGCGCCATAAAAACGGCAACCTCGAAGAAATTCCTTTGGATGAAATCGAACCGGGTGATCTGCTGCTGATCCGCAAGGGCGACACGGTGGCGGTCGACGGCACGGTCGCCTCTGATGTCGCTTTTGTCGACACATCCGCCCTTACTGGGGAGTCCTTGCCAGCAAAACTGTCGCGCGGCGATCCGGCGCTCAGCGGGTCCACCAACGCGGGCGAACCGTTCGAGCTGACAGCGACACACCGCGCCAGCGAAAGCACCTATGCAGGCATCATGCGGCTGGTAGAGGAAGCCCAACGATCCAAAGCGCCCATGGCGCGGCTGGCTGATCGTTGGTCGCTTGGCTTTCTGGTGGTGACGGTCGCAATCGCCTTTGCCGCGTGGTGGTTCACCGGTGATCCGATCCGCGCCGTGGCCGTGCTGGTGATCGCGACGCCCTGCCCGCTGATCCTTGCTGTGCCGGTGGCATTGGTCGCGGGGCTGTCACGCGCCGCGCATTTCGGGGTTCTAATCAAAGGGTCCGGCGTGCTGGAAAAGATGGCGCGCATTCAAACGCTGATCTTGGATAAAACCGGCACCTTGACCGACGGGCGGCCCCGCATCGTCGCCATTCAAACCCACACCGACATTTCCGAGGATGACATACTCGGCCTTGCCGCAGCGCTTGACCAGACCTCGACCCATCCCGTGGCGCAGGCCATCGTTGCCGCTGCAAAAGCACGCAACCTCACGCTCCCCTTTCCGTCACAGGTGATTGAGGTACCGGGCGAAGGCCTTTCGGGCCGTATCGACGGGCGCGATGTCATCGTCGGTGGCGACGGGTTTGTGACGCATCAGGTGGGCGCAACAAGCAGCAGCGACCTGTCACGCACGGCGGGATCGGTTGTCGTTGCTGTGGCCGTGGACGGCGCGATGGCGGGGCATCTGGTGATGGCCGACCCGCTGCGCGAGGGCATTGCGGCCATGCTAGCCAGCCTGCGCCGGATCGGGGTTGGCCGGATCATGCTTGCCACTGGCGACCGGGCCGCAGTGGCGGAACAAGTGACCAAGGATTTGGGGCTCGACGCGATTAGGGCCGATCTCACACCTGAACAAAAAGTGCTGCTGGTGCTGACCGAACGCAAGAACGGGCCGGTGATGATGGTTGGCGACGGCGTGAACGACGCCCCTGCCCTTGCCGCCGCTGATGTGGGCGTGGCCATGGGCGCGCGCGGGGCTGCCGCCTCGGCCGAGGCGGCGGATGTGGTGCTGCTGATCGACCGTGTGGATCGGTTGGCCATGGGGATGGATATCGCGGGCCGGTCCCGTGGCATTGCCCTGCAAAGCGTGGTTGCGGGGATCGGACTATCGGTCATCGGCATGATCGCTGCGGCCTTTGGATATCTGACACCCGTCCAAGGCGCGCTGATCCAAGAGGTGATTGACGTGGCCGTTATTCTGAATGCCCTGCGGGCCTTGCGCATCACGCCCCCTGACCCGACCCTTTCCTAAGCCGGCAAAATAACGCGTTGAGGATTGACGCAGGTCAATTTCATACCGGCGGATCAGGTGTATTCGACTGACAGGTTCACGTTGGTTGGAAAGGGCAGGAAGATGGCAAATGTCGCCGCACTTCATAATGAAACACCCGTGGCACCGCGCCCCAGCCCCCGGACGGAGCCGACCTCCTATTCCGATCCGGATTTGGAGCGCCGCTCGCATATCCACACGACGATGGAACAAGCGTTGGACAAGGGGCTAAAGGCCGCTCAGGCGCGCTTTACCGGCGGCATATCCCCTATCGCGCTTGCTGCTGCATATGCAGACTGGGCTTTGCATCTGTCCTCGGCCCCCGGCAAACAGCTTGAGCTGCTTGAGAAAGCCGGCAAGAAAATATGGCGTTTCACCACCCACGCCGCCCGTTGCGCCCAGAACCCCAATACCACCGAAACCTGCATCACGCCGCTGCCGCAGGACAAACGGTTCAAGGACGAAGCGTGGCAACAATGGCCGTTCAACATGATCTCGCAGGGGTTTTTGCTGAACCAACAATGGTGGCAGAACGCGACAACTGGCGTGGCCGGGGTCACCCGCCAGCATGAAGACGTGGTGACCTTTGTCACGCGCCAGATTCTCGATGTTTTCTCCCCCTCGAACTTTGCCCTGACCAACCCCGAGGTGCTGGCAAAAACCGCAAGCGAAGGCGGGATGAACCTGGTGCGCGGCTGGCAGAATTTCCTTGAGGATGCGACGCGGGCCAACAGCGGCGAAAAGCCTGTGGGCCTTGAGGACTTTAAGGTCGGTGAGAATTTGGCGACCTCCCCCGGAAAAGTCGTGTACCGCAACCGGCTGATCGAACTGATCCAATATGCCCCGACAACCGATAAGGTCCGGCCAGAACCCATTCTGATCGTCCCTGCGTGGATCATGAAATACTACATCCTTGATCTAAGCGCGGAAAACTCCTTTGTCCGCTATCTGACGGCGCAGGGGTTCACGGTTTTCATGATCTCGTGGCGCAACCCTGATGGCGCTGATCGCGATCTGGGCATGGATGATTACCTGTCCAGCGGTGTGATGGAGGCCGTTAATGCGGTCGATACCATAACGGGCGGCGAGCACATTCATGCCGTCGGGTATTGTCTGGGTGGCACGCTCTTGTCGATTGCGGCGGCGGCGATGGCACGTGACAATGATGCGCGGCTAAAAAGCCTCACGCTTTTGGCAGCGCAGGTTGATTTCACCCAAGCAGGTGAATTGACGCTGTTCATCAATGACAGCCAACTGGCCTATCTTGATGATATGATGTGGGACAAAGGCTATCTTGATACCAAACAGATGGCCGGTGCATTCCAGCTTTTACGCTCGAACGATTTGATCTGGTCGCGGGTGATCCATGACTATCTGATGGGCGGCCGGTCCGAGATGAACGATCTGATGGCGTGGAATGCGGATGCGACGCGCATGCCGTACAAGATGCATTCGCAATACCTACGCCAACTGTTTCTCAACAACGACCTGGCAGAGGGGCGGTTTCTGGCCGGTGGTAATAACGTTGCGATTACGGACATTCGCGCACCGGTCTTTATGGTGGGTACTGAACGCGATCATGTCGCGCCTTGGCATTCGGTTTATAAATTCAATCTTCTGTCCGATACCGATGTTACTTTTGTTCTGACCAATGGCGGGCATAACGCGGGCATCGTATCCGAACCCGGCCACCCGCACCGCCACTACCGCATGCGCGCCAAACACAAGGACGCGCCCTATCACGACCCTGACCGGTGGTATGCCGAGGCCGATGTTGTGGACGGATCGTGGTGGCCCGCACTTGTGACGTGGCTGGGCGACAAATCCGGCGATCCGGTACCGCCGCCCCCGATGGGCACCCCCGACGGCAGCTATACCGCCCTGTGCGACGCCCCCGGCACCTATGTTTTTCAGGAGTAATACCCGATGCGAATGACAGCCCCCAAAGGGACGCTTTGATGCAGTTTATCGAAAACCGCACCTTCGACGAGATCAAGCTGGGGGAAAGCGCCAAATTGACCCGGACGCTGAAGCCTGCGGATATCGAACTGTTTGCGGTCATGTCGGGCGATGTGAACCCTGCGCATGTGGATCAGGAGTACGCCCATTCCGACATGTTCCACAAAGTCATCGCGCATGGGATGTGGGGCGGCGCGCTGATTTCTGCGGTTTTAGGCACGGAACTGCCTGGCCCGGGAACCATCTACCTTAACCAGAATTTGAAATTCCTGCGCCCCGTCGGGCTGGGTGACACCGTGACGATCCGCGTGACAGTTACGGCGAAAGACGCCGCGCAGCATCACGTGACGCTGGCCTGCCTGTGCACCAATCAAAACGGCGAAACCGTGATCGAGGGTGAAGCAATCGTCGTGGCCCCCACCGCCAAAGTCCGCCGCCCCCGCGTTGTGCTGCCAGAGGTGCATCTGCACGAGCGCGGAAGCAGGTTTGCGGACCTGATCAAAGCAACATCTTCGCTTGCGCCGGTGCGTACTGCCGTTGTTCACCCCTGTGATGCCGCGTCTTTGAAAGGCGCGCTTGAGGCAGGAGAGAAAGGTATCATCATCCCGGTTCTGGTGGGGCCTCAAGCCAAGATCGAAGCGGCAGCACAGGATGCGGGCTGCGACTTGACCGGTATTGAAATCATCGACGTGCCCCACAGCCATGCCGCCGCCGAACAGGCCGTGGCGCTGGCCCGCGCCGGCAAAGTTGATATGTTGATGAAGGGTAAGATCCACACAGATGAGCTGCTGAAACCCGCCTTGGACAAGGTGACAGGTCTGCGTACCGAACGCCGGATGAGCCATATTTTCGCGCTGGATGTGCCGACCTATCCCAAGCTTTTGCTGATCAGCGACGCGGCGATCAATATATTTCCCGATCTGTCGGCCAAACGCGACATCGTCCAAAATGCAATCGACCTTGCCATTGCACTGGGCATTGACCTGCCCAAAGTCGCCCTGCTGTCAGCGGTCGAGACTGTGACCTCCAGCCTACCCTCGACCGTCGACGCGGCGGCCTTGTGCAAGATGGCGGATCGAGGCCAGATTACCGGCGGGTTGCTGGACGGGCCGCTTGCATTCGATAATGCCATTTCCAAAGCCGCTGCAGAGGCCAAGGGGATCATTTCCGATGTCGCTGGACAGGCCAATGTGCTGATTGTGCCTGATCTGAATTCCGGAAACATGATTGCAAAGCAGTTGATCTATCTGGCCGGGGCAGATGCAGGCGGGGTCGTGGTGGGCGCACGCGTTCCAATCATCCTGACCAGCCGCGCGGATGGCGTGTTGTCCCGCATCGCGTCCGCCGCCATGGCACAACTGATGGCACATGCCACGAACCCCGCCCCCATTCTATAAGCGGCTCGTATCTCACGCCCCCTGCCCGCTATGCCCCTATGCCTGATCACATTTTCGCGTGCGTTGGCTGGTAACCACCGTCGCATTGATCTTCATCAACCCGTTTTTGAGAAATCAAACTAGCAAAGGGGGAAACAATGCGAGGAGGACGGCAGCATGACCAAAAGCACAAGGCGCAAACAGCGATCAAGCGGTGCGACCATAAGCACGAAACACGCTGCGGCTGGCCGGTTCATGCGTGACCGAAACCAAAAGTCCGACGGGAAAATTTATGTGGGGTAACGCCATAAAGATCGCGCAACTGCGCGGGTTTGATATCAAGATCGACGCCAGTTGGGTGCTGATCGCCGCGTTGATGGTCTGGAGCCTTTCAACGAGTTATTTCCCCAGCCAATTGCCCGACGTCGACCAACCGACGGTATTGACCATCTCGGTCATCGCGATGCTGGGGCTGTTTGGCTCGTTACTGCTGCATGAATTGGCCCATGCCGTCGTTGCCCGGCGGTTCGGCGTTCGGGTGTCGGGGATCACCTTGTTTCTCTTCGGCGGCGTTGCAGAGATGCAGACAGAGCCCCTAAGTGGCAATACGGAATTCTGGATCGCCATCGCCGGTCCCGCGGCCAGCGTCGCCATTGCACTGGCCTTTTGGTTTACCGAGCTGTTGGCATTTTTCGTCGGGCTACCGGATACGGTGCAATCGGTCCTGTCCTATCTGGCCATCATAAACTTGGTCCTTGCGCTGTTTAATCTGTTGCCCGCCTTTCCCATGGACGGCGGTCGCGTCTTGCGCGCGTGGCTTTGGGCGCGGTCTGGCGATTTGCTGGCCTCGACCCGCACGGCGGTCACGATCTCGACCTTTTTTGCCTACGGGCTTATGGCGCTTGGCCTTTATGCTGTGTTTTCGGGCTCGGCGGTCTCGGGGCTCTGGCCCGTCCTGATCGCGCTGTTCTTGCTTGCAACGTCACGTGCGACGCTCACCCAGGTTGAAACCAACATCGCCTTGGACGGCCGCACAGTGGCCAGCCTGATGACCCAAGACCCATGGACCGCTGACCCCAGCCTGTCCCTTTCGGAACTGGTAAACCGGGTTTTCCTCAAGCATTCGATCAGCTTTGCCCCGGTTGTCGAAAGCGGCACGCTGTTGGGGTACGTCGATACGCAGATTGTCCACAAGATCGATCGCGAACACTGGACCACCACCATCGTCGAAGACGTGGTAGAGCCGACATCGCAAGAAAACACGGTGCCCTATGATATGATGGCCTTGGATTTGATCAAGCTGATCCAGAAAACCGGACGGCGCAAATTTCTGGTTGTGGGGGCGCATGGGCTTGTCGGGGTGATCACGCTTTCAAATATGATGGCCCTGTTGAACGTTTCGCGGGATATTAGGTAGCGCACCCCGCATATGTGTGAAAAACTGGTCCGGTATTTTCGGATATAATCGGCCCATGTTTTTGACGCGGAAGTGAACAGATGGAAATTGAGGACGACGGCGCTGTCCTGCTTGCACTACTTGATGCGGCAGTTGACGCCATTCTGATCTCGGATCAATCGGGCAAAATTTTGCGCCTGAACAAGGCCGCTGCGAACCTGTTCGGTCATACGGTCGAAGACCTGACTGGTCAGAATGTGAAGGTCCTGATGCCGCAGGACATGGCCGTGCGACATGACGGTTTCCTGCGTCACCACCTTGAGACGGGCGAAAAACGGATCATCGGGCTGGGCCGCGATGTCGAAGGGATACGCGCGGACGGCACCACCTTTCCGCTGCATCTGTCAGTCGGGCGCGCGGATATCGCGGGCGAAGTTGCCTTTGTCGGTATTCTGCATGACCAATCGCGCAGACGCGCCGCCGAGGAAGCCGCCGCACGATCCCAACGCATGGACGCAATCGGGCAAATGACCGGCGGTATTGCACATGATTTCAATAACTTGCTGGCCGTTGTGATCGGCAACCTCGAGCTGCTAGAGATGGACGAAACCCGCGAGAAAAGCCGCGCCATGATCACCGACGCCCTTGAGGCGGCAGAGCTGGGCGCAGACCTGACATCACGGCTGATGGTCTTTGCCCGCACCACCAGTCTCAAGCTTGAGACCATCGCGATGAACGATGAAGTGTCCAAAGCAGTTTCCATGCTCAGGCGGACAATCGGGGCACATGTGAGTGTCGAGGCCGCGCTGGCCAGCGATTTATGGCACACCCGCGCCGATGCGACACAGCTGCAAACCGCCGTTCTGAACATGGCCTTGAATGCGCAGGATGCGATGCCCGAGGGCGGCAAGGTGTTTTTCGAGACCCGGAATGTCGTGCTGGACGATTCCTATATCGCGCAGGAGATCGGCATCGAAACCGGCAGCTATGTTCGCCTGTCTGTCAGCGACACCGGCGAAGGCATGTCGCCCGAAACCCGCAACCGCGCGATGGAGCCGTTCTTTACCACGAAACCAACCGGCGAAGGCACCGGTCTTGGGCTGTCGATGGTCTATGGTTTCGTCAAACAATCCGCAGGTCACGTCACGATTTACAGCGAGCTGGGCCAAGGCACCACAATCAGCCTGTATTTCCCCGCCTCAATGGATGCCGATACCAAAGAGGTCGCCAATAAAGACAACGACCAAGCCTATGAAGGTATCGGTGCGGACCGGCTGATCCTCTTGGTCGAGGACGATGTTCGGGTGATGCGTCTGTCCAAGGCCCGCCTGCTGGCCTTTGGCTTCCGGTGTGTCACGGCCGAAACCGCCGATGCGGCATGGGCCATCTTGCAAGAGCGCGACGATATCGATCTGGTGTTCACCGATTTGGTCATGCCCGGGAAAATGACCGGCCATGACCTTGCCCAGCGGATCGCTGCGGAAAAGCCGGATCTGCGGGTGTTGATGACATCAGGTTTTTTCGAGGGCGTGCTGCGCGCGGAAGACATCGGTGCCGAAACCGCGATCCTGCGCAAACCCTACCGTCAGGCCGAACTGGCCCAAGCGCTTCAGGCGGTGTTTGAAGACACGCAACCCTGATCAACCGCGCGCGCTGTCAGCATATAGCCGATCCCGCGCACTGTTTTAATCAGCACCGGCCGCGACACGTCGCGTTCGATCTTTTTGCGCAGGCGGGCCACCTGATTGTCGATGGTCCGATCCAACGGTGCCCAGTCATGCCCGCCGATCAAATCCATCAGCCTGTCACGTGACAGCGGTTTTTGCGGATTGTCCAAAAAGGCCGCCAACAGTTTGAAATCGGCGGTCGTCAGCTCGCAATGCTGCCCCGTCCGGTCGATCAATAGCATCTGGTCCAGCCCGATTTTCAAACCGTCCAGATCAAGCAACCCGTCGTTTGACGTTGTTTTAGGGGCAGGTTCAACCGCCACAGGCGCGTGCCGTTCAGCGCGGCGTAAAACCGAATGCACCCGCGCCAACACTTCGCGCACGTGAAACGGTTTGGTCAGATAGTCATCGGCGCCCAGCTCCAACCCGACAACGCGATCAATCACGTCGTCCTTTCCTGTCACCATAATAATCGGAACTTCGTGATCGCGGCGTATTTCCCGGGCGACGTTCAGGCCGTCTTCGTCGCCGAGGTTCAGATCAAGGGTCACCAGATCGGGCATGTCGGTTGCAAAGGCATCGCGAACGTCTTGCGATGTCATCGCCTCGTCCACAATATATCCGTCCCCCTCCAGACAGCGCCGAAGGAGCGTACGAATTTTGGCATCGTCATCGACGACAAGGATTCTTTGCTGCGCCATGGCTCCAATCATCTCCTACGACGATCATACTGACAGCGTCATAAATTTCCACCCGCATAAGTGGAAGCCGCGTCAGGATACAATCAGTTACAATTTGATACAGTGATGCGCGTCTTGCTGCGACCAATACTTGAGAAAGTACCCCTAAGCAAATTGGGGAATGCAACATGTACGTAACACTTTCAAGCGAATCTACTGCGGCAAATCAGACATTGGCACCTAGCCTAGTATTTCAGGCACCAGCACCACAGCAGCAGCAAAGAAGCTATGCAACCGGCACGCACCTGTTTCACGAGGGCGACACAGCCAACCACGTCTACGAAGTAAAAACAGGGGTTTTGCGCCTGACACGGGTGCTTGAGAACGGCCGCCGGCAGGTTATCGCCTTTGGCTTGCCCGGCGATATCATCGGTTTTCCCAACGGCGATGCGCATCACACAGATTGCGACGTGGTCGCCACAGCCGAGATCGTGGCACACCGCCGGTCGACCTTGGAAACCGGCGCAGGCGACCCCGAGACACATCAACGTCTTTTGCACGCGGCGCTGCGCGAAATCAGCGCCATGCAAGACCATTTCATGATGCTTGCCCGTAAATCCGCATCCGAGAAAGTCGCGTCTTTCCTTTTGGCGATTTCCAACCGGACCGGATCACCACGTGGCAACTTCACCACGTTTTCCCTACCCATGAGCCGCGCTGACATCGCCGATTTCCTAGGCCTCACCGTTGAAACGGTCAGCCGCACGTTCAGCATTCTGCGCAAGGATGGGATCATCTCGCTTGAGACACCTCAAACCGTGCTGGTCCTGGATATGGAAGCGCTGCTGGATGCGTCACAAACCGACGACTAAGACCCTCCTGCCCCCATATTTCCCGATCCTATCCGTAATGACCGCTGACAGCTTAGTCAGCGGTCATTCGCTTTTTGCGGGCGGCAATCAGCGCCAGCCCCCTATCACTGCGGCGTATCCAGAACCGGGCCGGCATCGCTGTTCATCCGGTCGAATAGCGCCATCGACATGCCGCCGATCCCCAGCAACACGAGTGCAAAGTTGGCCATCCACCCCAGCACGGGAATGAAGTTCAACAGTGACGCCACCGTAACGCCGATCACAAGCGCCACCAGCCGCACCCAGATTTTCGGGTTCTCGTCTGATCCAAAGCTGTGCAAGACGCGCATCGTCAACGCATAAGCCCCCAAAATGTAACCCAGCGTCCAGATCGCCACCAAACCAAGCAGCACAATCGGCACGAGCGGCAGACCAATCACCGTCAAGGCGCTGATCGGGACCAGCCCGAACAAGATAGACAGCCCCATGGCGCCAAACAGCAGCGCCTTGCCCGGTCGTGCTTCGATCTTGCGGCGCAGATGCCGTACGCGGTTGGGCACAAGCGCCAGAAACAGCGCACCGATCACCACAAAGAAGCCCACGGTGACCAGAAACGCCCCAAGCACCGACATAAAGGTCGGCAGAACCGGGTATTCCCAATCAGACCACATCTCTTGCGCGTCTTTCATCACATCGCTGCGGTGATAGGGTTCGAATTTAATGCGGTCGGCCGATACCACGCTTTCGGGAATGTCCATGCGGGTCGGTGCGGAATAGGTCAGCGCGCCGCCGATGCGGGCATCCTTGCCGAACACCAAGGTCTCTCCCGTCAGGAAAACGTCGCCATCGACCTGCGCATCCAGCGTTACCGTACCGCCGACAGCCATAACCGCGCCGCCGACTGGCCCTTCTATCGTGACCTTCGCCCCGGTCAAACGCGCATTGCCAGCAACCTCGGCGTCGGGGGCGGTCCTGACGCTGAAACCCGATGCGGTTAAATCGCCCGCGACACTGCCCCGTAGGCTGACGGAAAAGCCCATGAGATACAGATCGCCACCCGTTGCGGCATCCGCGTCCACGTCAAACCCGACGGCATGTGCGTCCTCGGCAATCTCGCCCTGCAAGGTGACGGTTGCGCCCGTTGCGAACACGTCGCGCCCCGCCTGGAACGGTGTCGTGCTTTCGCCTGCCCGGAATATATCACCGCCAAACGTGCGATCTGTGGTCTCTGCCATTGTTTGGCTCGCCATCACCATCGCGGCGCAGGCCGTCAAAATTCTAATGAGTCCGATCATCATCAATCTCCTCTAATACGTATATATCCGCAGGGTACGTGTGATGGTGGGCATCGGAGTTGATCGGGATCAAGTCGGAGGGGCTGTGGTTTGGCCCGCGCCGAAGAAAACAGATATATTGTTATATTTCAATCACTTGAAGCGCAAAGATGATGCTACACATCAACTTTCAACATGGCTCTCGATATCAGTTATTTTAGTTTAAAATCAACGCTATAAGCCACTAACCTAATGCATAACCTGCACCGCGGACCGTACGGATCGGATCTTCGCCACCATGCTGGGTCAACGCTTTGCGCAGACGTGCGATGTGGACGTCAACGGTGCGGGTGTCGACATAGATGTCGCGGCCCCAAACGTGATCGAGCAACTGATCGCGGCTGAACACACGGCCCGGACGTTCCAGCAATGTCACCAGCAACCGGTATTCCGTCGGCCCCAGCTTCAACGCCTGCTTGGCGCGGTTCACACGGTGGGTTTCGGGATCAAGAGTAATGTCATCAAAGCTAAGCGACGTGCCCCCGCTTGCCGGGCGCACGCGGCGCAGTTGGGTGCGGACACGGGCCATCAATTCACGCATGGAATACGGCTTGACCACATAGTCATCTGCGCCGGTTTCAAGGCCGCGCACGGTGTCGACCTCCTCGGACCGGGCGGACAGCATGATCACGGGGATATGGCGCGTGTCCTCGCGGGTTTTCAACTGGCGGCACACTTCGATCCCGCTCAGCAGCGGCATCATCCAGTCCAGGATCACCAGATCGGGCAAGGCTTCGGCGACCAGCAGCATCGCTTCTTCGCCGTTTTCGGCACGCCGCACCTCGAACCCTTCGGATGTCAGGTTATAGGCCAGAATTTCACGCTGTGCCGGTTCGTCTTCAACCAACAATATCTGAGGATGCGCCACAGACATGCGTTTACCCCTTTAGCTTGGTCGAGGTATCGTCGGCCTTGGGCCTGTCCTCGTCCGGTTGCGTGCCGGTGACCAGATACACGACCTGTTCGGCAATCGACGTCACCAGATCACCCATGCGTTCCACGTTTTTTGCAATGAAATGCAGGTGCATACAGGATGTAATGTTGCGCGGGTCTTCCATCATAAAGGTCAGGAATTCGCGGAACAGCGCGTTGTACATTTGGTCTACGTCTTTGTCGCGGGCGATGACGTCCATTGCCAGCTCGGCGTCGCGCTGCACATAGCTGTCCAATGCGTCCTTGAGCATCGCCTCGACGGTTTTGCACATCCGCCGGATCGCGCCCGTGCTGTCGCTAACCTCGGGCAGCTGGGCCAGTACGGTGTTCCGCTTGGCCATATTTTTCGCATAGTCGCCAATGCGTTCCAGGCTGGCGCTGATCTTGATCACACTTAGGATCAGACGCAAATCAATTGCCGTTGGCGCACGCAATGCGATGACGCGAGCAGCGCGTTCGTTAATCAGTTCTTCCAGCGCATCAATCGCCTTGTCGCCGTCACGCACCTGTGCGGCCAGTTCTTCATCGCGGGCCTCAAGGGATTGCGCGGCAAGGCGAATGGCGTCTTCGACCATCCCACCCATTTTCATGATCTGCGCCTGAACGCTTTCCAGATCACGGTCAAAAGCTGATGCAATATGTTGATCTGACATGATATTATCCAATCCGGCCTGTGATATAGCTTTCCGTCCGAGGGTCCTCGGGCGACGTGAAAATCTTGTCTGTTTCGCCGTATTCAACCAAGTTGCCCAAGTGGAAAAACGCGGTTTTCTGGCTGACCCGCGCGGCCTGCTGCATGGAGTGTGTGACGATCACGACCGAATAATCCTGACGCAACTCGTCGATCAGCTCTTCGACCTGCGCGGTGGCGATCGGATCAAGCGCGGAACAGGGTTCGTCCATCAGCAGCACTTCGGGTTCGGTCGCAATGGCGCGGGCAATACACAAACGTTGCTGCTGGCCCCCCGACAGGCCTGTGCCGGGGGCATTCAGGCGGTCCTTGACCTCGTTCCAGATCGCGGCACGTTTCAGCGCACGCTCAACAATATCGTCCAGCTCGCTTTTGTTGCGGGACAACCCGTGGATGCGCGGGCCATAGGCAACGTTGTCATAAATCGATTTCGGGAACGGGTTCGGCTTTTGAAACACCATCCCGACCTTGGCGCGCAACTGTACAGGATCAACGCTGCTGTCATAGATGTCTTCGCCGTCAATCAGGATGTCCCCTTCGACGCGGCAGATATCAATTGTGTCGTTCATCCTATTGATACAACGCAAGAAAGTTGATTTGCCACAGCCCGACGGCCCGATAAAGGCGGTGACGGTTTTGTCTTGGATTTCGACCGAGACATCCTTGATCGCGTGGTTGTCACCGTAATAGACCTGCACGTTACGGGCCGAGATTTTGATCTTATCTGTGGTCACGTCCATCTCCGAAATAATATGATCTTTCATTGCCTTACCGTCCATTCTTACCAGCGCCGCTCGAACCTGCGCCGCAGCATGACAGCGATGGCATTCATGGTGATCAGGAACACCAGCAGGATAATGATACCACCCCAAGCCCGTTCATAGAATGCCGGGTCGGCGCGTTTGGCCCATTCGTAGATCTGCGCAGGCATGGCCGAGTTCGGGTCCATCAACCCCGACGCGATCCCGTCAGGCGGGTTTGACGCGATAAAGCCGACCATACCGATCAACAGCAACGGCGCGGTTTCACCCAAGGCCTGTGCCAGACCGATGATTGTGCCCGTCAGAATACCCGGCGCGGCCAAGGGCAGCACGTGGTGGAACACCGACTGCATCTTGGACGCCCCAACCCCCAACGCCGCATCACGGATGCTGGGCGGCACAGATTTGAGCGAGGCTCGGGTCGAGATGATAATCGTTGGCAAGGTCATCAGCGTCAGCACCAAACCACCCACCAGCGGGGCCGAGTTTGGCAAATGCATGTAGTTGATGAAGACGGCCAGACCCAAGATACCGAACACGATAGACGGCACAGCGGCTAGGTTCGAGATGTTGACCTCGATCACGTCGGTGATCCAGTTCTTGGGGGCGAATTCCTCAAGGTAGATCGACGCGGCGACCCCAATGGGCAGCGCCAGCGCCAGCACCACCAGCATCATGAAAAGCGATCCGATCATCGACACGCCCATACCGGCGGCTTCTGGTCGGGCATCGGACGCGTCCGCACCTGTGATGAACGCAAGGTTAAAGCGCTTTTCGAGCGATCCATCGGCAATCAGCGCATCGACCAGATCAAGCTGTTCAGCGCTGATGTTTTTGTCGTTGGCGATGCTGGCGCGGGTTACGCGGCCTTTGAGATAACCATCCACACGGCTGTTGGTCAGGAACCTAAACTCAACCGACGTGCCGATCAGATCCGTGTTCGCCAGCACAAAGTTACGCAATTGCGCGGCGGCGTCTTTGGATAGGATAGCGGCCATTGCTTTGGGCTTCAGATCGGTGGTCACACCGCTGTCTGCGACCTTCTTCTCAAGTGCGGCGGCCATCAGCGGGGCGTATCCAAAGGTTGATACCTTTTTGATATCGGCCAGATCGCGGTTGCCCTTTTTGTCCAGCTTTGCCTCAAGCAATTGGACATCCAGCGTCAGGAAGGTCTGTTGAAACGCGCCCGCGCCACGGCCAATGATCGTGACCAGCAAGATCACCAGCATCAGCAGGCCCACCGTAATCGCCGCGATGCCGTAAGCCTTGAACCGGGTTTCGGCGCGGTTGCGTTTGGTGGTACGCGCATCCTGGCGCAGCAGTGAATTTGGCGGCGTGGTCGAATTTGACATGTCGGTCATTCGTACTGCTCCCGGTATTTGCGCACGATATAAAGCGCCAGCACATTCAGCCCCAGCGTCAGCACGAACAGTGTCAGGCCAAGGGCAAAGGCAACAAGGGTTTCAGGGCTGGCAAAGTCGGTATCGCCGGTCAACTGGCTGACAATGCGGGTGGTAATGGTCGTCATCGCCTCGAGCGGGTTTGGCGATACGCGGGCAATGGCCCCTGCCCCCAACACCACGATCATGGTTTCGCCAATCGCGCGGCTGGCCGCCAACAAGATCGCGCCCACAATGCCCGGCAGCGCCGCTGGCAGCACGACCTGACGGATGGTTTCGGAATGGGTCGCACCCAGCCCGAATGACCCGTCGCGCAGCGATTGAGGGACGGCGTTAATGATATCGTCGCTGAGGGAGGATACGAACGGGATCAGCATGATGCCCATCACCAAACCGGCAGTCAGCACCGATGTGGCGCCGCTCATCCAATCCAGCCCCAGGTAGCCATCCTCGCCACGGCCAAACAGTTTGACCAGAAACGGCCCCACCGTCAGCAGCGCGAAAAGACCGTAAACAATGGTTGGAATACCGGCGAGGATCTCAAGCAGCGGTTTGGCGAAGGCGCGTACGTTGCTGTTGGCGTATTCCGACAGATAGATCGCCGCGAACAACCCGATGGGCACAGCCACCAACAGCGCAATGATCGAGATATAGAGCGTGCCCCATAGCAGCGGCAGGATCGACAGATCGCTGTCACCGCGGAAATTCGGTGCCCATTTCGAGCCGAGGAAGAAATCCTGCCACGGGTGCAGTTTAAAGAAGTTGATCGATTCAAACAGCATCGAGAACACGATGCCCACCGTCGTGAGGATCGCCAAGGACGCCGCAAGGATCAGTAGGCTGAGGACAAAGCGTTCGACCATATTGCGCGCGCGGAATGTTGTTGTTGTCGCCCACAGCGCGATCAGCAGGCCCGCCACGGCGATTACTATCACAGCCGCAATCATCAGCCATTGTCCGGTCGATTGCATACCGCGATAGCGCTGCGCGGCGGCCAGAACCTCCGGCCCCACGTCGGACCCCAAGGCGACCCCTGTATCGGCCAGCACCGCGCGTACATCGTCGGCAGCGGTCAGGTTCTTAGCTGCATCGGCGGTAAGTGCGCCGGTCTGCACGGCCCCGTCCAGCCCGTCGGCCACACGGCGCACGTCGCTCATCACCAGATTAACGGAGGATCCTTCGGAAATAGCGCTTGGCGGGATAAGGTCGATCACCGCGGTCTGCACCAGCATCGGTTGGATCAAAAGCCAGATCGCCAGCACAAACAACGCCGGGATCGCCGTCAGCATTGCGGCGTTATAACCATAGTAGTTGGGCAAGGAGTGCAGCTTGCGGGCATCGCCCCCTGCCGATGACATCGCGCGGCTGCGCGCGGAAACAAAGGCAAATACCGCCAGTAACAGGATCACAAGAACAAGCAGCGTGGTCGGTGCCATATTAAGAAGATTGCTCACGGATGGCCCCCAGTCGTGCCCTTGTGAAATGGGCGGTCGTTTTCAAATTTCAGCAGTCAGTAGCAGAAAACCCGGAGAGGCAGCAACGCCTCTCCGGGTGATCTTTAAGAGCTTAGGAGCCGCCGCCCATTACAGTTTCGTCTGCAACGGTGCTTTGAACTGTTGCCAGTTCGGGGTCGGAGACCAGACCGTATTCAGCCAAAGGACCATCGGGGCCCGCGATTTCGTCCGCCACGAAGAACTCAGCATATTCTTTCAAGCCGGGGATCACGCCGATGTGGGCCTTTTTGACGTAAAAGAACAGCGGGCGGGATACAGGGTATTCACCGGTCGAGATGCTCTCAACCGACGGAACGACACCGCTCATTGTGGCAACGCTCAGCTTGTCTGTGTTGTTCTCATAGAACGCCAAACCGAACACGCCGATGCCGTCTTTGTTGCTTTCGATACGGGCCAAGGTTTCGGTGTAGTCGCCATCGATATCGACCGATTTGCCATCTGTGCGGATCGCGATACAGGCTTTCTCGGCGGCTTTCTTGTCGTCGCCGTTGGCTGCTTTGAACACGTCAAAGTCGCCCGTGGCTTCACAACCGGCCAGGATCACCTTGTCCTCAAACACTTCGCGTGTGCCGTGCTTGGTGCCGGGGATATAGGCTTGGATCGGCTGGTCAGGGAAGCTCGCGTTGACTTCGTTCCAGTTTTTGTTGGGGTTTGGAACGATTTCGCCATCAACGACGATGGTTTCGCTCAGCGCTTTGTACCAGTCTTCGGGGGTGAATTCGAATGTGTTGCCGTTGATGTCGGATGCAAACACGATGCCGTCATAGCCGATGCGCACTTCGATAATGTCTGTCACACCGTTTTCGGCGCAGGCTTTGATCTCTTTGTCTTTGATCTGGCGCGATGCGTTTGCAACGTCGATTGTGTTCTCGCCAACGCCTTCACAAAACCGCTTGAGACCCGCAGAGGACCCGCCGGATTCAACAACAGGTGTTGGGAAGTCAAAGTTTTCACCAAAGGCTTCGGCAACGATCGATGCGTATGGCAGCACGGTGGAGGAACCAGCAACCTGAACCTGATCGCGGGCAACAGCAGCAGTTGCACAAACAGCGGAAATGGCCAGGGCGGACGTAGTGATTTTAACGAGCGACATGATGTCTCCTGTCAGCTTTGAATTTTTGACCACCCCCATGGTGGTCTTATCGCAGCACTAGGGTTTCTACATTTGGCTTTTGTGACAGTAGTGTTACAGTTTTATGACAACGCAAGAAACTGTCATGTTTTTTTTCGCCTGCCCTTAGTCTTGGGCGGTATCCAAGGGCAAAATCACCGTAAAACGGCTGCCTTTTCCAAGTTCGCTGTCGATTTTCAACCGCCCGCGGTGGCGGCTTAATATATGTTTTACAATCGCCAGACCCAGCCCCGTCCCGCCAAGCGCACGGCTGCGGTGGCTGTCGGCGCGGTAGAACCTTTCGGTCAGGCGGGGGATATGTAGCGGATCAATGCCGGGGCCGTGGTCAATGACCGTGACCCGAACCGCAGGGCCGCGCAAGGCGGGGTCACGCAAGGTGGTTTCAACGTCAATCTCGACAGTTTTGCCTTTGCCGCCGTATTTGATCGCGTTTTCAATAAGGTTGGTAAACACCTGCAACAACTGATCTGAATCGCCAATCATCGGCAGATCAACATCGGCCATATGCGGCAGCAAGGTTACATCGGCTTCGACCGCGAGGGGGTTTAGGTTGCGCAAGGTCGACTGCACCACATAACGCAGATCAACCTTTTGCGTCGGGCGCAGCCGTTCTTCGGATTCCACGCGGCTGAGCGACAGCAGATCGCCCACCAGACGGTTCATACGCTCGGCCTCTTGGGTCATAATGCCCAAAAACCGGTCGCGGGCGGGGGCATCATCGCGGGCCGGGCCGCGCAGGGTTTCGATGAACCCCATCAAGGCGGTCAGCGGCGTGCGCAACTCGTGGCTGACATTGGCCACAAAATCGCGGCGCATCTGGCTGGCCTTGGTCAGTTGGGTAATGTCCTGAAAGCTAAGCAACACATAATCAGAGCCCTTTACCTTGCTGACATAGACCTGAAACCGGGTGTCATTGCCCCCGTCACTGGACAGGTAATGCGCCTCGCGGGGTTTGCCGTCGCGCTGGCATTGCTCAACCGCGTCCACCACCGTGGGCTGGCGCAGCACATTGATATAATGGCGGTCCAATGCGGCGGCCCCCACAAGGGTCTGCGCCGCGGTGTTCATGGCAACGATCCGTTCCGCGCGATCAACTGCAAGCGTCGGCAAAGGCAATGCCGCCAGCAGATCGGGTAAAAGCGGCCGGATCACCATCCGCTAGACAGGTTTAAGGTCGCGACGGAACCGGCGCGCGTTTTCTTGGTAGTGCTTGGCGCTTGCGGTAAGCCGCGCGATTGCCGCCTCGTCTAGCTCGCGGACGACTTTGCCCGGCGCGCCCATCACCAGTGATCCGTCGGGGATCACCTTGTTTTCCGTAATCAACGCCCCTGCCCCGATCAGGCAATTTTTGCCGATCTTGGCCCCGTTCAGGATTGTCGCCCCCATGCCCACCAGTGAATTATCCCCGATGGTACAGCCATGCAGCATGACCTTGTGGCCGATGGTACAGTTTTCGCCGATGGTCAGCGGGCAACCGGGATCGGTGTGAAACACGCAGTTTTCCTGCACATTGCTGCCTGTGCCGACAGTGATCGGTTCGTTATCGCCGCGCAGGGTGCAGCCGAACCAGACCGACGATCCGGCCATAAGCGCGACATTGCCAATTACATTGGCATCCGGTGCCACCCACGCATCTGCATCAACGGTCGGGGCCGTATCGGCCAAGGCATATAGGGTCATTCTGTTTCCTCAAATTCGGCTTGCAGGGTGCGGACATGATCCACCAGCTTGGGCTGCTGGGAAAGCCGCAACCGCTCTGCCACGATGATCGCCTTCAGCTTGGCTTCGGTCTCGGCCAGATTGTCGTTGATCAAAACATAGTGGTAGCCATCCCAATGGCTGATCTCGTCCCAGCTTTTTTCCATGCGCAAGGCAATGGTTTCGGCGGTGTCCTGACCGCGTGTTTCCAGCCTGCGGCGCAGTTCGCGGATGGTCGGCGGGAGGATAAAGATCGACAGAACATGCTGCTTGAGCGCCGAGGTGCTGATCTGTTGCGCGCCTTGCCAATCGACATCGAACAACACGTCGCGGCCTTCGTCGATGGAGGCTTGCACCGGCTCTTTGGGCGATCCGTAGTAATTGCCAAAGACCCGCGCATGTTCCAGCATCTCGCCGGATTTCACCATATGGCGAAACTTGTCTTCGTCGGTAAAGAAATAGTCTTTTCCGTCGACCTCGCCCACGCGGGGGGTGCGGGTGGTGGCCGACACGGAAAATTGCAGCGACGGGTCCCAATCGCGCAGCTTACGCGCAAGGGTGGATTTACCGGCCCCCGAAGGTGAGCTGAGGATAATCAAAAGGCCGCGACGATCGCTCATGTCTGTCTCCACAATCTTAGTTGGACGGACAAAGAAAGCATGAACTGGCTGCTGTCAACAAGCATGGGGCAGATTCCAGCGTGTTATAGCCCGGTTTTAATCACCGATCCCGACGCCAATAGGTGGCACTGATCTGCGTGGTTTTATCCAGGCCCAGACCCTTTTTGAAATGCGCGCGCAGTGATTGGGCATTGCCAAACTCACCCGCGAAAAATGCGTATCCGGTTTCGTCCTTGACCGTCAGGCGTTCAGCCATTTCCACGACCTTTCCCTCGAACGCGTCCGGTGACAGGGTGTGAACGGTCAGCCCGCTTTCCGGCAGATAGCTGCGAGGATCGACAGAGGGTGGCAGCGCCACGACCACATCACCCACAGCATCCTGCGGCAGCCGTGACAGCAATTGCGCAACCGCTGGCAGTCCGGTGCCATCCGCCGCAAGGAAATAGGATTTCGCCTCGGGCAGGTTTTTCATACCTGCGGGGCCCATCGCCCCGACCAATTGCCCTTGGCTCGCGTTTTGCGCCCATTGCGACACGATGCCGGTGCCATGGCGCACAATATCGATATCGACCTCTTCCAGATCAGCGCGGATGTTTTTCAAGGTGACATAGCGGGCGTGCAATTCGTCTGCGCCCACGGGCCAAACCGGCGCGCCGTTTTCCCCCATCACCGGCCAGACCGGTACGCGCGACGGATCACGGGGCAGGATCATGCGCAGATGAATTCCACGGGTCTGGAGCGTTTCGATATCAGGGTAATGCAGCGTCACCCGCTGCATCCCGTCAAACACCTGCTCGCTTTTGCGCACGGTAAGCACGCGAAAATTCTCGGGCGGCGTGCCGATAGCTGCCTGTTCGTTATTCCAGCGGATGCTTGCAGCAGCAGCGGTATCAAATTCCTCAACGTGGTGAACAATCCCCTCTTTGCTAAAGCTCATCGCGTTCTCATCCGGGGCCTCTAGCCGGATACGCAGGCCACGATCCTGCGCGTGCAGCTCGATCCGGTAGCCGTCGTTTTCAAAGCTATGGGCACCATCATCGGCCACGTTAAAGGCCATACCGTGATCATCGCGCATATGCGCCACGAACTGTCCCAGCAATGCCTGTGGCGTGGCAAGAGAAATGGTGGTTTCTGCGGTGGCTTTTTGCATAACGGGCCTATGGGGTGCTGCGAAAATAAAGGGCTGGATTTAGATAGTGTAAGGGCGGCGTTAGGGGTCAGCGGCTTTGCACCAAAATGTGTGCTGGCCCGTGGCCCTAGCGCCCCTTGATCTTGATCGTGTATTGACGCCTCGCGCCCGCTGGCGGTTTGGGGAATGGCGCGGCTTTGCGGATCAGCGTCAGCGCCGCCTGATCCAGCGCAGCCGACCCCGAACTGCGGGCAACAGAAACACCGCCCAAACCGCCGCTCGCCGAGATCGTAAAGGCAATCACGGCCTCACCTTTGGATTTCACCCGCGGTTTACCCACCCGCGAGATCCGGCGCATCACTTGGCCGGGATAGTTGCTGACCGCAGCATTGCCCGCCTGAGAGGCGGCCTTTTGTGTCTGGCCAGTGGTGGTCGCCTTGGCGTCCTTGTTTTGCCCCGCATCCGCGCCTTTGGTGTTGTTACGTTTGGCGTTGCCGCGCGTCTCGACTTTTTTGACGGGTTTCTTTTTGGGCTTTTTCTTGACGACCTCTGGTGTTTTTTCCTTGGGCCGTTGGGATTGCAGCGGTGCCTGAGTCTCGGGCGGTTCGGCAGTAATCGTCTCAGGCTTAGGGGCCTCTGCCGTGACCGGCGCGGTGGGGGCAGCCGGCAATGGGGTCAACGCCGCCATCATGGTTGGGGTCGGCGTCATCTGCTGCGTCAGTTCGGGCATCGGCGTTGGGACAGGCTCAACAACGGGTTCGGGCTGCACCGCTTGTGCTTTTACGGGCTCAACGGGTTCAGGCTCGACGGGCGGCTCTTCCGCTCTGTCCGGGGTCTTGGCCGTCAAAGTGCCAACGGCCATGTCCTCGAACTTTGAGCCCATTCTAGCCTCGGCCTGAATACCGCCGCCAGCCATTTCAATCTGCGAACTGGGCAGGCTTAGCTTTGCCGCGCCCGCAACGATACCGGTGGCGAGAACCAGCGACACAGCTTTGGCGATTGGGGACCGAAATATCATTTCAAAGCCCTTTCCGTGACAAGCATGACGCGCTGTGCGCCAGCGGTGCGCAGCTCTCGTGTCAGGTTGACCAATGCTGCTGCGGGCAACGCGCGATCGGGTACCAGCCGCACGGTTTCACGGTCTTCCTCGGACAGGCTGGCCACGAACGTCGCCGCATCGGCCTGATCAATCCCTTCGAATGCAATGCGCCCGTCGGGATAAACCACCAGCGCATTTGGCGGGGCTTGGCCTTCTAGTTCGCGCGTCTCGACCAGTGTGAGCGACGGATCAAGCGGCTGCGCCAAGGTGCCCGCGACCATAAAGAACACCAACATCAGAAAAACGATGTTGATCAATGCGATGGTCGGTTCGCGTTGGGGTTTGGCCTTTGCAAATTTGCGCATCTGTCAGCCCCCCAGAACCGAAACCTGCAAGGCAGGCAAACCGCGCAGCGCCACCAGCAAATCCGTCAGCCGTTGCGCATCCACATCCGCCCCAAGCGAGACCAGCAAAACGGTGCCTTCCTTGGCCTCTCCCAAAGCAGAAGACGCCAATGCATCAAGCCCCAGATCATCGCCGTTCAGCCGCAAGGTTTCGGTACCAAGCTGCAAGAACAACGGCTTGGCATCACTGGGGGCAGCCGTTCCCGGCCCCGCCGCCGCCAGTTCGACCTCGGAGAATTTGGAGAAGGTAGAGGTGAGCATAAAGAACAAAAGCAGCAAGAAAATAACGTCGATCAGCGACGTCATCGACAACCTGCGTCTGCGGGTGCGTGGCCTAGCCATGGGCGGCAACTGCCCCTTCATATGCACCTGCCTGAAGCGGGGGTTGCCCGGCGGTGGGGTGCAGAACCGTTAGAATAGCCTTGTCAGCGATGACGCGCTCGGCCTCCATCCGCTGTTCAAGCCAGCTGAGGATCACGGCGGTGGGCATGGCGACAACCAGCCCAACGGCGGTGGTCAAAAGTGCCACCCAGATACCACCGGCCAGAATTGACGGGTCAACCTGCGATCCGGCGGCCTGCAAGGCTTGGAACGCCTCGATCATCCCCAGAACCGTACCGAACAGACCCAAGAGCGGGGCCAGCTGCGCCACAGAATCCAGCAGACGGAAACCGGTTTCCAGCTTGGCAAACTGCGCCTCGGCCTCGGCCTGCAAGCGTTCGGCCCCACCTTGGGGCGACGACATCGCCAGATCGACCACAGGCACCAGATAGCTTTTGGACCGGCCCAAGGCCGCGCGTGCGGCAGCGCGATCGCCCTGATCCCACGCAGCAACCGCTTGGGACAACGCGGTGTGCCGCCCCACGGCAGAACGCCAGAATTGCCATACTTTATAGATAGATACCGCAAGCGTTAGCACCGCCACAGCCATCAGAACGACCACAACCGGGCCACCGGTTTCGGCGACCTGCGAAAATGAATCGAGAAGTGAGTTCAGGATGTCCATCAGCCCAACACCTCGATGTCTGTCCGCGAGGATGGCAGCAGGCCGGTCTCACACACGCCAGCTGGCACGCCGTCGCCTTCGCAAGTGTTGGCCCCGTTAAACAGGACCCGGCCCAGATTATCGCAGCTGGTTTGCGGCACAGCGAATTGGCGCACACGTGGGCGTGCGGGCGGCAATGTGCCAAAATCGAATAGCGTCAAACGGCTGACCTGACCGGCCTTGTCAAACAGCGCGACTTCGTAAACGACTTTCTCGATCGGCGTTTGCAGGCCGTTGGTGATCATGAACGACAGCGTGCAGGCGTCGGCGCTGGTCTCGGCTGCGTTCAGCTCAACCGCGATATGGCCTGTTATGTCCGCGTCTTGGGCGCATGCGATCTGCGCCGACAATACAAGCGGTGCCGCCAAAAAGGCGAAACGGAAACGGGGCATGGAAACTCCTGACCGGATGATAGTTATTGTGCTGGCTAAGACGGCGCGCGCCTTTGGCTGGTCGTCGGTTTTAGGAAATAGGTGGTTCCACCAAACCGCGTGATTCCTCGCTTGCTACCAAACAAACGGTGCCGCGACAATCCCGACTTTTATACTCAACTACTGAGTGTGAGCGCAAAAATGCCCATTTACTCGGGCGTTAGCACAGCTGAAAACCGCCTGCATCCCCGCACCATGGCACGGTCTATTCGACGTTTTGTACCTGCTCGCGCATTTGGTCGATGACGGCTTTCAACGCCAGCCCGACGCGGGTCAGCTCGGTGTTCTGCGCCTTTGAGCAAAGTGTATTTGCCTCGCGGTTGAATTCTTGCATCAGGAAATCAAGCTTGCGCCCGACAGCACCGCCCTGCCCCAGCAAGTCGCGCGCAGCGCTGACATGGGCATACAGGCGGTCTATTTCCTCGGTCACGTCTGCCTTGACCGCGATCAACGCCAGTTCTTGCGCAAGGCGGCCCGCCTCCACGCCCTCGGTATTATCGAGCACCCGCGCCAGATTGCGCTGCAAGGTTTGCGCCATCTCGGCTTTGCGTTGCTCGGCCAAAGACGCGGCTTGGCCGGTCAGGGCTTCCACCTCGGCCAGTTGCGTCTGCAGCACCTGCTCAAGTGCGGCCCCTTCGCGGGCACGCATGGCGTTGAAATCAGCCAGCACCGTTGCAAATTCCGCCAGCAGCGTTTTGGCCAGCGTTTCCACATCATCAACGGTTGTCGCCTGTTCCAACACGCCGCGCATGGTCACGATATCGCTTGCCTTGGACGGGGCCAGTGACACGCCCGCATCCATTGCGCGCGCCTCGATCTGTTGCAGCGCCTCCAGCACCGTCTCAAGCTGGGCCGCATTCACCGTCAGCCCACCGGTATTTTCGTCGCGGGCGATCCGCAGGTTGCACGACACATTGCCCCGCGCGATGTCCGCGCCAAGCTGTTTGCGCAACCCGGCCTCTAGCCCGTCAACCCAATCAGGAACGCGCAGGCGCAGGTCCAACCCCTTGCCGTTAACCGACCGCAACTCCCACCCCCAGCTGTGCGGGGCCAATGCGCCATTGGCTGAGGCGAAACCGGTCATTGAACGTATCATAGGGGATCCTGTCGGCTAAGAGGTCTGGCCCGCTTTAAAAGCCAAACCGCGATTTTGGGCAAGCCCCAAGGCCAACAGCCCACGCCCGCTTGTCCTAACGAGAAGTTAACCACTTCATGAGATTTGTATGCAAATTTGCGATGAAATCGCTATAACAGGAGAAAGACGGCATCACTGTGCCATTCTCAAACACGCGCCACGGCGCACAACTTCTGACTGCCGAGCAGATCGGAAATACAGCCGAGACGAGCCAAAACTATGTATGAAGCCCCAAAAGACGGCGAAAATGTCGTTAACCTGACCAATTTCCACACAAGCCACAGCTTTTCCGCCGTGGCCCAAGTCGAAGCATATTGGGAAGGTTTGCGCCAAGACAAGCTGCTGCCAAAGCGGTCGGACATCGACCCGCGCGGGATCGAGGCTGCGCTGGAATATGCCTTTATCCTTGAACGTGTCGCCCCCGGCGTGGCGCGGATGCGCATCGCGGGCAGCCATCTAAGCGATCTGATGGGGATGGAAGTGCGCGGCATGCCAATCACTGCGTTTCTATCGACAGACTCCCGGCGCAGGTTCAGTGATACGCTTGAAGAACTGTTTGCGACCCCCGCCGTTGGCACCCTTGCCCTGCGCAACGAGACAGGTGCCGTCGAAGGGCGGATGATATTGCTGCCCCTGAAAAGCGACATGGGCGATGTTACCCGCATGTTGGGCTGTTTCGTGACCAAAGGCGATATCGGGGCCGATCCGGGCCGGTTTAACATCGAGGATATCAAGATCCGGACCATTTCAGTGGCGCAAACCGCATTTCAGCCCGCACCGCAGGCACCAACAGCTGACGCCCCCCAAGCACCGCGCCCCACGCTACAGCGCACAGCCACGGGCGCGCGCACCGTTCCCTATCTGCGGTTGGTCAAGTCCGACAGCTGACCCCACACAGACGGGAAACGGATCATCCAACCGACGACATAAAAAAGGCCGCGCATCATAATGATACGCGGCCTTTTCTGTTTGCAATTTTACGTCTTAGCTGGCGACTTTGGCCTGATGGGCTGTGCGACGTGCCGACAGTTCTTCGGCCACAAGGAACGCAAGCTCCAGCGATTGGCTGGCGTTCAGACGTGGATCGCAGGCCGTGTGGTAACGGTCTGACAGGTCTTCGTCCTGCACGGCACGAACACCACCGGTACATTCGGTCACGTCCTGGCCGGTCATCTCGAAATGTACGCCGCCGGGAATGGTCCCTTCGGCTGCATGTACCGCAAAGAATTCACGTACTTCGCGCAGGACGGAATCAAAGGGCCGCGTTTTATAGCCGCTGGATGATTTGATCGTGTTGCCATGCATCGCGTCACAGGTCCAAACCACGTTTGCGCCCTCTTCTTGCACGGTTTTGATCAGACGCGGCAGGTGTTCGCCCACATTACCCGCACCGAACCGCGCAATCAGGGTCAAGCGCCCCTCCTCGTTTTGCGGGTTCAGCTTTTTCATCAGCAGTTTCAGGTCGTCGCTGGTCATGGACGGGCCGCATTTCAACCCGATGGGGTTTTGTACGCCACGCGCAAATTCCACATGGGCACCGTCAGGCTGACGTGTACGGTCACCGATCCAGATCATGTGGCCAGACCCTGCCAACCATTTACCGGTTTGGCTGTCCTGACGGCACAGCGCCTCTTCATACTCAAGCAAAAGCGATTCGTGGCTTGTATAATATTCCACCGATTGCAGGGTATGAGCCGTCTCGGCCGTAACGCCAGCCGCCGCCATGAAATCCAACGTGTCGGAAATACGATTGGCAATCTCGCGGTATTTTTCGGCCTTTTCGCTTTCGGTAAAGCCCAAGGTCCAACCGTGCACCTGATGCACGTCAGCGTAACCGCCCGTCGAAAAGGCGCGGATCAGGTTCAGCGTTGCAGCCGCCTGCGTATAGGCGCGCAGCATCTTTTGCGGATCAGGAATGCGGGCTTCCGGGGTGAAGTCCAACCCGTTGATGATATCGCCGCGGTAGCTGGGCAGCTCGACACCATCGACCACCTCGGTCGGGGCTGAACGCGGCTTGGCGAACTGGCCTGCCATACGGCCTACCTTGATCACAGGCACCTTGGCACCGTGGGTCAGCACGATGGCCATTTGCAGCATTACCTTGAATGTATCGCGGATCATGTCGCTGCTGAATTGCTCAAAGCTTTCGGCGCAATCGCCGCCCTGAAGCAAGAACGCCTCGCCACGGCCAGCGGCGGCCAGATGCTTTTTCAACCGGCGCGCTTCGCCTGCAAAAACCAACAATGGATACCGGGACAATTCGGCCTCGACCGCCTGCAACGCAGCTTGGTCTGGATAGTCGGGCATCTGGATCCGCGGTTTGTCGCGCCAGCTTGATTTTGTCCAATCGGTCATCTTCTCTCTCCGAAGTAGGCATAGCGCCGGATGTCCTGCGCTAACGGTTGAGCCAATGGTATACAAAAGCCAGCGCCCAGTGACCAGAACCGAATTCCACCTATTGACCTTTGCCCCCCCGCGCGGGCAAGGTTTTCGGCAGGTTTTACGGGAGCGAAGCCTGGTCAACGATAATTTCTACAGTACTGAAAGAGCAGCGATGTCAGACACGCAATCGGCCATCCGCATTCCGGTTAACGAGGACAAGCCAAAGCTGTTTGTTTTTGTTTTGCTCGAGAATTTCACCATGCTGAGCTTTGCCTCGGCTGTTGAATGTTTGCGCATTGCCAACCGCATGGCGGGCCGCGACCTGTATGACTGGCGTTTGATCGGCGAAGGCGGGACATATGTCAGCTGTTCGGCTGGCGCACAGTTCACCCTTGATGGTGATCTGGACGAATTGCGCCGCGAAGATACGCTGGTGATTTGCAGCGGTATCGACGTTCAGGCCGCCACCACCAAGAAACTATTGGGATGGCTGCGCCGCGAGGCCCGCAAGGGCATGATGGTCGGCGGGCTGTGTACTGCGGCCTTTACGTTGGCAAAAGCCGGATTGCTGGATGGCAAAAAGGCGACAATCCACTGGGAAAACCAAGACAGCTTTACCGAAGAGTTTGAAGACGTGACCCTGACCAAATCGGTCTTTGTGGTGGACGGCAACCGCATGACTACCGCTGGTGGGACATCTTCGATTGACCTGATGCTGAAACTGATCGCCGATGATCAGGGCGAAGAAATGGCCAATTCGGTGGCCGATCAGCTGATTTATTCATCAATTCGCACAGACCAAGACACCCAACGTTTGTCCGTGCCAACCCGTATCGGCGTGCGCCACCCCAAGCTAAGCCAAGTCATCCAGATGATGGAACGCAATATCGAGGAACCGATCAGCCCCTCGACCTTGGCAAAAGATGTGGGCATGTCGACCCGGCAGTTGGAACGTCTGTTCCGCCGCTATCTGAACCGCAGCCCCAAGCGGTACTATATGGAACTGCGCCTGCAAAAGGCGCGCAACCTGCTGATGCAAACGGATATGAGCGTGATCAACGTGGCGCTGGCCTGCGGCTTTGCCTCGCCCTCGCATTTCTCAAAATGCTACCGCGCGCATTATGACACCACGCCCTACCGCGAACGCGGATCACATGCGGCTAGGCTGTCAATCTAGGCGTAGATGGGGCGCATGGCCGTGGTTTGCGCCCATATTCTCCTATATCTGATAGGCTGCGGACCCTTTTGTGAGCGGCTGTCCCAACTTGACCTACCGTGAACACCTGATTGCACTTTTCTTTTTGAAAAACCCCGCATAGGCTCCGCTTAGAACAAAAAAGTTCAACACGGGAGATAACAATGAAAAAGATGCTTATGGCCTCAACGGCCGCGGCACTGCTTGCGACGAACGCATTTGCGGGTTCGCACACAACAGAAGTAAAAATCGGGATCGAATTCGGCTTTACCGGCCCTATTGAATCGCTGACCGGCCCCATGGCCTCTGGCGCTGAAATGGCGATGAAAGAAGTCACCGACAGCGGCAAGCTGCTGGGTGGTGCGACGGTCACCGGTCTGCGTGCAGATTCCGGCTGTATCGACAACGCGCTGGCGGTTGCCGGTGCGGAACGTCTGATTTCCGAAGGCATCAACGGCCTGATCGGCGCGGATTGTTCCGGCGTCACCGGTGCGGTATTGCAAAACGTCGCCATTCCAAACGGCATGGTCATGATTTCGCCCTCCGCCACGTCGCCCGGTCTGTCCACAATGGAAGACAACGGCCTGTTTTTCCGCACCTCCCCATCGGACGCGCGTGAAGGTCAGGTTATGGCAGAAATCCTGCAAGAGCGTGGCGTGAAATCCATCGCCCTGACCTATACCAACAACGACTATGGCAAGGGTCTTGCTGACGCGATCCAAACCTCGTTCGAGGCTGTCGGCGGCGAAGTCACCATCGTTGCAGCCCACGAAGATGGCAAAGCAGATTACTCTGCCGAAGTTGGCGCGTTGGCATCCGCTGGCGGCGACATCCTGGTTGTTGCGGGTTACCTTGACCAAGGTGGTCCTGGCATCATCAACGCAGCCCTTGATACCGGTGCATTCGACACATTCGGTCTGCCAGGCGGCATGATCGGTGACACATTGCCCGGCCGTATCGGCGACGATCTGAACGGTTCTTACGGTCAAATCGCGGGTTCCGAGGGTGAAGGCATCGATGTTTTCACCAAGATGGCAGAAGACGCCGGCTTTAACGGGACATCGCCTTACACACCTGAATCCTATGACGCAGCGGCGCTATTCATGTTGGCGATGCAGGCGGCAGAATCCACGGATCCAGCCGTTTACGGCCCCAAGATCCTTGATGTGGCAAACGCACCGGGCGAAAAAATCTATCCCGGTGAACTGGCCAAAGCGCTTGAGCTGATCGCAGCTGGCACGGATGTCGACTATGTCGGCGCATCCGCGGTCGAATTGATCGGCCCCGGTGAATCTGCGGGTACTTACCGCATGATCGAAGTCAAAGACGGCGTGATCGAAACCATCGGTTTCAAGTAAGCCTTTCTTACAGTGACATTGCAGCAGTCCGGGCAACCGGGCTGCTGTTTTCTAGATATAACCGCGCATTTACGACGCGGACACGGGGATAGCCATATGATCGTCGTTGACGATGTACACAAACACTTCGGTGGCTTTCATGCCGTCGACGGGGCCAGCCTGACCATTGAACAAGGCACAATCACCGGATTGATCGGCCCCAACGGTGCGGGAAAAACCACGCTTTTCAATGTGATCGCGGGCGTTCTTAAACCAACCTCGGGCCGTGTCACCATGGGCGGCGAGGACATCACCGGTCTGCCCCCGCACGAGCTGTTTCACAAAGGGTTGTTGCGCACGTTCCAGATTGCGCATGAATTTTCATCGATGACCTGCCGCGAGAACCTGATGATGGTGCCCGGCGATCAGGCGGGTGAAACGCTGTGGAATACATGGTTTGGCCGCAAACGCATCGCCGATCAGGAACGCGCTCTGCGCGCCAAGGCCGACGAAGTGCTGGAATTTCTGACGGTTGAACATCTGGCCGAACAAAAGGCCGGTCAAATCTCGGGTGGGCAGAAAAAGCTGCTTGAGCTGGGCCGCACCATGATGGTCGACGCCAAGATCGTGTTTCTGGACGAAGTCGGCGCAGGTGTGAACCGCACGCTTCTGAACACCATTGGTGACGCGATCATTCGCCTGAACCAAGAACGCGGCTATACCTTTGTCGTCATCGAACATGACATGGATTTCATCGGCCGCCTTTGTGATCCGGTGATCTGTATGGCCGAAGGCAAAGTGCTGGCCCAAGGCACCCTGCCCGAGATCAAAGCAAACGAGCACGTGATCGAGGCCTATCTGGGCACCGGCCTCAAGAACAAAACCGCATGAAGCACCGCCTTTCACTCATTGCATTCGCCGCCGCCATGGCGTTGCCGCAGGCATCTGCCGCCTGCGCACAATTGTCTGCGGATGTATGGATGTGTGATCGGGGCACCGTGTGGGAAGCGGCGAAATGGGATGTCATCGGCGACGGCTCTGCCCGTTATATCGATAACTATGTCCTGAATTTCACACAGGAATGGCCCGGTCACGAGATCACCGACAACGTCGCCACGCTTGAGGAACAATTCGCAACCTATGACGCCTGGATCGATGCGGATGGCAATGCCCCGCTTGAGGTGTTGCAGATCGACAAGATCGTCACCCCGCGCGGCCTGACCCTGCGCCACCTGCAATATGACCAGATCAACGGTGACCGGACCCTAAGTGCGATTATGCTGTCGCAGGTCGGACCTGCGCGGATCATGCTATACTTGGATACGGCGGACACCACACCGCTTGAGGACATGGAAAAGATGTCTTTTGACGTGGCCATGATGCTGCGCGACACCTGCGAGGACCCGTTGTCTTGCGCTGACACCATTGACCCGCTGCACACCAGCGGCACCGACTGAAAGAGACTGACATGAGCGACCCATATGGTGATCGAGGCAACAAAGACCTGTCGATCGGCAACACCAAAGGCCAAGGCACCGCGCAGCCTGTCAAACAAGGCGGCAAAAGCCATGCTGCCCCCGGTGGGCCATTCCTGATTGGCGAGGCGATGACGGGCGGCTATGGCAAAGGGCCCGATATCCTGCACAGCTGTACCATCGCCGTTGAAAAGGGCGAAATCGCCGTGATTGTTGGCCCCAACGGGGCGGGTAAATCCACCGCGATGAAGGCCGTTTTCGGCATGCTGGACCTGCGCGACGGCCATGTGCGGCTGGACGGCGAAGACATCACCGCCCTGTCGCCCCAAGACCGCGTGGCCAAGGGCATGGGCTTTGTCCCGCAAACCTCGAATATCTTTACGTCGATGACGGTCGAGGAAAACCTTGAAATGGGGGCCTTTATCCGCCGCGACGATTTCCGCGATACCATGGCGCAGGTCTATGACCTGTTTCCGATCCTCAAGGAGAAGCGGCTTCAGGCGGCGGGTGAATTATCGGGCGGCCAGCGCCAGCAAGTCGCCGTCGGCCGGGCGTTGATGACACAGCCCAAGGTGTTGATGCTGGATGAACCCACCGCAGGCGTCAGCCCCATTGTGATGGACGAATTGTTTGACCGTATTATCGAGGTCGCGCGCACCGGCATCCCCATCTTGATGGTGGAACAGAACGCCCGCCAAGCCCTTGAGATCGCTGACAAAGGATATGTTTTGGTGCAAGGTGCCAATGCGTTTACCGGCACGGGCAAAGAGCTGCTAAACGATCCAGAAGTCCGCAAATCATTCTTGGGGGGCTAGGAATGCGCTGGATTATCCCCCTTGTGCTGATGTCGACCCTGCCCGCCGCGGCGCAGGAAAAAGCACCCGACGCGGCGGCGGCAGACAGCACGCCCCAACAAAACCTGAACATTGAAACGGCCCCCTACCGCAAGGACATCTTGCGGAGATGCGAGTTTGTCACCGAATGCGTGGAAAACGAACCCTGCACTGAAACCGAATTTACCCCCGAAATCACGGGCATCGGTGGCGGGCTTAGTGCGGATGATTTGGGCATTCAGGCGCAAATGGTCACGGATGCCGAAACCGTCGAACTGCTTGGGGTTACCTCGGGCAAATCGATGTCGCTGGCGGGGGGTACCTTTGCTGCGCGCCACATGATCACGATCACAGAAAACGGTGCAACACGTTATACCGTGCACTACGCTGACGGGCCTTTCGTCATCAGCTATCTAGGGACATGCAACTGATGGATTTATTGAACGCTTTAGTGGCGCTGGCCAATTATGTGCTGGTCCCCGGCATCGCCTATGGCTCGCAACTCGCACTTGGTGCGCTTGGGGTGACGCTGGTATACGGCATCTTGCGGTTTTCGAACTTTGCCCATGGGGATACCATGGCGCTTGGGGCGATGTCGGCGGTGTTGATCACTTGGGGCTTTCAGTCCCTCGGTCTGCATCTATGGGTGCTGCCCACGGCGCTGCTGGCCCTGCCTTTTGCGATTTTGGTCACCATTGGATTGCTGCTGGGCACCGACCGGGTGGTGTATAAATTCTACCGCGAGAAAAAAGCCAAACCGGTGATTTTTGTGATCGTGTCGCTGGGGGTGACGTTCATCTATAACGGCATCACGCGCTTTATCATCGGGTCGGATGACAAGAATTTCCTAGACGGCGAACGGTTCATCATCTCGGCACGGACCTTTAAAAAGATGACGGGATTGCAAGAAGGTCTGGCGATCAAAACCACCCAAGGGCTGACCGTGATTACCGCCATTATCGTGGTTGCCGTGCTGTTCTGGTTCCTGAACAAAACCCGGTCCGGCAAATCCATGCGCGCCTATTCCGATAACGAAGATCTGGCGCTGCTGTCGGGCATCAACCCCGAACGGGTGGTCATGATCACGTGGATCATCGTGGCATGTTTGGCAACCACAGCTGGCGTTCTGTACGGGTTGGATAAGTCATTCAAACCGTTCACCTATTTCCAGCTGCTGCTGCCGATCTTTGCGTCGGCCATTGTTGGTGGTCTGGGAAATCCGGTGGGGGCCATTGCCGGTGGCTTTGTCATCGCCTTTTCCGAAGTCACCATTACCTATGCGTGGAAAAAAGTGCTGGGCTATATGCTGCCCGACAGCCTTGCCCCCGATAGCTTGGTTCAGCTTTTGTCCACCGACTATAAATTCGCCGTCAGCTTTGTGATCTTGTTGATCGTGTTGCTGTTCAAACCCACAGGTCTGTTCAAGGGGCAATCGGTATGAACGAGACGCTTAGAAATACCGCGCTTTTCGCGATTATTGCGGCCCTTATTGTCTATACCGGCTTTGCACAAAGCTGGAATGCGGCACTGTTGATCATTTCCATGGGGCTGATCTCCAGCATCATGGCCTTGGGCGTGAACCTGCAATGGGGTTTTGCCGGATTGTTTAACGTGGGCATCATGGGCTTTGTCGCTTTAGGTGGCTTGGCTGCGGTTCTGGTCGGCATGCCCGCAACCGAAGGTGCTTGGTCTGCCGGTGGCTGGGGCATTTTGGGTGCCTTGCTGCTGGGGGCTGCTACTGTGGTTGCGGCCGTTCAGGTGATGAAACGCATGGCCAAAGGCTGGTTGCGTACGTTGGTGGTGCTGGCGCTGTTGATCGGCGGGTTCTTCTTGTTCCGCGCGATATTTGACCCCTCTGTCGCGGCGGTTGAAGACATCAACCCTGCCCATACCGGATATCTGGGTGGCCTTGGCCTGCCGGTGATCCTTGCCTGGCCCGTAGGCGGACTATTCGCCGCCGGGGCAGCTTGGGTGATCGGGAAAACCGCGCTTGGACTGCGGTCGGATTATCTGGCCATTGCGACGCTGGGCATTGCCGAGATCATCATTGCCATTCTCAAGAACGAAGACTGGCTGTCGCGTGGCGTGAAAAACGTGATCGGCATCCCGCGTCCTGTTCCCTATGAGATTGATCTGCAAAACGATGTCGGCTTTGTCGAGCGTGCCGCCGGTTTCGGTTTTGACCCCGTTGAGGCGTCCACGTTGTGGGTCAAGTTTCTATACATCGTGCTTTTTGCCGCTGTGCTGCTGTTGCTGCTGTGGATGAGCCAACGCGCGCTGAATTCCCCCTGGGGCCGGATGCTGCGGGCCATTCGTGACAACGAAGTCGCTGCCGAGGCCATGGGCAAGGACGTAACAGCGCGGCACCTGCAGGTATTTATCCTTGGCTCGGCCATCTGCGGGATCGCGGGCGCGATGATGACCACGCTGGACAGCCAGCTGACGCCGGGATCGTATCAGCCGCTGCGCTTTACCTTTTTGATCTGGGTGATGGTGATTGTCGGCGGATCCGGCAACAACTTTGGGGCCGTTCTGGGCGGGTTCCTGATGTGGTATCTGTGGGTGATGGTCGAACCCATGGGCCTGTGGCTGATGAATGTGATCACCTATGGCATGGCGGATGGCTATTGGCTGAAGGATCACCTGATCGAATCCGCCGCCCATATGCGGTTGATGACCATGGGCGCGGTTCTGCTGCTGGTCTTGCGGTTCAGCCCGCGCGGGTTAATCCCGGAAAAGTAGGGTTTCGGCAGTAGCTAAAGAAATGGCCTTATCCCAAACGGGATAAGGCCAGCCTTCGGCGAGGATTTTAGTCCATTTGGAATAGGGTGTTAGCGCCCTTTGAACAAACCGCCCAAGATGCCGCGCACGATGCGCCGGCCTGTTGTCCCCTTGAGTTCCTTGATCACAACGCTTGCAATCGCGCCACCAAAGCTTTCGCTGGGTTTGGATGTGCGTTTTGAAGACGAGCGCGAAACGCCCTTGCCTGCATAGCGGCGCGCGGCGTTGAATTCGCGCAGGACCGGTGTGGCTTCTTCAGCCTCTTCCTCGGCCTTGGCAGCGGCTTTGGCAGCATCGTCCGCGCGTTTGGTGAGGATTTCGAAGGCAGATTCACGATCAAGGCGTGTGGTGTATTTATCCGCCATGGTGCTTTGCGCGATCAAAACCGCGCGGGTTCCTGCATCGATGGGGCCCAAATGCGATGACGGCGGGCGGATCAATGTCCGCTCGACCACGCCGGGCACACCCTTTTTCTGCAGCATGGATGTAACCGCCTCGCCCACGCCAACCTCGCGAATGGCTTCTTCGGTGTCGAAGCGCGGGTTCTCGCGGTAGGTTTGCGCGGCCATGCGCAGCTCCTTACGGTCCTTGGCGGTAAAGGCGCGCAGGGCGTGTTGAATGCGGTTGCCAAGCTGGCCCAGAATGTCTTCGGGCACGTCGGCGGGGTTTTGCGTGATGAAATAGACCCCGACCCCCTTGGAACGGATCAGCCGTGCGACCTGTTCCACCTTGTCCACCAGAGCCTTGGGCGCGTCGTCAAACAGCAGATGTGCCTCGTCAAAGAAGAACACCAGCTTGGGTTTGTCCGGATCGCCGACCTCGGGCAGTTCCTCGAACAGCTCGGACAGCAACCACAGCAGGAAGGTCGCGTAAAGCTTGGGCGAGCTCATCAGCTTGTCCGCGGCGAGGATGTTGATGAAACCACGACCATCTTTGTCAGTCCGCATCAGATCGGAGAGTTCCAACGCCGGTTCACCAAAGAGATCAGCGGCCCCTTGGTTTTCCAGCACCAGCAAGCGGCGCTGGATCGCGCCAACGGATGCCGGCGACACATTGCCATAGCGCAGAGCGAGGGTTGAGGCGTTTTCGCCGACCCAGACAAGCAGGGCTTGCAGGTCTTTGAGGTCGAGCAGTGGCATGCCGTCTTCGTCGGCCACGCGGAAGGCGATGTTCAAGATGCCCTCTTGCGCCTCGCTTAGGCCCAAAAGCTGACCCAGCAGCAACGGGCCCATTTCCGATACGGTGGTGCGCACGGGGTGGCCCTGTTCGCCAAACATATCCCAAAAGGCGACCGGGAAGGAGCCGTAGGTAAAGTCGCTGAAACCGATCGTTTCGGCCCGTGACATGAAAGGTTCGTGCAGTTTATGCCCTTCGGATCCCGCGACGGCGAGGCCGGACAGGTCCCCTTTGACGTCGGAGAGGAACACCGGCACGCCTTGGGCGGAAAACCCTTCGGCCAGAATTTGCAGCGTCACGGTTTTGCCTGTGCCCGTCGCCCCTGCAATTAGGCCGTGGCGGTTGGCATAGCCAATGTTGAGAAACTGCTGCGTGGCATAGTCTGCGCCGCCGCCGCCGATAAAGATATCATTTGTCACGTATTCATCATCCTTTTGGGTCCTGCCGCAGCAGGCAAAGTGCCGCATAAGCATACAAACTTAACCTTTCGGCACCATAGTGAAATTGTTCCGGATCTACATGTCCTTTTGGTCCGTGAACACTTCCTCCCTGTCAGACTGGCCGTGCCTTCGGGTACGGCCCTTTTTTAAACAGTTAAGTCATCAGCGGGGCTGCATATTTCCTATTGACCGCGCGGATGTGCTTTCGTAACCTTCGTGCAATAAGTCGGCCCAGTCCGACGGGGAGAAACGAAGAACAGGAAAAAGGACGCTTGCGTCCTTTTTTCTATTTCAGCCCTATATACAAATCATCAGCAAAAAACTGCCGGAACGGTGTAAAAACCGGGTGCATCTTGCCTGACATCCGTTCACGGGCATGGTAAATGGCGATAAATATAATTGATTTGGAACGAGCATGAACAAGTATTTGAACATCCTTCCCCTCTGTGCGGCTTTGGCGATGACCTTGCCCGTGGCATCTTTCGCGCAAACCACCACCACAATCAGCGAAAAACCGGCGGCGGCCCCGGCCGAAGAAGCCACCCCACCAGCAAACGCGCTGGAATCGCAGCTGAGCATGGGCGTGGATGCCGAGGGCGAGACAGATATCGGCAAACCCTACACCAAAGAGGTGATTGGTGCCTGGGAAATGCGCTGCATCAAGACCGAAGAAGAAAACGACCCCTGCCAGATGTACCAGTTGATGGACGACGGCCAAGGTGTTCCCGTTGCTGAATTTTCGCTGTTCCGCTTGCCGGGCAATGGCAAGGCCGAGGCGGGTGCAACAATCGTTGTGCCGCTTGAAACCGCCCTGCCCGCGCAGCTAAGCCTTGCGGTCGATGGTGGCAAAGCGCGCCGTTATCCCTTTGCGTTTTGTAACCCTGTTGGCTGCTATGTCCGTATGGGCCTGACCAACGAGGATGTTGCCGCATTCAAACGCGGTAAAGAAGCGACAATCACCATCGTCCCGGCGCTGGCACCTGATCAAAAGGTCGAACTGTCCCTGTCACTGGACGGCTTTACCGCAAGCTTTGACAAGTCTTCGGTGATCGATCAGTAAATCTGGTTTGGTTTAACAATGAAAAAGGCCGTCTCGGGTACCAAGGCGGCCTTTTTCATGTCAGGGCTGTAGAACAGCCGCCTACACTTTGCGCAATGCGATCACGGCGTTCAGCCCGCCAAAGGCAAAGGCGTTGGACAATACGACAGACACGTCTGCATCGCGTGCCTCGTTCGGAACGACATCAAGGGCGCATTCGGGATCAGGTTCCTGATAGCCAATCGTGGGGGCAATCACACCGTCCCGCAGCGCCATGATGCAGGCCAGCAGTTCAACCGCGCCAGTGCCGCCAATCAGATGGCCGTGCATCGACTTGGTCGAGCTGATCATCAACCGGTCCGCATGGGGGCCAAAGACATCGGCCACCGCCGCGCATTCGGTTTTGTCATTCGCCGCCGTGCCTGTGCCATGGGCGTTGATATATCCCACCTCATCCGCATTGATCCGCGCGTCTTGCAGCGCGCCTTGCATGGCCCGCGCGGCACCGGCCTTGGACGGCATCACGATATCGCTGGCATCCGATGTCATGGCAAAACCCACGACTTCACACAGGATATCGGCCCCACGGGCGCGGGCGTGGTCATATTCTTCGAACACAAAGATGCCTGCCCCCTCGCCCTGCACCATGCCATTGCGGTTGGCCGAAAACGGGCGGCAGGCGTCGCGGCTCATGACGCGCAGCCCTTCCCACGCTTTGACACCACCAAAGCACAGCATCGATTCAGAGCCACCCGTGACCATGGCCGGGGCCATACCGGATCGCACCATCGCAAAGGCCTGCGCCATCGCGTGATTGGACGAGGCACAGGCGGTCGACACGGTAAATGACGGCCCCTTGAGGTTATATTCCATGCTGACATGGCTGGCGGCGGCGTTGTTCATCAACTTGGGCACGACAAAGGGGTGAACGCGGTTCTTACCCTCTTCATAGACGGCGCGGTAATTGTCATCCCATGTGCTGACACCGCCCCCCGCCGTACCCAGAACAACCCCTGCTTTCGCGGATAATTCACCCGAGAACACGAGCCCGGACTGCGCAATCGCCTGCCCTGCTGCATCCAGCGTGAACTGGGTGAACCGATCATAAAGCGATAGTTGCTGGCGGTTATAACGTTCCGGGGGCGGGAAATCCTTAACCTGCCCGCCGATCTGGATCGACAGCCGCTCCACGTCCCGAAACTCAAGCTGGCCAATCCCGCAGGTGCCGTTTTTCATGGCGGCAAAGGTGTCGGGCACATTCAGGCCAAGCGCATTGATCGTCCCGGCCCCGGTGATAACGACGCGTTTCACCGGCCTATCCCTGCTCGGCTTTTAGCCGCTTGATGCCCGCCACAATGCTGGCCACGCTTGAGATGTCAAAATCTGAATCGGCGGGCTGGTTGGCGTTGAATGGCACCGAAATATCAAAGGCTTCCTCGATCGCGAAAATGCTTTCAACCACGCCCATGCTATCGATACCCAGATCCTCGAGCGTGCTGGCCATGGTGACATCTGACGGCTCAAGCACCGCTTGTTCTGCAAGAATTTGGATGACTTGGTCTTGGATACTCACGAACCTTCTCCTTACACTGCGTCCGCTTTTGCCCCGCGCTAAGCGTCGGACGCGGGTTTGGACAACTCTTTCTTTAGCGCTGTAAATTCACGCAGCAAGCGGGGCAAACGCCGCAGCGATTTATAGCTTTCGATCTGCTTGCCCATCTCGGTCGCGGGATAGCCCAGCATCGACCGGCCCGCAGGCGCGTTCGACATCAGTTTCGTGCCGCCACCCGCAATCACACCGTCGCCGACAAAGATATTGTCGCTGACGCCGCATTGCCCGCCAAGCACAACGTTATTGCCGATGGTGGCAGACCCCGCGATGCCAACCTGCCCGCACAGCAGGCTATTGCTGCCAACCACTACGTTATGGCCAAGATGCACCTGATTATCCAACTTGGTGCCATCGCCGATCACCGTGTCGCGGATGGTGCCGCTGTCGATGGTACAATTCATTCCACATTCAACATCATTCCCGATGGTCACACTGCCCAAGGTGTGAATACGCGTCCATTGTTGCGCTTTTGTGTCACCCCGGTCGCCTAAGGTTTTGCGGGTTTGCTCAACCGTGCTGGGTTCAGCCGTAACGAAAGAAAATCCATCCCCACCGATACGGGCACCGGGTTGCGCGATGAAATCATCGCCGATGGTGACCCTTGCGCCGATGCTAACGTTATCGCGCAGATAGGCGTTTGCGCCCAACACAGCATCCTTGCCGATATAGCATTGCGGGCCGATCACGCTGCCCGCGCCGATTTGCGCACCTGCTGCGATAATGGTGAACGGGCCAACGGACACATCCGCGCCCAGTTTGGCCGAGGGGTCGATGATAGCGGACGGATGGATGCCCGGCACGAACCCCTGCCCCTGATCCATCATTTTCGTGAGGCCCGACATAGCATAGCGCGGACGATCCGGCAGGATCGCGGCCTTAAGGCCAAGCGCCTGCCAATCGGCATCCGGCCAAAGCATCGCGGCGACCGCAGCCCCTTCGGCCAGGCTAGCGGCATATTTGGGGCTCATCGCGAGGGCCAGATCATCCGGACCCGCCTGTGCAGGCTCGGCCAGCTTTTCGATGGTCAAAGACGTATCACCAACGGCGGTGGCCCCCAGTGATACGGCAATTTCTTGAATAGTGTGGCGCATGGTTCATTCCCCTTGTCGGGGATGAATTAACCCTGAACAGCGCCCATTGCTACCCCTGCCTTGCTCAGCGCGTCCCAGATCTTGGCGTCACGCCCATAGATGTCAGCACGGTACTGCGTGTGGCCCCGCGCCGTGGTAAAGGCGGTGCGATAAATCAGATGCACCGGCAGTTCGACATCCAGATGCACAAAGGTTTCGCGCCCTGTGTTCAGCTGAGCCTTGAAAAAGCCCACCGGATCGCTCTCCTGCCGCGCCAACAGCGCATAGGCGAAATCGAACGGGTCTTTCAGGCGCACACAGCCGTGGCTGAACGCCCGCACATCGCGCGCAAACAGGTTTTTCGACGGGGTGTCATGCAGGTAGATGTTGTGCTTGTTCGGGAAAATGAATTTCACCAACCCAAGCGCGTTTCGCGAACCGGGTTTTTGACGCATGCTAAAGGGAAAATTGCGCGCATTGTACTGGCTGAAATCCACAGAATCCCGGCTGACAACACGCCCGCGTCCATCAATCAGATCGATATGTCCCGCCGCACCCGGGTTGGTCTTCATCGACGGCAGGTATTCCTTGGTCACGATGGACCGGGGTACGTTCCACGTGGGGTTCACCACGATATATTCCATCGTATCTGAGAACTCGGGCGTATAGCGCCCCGCTTTGGTGGCCCCCACAACCGTGCGTGTTTCAAAGGTTACGCGGCCGTCATCCACAATGGCAGCCGTAAAGGCAGGGATGTTGACCAGCACGTGACGTGGCCCGCGTTCCTTGTTCAGCCAGCGTTCCCGCTCCATCGCGACGATGACGGATTTCAGCCGTGTCTCAACGCTTTTGTTGATTTCGGACATGGTACCGTTGCCCGCGACGCCATCGGTGTTCAAACCGTGATCCTGCTGGAACTCGCGCACTGCGTCTTCCATCAGGGCGTCATAGCGCATCGAATTTGAGCGCTTAAGATAGCCCATCGCGATCAAGCGATTGCGCAGTGCCACGACAGCATTACCTTGCGCACCGGGTTTCAGCGACGCCACAGGCACAGCTGGCCCCCAACCGCCCTTGGACAGCAGGTTTTCCATCGCCAGCTTTTCACGCATCAGCGCGTTGTATTCTAAGGTCCGCGGTCGCAGATCGCGCAAAAATTGCATCGGATCAGCGCTGGTGAAATCGGTCATATACCCTTGGCGGTCGCGATAGGGTACTTCGCGCACGATGGCGCTGTCGATGCGGGACGGCACCACCACGCCGGTTTGCAGATCGCGGGCATATTGCAAAAAGACCTTGGTCATCTCGACGTCAACAAGGCCACGGTCACGGGGTGTTTTGGCGTTTTTCAGCTTTTCCATCAGGCCAATGGGATCATAGCGCGCCGTCGGCAGGCCATGTTTATCCGCTGTCGAAATTGCGGCCATCAGCGCCGCGCGGCGGTCGCGTTGTGTTTCAGACCCATCGGTCCAGACTGGCGCATAGCCATGGGTCCGGTAATAGGTGGCAATATCGGCGTCGCGCGATGCCGCCTCGGCAACGGCCTGTTTGAACGCAATCGACTGCGCAAAGGCAGGCGCGGGACTGGTTAGAACCGTAAAAGCAACGGCGGCAGCGCCCAAAAATGTGGCTAATCTGCCTGTGGCACCTGATTTGATACCTGGATATTTAATCATCGAGTCCCCCAAAGACCTAAAACACGACTGGACCCCATAACGCGTGCAAGCGTCTGATTTTGTCCAATAACATTACGTGTGAGGGCTGCATATTGTTCAGCGCTGATGTGTTTGAGCATCGCCGCTGTTGCAAAAATGATCACCCGCCACATGTTTGCGCAATTATTCGCCTAAATTTGTTGATAGATGGAACCTTTTTAATTCAGCGCTTGGTAAAAGAATCACTCTATGACATATATGCGTTGCATCTGGGGATGGTTGAGATCTTGCATGTAACATCATGAAAGATCGGGTTTAGTACGGGACGTTTGACGCATGACTGGTAGTAATTCTTCGGGTTTATCCCGCCGTGCCCTATTGGGCGCATTCGCAGCGACAGCAGTAACAGCAGCCCCCACATTCGCCAATGCAGCAGGTTTTTTGCGCGGTGCCGGCGATATTCGCCGTATCAAGATGTATTCCGGCCGCACCGGTGAACGCCTCGACATGATCTATTGGATCGAAGGCGATTATATCAAAGACGCCGTAAAGGAAGTGAACCATTTCATGCGCGACTGGCGCACGAATGGGGTGAAATCCATCGATCTGCGCACCATCGATATCATGGCCGCGTCGCATAACCTTTTGGACGTCAGCGAACCTTACATGCTGTTGTCCGGCTATCGCAGCCCGCAGACAAACGCGATGCTGCGGTCACGGTCGCGCGGCGTTGCGAAAAACTCGCTCCACATGCGGGGTCAGGCGGCTGATTTGCGTCTGGCATCCCGTTCCGTCAACCAAATGGCCAAGGCGGCAATCGCATGCCATGGCGGTGGTGTTGGCAAATATTCCGGGTCGAATTTCGTACATATGGATTGCGGCGTGGTTCGCAGCTGGGGCGGCTAAGGCCCCTTTTCGACTATCCCGACACGAATAAAGCGCCGAAAGGCGCTTTTTCTTTTTCCGCGCCCTTAATAATCAACCGCCCGTTGGCGGGAACCATGCAAGCGTGATCATCGCCAAAGCGATATATCGCGCCGCCTTGCCCACCGTGACAATTGCAACGAATGACCAAAGCGGTTCGCGCAGCACCCCCGCCATGATCGTCAACGCATCGCCCACGACCGGAAACCAACTGACCAGCAGCGACCAGCGCCCATAGCGATGATACCAGACTTCTGCACGGGCCAGCTGCGCGTCATTGGCGGGGAACCAGCGCTTGTGTTTGAACTGCAAGGCAACCCGCCCCAAGACCCAGTTCACCACCGACCCCAGCACATTGCCCGCCGTGGCAACCAAAAGCAAAATCACCAGCGTATGCTGATTGCCCAACATCAACGCGATCAGCAACGCCTCGGACTGCATCGGCAGAAAGGTCGCGGCGATGAACGCTGCGGAAAACAGGCCAAAATACCCGATCATCGATATTTAACTGTGCTGGCTAAAACGGGACGACCCTTTGTAAATTGGTTGGTTCACATCGACGCTTAACAAATGGCAATCGATACAGTCAGGCCGCAGCAGGAAAACCTGCATCACGGCCAACAAAAAGGGGTAATGGCGGATCGACAGGGATTCGAACCCTGGAGACGGTCTCCCGCCTACACACTTTCCAGGCGTGCGCCTTCGACCACTCGGCCACCGATCCATTAGGGCGGTGTTTAGCGTGAGGTATGGTCTGGGTGCAAGGGGTAAATCACGCCAATTTCAACAACAGTGCTAACCATCCAAATGTACGTAAATACGACGATTTTGGCGGCCCTTCTTTTCAATCTTGCCTAGGACAAGCGCGCCCACCTCGCCGCTGCGCGCGACATGGGTGCCACCGCAGGGCTGCAGGTCGATCCAGCTTGTGCCATCGCCGATCTCGACCAGCCGGACCTTATCCGCGCCTTTGGGCGGTTTGACCGCCATTGTCTTGACCAGCTCGGGTGCTGCGGCAAGTTCCTCTTGGGTGATCCAATGGGTTGTGACGCGCAGATCCGCCTCTACAAAATCGTTCAACACCGCCTCGATCGCGTCGCGATCATCAGGGGCGTCCGGCATGTCGAAATCCAAGCGACCATGGCGCGCCGATATTTGGCCGCCTGTCACCCCGAACGGCACCGCAACCGACAATAGATGCAGCATGGTATGGACGCGCATGTGCTTGTGGCGCCGGTCCCAATCCAACACCTGCGTCACATGGGTGCCGACATCTGGCAAATGCGACGGCTCTGCCGGAACAAGGGCAATCGCATCGCCCGGCCCCTTGACCGTGGTGGCAATCGGCAAACGCTTGCCGTCCCACATCAGCCAACCGCTGTCGCCGGGTTGCCCGCCGCCCGTGGGGTAAAAGATCGTCTTGTCCAGCACGACCCCGCCCTCTTCGGTAATTGCGGTCACACGCCCCGGCGCTTCGCGTTGGTATGCGTCATCAAGGAACAGCGGTTTCGTCATGTGTCGGACCCGCCTTTCAGCGCCTCGGGGTTGCGGAGCCAGATGTCGCGCTGCGCAAATGGTACTTCGATCTCTTCTTCGGCAAAGCGTTTTGCGATGGCGTGGTTAATGTCGCTTTTGACGCTCATCATCCAGTTCACATCACGCAGGAATGCGCGGATTTCAAACTCCAACGCATCCGCGCCAAAATTCACGAACAATACATTGGGGGCCGGATTGGCCAACACCATCGGCTGCTCCTCGGCGATTTCGCGCAGGATTTTATCGACGCGCTTTGTGTCAGTGCCATAGGCCACACCGACGGAAATGATCACACGGCCCACGGTATTGCCGCGGGTATAGTTGGTGACCGTCCCGCTAACGAGATCGGCGTTGGGCACAATCACATCCGTGCGGTCAAAGGTCTCGATCCGGGTGGAGCGCACGGAAATATCGCGCACATAACCGGTTTTGCCGCCAACTTCGATCCAGTCCCCTTCGGAAATGGGGCGTTCGATCAGCAAAATGATCCCCGAGACAAAGTTGCTGACAATGTTTTGCAGACCAAAACCGATACCGACCGACAGGGCCCCCGCCACAATCGCGAGAGAGCTTAGATCGATACCGGCCCCGGTGATCGCCGCCAAAGCCGCTAGAAAAATACCGACATAGCCCAAGCCCGACAGCAGCGCGTTCTGCCCGCCAATATCGATCTTTGTCTTGGGCAAGACATTTGAACGCAAGGTGCCCTGCAACAGCCGCGTCAGCAAAAAGCCGACCGAAAAGATCACCGCAAAGGTCAGCAGGTTTGTCGGCGAAATGCGCGTGTCGCCAATCGAGAACCCGTTCGAGAATGTCGACCATAATTCGCTAAGATCGGTCAGCCGCGCACCCCAGACCAGCGCCAGAACCGGCGTGGCCAACAGCAACAGGATCATGCCGAAAAACACCGGCATCAACGCCTCGCGCGCGGCAATTCCCTGACCGGTGATCGCGCCATACACATCCGCTGCAAAGCGTTGCAGCGCCATGACCAGCCCCAAAATCACCAGTGTCACCACAAACGGGCGCAAAATCGCATCCGCGAGATCCTGATAGCCAAAGGCGAAAAGCAACGGTGCGACGATACCAACCGCCATTGCGCCCAGCCCGTGACTGCGCACAACCCGCGCAAGGGTCGAACTGCGCTGCGGGTCCTCCGCGTCTTGGGCTTCTTCCTCGGCATCTTGATAGCCACGCAGGATTTGGCCAATCCGGAACAGCGCAAAGCTGATCAGCACCGCAAAGGGAAATGCGACAACGGCGCTGGTCGCGGCACTTGGTAATTCAAACTCTAGGATTTTAATGGTGATGATCGACACGATCATCACCACGGTAATGCCATTCACATAGAACCGCGCGCGGCGACGTTGGTCTTGGGCAAGAAGCAGCAGCGCCTCTTCGTCATCGCGTGAAAACACCCGTTCCGACACCCATCGAAAGCCAAAGACCACCACACCCATAAAAGGCAAAAGGCGGATCACCTCGGTCCCGCGCACCCCCAGATAGCCGCTTTGGCGTGCCGCCGTGGCCAGCAGAAACAACCCGCACAACGGTAAGATGATCCGCAGCAAGGACACGACAAAGCGCCATATCCCAAGCCCCCGCGCCTGATGTCTGCGCAGCCCCGACACCATCATCACCGCCCAAGGGCGGCCCCGCAAAAGCAGCAAAAGCCCCACAACAGTGGAAAAGACGACAAACGGCAGGTTTTCACGCAACGCCGCGAATTTCTGGGCGCTACCCACCGCGCCGCGATCAATCAGCATACCGCCAAAGGCATCCGTAAGATCACGCAGCGCGGGGACCCAATGTTCGGGGTTTAACGGGCTGGGCGTGGCTGAAAGCAGTTTTTCTGCCTGCCGGGTCCGCAATATCTGATCGATCTGCCGCACCAGCCCATCGGCGCGCAAATATTCGCGTTCGGCGATTTGAACAGGTGCCAACAGCGCGTTCAGCTGTTGGTTAAGATCGGTGCGGGTTTGCGCCAAGGCGGGTGGCTCTGGTTCGGCATTCTCGCCCTCTGGCGGGTCGCCAAGGGCCGCAATCTGTTCGCGCAGCGTGGCAATGCGTGCGGAATTAGCGTTGCGTTCCGTATCGAACACCGCGCGAAAATCAACAATCCGCCCCCGCAAGGTTTCCAGAACCGTGTCGCTGGTCGTCGCGTCGTCCACAACCGTTTCGGCACGGCTGGCAACATTCTCCCAGCGGTCGATGGCTTGAACCGGCTCCTCTTGGGCCGAGACCGCCCCGACCATAAGCCACAGCGCCAGCCAAAGCCCGGTGAAAATCCTGCGCAAGGGCTGGCTCATTGGTCTTCGAAAACGCCGGGGATGGATTGTGGTGCGCGGTCCAGCCAACCGGGAACAGGCAGGCCTTTTTCACGCAGGAATTCGGGGTTGAACAGCTTGGACTGATAGCGCGTCCCAAAATCACACAGGATCGTCACAATGGTGTGGCCCGGCCCCATTTCATGCGCCAACCGGATCGCACCGGCAACATTGACGCCTGACGACGCGCCAAGGCACAGCCCCTCGTGTTGCAGCAGGTCGAACACGATCGGCAGCGCCTCGCTGTCGTGGATGTTATAGCTGTAATCGGGGGTGAAACCTTCAAGGTTTTTGGTGATGCGCACCTGACCGATGCCTTCGGCAATGGAACCACCTTCAGCCACCAATTCGCCCGTGGTGTAATAGCTGTGCAGCGCCGCGCCATCGGGGTCAGCCAACGCGATTTTTACGCCTTTTGGCTGCAACGCCATGCCGATGCCCGCCAATGTGCCGCCCGACCCGACAGCACAGCAAAAGCCGTCAACCTTGCCGCCGGTTTGATCCCAAATCTCGGGGCCGGTTGTTTCGATATGCGCTTGGCGGTTGGCGACATTGTCAAATTGGTTGGCCCAAATCACCCCTTCGTTGGTCGAACGCGCCAGTTCATTGGCCAGACGTTCGGAATAGCGTACAAAGTTGTTGGGGTTGCGATACGGGGCCGCTGGAACCTGAACCAGTTCCGCGCCCGCCAGACGCAACATGTCTTTCTTTTCCTGGCTTTGGGTTTCGGGAATAACGATCACCGTTTTGAACCCCATTGACGCCCCAACCAGCGCCAGACCGATACCAGTGTTACCCGCGGTCCCTTCGACAATCGTGCCGCCGGGTTTCAACGTGCCCTTTTCGATGGCATCACGAATGATAAACAACGCCGCGCGGTCCTTGACCGATTGGCCGGGGTTCATGAATTCGGCCTTGCCATAGATGTCACATCCGGTCTCTTCGCTTGCCTTGCGCAGACGAATAAGAGGTGTGTTGCCAATGGCTTGTGCCAGATCAGATGCGACGTGCATGGGGTGCTCCTAATTCAAGTTATATTAGGTGTAGCCTTGGGGGGGGCCAACCTCAAGCGGTCGCGATGACGTGCAAGCCAATATGCGGCGATCACAAGCGGCGAATTGGCCGCTTGTTGCGTGTCTGCCATCGCCATCAAGTCGTCAAAAGACATCAGATGCGACCGGATATCTTCGTCTTCGCTGTCCAGACCGGCCACACCGGTGGCTTTGTCGGGCAGATCGGCAAGCCCCACATAGATATAGAAAAATTCGGTGCTGCATCCCGGCGAGGCATAGACCTCGGCCACGGGTTCAAGCGATTGCAGGGCAATCCCGGCCTCTTCTGCGGCTTCGCGGTGGGCGGCCTGCTGCGGGGTTTCGCCGGGGTCGACGCGGCCCGCGATGGGTTCGAACTGCCAAACCGACCGGTCGCCGCGTGCAATCGGGCCCATACGCACCTGTTCCACCAGCATCACGCGGTCGCGTACCGGATCATAGGGCAACACCAGCGCCGCATCAGACGCTATGAAAACAGCGCGTTCGACCACCTCTGACATGGTGCCGTCAAACCGTTCGTGCCGCAGGTGGTATTCGTTCAGCGCGAAATAGTTGGTATAGGCGCGATCAATCCGCTGCACATCAATTGCGCCGTGCAATGTCCCTGCCCCGTGTTTCGACTGCGCCGCCTTGACCATGGCCGCAGCCCGTGTGCGGATCATCGGGAACATGCGGGCCACCTGCGCGACGGTGTATTTGCCAAAGTAATCCATCACCTCGCGCGCGGCAAAGCAGCTGAGCGCGGCCCAGTCGTTTTCCCATTCGGCCAGATCCCAAGGGGCTTTCGTCGTCCAGACACCCGGCGCGGGGAAATAGACCTGCGCCGTTTGCCCGCCTGCCAGCACCAAATCGCGCAGGTCATAGGCAAAGCTGCCCTCGTAAAAATCGAGCCGCGCAATATCGGTATCGGTTAACCCTTCGACCAGCAGCCCGTCTGTGACGGCACCGGCACGCTCTACCACGCAGGGGAACGGCCCTTCGGCAACGGCAAGGGCGGCGTGATCGTGTAATTTTTCTGGGGTGAATTTGATATCAGCTGCGGCGCGGCCCAGCACGATCTCAAGCAGGGGAACATGCCTAAGCGTGCCGTAAAAGAACAGGTTTTTCATTATCTTACGACCACTTTCGATCAGCATAGTTTGTGACAAACCCGCTGATAACACCCCCGACAACCAACGCAATGCCAACCGGCAGCGTGGCCAGCAATAGGAAATATTCGGCCCCAATTGAAAAGACAGCAACAGCCGCATCACCCAGCCCGTTATACTGACCTTTCATAGACCGGTCGATCATCCGGATCACCCCAAGCGCCGCCAATGTCCAAAACGCCAAGGCGACAGCACCCGTTAACCCGTTGGCAACCGCACCGCCACCGGCACGCGGGGCCATGATAAACCAGCCAATCAGCCCACCAATGGCCATGATGACGGGTATCAAATACTTAAAATCGGAAAGCTCCGGCATCAGCGGCGTGATGATCACGGATATAGCCAAACCCAGCAAAGCCAAACACATGGCGGCGACCAATTTGGCACCTGTAGGCATTGACTGCTCCTTGGATCACCTGCGCGCCTTTAAATAGGACGCTTCACCGTAATTTGTGTCACATCACAATTACCGCTGTCAAAGGTAGAAGCGCAGGAGGTGAGGTAGAAATTCCACATCCTTTTGAACCGCTCGTCAAAGCCCATGGCTGCGATATCATCCCATTTTTCGTTGAACGTTTGATGCCAGCGGCGCAGGGTCAAATCATAGCTTTTGCCAAATTCAATCGATCTCTCAACGGCAAGCCCGGCCTTTTCCACCTGCTCGCGCAGCACGGTCGGGCTGGGCAACATGCCCCCCGGGAAAATGTACTTCTGTATGAAATCCACGCCCCGTTTATACACCTCCCAACGGCGATCCTGCACAGTGATAATCTGCAAGGTCGCGAATTTTCCCGGCTTCAGGCGGTCACGTACGGTGTTGAAATAAGCGGGCCAGTATTTCTCGCCTACGGCCTCGAACATCTCGATGCTGGCGATGCCGTCATAGATACCGCATTCATCGCGATAATCCTGCAACTTGATCTCGACCACATCTGAAAGGCCAGCGTTTTCAATGCGTTCTTTGGCATAGTTAAACTGCTCTGTGCTGATGGTCAGGCATGTTACCTTTAGCCCGCGTGTTTTGGCGGCATATTCGGCAAAGCCACCCCAACCGCATCCGATCTCAAGCACGTGATCGCCGGGGTTAACCCCCATCTGGTCAACCATCGACGCGTATTTCGCTATTTGGGCGGATTCCAGCGATTGCTGCGCACCATCCTCGAACAAGGCGCTGGAATAGGTCATCGTGTCATCCAGCCACAGCTTGTAGAAATCATTACCCAGATCATAATGATAGCTGATGTTCTTGCGCGCTTGTTTCTTGCTGTTGCTTTGCAGCCAGAACCGCAGGGATTCAAACCTGCGCACCAGCCCCATCCCCGGAAATGAATCGTAGATGTCTTCGTTGGCATGGGCGACATCCATAAAGGCTTGCAGGTCCGGCGTGCTCCACCATTGGTCCAGATAGGCGTCGCTAAAACCCAGATCCCCCTCGCGGATCAGCCGCGCAAAAAGGTCGGCGTTATGAATTTGAATCTCGGCCACGGGCATCGGGTTTGCCCCTTTGGCGCGGAATTTGCGACCATCCGGCAAGACGAAATCGATTTGCCCATGATGCATCTGCTGGGCCATTGCAAAAACCCGCGCAAAATATCTGGGAAGGGACGTTTGCCCTTCTGTACTGGTTAATATCATGTCTGATCCCTGTACGTGGGGTTGATAGCCACGTTAAGGTTTATACACCCAAACGCGATTACCACCCATTAAAAATTTCTGTTCTTGTAGCTGTCAAGCGCGCGCTGACGTCCCTCATCCAACGGAATAATGCGGGTTGGATAGCCGTCCTGTGGTGACAAGTTCCAGCTTTCGGGGATCGCGTCGAAATATGCCAGCGCGTCCTTATGTGGTTTGGGGCGCCCTTCAGCGATCCAGCGGCTGCTGTAATCGCGGTTCTTGTCGAATTTATCCAACTGGGTCGCAGGGTTGAACACCCGGAAATAGGGCGTTGCATCCGGCCCGGACCCAGCCGCCCATTGCCAACCCATTGCGTTACTGGCCGGGTCCCAATCGATCAAACAGTCCTCGAACCATTTCTGACCAATGCGCCAATGGCACATCAGATGTTTGGTCAGATAGCTGGCCACAATCATGCGCCCGCGGTTGTGCATTCGGCCCGTCACATACAGCTCTCGCATCGCGGCATCGACAAAGGGCTCGCCGGTGCGGCCCTGTTTCCAGGCCTTCACTTCGGCGCGGCGCTCGTCCTCGTTCCACGGGAAAGCCTCCCATTCCTCGCGCCAGTTCTGGTCCAGAATACGCGGGGTGTGGTGCATCAGATGATAGGCAAACTCGCGCCAGACCAGCTCCTTGAGGAAGGTTTCCGCCCCTTGTTTCCCATCATGCAAGGCGCGCTGCCCCGCATGCCAACATTGGTGTGGGCTGATCTCGCCCAGCGACAGGTTTTCAGAAAGGTTCGATGTGCCATCCACCCCCGGCAGATCGCGATTGGCCTTATATTCAGCAACCCCATGCGCCATAAACGTGCCAAGCCGCGATTGCGCCGATTTCTCGCCCAGTTGGACAAAGGGCCGGACCACATCCGCACCACGCCGCATGGCTGCGCCCAGGTTCCAATCCGCTAAATCATCGCTATCGGGCCATTGCGCAGGGGCGGCCAGCGTTGAAGGGGCCGCAAGCGGCGCGTCGACGCCCCGATTTTTCACCGAATTCCAAAACGGCGTGTACACCTTGTAATAGCCGCCGGTCTTGGTCTCGACCGTCCAAGGCTCAAACATCAGATGCCCGCCAAAGGACCGCGCCTCGACGCCCGCGGTTTTTAACGCGTCCTTAACACGACTGTCCCGCGCCGTCGTTTCAGGATCATAAAGTCGCGACCAATAAACCGACCCGGCACCGGTTTGCGCGATCAGCTCTTGTAACACCTCAAGCGCATCGCCTTTGCGCAGAACAAGGCGGCTGGATTTCTCGCGCAACGCTTCCGCAAAACACCCGACCCCCAGCCCCAAACGCCATTTCGGCGCGGCGGCAAGGCCTTCGACCAAACTGTCATTGATAAAAACGGGAATGATCGGCCGGCCCGTCTGCGCGGCCGCAGACAATGCGGGATGATCGGTTAACCGTAAATCACGGCGAAACCACACAAGGATCGGGGATGTATCGGACAAGGTTAACCTTCTTCATAAGATATGAGGAAACATAGCCCGGAATGCCGGCTTTCAAGACAAAAAACGCCCCGCCTGCGTGATTGGCAAACGGGCCGCTGCCGTCGTGTTGGCGTGGCCCGGTCTCGCGGCGTTTAGCCGTTGACGTCAACGACGACACGGCCCCGCACCTGTCCATTCAGGATATCCTTGCCGAGCTGTGGCAAATCCTTAAGCGTCGCTGGCACAACCATATCTTCAAGCTTGGCCATCGGCAGATCTTTGGCAACCCGCTCCCACGCGCGCAAACGTTTGTCATAGGGCTGCATCACAGAATCGATCCCCAACAGGTTCACACCGCGCAGCAAGAACGGAATAACCGTCGCAGGCAGACCAGCGCCGCCGGCCAAACCAACAGCCGCAACTGATGCGCCATATTTCATCTGCCCCAAAACGCGCGCCAACATCGCGCCGCCCACGGCGTCAATGCATCCGGCCCAGGTTTCCCCCTCAAGCGGGCGCTTGACCGTCTCGTTGATCTCTTCACGCGCGACGATCTGACTGGCCCCAAGCGATTTCAGGTAATCTGCCGTCTCAGGCCGCCCTGTCACACCAGCAACCTCGTGACCCAAGGCTGCCAAAATCGCCACGGCGACAGACCCGACCCCGCCCGCCGCACCAGTGACCAACACAGGACCATGTCCGGTTTTCAGCCCGTGATCCTCCAACGCCATCACCGCCAGCATTGCTGTGAATCCGGCGGTCCCCACGGCCATCGCCTGACGGGTATCCAAACCTTCGGGCAGCGGCACCAACCAATCGGCCCGGACCCGCGCCTTTTGCGAATACCCACCCCAATGGGCCTCACCCACGCGCCAGCCGGTCAAAACGACCTTGTCACCAGGCTTGTAACGATCGTCATCCGACGCCTCGACCGTGCCAGCAAAATCGATGCCCGGAATATGCGGATAGTTCCGCACCAATCCGCCGCCCGGTCCAATGCACAAACCATCCTTGTAATTCACTGTCGAATACTCGACCGCAACAGTCACTTCACCGGCAGGCAGTTGATCCAGATCGATCTGCGTCACCGCGGCAGAGGTCTTGCCGCTCTCTTCGTCCTTGCTCACCATCAACGCATCAAACATAATCTCTCCTATCCGGGTCACGCTTCGTCACCCTTTTCATTTTGCCAATAAACTCCGGGGAGCCCGAGGGGCTGGCCCCTCGGTCCCCAACTCTCATCCAAGCGATTACGCCCAGAAATTCTCGCGCACCACCGCATCGCGCAGGCCGTCGGGCGTGCGCACCTGCACCTCGCATCCTTCGTCCCAATGGGTCATTCGCACCATACCAATCGCCACATTCGTCTTGAAATCCGGCGAATACGCGGCCGAGGTCACCTGACCGACCTTTTTGCCCTTCGCCTCGATGTCCCACGCGCGATCACAGGGTGGCACGGCCCCGCCCGCGATATCAATCGCGCGGACCTGTTTGGTTGGCCCTTCCTTGGCGACCCGCAGCAACGCATCACGACCGATACAGCCAATCGCCGTTTGGGTGTCGCAGAACCGGCCCAAACCGCATTCATGGGGCGTGTTGTCGTCGGTCATGTCATTGCCATAGCTCAGCAATCCGCCCTCGACCCGTTCGATCCCGTTGGGGCATCCGGCCCGCACGTCCAGATCACGGCCCGCCTCCATCAGCGCATTCCAAAGCGGCATGCCTTTGTCTTCGCCATCGACGTAAATCTCGAACCCGCCCTGTTTGGAATAGCCCGACCGGGCCACCGCCATGGACCGCCCTTCAAAATCGAACATACCAAAGCGGAAAAACCGGATGTCGCGCACGGCATCACCAAAGACGCGCGCCAGCAGATCATCCGCTTTGGGGCCTTGGATTGCCAGCGGGCTGATATCGGGTTCGTCAATCAACACATCCAACCGGTAACCGTTAGCAATTCCCTTGACCCAAAACATCAAATCGCTGTCGGCGATGGAAATCCACCAGCGGTCCTCGGCCAGTTTCACGGCTACCGGATCGTTCAACATTCCGCCGGTTTCATCGACGATGGGCACATAGAAACACCGGCCCGGCAGCATCCCGCGCAGATCGCGCGGCGTCAGCATCTGCATCAGCTTTGCAGCATCCGGCCCGCGCAATTCCACTTGCCGTTCACAGGACACATCCCAGACCTGCACTGCCTCTTTCAGATGGTGGTAATCCTCTTGCACGCTTTTGAAAACCGTGGGCAAAAGCATGTGGTTATAGACCGTATAGGCCTTGACCCCCGCCGCTTCGACACCTTCGGAAAACATCGTGCGCCGGATCCGACGCGAGGGGGAAATGAGGGCCATTTATGCAGTCTCCGGCAAAAAGGCGATGTCCGTAACAGGGGCGTTTTGACCCGCCGCCGTCAGCATCGCGTGGATTTGACCCCGGTGATGGGTCTGGTGATTGAACAATTGCAACAAGCCCTGCCCCTTGGGCAAGTTATAGGCCGCACCGCCCCCCGCAGGGACGCAATGCAGATCGCCCAGCAAATCGACCTCGCGCAGGCTGCGTGCCCACTCGCTGATTTTGCCGTCCACCCGCTGCCGATCCGCGGCCCAATTGCGCGCGTCATTGTGCAGCATCAGCCATTTATCAAAGCGCTCGAACGGTGGTGCCATCGACGGATCAAACCGCGACAACCACAACATGTCAGCCGCTAGGATGTGGTTTGCTGTGCTCAGGATCGATCCAAAGAACGCCCCGCGATCTTTGGTCAGCTCCGCCTGTGGCATGTCTAGAAACAGCGGTATCAGCTGGTCGTTTTGCCAACTGTTATAGCGCGCCATAATCCGTGCATAGCCGGCGTTGATCATGGGTTGGGCCCTTGCCAGTCAATCGGGCAGATCTCGGCTGATTTGCCACCAAAATCCCAGACCCGACCGTAATCGCGCACTTTCGATTTCAACCCGCGTGCCGCAATAATATCCGGCCCCATCCAGTATTTCGAGTTTGAGATCATCACCGGATGATCCGGCGATTTGCCTGCAATCATTTCGATCTCACCTGCGATCTTGCGACCAATCTGGATCGACCGTTTATTGCCGTCGCGAATGATTTTCACGGGCGCGCGTTCGGCCCCGATGATCTCGGACACCAGCATGGTAAACAGGCCTGTGGTACCACCCGCCGCACCGGAAAAGATCTGCAAAATGCCATTATAGGCTTTGCCACTGGCGTTTTCATCGACGTAAGCCGCGACTTTCCAGTTGCCCTCGCCCATGCGGCCAGGGATATCGACCAGCAGGCCCACGTTCAGGCCTGACAGATCTTCGCCCTCGTAATGGCCCTCGTCGATGGCAATGGCCATCCACGCGTGGCAATGCCCTTCTGTGGGCGGGTGCGCGCCAAGGCTGACAACGCAGGGGCAGAACATCTCGCACGAGCAATTGAGGAATAATTCGCCCTTGATCTGCCAATTCGTCGGGGTCGCCTCGCGCCGTTTCGGGTTGGGCATGCGCTGATCAATGCGCTGACTGATCGGCAAACGGTCTGCGTCCGCTCTTTTGTTGGTCGCCATCTTATCCTCCTGAATACAAGGGCCAAGCTGCCACGGCGCATGCGCCAAGGATCAGCAGGACACCCATAGGTTTTATCACTTTATGTCCGATTTGCGGTAGTTTTTCGAGCACCATGAAAAGCGTCGCCAGCCCCATCCACGCCAAATTCATCACGCCGCCCGCAAAGCCAAGCGCCATGAAACCCCAGCAACAGGCCACGCAAAACGTGCCAAGCCCCAGCCCCATGCGCACACCGCCCGCAAAGCCCGCGCGCCAATGGCCCATGAAATACATCATCGGGGAATGGCACACGCCGTGGCAAATTTCCTTGGCTCGGGTGAATTGAAACACGCCAACCGCCAGCAATAAAGCGGCGGCAAACCAGCGTGATTTCGCGATGCCCAGCATGTCGATCACCCCGCCATACAGCAGCGCCATCTGCACGCCCGTAATCACAAGCGCAAAGCCGATCCACATGATGAAATAGCCCAGCAAGACGCCAAACCACCCTGCCCGCGTGCCATCGGCGCTGACCATCAAATCTTCGTAGCTACGCAAGGTCGGGATCATCGTGGGCAGCATCATCGCCGCCATCATCGCGGCCCACATCACGGCCAAGGGCCCGAAACTGGCCATCGGCATATACATGTCCATGCGCGGATCCATACCGCGCATCATCTGGCCCATCGCGTTGGGACGGCCCATCAGATCCAGCCCCATGCCGGTACTCATCACATACATCATGACCCAAGCGGCCAAAATCAGGCCGAAAAAGCCAAGCCATAGGGCCGAACGGATGACAGGTGCCATGTGACGCGATCCTCCCAGACTTGCGCGACTCGGTGCTTGAAAAAGTAATGTCAGACATTTAAAGTTTTTCCAAATATTAAATGTAAGACATATGAAATCCAATCTCGCCCCCACTGCCGATCTGTCGGCCCAGATTGCTGCCAATATCCGCGATGCCATCGTCAGTGGGGCGTTGATTGTGGATGAACGCCTGCCGTCCGAGGCGGAATTGTCGCTGAAGTTCGACGTATCCCGCGCCACCGTCCGCGAGGCGTTGAAACGGCTGGCGGCGCAATCGTTGATCCGCACGCAACGCGGGGCGACCGGTGGTGCGTTCGTGAACCGCATCAGCTTTGAGGCCGCACAAGCCCAGCAGATCACCACTTCGACGCTGCTGTTGTCGATGAACGACGTGAGTTTCGAGACCGCCTGCGAAGCGCGATATGCCTTGGAACGCGCCTGCGCGCCGCTATCCGCTGAACGTCGAAAACAACATCATATCAACGCGATGCGGGATGAGATTAAGGTACAAGGCGAAGCGGATTTGACCGATGAGGCATTTTGCGCCTCTGACGTCGCCTTTCACCGGGCCTTGGTCGATGGTGCGGGCAATCCTGTGCTGTCCTATCAACTGGCAGGTGCTGTCGAGGCGATGCAACCGCTGATGAACATGATCACTTTTACCGCCCGATCTCGCGACGCGATTATAGCACTCCACATCACCATCGCCGACGCGATCGAGGCCAAAGACGGTGCCGCCGCCAGTGCGGGGCTCACCGCGCTAGAGACCGAGACCCAAGCCCTTGCCCGCCGTGTTTTTGCGCAGCGCAGTGGAAATTCTGACCACGTTTGACCGGCGATCTTTATCGCTTTTCACACCGATGACGCCTTGCAAACCCTGCGCAGCTTCCTATGTTATGACTGTCCTTCGGGACTATGGGTATAAACGCGCATGTAATAAGCGGTTCGGACCCGGGGGCGGTACCCGGCGACTCCACCAATAATCCGTCATTTGCGGATCATGGGGTCGAAATAGGATCGACGAACGTCTAAAGATGTAGCCTTATCTCGGCTGACTGCCACCGTTATCGGCGTAAAATGTACAATTGCAAATGACAATCGTGCTCCAATGGCGATGGCCGCGTAAGCGACCGGAACTATTGAAACTTAAGTCCTTGGGTTTAGCGACCTAAGGCGGGGTTCGCAGGTACCTGGCAACAGAAACCTGCACTTTTCCCCCTGCCCTTGAGTTGATGGTTTTGATCCATTGTCGTCGCCCCGCGCGATGCGGATGACGGTCCAAAAGATGCCTTCGGCGAGGATTTTTTACCATTTGGAATAGAAGACCCGCACAGCTTGACGCGGTGTGCTTTGGTATGTCAGACAGTTTTTATGGGGATTTCCGCGAACGCCCCGTGAGGCGCCAGCCAGAAGTTCGCATGTTTCCGTTTTGAAAGGATGCATGCCATGGCTGCCCCGAATGAAATTACCGTCCCCCAATTGTTGCGCCTGATCGGCACACCCGACGCGCCGGTCATTGTGGATATTTCCATAGACCCCGACTTTGACGAAGATCCGTTTTTGATCCCCGGTTCACTGCGACACCCGCATACGGATGTGCCCGGGTTAAAAGACCTTTTGGCCGGACGCCCCTGTGTCATCACCTGCCAGCGCGGCATCAAGCTGAGCCAGGGTTTGACCGCGCGGCTGCGTGCCGATGGCATTGCTGCGGAATATTTGGCGGGTGGCATGTATGCGTGGCGCGATTACGCCGGAACAATGCGGATACCCGCGGCGACCCTGCCCGCACCCGTGGATGGTGCGACCCTTTGGGTCACCCGCCACCGGCCCAAGATCGACCGTATTGCCTGTCCTTGGCTGATCCGGCGTTTTGTTGACCCTGCGGCGCGGTTGTTGTTTGTCTCGCCGAGCGAGGTGCTGGGGGTGGCGGATCGATACGGCGCAGTGCCCTTTGACGTTGAAGGGGTCGCATTTTCCCACCAGGGCGAGAATTGCACCTTTGATACCATGCTGGACGTGTTTGAACTGCATTGTGATGCTTTGGACAAAATGGCCAAGGTGATCCGCGCCGCTGATACCAACCGCCATGATCTGGCCCCCGAGGCGGCGGGATTGCTGGCCTTGTCTGTTGGGTTGTCGCGCCAGTTCAAGGATGATCAGGAACAGCTAGCACAGGGATTGCTGATGTATGATGCCTTGTTTCGCTGGGCCCGTGACGGTGCAGGCGAAACCCATGACTGGCCGGCGGGGCGCGGCGCATGAGCGTGCCCAGTTGGCCCTTGATGGGGCGGGTGTTCGGGCGGATTGGTTTGCTGTCCTTTGGCGGGCCCGCTGCGCAGATCGCCCTGATGCACCGCGAATTGGTTGAACGACATGGCTGGCTGACTGAGGCCGCATATCTGCGGGCACTATCGCTGTGCATGTTGTTGCCCGGCCCCGAGGCGATGCAATTGGCGACCTATGCAGGCTGGCGCATGCGTGGGACGGCGGGTGGTCTGTTGGCCGGGCTGTTGTTCGTCGTGCCCGGCGCGTTGGTGATCGGCATATTGGCCTTGGGATACGCTTATTACGGCCAGCTGCCCCTGGTTCAAGCTGCGTTTCTGGGTATCAAAGCGGCGGTCATCATCGTGGTGTTTCAAGCCCTTAGAAAGGTCGCGGCAAAGGCGCTGCACGGCGGCGAAGGGTGGGTGTTGGCACTTGCGTCCTTTGCCGCGCTGTTCGTCTTTGGGCTGCCGTTTCCGCTGATCATCCTTGCGGCTGGGTTGTGGGGATTAACGCGTGGTTCGGACACGGGAATGTCCCTCGAACCGCGCCGAACCGACACCGCGCAGCCGATAAAAACCGGCGTGATTTGGGGCAGTCTTTGGGCCGCCCCTTTGGTGCTGGTGTGGGCGTTGGGCCAAGATTTTCTGCTGCAATTGGGTTTGTTTTTCTCAAAGCTGGCGGTGGTGACCTTTGGCGGGGCCTATGCCGTTTTGGCCTATATGACCCAAAGCGTGGTGCAGGATCACGGCTGGATTACCACCCAGCAAATGATCGATGCCTTGGGGCTGGCGGAGACCACCCCCGGCCCGCTCATTCTGGTGACCGAATTTGTCGCCCTACTGGCCGGATTCGCGCAATGCGGGGTCAGTGGCGCGATCGTTGCAGGGATACTGGCGCTGTGGGTCACGTTTACCCCCTGTTTTCTTTGGATATTCCTTGCCGGCCCCTATCTTGAGGCAATCTCGGCCCAACCACGGTTAAGTTCCGCCCTGCGCGCCATTACGGCGGCCGTCGTGGGGGTGATCGGTAATCTATCTGTGTGGTTCGGCCTGCATGTGCTGTTTGAACAGGTCGTGCCAGCGGGCCTTTTGGCGATGCCCCTGCCGGTTTGGTCCAGTTTTAACATCACGGCCATGATATTAACGGTTTTGGCGGGCGTCTTGATGCTTGTTCTAAAGCGCGGCTTTGTGTTCACCATGGCCGTGCTCAGCGTGGTGGCGCTGGTTCCTGCTCTCGTCGGATAAACCCGACGCGACGCTTTTTGTTCATGCTTCAGGTTGCCCCTTTTCACTCATGCTAAATGGCGTATGCTAGCCCTACCAAAATTGGGGGTTAGACGGATAAAATGAGCCGAAGCATTGAGTATGGCAACCTGATGCACGACGCCATGCGCGGATTGATCCGGCAGGTGCTTTTGGATGTGGCAGCGAATGGGTTGCCCGGAAATCATCATTTTTTCATCACCTTCGACACCGAACACCCCGATGCGGAGCTCGCCGATTGGCTGTCTGATCGCTATCCCGGCGAGATGACCGTGGTCATGCAACATTGGTATGACAAGCTTGAAGTTACGGACGAGGGATTCTCGGTCACGTTGAATTTTGGCGACGCGCCAGAGCCGATGTATATCCCCTATGATGCGATCCGCACCTTTGTGGACCCGTCTGTGGAATTTGGCCTGAAGTTCGAGCAGCAAGAGAGCGCCGAAGACGATGATGCGGCCCTAAGCCAGATCGACGAGAGCGAGCTTGAGGTCGCCGAGGAAACCCCGAAAGCTGCCGAAATCGTGTCTTTGGACAGTTTTCGCAAATAACTTGCCAGATTGCAGCCGCGTTAGCGCCATCCCTTGATTGCGCCGCGCCCCTGCGCAGGCTAAACCCTGATCCAACATATTGCCAAGATCAGGAGCCTGCACATGGCCGATACACGCACAGAAACAGACAGCTTTGGCCCGTTGGAGGTCCCTTCCGATAAATATTGGGGGGCGCAAACCCAGCGGTCGATCATCAATTTCCCGATCGGTTGGGAAAAACAGCCGGTGCCGATCATCCGCGCCTTGGGTGTGGTGAAAAAAGCCTGTGCGATGGAGAACCTCAAGCAAGGGGATCTGAGTACCGAGGTTGGCGATGCGATTGTCGCGGCGGCCTCTGAAGTGATTGAGGGTAAATTCGACGATAACTTTCCTTTGGTAGTTTGGCAGACGGGGTCTGGCACCCAGTCGAACATGAACGCGAACGAAGTGATCTCGAACCGCGCCATCGAGATGTTGGGCGGCGAAATGGGATTGAAGACACCCGTTCACCCAAATGACCATTGCAACATGGGCCAATCGTCAAACGATACATTCCCGACGGCGATGCATGTGGCCATCGGGATGCAAGCACGCGATGTTTTACTGCCCGGTCTGCAAAAGCTGCATGATGCGCTGGCCGCCAAATCGGTAGAGTTCAAAGACATCATCAAGATCGGCCGCACCCATACGCAAGACGCGACGCCGCTGACGTTGGGCCAGGAATTTTCCGGCTATGCGCATCAGGTTAAAAAGGGCATTGAACGCGTCAACGCCTGCCTGCCCGACATTTACGAGCTGGCCCAAGGCGGCACAGCAGTGGGCACTGGTCTGAACACCAAAAAAGGCTGGGCCGAAGCGGTCGCGGCCCATATGGCTGAAATCACCGACCTTCCGTTTGTCACAGCACCCAACAAGTTTGAATCGCTGGCCGCCCATGACGCGATGGTCATGTTCTCGGGCGCGCTGAAAACTGTTGCTGGATCGCTGTTCAAAATCGCCAATGACATGCGTCTGCTGGGCTCTGGCCCCCGTTCCGGTCTGGGCGAGCTGATCTTGCCGGAAAACGAGCCGGGATCGTCGATTATGCCGGGCAAGGTGAACCCGACGCAGGCCGAAGCGCTGACAATGGTCTGTGCCCATGTCATGGGCAACGATGCTGCCGTCGGCTTTGCCGGATCGCAAGGCCACTTTGAGCTGAACGTCTATAACCCGATGATGAGCTATAACGTCTTGCAGTCCATGCAGCTTTTGGGTGACAGCGCATCGGCGTTCACGGACAATATGGTTGTCGGCACCCAAGCCAATGTCGAACGCATCGACAAGCTGATGAAAGAAAGCCTGATGCTGGTCACAGCGCTGGCCCCCACAATCGGCTATGACAACGCAACCAAGGTTGCCAAAACAGCCCACAAGAACGGCACGACCCTCAAGGAAGAAGCAATCGCCTTGGGCTTTGTCGACGCTGAAACATTCGACCGCGTTGTGCGGCCGGAGCAAATGATCGGACCAAAAGAATGAGCGCCCCCATCAACCTCAACAAGGTCAAGAAAGAGCGCAACCGCGCGTCTCGCAAGGCCCGCGCTGACGAAAACGCAGTGCTATTTGGCCAAAGCAAGGACCAAAAAGAGGTCCTGAAAGAACGTCTGGCTCAAATCACGCGCAATCTGGAAGCCCACAAGCGCGAGACATGAGCGCACGGCCTATCAAACACTCGGTGACCCTGCGGGGTCACCGAACATCGATCTCTCTCGAAGATGAGTTCTGGAGTGAGTTCAAAGAAATCGCCGCGGATCTTAATCTTCCGATCAATGCGCTGGTGGCGCAGATTGATGCAGATCGCGGGATGGAAGCCGGTCTTGCCTCGGCGATCCGTGTGTTTGTTCTGCGGAGCTTAAAGGAACGTTTACCAACATCGGAATAACGTTCAGGTATGATACTGGCACGCCCTTCCCCCTTATCACCCGATCAATGGGTTCTAGATTTATTCAGTTCTAAATCTGCGCGTAGCGGCGGAGTGATACGCCGTAGAATACGGGACATTGAACGATATGTGGGGAAAGCAGAATTCGAGCAGGAATTGATGCGCCGCGGATTTCACGCGGTAGAGAACGCGGGCCAGCTTGTGATCTTCTGTAATCAGGAGCCGGTCCGCGTTGTTTTGTAGACGTTTTCTTTGAAAGAAAACGGTTCGGAATTTTTGAAAAATTCCGTCTTGTTACGCCACTGATGCTTTATAGATTTTGTCGATATTCGCGCCCAATGCGGCGTTAAATTCCGCATCGGTCATCTTCACGTTCAACCCTTCGGTCAAAGCACGCGAAAAGCTTGCGATCATCTTCGCATTCTTGCTCAGACGTGCGCTGGCATCATCCGTGGAATAGCCCCCCGATAGGGCGACAACCCGCAAAACATTCGGCAAATCGGCCAACTCATCGTAAAGCCCAGCCTTCTCGGGCAATGTCAGCTTCAGCATCACAATCTGATCCGGCCCCAACAACGCCAGCTGGTTTTCCAGCTCGGTCTTCAGGATATCCTCGCATTCCGTTTTGCTATCAGAATGAATGTTCACCTCGGGCTCGATAATCGGCACCAAACCTGCGGCGCAGACAGCTTTTGCAACTTCGAACTGCTGCGAAACCACCTCGCGGATGCCATAGGCATTGGCGGATTGGATCACCGAACGTTCTTTGGTGCCGAAAATCCCGGCCGCCTTGGCGCGCTTCAGCAGCGCATCCAGATCAGGCATCGGTTTGAGCAGTTGAACACCGTTGACCTCGTCCTCAAGACCCTTGTCGATCTTCAAAAACGGGACGACACCGCGATCATTCCACAAGACATCGGCGACAGGCTTTCCATTAATTGTATCATCCATGGTGCGTTCAAACAGGATCGCGCCCAAAACCTTATCGCTGGTGAAATCATCGGCCAGAATGATCCGCGCGCGCATATCATGCATCGCCTGAAACATTTCCGCGTCGCCAGAATAATCCGACGGTTCAACGCCGTACAAGCTAAGCGCTTTGGGCGTCGATCCACCGGACTGGTCCAATGCGGCAACAAATCCCTTGCCGGTCGCCATCTGTGTGCGTTGTGCGTCTGTCGTGCTCATGGTGGTTCGGCCCTTACTGATTCCGTTTTGCATGGTTTAATGCATCTTAACGCTCGATGATATATCGTTAGCGTCGGACAAGACGCAGCCAAATGCCATCTTTTGACCTTACCGTAAGATGTGCGACAGGAACCGGCAGTTTTGATGCAATCGCCTCGATCCGGTAGTCACGCAAAAGGCGCGACAGGATCAACGGGCCTTCGATCATCGCAAAACCTGCCCCCGGACACACACGCGGCCCCGCACTAAACGGCAGATAGGCTTCGCGTTGGCATTTCTGTCCATTTTCGCTTTGCCAGCGCGCCGGGTCAAAGCCATCGGGATTGTCCCACAAGCGCTCCTGCCGATGGAGATGCCACGGGCTGATCACAATCTGCGCCCCCGCTTTAACGTCACGGCCCCGGAACTGCTCCGGACAGGTTGCCTCTCGCACCATCATCGGTACGGGCGGATAAAGACGCAGCGCCTCGCGGAACACATCGCGGCTGAGGCGCAGCTTGGACATGACCGCGAAATCGCAGGCATCGATCTGCTGCGCTTCCTCGGCCAATCTGTCCTGCCAGTCGGGGTGCGGTGCCATCAGATACAGCGCCCAAGCCAGGGCCGACGCGCTGGTCTCGTGCCCCGCAAGGAAAAAGATCGCGACCTGATCCACCATTTCTTGCGTGCTAAAAGTGTCGCCGTCCACCGGATCAGCGGTTGTCATGATCTTGGTGGCCAGATCCTCTGGCGCGGTACCTTGCGAAATCTCGACCATCCGCGCCTCGGTCAGCTCTGTGATCAAGCGACGTATCTTGGCTGCGCTTGATTTCGTGTCTTTGCGAAACAGACGTGGCAACCAGCGCGGCAGCGGAATAAACGCCGCGATGTTCAGGATCGGCTGGCTGCGTTGATAGGTTTTGAATTCTTCGAACACCTCGCGCGCCAAATGATGCTCAATGGGCAATGAAAACAGTGTGCGAAAAATCACATCAGCCGCGGCGTGGCTGGTTTCCGCTTCAATCTCGATCACCTGCCCCGACTGCGGTTCTAACCGTTTTGCCATCGCCTCGGCCGCGTCCCACATCGCGGGAAAGCTGCCCCGCAACCGCCCACCCTCAAAGGCAGGATCAATAATGCGCCGCTGGCGTTTCCATGTTTTGCCGTTGGTCAAAAACACCGAATTGCCCAACAAGGGCCGAAGCCCTTCGCCAATACGGTTCGATTTTGGAAAGTCATCATGCCGGTCTTTCAACACCGTTTTGATTAGATCGGGCTGGTTGATCAGATAGCTGCGGAAAAACGGCGTCTTAAACTCGGCCATCCAAGCGCGGTACAAACGGGCGGGCTGCGCCGACAGGATATCGCGCCGAAACAGCTTGGCATAGCGCCACAGCGATACCTTATCAGGCCTACTGTCGGGTTTGGGCGGCTGGGTCATGGCGTAACCGAGGTGAATTTATTCACCGGCTTCACAAGGCGCGACTTGGATGCTGGCCGATCAGTATAACGTTCTGCAAGGGTCAGCGGGCCTGCGGTGATCCGGAAATAGTCGTAATCCTTGGGTGCATCAAACGCACAAAGATACTGAAAATGGAGACGGAAGAAGCGCCAACGCAATTCCTTCCAGCGGGCGGGGCTTAGCGATTGGGTAAACGCCGCCGAAAAGACCAGCGGCCATTTCTGATTTTCCGGCGCGACACCGGACACCGCAACAGGATCGCATAGCGCAAAGGCGCAACCATCGCCGGGGGCTGTCACGTCGATCCATGTCAGTTCATCCCGCTGGGACAGATACCGCAGATCGGCCCGCAAGCGATGGGCATCACGCAGAAATGATACCATCGGCACCACCTGCCCCAATGTCAAAAACCCCAACTTGGGCCCGCTTTCGGGCACTGCCCCCGTCCGCACCAGATCGGCCAGAATGGACACCCCCAAATGCGCGCCAGAGGAATGGCCGACAACCAAAACCTCATCCACATCCGATTTCAACGCCTCGGCGATCGCTGCGCCAAATTCAGTCATCCGCGCCTCAAGCGCGGGCGGGTTCGCGCCGCGCGATGCAGCGCCATAGGCAAAATCATGCATCAGGTAATAGGCGTAGAACTTGCCGTCGCGCTTTTTGAACCACTTTAACACGGACCAAGCCAGACCCACGCACAGGGCCGCTGCGATTCCTTTGAACCAAAACGGCCCTCCAAAATAGGTCAGCGCGACATATGCCAGCGCCCCGATCAGAGCGGCAATCGCCAGCTGCAGTAACAGCATCCCAACGGGATACAGCGCTGCAATAACGGGGCCTTTGCGCAGTTTCATCAACCGCCACAGCGCACCGGACGCGATATAAACCCACGCGGTGTGGACCAATTGCATGTAAGTCGCGAAAATCGAATTATGCATCGACACGCGCACGATGTCGGACCAGACCAGCACCTCGACCTGCGCGTTGACCTGCGCACCGTCGATTGTCGCATCAACGACCCAGCCGTAATTGCCCTTGGTGGTTTTCGGCTTTAGCCCGATTTCATAGCCGGAAATTCGCGCCTGATCGCCAGATTCCTTGCGGTATAATTCGCGGTAGCGACGGGGATGGATCGGGTCATAGCCCGGAATGTAGAACACCCGGCGCCGTTTGACTGATTGATCGATTTCTGCGGCCATGTCCCACCTGTCGTTAGCCGCAGCTTAGACAGGTTTTTAGCCAAGTGTAAGGTGTCTAACCCAGTGATCCGAGCGCTGGAAAGCTTTCAAGCAGCCAGAATGAAAACGCCGAGAATGCGCCTGTCAAAAGGGCCATGCCGACGATGATCAACAGCAGGCCCATGATCCGTTCGATCAACCTCATATAAGGTTTGATCCGGTTCATCATCACCGTGGCGCGGGTGATGAACATCGCGGCCAGCAAAAACGGAATGCCCAGCCCCGCCGCATAGACCCCCAGCAGCAACGTACCGCGCGCGACCGATGCCTCTGACGCGGCGAGCGACAGGATCGCCCCCAGTTGCGGCCCGATGCAGGGCGTCCAGCCAAAGGCGAATGCGAGGCCCAACACATAGGCCCCAAAGGACGATCCACCCTTGTCGCCCGCGTCCAACCGCGCCTCTTGATCAAGGAAGGGAATGCGGAACACCCCCAGAAAATGCAGGCCAAAGACGATTACCACAATGCCCGAGATACGGGCGAAAAGTATTTGATTTTGCAGGAAAAACGCCCCGAAGGCAGACGCGGTAAAGCCCAAGATCAAAAAGACCGTGCTAAGGCCCATGACAAAGAACAGCGCCGCAATCACCGCCTTGCGCCGCGCCGATCCGACAGCCGACATATCGTTTAGGGTGACGCCGCTCATATAGGCCAGATAGGGTGGCACAATCGGCAAGACGCACGGGCTGAGGAAACTGATAATCCCCGCCGTCAATGCGATGAAAATGGCGGGCAGCAGGCCTGCGTCAATTAGATCAATTCCAAACATATCGCATCTTTACTGCGCTTTGGCGGTGGCGTCACGCGTTGTTGCGCGCGGGCCTGTCACAAGGTTGTGGACGAATTGAAACATCTGCCTTATCTGAGGTTTATGAATGATGAACATATCCTTGATGCAACCGGGCTGCTGTGCCCCCTGCCCGTGCTTAAAGCGCGCAAAAGGTTGCAAGCGATCCCGTCGGGCGGCGTGCTGAAAGTGCAAGCCGATGACCCTGCCGCGATCATCGATATCCCGCATTTTTGCGCCGAGGCAGGGCATGATCTGATCCGTCAGGATTTGGACACAACCCCGCAAACCTATGTGATCCGCAAAAAGTAGCGCCCCAAACGTAAAAGGCAGACCCGAAGGCCTGCCTTTTGTCGCTATTTTATCAGCTTATGAGCCGCCCAGCGACCACCAGCCGCGCCGTCTTGGCTTGGCGGGTTTTTCCTCGACCTTTGCAGGTTCTGGTGCGGCGGTCTGGTCAGGGACCTCTTCCACTGCGGGTGGTGGTGTCACCTCTTGCGTTGGCGGCACTTCGACAGGTGCTTCAATCGGAACCTCAACCGGTGCCGGTGTAGGCTCTACCGGCGCAGGCTCGGGCGCTGGAACCGGTGTTGGCTCAGGCTTTGGTTTCGACTTTCTAGCGGGCTTTTCTTCGGATGCTGCCGGTTTGTCCTCGGCTGCAACCTTAGGCTTGCGCGTGCGTGTCCGCTTTTTGGGTGCGGGCTTTTCTTCGGCCGTTTCCTCAGTCGCGCCTGTCGCCTCGGCAGTTACTGTCGCATCGGCAGTCTCTGCCTCTGCTGCGGCTTCAACCTTGGGCTTGCGCGGCTTACGGGTGCGCTTGGGCTTTTCAGCAGGTTCTGCCTTGGCCTCGGGTGCATCAGCGTCAGCGGGTGTTTCAGCCGCATCAGCAGCCTTGGCACCGGCATCGCTATCGTCGGCCTTGGCCTCTGCCGGCTGGTTATCGTCCGATGTTGCGTTATCCGCGCCGTTGTTTTCACCGTTTGCCGCATCATCTCCGTTGGATTTACCACCGCGACGACGACGACGGCGACGACGGCGTTTTGGTTTGCCCTCAGCATCGTTGTCATCACCGTCACTGTCATGCGCGCGGCCATTGCCACGGTTAGACGGCTGATCCTCGTTCACGTCCTCTTCGGCCTCAACGGCCTCGGCTTCTTGCTCGTCGATCTCGTCCATCAGGCTGGTATCAACCGACACAACATGTTCGATCTGTTGCACCACACGGGTGGCCGTCTTGAACTTTTCGATCTTGAAATCAGGGCTGACCAAGGTTGGGTCGCCTTCGATACGCACGGACATGCCATAGCGGCCCTCGATATGGGCGATATGTTCCCGCTTTTGGTTCATCAAGAAGTTGGCGATGCCAACGGGCGCTGTGATCAGCACCTCGCGGGACCGTTTGCGTGTGCCTTCTTCTTCGATCTCGCGCAGGATCGACAGGGCAAGGTTGTCGTCCGAGCGGATCAATCCGGTGCCGTGACAAGCGTGGCACGGCTGGGTCGTCGCTTCGATCATGCCAGGGCGTAGACGCTGACGGGACATTTCCATCAAACCAAAGCCCGAGATGCGACCCACCTGGATGCGCGCACGGTCGGTTTTCAGCTTGTCCTTCATCATCTTTTCGACGGCGATGTTATTGCGACGCTCGTCCATGTCGATAAAATCGATGACGATCAGACCGGCCAGATCGCGCAGGCGCAATTGGCGGGCGACTTCGGCGGCCGCTTCAAGGTTGGTTTTTGTCGCTGTCTGTTCGATCGACCCTTCTTTGGTGGCCCGACCCGAGTTGACGTCGATTGCCACCAAGGCTTCGGTCACGCCGATCACGATATAGCCGCCCGATGGCAGTTGAACCGTCGGGTTGAACATGCCCGAAAGATAGCTTTCGACCTGATAGCGCGCGAACAGCGGCAGCGTTTCGCTGTACAGCTTCACGTTTTTCGCGTGGGACGGCATGATCATTTTCATGAAGTCCTTGGCGATGCGATAGCCGCGTTCGCCTTCGACAAATACTTCGTCGATGTCGCGGTTATAAAGATCGCGAATCGACCGTTTGATCAAATCGCCCTCTTCATAGATTTTCGCAGGCGCGATTGATTTCAGCGTCAGCTCGCGGATCTGTTCCCACAGGCGTTGCAGATATTCATAGTCGCGCTTGATCTCGGCTTTGGTGCGTTGTGCACCGGCGGTCCGGACAATCAGGCCAGCGCCCTTGGGCACCTGAATTTCGTTTGCGATCTCTTTGAGCTTCTTACGGTCGGCAGCATTCGTGATTTTGCGGCTGATCCCGCCCCCACGCGCGGTGTTAGGCATCAAGACGCAGTAACGGCCTGCCAGCGACAGATAGGTCGTCAGCGCAGCGCCTTTGTTGCCGCGTTCTTCTTTGACGACCTGAATCAGCAGGATTTGACGTACTTTTACGACTTCCTGAATTTTGTACCGCTTCGGGCGTGGCTTGCGCGCCGGGCGCAGGTCTTCTTGGTCGTCATCATCCGCAACAGATTCGATGCTGTCGTCTTTTGAGGACGCGTCTTTGGCTTTCGCTTCGGGCTCGTCATCGTCGCCATCTACGTCAGCGTCGCTGTCATCGGCATCCGAAGACGCCTCATCCTGATCAGGTTCCTCGACGGGTGTCTCGGCGACACGCTCCATCGGGGAAGACCCTTCCTCGTCGTCGTCCAGATCAACGGTTTCCATGCCGTCGATTTGATCGCTATCCGCGTCCTTGGTGGCCACGGCGTCTTCGCTTACCGTGTCCTCGGCCTTGGCTTTGCTACGGCTGCGCGACCGGGTGCGGCGCTTGGGTTTCTCGTCTTCGTCTTCTTTGGCGGCCTGCGCTTCTGCATAGGCACGTTCTTCCTCCATCAGCGCGATACGATCGGCTACGGGGATCTGATAATAATCAGGGTGAATTTCCGAGAACGCCAAGAAACCATGGCGATTTCCACCATAATCCACAAAGGCCGCCTGCAACGAAGGCTCTACTCGCGTGACTTTCGCGAGGTAGATATTGCCAGCTAGCTGGCGTCTATTCTCTGATTCAAAGTCAAATTCCTCGACTTTGTTTCCATCAACCACGACAACGCGAGTTTCCTCAGCGTGGGTGGCATCGATAAGCATTTTCTTAGGCATAAATCCATTTTGCACAGCTGCGCACGCAAGCGTCCCGGTGGGGCACCGCGCGGCAGGGTATGTCTTGTCAGGGCGATAGGTGACGCGGCTAAAACAGGGCCCAAAAGGCCGCCTGTTTGTCTGCTCGTGGCGTCTGCGCGCGTCATCGCGGTTCTTCTCCGACGTGAAAGGCACCTTGGCGCGGTTCACATCCATTAATTACTGCTTTTGATCAGGGCCTTGGCCCATGCCATCCGTCAGCGGTTCTCTGGCCTTTTTTAAGGGCCTTATCGGTCTGCCTGGACACCGGCTGAGCGGGTAACCGAGGCAGCGAAACTGTCAAAGGGTCTGCGGTTGCGCCTGAAACGCAAAGAGCCCTGTACCCAATTAAAGGTAGAAGCGGGCAAATGACAATGGTCAATCGCGTTTGGCGCGATATGGGATGCATCATAACCGCGCCAAAGCCCCATCGCTTGACATCACGTCTGCGTGTGAGAAACAGTCGTATCAGGCCTGTTGGTCGATACTGGGATTGGACCTGCGGTGGGGCATGCCCCGAAAATAAGGAAGATACGATGCACTTTTCCCTGCGCTTTGCGCTTTGCCTGCCTTTTATGGCGCTCGCTGCTTGCGAAGATATGGCCGTTGCGAATGATCCTGCAGCACGTGCCGAACTGAAAGCGCACAGAAGCTGCATTCGCGCCGTCGAAAAACATACCGGTGTTTCGGGTGGTGTGATCAACACGACGATCCCAATCGTCGAGACACGTCAACATATTGTCGATCTGCCGGGGATTGCGCCCTGGACCTGCTATACCGACGAAAACGGTGCCGCCAAGCAGTTGATCGAGACGCGGCTGTAACTCCGCGTCCCAGTTTTGCCTAAAGGGACAGCGTTCAGAGGTAATCTGAGCGCTGCAATCCGTATTTGGCCATTTTTTCGTTCAAGGTCCGGCGCGGCAGGCATAGTTCATCCATCACGGATGCGATGGACCCTTTGTGGCGTCGCATGGTGTTGTCGATCAGCATCCGCTCGAACGCTTCGACATATTCCTTAAGCGGTTTGCCGTCCGTAGTCATCACCGGCTGCATTTCCTCGTGATCGGTCATCAGCAAGGATGCAATCGACCCCGACCCGCGCCGCGATTGCAGCACCGCACGTTCCGCCACGTTGATCAGCTGACGCACATTGCCCGGCCAAGGTGCTTGCAGCAATTGCGCGGCCTCCTGCGCGGACACTTGCGGCGCATCGCATCCGTATTCATCGGCAAATTCTTCGCTCAACCGTGTGAACAGCGTCAGGATATCTTCACCACGCTGGCGCAACGGAGGCACGGTGATACGCAACGCCGCCAAGCGATAGAACAGATCCGACCGCAGCGCGTCCTCAGACGTGCGTCCGGCTTCTTGAAGGTTGGAGATCGCCACGATCCGCGTTTCCGCTGGTGTGCCCTGCTCGTTGATCGCGCTTAGCAGGCGCGCTTGCAACGTCTCGCTCAGCGCTTCGATCCCCTCAAGCACCAGCGTGCCGCCGCGGGCCTCTTCAATCGCGGGCAATTGCGCGTCTTCGGGCATCATCGGGCCAAACAATCGCTTGCTCAGGGCGTCCTCCTCGAGTGCGGCACAGCTGACCAGCACGAATTTCTTGCCCGCACGTGACCCGACAGCATGCAGCGCATGCGCGACCAGCGTTTTGCCGGTACCTGTTTCACCGTCAATCAACACGTGACCATCGGCCTGACCCAGATCAAGGATATCCTCGCGCAGGCGCTCCATCACCGGCGATCCACCGATCAGCTTTTTCATCAGCTGGGTGCCATCCGACAATTCGCGGCGCAGCGCACGGTTATCCATCACCAGACGCCGCGCGTTGGTGGCTTTCTTGGCCAGCTCGCTCATCCGGTCGGGGTTGAATGGTTTCTCAAGGAAATCAAACGCGCCGACGCGCATCGCCTCGACCGCCATGGGAACATCGCCGTGACCAGTGATCATAATCACCGGCAGCGCACTGTCACTGCCCATCAGCTTTTTCAGAAACTCCATCCCGCCCATACCCGGCATTTTAATGTCGGAAATCACGATGCCGGGATAATCCGGCCCCAGCTTTTTCAACGCATCTTCTGCACTTGGGAAAGTTTCAGTGTCGTATCCTGACAACGCCAGCCATTGGCTGATGGATTGCCGCATGTCCTGTTCATCATCAACAATCGCGATTTTCATTGCCTGAGCCATAATTTACTCTGCCGCCTGTGTGTTTTCTGTGCTGGCCATAATGGGCAGCTGCATTTCAAAGACCGCGCCGCCGTTCTGGCCGTTGCGCGCTGTCAGCCTGCCCCCCAATTCGGTGACAATACCGGATGAGATCGCAAGCCCTAGCCCGACACCATCGCCGGGCTGTTTGGTTGTGTAAAACGGTTCGAACAACGCATCGAGATCTTCGATGCCCGGACCGTTATCCCGCACAGTCAAGGTGGCGGTTTCGCCAGCCGAAAGCATAATCTCGACCTGTGGGTTACGTTCAGACTTGGTGGCGTCCAATGCATTCCGCAAGAGGTTGACCAACACTTGTTCCACCCGCATCCGGTCGCCCATCACCCGTACGGGCGCATCGGGCAGGATGCGATTGATATGCACCTGACGCTGGCGCAATTGCGGTTCCATCATCGACAGCGACGACGCCAGTGCATCGCGCATATCGAAGGGGGAAAAACTCTCTTGCCCCTTACGGGCATAGCTTTTGAGCTGCCGGGTGATGGCCCCCATCCGTTCAATCAGATCGTCAATGCGGCCAAAGGAAGACAAGGCCTCGTCCGTACGGTTACGCCGGATCAACAAACGCGCACCTGCCAGATAGGTTTTCATCGCCGCTAGCGGTTGGTTCAGCTCGTGGCTGACCGCGGCTGACATTTCGCCCAAGGCGGCCAGTTTGCTGGATTGTTCTAGCGTTTGCTCGGCCACGGCCAGCGTTTCCTGCATGCGTTTACGTTCGGCAATTTCCCGCTGAAGGGCCGCGTTGAGCGCGCGCAATTCGGTGGATTCACGCTGGAACAAGGCCGCCCTGCCCGCCGTTTGCCGGCTCAGCGCATAGAATGTCAGCGCCAGCAGGATCGCAAATCCCATCACCTCGAGCGCCAAAACGCCGTTCACCTTTTCACGCACCGATGCATAGGTCGTATAGCTGGTGATCCGCCAGCCGCGGAATGGAATCCGCGACGACAGCCGCATCACGGCCTCGCCCTGCAAATAGGCGTCGGGGGGCAAGGCCGTCCAATCGGCCGTCGCCTTGATCGCGCGCTCAATCGCGCTTTGCGGGGTCTGGTTCGACAGCGCCTCGGTCTCGGTCAGGCCACGCCAGCGTGGTTCCGTCGCCATGATGATATCGCCGGTGCTGTCGGTGACGATCACCGCGTCCGAAATACCGGCCCAGGCACGTTCAAACCGTTGCAAATCCACTTCGGCGGCGATCACCCCAAGGGTCGTACCGCCCTCTTGGATGCGCCTAGAATAAAAGAACTGATAGCCGCCGGTTTCACGTGGGATCACGCTGAACACCGTCGAATTCGACCGCAAAGCATCGACGAAATACGCATCCGTGCGGTGTGTTGCCCCCAAACGGTTGCGATCCGTCGCCGCCACCATGCGCCCGTCGATATCATAGAGCATCAACGACGCCGCGCCGATTTCTTCAACAAACGAGATCAGGCGTTGCGTGGAAAGCGAATAATCCGCTTGGTACAAGGCTTGGATCAACGTGGGGTCGCGCGCCAGCAGCTGCGGCACAATCGCATTCTGTCGCAATTCGGCCAGCAGGTTCCCGCTATACAGCGCAATGCGCAGCTCGGCGCGGTTACGCGTACTGTCGGTGAACCTGTCCGTGAGCAGCTTGTTTGTGACCGCAATCGTCGCAATCGCAATCACCAACAAAATCGCCAAAGCCAGCCGAACACGCCAGCTGACTGATATAGGATAGGCGCTAGGGGGCGGTGATTGGCTCATTGCCCCAATCTACGCAACCTCGACCGTGCACTCAAGTCACGCTGTGACCAGTGCCCCCGCCAATGCGCGGAAGAGCGCCACCCCGTCGGTGCCGCCATGCACAGGATCAGCCATACGTTCAGGGTGCGGCATCATACCCAGCACGCGCCGGTTGGCAGACAGGATGCCCGCGATATCGGCCTGCGCCCCGTTGGGGTTGTCCTCATAGGTAAAGGCCACCCGGTCTTCTGCCAGCAACTCGGCGATGGTGTCAGCATCGGCGTAGTAATTTCCGTCATGATGCGCGATCGGAATGTCGATCACCGCACCGGCATTATACCCCGACGTGAAATCACTGTCCGATGTCGCGACCTTCAGGCCCACGGTCTTGCAGATGTATTTCAACCCGGCATTGCGCAGCAGTGCGCCCGGCAACAGACCGGTTTCCGTCAATACTTGGAAACCGTTGCAGATCCCCATGACATAGCCGCCACGCTCCGCATGCGCGGCCACCTCCCGGCAGATCGGTGAATTCGCAGCAATCGCGCCGCAGCGCAGATAGTCACCATAGGAAAAACCGCCCGGAACGCCGACGATATCGACGCCAGCGGGCAGTTCAGTGTCCTTGTGCCAGACCATCGAAACCTTGGCCCCGGCTGCCTTAAAAGCGACCGCCAGATCACGGTCACAGTTAGAGCCCGGAAAAACGATGACGGCTGCATGCATCAGATCATCTCCACGCTGTAGGATTCGATCACCGTATTGGCGAGCAGCTTTTCGCACATCGCCTCGACATCCGCCTTGGTCGTGCCAGCATCCAGATCAAGCTCGATCACCTTGCCCTGACGCACGCCTTTGACCCCGTCAAAGCCCATGGCCCCAAGCGCATGGCGCACGGCCTCGCCTTGCGGATCCAGAACACCGTTCTTCAACATCACATGCACCCGTGCTTTCATGGCGCGTCCCCCTGCTTCATTTTGCAAAATAAACTCATATCCGACGCCAGCCTCAATTGATCAACGTCGGTTTCATCATCGGTGTCGACGTCTTGGGCATCACGCCCAAACGCCGGGCAACTTCGGTATAGGCATCCGCCAGCGCCCCCGCGTCGCGTCGAAACACATCCTTATCCAGCTTCTGGCCGGTCTCCATGTCCCACAAGCGGCAGCTGTCCGGGCTGATCTCGTCTGCGATGATCAACCGTTGGAAATCACCGTCATAGACGCGGCCAACCTCGATCTTGAAATCCAGCAACCGGATGCCGACGGCCATCATCACGCCAGACATAAAATCATTGACGCGCAAGGACAGGCTCAGAATGTCTTCCATGTCCTGTTGGCCAGCCCAACCAAAGGCCGCGATATGTTCCTCGGTGACCAGCGGGTTCCCGAGTTCGTTGTTTTTGTAGTGGTATTCAACAATGGGGCGCGGCAATTGCATGCCTTCTTCGATCCCCAGCCGCTTTGAAAAACTTCCCGCGGCATAGTTGCGCACGACGATTTCCAGCGGGACAATCTCGGCCTGACGGATCAATTGCTCGCGCATGTTCAGACGTTTGATGAAATGGGTTGGCACACCGATGCTGTTCAGCCCGGTCATGAAAAACTCCGACAACCGGTTGTTCAACACACCCTTGCCTTCGATCACGGCCTGCTTGCCGGACCCGATAGAGGCAGTGTCATCCTTGAAATACTGGACAATCGTCCCCGGCTCCGGCCCCTCGTACAGGATCTTGGCATTGCCTTCATAGATTTTGGTGCGACGGGCCATGCGCATACCTTCCAGACATCAGGCGAACGGCAGGGGCCGTCGGGCCTTTGAGGTGTCACATAGTCCAACCATCCCTTTCGCGCAAGCGCATGACCTGCCTTGCTGCGGGGCGGGTGATACTTGTGGGCGACTGAAACCATTCCCATGTTATACTTACCAAAGCCATATTTTCAGGAGAACGCCAATGTCGACCTTTAATGACCGCGAAAACGCCTTTGAGAACAAGTTCGCACACGATTCGGAAATGCAATTCAAGGCCGAAGCGCGGCGGAACAAATTGCTGGGCCTTTGGGCGGCAGGGTTGTTGGGCAAAACGGGCGATGACGCATCCGCCTATGCCGCCGAGGTCGTCAAATCCGATTTTGAGGAAGCCGGCGAAGAGGACGTGTATCGCAAAGTTTCGGGCGATCTTGGCTCCCACGCGGATGAGCCGACAATTCGCGCCAAGATGGCCGAACTGATGATCGAGGCCAAGGCGCAACTGATGCAAGACCTGACCTAAACCTTTCGATGTTCTTTAAGAAAACAAGCGCGCCTTTGAGTTAAATCTGGGGCGCGTTTTTTGGTGCTCTTAACATATTGGAAGGGCACCGGTGGTCAAACTCCGGCCTACGTTGGGTCGGGGAACACAACCATGATGAAAAGGCTTCTTTCGGGGCAAGGGACGCGCGCCGCGCAACTCGCCGTTTCGGTGGCAATCGGCGCGGTGTGTTTATGGGTTTTGACGGGCCAACTGTCGGCGGGTTTCTGGCAGGATGTCACGGCTGAACTGCGCGGGCTTGATCCCCTGTCAGTGATGTTGGCCGCCTGCTGCACGGGGCTTAGCTTTCTTGCCCTTGGCCGCTATGACGCGGTGGCACACCGCCATTTAGGCAGCGGCACGCCGACGTTGCAGGCCTGCGGTGCAGGCACGATCGCCATCGCCTTGGCGCAGACCCTTGGGCTGGGCGTGCTGACCGGTGCCCTTGCCCGTTGGCGCATGCTGCCCGATATTTCAATGGCGCTGGCGCTGCGTTTGTCGGTTTTTGTGTGCCTGACATTTATGGTGGCTTTGCTGGTTGTGACGGCTGTGGCCTGCCTTGTCTTTCCGGCGCCGGCCTTCATGTTCTGGCCGTCTGTTATTGTCGTTGCGGCCCTGCCCGCCGCCGTTGTTGGCCTTTATCTCTGCCCTGCCCTCACCTTAGGCCGCTTTACGGTCCGGCTGCCCAGCCTGCGCGCGCTTGCATCTATCCTGTTGTGGACGGTGATTGATGTGCTGGCGGCGTCCACAGCACTTTATCTGCTTATTCCGGGGGGCGAGGTGCCCTTTACCGTATTGTTCCCCCTATTCCTGGTCGCCCTTGGTTCCGCCCTGCTGAGCGGCACACCGGGGGGCGTGGGGCCGTTTGAGCTGGTGCTTTTCGCGGCGCTGCCGGGTGGGGCGTCTGTTCAGGTTCTTACGGGCATCATCGCGTTTCGTGCGGTTTACTATGCCATACCTGCGTTGATCGCGATGGCGCTGATGCTTCGGCCCTACGCCAGCGTCGATGCGATAGCACCCCGCGCACATGGCGATATTTCGACCGCCCCCAGGGCCGAGGTGGGCGTGATCAGGCAGAACGGCGGCTTTATCGCCGATCACAGCGCGCTTTGGCACTGCGGGCAGACGCTGTGTGCGCTATTTGATCCCCTTTCAAGCGCGACACGCGACCCGATAGCGACTGTTTCAAGCCACGCAAGGGATCGAAACCTGATCCCGGCCCTGTACAAATGCTCAGCCCGCACGGCGCTGCTGGCCCGTCAGCAAGGCTGGTTTGTCTCGCATATCGCGGACGAGGCGACGCTGAACCCCCTGCAATTTATCACCACCACAGCCCCGTTTCGCAGCCTACGGCGCAAACTGCGCGCCGCCGACAAGGCCCAGATCACCATATCGCAGGTCACCCCCCTGCCCGTTTCGGATATGGCCCGCGTTGATAATCGTTGGCAGCAGGCCCGTGGCGGCGCACGGGGCGGCACCATGGGGATTTTCGCGCCGGAATACGTGGCGCATCAACGGGTATATTTGGCCCATCACAAAGGCCACCTTGTCGCCTTTGCCAGCTTTCATGAAACTACGCGTGAATGGTGCCTAGACCTGATGCGCCAAGACCCGAGCGCCCCGGACGGCACCATGCACGCGCTTGTGCATGCGGCAATCGGCGACGCCGCGACCCAAGGGATTGCCCGCCTCAGCCTCGCGGCAGTCCCCGCCTGCCCTGATCCGTCTTCAGCGCTCATGGTCAAACTGGCGCAGATCGCCGTGCGCAAAACCGGCGGGCCGGGGCTGCGCCAGTTCAAATCGAACTTCCGCCCAACTTGGCAGCCGCTCTATGCTGCGGCCCCGAACCGCGCGCTATTGGCCCTTGCCCTAGGTGATATTGCCCGCGCCGTTCACCGCCCAAGCACCGCAACGAATGATACCAACTCTCATTACGATGATGAAAATTATGAGGTTGCCTCACGTTTGGCATCGTGAGAAGACGCGAAATCACATCTTTAGCGGAGCTTTTCATGTCAAATCCTCTTACCGACCTTCTGGCTGAAAAAGGCACGCTGCTGGCGGACGGTGCCACCGGCACCAATCTTTTCAACATGGGGCTGATGTCTGGCGACGCGCCCGAAATGTGGAACACGGACGAGCCGCAAAATATCATCAAACTCTATAAAGGCGCGGTTGAGTCGGGCAGCGATATCTTCCTGACCAATTCCTTTGGCGCGAATGCATCGCGGCTGAAACTGCACGGCGCGGAAAAACGCGCGCACGAGCTAAGCCGCGTTTCCGCCGAGTTGGCTCGCGAAGTCGCAGACACCGCCGGGCGCAAGGTGATCGTCGCGGGCTCCGTCGGCCCCACGGGCGAAATTATGGAACCCGTCGGCCCCCTGACCCACGCGCTGGCTGTTGAGATGTTTCACGAAACCGCTGATGGCCTAAAGGCGGGCGGTGCCGATGTGGGCTGGCTGGAAACCATCAGCGCGCCCGAAGAGTACCGCGCCGCTGCCGAAGGGTTCAAACTGGCCGGTCTGGATTGGGTCGGCACGATGAGCTTTGACACCGCTGGGCGCACCATGATGGGCATGACATCTGCGGCCATGGTCGACATGGTACACGCGCTTGAAAACATGCCGCTGGCTTACGGTGCCAACTGCGGTACAGGCGCGTCGGACGTATTGCGCACGGTCTTGGGCTTTGCGGCCAAGGGCATGCCGACCCCGATCGTCTCCAAGGGCAATGCGGGCATCCCCAAATATGTCGAAGGGCACATCCACTATGACGGCACGCCCGAATTGATGGCAGATTACGCGGAACTGGCCCGCAACTGTGGCGCGTCCATCATCGGCGGATGCTGCGGTACCATGCCCGAACATCTGGTGCACATGCGCGCGGCCCTTGATAGCCGCCCCAAAGGTGACGCGCCCACACTTGAGCAGATCGTCGAAGCCTTGGGCCCGTTTTCATCCGCCAGCGATGGCACCGATGGCGAAGGTCCGGTACGTGCCCCCCGCCGTGGTCGCCGTGGCCCCAAAACCAGCTAAAACAAATCCAACTGCGCGCTCGCCCGTTTGGGCGGGCGAAACAGATCACAGCGCATTGGTGGCAAAAGCGTCGAAAGCCCCAACCGTTTCACCGCCAGATCAAAACGTTGCGCGATGATCTGGGCATAGGGGCCCTCGCCGCGCATGCGGGTGTGCCAATTGGCGTCATATTCCTTGCCGCCGTGCATTTCACGCAAGCGCGCCATAATCCGCCCCGCCCGATCCGGATAATGCTGCGCCAACCAATCTTGCATCAGCATCGACACCTCGCGTGGCAGACGCAGCATAATCCAACTGGCAGATTGCGCGCCCGCATCACGCCCCGCTTGCAAAATCGCCTCCAGCTCTGGATCCGTCAACGCTGGCACAAGCGGCGACGCCATCACGCGCACCGGAATTCCGGCCTTTGCCAGCCTTTCGATGATCTGCAACCGGCGTTTTGGCGCAGGCACGCGCGGTTCCATCAACCGGCTAAGTTTCGCATCAAGCGTGGTGACCGAAACGCCAACCCGTACCAACCCGCGCTGCGCCATGTCAGATAAAATATCAATGTCCCGCTCGATCAGGCTGCCCTTGGTGACAATCGCCACGGGGTGATTCACCTCTGACAATACCTCAAGCAGCCGCCGCATAATCTGGTGTTCTTTTTCAATCGGCTGATAAGGATCGGTGTTTGTTCCAATCGCAATCGGTGCCACCTGATAGCGTTTACTGGCCAATTCGCGCCGCAGCACATCCGGCGCAGCGGGCCGCGCAATCAGGCGCGTTTCAAAATCCAACCCCGGCGACAGCCCCAGATAGGCGTGACTGGGACGGGCAAAACAATAAACGCACCCATGTTCGCACCCCCGATAGGGATTGATCGACCGGTCAAACGGCAAATCCGGCGACCGGTTATAGCTGATCACACTGCGCGGTATTTCCTCGCTCACCTGGGTCCGCAAGACCGGCAACGGATAATCATCGCCGGCCCATCCATCATCAATTGCAGTCGTGGAAATGCGTTCAAACCGACCCGCATGGTTCGACGATGTGCCCCGCCCGGCAAGTTTAAATCTGATGTCTTCGCGATCCATTCAAATCTTCTGGAACAAAATAGGAACATCGTCAAGTAAGGACCGCCAAGCCATTGTTTTACAGGACCATTGACGCTATTTATTTGGGATGAATGCGTCGCTTGTGATGCGGACCGTGTCGCAAAATGCACGCGGTTTTGCCTGATTTCATGACACAAGGACAAAAGCCCGATGGGCACGCTAACCGATGAGGAACGACTATGTCGGATGAAGACGAAATTATCCTTGCTGAACTGAACGACGAAGATCTTGTTCAACAGATGTTTGACGATCTTTATGACGGTTTGCGCGAAGAAATCGAAGAAGGCGTGAACATCCTGATCGGTCGCGGTTGGGCCCCTTACGATGTGCTGACCAAGGCGCTTGTTGGCGGCATGACCATCGTTGGCGCAGATTTCCGCGATGGCATTTTGTTCGTGCCCGAGGTGCTTTTGGCCGCCAACGCGATGAAGGGTGGCATGGCCATTCTCAAACCGCTGCTGGCAGAAACCGGCGCGCCGCGCGTGGGCAAGATGGTGATTGGCACGGTTAAGGGCGACATTCACGACATCGGCAAAAACCTTGTGTCGATGATGATGGAAGGTGCCGGGTTCGAGGTTGTCGATCTGGGCATCAACAACTCGGTCGAAAAATACCTCGAGGCGATGGAAACTGAAGGGCCTGATATCCTTGGCATGTCCGCGCTTTTGACGACCACAATGCCCTATATGAAAGTGGTGATCGACACGATGGTCGAACAGGGCATTCGCGATGATTACATCGTGTTGGTCGGCGGTGCCCCCCTGAACGAGGAATTCGGCAAAGCCATCGGCGCAGATGCCTATTGCCGCGACGCAGCCGTTGCTGTGGAGACCGCCAAGGAATGGGTCAGCCGCAAACATAACAGCGCCAAGGCCTGAGAACTTGATGAATTAAGCGGAAGGCCTCTCCTGACCGGAGGGGCCTTTTGCGTTATAGGGATAAGATGAACACGCCCAGCGACACCCAGCTTACCGAAAAAGGCCTGCCTGTGACGGCAGCCAACGGGCGTGTATTATTGATCGCTTGCGGTGCCTTGGCGCGCGAGATTCTGGACCTCAAGGCCGCCAACCGCTGGACCCATCTTGACCTGACCTGCCTGCCGGCCAAACTGCACCTATACCCCGACAAAATCACCGATGCCGTGCGCGCCGCCGTCGACAAACATCGCGGCCAATATGCTGATATATTTGTGGTTTATGCCGATTGCGGCACCGGTGGGTTGCTGCAAAAAGCCTGCGACGAGATGGGCGTAAAAATGGTCGCCGGCCCGCATTGCTATAGCTTTTTCGAGGGGAACGACAGCTTTGCCAAAACCGCCGAGACTGAAATAACGACGTTCTACCTGACCGATTTTCTGGTCCGCCAATTCGACGCTTTTATCATGAAACCCATGGGGTTAGACCGCCACCCAGAACTGCGCGACATGTATTTCGGCAACTATGAAAAGCTGGTGTATCAGGCGCAAACCGACGATCCGGCCCTCACGGCCAAGGCCGAAACCTGCGCGCAGACCCTTGGTCTAGCGTTCGAACGGCGCTTTACCGGCTATGGCGATCTTGAGAAGACTCTCAAAACCCTTTGATTTTCATTTTGCCAAGTAAACTCAACTGTCCGACCGCCAGCCCAAAACGCACCCGCCGCTAACAGCCCTTACGCCTGTGCGGCAGCCGTTTCGCGCACCCGTTCGATCATCGCGGTCAGCCCGTTAGACCGCTGCGCTGACAAATGTTCGTTCAGGCCAAGCCGCCCCATCTCGGCGCGGGCATCGACAGCGATCACATCCGCAGGGGCCAACCCGTTGTAAAGCGTGCGTAAAACCGCGATCAGCCCCGACACGATCATCGCGTCGCTGGCACCGTCGAAATGCAAAACACCGTCTTCAAAAGTCGCGTGAAGCCAGACCTGACTGGCACAGCCGTCCACCTTGGTTGCGGGCACACGCAAGGCTTCCTCAAGCGGGTCCATCGCTTTACCCAGATCGATCACGTGACGGTATCGATCTTCCCAATCGTCCAGAAATTCAAAATCCTCGACCAGTTCTTCAAACGCTTCAGTTGCCACGGTGATACCCTCGCTTTTCGTAGCCCACAGGTAGGTCGCGCATTGGCAAAGGTCCACCCCTTCCCAACCGCCTTGGGATCGGTTAGTCAAATGACACGGCAATTTCACGGCGGACCCTATGCGCAAAATCTTCTCGGCCATTTTGGTATCAACACTTGTTCTGACCGGCTGTGCGACAGTGCGCGAAAGCCGGGTCAATCCGTTTAACTGGTTCGGCTCTGCCCGCTCTGAACCCATTGCCCGCACCGAGGTCAGCACCAACCCGCTGATCCCGCAATCCTCGGGCCTGTTCTCGCGTGGACGTCAGACAGAGGTGATTTATCCCGGTCGGCCTTTCGATCAGGTGACCGACCTGACGATTGAACGTATTCCCGGCGGTGCCATCATCCGCGCAACCGGGCTGGCAGCACGGCAAGGCATCTACGACGTGCAACTGACACCAGCACATCCAGAAGAGCTTCCTGTGGATGGCGTTCTAACGTACCGTCTTGAGGGGATCGAGCCCGGCAAGAACACGGCCGTTGGCGCTGCACCCACACGCGAAGTTATCGCGGGGCGCAAGCTGACCGATCAGATGCTGGCAGGTGTTCGGGTGATCCGCGTCGAAGGGCAACGCAACGCGCTGACGTCTCGCCGCTAAGATTTACACTCTATTAACAAAGGGTTGAGCGTTAAAGCTCAACCACCTTCACGGACGCGCCGACCGCCGTCAATGCGATTTTTCCATCGCACAAAAGCAGTGCATCGTCACCAAAGACTTCGCGCCGCCACCCCTTGAGCGCGGGCACATCACGCAGACCACCCGCAATCGCGTCCAGATCAGCAGCGGGTGCAATCAGCTTGGCCGCGACCCCCGCACTTTCTGTTTTCGCCTTAAGCAACACCCGCAATAGATCGGCCAGTGCGGGATTCACCTGCAGCTTGTCACGGCTGCGATCCGGTTGCGGCTGATCAGATGCAGGGCAGTTCACGCCAGCGGCCACCGCTTTTAAAATGCCTTCGGCAATCTCGCCTTTACGCGCATCCCGCAGCAGCAGTCGCGCGCGGCCCAGTTCCTCGTGGTTTTTTGGCTTGTTGCTGGCCAGCTCGACCAGCGCATCATCCTTGTAAACGCGGCTGCGTGGGATGTTCCGGGTCTGGGCGTATTCCTCGCGAAAGGCGGCCAGTTCGCGCACGATTGCCAAGAACTTTGATGAATTTGTCCGCGTCTTGACCCGCTTCCACGCGTCCCGCGGGGCGGTCGTATATGTATCGGGGCTGGTCAACGTCTCCAGCTCTTCTGCGACCCACCGCGCACGGCCGGTTTTCTCCAACTGGTCAGACAGGAATTCATAGACCTGCCGCAGGTGCGTCACATCTGCCAACGCATATTTGGCCTGCGCCTCGCTTAGCGGGCGGCGCGACCAATCGGTAAAGCGCGAGGTCTTGTCGACAGCCTGATGCGCGATTTTGCGCACGAGGGTCTCGTAACCGACCTGTTCGCCAAAGCCGCACACCATCGCCGCGACTTGCGTATCAAACAACGGCTCGGGAAAGACGCCTGCATCAACGAAGAATATCTCAAGATCTTGGCGCGCAGCGTGGAAAACCTTGACTACCGAGGTATCGCGAAACAGCGTATAAAGCGGTTCAAGCGACATGTCCCCGGCCAACGGATCAACCAGCACGGCGTTGGAATCGTCCGTACCCGGCATCGCCAGCTGGATCAGGCAAAGTTTCGAATAATAGGTCCGTTCCCGCAAAAATTCGGTGTCAACGGTCACATAATCATGCTTCGCAGCTTCTAGGCAAAACGCCTCAAGCGCGTCAGTTGTGGTAATTGTTTTCATATCAGTACTTTGACCAGAGCTGTGCCAACAGGCAATGTGTAATCGGAACAAGACAGGTCAAAAAACCTGATCGTTAACTATCGAGGGTTAAAAGGCTGCGATCGCCAGCAGCAAAGCGCCGTAATACCGCCGGATACAAGCGGTGCTCTTGGACCAAAACACGCTTGGCCAGATCATCGGCGGTGTCGCCTTCCAAAACTGGCACCCGCGCCTGCCCCAAAATAGGACCATCATCCAAGGCAGCTGTCACTTCGTGTACCGTACAACCATGAACCTTGTCCCCGGCCTCAAGCGCGCGCGCGTGGGTGTGCAACCCCTTGTAAAGCGGCAACAAAGACGGGTGAATATTGATCATGCGCCCCGCCCAGGCATCGGTGAATCCCGCGGTCAGTTTACGCATAAAACCCGCAAGGCAGATGATATCGGGCGCATGGGCGGCGAGGCGTGATGACAGTTCGGCCTCGAACGCCGCGCGGTCCCCCTGAAACGGTTTGTGATCAACGACTTCGGTGGCGATACCACGGGCCTTGGCCCACGCGATACCGCCCGCATCAGCCACATTCGACACGACAACACAGGGCCGCGCCGGGTGGCCGCCGGTCATATCCTCGACCAGCGCGCGCATGTTAGAGCCGCCACCAGATAGAAAAATCGCGACCCGTTTGGTCACAGCAATTGGCCCGTGTATTCGACCCCGGCACCCGTCGTGACATGCCCCATCGGATAGACGGTTTCGCCCGCATCGCTCAGCAGTTTTTGCAGCGCATCGGCCTGATCCGCTGCCACGACCAAAATCATGCCCACACCGCAGTTAAAGGTCTTGAGCATCTCGGTCTGAGACATATCACCAATCTGCGCCATCCATTTGAAAACACCGGGCAAATCCCATGCGTCCAGATTGATGTCAGCGCCCAGATCATCGGGCAGAACGCGCGGCAGGTTTTCGGTCAGGCCGCCGCCGGTGATATGGGCCAGCGCGTGTACACCGCCTGCACGCACCGCTTGTAAGGCCGGTTTCACATAAAGCCGCGTGGGCGTGAGCAGCACCTCGCCCAGCGTGCCATCGGCCCATGGGCAATCGGCATCCCAACCAAGGCCGGACATCGCCACCAGCTTGCGCACAAGGCTGTAGCCGTTGGAATGCACGCCATCGCTGGCAAGGCCCAGCAACACATCGCCTGCGGCAACACCGCTTGGCAGGTCTGTACCGCGTTCCATCGCACCGACAGAAAAGCCTGCAAGGTCAAAATCACCGTCGGAATACATGCCGGGCATCTCGGCAGTCTCGCCGCCAATCAATGCGCAGCCAGATCCTTCGCAACCGCGCGCGATCCCTTCGATGATACGGGCGGCCTCTTCGGTTTCCAGCTTGCCCGTGGCAAAATAGTCTAGGAAAAACAGCGGCTCTGCGCCCTGACACACCAGATCGTTGACACACATTGCCACCAGATCGACACCGACGCCGTCAACATTGCCGGTATCAATGGCGATCCGCAGCTTGGTGCCGACACCATCCGTGGCCGCAACAAGGATCGGATCGGTGTACCCTGCCCCTTTAAGGTCGAACAATGCGCCAAACCCACCCAAGCCAGACATCACACCGGGGCGTTTGGTCCGCTTGGCTGCTGGTTTTATCCGTTCCACCAACGCGTTGCCCGCATCAATATCCACCCCTGCATCCGCATAGGTGATTCCGTTTTTGGAGTTGGTCATCGTCGGGCCCCGCCGCTTATTGCCTATGCGAAAGCGGGTTACATCACCGCGCGCGGGCGCGCAATGCAAGACACGTCTGAGTTCGCGTTCTTGGTCTTGACGCGCTGCCCCGGCCCGCTTACGAAACCGCCATGGCGGGCCTGTAGCTCAACTGGTTAGAGCAGAGCGCTCATAACGCTTTGGTTGCGGGTTCAAGTCCTGCCGGGCCTACCACCTTTCCGCCAAATCGCTGCGTTCAATAGACGGCCATGTGAGCCGATTGAAGGCTGAAAGCTCCATAATTCATCGCGAATCATAGGTGACGTGTAAAACTGCGCATGCAAACGCTGTGTGGTTGAAAGCCCTTATTTCGCCGCATATTTGTCCAAAATGCACGCAAAATTCTAGCATGGGTTGTGTTAAATTCCACCTCAAATTGGCTGAAACCAAGCCCCAACAACCCAATACGTTAATAGTTTATTAACCATTTGACGTACGGCGCGCAGTCGGTAGATTTCTTTACCAACCAGCAATCTGGTTATTTACGAAAATTGTTCTTTCGATTTCCTTACCACTGTAGGTAGCTCAATGTTTTTTTCAATGTATCGCGCGTTAGCGCATTTTCCCTGTTATCTGGGTTTTCACCGCTGGCGCGACAGCCACGTGATGCCCCAAAAAATCTGCAGATCATGCAAACGGCGGAGCGGTCATATTATTTGACGCCGCCCTAGACCCCGGGGCGCATGTCCCGGACATTCAAGACGGTTGCTGGCCGTATTTCAGAGCCAGCAACCGAAGACATCAGCCCATCATCAGGACTTCGCCAAAGCTGTCGCGCAGGTTACGCTTTAGCACTTTGCCCGTCGCGTTGCGCGGCAGCACATCGGTAAACACCACGCGGTCAGGAATTTGCCATTTCGCGATCTTGCCGTCGAACACCGCCAGAATTTCTTCTTCTGTCGGCTCCTGCCCTTCGGCCTTAACCGCGATCAGGATCGGGCGTTCGTCCCATTTTTCATGACGGGCGCCGATGACGGCGGCATCTGACAGCTTGGGGTGCGAAATCGCGATGTTTTCCAGCTCAACCGAGCTGATCCATTCGCCGCCCGACTTGATGATATCCTTGGACCGGTCGCGGATCGTGACATAGCCATCCGCATCCATCGTCGCGACATCGCCCGTGTCAAACCAACCATCCTTGGTCAGGGTTTCCTCACGGGTTTTGCGGAAATATGCATCCAGAATCCAGAACCCCTTGGTGACCAGATCACCTTGGGTTTGCCCATCATGGGGGACGGGATTGCCATCCTCATCCATGATCTCAAGCTCCACACCGTAGACGGGCCGCCCTTGGTTTTCGCGCAGCTTGTGCTGGTCGGCCTCAGGCAGGTCCAGATGCTTGGCTAAGGGTTGGTTGATACTGCCCACAGGCGACATTTCGGTCATGCCCCACGCATGAATCGTCTCAACCCCGTATTTTTCGCGGAAGGCTGTCATCATCGACGGCGGGCATGCCGAGCCGCCGACGACCGTGCGCTTGAGGCTGCTCAGGGACGAGCCGATTTTGTCGGCCTCGCCCAGCAGACCCAGCCAGATCGTCGGCACACCAAGTGCCAGCGTGATTTTGTATTTGTCGATCAAGCCCACCAGCGACGGGCCATCCAGACCCGGCCCCGGCATCACCATACGCGCACCGACCATGGCGCAGGCATAAGGCGCGCCCCATGCGTTGACGTGGAACATCGGTACAACCGGCAGCACGACCTCTTTGGCGGAAATCGCGATGCTGTCGGCAAGGTTAATGCCAAAGCTGTGCAAGACGGTCGAGCGGTGGGAATAAAGCACGCCCTTGGGGTTGCCCGTTGTGCCAGACGTATAACACAGGCTGGAGGCCGTGTTTTCATCCAACTCAGGCCAGTCGAATTCGGGATCACCGCTGGCGATCAGATCATCATAGAACTTGAGGCCGGGGATTTGTTTGGCGGCCTCAGCATCGGTGCCTTCCATCAGCACGATGTGGTCCAGATGCTCAAGCTTGTCCCTGATCGCCGCGATCAACGGCACGAAAGTCTTGTCGATGAACAGCACCTTATCTTCGGCGTGGTTCAGGATATAAACCAGCTGTTCGGGGAACAGGCGCGGGTTGATCGTGTGACAGACAAAGCCGCCACCGGACGCACCAAAGTAAATCTCAAGGTGCCGACGGTTGTTCCATGCGATGGTACCGCAGCGCGCCTGTGGTTCCAGACCAAGGTTCGTCAGTGCCGATGCCAAGGCGCGCGAATTCCGGCCCACTTGGCCCCAAGTGGTTTCCTCGACCCCGCCGCCGGTATTGACCGAATAGATTTCGCCCGTCCCGTGATAGCGCTGCGCGTGTTCGATCAGGCTAGAGATCGTTAGCGACTTATTCATCATTTGGCCAAGCATGGCGCTTCCTCCCGATTTTGGTTTGGCCACACATTTACCAATCCAACCGGGTCTTGCAAGCGAACACACACATGATTACGCAGGGTGAATGAAACTTGTTTACCATTCGCCACTTAGCGCAGATCAGCAACGTGACGCCGGTCTGATCGACCCACAACCCTTGGCGATGGCCGATCAAGTGCGGTATTCCGATCTGGACACCAACAACCACGTCAACAACTGCACCTACTTTGAATGGTTCGAACGCCTGCGCATCAGATACACGCAGACACTAGTGGAACAGGGGTTGATGGATGCCCCCGGGCCCCGCGTCGTGATCCGGTCAGGGTCGATCCGGTATTTGCATGAATTGCTAGAGCGTGAAGATTACATTGTGACCTGCCGCTGCACCGGGTTTCGCAACACATCCTATAGCATCAGCCAGCAAATCTGGGTCGACGGGCAATTGCGCGCGACCTTTGATTGTGTGCTGGTATTGCTGAAAAAGGACGGGTCAGGCCGCTATCCCCTGCCCGACCGTCTGAAAAGCCATTTTGAAGCCCACGACAAAGCCACCGCAGAAACCTGACCAGCACCTGAAAGGCACTTGAGATGACTGTGACCACACGCCCGATCGCCCCCGCAGACCGCGCCGCTTGGGAAGGTCTGTTTGCCGGATACGCCGCATTCTACAAGGTCGATCAAACGGCCCAGATGCGGGACACCGTGTTTGGTTGGCTGATGGATGACACCCACAGCAGCAATTGCATCGTCGCCGAAGATGCGACGGGCACGCTGATCGGGTTCACCCATTTCCGGCCCTTTGTCAGCCAGTTGCGCGCCAACACAAATTGTTTTTTGGACGACCTGTTTGTTGATCCCGCCGCGCGCGGATCAGGGGCCGCGCAATCCTTGATCGGGGCGGTGAAAACCGTGGCCCAAGACAAGGGCTGGGGCACCGTGCGCTGGATCACTGCCGAAGACAACTATCGCGGCCGGGGCGTTTATGACAAACTGGCCACGCGCACGCCTTGGGTCACCTACGACATCAAGCTGTAAGCCCGAACACGAAAGACAGTGCCATGACCTTTCTGCAAATCACCTCGCTTTTGATCGTCATGGCCGGGGGGTTCGGGGCGATAAACTATCTGTTCCTGAAACTGCCTTCCTCCATCGGTATTCTGGTGGTGGCGCTGATCGCATCCTTTGGATTGCTTGGGGTCGATCTGGTGCTGCCCAGCTTGGGCATCGCGGATTCTGTACGCGGCGTTGTCACCGGCATCGATTTTTCCGAGGCGCTGCTAGAAGGCATGTTGGGCTTGCTGCTGTTCGCCGGTGCCTTGCATGTCAAAACCTCGGATCTGCGGCGCGAATGGGTGATTGTGGCGCTGATGGCAACGCTGGGTGTTGCGCTGTCGACCACCATCGTGGGCGTTGGGTTTTCGTGGTTAACAGGCATGCCCTTGCTGACGGCGCTGGTGTTTGGCGCGTTGATATCGCCGACTGATCCGGTTGCGGTCTTGGGGGTTCTGCGCGAGGCGGATCTGCCCAAATCGCTGGAGACCAAGATCGCGGGCGAAAGCCTGTTCAATGACGGCGTCGGCTATGTGGTTTTCCTGATTTTGGTGGGTCTGGCCTATCCGATGGCAGGTGATCACGGATCGGATGGAAACGCCGTGGTGGCCGCAGGGCAGCTGTTCTTGCAAGAGGCTGTTGGCGGTGCTGTTCTGGGGCTGGTCCTCGGCGGGTTGACGTTTCGCGTGATGCGCCGGATTGACGACTATTCGCTCGAGGTTTTGTTGACCCTCGGCCTCGCATTTGGCGGTTATGAGCTGGCTGTGGCGCTGCATGTGTCGGCCCCGATCATGGCCGTGTGTGCGGGCCTTTTGATTGGCGATGTGGGTGCGGCGCGCGGCATGTCCGAGGAAACCCGCCGCTATGTCGAGGCATTCTGGAAACTGATCGACGAGATTTTGAACGCCGTGCTGTTCTTGATGATCGGGTTCGAGGTATTCGCCATCGCCTTTAACGGGGACCTGTTCCTGACGGGGATGGCCGCGATCATCTTAGCCCTGCTGGGCCGCTTGGTCGCCGTTGCCGTGCCTATCGCAATCTTGCGCCCGTTCCGCGACTTTAACCAAGGGGTGATCCCGATCATGACATGGGGTGGATTGAAGGGCGGGATTTCCGTCGCTTTGGCGCTGTCACTGCCCGATGGGGAATGGAAGCCCCTGATCCTGACCTGCACCTATATCGTTGTGGTGTTTTCGATCATTGTCCAAGGGCTGACAGTCGCCAGATTGGCCAACCGGGTCGGGCGGCATCCGGACTTGGTATAGATTTTTTGTAAGGTGAATGAGGGGCGCTGCCCCTCAAACTCCCCGGAGTTTATTTGGCAAAATGAAACAGATTAAGGGATTAGTCTGCGTGTTTTGCGATGAAGGCGATGAGGCCAGCGGTTGATCCGTCTTTGTCGGTGGCGGGTTCTGAGCCGTCGACAATAGGTTGCAGAGATGTCGCGAGTTCCTTGCCCAGTTCAACCCCCCATTGATCGAAAGAGTTGATGCCCAAAATCACCCCTTCGACAAAGACGCGGTGTTCGTAGAGCGCGATGATCTGGCCCAGCGTGAACGGATCGAGCAGCGGATAGCTGAGGGTTGTGGATGGGCGGTTGCCGGGAAACACGCGGTGGCGCGCCTGACGGTCAAGTTCCGCCCCTGTCAGGCCTTTGGCCGCCATGATTTCAGATGCTTCTTGCAGGCTCCGCCCACGCATCAATGCCTCGGACTGGGCAAGGCAATTGGCGATCAGAAGTTTGTGGTGGTGGGCGAGATCGGGTTCATGGCCATTCGCAGCGATCAGGAATTCGCAAGGGATCACGCGGGTGCCTTGGTGAATCAGCTGGTAAAACGCGTGTTGGCCATTGGTGCCGGGCGCGCCCCAGACCACGGGGCCCGTGTTGAACGGCGCGGTGGGCCCATCCATCTGGGTGGTTTTGCCGTTCGATTCCATTTCAAGCTGTTGCAGGTAATCGGGCAATTGCCCGAGGCGTTGGTCATAGGGCAGCACGGCGCGGGTGGCGTAGCCGCAGATTTGGTTGTGCCATATCCCCACCAATGCCAGCAGCATCGGCAGGTTTTCATGGGGTGCAGCGGCGCAAAAATGGCGATCCATGGATTGCCCGCCACGCAGGAACGCGTGAAAGGCGCGTGGGCCGATGGCGATCATCAAGGACAGGCCAATCGGCCCCCAGACGGAATAACGCCCGCCAACCCAGTCTTCGAATCCGAAGACCTGCGCGGCGTTGATCCCGAAAGCATCGGTTTTGTCTTGTGCGGTGCTAAGCGCTGCGAATTGGCGCGCGGGATCGCCGCCATGTTCCGTCATCCAAGCGCGCGCCGTGCGGGCGTTGGTCATGGTCTCAATAGTCGTAAATGTCTTGGACGCGACAATCACCAGCGTGGTTTTCGCATCCAGCCCGCGCAGCGTATCAGCGATATGCGCGCCGTCGACGTTTGACACAAAATGGCAGCGCGGGCCGTCATGATAAGGCGACAACGCCTGCACGGCCATCGCGGGGCCAAGGTCAGAGCCGCCAATGCCGATATTCACCACATCGGTAATGTCGCTGGCGCGGATTTTGTCGGCAAAATCGCGCATCCGGTCCAGCGTGGCCAGAACATCCGGCATCACATCGACACCATCAACCATCACAGGACCACCGTCGAGATTGCGCAAGGCGGTGTGCAAAACAGCGCGGTCTTCGGTTTCGTTGATCTTTTCGCCCGCAAACATAGCATCACGGCGCGCCGGAACATCGGCGTCATCGATCAAGGCCAGCAAGGCATCCATCGTATCCGCGTCCAAGTTGGTCTTGGAGAAATCGAACAACATGTCGCCGGTTTGTGCGCTGAAGGTCGCGGCGCGGCGCGCATCATCGAACAGCGACAGGATCGACCGGTCTTTGACCGCTGCCTGCATCGCAATAAGGTCGTCGAATTTTGTCATGCTGCCCAATGGACTACCGCCTCTTGTAACACCGCGCCGATGGGGGCCTCGTGGGCTGGAAGGGTCAAGGCCCGCTGGACCGCTGCGCGTTTTTCATCGCCAAAGATAACCAGATGCGTCGACATGGCCCCCTCAAGCACGGGGCGGGAAAGGGTAATGCGGCCAATGTTTTGGCCCGCCACGTGAATGGGGCACACCGCAGGCGCATCATCGGCCATTGCCGCTGCCAAGCCATTGGATCCGGGGAAAAGCGAGGCCGTATGCATATCAGCGCCCATGCCCAAGACCAGCACCGAAAGCGGCAGATGCTGCGCGACAGTGTCAGATAGGCTTTCTGACGCCTCGGCCGCTGTCAGCCCGTCGATAAAAAACGGCGCGAACCCTGCCGCCGACGCGGGGCCAACCAACAGGCGTTGACGCAAAAGCCGCGCGTTCGACATCTCGTGATCGGGGGCAACCCAGCGTTCGTCAGTCAGCATCACCTGCACCCGCGCCCAGTCAATGCTCGCGGCACTTAGGCTGTCAAAAATCGGGCCAGGCGTTGTGCCACCGGGCACGGCCAGGCTGACGCTATCATGGGACAGCAGCGCATTTTTCAACTCGCCCGCCAGCATATTGGCCACATCGATCGCAAGTGCCTCGCGATCAGCATATTCAATCAGTTTCATATCGAAAGCTCCCGCCATTTTCGGCCGTCACGTCGCATCATTTCATTGGCATCCGTCGGGCCATCCGACCCGCTGTCATAAGGTTTTGGCACGTCATTGCGCGCCTCCCACCCTTGGATGATCGGATCGGTCCAGGCCCATGCGGCCTCAACCTCATCGCCGCGCATGAACAGGGTTTGGTTGCCACGGATCACATCCATGATCAGGCGCTCATAGGCATCCACATGTTCAGACCCGTCCGGCCCCAAGGCTTCGGCAAAGGTCATATCCAGCGGCACGTCGATCAGACGCATGCCGCCGGGGCCCGGTTCCTTGATCGTCACGCCCAGTGTGATCCCCTCGTTCGGTTGTAATCTGATTGACAGAACATTGCGGTGCCGGCCCGCATCTTCGGCAAAGATCGAATGCGGGGTTTCCTTGAACACGACCGTGATTTCAGACGACCGCGCAGCCATACGTTTGCCGGTGCGCAGGTAAAACGGCGTGCCTGCCCACCGCCAGTTGCTGATATGCGCCTTCAGCGCGACAAAGCTTTCGGTGCGCGAACGGGGATCTCCGACGGCGGTGCGATAGCCGGGGTGCTCTGTTTCGTTACACGGTTCCGCCTGATATTGCCCGCGCGAGATGTGATGCGGCAACACCGGATCCAACGCGCGGATCACCTTAAGCTTTTCATCACGCACCGCGTCAGGGTCAAACCGCGCAGGCGGTTCCATTGCGATCAAGCACAACAATTGCATCAGGTGGTTTTGCACCATATCGCGCATTGCACCGGATTTATCGTAATATTCGCCCCTGCCCCCGACGCCCACGGTTTCAGCCACAGTAATCTGGATGTGATCGACATATTGGCTGTTCCAAAGCGGCTCGAACAGCATGTTGCCGAAACGCACTGCCATCAGGTTTTGAACAGTTTCCTTGCCCAGATAATGATCGATCCGGTAAATCTGGCTTTCGTCGAAATACTTGGCCAGCGTGGCGTTCAAGGCGCGCGCGGTTTCCAGATCGCGTCCAAAGGGTTTTTCAACAACAATCCGGCTGCGTGCATCGGCCATGCCCCAATGCTGCAGCCGTTCCGCCAAATCACCGAACAGCGCAGGCGAGACCGAGAAATAATACGCTTCGACCCGGTCCGTTCCGGCCATCAGCTTTTGCAACGCTTCCCAGCCATCGGTGCCTTTTGCGTCGATGGTCACATATTCCAAGCTGGCCAAAAACGCCTCAAGCTGGCCCTTCTCATGCTCAAAATCCGCGTTGAACTCTGCAATCGCCTCGGCGATCATCTCGCGATAGCCATCGGCGTCCATATCCGTGCGCGCGGCACCGATAATGCGCGCGTTCTCGGGCATTTGACCGGAACAGAAACGGCGAAACAGGCCCGGCAGGATTTTACGGCGGGCCAGATCGCCGGTGCCGCCAAAAATCACCAAATCAAATGGATCGACCGGAATAACGCGTGAGACCATCGGGGCAACTCTCCTTGCTGCACGGGCGCAGCGCTTGGGCGTTTCAATCAATGTTAGCGCAAACATACAGATTTTGCCACGCTTCACAAGTATGTGCGAAAGAATACACAGGGTTTTATTGGTTTTACCATTCGCCTAGACAAAGAAACAACGCAAACCATCTAAGGGCGCAGTGTCGATGAAAGACTTTGCACAGGCAAACGCAGGTAAATTCGAAAACCCGTTGGTGACTGCCAAGGGCGAAGACCGCGCGACCGTCAGCCTGACCAACCCTCAAACATTGTGGTTTAATACCGGCACCTTGTGCAACATTGAATGCCTGAACTGCTATATCGCGTCCAGCCCGACCAATGATGCGCTGGTGTATATCACCGCCGATGAGGTGCGCGATTATCTGGGCCAGATCACCGCGCGCAATTGGCCCGTGACCGAGATCGCCTTTACCGGCGGTGAACCCTTTATGAACCCGCAGATGATCGACATCACCGAAGCCTCGCTTGAGGCGGGATATGATGTGCTGATTCTGACAAATGCGATGCGGCCCATGATGCGCAAATCGGTGTTGGCCGGCCTGACGCGGCTGAACGCGGCCTACCCCGGCAAGCTGACACTGCGCATTTCGGTCGATCACTACCGTGCCGATCTGCATGATGCCGAACGCGGCGCAGGCGCGCTGGAAAAGACCATCACCGGCATGACATGGCTGCGCGACAATGGCATTCGCATGGCCGTCGCGGGCCGGTCGATTTTCGGCGACAGCGACGAAGACAGCCGCGCGGGATATGGGGCGTTCTATGCCACCCACGGGTTTGACATTGACGCCTATGATCCCGGCATGACCGTGCTGTTCCCCGAGATGGATGAGAATGTAGAAGTACCAGAAATTACAACAGCTTGCTGGGGTATCTTAAACAAATCCCCCAATGCAATCATGTGCGCAAGTTCGCGCATGGTGGTCAAACGCAAGGGCGCGGAAAAACCCGCCGTTCTGGCCTGCACCTTGCTGCCCTACAGCCCCGAGTTTGAGCTGGGCAATAGCCTGGAAGAGGCCGAAAAAGACGTCGCCCTGAACCACCCGCATTGCGCCAAGTTCTGCGTTCTTGGCGGTGCCAGCTGTTCGGCCTGACCGCTAGGGCCGGATAATCACGGCGGTCTTTGGGTCCGCCTGTCCCGTGACCAAATCGTGATATGGGGCCTCTGACGCGGCAACGCCCTCGTAAACCGTCACATCCATCCAGCTCGACGCATCCGCGGCGATCCTTTTCCACGCGGCTGTGATCTGTTTTTCGATCTCGCCCGGGCCCCATTCAGCGCGCCGTTTGGCCACCTGCGAGGGGGCGAAAAAGAATTCGGGCTTGGGCCCGGACAGTTTTTGCGACGGGGCGAAATGATCCCAATGGCTAAGCCCCACGGCCGCCGAATGCTTAAGCGTATCACCCAAGTGATCATGCAGCGCGGCCTTCACCTCGGTATTGCCGGACATGTCCACATAGACCGACGGCACCTGTGCAATCTCGTCGATCTGGTCATAGGTCAGCACGCTGTCGCAGGCCCCTAACCCCTCGACAAAGGCTCGGTTTTTCGCCGAGGTCAGACCGACAATCTGATAAGCGCGGTCCGCCGGCTCGGCCAGATATTTGCACAGGCCCAGCCCGGTTTTCGACGATGCGCTGCCAATAATGATCTGATCTGCGCCGAAACACGCATTATCCTGCAGCCAGTCGAACAACAAAAATGAGGTGGCCAACAGCGGCTGTAAAATGGCCCGCAGATGATCGTCAGCATCACTGCCGGAACGCACGGGCGTGTATTGATTGTAGATCAACGGCAGTTTCGCCCGGTGTTCGGCAGCGTCGACAAATCCGCCCTGCGCGGACGCGGGCGTGATCACCACCTCATCTGCCATCGGATAGAACCCGTATAGGCGCGTGCCGACCTCCAAAACATCGCTACGGCTTTCGACGACCTTGGCCGTGCCCCAAACCGGCACGATCCCCCAACCCTCTGTGCCACTTGGGAAAAACTGCCAATATCCGATATCAAATCCCGCCGCCGCATAGGTGACATTGTTCGAGGTCAACGCATAGCTTTCCAACGCAAGACGTGTCTGACCCGGCTCTAGCGGCGCGCTGTCCACCTCTTCTGCCCGTGTCTCTGCTATGGATGTTTGATTAACCAAAATGCGCTGCATGATCTGCCCCTCCCGATGGCGTTTGGCCACATCCTAGCCCCGTTTTCGCGGTATTCGGAAATCGTATTAAATTGACGTTACGCCACGCGAAAAAGGGCATAATTAATCGCGCATGTTTTCAACACCTTAGCCGATCTGCCAGATTCAAATGGACCCAGAAAGCCCGCAGGCATTGCACCCTATATACGCCATCTGCTATACAAAACCCCAAGATATAGAACCAGCAAGAGCTAGGCAGATTACGTGAACGACACGCCAGAAACCCCTGAAAACGATGACAAACTCCCGGCAGAGCGCCCCGTTTATGATGGCCCATCGGTCACCATCGAACACGAGATGCGCACATCCTATCTGGATTATGCCATGTCGGTCATCGTCAGCCGCGCCATTCCTGACCTGCGGGACGGCCTAAAACCTGTTCACCGCCGCATCATCTATTCGATGTATGAAAAAGGCATTACCCACGACAAAACCTATCGTAAATCTGCGAAATCCGTGGGCGATGTGATGGGTTCCTACCACCCGCACGGCGACAGCGCGATTTATGACGCTTTGGTACGCATGGCGCAGGATTTCTCGATGTCATTGCCGTTGGTTGACGGTCAGGGCAACTTTGGCTCCATGGATGGCGATAGCGCGGCCGCGATGCGTTATACTGAATCGCGGCTGGACAAGGTCGCGTCGTTCATGACCAGCGATCTTGACAAAGAAACCGTTAATTTCATCGACAACTACGATGGCAAGGAACGTGAACCCACTGTTTTGCCAGCACGTTTCCCGAACATGCTGGTGAACGGCGCTGGCGGTATTGCTGTTGGTATGGCGACCAACATTCCGCCGCATAACTTGGGCGAAGTAATCGATGCCTGTCAGGCACTGATCGAAAACCCCGATCTCACCTCCGAAGACCTGATCGAATACATCCCCGGCCCCGATTTCCCCACAGGCGGCATTATGCTGGGCCGCGCCGGTGCGCGCAAAGCGTATCTTGAGGGCCGCGGTAGCGTCATCATGCGTGCCAAAACCCGCGTTGAAGAGATCCGCAAGGACCGCTTTGCCATCGTCATCGACGAGATCTGCTATCAGGTGAATAAATCCACCATGATCGAAAAGATCGCCGAGCAGGTGCGCGAGAAAAAGATCGAAGGCATTGCCCATGTTCAAGACGAATCCGACCGCAACGGTGTGCGCGTCGTGATCGAACTGAAACGCGATGCGACGGCCGAAGTCGTGATGAACCAGCTTTACCGGTTTACCCCGATGCAGACCTATTTCGGCTGTAACATGCTGGCGCTGAACGGTGGCCGCCCCGAACAGCTGACCCTGCGCAAGTTCTTGACCTACTTCATTGATTTCCGCGAAGACGTGGTTGCCCGCCGCACAGCATTCTTGCTGCGCAAGGCCCGTGAACGCAGCCATATCCTGTGTGGTTTGGCTGTTGCCGTTACCAATATCGACGAAATCGTCGCGACCATCCGGTCTTCTGCCGACGCCGCCGAAGCACGTGAAAAGCTGATGACGCGCCGTTGGCCCGCTGAAGCGATCTTGCCTTACATCGCGCTGATCGATGATCCGACCCATACCGCCAACGACGATGGCACCTATAACCTCTCCGAGGCGCAAGCCCGCGCCATTCTGGAACTGCGCTTGCAGCGCCTGACCCAGATAGGTGTCAAGGAAGTCACAGACGAGTTGGAAGAGCTGGCCAAGAAGATCAAGGAGTACCTTGAGATTTTGGGCAGCCGTGAACGTATCATGGGCATCATCTCGGACGAATTGGCCGAGGTGAAAGACCAGTTTGCCGTGCCGCGCCGCACCGAGATCGTCGATTGGTCCGGTGACATGGACGACGAAGACCTGATCGCGCGCGAAGACATGGTCGTGACCGTCACATCCGGCGGCTATATCAAACGCACACCTTTGGTGGATTTCCGCAGCCAACGCCGTGGTGGCAAAGGCGTGTCGGGCATGCAGACCAAAGAAGAAGACGTGGTTACGACGCTTTTCGTCGCCAATACCCACACGCAGCTGTTGTTCTTTACGACCGACGGCATGGTTTACAAGCTCAAGACCTGGCGCCTGCCACAAGGCAGCCGCACATCAAAGGGCAAGGCAATCGTCAACATCCTGCCGATCCCTGTCGGTGTGTCGATCGCGGCGATTATGCCCGTCGATCGGGACGAGGCCGAATGGGACGACTTGCAAGTGGTCTTTGCCACCTCAGCAGGAACCGTGCGCCGCAACAAGCTGTCCGATTTCACCAACGTCATGCGCAACGGCAAGATCGCGATGAAATTCGAGGACGATCACGCCAACACCACGCTCATTAATGCGCGGATTGCGTCGAATGATGACGATGTGATGCTGGTGACCAATTCGGGCCGTGCGATCCGTTTCCCTGCCACTGATGTGCGCGTTTTCAACAGCCGCGCGTCGGTTGGTGTGCGGGGCATCAAGCTGAACGGCGATGACAAGGTGGTTTCCATGTCAATCATCCGCCACTTTGATGCAACGTCGGATGAACGGTCCGCCTATCTAAAGATGCGCCGCGCAATGGCCGGTCTGGCCGATGATGTAGATGCGCCCGCCGATGATGAAGACGTCAGCGCAAACGCGACAATCAGCCCGGACCGCTATGCCGAGATGTCAGCCGCCGAAAACCTGTTGCTGACCATCACCGAAAAAGGTGCCGGAAAACTGTCGTCCAGCCATGACTATCCGGTACGTGGTCGCGGCGGCTTGGGCGTGACAGCGATGGACAAGGCGATGCGCGGTGGCGAGATCGTGGCGTCCTTCCCGGTGGAACTGGACGACCAGATCATGCTGGCAACGTCCAAGGGGCAATCCATCCGGGTGCCCGTCGAGGGCATCTCATTCCGCTCGCGCAGCGCCGGTGGGGTGAAGGTGTTTGATACCGGTAAGGGCGAGGTCGTCGTCAGTGTCGCCTGGATTGCAGATCAGGGTGATGACGATGCAATCGATGGCGAGGTTTCCGAGGAAACCTGATACGGTAACCGCCCACGCCCAACGTAAAAAGGCCCGCCTAGTGTAATGCTAGGCGGGCCTTCTGATTATGTACTGAAAGCGTTTGAAATATCCCGACCACGGCACCCAAACGAAAAAAGCGCCCCCGAAGGGACGCTTTCGTAACCGCTACAAAACTAATGCCGAAGCTTAGTTTGTTGTAGTTGTCGAGTTTGCGTCGTCGTTGCTGGCTGCAACGCCAGCAAAAACAGCTACCGAAATAAGGGCTGCTGCGGCACCAGCAACACCAACGCCGCCAAAGCCAGCACCAAGAGCTGGGCTCGTTTGTGCGGAAGCCGCGCTTGTTGTCAAAAGAAGGGCGGTTGCGACTGCTGTCAAACGTTTCATTCTATAATCTCCAAATTGCAAAGTGGTATATTCGATTAATTTGCACAATTTCCTAACGATAGCAAATCAATTCTCGCGAATAAGAGCACCCTAGGGTAGAAAACTACTCTAGAGTACTCTTTAACGTCAGATGCAGTGAAATCGCCCTATGGCGTGCTCAACAGCCCTATGGCGTGCTCAACAGAAAACTAGTCGGTGGTTGTTGTTGAGTTGGTATCGTCGTTGCCTGCAACAACTGCTGCAGTTATGCCAAGGGCAGCCGCCCCAATAGCGATGCTAGTTGCGGCAATGCCCCCGAAAGCGCCACTTATGCCACCAAGAGTAGCAGCAGAAACAGCAACAGTACTACCAGCAGCAATACTACCACCAGCAGCCGCAGCACCACCAGCGCCACCAACAAGCGCCTGCGCATATGCTGTGCCGGCTGTACCGACTGTCAAAATAAGGGCTGCTGCAATTGTTGTTAAACGTGACATTTGTATACTCTCCAACTAATTAAAATACATAACAGGGACTTCGTTACACAACTTTGTTACCACAGCAAATATTTTTTCCTATCTGACTGATTTTGCAATCAGAGGCTGTACAACCCACTGAATTTTATGGTCAAATATGTCAGCAATGGGGCCTCGCTTGGCGCTGAACCTGTCGCGCGGGTGATCAGATCTTTGGGTTGATACAGCCCCCCGTGGCTTTGCACATTTTGCCGCAACCACGCTGTCGCCGCGCTCGTGTCGCCCCCTGTCAGGTGACTGTCCAGCTCGGGAACATCCTTGCGCAAAGCCTCGTTCAGGCACCCCGCATAGACATTGCCCAAGGAATAGGTCGGGAAATACCCGAAAAGCCCGACGGACCAATGCACATCCTGCAACACGCCGTTTGACGGTTTGTCCACCTCAAAGCCGAAATCAGCCTTAAAGCGGTCATTCCAAGCGGCTTCCAGATCATCGACCTGCAAATCGCCGCCCATCAAGGCCCGCTCAAGATCAAAGCGCATCAAAACGTGAAGGTTGTATTGCAACTCGTCCGCTTCGGTGCGGATGTGGCCATCGGACACCCGGTTCACGATGCGATAGAATGTATCCTCATCCGCGACGCCAAAATCGCCAAAGGCATCTTTCATCTGGCCAAACAACCATCCGGTAAACGCACGGCTGCGGCCCAGCTGGTTCTCGTAGATCCGGCTTTGGCTTTCATGAACCCCCATCGACACCCCTGCCCCCAAAGGCGTCAGAAGATAGGCGCGGTCGATTCCCTGCTCATAGCAAGCATGGCCGACCTCGTGGATGGTGGAATAAAAGCAGTTGAACGGGTCCGTCTCGTTGGTGCGCGTGGTGATCCGCACATCAAGGCCCGAACCGCTTGAAAACGGATGCACGGCCTTGTCGACGCGGCCCATGCTCATGTCATAACCAAAGGTCTTTGCCAATTGCCGGGTCAGCTTCATCTGCGCAGATTCGTCGAACTTGCCTTGCAGCGTGGGCGGGGCCTCTGCACTGCGGACCGCTTCGCGCAGGCGAGTCAGTTCAGGGCGTAGCGCGCCAAACATCGCCTCAAGTTCGGCCCCCGTGGCACCAGGCTCATAGTCATCCAGCATCGCATCATAGATATCGCCGCCAGCCGCCAGCGCCATGCCCTCCTCACGCTTCAACGTGATCACCTCGGACAGGGTCGGTGCGAACGCCTTGAAATCATCCGCTTCGCGCGCCTCGGCCCAAATACCCTGTGCCTCGGACGTGATCCGCGCAAGACGTGCGGCCAGCGCAGCGGGTACTTTGCTGGCCCGCGCGTGGGACCGCCGGATATGACGCAACTGCGCGCTGCCAGCGTCGTCCAAATGGCCCTCATCGATCATCTCAAGCCAGCCAGCGATACGTGGATCAACACGGCGCGCGTGCAGCACGCCTTCAACGGCGGCCATTTCTTCACCACGTTGCGCAGCCGCCCCGCGCGGCATCATGGTTTCCTGATCCCACCCCAAACGGCCTGCAATCTGGGCCAACGCCTCAGTCTCGCGTTGAAACGCCATCAGATCGTCAAAAGCACTCATTGTGTTTTTCCTCTTAGGGAAGTTGGAATGGGATAGCCACTTAGGAACCGCGCCCGCAGGATAAACACCCACAAGATGACAGCCAGCACCTGATGCCAGATGGCGATGTGTACGGGGGCCGCGTTCAGAACGGTCACAATGCCCAGCACGACCTGCCCCGCCATCGCCAGCATCATCAGATTAAAAGCATTGCGTGTTTTGGGATGCGCAGATTTGCGCCCGCGCAGCCAAACGACAACGGCAAAGGCAAACAGCAAATAGCCGGCCATGCGATGCATGAACTGCACAAGGCCCGGGTTTTCAAAGAAATTGCGCCAGACAGGCGCGATGTTAAACGCATCAGGCGGAAAGAACTGCCCCTGCATCAGCGGCCAATCCACGAAATACCGACCCGCATCAATGCCCGCGACCAAGGCGCCCAGTAAGATCTGTAGAAACGCAAAGTGAAGCACCCCTGTCGACATGCCGAAAAGCTTACTTTCCTTGGCGCGGCGCGCCTGCATCAGGTCCTTTTCCGGACGGCCCAGCATCAATGCATACCAGGTGATGAACCCAAGGATCACAAAGGCCAGCCCCAGATGCGTGGCAAGCCGGTAGCTGGCCACATCCAAAACAGCCCCGCCCGTGCTAACGCCCGACGATACCATCCACCAACCGATCGCGCCCTGCAGACCACCTAGCCCGCCAAGCAACAACAAACGTCCCGTCCAACCGGTGGGGATTTGACGCCGCAGCAAGAACCAAAGAAACCCGATCGCCCAAACCAAACCAATCACACGGCCCAACTGGCGATGGCCCCATTCCCACCAGTAAATCAGTTTAAAATCGCCCAGCTCCATCCAGGAATTCTGAACCCTAAACTCATCAATCTCTTGGTATTTCGCGAATTCCGACTGCCAATCCGCTTCGTTCAGCGGTGGCATCGCCCCGGTAAAAGGTTTCCATTCGGTGATGCTAAGCCCGCTGTCGGTCAGCCGGGTCAATCCGCCGACCGCGATCATCACAAAGACCAACGCGAATAATATGAACAGCCAGACGCGGATCGCGCCACGTGCGCCGCCCCGGCCCCGATCAATCACACCGGTTTGTGCAACAGGGCGGGCGGCTTGTGCATCGCCCACTTCCTCAAAAAGCTTACGTTTCTCGGCCATGGTGCCTCTTGTCTGCTAGGTTTGATGCAGAAATAGGTCACGCAGGCGCAAAGGTCTAGCCGCGCTCTTTCCAGCGTACCATCTGTCGCAGGGTACCGTGCAAGGTTTGCACATCGGCGCGGGTCAACGGCAGGCGCGACCACATGTTGCGCAGGTTAACCTTCATGCTGGCGGCCTTGTGCTCGGGATAGAAAAACCCCGCCACATCCAGACGCTCTTCGAAATGCCGCGCCAGATGTTCGATCTCGCTATTATCCGCCCAATCCGTGCCTGCCATCTCGACCTGCTCGGGAATGATATTCGCTTGGGCGCGCATCCATTCATAGCCCATCAACAACACACATTGCGCCAGATTAAGCGATGCAAACTGCGGGTTCACAGGAACAGATACAATCGCATTGGCCCGCGCGATATCCTCATTCTCCAGCCCCGCGCGCTCTGGCCCGAACATCACGGCAACCCTCTGGCCTTGGGCAATCAGCTCGGCCGCCTTGGCCATTGCCGCCTCGGGGCTGTAAACTGGCTTGGTCAGATCCCGGTCCCGCGCCGTGGTGGCAAACACAAATGCCGCATCCCCCAACGAACCGGCCAAATCGTCATAAACAACCGCCTCGTCCAGCAAACGCCCTGCCCCCGATGCCATGGCCACAGCCGACGGGTTCGGCCAGCCATCGCGCGGTGCGACAATGCGCATCCGGTCCAAACCGAAATTCCACATGGCGCGCGCGGCAGCACCGATATTCTCGCCCATTTGCGGACGCACCAACACAAATGCCGGTATTTTGGGGTTCTCTACAGTATCATTCATGCCTGCCTCTTACCCGCGCGGCAGCCCTCTCACAAGAACGCGCCGTATTTCCAAATGGTAAAAAATCCTCGCCGAAGGCATAAAAGTTTTTCTTTCTCTGCGCGATCCGTTAATTGGCACCAACACAGCAAAGGACCGCTTGTCATGAATACGCCCGAACAGCCGCAGCTTTATCTGATCACCCCCCCCGCGTTTGAGCTGGAAACCTTCCCCCAGACATTGGCCCGCGTTCTAGACAGCCAGTCCATCGCCTGTGTGCGTCTCGCCCTCAGTGCCCGCGACGAAGATGTGGTGCTGCGCGCTGCTGACGCCCTGCGCGAGATTACCGATGCCCGCGACGTCGCCCTGGTGATCGCAGACCATACCTTGCTGGCCGAACGCATCGGCTTGGACGGTGTGCACCTGACCGACGCCGCGCGGTCCGTCCGCCATGCCCGCAAGACGCTGGGCGATGACGCGATTGTGGGCAGCTACTGCGCAGGGTCGCGCCATGACGGCATGGCCGCCGGTGAAGCCGGCGCAGATTATGTCAGCTTTGGCCCCGTCCGCCCCAGTGCGCTGGACGACGGATCACATGCCGAGCTGGACCTGTTCAAATGGTGGTCCGAAGTGATCGAAGTACCCTGCGTGGCCGAAGGTGGCCTGGACGAGGACCTGATCCGCACCCTTAGCCCCTTCACCGATTTCTTTGGCATCGGTGATGAAATCTGGGCATCAGATGATCCGGCACAGGCCTTGGCGACCCTCGTCGCTGCGATGGCCTAAGATCAGGCGGGTGTTATAAAAACACCCGCTCGATGAACCAATAGGCCCCCACGGCCGCGATCCCGACAGACGCCGGGATCGCCACAAAGCGCCGATAGGCGTCTGCCGTTTGTCGAAACTGGACCGATAGGAAACAGGCGGTAAAGACCAACGCCAGCGGTACCAAGAACAACGGCACAGGTGCTTCGAGTGCGGCGGCAACACCCGGCATCGGCACAAAACACAGCACCAACGCGGCAACGGCCAACCCGGCATAAAGCCGCTTGGCCCCGTCTGCGCCACCCTCGCCCCGCGCTACGCGCAAGGCTTGCCACACGCAGAGCGCCATAATCGCAATGACCGTCAGCTGGCCAATCTCGACCCCGATGTTAAAGCCGATCAACGCGGGCACAAACTGATCGCTCGGCAGGCCAAATTCGCCCAGAACCGATGCAAAGCCCAGCCCATGCAGCAATCCGAAACCGAAAATTACAAAAGGCCGCCAAGGGTTTAACCCCGAGGTAAAGATATTCTCGACCGCGACATAGACTATCGAGGCGGCGATCAAAGGCTCGACAATCGACCCCGGTACCGTCACCAGCCCAAGCGCCCCAAGCGCCAGCGTGACGGTATGCGCCGCGGTAAAGGCCGATACTTGCCAGATCAGCGGCTTTAGGTGCGTAGACAAAAAGAAAAGCCCCAGCACGAACAGGATATGATCCAGCCCCTTGGGCAAAATGTGGTCAAAGCCGACGGGGATATAGGTCAGAAACGCCTGCCACGCGGTTTCCTGCCCGCCGCCTGCCAGTTCGATCTCGGGGCTTTGCGAACCGCCCTCCAGATACCCAGTGTAAGGTTCATCGACACCCTGCTGGCGCAGGACCATCGCGCCGGATCCGGCAGGCCATGCCACCACCACACCGCGTGCGCCCAAAGGCACCTGCCCTTGCAGCACCCATTCTGAAATGCGCGGCAATTCGGCGTTCACATCTTCGGGAACGGTGACGGACACTGTTGTCAGGTTTACGGCATCCCCGTCGGCGCGCAGCAAGGGCGCGGCGTTCCAAGTGGCAAGCAATTCGGGCACCCGAGCGGCGATCAGGTCGGCGGGCAAGGCGCGCAGGCTGTCATAATCGCCTGCATTTTCAGCATCATTGGTGTCCTCGACCGCATCCAGATCAATGCCCGACATCAACGCCTCAAGGTTCACGCGCAGCACCAGATCGGCGACACCCTCTGCCACGGTCAAATCTGCGATGGTCGGAACAACCTCATGGGCGCGGGCCATACCGGTTACCGCACTTGACAAAAGTACCACGTAAGCCAGCTTTAGAATGACCGCATATAAGGTGTTTTTCATGTTTTTGTCCCGTCTCGCACTTGTAATCTCGCTTGGTTTGGCCGCGCTGCCTGCCAGTGCCCATGAATACTGGCTTGAAGCACCAGTATATCAAGTACAGCCCGGCGCGGAATTGACAACCAACATTAAGAACGGCCAGCTTTTCGAGGGCACGAACCTTGCGTATTTCGCAAACCGTACCGACCGTTTCGACCTGAGCTTTGAGGGGGGCACCCTGCCTGTTCAGGGCCGCATGGGCGATTCACCGGCCTTGCAGATCACAGCCCCCCCAAGGGACGGCCTGCTGATCGTGGCGCACGAGGCATCGCCATCCTCGCTCACCTATAAAGACTGGGAGACTTTCGTCGGCTTTACCAAACACAAGGATTTCAAAACCGCCTTGGCTGAGCATCTGGCCGCGGGCTATCCCCAAGACAAGGTACGCGAACGCTATACGCGCCACTCCAAAGCGCTGATTGCGATTGGCGACGGCCGTGGCAGTGATCGCGAACTGGGCCTTGCTACCGAATTTACCGCGCTGACCAACCCGTATGACGCGGATTTCGACGGGATGATGACGGTCGCATTGACCTATCAAGGGGCCCCGCGCCCAGACGTGCAGATCGAAGTCTATGAAAAATCAGCCGAGATTAAGCCCATCGTCACCGTGTACCGCAGTGACGATCAGGGGCACCTGACCTTTCCGGTGTCACCCGGCATGACCTATCTGGTGGATTCCGTGGTCCTGCGCCCGGCCCCAGATGCGGGTCAAACTGACAAAAGCCCGCATTGGGAAAGCCTTTGGGCCTCGCTTACCTTTGCGGTGCCGAATTAATCCGCGCAATCTTGGCGCATCAATCGCCTAACCGGGCTTGCGCCCCGGCGCAGGTCTGGGCAGAACGGGCGCTATGACAAATACACCAGATATACTCTGCATCGGATCGGTCCTGTGGGACATCATCGGGCGCGCTGAAACACAAATGCGGCTGGGGTCGGACATGCCCGGCCGTATCACACGGCTGCCCGGCGGCGTTGCCCTGAACATCGCGATGGCGCTGGCCCGGTTCGGCCTGTCGCCTGCGCTGATCAGCGCCGTGGGCCGCGACCCCGAAGGCGACGAGTTGATTGCAGCCTGCCAATTGCGTGGCTTGAACACCAATTTTGTGTACCGATCAGATGACCTGCCCACCGACCGATACATGGCGATCGAGGGCACCAATGGCCTGATCGCCGCCATCGCGGATGCCCACTCGCTCGAGGCCGCTGGCAGCAAGATCCTGCGCCCCTTTGCCGATGGATCGCTGCCCTCGCCCTATCGCGGAACGGTCGCCCTTGATGGCAACCTGACCCTTGATCTGCTGGCCGAAATGGCCCGCAGCCCGCTGCTGACCGAGGCAGATTTGCGTGTAGCCCCCGCCAGCCCCGGCAAGGCGATGCGCCTAAGCCCCTTTATCCAAGCCAAACGTGGTACGCTTTATGTGAACCTCGAAGAGGCCGGGCTGCTGTGCCAAACTGCCTTTGATACCTCGCGCGATGCGGCTGCGGCCTTGCTTGAACGCGGGGCCGTGCGGGCTGTCGTCACGGATGGCGGCAATCCTGCGACTGTGGGCCAAGCAAGCGGCCTGATCACCCAAACCCCGCCCGCCGTTTCTGTCACCCGTGTGACGGGCGCTGGCGACACCTTTATGGCGGCCCATATCGCGGCTGAGATCCACGGCGCTGCGGCGGATACTGCCCTGACCCAAGCCCTTGCTGCTGCTGCACAATATGTTTCCGGAGAAACCAAAATATGATCACGCTACACCGCTCTCAAGAAGTTGCCACCGCCCATAGCAAAGGCACCCCGATTGTGGCGCTTGAAAGCACAATCATTACCCATGGTATGCCCTATCCCCAAAACCTCGAGGTCGCCCGCCAGGTCGAGGCGGACGTGCGCGCCGCCGGGGCAACCCCTGCCACAATCGCGGTGATCGACGGCCAGCTTCATATCGGGCTTGAGGATGCGCAACTGAGCCAACTGGCCCAAGCCAAAGGCGTCGCCAAACTGTCGCGCGCCGATATGGCCGCCTGCATCGCGACCGGCGGCACGGGTGCCACCACCGTTGCCGCCACGATGATCGCCGCGCATCTGGCAGGCATCGCCGTCTTCGCAACAGGCGGCATCGGCGGCGTGCATAAAGGGGCCGAGGACACGTTCGACATCTCTGCCGATTTGCTTGAGCTGGCCCAAACCCCCGTCACGGTGGTTGCCGCCGGGGCCAAGGCGATCTTGGATGTGGCAAAGACCCTTGAGGTGCTGGAAACCCAAGGCGTGCCGGTCATCACCGTCGGCCAAGACAGCTTTCCCGCGTTCTGGAGCAGCACCTCGCCGCTAAAATCACCCTTGCGCATGGACGACCCTGCGCAAATCGCTGCGGCCCACGGCATGCGTGCGCAACTGGGTCTGCCCGGCGGTCAACTGGTTGCCAATCCGATCCCAGCAGCCGATGAAATCGCCGCAGCCGAGCTGGCCCCGATCATCGCCACCGCCCAAAGCGACGCAATCGCCCACGGGATCAGCGGTAAATCCGTCACGCCCTATCTGCTTCAGCGGATATTTGAGCTTACCAAGGGGCGTTCGCTGACCGCAAATATCGCGCTGGTGCGCAATAATGCCCGTTTGGCGTCCAAAATTGCGGCTGAACTGGCCTCAAACAGCAATTGAAGCCCAAATTTTATGCGCACTCCATTGTAGCAGCCAAGCAAAGCACTTAGCTCTGAAATGGAATGATTGGGAAGAAAAACACGCTAATGAACACGCCATTTTCGCCTCCACCCCCGCCGCATGCGCCAAAGCGGACGCTTTTTGCACGGCTGCGCGGGTCGTTCCTGACGGGGTTGGTGGTGATTGCCCCGGTCGGCCTGACCATATGGCTGATCTGGACAGTGATCGGCTGGATTGATGGCATTGTGCTGCCCATGGTGCCACTGGCCTATCACCCCGACCGGCTGATCCAGACCTATTTCGGGCTGGACCCGTCGGCGCAGATCAACGTCCGCGGCATTGGCGTGATCATCTTTTTACTGTTCACCATCATCGTGGGATGGCTGGCCAAGGGCATCATCGGACGGTCCTTTATCCGCTTTGCCGAAGGGCTGGTGCAGCGCACACCGGTGGTGCGCACCATCTATTCCGGCATTAAACAGATTTCCGAGACGATTTTCGCCCAAAGCGAACGCAGCTTTGAAACAGCCTGTATGGTGGAATACCCGCGCGCCGGCGCTTGGGCGCTTGGCTTTATCTCGATCTCGGCCAAGGGCGAAGTGGCCCGCCATGCCGGGATTGAAAAAGAACTGGTCGGCGTGTTCATCCCCACCACGCCTAACCCCACGTCGGGCTTTTTGCTGTTCTTTCCCCGCAAAGACGTGATCGAGCTGGATATGTCTGTCGAAGACGCAGCCAAGCTGGTTATCTCGGCGGGGCTTGTCTATCCGCCCGACCGCCCGCTGCCCGTCGATGGCCAGACCAAGCAACCGGCCCCCATCGAACCTAGCTGAACATCGTTTTCAAATCGACCGAACTGCGCTTGCCAACATGATCGATTTCATGGGTTAAAAACCGCGCGGCTGATGCACGGCCCGCCGCCCTAAGCGCTGAAATCACCGCCGGGTTTGGCACGGTTTTGGTCGCGGTCGACAGCTTGGACATCAAATCGTCATCGGCAATCATGTGAATGTAGACGCGGTTCATTTGCCCTTCTTCGATCCGGCCTGTGTCCAACAACCGCTGCACAAATTCGATGGCCCGCAATTCGCGCAGCAAGCTTGAGTTAAAGCTGATCTCGTTGATCCGGTTCTGAATCTCTATCGGGGTTTTCGGCAGATCCGCCCGCTCAAGCGGATTGATATTGATAATGACAATATCAGGCGGCAAATTGCGGGTATATAAGGGAAACAACGCCGGATTACCGGTATAGCCACCGTCCCAATAGGCCTCTGACTTGCCGGTTACGGGGTCTGGAATATCCACGGCCTGAAACAAGGTGGGCAGACAGGCAGACGCCAATAGCGCGTCGGGGCCAATCTCGTCCCCCTCGAAAACCTTGATCTTGCCATCGCGAACCTTGGTGGCCCCTACAAACAGCCGGGGCGCATCCTGCCCGCACACCAGATCATAATTGAACTTTTCCACAATTTCGCGCAGCGGGTTTTTATAAGCCGGACCATAGGCATAGGGCGATACGATCTGGGTCATCGCGGTGCTGACAGCACTATGCCAGCTGTATTCCATCGCCCGACTGATCGCCGCGACACCGAAAGGGGCAAGCCAACCCGACAACTGGCTTTCACCCACGCCGGACACTTTCTGCCAAAGCCAATCCAGATTATCCCGCGCGCCCTGACGCCCGCCCGAAATCATCCCCGCCTTAAGCGCCGCCCCATTCAAAGCCCCAGCAGAGGTGCCGGAGATCGCTGAAATCTCCAGATCGTCCTCTTCCAACAGCCGGTCAAGAACACCCCACGTATAGGCCCCATGCGCGCCGCCGCCTTGCAAGGCCAGATTTATCTGTTTTTTCACCATTGGATCGCCCCGCCCCGTTTCAAGAAAGACCGCCTCCGGCGGGGATATTTGAAAGCCAGAGAAGCCGTGGACCGGTCCTATATTCTCTGGCTCTCAAATATCCTCGCCGAAGGCATAAAAGTTCTTATAGCGCGGTCCAGCCACCATCGACGCTGACGGTCGTGCCGGTAATTTGCGCCGCTGCGTCCGAGCACAGGAATGTCGCCGTGCCGCCCAGTTGCTCCACGGTCGCGAACTCTTTGCTTGGCTGGCGTTCAAGCATCACGTTTTTGATCACTTCGTCGCGAGTCATCCCGTATTCCTTCATCGTATCGGGGATCTGCTTTTCCACGATGTCGGTCAAAACATAACCCGGGCAAATGGCATTGGAGGTGATCGGTTCCTTGGCGGTCTCAAGTGCGGTGGTTTTGGTCAGCCCGATGATGCCGTGTTTTGCCGCGATATAGGCTGATTTATAGGGCGACGCGGTCAACCCGTGCGCAGACGAGATGTTCACCACCCGGCCCCAGCCTGCCTTGCGCATCATCGGCAGCGCCATTGCCGTTGTATGAAACGCTGAGCTTAGGTTGATGGCGATGATCGCGTCCCATTTTTCCACCGGAAAGTCGGGGATCGGGGCCACATGTTGAATGCCAGCGTTGTTCACCAGAATATCGCAGCGCCCTGCATCGGTCACGAACTGGCGGCATTCGTCGGCCTTGGACATATCGGCCTTGATATAGCGCGCGGTTACGCCCGTTTCTTTGGCGATCTCCTCGGCGATTGCGTGGTCTTCGTCGCGGTCGGTGAAGGAGTTCAACACAACATCCGCGCCCGCCCGTGCCAGTGCCCAAGCGATGCCGAGGCCAATGCCCGAATTTGACCCCGTGATCAGGGCGGTCTTTTGTGAAAGGTCGATGCTATAGGCCATGGTGTTCTCCTGCGGTTTCTGCAACTGCATCATGGTACGCAGCCCCAGCAATGGGAATGATTAATTAAACCTCAGCGGCATGATTTGGCCAAAATGGGATTCGATTAGACGGAACAAAAACGGGCAAAAAAAAACGTCCGCACGAAGCGGACGTTAAGTTATTGAGGCAGGTTTCATACAGGCAAGAAACCTATCGAGCAGTAAGGTCTTTATACGCAAACCTTTGCTGCAATCCAAGCTTAAAGTTTGATAAGCCCCCGCAGCGCCGCTAAGAGTTGGCGTAATAAAACAAGGGCAGAGCGGGATTGTTTCGAAAATGGTGTCAAATTTTTTCCAAACCTGTCGGGCGGTTGCAGCAGTTTCTTCACTGATTCTGTTCGGGGCCGCAGCCCAAGCCGAGCCCGCGCACGGGATATCTATGTATGGCACCCCTGCTCTACCACCGGATTTTGTGTCGCTCCCTTATGCGAACCCGCAAGCGCCCAAAGGCGGCGCAATTGTTTTGGGCAACACCGGCGGCTTTGACAGCCTTAATCCTTTCGTGCGCAAAGGCACCGCGCCCTGGCAGCTTGCTTTTTTCACCCACGAGACACTGATGGGGCGATCATGGGACGAACCCTTCACGCTTTACGGGCTTTTGGCCGAATCGGTCGAGGTGCCTCAGGACCGATCATGGGTGGAATTCACCCTCAGGCCCGAGGCGCGTTTTTCCGACGGCAGTCCCGTCACTGTCGAGGACGTGATCTTTAGCTACGACATGCTGGGGTCAGAGGGGCACCCGCGCTATCACGGGCTGCGGGCACAGATTGACAGCATCGTTCAAACTGGGCCGCGCAGCCTGCGTATGACGTTCAATACTGAAAACCGTGAATTGGCGCTGCTGGCGGGTATGCGCCCGATCCTGAGCAAGGCCCAATGGGAAGGGCGCGATTTTGCCAATGCCGCTTTGGCCGATATTCCGCTTGGGTCCGGCCCTTACAGTGTCACGGATTATCGGGCCGGACGGCAGGTGACGCTGACGCGCAATCCTGATTATTGGGGCAAGGATGTCCCGTTTCGGCGCGGCACCCATAATATTGATCAGATCAAGCTTGATTTTTACGGCGATGCCAATGTGCTGTTCGAGGCATTTAAAGCTGGCGAAATCTCGGCCCTGCGGGAGTTCAACGCCGAAACCTGGGCAACACAATATGATTTCCCCGCTGTTACGCGGGGCGATATCGTAAAGTCGACCTTCGCCCACAAGAAACCATCGGGCATGACCGGCTTTGTCATGAACGCCCGTCGCGCGCCCTTTGACGATATCCGCGTGCGTGACGCCATGATTGCCGCGTTCAACTTTGAATATATCAATGAAACGCTGACCGGCGGCGCGCAGCCGCGGATCACCTCGTATTTCTCGAACTCGCCCTTGGCCATGACCGATGGTCCGGCCGAGGGGCGCGTGGCCGAGCTGCTGGCCCCGTTCAAAGACAGCCTGCCCCAAGGCGCGATGGAGGGCTATGCCCTGCCCGTATCGGACGGATCGGCCCGCAACCGCAACGGCATTCGCGCGGCGATGAAGGCCCTGCAAGATGCAGGCTATTCCGCGCAAGGCGGGATTATGCGGGATGCAAATGGCAAGCCGCTGAGCTTTCGCATTTTGATGTCCAAGGGCAGCACCGAGAATATGGCGATTGCGGAGCTATATATTCAAGCGCTCAAGCGGTTGGGCATTGAGGCCACTGTCGAGGCAGTGGATGACGCGCAATTCGTGGCGCGCAACGCAGAGTTTGATTTTGACATGGCGATCTTTCGCCGCGCGCTGTCACTGAGCCCCGGCAACGAGCAGCGCTATTATTGGGGGTCCGAGGCGGCAGATCAGCCAGGCAGCCGCAACTTGATGGGGGTAAAATCCCCCGCGATTGATGCGATGATTGATACAATGGTGAATGCGACCACCACGCAAGATTTCATTGCCGCGACCCGCGCGTTGGATAGGGTTTTGACCGCCGGGCGCTATGTGGTGCCGTTCTGGCAATTCACCCAAGACCGCATCGCCCATATCGCCGAGATGAAATATCCCGATCACGTGCCGCTGTATGGGGATGGGCCGAATTATATGCCCGAGGTTTGGTGGATAGACGCTGAGCGATGAGTGGGAAATAGCCTTTTTAGCACCCAGTCGCAGAACGGCCCTTCGGGGAGAGTTTATTTGGCAAAATGAAACTCGGGCGCGGTTTAGGTCAGGGATGTGACCCAAAGGATTGTTGCGTCTTCGTCGCTGGTTGAGACAACGTTGTGGCCCATGGTGGCATCGTAATAGGCGCTGTCGCCACGGCGCATTTCGACGGGTTCGTAAAACTCGGTATAGAGCCGCACGACGCCGGTCAGCACGTAGAGGAATTCTTCGCCATCATGGCGGACCCAGCCGTCGAATTCTTCCATTTTGCGGGCGCGGATACGGGCGCGGTAGGGCAGCATCTGCTTTTTGCGCAGGGTATCCGCAAGCAATTCATGTTCGTAGGTTGTTGTGGCCTTGCTGGTGCCATCGCCAGATTTGGTCACCGACATGCGGCCATTGATCTGGGCGGCTGAGGGCGGTGTGAACAGCTGCGGCACAGAAATCTCGAGCCCGACAGCGAGCTTTTTCAGCGCGTCATAGGTGGGAGACATCTGGCCGTTTTCGATTTTACTGAGGGTCGAGCGCGCCAGCCCTGCCTGTGTCGCGGCCTGTTCCAGCGTCCAGTTGCGGGCCTTGCGCAGTTCGCGCACGCGCGCGCCCAGATCAACGGGGGGCGCGGTTTCGGTCTCGCCGCTTTCGCGGGCGATCTGGATCATCGATTTGGGCGCTTGCTCTGTCATATATTGCGTATATCGCCCGGTCCTGCGGCTTGCAACGGGCCGGAACCCGCGCTAGCGATGGGCCATGTTGTCACTCTCCCCCTCAGATGGATACGCGCCCTGCCCTGCGCCGTTTAATATGGCGGCCCATGTGCTGGCACATGCCGGCCGGCTGGGCGACAAAACGGCGTTGCTTATTATCGGGCCGGACGGGTGCGAGCGTTGGAGCTACCGCGCCCTTGAGAGCGCGGTACGGGGCACGGCAACGGGGCTTTTGGCGCTTGGGCTAGTGCCCGGCGATATCGTCTTGATGCGGCTTGGCAATACGGTTGATTTCCCGCTGGCCTATCTGGGCGCTTTGGCCGCTGGTTTGGTGCCCGTCCCCACCGCAGCCGCGCTGACCGAACCCGAAGTGGCTGCGATCATTGACATATTACGGCCCAAGGCGATCCTGAACGATCCAGCGGTGGCCTGCCCTAAGGTTGCTGGTGTGGTTGATGTGAGCGCCTTGCGAGCCATGCGCGATCTGCCGCCCGCCGCGTGGCACATGGGCGATCCGGAGCGGTTGGGCTATATCATCTACACCTCTGGCACATCGGGCAAGCCGAGTGCTGTCATGCACGCGCACCGCACAATCTGGGCGCGGCAGATGATGTTTGACGGATGGTACGACCTGGTTGAGTCCGACCGTGTGATGCATGCCGGTGCGTTCAACTGGACCTATACTTTGGGAACCGGGTTAATGGACCCCTGGACCATGGGGGCCACAGCGCTGATCCCCGCGGCGGGCACTGCTGCGGCCGACCTGCCAAGGATGATGCGACAAGAGAGTGCGAGCCTGTTTGCAGCAGCGCCGGGCGTTTACCGGCAGATACTCAAGCATAATGACAGCATCGACATCCCCAGCCTGCGCCACAGTTTAAGCGCGGGAGAAAAGCTGCCCGAAGCCCTGCGCCACGCGTGGCAAGCGGCCAGCGGTACGCGGATATTCGAGGCTTATGGCATGTCGGAATGTTCGACCTTTCTGTCAGGATCGCCAGCGCATCCGGCCCCCGCTGGATCCTTGGGATACCCCCAAGCCGGGCGGCGCGTTGCAATCATCGGCCCCGATGGCCCTGTCCCCTATGGCACCGAAGGTACGATTGCCGTCTATAAAACCGACCCCGGCCTGATGCTGGGGTATTTTGGCGCGCCGGATCAAACCGCCGAGAAGTTTCAGGATGGCTGGTTTATGACCGGCGATCAGGGGATTATGGGGCCGGAAGGACAGATCACCTATCTGGGGCGCAACGACGATATGATGAACGCAGGCGGTTTTCGCGTGTCACCCATCGAGGTTGAACAAAAGCTGGCCCAGTATCCCGGTATTTCTGCCGTCGGCGCGACCGAGGTGACCGTACGTGCCGATGTGACCGTGATTGCAGCATTTTACACGGCAGACACCCCGCTGGACGAAGCGGCACTGGCGCTTTATGCACAAGAAAATCTGGCGCGCTACAAACAGCCGCGTCTTTATGTTCATCTGCCCGAACTGCCCATGGGGGCAAACGGCAAATTGCTGCGCCGCGCCCTGCGCGCGGGCTATGAGGCGCAAAATGACTGAGACGATCAAGCTTGATATCATGTCCGACCCGATTTGCCCCTGGTGCTATATCGGCAAGGCCCATCTGGACCGCGCCTTGGCGTCGGAGCCTGACCACCCGTTCGTGATTGAATGGCACCCGTTTCAGCTGAACCCCGACATGCCCGCCGAAGGCATGGACCGCCGCGCCTATCTGGAAGGCAAATTCGGTGGCAAAGAAGGTGCGGTCAAAGCCTATGCCCCCGTGGTAGAGCACGCGAAAAAGGCCGGTCTGACCATCAATTTCGAGGATATGAAGCGCACGCCCAATACGCTGGATGCACACCGTTTGATCCATTGGGCAGGTATCGAAGGGCGTCAGACCGCTGCTGTATCCGCCCTGTTCAAGGCGTATTTCGTCGATGCCCGCGACATTGGCGATGCCGAAGTCTTGGCCGATATTGCCGATGGGATCGAAATGGATGCGTCTGTGGTCAGACGTTTGCTGGCGTCGGATTCAGATGCCCAAGACATTCGCGACCGTGACGACCATAGCCGCAAGATGGGCATCAGTTCTGTTCCGACATTTATTGTTGGAGGCAAACATGCCGTGCCCGGCGCACAGCCGCCCGAGCTGTGGAAACAGGTGCTGGCTGATTTGCGTCAGCAAACCGATAATTCCTGAACCGCAGCTAACCCCGCAGAAACACTTTGCCTTTGCTGGCCAGCCCGCTTAGAATCACTGCTATAAACGGGGCAAAGACCCCAGTTCAAAAAACGAGCGGGCAGTCATGTTAGAACAATCAACACCACCCTTTCGGGTGCATAGCCGGGTGCAGGTTGCGCCCTCTTTCGTCGAGAGAACAGGACAGCGGTCACGCAGCGTGTTGACCTATGGCTGCTTTGACGGATTTCGCACGACGCATGCAAAACTGCTGGCACAGCTGTCCAGCTTGGGTAGCGAATTAATCGTGGGCTGCGCCACCGATGCGTTTTGCGCGCAAATGGGCCAAAAGCCGGTGATCCCCTTTGAAACACGGCGCGCAGTTCTGGAAAGCTGCCGTTATGTGACGCGGGTGATCGCGTTGGAAAGCTGGGATCAACGCCGTACCGACATCGTGAACTACAACATTTCCGTGCTGGCCCTGCGCAGCGGAGACCCCGCGCATGGGGACGATTTGCACGATATTGTGCAGGTGCTGCATGTGCCCGATGCGCCGGTTCAAAGCTGGCCCGAAACCACCCTTAAATCTGCCTGATAAATCACCGCATTGCACTGCCCCTTGATGCTCGTTAAACGTGAATCAACGGGCGCATTTTGCCGCTCTACCTCCTAGGAGCAGCACGGATGCAATCAGACAGACCTGACTTCCCCATGTCCAGCGCTGAATTCGTGGCTCTGATTGCAATGCTCTTTGCCACGATTGCGTTTTCCACCGACGCAATGCTGCCCGCCGTGCCCCAAATCGCCGCCGAGTTGGCCCCCGCCACGCCCGAGCGTGTCCCGCTGATCCTGACAGCGTTTATCTTTGGCCTTGGCCTTGGGACCTTCTTTACCGGGCCGCTGTCGGATGCCTATGGCCGCAAGAACATCGTGTACTGTGGGGCTGCTCTTTATATTGCGGGAACGGTCCTTGCCTGGGCCAGCCAGTCGCTGGAGGTGATGCTGGCCGCACGTGTGGTGCAGGGCCTTGGGGCCGCCGGTCCGCGTATTGTGTCGCTTGCAATTATCCGCGACCTGTATTCAGGGCGTCAAATGGCGCGGATCATGTCCTTTGCGATGATGATTTTTGTTATGGTGCCCGCCTTTGCCCCCGCATTGGGCGCGATCATCATTCACTATTCCAGCTGGCGCGGTATCTTTGTCAGCTTTGTCGTGTTCTCGGTCATTTCTACGCTGTGGATGCGGATACGGCTGCCTGAAACCCTGGCCGTCAAAGACCGCCGCCCCATGCGCATCGGCCTGTTGTGGAAAGCGATTGTCGAGATTTTCAGCAACCCCATGGTGCGGCTGTCAATCGCGGTGCAAACGCTGGCCATGTCCATCCTCTTTGCCACTTTGATGTTGGTGCAGCCCATATTCGATCAGGTCTATGACCGCGCCGACAGCTTTCCGCTGTGGTTTGGGGTTATTGCATTGATATCGGGCTGTTCCAGCCTGATTAACGCAATGTTGGTGGTGCGTTTGGGCATGCAGCGGATTGTGACGCTGACCCTTGGCGCGCAGATCGTTCTATCTGCAATCATGCTGTTTGCGGGGCTGGACAATCTGCCCGATCCGCTTGGCTTTGGCTTTTACATGATCTGGCAGGTGTCGTTGTTTTTCCAAGCGGGGCTGGTCTTGGGCAATCTAAGCGCTTTGGCGATGGAGCCGATGGGCCATATTGCGGGCATGGCCGCATCCGTCATTGGTGCCGTATCGACCGTGCTGGCAGCGCTGATCGCCTCGCCCATCGGGTTGATGTTCGACGGCGAGATTGATCTGTTGATCACATCGGTGCTGGCGCTGGCAGCGGCCGGTTTTCTGCTGATGCTTCGGATGGGGCAGCTCGCCAAAAGAGACGCTCCGGTGCGCGAACCGTCGGCGTAGGTTTATGCGGCCAAGCGCGCTGGTTTCGCCCTTCGGGCGAGGATTTTAGTCCATTTGGAAAGCGGTCAGCGGGCAGTTTTCAGCCGGAACGCCAGCGCCAGTAGCACGGCAGCGATGCTGAAGGGCAGCAGCCAAAGCAGGATGATATTCCCCTTGAACAGCATGCTGGACGAAAACGCGCAGGGCGGGACAGTACAGGATGCGGGACGCCCCATGATGTAGACAGGTGGCACTGCAACAAGCAGCGCCACCGCGACATAAAGAATGCCGATCGTCAGTTTACGTAAAGGCGAGATCACGCTGCGCGCTGGCCACCGGGTTTACCGCCGCCACCGGGCTTGCGCCGACGCCGGGATGCGCCTGCGGGCTTGCCCTCGCCGCCACCATTACCGCCACCGCCGTTACCACCGGGACGGCCACCGCCGCCACCTGGGCGTCCACCGCGACCACGACCGCGGCCGCCTTTTGGCTTGGCGGGTTCATCAATCGCCTCCCATGGGCGGCCCGAGGCCACAGGGATCGAGATTTTCATCGTCTTTTGGATGTCTTTCAATTCGCCCATTTCATCAGGGGCGCAAAAGGCAATCGCAGCACCGTCTTTGCCGGCACGGGCCGTACGACCGATCCGGTGCACATAGTTATCGGGCACGTTGGGCAATTCGTAGTTATAGACGTGTTTCACATCTGGAATATCCAAACCACGCGCCGCCACATCTGTTGCAACCAAGACGGTTACATCACCCTTTTTGAACGCTTCAATGGCGCGATCCCGTTGGCCCTGGCTTTTGTTGCCGTGGATCGAGGCCGCTTTGAAACCGGCCTTGACCAGATCCTTCATCAGCTTTTCACAGCCATGTTTTGTGCGGCCAAAGACCAATGCACGTTCTTCGGTATGCTTGCCCAGCAGTTCAATCAGCAGCGATTTCTTCTCGGCTTTGGCGATGAAATGCACCTCTTGGGTGACTTTGTCAGCGGCTTTGCCGGGAGGCGATACTTCGATGCGGATCGGGCTGATCAGATAGCTGTTGGCGATCTCGTTCATCAGTTTCGGCATGGTTGCCGAGAACAGCATGGTTTGGCGTTCTTTGGGCAGTACCGACGCGATTTTCCGCAGGTCGTGGATAAAGCCCATGTCCAGCATCTGGTCGGCTTCGTCCAGCACCAGAAACGAGGTTTTGTGCAGCAGCACCGCGCGGCGGTCCATCAGGTCAAGCAGGCGACCCGGCGTGGCCACCAGCAAATCAACGCCGCGTTCCATGCGTTTGATCTGTGGGTTGATCGACTGACCGCCCACAACCATCATCGTTTTCAGTTGCGTGCCTTCGCAGAAGCCTTTCAGGTTTTCCATGATCTGGTTGGCCAGTTCACGGGTCGGGGCCAGCACAAGGCCGCGCACGGTGCGCGGTTCGGGGCGGGCTTCCATTTCCAACATTTGTGCAACCAATGGCACGCCAAAGGCGGCCGTTTTACCGGTGCCGGTCTGGGCAAGGCCCATCACGTCCCGGCCGTTCATCGCATGTGGGATCGCTTGTTTTTGAATAGGGGTCGGGTCTGTCATGCCCATGTTGGTCAATGCTTTGACCAAACGGCGCGGCAGGCCCATCATTTCAAAATCGCTCATGTATATCGTCTTTCCAAGGGCCGCAGCAAAAGTGCTGGAGCCGTCTAAATCACGCGGCACCCAAAAAGGGGCTAAACCGCGAGGGACGCAAAGCAGATCGCAGGGGACGGCCTAATGCCAATACCCTGTCTGTTGCGCTTGGCCCCACGCGTGATTTTGGGAACATCGGCGGCCTTTATGTCTCAGCTATATGATGGTCGATGTGACCAAAGGGCTGACTGCTCACGCGGCAGAAGGCATCGCTTGGACGCTAGATGGGCGCATCGGCGGGCAAAGTCAACGCCTTGCGGCAAACTAAGGTGAACGCCACCACGTCCCATGGCCCTGCCCGGTCTGGCTCATCACCGGCTGCTACGGCGCTTGCACATTACCTGTCAAATCGGCATGGATCGACGGAATGATTTGAAAGGCTTGGACAAATGGACAATCTGCGCGGCGCGATCATCATGGTGTTTTCGATGCTGGGTTTCGCATTTGAGGACATGTTCATCAAATTGATGGGCGATGATATTCCGATTGGCCAGATATTATTCCTGCTGGGTTTGGGCGGCGCGATCTGTTTCGGTCTGGTCGTTCGGATCAAGGCGCAGCCGCTGCTTGAGCGGTCCATGCTGACGCGGCCCATTATGCTGCGCGCATTGGGCGAAATCGTCGGCACCTTGGGCTTTGTCTCGGCAATCGTATTAACCCCCATTTCCTCTGCCTCGGCGATTTTGCAGGCGACGCCCTTGGCCGTTACCTTGGGCGCTGCGCTGTTTCTGGGCGATCCCGTCGGCTGGCGCCGGTGGAGCGCGATCCTGGTCGGGTTGTTTGGTGTGCTCTTGATCATTCGCCCCGGCATGGAAAGCTTTGAAGCGCTGTCCTTGCTGGCCGTGGTCGGTGTTATTGGCCTGTCCATGCGCGATCTGGCGACCCGACGTGTCCCCAAGCACACATCAAGCTTTCAGCTGTCGTTCTTGGCGTTTCTGGCATTGGTCCCCACCGGGGTGCTCCATATGTTTGCGACCGATACGTTTTTCGTCCCGATGACGGCTCTGCAATGCGTTTATATGGTGTCGGCGCTGAGCATCGGCATGATTGCCTATTACGGGATCGTTGCGGCCATGCGCGTGGGCGAGATCAGCTTTGTCACCCCGTTTCGGTATTCGCGTCTGCTGTTTGCCATCGTGATCGGCATCATGGTCTTTGGCGAACGTCCCGATCTGCTGACCTATGTTGGCGCTGCGATCATTGTGGCGTCGGGCATGTATACCGTCTGGCGCGAGCGCAAAGTCAAAGACATAGCCTGAACACTTTTCATCCTGCCCCCCGCAGGCTAAAACAGCGCGAAAACACCCATGCCAAAAGGATCTCCCCTCATGAGCACCATCGTAGACATCTATGCCCGCGAAATTCTGGACAGTCGGGGCAACCCCACTGTCGAGGTTGATGTAACGTTGGAAGACGGCACAATGGGCCGGGCCGCGGTGCCATCAGGTGCCTCCACCGGTGCCTACGAGGCGGTCGAGCGCCGCGATGGTGACAAATCGCGCTATATGGGCAAGGGCGTCTTGCAAGCCTGCGAAGCCGTGAACGGCGAGATTGCGGACGCGCTGGTGGGCATCGATGCGACCGAACAGGTCGAAATCGACGGCACAATGATCGAACTGGACGGCACCGATAACAAGGAACGTTTGGGGGCAAACGCGATTTTGGGTGTGTCACTGGCCGCCGCCAAAGCCGCCGCAGATTTCTGTTCGCAACCCTTGTTCCGCTATGTTGGTGGCACCTCGGCGCGGATGCTGCCCGTTCCGATGATGAACATCATCAACGGTGGCGAACATGCAGACAACCCGATTGATATCCAAGAATTCATGATCATGCCTGTCGCTGCGGAAAACATCCGCGACGCTGTGCGCATGGGCTCCGAAGTGTTTCATACCTTGAAGAAAGAGCTGTCCGCTGCGGGTCTTTCCACCGGTATCGGCGACGAGGGTGGCTTTGCCCCCAACATTAGCTCCACCCGTGATGCGCTTGATTTCATTCTTAAATCCATCGAAAAAGCAGGCTACAAACCCGGCGAGGAAATTTACCTCGCCCTCGATTGTGCGGCAACCGAGTATTACAAAGACGGCAACTATGTCCTGTCCGGCGAAGGCAAAACCCTGTCGAGCGCCGAGAATGTGGATTATCTGGCCGCCCTTTGTGGCGACTATCCGATCATCTCGATCGAAGATGGCATGTCAGAGGATGACTGGGACGGTTGGAAACTGCTGACCGACCGTTTGGGCGATAAGATCCAGCTGGTGGGCGACGACTTGTTCGTAACCAACCCTGCCCGTCTGGCCGAAGGCATCAAGCGCGGGTCGGCCAATTCGATGCTGGTCAAGGTCAACCAGATCGGCACCCTGTCCGAAACCCTGCAAGCCGTTGATATGGCGCATCGCGCGGGCTTTACCAACGTGATGTCCCACCGTTCGGGCGAAACCGAAGACGCGACGATTGCCGATTTGGCAGTTGCGACAAACTGTGGCCAGATCAAAACGGGTTCCTTGGCGCGGTCGGACCGGTTGGCGAAATACAACCAGTTGATCCGTATCGAAGAGGCGCTTGGCGTGACGGCAGAATACGCAGGCCGTTCGATCCTTAAGGGGTAAGCGCGGTCGCTTAGGACCGATAAACCTAGAAAGCGCGCTAACTCAGCGCGCTTTTTTCTTTTTGGGGCATGCTGACCGTACCGCCACCAACCGCCGCCCGAACACCCGTTGTGCTGTGGCACGACGTCGGCAGCCCCCGTGCGACGCGCACTGCCAGATACCCAAATGCCTGCGCCTCCAACATATCACCGTCCAACCCGATATCTTCGATTGGGGCGACGGGGCAGTCCAAACTCACCGCCAGCATTTTCATCAATACTGGGTTATTCCGCCCGCCACCCGTCACCAACACGCGGTCAGGCACCCGCGGGCAATGGGCCATCGCCTCGGCCACGCCAGCGGCGCACATGGCGGTCAGGGTTGCGGCGGCATCGGCGTCGGATAATTCGCCCACCAGTGCCACCATTTCCGCAAAATCATTACGGTCCAGTGACTTGGGCGGTATGCGTGCAAAATAAGGTTCTGCCAAAAACAGCTCAAGCGCGCCAGTTTCAACCGTGCCTTTTGATGCAACCTTGCCGCCCTTGTCATAGGCCAGCCCCAGACGCGATTGCATCAGATCGTTGATCGGCGCGTTTGCAGGCCCCGTATCAAAGGCCAGCAGCGCCCCGTCGGCCTCAGGCCGCGCAATGGCGGGATCAACCCATGTCAGATTGCCCACACCGCCCAAATTCAAAAACGCCACCGGACCGGTCAGCCCGGCATAGCGCGCGCAGGCGTGATGGAAAAACGGCGCGAGCGGCGCGCCCTCGCCGCCCAGTTCCACGTCAGCGCTGCGAAAATCCCAAACCACAGGCGTGGCCAAGGCATCCGCCAATGCCGCCCCATCGCCCACCTGCAACGTGCCTTGCGCGCGCGGTGCATGGGCCAGCGTTTGACCGTGAAACCCGATCACATCAACGTCGGTAAAATCGCGCAAAACCTCCAGATGCGCGGCCTCGATCACTTGCGTGGCCGCCTGCACCTCGGGGCCGGACCATTTGCCAAAACCCGCGGCAATCACCTTGCGTTCTTCGGCGGAATATTCGCGGTATCCTGACGCGCCAAAGCCCATGATATCGTGGCCATCCGTGTCGATCACCGCCACATCGACCCCGTCCAACGACGTGCCGCTCATCGCACCAGCGGCCCGCAAAACGCCTGTTTTCGCGATCCGATTTCCATGGGGCCTATTCATGGCCTTTTCCTTTGTCTGCTCAGCACATATAGAGTGCACCACCACCCAAGCTGAGGGCAAGCGCCATGACATACCACCCCAAATCCGAATTTATCCGCATCATGATGGAGCGCGGCTTTGTCGCTGACTGCACGGATTATCAAGGCCTTGACGAGGCGCTGCTCAAGGGCGCGCAACCCGGCTATATCGGATTTGACGCGACTGCCAAGTCCCTGCATGTCGGATCGCTGATCCAGATCATGATGTTGCGCTGGCTGCAAAAGACCGGCGGCAAACCGATCACCCTGATGGGCGGCGGCACCACCAAGGTGGGCGACCCGTCGTTTCGCGCGGACGAACGCCCGCTGCTGACCCCGGAACAGATCGACGATAACATCGCGGGCATTAAAAAAGTGTTCAGCGCCTACCTGACCTATGGCGATGGCCCATCTGATGCACAGATGATCAACAACGCCGAATGGCTGGACGGGTTGAATTACCTCGATTTTCTGCGCGACATCGGGCGGCATTTTTCGATCAACCGGATGCTGTCCTTTGAAAGCGTCAAGTCCCGCCTTGATCGCGAACAGTCGCTGTCCTTCCTCGAGTTTAACTACATGATCCTGCAAGCCTATGATTTCATGGAGCTTCACCGTCGCCATGGCTGTATCCTGCAAATGGGCGGATCGGATCAATGGGGCAATATCGTGAACGGGATCGATCTGACACGCCGCGTGATCGATGGCGAAGTTTACGGCTTGACCACGCCGCTGCTGACCACATCTGACGGCAAAAAAATGGGTAAATCCCAATCCGGCGCGATCTGGCTGAACCCTGACATGCTGTCACCCTATGAATTCTGGCAATTCTGGCGCAACACGACCGACGCTGATGTGGGCCGCTTCCTCAAGCTCTATACAGAGCTGCCGGTCGATGAATGCGACCGCTTGGGCGCGCTGGAAGGGTCCGAAATCAACGCGGCCAAGATCAGGTTGGCGAACGAGGTCACCACCCTGCTGCACGGTGCGGAAGCTGCCAAAGCGGCCGAGGCAACAGCCCGTGAAGTGTTTGAAAAGGGCGGGATTGGCGACGATCTGCCAACCCTGACACTGACTGCTGCCGATATCGGCGATGGCATGTCGATCGTGCAGTTGATCGTGAAATCGGGGCTGGCCGGATCGGGCAAAGAAGCAAAACGCCTAATCTCCGAAAACGGCGCGCGGATCAATGACGAACCGCTGACCGACGCAGGCATGATGATTGACGCCGCGGCCTTGGCATCGCCAATCAAGCTGAGCGCCGGCAAGAAACGCCACGCGCTGGTCCAACTAGGCTAAGCAAAAGGGGGGCGGGTCGCCCTGCCCCCGTTACTTTAGCTCTCGGCCTTTTCCTCAAGCACCAGCCATTCGGCCTCGGCGTCTTGCAGCTTTTCGTTCCGCTCGACCAAGGCATCTGTCGCTTTTTGGAACTTCACCGGATTGTCGGTGTAAAGCGCGGGGTCACTCATCAACTCTTCCAGCTTGGCAATCTCGGCCTCCAGACGCGAAATCTCGGCAGGAAGCGCCTCAAGACGGTGCTTTTCGGTAAAGCTAAGGCCCTTTTGCGCGGCGGCTTTCGGCTTTTCGCCCTTGGCCCCCGTTTTGGTCTTGGCAATAACACTTTGATCGAAATCATCCTGCTGGCGCTGTGCCAGATAATCGGTCCAACCGCCGGCATAAACCGTGGCCTTGCCGTCACCTTCCATCGCGATGGTGGTCGCGGCAACACGGTCAAGGAAATCGCGGTCGTGGCTGACCAGCAGCACAGTACCATCATAGGTCGACAGCAATTCCTGCATCAAATCAAGGGTTTCGACGTCCAGATCGTTGGTCGGTTCATCGAGCACCAGCATATTGCTGGACCGCGCCATAATCTTGGCCAGCAACAACCGCGCCTTTTCACCACCCGACAAGGACCGTACCGGCGCACGCGCCTGACCTTCGTCAAACAGGAACTCTTTCAGGTATCCAACGACATGTTTCGGCTGGCCGCGCACCAAAATCTGGTCCGCTTTGCCAGATACGCGCATCTCGGGATCGCCGGTCAGGCTGTCCCATAGTGACATGTCGCCATCCAACTGTGCGCGCGCTTGGTCGAACAAGGCGATCTCAAGGTTGGTGCCCAGTTTGATCGTCCCTGAATCAGGCTGTTCCTTGCCAATCAGCATGTTCAAAAGCGTGGTTTTGCCAACGCCGTTCGGGCCGACCAGCGCAATCCTGTCGCCGCGCTGGATGGTGATGTCAAAGGGGCGCAAAATCGTCTTGTCGCCAAAGGCTTTGGTGATGCCCACGGCCTCGACCACCTTGCGACCCGACTTGGGTCCAGCCTCAAGCGCCATGGCCGCCGTGCCCTGCCGCGTGATCTGGCTGGCCCGTTCGGCGCGCAGGTCTTGCAAGGCACGTACACGGCCCTGGTTGCGCTTGCGCCGCGCTGATATGCCCTCGACAGCCCAACGCGCCTCCGCCTTGATCTTGCGGTTCAGCTTGTGGCGCTGCATGTCCTCTTCTTCCCACATCTGGTCGCGCCATGCCTCGAACCCGCCAAAGCCGATTTCCTGCCGGCGCGTCACACCGCGGTCGATCCACAGGGTCGCGCGGGTCAATTCGCGCAAGAATGCCCTATCGTGCGAAATAATAACAAAAGCGGCGCGCGTGGTTTTCAGCTCGTCTTCCAACCAGCGGATCGCCTCGATGTCCAAATGGTTGGTCGGTTCGTCCAGCAACATCAATTCAGGCTCGGATGCCATCAACCGCGCCAATGCCGCGCGACGACGTTCACCACCGCTTGCGGTGCTGACCGGGCGTGCCGGGTCAAACTTCAGCCCCTCGCCCGCGCGTTCCACCTTATACATCTCTGACGGATCAAGCCCGTGCGACGCAAAATCGCCCAAGGTCTCGAACCCGCTTAGATCCGGGTCCTGCTCCATATAGCCGACGGAGACACCGGGGCCGACGATCACATCGCCGCTGTCTGCTTCAACAATGCCGGCCATGACTTTCATCAACGTCGACTTGCCCGAGCCGTTTCGCCCGACCAAAGCCAACCGGTCGCCCGGTTGAACGACCAAAGACATATCTTCGAATACGGGATCGCCGCCGAAAGTCAGCGTAATCTCGTTCACTTGTAATAAGGGTGCGCGTGCCATGAACGCCAGCTAGCGCCACGCCGCGTCAGGGTCAATGACCCCTGCTTCCAAATGGTTCTAAATCCTCGCCGAAGGCATAGAATCTTTTCAAACCAACCCGCGCAGCAAGCGTTTTCGGTTTTCTGGAATTGCATCGATCTCAAGCCCTGTGAACACATGCATTGTGTTCATCTGCCGGTCGACCACTGCATGATCGCTTACCCAGCCACCCATTAGTAGATAGGTGCGCAGCAGTGGCGGCATCTGTTGCAGCGCCTCTTTGCGGTCCACGCTGTCGCCTGTCTGGTCTGCGAATCGCAACACTTCATCCGCGCCCTCGGCCGGATACCATGCGCGCGGGGCAAGGTGGCACCGCGCCAACAGCGCAAAACTCCCCATAAATGCATCTGGGTCGGTCCCTTTGAAGGATGTGCAGCCAAACAGCAGCTTGATGCCTTGGCTATCGACAAACTCGGTCAGTGCCGCCCAGGCAATGCGCACGATATCAGGGTCGGCGGCATCGGGATGCACGCAAAAGCGCCCCAGCTCCATCATCTTGCCGTCGAATCCGGCCAGCCTGTCCAGCCCGTAATACTGCGCTGCATAACTGCCCGTGATATCAGCCCCTTCGAACACGCCGATCCGAAAGCAGCAAACAAGACGCCCGCCGCTGCGTTCGCGCACCAGAATATGACGTTGGCTGGCATCAAAAGGGTCACGGTCAAGCGGCGTGTTCAGCCCAAAGGCCAACGCCCTAAGCGCCTGCGCTGATTGGATATCTTGGGGGCTTTGCGCCGTCACTACATCGTATCGGCCCTTGCTCATGGCGATCATGTCCTCACATGCATTCCCACCAAGGTCTGATGCCTAGCCACTAAGGGCCGCAGGGTTGAACCGGCCGATATTGCCCAAAAGCTGGCGAATAAAGGCTTTGTCGCTGATCGAAGAGCTGGTCACACGCCGGTCCAGCGCGATGACATTGCCACGCTCAAGCCCGAAGCGTTCGACATTTTGTACGATGCCATTGGCGCTAAAGCTGATGGCGACCACTTCGCGCTCGATCTCTTTGGGTGCGAAAAACCCCAACGCCCTGCGGCGCGAGCGCACATAATAATAGCTGGAAGAATCAAGCAATCCGGACGCTGCAGGTGTACCCGCCATTGCTGTCACCGTGTCGCGCGTGTCACTGCCAATGGTGATTTGGTCCAGATCCTCTTGCAGTGGCACATAGCCATGGTTCTTATACTGCGGCGAACAGGCCCCAAGCATAAGACCCGCGCTAACGAGAGCGGCAGACATCAGTGTCTTGGTGACATGGCGATCGATACGCATTCTTGGTGCCCTCTTGCCCTTGGGGATCATGGCTTTTATCTCGCATACACCAAGCATGCCCTATGGTTCAAGAAACGAAAGCAACACATCATGTCTCGCACGCCCCCTACATCGACTGCATTGCGCGTTGCAGATCTGCCCCAAAACGCTGACACCCCTTTTTCCTTGCGCCCCGACGCAGACACCCTGCGGCAGATTGCCGACGAACTGGGGTTAAGCGCATTGCGTAAATTATCTTTCGAGGGGAAATTATCCGCCTCCGGTAAATCGGATTGGCAGCTGAATGCCCGCCTAGGGGCCACCGTGGTGCAGCCATGTGTGGTGACGCTTGAACCGGTGACGACTCGCATTGACGTAAATATCACGCGGTTTTTCGTTAACGATTATCAAGAGCCTGACGAAGCCGAAGCGGAAATGCCAGACGACGATCGCTCCGAACGGCTTGCAGCTTGGATCGACCCCGCCGCCGTGATGATCGAGGCCTTGGCCCTTGAAGTGCCCGAATACCCCCGTGCAGACGGTGCAGAGCTGGGTCAGGCTGTCTATGCCGAACCCGGCGTGGCCCCAATGACCGACGAAGATGCGCGCCCGTTTGCCGGGCTGGCACAGCTGCGCGAAAAGCTGGAAGACCCGAAAGGGTAGGTATACAAGGAAATCGGTGCAAAACGGGGTTGCATCGGCAAGGTTTCGCAGTATTTTGCGCCCTTCACCCCAATTAAGGTTGGACATCGGATAGGCTTAGGCCTAAACGCACGTCACGCCCAAACCGGGAGTTGATCTGAAACACGGTCGTCTTTGGCTATATGCCGCTGAACGACCCCGAAGGCAAAGGCACCAGACATGGCTGTCCAACAGAATAAAGTTTCCAAATCGCGTCGCAACAACCGTCGCGCGCACGACTCGCTCACTGCAGCGAACCCAAACGAATGTGCAAACTGCGGTGAACTGAAACGCCCACACCACATTTGTGCGGCTTGCGGTCACTATGATGACAACGAAGTCATCGCTCAGAACGAAGAGATCGACCTAGACGAAGACGCGGCGTAAGCTGTCATCGTTAACCGCAGATAATAAAAGGCTTCGCACCAGATGACGGTTTCGTCCGATCAGCCTAAAGCGAACGCTCAGCGTACCCTTATTTCAGTTGATGCAATGGGGGGCGATCAGGGCCCGGCAATCGTTGTTGCCGGGTGCTCTGAGTCTGCGGCCAAGAATCCTGACATCAGCTTTGTCCTGCACGGGCCAGCGGAGACGCTGGAACCCTTGGTGGCCAAGCGTCCCGAATTGGCGGGCCGTTGTACTGTGCGCAATGCCACCGGCGTTGTGACCATGGGCGACAAGCCCAGCAATGTGCTGCGCAATGGCAAGGACACTTCCATGTGGTCTGCCATCGAATCTGTGCGCACGGGCGAAGCATCGGTTGCCGTAAGCTGCGGTAACACCGGCGCGTTGATGGCCATTTCGATGATCCGTCTGAAAAAAATGGCTGGCGTCAATCGCCCTGCGATTGCTGTTCTCTATCCCTCGACTGGCCCCCAAGGCTTCAACGTCATGCTGGATGTCGGTGCTGATATCCGTGCCGATGCCGATGACCTGCTGCGCTTTGCGTTGATGGGCAAATCATATGCCCGCAACGGTATGGGCATCGAACGTCCCCGCATTGGGCTTTTGAATGTCGGCACCGAAGAACACAAAGGCCGTACCGAGCTGAAAGAAGCCTATGAGCTGATTCGTGATGCCGCCGATGAGGCCGAGTTCGATTTCGTCGGTTTCGTCGAAGGCAGCGATCTGTCGGGCGACGTCGCTGACGTTATTGTCACCGACGGGTTTACCGGCAACGTGGCGATCAAAACCGGCGAAGGCACTGCGACATTGATCGGCAACGGTCTGCGCGAAGCCTTTCAGCATTCAATCTGGTCGCGCATTTCAGCCCTGTTTGCCTATGGGTCGCTGGCCCGCGTCAGAAAACGGTTTGACCCGCGCCGTGTGAACGGTGGCGTGTTTCTGGGGCTGAATGGCACCGTTGTAAAATCTCATGGCGCTGCCGATGCGACGGGCGTATCATCGGCCATCAAACTGGCCGCACGTCTGGCGGAAAGTGAATTTACCAACCGGCTTGCGGCACGGGTTGCCACCGCACCACCGGTGAAAGAGATCGAAGAATGACCATCCGAGCTGTTGTTATTGGTGCCGGGCACTATTTGCCCAAACGAGTCGTCGAAAACGTTGAATTCGAAGGCAAAATTGACACCGATGACGAATGGATCAGGTCCCGCTCGGGCATCGAGCGCCGCCATTTCGTAAGCGAAGGCGAAACCACCTCGACCATGGCCACGGCCGCTGCGCGCATTGCGCTGGAAGAGGCCGGAAAAACCCCCGCAGATGTAGACGCTATCATTCTTGCGACATCGACTGCCGATCTGACATTCCCCTCTGCTGCGACCATGGTGCAGGCCGAACTGGGCATGGAAAGCGGCTTTGCCTTTGATGTGCAGGCTGTTTGTGCCGGCTTTATCTACGCCCTCGCCAACGCCAATGCGCTGATTCTGTCAGGCCAAGCCAAACGCGTGCTCGTCATCGGGTCCGAGACATTCTCGAAAATCATGGACTGGACCGACCGCAGTACCAGCGTTTTGTTCGGCGACGGCGCAGGCGCGCTGCTGCTTGAGGCCCAAGAAGGCACCGGCACCCCTGCCGATCGCGGTATCCTGTCGACGGATCTAAATTCCGACGGTCGCTATCGTGACCTGCTTTACGTCGACGGCGGCATCAGCACGGGCACAACCGGCTACTTGCGCATGCAAGGCAATCAGGTTTTTCGCCATGCGGTTGAAAAGCTCGCCGCGACGGCAACGACCGCAATGGAACGTGCCGATGTGACATCGGAAGATATCGACTGGGTCGTGCCCCATCAGGCAAATATCCGTATTATTCAAGGCACTGCAAAGAAATTGAACCTGTCGATGGATCAGGTTGTCGTAACCGTACAGGACCACGGCAACACCTCGGCGGCGTCCATTCCGCTGGCATTATCTGTCGGCAAACAGCGCGGTCAGATCAAGCAAGGCGACCTGATCGTGACCGAAGCAATCGGCGGCGGGCTGGCATGGGGCGCGGTCGTTCTGCGCTGGTAAACTCGCTTTTCGCCGCGCAAACAGGGCCTTACGGCCCATAGTTGTTGACAGGTGAAAACTTCCCTGCCTATGCTGAAAAAAATACAAGGGATATGGAATGGCCGACAAAACGTTGACCCGCATGGATTTGAGCGAAGCTGTCTTTCGCGAAGTGGGGCTATCCCGCAATGAAAGCGCCCAACTTGTAGAGGCCGTTCTTGAACATATGTCTGACGCCTTGGTCAAAGGCGAACAGGTTAAAATCTCCTCTTTCGGTACATTTTCTGTGCGCGACAAATCTGCGCGTGTTGGCCGTAATCCAAAAACAGGCGAGGAAGTTCCGATTAACCCGCGCCGCGTTCTGACATTCCGCCCCTCCCATTTGATGAAGGACCGGGTCGCCGACGGGAACAAGCGTTGATCTGATGCCCAAGTCTCCGGACGCATTCCGTACCATCTCAGAAGTCGCTGATTGGCTGGGCATCCAAGCCCATGTTCTGCGTTTCTGGGAAAGCAAATTCACCCAAATCAAACCGATAAAACGGGCTGGCGGCCGGCGTTACTATCGCCCTGCTGACATGCTGCTGCTTGGCGGTATCAAACGCATGCTGCATGAGGATGGCCTGACGATCAAAGGCGTCCAGAAAGTGCTGCGCGAAGAAGGCATGAACTACGTCGCGGCCCTGTCGGCACCGCTCGACGAGCTTGGCCAAGCTGACGTCAATGACGATGCCACCGATACGGTAGATATGGCCGCATTGCCTGCCGAGCCGGTCAAACCAGAAAGCGTCGTGCTCCCCTTTGAAAGCGCGCGTCCCGTGGATCCTGCGCCAGAACCAGCACAGTCGGCACCAACACCCACGCAAGACGCAGCCCCGGTGTCTGAACCTGCTGAGACGTCTGAGGCACCCGATGAAAACATTAAAGACGACCAACAACCTGTTGAAAAAGAAACGATAAGCAGCGCCAAGGCAGATTTAGACGCGGCCTCCGGCACCGCACCTGCGGTAGCTGATACGCCTCAACCCGCGCCCAGCCAAACGGCAGATGCACCGCCTGCGCCAAACGTGACCAAACCACGCGTTGTCGACGTTACCATCCCGCCGGAAACAGACATTCCCGCCACCGCGGCGACGCTGTCATCTGCGCTCCGCCTCCGCAAAATCACGCCCGCTGCCGCCGCAGACATCGCGCCGGTGTTGTCCCAACTTGCGGCACTGCGCGATTCCATGGTGTCTGGGGTCTCGGACCACAGTCCAGCAACAAAAGACTGAAACGCCATGCGCTTTGCGGTAATTCCCCCTTGCGCACCCGCGATTATCAGGTATTTACCGCCACATGTCGGGCTATGGCGCAGCCTGGTAGCGCGTCCGTCTGGGGGACGGAAGGTCGCAGGTTCGAGTCCTGCTAGCCCGACCAACCGACATAAAACAAACGCCCGCGCCTGTAACGGTGCGGGTGTTTGCATTTGAAAGGTCCTGCTATGGGCGGTGTTATCCCAAACCAGCAAATCAGCGACATGATCAACGCGGGCCAGATCACTGGCGATGTGCCGGTTGACCCCGCCCAAATCCAACCCGCCAGCCTTGATCTGCGCCTTGGCACGGTGGCCTACCGCGTACGCGCTTCTTTTCTTGCAGGGCATGGTGCCAAAGTTGCCGACCGGCTGAGCGAGTTTGAGATGCACCGCGTTGACCTCACCGACGGGGCCGTTCTGGAAAAGGGCTGCGTTTACGTTGTCCCGCTGATGGAAGGGCTCGCGCTGCCCGATGATATCTCCGCCGTCGCCAATGCCAAAAGCTCGACCGGACGACTAGACCTGCTGACCCGTACCATCACCGATGGCGGCACCGAATTCGACCGCGTCAGCCCCGGCTACGCAGGTCCGCTTTACGCTGAAATCTGCCCACGCTCGTTTTCGGTGTTGGTGCGCCCCGGCATGCGCCTGAACCAGATCCGCTTTTCTACCGGCGACGCCACGCTGAACGACGACGCCCTGCGCGCCCTGCATGCGACAACCCCGCTGGTTGATGGCGATCCGGTCATTGACGATGGCTTGGGCTTCTCCGTCGATCTACGTCTGCCCGGCACCACCTTGGTCGGCTACCGCGCGAAACCGCATACAGGCGTCATTGATCTGGATAAAATCGGTCACTACGCCCCCGCCGACTATTGGGAAGAAGTGCACAGCGACAACGGCCAGATCATCCTAGACCCCGGCGCGTTCTATATCCTCGTCAGCCGCGAAGCCGTAACAATCCCGCCCGAATACGCCGCAGAAATGGCCCCTTACCTTGCGATGGTCGGTGAATTTCGCGTGCATTACGCGGGTTTCTTTGACCCCGGTTTCGGTCATGATAAATCTGGCGGTGCCGGATCACGCGGCGTCCTTGAGGTCCGCTGCCACGAGGCCCCCTTTGTGCTTGAACATGGCCAAGTCGTGGGCCGCTTGGTCTATGAAAAGATGGCACAGGTCCCTACGCAACTCTATGGCGCAGGCATTGCCTCAAACTACCAAGGCCAAGGCCTCAAACTCAGCAAACATTTCGCAGCGCCCGGCTAAACCGCTTCTCTGGCTTAAAAATATCCCGGGGGACGCCCATAGGGCGGGGGGCAGAGCCCCCTACAACACGCGACGACGACGCTTAAAAACGCCCCAAACGCCGCATGGTTTTCAACATCTGGCGCGATTGCTTACCCTGCTCGCGTGCTGCGCGGTTGCGGCGGGCATCTTCCTCGGGTGACACGGCAGGCTGACTGCCCGCGCCCTTTTTGCCCTTGCCGATTTTAGACGCCTGATTAAACCCAAGGTTCACACCCCGGTTGATCAGCTGACCCATAACGCGGCGCATAATCATATTCACAATCTGGTTCATGGTTCGACCTCGTTATTTCGCGCGAAAATTAACTCTTGCTCCTAATATAGCAGAGTTTTGGTTATTTTTCAGGTTCCCCACAGCTTTAATCTTCAAAAAGCTCGCTTTGGCCTTCCACGTCTTCGTCAACGTCGTCCTCTTCTCCCGCCATCAGTGGCAGCCCGCCAAAGGCTGGGCGGCTTTCCAACAAACCGGCAGAACGCAGTTCTTTCAGGCCGGGCAGATCGCGGGGGCTTTCCAGCCCGAAATGCGCCAAGAACCCTTGGGTCACGACAAAGGTAACGGGCCGCCCCGGTGTCATTTTGCGCCGGCCAAAGCGGATCCAATCAAGTTCAAGCAACTGATCCAAGGTGCCCCGCGACACGGAAACGCCGCGGATCTCTTCAATCTCGGCGCGGGTTGCGGGCTGGTGATAGGCGATGATGGCCAAGGTCTCGATCGCGGCGCGTGACAGTTTACGCACCTCAACCGTTTCTTTTTGCATCAGATAGCCCAAGTCGGCAGCGGTACGCATTGCATAGGCATCGCCGATCTTTGCCACTTGCACGCCCCGCCCTTCATAGCGTTTCCGCAGATGTACCATCGCCTCGGCCGCGTCACAGCCGTGGGGCATGCGCGATTCAATCTCGCGTAGCGTTACGGGTTCGGCAGTGGCAAAAAGAATGGCCTCAAGCATACGCTCTTGCTCTGCGACGGGTGGTGCCTCGAACAGGCTTTCTTCTTGATGTTCAACGGGTTCAGTCACCACGTCCCTCTCTTTTTCGCAATTCAATCGGGGCAAAGCTTTCGGATTGGCGGATCTCAAGATGGCCCTCTTTCACCAGCTCAAGCGACGCGGCAAAGGTCGATGCCGTGGCCGAACGGCGCATGACCGGATCATCGCCCCACCCTTCTGGCAAATAGCTGGTCAGATCGCCCCAGTCCCCCGCAAAGCCGATCAACCCCCGCATCCGTTCAAGCGCCTGTTCCATCGTGAAAACCTTGTCGCGGTCCATCACAAAGGGGCGAAATTCATCGCGGGTCCGTATCCGCGCATAGCCTTGCATCAAATCCAGCAACGTCGCGCTATAGGTGACGCGGCGCGTGCGCTTGACCTCGTGGGTTTGACCGCGGGCAAAGAAATCTCGGCCCAGTTGATCGCGCGCCATCAGCCGTGCAGCCGCATCGCGCATCGCCTGCAAACGTTCCAACTGAAACGCCAGATGGGCGGCTAGTTCCTCGCCTGTGGGGCCTTCCTCGGTCGGGTCGGGCGGCAACAGCAAACGGGACTTCAGAAATGCCAGCCATGCGGCCATCACCAGATAATCAGCGGCCAATTCCAACCGCAGCGCCTTGGCCTTTTCCACAAACAGCAGATATTGCCGCGCCAGTTGCAGGACCGAGATTTTGCGCAGATCGACTTTTTGGGTGCGGCTTAGGGTCAGCAAAAGGTCCAATGGCCCCTCGAACCCGTCCACATCAATAATCAACGCTTCGGCGGCCAGCCTTTCGGCGACCGTTGTCTGGTCTTCCTCAAAAAGGTTTTCAGCCATGCAATTCCTCGCCCAAAAGCGCGTCAAGCTTCGCAGTCAGGGCGGAAATGTCAATCTCGTCAGGGGCTACGCGCATCGAAAGCGCGCGTTCAGCCCGGGTTTGCGCGGCATCGGTCATTTCCCCCGCCGCATCTGCCACCAAACTGCGGTCTTCAAGGGATGCGTTGCAGTACAAAATCACATCACAACCCGCCTCCAAAGCATCGCGGCTGATCTGATCAACGCCGCCCTGAAGCGCCTTCATCGAGATGTCATCGGTCATAATCAGGTTATCAAACCCGATCTCGTCGCGGATCAGCTGCATCATCACCGGCGACAGCGTGGCAGGGCGCGGATCAATCGCGTCATAGACCAGATGCGCCGTCATCCCCATCGGCAGGTCATTCAGCGCCTTGAAGGGCGCAAAATCACAGGTGGCCAAGTCCGCATGTGCGGCCCCGACCAAGGGCAGATCGAAATGGCTGTCCATGGTCGCGCGCCCATGCCCCGGCATGTGTTTGACCACCGGCAACACGCCCCCCGCCAGCATCCCGTCAGCGGCAGCACGGCCCAACGCGGCCACCTGTGCCGCGTCGGTGCCATAGCACCGGTTACGTAAGAATTCATGAGTTTGCGAGCCCGCAACATCCACCATCGGGGCGCAATTGCTGTCGATGCCCACGTCATGCAACTCCTGTGCGATCAGGCGATACCGGATGTACATCGCTTGCGCCGCATTGGCACCAGCGGCCTGCACAAAATCAAGCGGCGGCGTCCAGTCGCGCCAGATAGGGCCACGCAGACGTTGTACACGCCCACCTTCCTGATCGACGGTGATCACCGCGTCATGGCCCGCCGCCTCGCGCATTTCATCGCACAAGGCGCGAACCTGATCAGGCGTATCGATATTGCGGGCGAACAGGATAAAACCAAAGGGTTTTACGGCGCGAAACAGCGCCTTTTCCTGCGCTGTCAGGCGCAGCCCGGTCGCATCCAGTATCGTCGCGCCAAACCGCATTAGCGGGTCACGACAGGGATACAATCAGCGTTTTCCGCCACAAGGGCCGAACAAAAGCGGCGTGCGTCGGCAATGTCTATGAACCCATGCGCGCGCAGGCGGTAGAACGTGCGCCCGCCACTGCTGGCTTCTTGAACGATGCGGGATTTACCCTCAAGATACGCGCCGAAACGCCCGTTCAATTTGTCCCATTGGCTGCGCGCAATCTCGGGCGTGTCAAAGGCACCAAGCTGTACCAAACGCGTCCCCGTGGGCAGGCTGTCGGCTGAAAGCTCTTTAACCTCTGTCGCGGATGCACTGGTATCAAACGCGGCTTGGGTCACCACCGCGCGCACGGCGGGGCGCGTTTTGGGACGCAGCGATGCCTTTACCCCCGGCTCTGCCACCATGGCGACCGCAATTGCGTTGGAAACAGCCATATCCAGCGATGCGGGGTCAATAGAAGCGCTGGCCTTGATCGGCGCGACCTCGCCCGTATCCATCGGCTCCATCCCGTCGGTCAGTTGGGCGACCAGATCATCGACATTGCCGCTGTTCAGGGCCGCATTCACGTCAGCCGCCGAAGCAACCGGCGCAGTCGCCTGTGGCACAGGTGCAACCATTGATGCCAACACCGGCTGGTCTTCAGCCTCCAGATCAAGGGGTCTGGGGGCCAGAATAACACGCTCTGCCACCTGATCTGCTGTCCCTTCAGAGGCAACAGCATTGACCGATAGCCCCTGATTTTGCGCCAATTGACCACCGGGATTTTCGGGGCGCACCCGCATGTCACCTTGGGCCGCACGCACAATCGGAATACCGCTTACATCGCGCACAAGCAGTTTATAGCCCCAAACGCCGATACCAATAACAAGCACCGCAGACAAAGCCGCGCCCGCAATATTGGTTATGCTTGCCAATGGGTTAGACCGCTGAGGGCCCACATCATACATATCAGAATCTGCATAGTATTCCCCACCTTGGTGGGAAGACGTGTAATCTGCCATCTCTGCCTCACTGCCCGCCACTCGTTAATCGGCGCGGGTCTGTAGTTTGAATTTGCCTGTCCGGCAGGCGTGCGTTTAACGCATCTCTTCTGCCGGGGTCACCCCAAGAATACCAAGACCTGACGCAATTACAATCGCTGCGGACTTTGCCAGCGCGATTTTTGCCTGAGACACAGCCGCATCATCCTGCAAAAAGCGCAGCGATGGCACGTCATTGCCGCGGTTCCACAACCCGTGGAAATCGCCAGCCAATTCGTACAGATAGAACGCGATCCGGTGCGGTTCATTGCTGCGCGCCGCCGTTTCAACAAGACGCGGCCATTCTGCCAGCTTGCCTGCCAGTTTCAGCTCTGCCTCGTGGTCCAACAGCGACAAATCAGCAGCTTGCAAGGTGACCATATCCGTCGCCACGCCTGCCTCAGTTGCTTTGCGCAGAACCGAATTCACCCGCGCATGGGCGTATTGAACATAGAACACGGGGTTTTCGCGGGATTGCTCAAGCACCTTGGCAAAGTCGAAATCCAGCATCGCGTCGTTCTTGCGCGTCAGCATCACAAAGCGGGTCACATCAGGGCCGACCTGATCGACCACATCGCGCAGGGTAACAAACGTCCCTGCCCGCTTGGACATCTTGAATTCTTTGCCGTCTTTGAACAGCTTAACCAGTTGGGTCAGCTTGATATCCAGCGGCACCGTGCCACCGGACAGCGCGGAAACTGCCGCTTTCATCCGCTTGACGTAACCGCCATGGTCGGCCCCGAACACGTCAATCAACATGTCAAAACCGCGCTGCACCTTGTCATAGTGATACGCGATGTCGGGGGCAAAATAGGTCCAGCCGCCATCGGATTTCATCACCGGCCGGTCCACGTCGTCCCCATGCGCGGTGGATTTGAACAGGGTTTGCTCGCGCGGCTCCCAATCCTCGGGCAGCTTGCCCTTTGGCGGCTCAAGCACACCTTCGTAAATCAGGCCCTTGGATTTCAGATCCTCGATCGCCGCTTCGATCAGACCGGTGCCGTACAGCGACTTTTCGGAAAAGAACACGTCCATCTTGACGCCCAAAGACGCCAGATCGGCCCGGATCAGGTCCATCATCGCCTCGGTTGCAAAGCTGCGCACGTCTTCCAGCCAGACGTCTTCGTCCTTGCCGATATATGCGTCGCCAACCTTGGCTTTCAGCGCCTCACCGACCGCAATCAGATAGTCGCCGGGATAGGTGCCATCGGGAAAGGCAACCTCTTGGCCATGGGCCTCAAGATACCGCAGATACACGGACCGCGCGAGCACATCGACCTGCGCGCCACCGTCGTTAATGTAGTATTCGCGCGTGACGTCAAAGCCTGCGAAATCCAGCAGGGACGCCAACGCATCGCCAAAAACCGCACCACGGGTGTGGCCCACGTGCAGCGGCCCGGTTGGGTTGGCCGATACATATTCGACGTTCACCCGCTTGCCCTGCCCCAGATCACCGCGACCGAAATCGGTGCCCTCGGCCAGAACCGCGCCCACAACGCCCTGCCAGACAGACGGCGCAAGCCGTAGGTTCAAGAACCCCGGCCCCGCAACTTCGACGGATGTAATCCGCGGGTCTTCGGCCAGTTTTTCGGCCAGTTTCTCGGCAATATCGCGGGGTTTCATGCCTGCCGGTTTGGCCAGTACCATCGCGGCATTGGTGGCCATATCGCCATGGGCCGCATCGCGTGGTGGTTCCACTGCAATGGCGTCAAAGCTTAGGCCAGCGGGCAGAAACCCATCGGCAACAAGCGTATCAAGCGTGGACAGCACATGGGTGCGGATATCGGCAAATAGGTTCATTGGGGCATTCCTTCGGCTTGGCCCTGTGTATCGCCTGAAAAACCGCCAAACATCAAGAGCGCTTAGCCCTTGATCAGCCGTTCATGTTCCTGAAGCGCAAAGCGGTCGGTCATCCCCGAGATATAATCGCTGACGATCCGCGCCAGCGCCGTTTCGTCTTGCGCGTCCTCAACATCCTTGCGCCATTGTTTCGGCAATTCTTCGGGATGGGCGCAGAAATGTGGAAACAGATCATTGACGACTTCGGTCACCTGCTTGCGCATGATCACAACCGACGGCGCGCGGTACATACGGTCAAACAAAAACGCGCGGATCACCTTGAGGTCTTGAAACACAGGGTCCGAAAACTGGATCAAGGTGCGGCCCGCCATGCGAATATCGGTGGCGGATTGCGGCTGCATCTCCTCCAAACGGGCCCGTGCAACGGTAATCACGTCCTCGACCAACACGCCAAAGAACCGGCGCAGCGCCTCGTGACGGCGGCGGTAATAGTTCAGACCGGGGTACAAACGGTCCACTTCGGCAAAGTTGCGTTCAAGAATGGGCAGCTTGGCCAGCTCGTCGGTCGAAAACAGCTCGGCGCGCAGCCCGTCATGCAAATCGTGGTGGTTATAGGCCACATCATCGGCAATCGCGGCCACCTGCGCCTCGGCACTCGCATAGGTGTCCAGTTCCAGATCATGCTGGCTGCCATATGCTTCAAGCGCCCAAGGCAGCGGGCCCGTCACCGGACCGTTATGCTTGGCAATGCCTTCCAAGGTCTCCCACGTCAGGTTCAGCCCGTCGAATTCCGCATAATGCCGCTCAAGATGGGTCACGATGCGGATCGCCTGCGCGTTATGATCAAACCCGCCAAAGGGCAGCATCAACGTCTGCAATGCGTCTTCGCCTGTGTGACCAAACGGCGGATGGCCCAAGTCATGGGCCAAGGCGACGGCTTCGGTCAGCTCGGCATTCAAGCCCAACGCCCCCGAAATCGTACGCGCCACTTGGGCGACCTCAATCGAATGGGTCAGCCGTGTCCGATAATAATCGCCCTCATGCTCAATAAACACCTGCGTCTTGTGCTTGAGCCTGCGAAACGCGCTGGCATGGATAATCCGGTCACGATCCCGCTGAAAGCAAGACCGAAAGGTACTCTCCTCCTCCGGCATCAACCGTCCCCGGGTCGCTGCCGGATCAGAGGCAAAAGAAGCGCGCATGATCAGTGGTCCTTGTGGCCTGTCCTGTGGCTTTCTATATTGTAAGCAACGACAGATGGAAACCGATCACACCGGAGCCCGAAAATGAACCTGCCACCCAAAGTTACCTCACGTGCTTTTGACCGCCTTGCCGAAATCGGTGCCGCGGCTGATGGCAAAGCCCTGCGCGTCGCAGTCGAAGGCGGCGGCTGCTCTGGCTTTCAGTACGAGATCATCCTGGATGCCCCCAAAGACGACGACATGGTCCTTGAAGGTTCGGGGCAAAAAGTCGTGGTCGACAGCATCTCCCTGCCCTTCTTGGCCAATGCGATAATCGATTTTTCCGAAGAACTGATCGGCGCGCGTTTCGTAATCGAAAACCCCAACGCGACCAGCGCCTGCGGCTGCGGCACGTCCTTCTCGATGTAGCACGCTGCCTTCGGTTTCATTTTGCCAAAAAAACTCCCGCCGGAGGCTGGCCTCATGCAAATGAGGTCATTTCCCCCGCCCCCGCGCGCGCAAAGCCTTGGAAAAACGCCTCAAACTTCTCGCTGGACTGCTCCGCCTGTGCGATCACCGATTGCTCGACCCCGCTGAGATCAGGCAAAAGGCTACGGCGCATGCGTGGCCAATCCGGCAATCGCTTTGGCCCCAACTCGAACAGGCTTTCTGACAAACCGCGTAACGCCCCTTGGCCGATCATTGCACCCTGAATGGTGACTTGTCCCGCGGGCACCGCATGATCAAAGGCGGGTCGGTCCGTCAAATGCGCCAACCAGCCGGTGACAAGATACCCATGATAAGCATCTAACGCCCCCGGTGCCCCGCCATTGATGGTGCAGGTGGCATGGGTTTGCGCCACCAAACGCTCCCAAATCGGGCTGGGCACCGTACCTGAAAAACGCAGCGCGACGCAGATTTCCGATAATAAATCAATATCTTGGTCCAGATAGGCCAGCAACCCCGCGTATTCGAGACTGATCAATGTCTCGGGTGCCAAGGCCGGATCACGGCGGCCATAATCGCTGAGATAAAAGATGATATGGGCCAGCTCGTAGGCCGCCTTTTTATTGGGCAAGGCAAAGGTTTGCGGCCGGGCGATAAAGCGTTGCAACCTATCGCCAAGCGCCTCCGCGTGGCATTTGGTCCGCACGCCGCGCCGCGACAATAGTCGCGCGGCCTCGCCGCGTTGCAAATCCGACAATTCCGCCTCGACCAACCCCTGCGCCGCCACCCAGTGGCACAGCGCCTCCCCCTGTGTTCCGCCCGCGCCCAGATCCTCAAGATCAAGACAAATCGACAGGTAAAACCGGTAATATTGCGGGAAAAATTCAAGCTGACGGCCGATCGTTTCATAAAACGCCGCATAAGGTTCAAGGGCACCGCTGGAAACATCTGCCGACATGCTTGCCAAAATACCCAGCCATTCAGCATTCTCTTTTAACCAAAACACATCCCCCCGTGCGCAGCGCTGGTCTGCGAACATTGCGCTTAGGGCGTCAAACCCGGCGGCGCTGGCTTTGGTGCGCGGCGTGAAAGAAAGAACATTTGACATCGACAGTCTCCGGTAACGTTCTGCGCCGCGTTCAGGGCGCAGAACAGGTTTTCACGTGGGCTCAGCAGCTTGTTGTAAACAACTCGACCAAGTGGCCAGAAGTCATTTCGGTACCAGCAGGGCCGCAGCTTGTGGTGAACAACTCCGTACCGCCGCCTGTCATCATTTGAACGGGTCCTGCGCTTGATCCGGTGGTGAACAATTCTGTGCCGCCGCCGGTCATCATCTGGACGGGCCCCGCGCTGGATCCGGTGGTAAACAGCTCTGTTCCCTGTCCGGCATGCATGGAGGCCATCCCTGTTGGGGCTGCGGCGGATTGTGTTTCATCGACATAGGCAAATGCGGTCATTTTTAGTCCTCTTTGAGGTTAAGGTTTCTTCGACTGCAACCGGAGGCAGCAATCGTTTACCAACTAATCGGCAAAGTAGTTACTCACGCGTTAATTCTTCCTAAGGGAGAAATTTACCACAATTATCCACATTATTTCGGGTGTTCAGGAATTCGAATTCTCGCTGAAACACGCAGAACTCCACAGCTTATCCACATATATTATCCACATACCGCCACTTCCATCTTAGGTTGAACGGCAACCGGTCATGCAGATTTTTACGCCCGAATCGCCCTAAACGGCCTTAGGTTTTGACGCGCGTTGCACTTGCCCCATTGCGCCGGATACGCGATAGCTGGACCCAATCACCGGCTTGGGGGCAATCATGAAAATCGCAACGTTCAACATCAACGGTATCAAAGCCCGCATCGACGCATTGCCGCAATGGCTAGACGAGGCCCAGCCGGACGTGGTGGTGTTGCAAGAGATCAAATCGATCGACGAAAACTTCCCTCGCGAACTTTTTGAAGACCGTGGATATAATGTCGAAACCCTTGGGCAAAAATCATTCAACGGGGTCGCGATCCTGTCGAAACTCCCCCTCGAAGACGTGACCCGCGGCCTGCCCGGTGACGACACAGACGAGCAAGCCCGCTATATCGAGGCGACGGTTATGGGCGACAAGCAGGCGGTCCGGATTTGCGGGTTGTACCTGCCCAACGGCAACCCGGTGGAGTTGGACAGCACAGGGGCCCCCGTCGCTGGCGGAAAATACGCGTATAAGCTGGCGTGGATGCAGCGGTTGCAAGACCGCGCCAAAGCCCTGCTGGCCGAAGAAACCCCGTTTTTGATGACCGGCGATTACAATATCATCCCCCAAGCCGAAGATGCCGCCAAGCCGGACGCCTGGCGCGAGGATGCCTTGTTTCGTCTGGAATCGCGTACCGCGTGGCGGCACCTCATCGCGCTTGGGCTGACGGATGCATTTCGCGCCCGCACCCAAGGGCCGGGGCATTACAGCTTTTGGGATTATCAGGCAGGGGCGTGGAACCGCAATAACGGCATCCGCATCGACCATTTCCTGCTGAGCCCCGCCGTCGCCGATTGTTTGCGAGAGTGCCAGATAGACAAGGATATACGCGCGCGGGAAAAGCCGTCGGACCACGTGCCGGTCTGGGTTGATCTGGATATCTAGCCGCTATTTTTAACCCGCTATTTTTGAAGCAAGCGGCGGGGGGCCAGCCCCCCGACCCCCGGGATATTTAAAAGCCAGAGAATGTAAGGATCAGGCCTGAAGTTCGGCATCCCAATAGAGAAAATCCATCCAGCTTTCATGCAGGTGGTTTGGCGGGAACTTGCGCCCCATGTTGCGCAATTCCTCTGCATCGGGTTGGCGGGGCGGTTTGCGCAGTTGAAAACCGGTTTGGTGCAGCGCTTTGGATCCTTTGCGCAGATTGCACGGGCTGCAGGCTGCCACCACGTTTTGCCAGCTTGTGATACCACCCGATGCGCGCGGCACCACGTGGTCAAAGGTCAGATCACCCCGCGCGCCGCAATATTGGCAGCAGAATTCGTCCCTCAGAAATAAATTAAAGCGCGTGAAGGCCACGCGCTTTTGAGGTTTTACATAATCTTTGAGGACGACCACCGAGGGGATGCGTATCTCCATCGAGGGGCTGTGCACGTATTCATCGTACTCGGCGACGATATCCACCCGGTCCAGCCATTTCGCCTTGATCGCGTCCTGCCAGGGCCACAGCGACAACGGATAGTAGGACAATGGCCTGTAATCCGCATTCAGCACCAAGGCTGGTTTGTGTTTCAACCCTGCCGGGCTGCGCGTAAATTCTGTTCTGAAATCGCCGTCCATGTAACTTAAACCCTTTGCCGTTCCGCGTCCGGTCCGGCGGGAACAGCCCCGCCGATGGTTAAAACTATATCTCGTGTTTTGCGCCTGACAAGTCGCAAATAAACACAAGATGTCGCAGAAACGGTATGATGGTTAAGTAACAGGCATATGAAGAATGGCCGTATAACGGATATAATGATCAAAATACCGTCGACACAGGAGCGCGAGGATATGAAGTTTGACTGGCATGCGGATGAGATCAGCCGCGCGACGCCGCTGGATGGCAATTATAAATCGACCCAGAATGTGAGGCGGTTTCTACGCAATCAGTGCGGCGACGCGTTCAAGTTCGACCGCCCGTTTATGGCGTGGATCCGGAGCGGTGTGCCGAAAACAATGGGCGACGTGGCCGATGAATGGACACGCCGCCAAGGGGGCGTTTAGAGCCCCAGTTTATCGCGCATGAAGGCCAGTGCCACGCTTAACCCGTCGGGGGCAATGCCGTGACCGGTGCCTTTCATGATATGGGCGAACACGTCCGTCCAACCGGCGTCTTGCAAGGCTTGGGCCGCTTCGGGCAGCGATTGCGGCGGCACCACGTCATCTGCATCGCCATGGATCAACAGAACCGGCGGGCGCACAACCGCATCGTCCTTGAGGCTATCCGGGCTGAGCAAACGACCCGAAAACGCCACAACGCCTGCCACAGCGTCTTCGCGGCGCGGGGCCACGTGCAGCGCCATCATCGTGCCTTGGCTAAAGCCAAAGAGCACCACCTGTTCGGGCAGCAAATCTTCGTCCACCATCAGCGCGTCGAGGAATGAATTGAGGTCTTGGACCGCCTGCATCATGCCGCGTTCGGATTCTTCCTCGGATGAATTATCGATCCACGGGATTGGAAACCACTGAAACCCCATCGGGGCACCGGCGCAGGCCTCTGGCGCGTCGGGGGCAATAAACAGCGTGTCGGGCAGATGTTCGCCCAAGGGATCAGCCAAGCCCAACAGGTCGGCACCATTGGCCCCATAGCCGTGCAAGAACACGACGGCAGACCGCGTTTCCCCCGATATCGGTTCGCGGCGTTCTGCATTTAAGACACGTGTCATGTGATCCCTTCCCTTTGTTTTACAACGCGGTAGTACGAAAACAGCGCGCGGGCTGCAACCGATCGCCATGGCGACCAATCCTCGGCCATCTGTGCAAGCTGTTTCGACTTTGGCCGCTCTGGCAGATCAAAAAGCGTTTTTGCGGCCTCTTGCAAGGCCAGATCGCCCTCGGCAAAGACATCGGCGCGGCCCAGCGAAAACATCGCATAGATTTGCGCCGTCCAAGTGCCAACACCGGGGATCGCGGTCAGGGTATTGATCACATCGTTATTGGGCGCATCACGCAGGGCGTCATAGTCGATCCCCGCCTGCGCCAGCGCCAAAGCATAACGGATTTTTTGACGGCTAAGGCCTGCCGCGCGCAAGCCGTCCTCGCCAGCTGCGATAATCGCCGCCTCGTGGGTCAGGCCCTGCGCATCCATCTTGGCGCGCATTGCGTTGGCGGAGGCGACGGACACCTGCTGGCTGATAATCGCCCCGATCAAGGCGTCGAACCCGTCGGCACGTAATCGCAGCGGCAACGGGCCGGTGGCCTGCAACGCGTTGGCAAAACGGGGCTGTGTGTCGGCCAGCCACGCCGCCCCCTCGGCGACATCCGCGTCGCAGGTGATGATCCGACCGACGCTCATATCGGTGCTCATAGGGTATCCAGCCAGTCCAGCGCGTCCTTGGCAGATGTCAGCACATGCGCGCCCGCTGGCGGGGCTGGTCTGTCGATCACAATGCTGCGCAGGCCCATTTCGCGTGCGGCATCCAGTTTGGGCCGGCTGGGGGCACCGCCCACGTTCCGGCAAATCAGCGTGTCGATGTCCAATTCCCGAAACAGTGCCATTTCCTGCGCGCTGGTAAAGGGTGGCCTTCCAAACACGGGTTCCACGAAATCAGGCAAGGCGCTGCGCATCTTGGGACCGTTTTGGCGCAGGAACAGCTTGGCCCCCTTGAACGGTGCGAATTCGGGCACAGATCCCCTGCCCGTCGCGGCAAAGACCCGTGCGCCCGGCAAAATCATATCAGCTGCGGCCCGGGCAGATGCGGCGCGCAAAACGGGAGGATCGATCGGCCAAACCGGCCGCAGCACCCGCGCATAGGCGAGGCCCATTTCCGCGGCGGCGGCCGCTGCAATATCAGACACATCGCTATCAAACCCATGGCCCGCATCGCAAATCGCAGTGATGCGCTGCTGTGCCAGAAAAAACTTCATATCCCCCACAGACGCGGGTGCCCAGATTTGCGAGGGCACGGCCAAGGGGCCAAAGCTGCGTTCGGGCGCACGCAGGATCGCCTGCATTCCTTGCCCATTCTGCGCGATTTGGGTTGCGATATCATGCGCCTCGGCGCTGCCCGCGATTAACAATATTTGAGAAGCCTGATCCATCCGCCAACCGTCGCCCAGCCAGCGCGCAGACACAAGGGGCTTGCCGATCCCAAAACCTGAGTTTACCCCGTTGGCATGACAATGATTGATGACACCCGCGCCAAGCGCAATGTGACCGTTCTGGTCATCGCGCAGGCTTTCCTTGGCAGCCAGATGCCGATGTATTTCGTAGTTGGTGGATTGGCGGGGCAGCAGCTTTCGCCCAATCTGTGCTTGGCCACTTTGCCGATCTCGATGATCGTGTTCGGGTCCATGACGACCGCGCCTTGGCTATCGGGCGTCATGCAACGGTTCGGGCGGCGCGCGGGTTTCGTGGTGGGGGCGTTTGGCGGGATGGCTGGTGCCGCACTTTGTGCCTATGCCCTGACCATTGAAAGCTTTCTGGTCTTTCTGCTGGGCAGTTACCTAACGGGTATCTACATGTCATCGCAGGGTTTTTTCCGCTTTGCGGCAACTGATACCGCCTCTGATGATTACCGGCCCAAGGCGATTTCCTATGTGATGGCGGGCGGGCTGCTATCGGCGGTGATCGGTCCGCAATTGGTGGGCATACTGACGGCCTCCAACCCTGACGCGACTGTCATCCGGTTTCTGCCGGTGTATGTTGCCGCGATTGCGCTGAATGCTGCGGGCATGGCGCTTTTCGCCTTTTTGCAAATCCCCAAGCCGCCTGTCCCCGCTGTCGACGCGCCCAAGGGCCGCTCGCGGATGGAGCTGCTCAAGACGCCCCGGATCGCCGTCGCTGTGGTTTGCGGCATGGTGTCTTATGCGCTGATGAATCTGGTCATGACATCCACACCGTTGGCGGTTGTGGGCTGTGGCTATGACATCGTGGATGCGTCGCATATCGTGACCGGCCACGTACTGGCGATGTATGCGCCGTCGTTCTTTACCGGGCATCTGATCGCACGTTTCGGGGTCGAGAAAATCCTTGGCCTTGGCATCGCAATTCTGGCGGTTGCGGGCATGGTCGCCTTGCAAGGGGTTGAACTGGGCAATTTCTACATCGCGTTGATCTTGCTGGGGATCGGCTGGAACTTTGGCTTTATCGGGGCCACCTCGATGTTGGCTGGCGCGCATGAACCACATGAACGCGGGCGCATGCAGGGGCTGAACGATCTGCTGGTGTTCGGCGGCGTCACCTTTGCATCGCTGGCCAGTGGCGGGCTGATGAACTGTTCAGGCGGCAGCCCGGTCGAAGGCTGGGCCGCCGTGAACATCGCGATGATCCCGTTTCTGGTGCTGGCCGGTGGTGCGTTGATCTGGCTGGTGTTGCGCCAGAAACCTGAACAGGCGTAACCTACCAACGCCCGCTGAGGGCGCGCCACGACAGCGCAAACCGATCCAGCGGCGGCAAGCTGCCAGACCCGACGCGCGACGGCGTATCAATCGCGGCCTTAAGCACCTCTGCGCTTGCCCCGATGCTAAACAGCGCGGGCCGCGCGGCCGCCGATACTTTGCCACGCGATTGGCGGGCTTTTTCCAGCCGCGTCAGTGCCTTGCGGGCCAATGCTGATACGCCTGCATCGGTGCCATCAAGTAAGGGGATACGCCCCTGTTCCACCAGTTGCGGGATCGCCTGTAACCATGCGGCCACGCCCGCGCCATAGCCTGCATCGCGCACGACAGCTTCATCCGCCGCGCCCAAGCTGGAGGCCGCAACCCACATCAAGCTACCCGCCGTCTGATCAATATATGCGTCAAAATGCGCCTCGTCCTCGAACGCATCGCGGTAGATATCCCACCTGCGCGCGCCAACCAGCGTATCAAGATGCTGCGCGTGATCGGGCGCGATGACGGCACCCAAGGGCGTCGCAACCTCGTGCCGGCGCACGGCACCGGATTGAGCAATTTCATCACACACATCGCGCCACCATTGCAGGCGCATTTCCGCGATCATCGCCTCTTGCGTCACCCATGGCGCGCGCGCCACTTCGATGTTGAACGCATAAAGCGGAAACAGAACCCGCCGCGCCGCAAGGGGTGCCGCCATGGCCGTGCGAAACCGCAACGGGTCCGCGCGTTCAACAATCGCAGCGCAGGCGGTCAGATCATCGTTAAATTCCATCCAAGAAATCCAGTATCGCCTGAGCTGTTTCTGGGGCGTCAACGATGGCCAAATGACCGTAGTCCGGCACTATCACATAGGTGCCATTGTCGTTCACCGGGGCCATCGTCCCCTCGTATTTATCTGCGAAAAACGCGCTGTCATCGGCACCGGCCGCCACCAAAAACTTTGGCAACGCCGCCACATCACCCAAATAATCGCCGCGCGGCGCAAAGCCCGCGTTCAAACGATAGCTATAGGCGGTAGTCGCAGTATCGCCCAAGGGGCCGTCCAACACCTGCTGGGGCATTGCGAATTGGATCACTGTTTTATCGTTCAACGCCGTGATGTGGAAGGCGTTCAGGATCGACAACCCGATCATCCGGCGCAGTTGCACGGTTTCCCACCCGCCAGAGTTTTGCTGCGTTGTCGGCGCGTTATGCTTGAGGAACGGGGCCAGCAGCACCGCACCATCCAACAGCGGCCCGTATTCGCTGCCCGCAAACCGCGTAACCAGCCCGCCGCCAGAGGAATGCCCGCCCATCACGATCTTTTGGCCCGGCATATGTTCGGCGGTGATCAGGTCGATCAAATCATCCTCAAGCTGCGCGATATAATCGATGTCCCCACGCCGCCCCGGTGCTGTTCCGTGACCACGCAGATCGGGGGCAAGAACCGTGGCCTTCTCGCTGAGCTTTTCGGCCATCTCCACGAATTGCAGCCCGTGCCAGCCAGACCCGTGTACAAGCACCAGCAGCGGCGCGCCCACTGGTCCGTCAAACCGCCGATATTTCAACCCATAGCCGTCGCGCATGGGGGTGCTTAGCAACGGTGGGATCACCGGCATGGCGGCGTCTTGCGACAGATATGCTTCGAAATCCAACACCTTACGCTCGGCCACAGGTTTGGGCGGATCGGTCAAAACCAGAACAACGGCGACACCCAGCGTGATCGCCACGCTCAGCACAACCGTCAGAGCAATCTTAAGCAGCATTTTCATTGCCCTTTATGCTTTGCTATCGCGGATAAGCTTCCAACGGATCGCATCCAACAGCGCCTCAAACGACGCATCCACTATGTTTGCCGAAACCCCGACAGTGGACCAACGCCGCCCCTGCCCGTCTTCACTGTCGATGATGACACGGGTCACCGCTTCGGTGCCGCCTTGGGTGATGCGCACCTTGAAATCGACCAGATGCATGTCTTCTAGCAGGGCAGAATATTGGCCCAAATCCTTGACCAGCGCCTTGGACAACGCGTTCACCGGGCCGCGATCGCAGCCCTCGGCATCCATGCTTTCGCTGACCGACAGGCGCTTTTCACCATCGACCTTCACGACCACCACGGCCTCGGACAGGCTCACCATTTGGTTATACTTGTTCTTGCGCCGCTCGACCGTCACGCGGTAGCGCTTGACCTCGAAAAGATCCGGCATCTGCCCCAAGGCCTGCCGCGCCAGCAGCTCAAAGCTCGCCTGCGCGGTGTCATAGCTATAGCCATCCGCCTCGCGCGCCTTGACCTGATCCAGGATCAACCCAAGCGCCGGATCGCCCTTGGCAACCGTCAGCCCTGCGCTTTCCAAACGGCGGCGCAGATTGGATTGCCCCGCCTGATTGGACATTGGAATGATCCGGGCATTGCCGACCAGCTCGGGCTGGATATGCTCATATGTGGTGGGGTCTTTCAAAATCGCAGATGCGTGCAGCCCCGCCTTGTGGGCAAAGGCCGACGACCCGACAAACGCCGCTTGCTTCATCGGCACACGGTTCAGTATTTCATCCAGACTGCGGCTGATCTGGGTCAGCCCCTCAAGCGCGGGCAGGCTGATGCCGGTGTCATAGGCGCTGGCATAGGGTTCTTTCAGCAGCAAAATCGGGATCAGTGTGGTGAGGTTCGCATTGCCACAGCGTTCACCAAGCCCGTTCAACGTGCCCTGAATTTGCCGCGCGCCTGCATCCACTGCGGCCAGCGAACAGGCCACCGCGTTTTCGGTGTCATTATGCGTATGGATGCCCAGATGCGTGCCGGGGATGCCCGCCGCGATCACCTCGGACGTGATGCGCGCCACCTCGGCTGGCAGGGTGCCGCCATTGGTGTCGCACAGCACGATCCAGCGCGCACCTGCGTCATAGGCCGCCTTGATCGCTGTCAGAGCATAGTCGGTGTTGGCGCGGTACCCGTCAAAGAAGTGTTCCGCATCAAACAGTGCCTCGCGGCCTTGGGCGACCAGATAGGCGATTGATTTGGATATGTTTTCGGTGTTTTCAGACAGCTCGATGCCAAGGGCGGCGGTCACATGAAAATCATGGGTTTTGCCCACAAGGCAAACGGTATCCGTGCCCGCATTCATTACGGCGGCCAGCACGTCGTCATTCTCGGCCGAGAAGCCCGCGCGTTTGGTCATACCGAACGCCGTCATCTTGGCGCGGGTGCGGGGCGCATCGTCGAAAAATGCAGAGTCGGTGGGGTTCGCCCCCGGCCATCCGCCTTCGATATAATCCACACCAAGCGTGTCTAGGGCGTTGGCGATGGTGATCTTCTCGGCGGTCGAGAATTGCACCCCTTGAGTTTGCTGCCCGTCGCGGAGGGTGGTGTCGTAGAGGTAGAGGCGTTCGCGGGTCATAAGAATGCCCTCGCGTTTGTCCCCATCTTAGGTCGTGCCTCTTGCACGACCTGTCCCCGGCCGCCCCCCCGGGCGGGGACAAGCCCCCCCCGCGGCCGGAAACAGGTCTGTGTTGTGAGGCACATCATTTGAGGGCCTCTAATTTGGCTGGGTCGAAACGTGGGGTCTTTTTTAACGTGACACTGATTTTACTCATTTGGACTTCCACACCAGCGTCAACAAGGCACTTCTTTAACCGATCAACATCGCCAAAATCTTTGGAAATCATCGCCTGATCCCTCGCCGCTATCAAACGTAGCTCAAGTTCACGAAAGGTTGGAAACTCTGTTTTCGCCATTGCATCATCAAAATGCGCTGAAGCCGCGAGATTTGTTTTCTCACTAATTCCCAAAAATTGTAAAGAAGCGTAGAAAACCCCCAAATGTTCCTCATCTTTTTTTGCAAGAGCGTACATCTCATGCAGCCGAGCAATCGCAAGTGGAGTATTTAGATCATCACTTAGGGCAGCTATTAATTGACTATCAACACTGTCATTTGGAAAACGCTTATTAACCATTCCGGCGCTCAGAAAAATGCCTGTCCATTTTTTTAAAGTCTTCTCCGCCTCTTCGCGCTTCTTCTCAGTCCAGTCCATCGGCTTGCGGTAATGCGTACTCAGCATCACGAACCGGATCACCTCGCCCGGAACGCCCTGATCCAGCAAATCACGCACGGTAAAGAAGTTGCCCAAGGACTTGGACATCTTCTTGCCCTCGACCTGCAACATCTCGTTATGCAGCCAATACCGTGCCATCTCGTCGGTGCCATTTGCGCAGCAGCTCTGCGCGATCTCGTCCTCGTGGTGCGGGAATTGCAAATCCAAGCCGCCACCATGAATATCGAACACATGGGGGTGCTTTTTTGCCTCATCCGACAGGCGATCCTCGGCCAACGGTTTTTTCCAAAGCAATTCATCCGCCATGGCCGAGCATTCGATATGCCACCCCGGACGGCCACGGCCCCACGGGCTGCCCCAACCCGGCGTTGCATCATCCGACGGTTTCCACAGCACGAAATCCATCGGATCTTCTTTGTAGGGGGCCACTTCGACCCGCGCGCCCGCGATCATATCATCGACCGAACGCCCCGACAGCGCCCCATATTTTTCGTAACTGCGCACACGGAACAGCACATGCCCCTCGGCAGGATAGGCATGGCCCTTGGCGATCAGCTCCTCGATCATCTTAACCATCTGCGGGATATAGGCCGTCGCGCGCGGCATCTCGTTCGGTGCAAGCGCGCCAACGTCCGCCATATCGTCCAGAAACCACTGCGTCGTCTCGGCGGTGATCTCTCCAATCGACCGGCCACTTTCAGCGGCACGCGCGTTGATCTTGTCATCCACATCCGTAAAATTGCGCACATAGGTCACGTGGTCCGGCCCGTACACATAGCGCAGCAACCGGTAGAGCACGTCAAACACGATCACAGGCCGCGCGTTGCCCAGATGCGCGCGGTCATAGACAGTGGGCCCGCAGACATACATCCGCACGTTTGCAGGATCGATGGGAACGAAGTCCTCGCGTTTGCGGGTTTTCGTGTTGTGCAGCTTGATCGTCGTCATATGGCGCGTCCTTACGCAAGTATGGCGCGGGCATGGCACATTTGGTTTGAAAAGAAAACGCTATGAACAGGCCCGCTGGAAAGTCTCAGCAGGAAATACAGCAAATAATTGGTGTGTTCATATTCATGGCACTTGCCTAGCGCGGGGCCGCCCCCAAGGTCAAGGCTGATTGACAATTTGCCCCGCCTCTGCGCCCCTGCGCCAGCACATCACAAAGGGAGACAAACCATGCAGATATCTAAACGGCTTACCGGCATTTTGGGCGGCGGTTCAGACGGTTGGGGTGTTTTCCTGCGGGCGCGTCAAATGATTGCCGACGGTACCCCGGTGACCGAGCTGACGATTGGCGAACATGATATCCGCACGGCGGCCCCGATCCTGCAAGACATGCACCGCGCCGCCCTTGCCGGGCACACCGGCTATGCCGCGATTTCGGGCACTACGACCCTGCGCGATACCGTCGCCCAGCGCGTGCAAAACCGCACAGGCGTGAAAACAACCCGCGACAACGTGGTGATTACCCCCGGTGGTCAGTCCGCGCTGTTTGCCGCCCACGCTGCGGCGACCAACCCCGGTGACACGGCTCTATTCATTGATCCCTATTATGCGACCTATCCCGGCACCATCCGCGGGGTCAGCGCCATTCCCAAGGCGATCCCAGCGCATGCTAGGGACGCCTTCCAACCCCAAGGCGACGAAATCGCTGCTGCCGCACCGGGGGCAAAATCGCTGCTCATCAATTCACCCAACAACCCCACGGGTGTGGTCTATACCCGCCCGACGCTCGACGCGATTGCACAGGTCTGTAAGGACAATGAACTGTGGCTGATCTCGGACGAGGTCTATGATACTCAAGTGTGGAACGGCACCCATCTGTCGCCCCGCGCGCTGCCGGATATGGCGGAGCGGACCCTTGTCATCGGATCAATGTCAAAAAGCCACGCAATGACCGGATCGCGCTGCGGCTGGATCCTCGGGCCAGAGGACGCGGTTGAACATCTGACCAACCTAGCGACCCACACGACTTACGGTGTCCCCGGCTATATCCAAGACGCTGCCGAATTCGCGTTGAACCAAGGCCCAGCATTCGAAACTGAAATTGCCGCCCCGTTCCAGCGTCGTCGGATGCTGGCGCAAGACATCATCGCCCAGCAAAACGCCGTAAGCTTGGTGCCTGCGGACGGCGCAATGTATCTGATGCTAGATATACGCAGCACCGGCATGTCTGGCGAAGACTTTGCCTATGCACTGCTGGACGCGCATCATATCGCCGTCATGCCCGGCGAAAGCTTTGGCACCGCAGCCGCCGGCCATATCAGGGTCGCCATGACCATCGAAGACACCGCATTCGCGCAGGCCCTAAAAACACTGTGCGCCTTCGCGGAAAGCCGCGCACAGTAACAACCATAGACGGCAACGAAAAAGGGACCGGAGAGTATACCCCGGTCCCTTTTCTCTGGCTTTTAAATATCCCCGCCGGAGGCGCCTTTTCCAGACGCCTCCGAACGGCACACCGCCAGTTTTATTTAGACGTTTCGCTTAGAAGCGGTAGGAACCGCGCACGGTGAAGGTTGTGGCGTCCAGATCGTTACCAGCTGTACCACCCAGATCGGTAAAGCGGTGCTCAAGAAGCTCGGCACCAACGGTGTACTGCTCGGACACTTTATAGCTCATGCCGATACCGTAGAACGCACCGTCTTCGTCGCCGCCGGATGTGTCAGCCAATGCATAACCACCGGTCGCATAGACCAATGTGTTGCCCAGGTCATACCCGCCTTTGATTTTGGCACGCGCAACGGAGTCGATTGTCGCCGCACCACCCAGATCGATGTCGGTTTTGTCATAGTCAAGTTCACCACCCAGAACGAACTTGCCAAAGTCATAGTCGTACCCGGCGTGGAAACCGTAGGAACCGTTGTCACCGTCCAGTGCGCCTTGGCCGTCTGCGTCAGCGTAACCCAGTTGCAGACCAGTATAGAAACCTGTCCAGTTGCCGCCCATATCAGCCACAACAACAGGCGCAGTCATCACCGGCTCAACGATTGGATCTTCCAAGCTGCCTGCAAAGGCGGAACCGCCCATCGCGAAAGTAGCTGCTGCGGCGAGCGTTGTGTATTTCATTGAACGTTTCATGATCATAACTCCTTGATCTCTCGTAATTACTCAGCGGGTCATCCCGCCTCGGTTACACAACGCTGCATCTAGGGATTGGGTTCACCTGATCCCAGTAACGGGTTGGTGATCGGTCATTTGTTGCTGATTTGCGCCACCGTATCGGCGGTGATTTGCCGCCCTCGCCCAGCAAACATTGGGTCGCAAACAGGATAGGCGTCGCAAACAAGACAGATGGCCCAAATTTATCTGCGCAGCATTGGAACCATTCGGAGGGAAGCTGCATGAAAACAGAGCATTGCATCATCGTCTGTATCATCCGCACCATCGGGGCTGAACGGGGCCGCGCCGCACGGGGCGCGCCAGCAAGGGGCTAGCAACCGCCACCCCTTTTCCCCTCACTTGCTGGAAACCCATATGACCATACAAACACCTCACCGCTCTGGTGGTCGCGCTGCACGCCGTGCGGCCCGCGCCGCCCCCCTTGCCGATCATCTGCGCCCCGTCCGCGCGGGCATGTCCGGCGGTACCTTTAATCCTCTGTCCCCCGCTGCAATAGAACGCATCCACCATGCCGCCTTGGACGCGCTGGAACAAATCGGCCTTGCAGACGCGCCCCCCTCTGGCGTTGCTTATATGACGGGTGCCGGGGCGATCTTGGGCGATGATGGCAGGCTCCGCTTTCCGCGGGCCTTGATCGAAGACACGATTGCCCGTGCCAATCGCTCTGTCACCTTACACGCCCGTGACCCCAAACATGATCTGGAGCTGTCTGGCACGCGGGTCCATTACGGTACCGCCGGGGCAGCCGTGCATCTGGTTGACGTTGACGGGCGCACCTACCGCGAATGCGGTGTGCAAGACCTGCATGATGCCGCTCGGATTGCCGACCAGCTCGACAATTTACATTTCGTGCAACGTCCCATGGTGTGCCGCGACATTCCTGACAACCTCGAGATGGATTTGAACTCGATCTACGCCTGCTGTGCGGGCACGACCAAACATGTGGGCGTTTCCTTTACCGAGCCTTCGTTCGTGCCACACGGGCTGGAGCTGCTGCACATGATTGCAGGCGGCGAAGACAAATGGCGCGAGCGGCCTTTCGTGTCCAATTCGAACTGCTTTGTCGTCCCCCCGATGAAATTCGCCACTGAAAGCTGTCTGGTGATGGAGGCGTTGATCGAAGGCGGCATGCCGATCTTGCTTCTGTCGGCGGGTCAAGCAGGAGCCACCGCCCCTGCCCCCATTGCCGGTGCCATCGTACAGGCCGTTGCCGAATGTCTGGCCGGTCTTGTCTATGTCAACGCCGTGAAACCGGGGCATCCTGCAATCTTTGGCACATGGCCCTTTGTCAGCGACCTGCGCACCGGCGCAATGTCCGGCGGGTCTGGCGAACAAGCGCTGCTTACTGCCGGATGCGCGCAGATGCACCGCTATTACGATCTGCCCGGTGGTGCCGCGGCTGGCATTGCAGATGCCAAGCTGCCCGACATGCAAGCCGGTTGGGAACAGGCGATGTCAAATGTGATGGCGGGCATGTCAGGCCTGAACATGGTTTACGAGGCTGCGGGCATGCATGCGTCGCTCTTGGGGTACTGCCTTGAATCGCTGATATTGGGCGACGATCTGATCGGTCAGGCCCTGCGCTGTGTCCGCGGGATCGAGGTGACCGAAGACAGCGTCAGCCTTGAGGTCATCCGCGCCACCTGTATCGGCGGGCCGGGGCATTACCTGGGGTCTGACCAGACCTTGAGCCTGATGCAGACCGAATATATCTACCCCACGCTGGCTGACCGCACATCCCCCAAGGAATGGGCCGAACTGGGCAGGCCCGACCTGCTGGCACGCGCCACCGCCCGCAAAGAGGAAATCCTAGCGCAACGTGCCACCGCGCGGTTTGATCCGCAGACAGACCGAATGATCCGCGAAAGGTTCAACATCCACCTGCCCGCCTAAGGTGCAACTCTCTCCGTGACTTCAACGGATGCTCTGCTAAGTCTGGGGAAGCGGGGGCTGCCATGTGGCCCCCGCGCCCGGACCTTTGGCGGAGACATCCATGATCAACTTCATCATCGCCCATATCGAAGTGGTCGGCGTCACCCTGCTGACGCTGATGGTGGCCTTTGTCTTGCTGCAACAACGCCGCAGCCCGCAATCCACTGCTGCATGGATCCTGTTCCTTGTCTTGCTGCCCTATGTGGCTGTGCCAGTATTTGTCGGATTGGGTTTCCGCAAACAGGGCAAACGCTATGCGCCGATCCGTTTCACGCGGCGTGAACACCACCAGACCCCGGTGCATGATCTTGATCACACCTTTCAGAATTTCGAAATGCCCCCCGCCCTTGAGGCGCAGCATTTCAAGCTGCTCGAAACCCCGCAGGCCGCGTTCGAGGCGGTCATTCAAACGATTGAAAGCGCGCAGCACAGCATCGATTGTCTGTTCTATATTGTCGCCGATGACGATACCGGGGCGCGCTTTGTCCACGCCCTGACCAACAAGGCCAAGGCTGGCGTAAAGGTGCGCCTGTTGATGGACCGCTTTGGCACCATGCGCGGGCCACACAAAGCACTTGATGCGCTTAAAAAGGCTGGCGGGGATGTGCTGTATTTCTCTCCGTTCCTGCAATTGCCCGGCACCGGCCACCTGAACCTGCGCAACCACCGCAAAATCATCATTGCCGATAATGCGCGCGTGTTTTCGGGCGGGATGAACATCGGCTGCCACTACATGACCGACGCACCCGCCGATGACCACTGGGTTGATCTGGCCATCACCATTGAAGGCATGAGCGTTCAGGCCTTTTGCGATGTTTACCGCTCCGATTGGGAGGTCGCGAGCGGCAAAGACGTCGAAGCGATCACCAAGGCCCCCGACACCGCGGGCAATTCAACGCTGCAGCTCATCCCCTCCGGCCCCGATATCGTCGAAGACCCGCTGCACGACGGGCTGATCCGCGCGCTGCATCTGGCCCATAAACGCATCTGGATCGCGACGCCTTATTTTGTGCCCACCGAACCATTGGCCAACGCGATCAGGATCGCCGCCCTGCGCGGCGTTGATGTGCGTATTATCGTGCCGCAGAAATCCAACCAGCATATCGCTGACTTTGCCCGTGGCGGATATCTGCGCGACGCCGAGGCCGCAGGGGCAAAGGTATATTACTTCACCCCCCGCATGATCCACGCCAAAGCGTCGGTCATTGATGATGTCGCCGTCGTGGGTACCGCCAATTTCGACGTGCGCAGTATGCTCTTGAACTTTGAGGCGATGATATTTCTATATGATGCCGGATCGGTCACGCAGGTTGCCGACTGGTTTATCGCCCGGCAAAAAGATTGCCACACCAACAGCCCCCACCCCCACCTGCCGCGCCGTCTGGCCGAAGGGGTCTTTCGCATCGGAGCGCCCATCTTGTGACCCAACCCACGCTTCGCATCGCCAGCTATAATATGCGCAAGGCCAAAGGCACGGACCGTCAGCGCGACCCTGAACGGATCATGCGTATTATCCGTGATCTGGACGCTGAAATTGTCGTGTTGCAAGAGGCCGACATGCGCATGGGGCAGCGCCCCTCGGCCCTGCCCATGGACATGCTGACAGTTGAAACCGGTCTGATCCCCGTGCCCGTGCCCAGCCCCGTCAGCATTGGCTGGCATGGCAACGCAGTTTTGCTGACGCCGCGCGCGGATATACAGGACGTACAGCACATCAATCTGCCCGGTGCCGAACCGCGCGGCGCAATGGTGGTCGATGCCGACATCGCGGGCGTCGAGCTGCGCATTATTGCCACCCATCTGGGATTGATGCGGTGGGCCCGTCGCGCACAACTGACCGCGCTGATCACGCATCTGGACGAACGCGACCGCCGCCCGACGCTGATCGCGGGCGATATGAACGAATGGTCGCAAACCGTGGGCCTTGGCCGTTTGGCGCATCACTTTACCATCCACGCGCCGGGCAAAAGCTTTCACGCGCGCATGCCTGTGGCCGCGCTAGACCGGATCGCGATAGATGATGACCTGACCGTGGTCGGCGGCGGCGTCATTGAAACGCACGATGCACAACGCGGATCTGATCACCTGCCGATCTGGCTGGATTTCACACGGTCAAACTAGCGCCATATCAAGCTAGCGCCGTCACTCCAGCGTTCTATGCCGTCGCACCACGCTGCCCGGACGGCCCGGTAGCGTCAGCGCTGTATCCGACCGTGGCCCCCGTGCGATCACCTTGCCCTTAGCGATCACGCACAGACGGTTCGCGCGCAGGCGCAGCGCCTCGATCGGGTCGCCGGCATCCAGCACCACCAATGATGCCTTGGCCCCCACGTGCAAGCCGTAATCCTCTAACCCCATGGTGCGCGCATTGGCCGTGGTCACCATATCAAAACATTTACGCATCTCGTCAGGGCTGGTCATCTGCGCCACGTGCAGGCCCATGAATGCCACATCCAGCATGTCGCCCGTCCCCAGCGAATACCACGGGTCCAACACGCAATCCTGCCCCCAGCCTACGTTGATCCCCATGGCCAGCATTTCCTTGACCCGTGTCAGCCCACGGCGTTTGGGATAAGTATCATGCCGCCCTTGCAGCACGATGTTGATCAGCGGGTTCGGTATCGCGCTGATCTGCGCCTCTGCGATCAGGGGCAGCAGCTTGGACACATAGTAATTGTCCATCGAATGCATCGAGGTCAGATGCGACCCCGCCACGCGCCCCTGCAACCCGAGGCGCGTCGTTTGATACGCCAGCGTCTCAATATGCCGCGACATCGGGTCATCGGTTTCGTCGCAATGCATATCGACCATCAGGCCGCGTGCCTCGGCGATCTCGCACAGGTCACGCACAGATGCGGCCCCGTCTGCCATGGTGCGTTCAAAATGCGGGATGCCGCCCACCACGTCTACGCCCATTTCAAGCGCGCGTATCGTGTTATCGCGGGCGGTTGGATCACGGTAGAACCCGTCTTGCGGAAAGGCGACCAGTTGCAGGTCGATGTAGTCCTTGACGTGCTCGCGCACCTGCAGCAACGCCTCTACCCCCAGCAACCTGTCATCGCAGGTATCCACATGGGACCGGATCGCCAGCAGCCCCATGGACGCCGCCCAATCGCAGTAGGTCAGCGCGCGGGCAACCACCTCGTCCTGGGTCATCACTTGCTTTAACTCACCCCAAAGGCCGATCCCCTCAAGCAGCGTACCCGAAGCATTGATGCGCGGGATGCCGTAGCTGAGTGTCGCGTCCATATGAAAATGCGGATCGACAAAGGGCGGGCTGACCAGATCGCCAGAGGCATCAATCACTTCGCCTGCCTGCGCGTCACCCAACTGGTCCATCGCGGTGATCTTGCCACCCGCGATGCCAATATCCGTCACACGCCCGTCCGGCAGCGTGCCGCCCTTTACGATCAGATCAAACATCAGCGTTCTCCTTTGTTGAACGGCACCATCAAGGCGGCGGGCACTTGGGCGCGGCGCGACACCAGCACCAAAGCGATGATGGACAAGATATACGGCGCCATGAGGAAGATTTGATAGGGGATATCCGCGCCAAAGCTGGTTTGCTGCACGCGGATTTGCAACGCGTCAAAGGCGGCGAACAAGACCGCCCCCAGCAACGCCTTGCCCGGCATCCATGATCCGAACACCACCAAAGCGATGCAAATCCAGCCACGCCCGTTCACCATCTCGAAGAAAAAGCTGTCAAAGGCGGACATGGTCAGAAACGCGCCGCCCATCGCCATAAACCCGCTGCCCACGATTACCGCCCCCATGCGGATCGCCGTCACGGACAGCCCCTGCGCCGCCACCGCCGCCGGGCTTTCGCCTGCTGCACGCACCGCAAGGCCCAAAGGCGTGCGATACAGCATCACGCTGGTCGCCGCGACGAGGACAAAGGCCAGATAGGTGAACGGCGTTTGCGAAAACAACGCTTGGCCCAGCAGCGGGATGTCTGACAGCAGCAGGATTTCATACGGCTGGAACGCGTCGATCTTGGGCGGGCTGGTCACCTGCGGCAGCGCCAAGCGGTAGGCATAATAGGTCGAGGACGTGGCCAGCAACGTCACGCCCAGCCCCACCACGTGCTGCGACAGCCCAAACGGCACCGTCAGCACGCTGTGCAACAGGCCAAAGCCCATGCCAACCACCATCGCCACGGCCACGCCGACCCATAGGCCCGTCCCCGAATACACCGCCATCCACCCCGCAAAGGCCCCCGCGACCATGATCCCTTCGATGCCAAGGTTCAGCACACCTGCGCGTTCACAGATCAGTTCGCCCATCGTGGCCAAAATCAGCGGCGTTGCGATGCGGATAGCAGCGGCCCAGAAACTGGCCGAGATCAGGATATCAAGAATTTCCATCAGTCGCGCACCACCCTGAACCGGGTCAGCATGATCGCTAGCACCATCAACAGCAGCGCCGTGGCCAGCATCATATCCGCCAGATAGGTCGGCACACCTGCCGCACGGCTCATGCTGTCAGCGCCCACGAAAATCCCCGCGACGAACAGCGCAGACACGATGACACCCAGCGGATTTAGCAACGCCAGCATGGCCACGATAATGCCCGTATAGCCGAACCCCGGCGACAGATCGAGCGTCAGGCTCCCCTTGAGCCCCGCCACTTCGGAAAACCCCGCCAATGCGGCTAGCCCACCCGACAGCAGCGCCGTTTTCACCAGCACCGCATTCACCGGAATGCCCGCGAACGCAGCTGCGTCGCGGTTCAGACCCACGGCGCGCATTTCATACCCCAAGGTGCTGCGCGTCTGGATCACCCACACCGCACAGGCACAGAGTATTGCCAGCGCAAATCCCCAATGCAGCCGCAGCCCTTCAACAATCCGTGGTAAACGTGCCTCGGGGATCAGGCGCGCGGACTTGGGCCAGCCCATGCCCATCGGGTCTTTCAGCGGCCCTTCCAACAGCATCGAAATGAACAACAGAAAGATAAAGTTGAACAGCAAGGTCGTGACGACCTCGTCCACGCCGAAACGGGTTTTAAGGATCGCAGGCACCAGCAGCACAATCGCCCCGGCCAGCACCGCGCCGATCGCCAGCGCCGGGATCAAGGCAAGGCTGGGCCAAGGCAGCGCGCCCGTGCCCAAAACCACAGTCATCAACGCACCGGCATATAACTGCGCCTCGGCCCCGATGTTCCAGAACTTGGCCTTGAACGCGACCGCAATGGCCAAGCCGGTAAAGATCAGCGGCGTGGCGCGGTTCAACGTCTCAAGCAGGGCGAATTGCGATCCGAACGCGCCTTTCAGGATAAGCCCCAGCACTGAAAACGGGTTCGCCCCCGCGACCATCGCCAGCAGCGACGCGATGACCACCGTTGCGATGATAGCGATTGCTGGCGGCGTAATGCTGCGCGCCAAAGACGGGTTCGCGATGGGTTCAAGACGCATGAGGCACCTGCGCGTCAAAACCTTGACCTGCCATCCAAATACCCAGCTCTGCCGGGGTCATGGTGCCGCGATCAAAGCCGGGCGAAAGACGCCCGCCCGCAATCACGTGAATAACATCCGATAAGCTCATGATTTCATCCAAATCTTCCGAGATCAGCAACACCGCCGCGCCGCGATCCCGCGCCGCCAAAAGCTGGCTGTGCACATAGTTTACTGCGCCGATATCAAGGCCGCGCACGGGCTGGTTGGCCAGTACAATCTGCGGATCGGCCTCTAGTACCCGGCCAAGGATCAGCTTTTGCATATTCCCGCCCGATAGCAACCTGATACGGGTGTCCGGACCGGGGCAGCGCACGTCGTATTTTTCAATGATATCAGTGGCAAAACCCTTGGCTTTGGCCCAATAAATCCATCCACCCTTGCTGAACGGCGCGGATGCGTAGCCTTCAAGTATCGCGTTCTCGGTCAGGTCAAAATCAGCGATGGTACCGGTTTTATGGCGATCTTCGGGAATGCGTGCGATGCCATTTTGAACTGCTGTACGCGGCGACCACTGGGTCAGTGTCTTGCCGTTCAACACCAACGCCCCTTGGGACGGCATCCGCATCCCGCCAACCACATCGGCCAAGGCCGCTTGCCCATTGCCAGACACGCCAGCCAGACCGACGATTTGCCCTGCCTTCAGCTCAAGCGAAACCGATTTCAGGCCGGGGCTATTCGCAATATCGGGTGTGGATACATCATTTAATGAAAGCAACACCTTACCGGGCGTAGCTGCGGTGATATCCGGCGCTTTTGCCGCTGATCCCATCATCAATGCCGATAGGGCAGTTTTATCTGTATCAGCAGTCCGGGTTTCGGCGACGAGTTTGCCGTGGCGCAGCACGGCCACACGGTCAGATATCGCCATAACCTCATGTAACTTATGGGAAATAAAGATGATCGATAGTCCGTTTTTTATCCCCAAACGAAGGGTTGCGAACAAATCATCTGCCTCTTGAGGGGTTAGAACGGCGGTGGGTTCATCCAAGATCAGAATTTTCACATCACGATACAGCGCCTTAAGGATCTCAACCCGCTGGCGTTCACCAACTGTTAGGCTACCAACACGCGCCGACGGGTCAACTTTTAGATTAAACTCATCCGACAGTCGTTTGATTTTATTATGGGTTTCCTGCTTTTTTAGACGAAGCGCTTTCAACGACTGCCCGCCGAGTGCGATGTTTTCAAGAACGGTCAGATTATCCGCCAAGGTGAAATGCTGATGTACCATGCCCACGCCAGCATCCAACGCGGCGCGTGAATTACCCGGTGGCAGAGTTTGACCAAACACCTGAACCGACCCGCTATCGGCCGTGTAGCCGCCAAAAAGGATGTTCATCAGCGTGGTTTTACCCGCGCCGTTTTCACCAAGCAGCGCCACGACCTCCCCCCGATGCAAAGACAAACTGATCGCGTCATTCGCGACCAGTTTGCCAAAGCATTTGGTGATGGCGTCAAGGCGCAGAACGATCTCTGCCTTGCCGGTCATGCGGTTACGACGATGTCGGTTCTGCGTCGTTGATCTCGACCACAAAATCACCCGACATGATTTCAGCTTGGCGTTTTTTGACCAGATCCAGTGCCGCTTGCGGGACTTTACCGTCGAACGTGCCCAGCGGGGCCAACACGGTGCCGCCTTCCTTCATAAAGGAATAGACGCCGTAATCCGCCGCCATGAACGTGCCAGCCTGTACTTCGGCAATTGCCTTGTCCAAGGTCGGTTCAAAGTTCCAGATCGCCGAGGCGACGACGGTTTCAGGGTATTCCGCCTGCGTATCGATCACGTTGCCAATTGCCAGCACGCCCTTTTCCTTGGCCGCGTCCGACACACCGAAACGTTCGGCATAAAGCATGTCCGCACCGTTTTCGATCATCGCGAATGCGGTTTCCTTGGCCTTGGGTGGATCAAACCACGACCCGATAAAGCTGACCTGGAATTTGATGTCAGGGTTCATTTCCTTGGCACCCGCCATAAAGGCGTGCATGAGGCGGTTCACCTCGGGAATTGGGAAGCCACCCACCATGCCGATATTGCCGCTTTCAGACATGGAACCTGCAATGATACCAGATAGATAGGATGCGTCTTGAATGTAGTTATCGAAGACTGAAAAATTGGGCAGCGCCGCGTCTTCCTTAAAGCTTGATCCCATCAAAAACGCGATCTCAGGGTAATCGGCGGCGACCTCGCGGGCCTCTTGTTCTGCGCCGAAAACCTCGCCGATGATCAGCGTATTGCCCGCCTCAGCATATTCACGCAGAACCCGAGCATAGTCGGTGTTGCTGACATTTTCCGAATAGACATATTCGATATCGCCGCGGGTTTCGGCCGCCATCGCCGCCTTGTGAATGCGGCTGACCCATTGCTGTTCAACAGGCACCGTATAGATGCCAGCGACCTTGATCGGCCCGGCTGCAAAAGCCGGCGCGCCAAATGTTCCAGCCAGCACAGCGGCCGCAGCGGTTGTCGCCAAAAAGCCGCGCCGACCGATCCGAGAATTCAGTTTTGCCATCGTAATACTTCCCCATTGGTGTTTGATTGCTCAAAGCCTGCTTTGGAAGCAATGGACCGGTCAAGGAGTATTTTACCAAACGGTCAAGACAAACCACCGCGCAACACGCTATGGTTTTATCGGCAAAGCCACCTGCACAATAAACAAGCAAACGCATATTGAACTGGGGGGCGGACCCTGCCCAACCGATGGCCAGCCTTAAATCAGCTGTCGATATAGCGTTGCATGGCGGCGGTCGCGCCCTCTGCCCAGATCACCCTGAGCCACCGGTCAAAGGCCGTGGCAAAGACCTCGGATTGGCCCAGACCGCTATAGATCCGCGCCTGATCCAACCACGCTTGCGGGTTGGTTTTGGCCGCCTCTGCGACGGCCTGCAGCTCGTCCCAATAGGGATCGTTGGGGGCGATTACACTGCCGTCCTCGCGCGTCCCCTCGCACATCCGCGCCCAAAGCGCCTCGACCAGGGCCAGCCCTTCGATGGCTGCCCCCGCCGCAAGCGCATCGCGTATGATGGGCAGCACAAACCCAGGATGACGCGACGCCCCGTCAAAGGCCACGCGGCGTACGGTGTCACGGATTTCAGGATTGCTGAACCTTGTGTCGATCAGATCGATATAGGCCTCCGCGCTCATCCCCGGCACCGCATCCACATGGGGTGCGCTTTCAGTCAAGCTGACCTTGCGCAGAAAGGCGCGAATGGTCGGATGCGCCATACATTCCGAAATGGTTTCGATGTTCAGGATTTCACCGGGGTTCGCGATGATCTGGTGGCCCGCGTTCAACAAACGCAGTTTCATCGCCTCGAACGCGTGCACATCATCGGTAAAGGTAGCACCGGCAAGATCCCAATCGGGGCGACCGGCGCAAAAATCATCTTCGATCACCCATTGGCGAAAGTTTTCATGGGTGACGGGGGCCATATCAACCACGCCAAATTCACGGGCAAGCGCCAGTTCGGCAGGCCCCGTTGCGGGCACGATGCAATCGACCATCGCATTGGGAAAGGTGCAGTTCGTGTCGATCCAAGCGGCCAGATCAGGGTCAGACAGTTTTGCCAACCCCACCACGGTCCGGCGCAGGATCGCGCCATTGCCTTGCAGGTTGTCGCAGGATTGGCAGGTAAACGGACCATGCCCGGCATCACGGCGCAGCTTCAACGCAGCGATCATCGCACCAAAGGCGGTTTTGGGCGTCGCAGGATGGGCCGCGTCATGCACGATATCAGCATGGGCCGCGTCAAACCCGCCTGCCCCGTTTTGATAATAGCCACCTTCGGTCACGGTCAGCGCCACAATACGGATCGCCGGGTCGGCCATCTGGGCAATCAGCGCCGCGTTATCATCCTCGACCGGAACGAACCCGATCATTGAGCCGGTGATTTCCGCCGATTTGCCGTTTGGGTCCAGCTTGATCAGCGTAGACAGGTAATCCTGCGCCTTCAGGCGTTCGCGCTGCGCAGTGTCAGCGGCGCGGACCCCGGCCCCGATGATCGCCCAGTCATGGGCCAGCCCCATGTCCATAAGCCGGTGCAGATACCACGCCTGATGGCCCCGGTGAAAGTTGCCAAGACCGATATGAACAATGCCCGGCGACAGGTTTGCACGCGCATAAGATGGCACGCGGATGTCTGCGGGTAGGTCTTTAATAGTATCTAGAGTCAACGGCTTAGCCATCAAATTCTCCGGTTAAGGGGGTAATGCCGGACGCGCTTAGCTCATCCACTGGCCACCGTCGACGTTATAAGTTTGGGACACGATGTAATCGGCGTCGGGCGACGCGAGGAAGACCGCCATGCCCGTCAAATCCGCGGGAACAGCAAAGCGGCCCGCAGGCACCCCTGCTGCGACTTCGGCCTTTTTCTGACCGGGTTTCTTGTTTTCCAGCTTGGCAAACATCGCATCGACATGATCCCAATGCGCACCATCAACAACGCCGGGTGCGATGGCATTAACGTTGATGCCGTGGCGGATCAAATCCAACCCCGCCGATTGCGTCATCGAGATCACGGCGGCCTTGGTCGAGCAGTAAACCAGCACCAGCGGCTCACCTCTGCGGCCCGCTTGGGAGGCCATGTTAATGATTTTGCCGCCGTGCCCCTGTTTGATCATCTGCGCGGCGGCGGCCTGCATGGTGAACAGCGTGCCCGCCACATTCACCGCATAAAGCCTGTCAAAGCTGTCGCGGGTGATGTTGACGGTCTCAGCCGCGTCGAAAAGTGCGGCGTTATTCACCAGAATATCCAGCTTGCCCGCCTGCGACACCACCGATGCCACCGCCGCATCAATGCTGGCCTGATCAGTCACGTCGATCTGTACGGCATAGGCAGCATCGCCCAGTTCAGCTGCCGCTGCCTGCGCTGCCTCAAGATTGATATCGGCGATCGCCACCGTGGCCCCTTCAGCGACAAAAGCCGCTGCAAAGCCACGGCCAATGCCGCGCGCTGCCCCGGTGATCAGGGCCGATTTCCCCGACAGACGTTTCATCCGATGCGCAAACCTTGGGCGTCAAAACGGTGCATCTGATCCTCCATCGGCGTCAGATAGATGGTGTCGCCGTGGCGCGCTTCGATATCGCCGGTGATGCGGACGGTCATCATGTCCATCAACCCAGTGTCATGCACGTGGATAAAGGTGTCAGAGCCAAGGTGTTCGGCCACGCCAACCCGGCCTTTCCAAGCGCCTTCGGTTTTGGAAACGGTCAGGTGTTCGGGGCGGATGCCAATGGTGGTCGCGTCATGTTTTGCGGCCTCTGGCCCTTCGATCTGGTTCATCTTGGGCGAGCCGATAAAGCCCGCAACGAATTTGTTGCGCGGGCTGTGATAAAGCTCAAGCGGCGATCCAACCTGTTCAATCACCCCGGCCTGCAGCACGACGATTTTATCGGCCATTGTCATGGCTTCAACCTGATCGTGGGTCACATAGATCATTGTGGTTTCTAACTTTTTATGAAGCTCCATAATCTCGAGCCGCATACCGACGCGCAGGGCGGCATCGAGGTTCGACAGTGGTTCGTCGAACAAGAACGCCGCCGGTTCGCGCACGATGGCACGGCCAATGGCCACACGCTGACGCTGCCCACCGGACAATTGGCCGGGCTTGCGGTCAAGGTAATCGGTCAGGTTCAACGCCGCCGCAGCCGCGTCGATTTTGGCCTTTTGCGTTGCCTCGTCCACACCCGCCATACGCATCGGAAAGGCGATGTTCTTGCGCACCGACATATGCGGATACAGCGCATAAGACTGGAACACCATCGCAAGGCCGCGCTTGGCCGGGGGCAAGGTGGTCGCGTCTTGGTCATTAATGCTGATATGGCCGGATGTGGTGTCTTCCAGACCCGCAATCAGGCGCAGCAAGGTGGATTTACCGCAGCCTGACGGCCCGACGAAAACCACAAACTCACCTTCGTTAATATCAAGATCAAGCGGTGGGATGACTTGCACATCGCCAAAGCTTTTGGTGACTTGGTTCAGGGATATCTTGCCCATTATGAAAGTTCTCCCGTTAAGCGGGGTCTGGAACAGACCCCAAGCCGGTCGCAGACCGACGTGGATTTGAATGGATGGCGTGGTAACATCACTTGACCGCACCGAAAGTAAGACCGCGCACAAGCTGCTTTTGGCTGAACCAGCCCATGATCAGAATGGGCGCGATGGCCATCATCGAAGCGGCCGAGAGCTTGGCATAAAACAACCCTTCGGGGGCAGAAAAGCTGGCGATAAAGGCGGTCAAAGGGGCTGCGTTCACGGTTGTCAGCAGAATGGTCCAGAACGCCTCGTTCCACGCCAGTATGATGTTCAGCAATATGGTCGATGCGATGCCCGGCAAGGCCATTGGCGTCAGTACATAGATGATCTCGGACCGCAGGCCAGCACCGTCCATCCGAGCGGCCTCAAGGATCTCGCCCGGGATTTCGCGGAAATAGGTGTACAGCATCCAGACAATGATCGGCAGGTTGATCAACATCAGCACGACGATCAGCAAAATCCGGCTGTCCATGACGCCCAGCCATTTGGCCAGCAACACCAGCGGATACAGAACACCAACGGCAGGCAGCATTTTGGTCGAGAGCATCCAAAGCAGGATATCTTTGGTCTTGCGACCGGGCACAAAGGCCATCGCCCAAGCGGCAGGCACAGCGATCAAGATACCCAGCAAGGTCGACCCGACTGCAATGATGATCGAATTCATCAACGCCTTGGGATAGTTCGACCGCTCCTGAACAGCGGCATAGTTCTCAAGCGTCCAATCAAAAAACAACCACACCGGCGGATCGGAAATTGCCGCGGCTTCGGTTTTGAACGATGTCATGAATGTCCAGAGGATCGGAAAGAACATCATCAGACCAAATGCCCACGCAAGCGCGGTCCACATGACCTTTTTCTGAGTTGTAATGGCACGGGCCATGGGGCTCTCCTTTTCCTCAGTTATCGAGGTTCTTGCCAACGATCCGCATCAGGAAGATCGCGACGATGTTGGCCAGGATGACAGCGACGATACCACCAGCGGACCCAAGCCCGATGTTCTGGCTCTCTAGCACCCGCTGATAGACCAGATAGGTCAATGTGCGGGTCCCGAAGGCACCATTGGTGGTGACGAAAATTTCAGCAAAGATCGACAACAGAAAGATCGTTTGGATCAAGATCACAACCGTGATCGCGCGGCTCAGGTGCGGCAGAATGATAAACCTAAACCGCGCAACTGCTGGGGCACCATCCATCTCGGCGGCTTCAAGCTGTTCGCTGTCCAGCGACTGTACAGCCGTCAGCAAAATCAGGGTCGCAAAGGGCAACCATTGCCACGCAACAATCACGATGATCGAAAACAGCGGTGATTGGCTCAGGAAATCATAGGGTTGCAGGCCAAAGAACTTGTAGCCGTAGGAAAACAGACCGTTGTCGACGTTAAAGAACATGTTCTTCCAAACCAGCGCCGACACCGTGGGCATGACAAAGAACGGCGCGATCACCAGAATGCGCACGATCCCCTGCCCGAACATCGGCTTGTCCAACAGCAGCGCCATCATAACCCCGCCGGTGATCGTAATCAGCAAGATGCTGCCCACCATCCAAAGCGTCGTCATCAACGATTTGATAAATGAGCTTGAGCTGAAAAAGCGCACGTAATTGTCAAACCCGATCCACGCGTCGAACACGCCGCGCATCGGGCGATAATCCGCAAACGAGAAGTAGAGCGTCATGCACAGCGGGATCAGCATCCACACCAGCAAGACAAAAACAGCGGGCGCGATCATGAAACGGGCTGCGGATTTTGAATGTGCTGTCGCCATAACAAAGCTCCTGACGGTTAGGTATGAAGAACAAATGGGGGTGGCGCTTGCGAAAGGTCACATGGACCTCACGAAAAAGCCAGACGTTGGTTAAGTGCTGTTCGAGATAGGCAGGCGGCGCGCCGAACGCGCCGCCCCTTGGATACTGCGGCTTAGTAGCCTGCTGCTTCCATTTCTTCTGTGGTCAGTTCTTGTGCGTTTGCAAGGGCTTGCTCAGCTGTTTGGTTGCCCGCAAGAGCATCCGAGAACTGCTGACCCACTTGGTTGGCGATGCCTGCAAATTCGGGGATCGCAACAAACTGTACGCCTGTATATGGCACGGGCTTAACAGTTGGGTTCGTTGGGTCCGCGGACAGGATGCTTTCCAATGTCATCTGCGCAAAGGGTGCAGCGGCAAGGTAGTCGGCGTTTTCGTACAAGGATGTACGTGTGCCGGGAGGCACATTGGCCCAACCTTCGTTACCCGCAACCAGTTCAGCATAGGCCGGGCCAGTTGCCCAAGAGATGAATGTCTTGGCGGCGTCTTGCTTTTCCGAGGAGGACGGGATCGCCAAGGACCATGCCCAGAGCCAGTTGCCGCGCTTGCCCAGACCGTTGTCAGGTGCCAGTGCGAAACCAACCTTATCCGCAACGGTGGAATCTGCGCCAGTTACAAAGGATGCCGCAACAGTTGCGTCGATCCACATGCCGCACTTGCCTTGTTGGAACAGCGTCAGGTTTTCGTTGAAACCGTTGTTTGCTGCACCCGCTGGGCCGGATTCATTCATCATGTCCAGATAGAAGTTCAGCGTTTCGGCCCATTCTGGGCTGTCAAACTGTGCGTTCCAGTCTTCATCGAACCAGCGCGCCCCGAAGGAGTTGGACATCGCGGTCAGGAAGGCACCGTTCTCGCCCCAGCCCGCTTTGCCGCGTGCGCAGATGCCGTTGATGTCGTTGGCGCGGTCGGTCATGGCGGCGGCCGCTTCACGGATGAATGTCCATGTTGGCGCGTCGGGCATTTCAAGGCCGGCTTTTTCCATCAGGTCTGTGCGATACATGACCATCGAGGATTCACCATAAAACGGCGATGCATAAAGCTCTCCGTCCACGGTCAGACCGCCAGCGATGGCAGGCAACAGGTCGTCTTTGTTGTAATCGTCGGCCATGCCTTCGTTCAAGGACACCAGCCAACCGTTATTGGCCCAGATTGGCACTTCGTATGTGCCGATGGTCATGACGTCATACGCACCACCACCAGTAGAAATGTCTGTCGTCAGATTTTGACGCAATACGTTTTCTTCCAGCGTGACCCACTCGACTGTGATGTCGGGGTGCTTGGCGTTAAAGTCTTCGGTCAGACCCTGCATGCGGATCATGTCGCCGTTGTTAACTGTTGCGATTGTAATGGTCGTGCCGTGCGCATCTGCGGCGGCAATGCCAGCAGACAGGCCAAAGCCGACCGCAGAGGTCAGCAAAAGATGCTTGAGTTTCATGGTTGTCCTCCCAAAGACGTTTTTTACACGTGTTAAGAATAGGGAGCAAATTTACATTTCGTCAACTTAATATTTCAGGTTTAGACGCTGCAACGCAGCAATCGAAACAGTGTTAAGCGGATTGGCGCACCTTTAAAACACCGTCCATAAGTTGAACCGTTTGATTGGACTGAGGTTTTTCCACGCGCAACTTTTCTATCAATCGGTCCACAGCCGCCTGCCCGATCGCCTGAACGTTCTGCGCGACGGTCGTTAATGTCGGAATCATGAACTCCGAAAGCGGGTAATCGTCGTGACCAGCGATTCGCAAACCACCGCGGCGCAGGGTCCCAGGCTCAAGCCCATGCTGTGCTGCAGCCCGCAATGCACCAATCGCCACACGGTCATTGGCGCATAGGATCGACGCGTTTATGAAATCCCCCTTGGAAAAATAGTGATCGAGTACGGCAAGGCCATGCGCCTCAAAATGCCCCTCAGCGTTCAGGGACTCCATGCCGATGATGGTCGGCTCAAGCCCCAATTCTTGCATTTTGGATGTATACGCCATCTCGCGCTCAAGGGCGTTAAAGTTCACCCGCGGCATCGCCAAAAATACCGGCGGGCCACCCACGCGCGTAAGATATTCGGTAATAAGGCCAGTGCTTTGAACATGATCCGTGCCAACAAAATCCACACCGGACAGCCGCGCGGGTCGCGAATCCATCAATACAAAAGGCAGCCGCGAATTCAGCCTTTCATACACATTAAGATCGCTGTGGTTTCCAAGAGGTGCCACAACGGCCCCATCCACGTTCATCGATAAAAACGTCTCGGCAGCGCGGGCTTCGATCTCGGGGTCGGAATGCGAGCACTGCGTAATAACAGTGTACCCCGCCCGCATGGCCGCGCGCTCAATCGATTCAAGCAAACGTGTGAAAAACAGGTCATTTAGGTAGGGAATGATGACGCCAATCATCCCGGTCGTTTTCCTATTCATCCGCGTCGCAAAGAAATTCGGAATATATTCAACCTGCTCCAACCCGCGGCGGATCCGCTCAACCGAGGATTTGCTAACCTTGGTCGGATCCTGAAAATACCGCGACAAGGTTGGCCGCGAAACGCCAATCGCAGCTGACAGCTCTTCCATCGTGTGAATCTCGGGTTTTGCCATCGCTGCTTTTCCTTGTCTTACCTGCGCTCAACCGAACACTAGGGTAAAGAAAAGCGAATGTCGCCACCCAGATTTTAACGCGCGGAAAATATTGACTGCTGATCTACAATCCTCAAATCAATGTTCTGCGAGTACGCGGCGTCCCTTGTGCAATTGGTATGTCCAGTGGATGGCCAGTGACTTCGGTATCTGGGCACCAAGGCACGGTGCGTCCCGCTTTGGTTGGGGCACATTTCACAGCTGAGCGATACCATTTCCCACCTGCCCTGTCACGTAACGAGCAGACAAAACCGGTGATCCGGAGTTAACGGAACGCAACTCTAAGGATACTCGGCAAGCGCAAGGCGATCCGCAGATCGCACTTCCATATTTACGCGACTACCGCAGGTATCGCGCGTCTTGGAACCCATCTTCGCCGGGGGCGAATAGGCATCAACAATTAGAAAGTTCTCAACGGCACCAGATAATACGCCCGCCGATTCCTAAGCTACTTTCCAGTTCTCCATCTCGGTCTTGGCAGTTTTGAAACGCTCCGTCAGTTCCCGCAGGGTACTGGCGTTTTGAGCAAGACTGAGGCAGGCGGCATTTGTCTGCTCGAACTGCGCAGCATTTCGCTGTGTCGCAGCGCCCAGATCACCAACCGACGCATTGACTGATGATATCTCCACGCTTTGTTGTTGCGTGCTGCCCGCGATGAGCTCCATTCTCTCTGTTATCCCCTGCACAGCGGCCACCACTTTCTCAAGCGCCGACACGCTGTCCGAGATTTTGTTTGATCCCCTTGCAACCTGCTCTTCTGAACGGCTAATTATTGTCCTGATATCCGTCGCGCTTTCTGCGGAACGTTGGGCCAGCGCGCGCACTTCTGATGCGACAACGGCAAAGCCCCGGCCAGCATCGCCTGCCCGCGCCGCCTCGACCCCCGCATTTAGCGCAAGAAGATTGGTCTGAAATGATATGGCATCAATAACCTCGACGATCTTGGCGATTTCCTGCGCTTCGCCCATGACCAACTGCATGGCAACGGACGCATCAGATACAATTTCGCCGCTTTGTTTCGCGCTCAATTGGGCGCTTTGCGACGAACCGTTCACCTCATCAACGCTATCGGCGTTTTCTTTGACAATCCGCGTTAATGCCCCCAATGCCAAAGACGTACTGCCAAGCGTCATGGCCTGCTGTTCAGTCTGAAGGGCCAAATCGTTGGTCGACATAGAGATTTCATGAATCTCCGCATCCATCTGCATCGACCGCGTCGCAACCTCAGACACCATTTCCTCGAGCGAGCGGACAGCGGCATTAAAACCATCTCTCAGTTCGTCGTATTCCTTTGGCAGAGACCGAGAGATACGCGCGGTCAGATCCCCTGTCCCTAACCGCCTCAGCGCGATGCGCAATGCCTCAACGACCAAGGCCTGCTCTTGCGATTTTGCCTTGTCTCGTTCGTCGTGATTTTTCTGAATCTTATGCTTTTCAATCTCAGCTGACTGCCGGGTCACCTCTGCGGCCTCGAGTTGAAGCACAGTCGCTTCAGCCCGTTCCTGTGCCTGCTGCGCGTCTTGCTTGGCTTCTTCGGCTTGCTTTTGAGAAAGCTGCGCCTCTTTGCGCGCGGCATCAGAAACTGCCAAGCTCTCAAGCAGTTCATTCGTCTTCAATTGCGTCGCGCGCTCCAGACTTACCAGCTGTAAGACAGTGATCACGAGCGCCACCGTTTCCAAAACGACAATTCCAGCGTGAAGCAAGGTCCGCTCGATATTTTCCCATAGCCCGCCGGTGGGATAAATCAGGGAAGGCATCAATACGGAAAGCGATGCGTGGTGAAGGGCGATGATTGCTGCCGCGAAAAGCAAAGCAGGTATACTGCGCAAAATGACCAATGAGGCAAGCAGCGCAAAATACAGCATATGGCTATCAATCTGCCACGCATGTCCCTGAAAAGCCCCATTCAAAGCAATGGCTTGCCCCATTAGGGCAAGTGCGGCCCCAATGGTTGTCAACAATCGCTGGCCGCGCGCCATCAAGGCACCGAACACCAAAAAACAAAGTGAGACAGAGACAGCCCAAATGTAGTTGCCCCCCACCATAAACGCGGCGATCAGGACGCAAGGGACCAAGGCGATCGCAAGCGCAAAGACCATTTTCACTGACGCCCTGAGTGAATTAATTTCCATTTTCACGAGTTCCGTACCATCGGCAACGATACGTCACCTGAAACGCCACAAATATCGGCCAATAGGCCCGCTGGGAGTAGACGATAACCCGCCATCATCAATCGGGCATGCCCTGCCGGCGCGACCGTGACAAACTGACTGAACAAGGGGCGAACCGGCCCCACTTCCCTGCCACCTGCCAGATCAAGTTGGTCTAGAAAGCGATCAGAGACACCAAATGACAAGACGATATACAGGTCCTGCCGATCAAGCCGCCCCGCGTTCGATAGAATAGATGTCAACGGCCCGACAAGTGCCACCAGACACAACGCCGCCAGAACCCATGGCGCACATGCAAAGAGCGGACCTACTGTCCTGCCGCCTGTTGTTCGCCGGATTTCAGCTAAACCAGTCACTTATTCACAGACTCCATTTTTCGAACCTGCCCCCGTTCATCGAGATGTAGACGGCGATTGGACCGGCTTATGTTGAGGCCTGTCGCCTGCGCATTCGTCAACGCAGATGGGCAACCCGCATGAACGTCAGCATTGCCCAAAAGAGTTTAGAAAGTGTGGAGAGTGATGTTCAGAAAATGGTAACTTGCCCATGATCCGATGTTTCGTCGTGCTTAACCTGACTTAAATTATCCCGAACGCGACCAAGGCGTAAAACCTCTAAAGCAGGCTCAATTTCAATGCTTTGACAGGTAACCATCTCGGTTTTCAGATGTGCTGAAAAATTTCTGAGGTCTTCCACCGTCTGGATGAGAACATCCATTTCTTGCAGCACTGTAGCTTGATCATCTGACAGTTTTTCACCGAGCTTTAACACTGTCACGATTGTTTCATCGACCCGGCGCGCCATTTGTTCAACATTGTTTAACTCACACTCAAGACCCTGAAAAAGCTCTGCCCATGTCAACATCACCGAAGTCACAGGCGGCCAATCACGGTTTCAAGGCAGGCCTTCATTTTGGGCGTATCAAACGGCTTGGTCAGGAAGTTATTCAGCCCCCATTTTTGGGCCGCGACAAGAGTTTCCCGGTTCATAGCGCCGCTTATCAATACAAAACCGATCCGCGCGGTGTTCTTCTGCGACCGCAGGTTCGCCAATAGCTCCAGTCCCGACATACCCGGCATATTCTGGTCCGAAATCACCAGATGAAACCCCTCTCGCGTCGCTTTGACAAAGGCAGCATCGCCCGAATTACAAACATCTACATTTGTAAAACCGATCTCGTACAAAGCATTGCAAATAAGGCCACGGCTTACGCTTGTATCGTCAGCGACGAGTATTTTTACAGTTTCACGTAGTGACATCGCCGCGCTCCTTTTTGCTCATGTTCTGCCCTAAAAAGCTTAACGGTCGGCGAAAAGACGTCGGGCCGAACAGCTCAAGTTGAAGGGCCAAATCAGCACCAATGCGTTCGGAGTGACCGATAAAAAGCGCACCCTCTTGATCCAAAACGTTTTCCAAGCCCCGCCAAATTCGCGACTGCGTTTCAGGGTCCATATAAATTGCGACATTTCGACAGAAAATTACGTGAAATGGGCCGCGCACCGGCCACGGTTCTACAAAGTTTAAGTACCGGAATGTTGTCATGTCTTTTAACGATTGGCGGATATGAAGCTTTCCGTCGCCCCGATCAGCCTCGAATAGTGTACCGATATAGGGCTCGGACACCCCATTCATTGACCTTTTAGGGTAAATACCGGTCTTCGCATGCTGCAACATATGCGTATCGATATCCGTTCCCAAAATGCGGATGTCGAAATCCAGCGCATCAGGAAAAATGTCGAGAACAAGCGCGGCAATGCTATATGCCTCTTCACCGCTTGCACATGCCGCCGACCACAGCCTTATGCGCTCTCCTCGTTTCGCCTTTTCGATCAGTTTCGGCAGCACTTCGGCTTTGAGCAGTTCAAAATGGCCGGGCTCACGAAAAAACCGCGTGGTGTTGGTCGTCAGTGCATTGATCATCTGAACCAGTTCTTGCGCGCCACCTGGGGTGCAAACATGCGCAAGATAAGCATCAAAATCCGGCAATTTCTGACGGCGCACGCGGGACGAAAGCCGTGACAGGATCAAACTGTTTGAGCTTTCCTCGAGATGGATCCCCGTTTTGCTTTTGAGAAGCGCGCGGATGCCGTTAAATGCGGTGGTCGACAACAGTATTTCACCGCGACCAATGGCTATGGAGGTGTCTTTGCTCGTCATGCAATTTCACACGCTTGGGCCATAGAGTCCCCTATGTTGTTGATATCCAAAACGCGCAGGGTTTTGTCGTCAGATGTGACAATCCCTTTTACGAACCTGTTTTCGGTGCCCTCACCGATATTTGGCATCGGCTGAATGTTGTCATGCGACAGCTCCACAATATCGGACACGGCGGTCACAACGAACCCGACAGTCTGGTCCCCGATAAGCGTAATGATGATCACGTCACGATCAGTTGCGTCGTATCGGCCCAGCCCCAAACGCGCCGACAGATCGACAATGGGCACAACAGCGCCGCGCAAATTCATCACCCCCAACACATCCGCCGGAGAATGCGGCAGCGTTGTGACCTTACTCCAGCCGCGGATCTCTTTCACCAGGATGATGTCCATGCAGAAATCTTGCTCGCCGATTGAAAACGTAATGAATTCAATCTTCTTCATGGATTTTCTTCGCTCTTCAAAACTCATGCGTATGCCCTCTTGTGCTTCACAGAAGTCGATGTTGTGTTGGATACTCGGTGGGTGATTTCGTCTAAATCGACGATGAGGGCGATTTGACCGTCCCCTAATATTGTTGCCGCCGCGACGAAAGGCACGTGACCATAGTTCGATTCAAGGCTTTTAATAACGACTTGCCGCTGATCCCGGATTTGATCGACGGCAAGCGCGAAAAGCGTTCCTTTCTCATCCTCGACAATAAACAAAATATGTCCGTTGTGGGGGGCGGATCCGCTTTGATATCCAAAGACTTGCCCCAGCTCGATGATAGGAACCATCATATCGCGGACCGCCACCATACGGGAGGACGGGCCGATCTGATGTATTTGCGATGCATCGGGGCGAATGGTTTCAAGGATCGCCGAAATGGGCACCACCAAAGTTTCTTCGCCAACTTCAACGATCATCCCGTCCAGAACCGCGAGTGTAAGCGGCAAGCTTATGGAAATGGTCGTCCCTTTTCCTGGGTGTGAAATGATCGCAACCCGGCCGCCAAGACGGCGGATTTCACTGTTCACCACATCCATCCCGACGCCACGCCCGGACAGATTTGTTACCTCGTCCGCAGTCGAAAACCCCGGCATGAAAAGCAGCCGGTCTATTTCACCATCACTTAACTGGGCGGTCGGGGACACAAGCCCCTTGGCGATGGCCGAGGCCAAAACCTTGTCCCGCTGTACGCCTGCACCGTCGTCGGAGACTTCGATCACCACGCGACCGGACCGATGCGCCGCCGATAGCGTAATGCATCCGGCTTCGTCTTTTCCAGATTGGATCCGCTGTGGTCCCGTTTCAACGCCATGATCCACCGCGTTTCTTAATATGTGCGTCAAAGGATCAACCAAGCGTTCAATCATTATGCGATCTACCTCGGTATCCTCTCCCTCCGCCGCGAACCGCACCTCTTTGCCCGCGATTTGCGCCGTTTCGCGTACAATACGAGCCATCCGCTGGAACAATGGCTTCACCGATTGCGCGCGAATTGCCATGATCCCCTCCTGAATGGTTCTTGTGAGGGATTTGAAATCATCCAGCGTCGCCGTCACCTTTCTGCTGACCACACCGCTGTGTTCCAAAAGCGATTGGGTCATCACCGATTGGGTTATCACCAGCTCCCCAACCAGATTGATCAGCTCATCAACTTGGCCCAAATCGACGCGAACCGTCGATTTATGCGACGCGCGCGGTTTACGTGCCTGCTCTGCCGGACCTGCGGCTAGGCTGTCGGTTTTAGCCTTGATCGACGTATCATCAATCTCGGCCCCTTCGACATCAGCTTCAGCTTCCATCAAGGGCGGCAGAATAACAGCCTCCGTGCCGGTATTGGTTGAAATTTGAAGCTCGGCATATGGCTCCGCAAACTCAAATATCTCGCGAATTTCACGCTCGGACCGATCCGTGGAAAGGCTCAACCGCCATGTTATCGCCGGCTCGCGGTCATCCCACGGCCCATGGCCGCTTAGCTCCACGCGCGCTTTCAGCCGGCCCAGCGTTTCAAGCTCACGAAACAGATGGGCGGGCTCATGCCCGTTTGCATATAACGCGGCCGTCGGCGCGAATGTGATATCGAAAGCGGGGCCTTCCAACTCAATATCGGCGGGCAAAGACCCGTCACCCTCCATCGCGAGCGGTACAAAAGCGGCGAGAAAATCATCCTCAGGCTCTGGCACCAGCGCGGTCTGGGATAGGGCTTTCACCTCGGACATCTGAAGTGCAAGCGCATCCGGATCAGGTTCTGATCCCGCCGCACCTAGCGCGATCAAGTCCGCCAGATAATCTGCTGCGCGGTAAAAAACCGGTATCACTTCACAAGATATTAATAGCTGCCCACCCCGCAATTCATCTAAAATTGATTCATACGCGTGGGCAAACTGTGCAATCGCATCAAGGGAGAATGACGCGGCCCCCCCCTTAATCGAGTGTACCGCGCGAAACATGCTATTGACCTCATCGGGGTCGGGGTTTGACCCGTCGGCGACCGCCTCTAACGCGTTCAAACCATCGGTCAGATCCTCAAGTTGTTCCTCACATTCTTGGAAAAATATTTGGCGTAGTTCAGTAAGGGAGGACATGTTCACAACCTTGCAACGCGACGGATCGCCGAAACCAAACGGGTGTCGTTAAAGGGCTTTACGATCCAACCCGTCGCGCCAACGCTGCGTGCCCGGTCCTTGAGCTCGGGGCTGTTTTCCGTGCTTAGGACAAGAATGGGCACGGATTTATTCCGCCCAGACCCACGGACGGTTTCAATAAACCCAAACCCATCCATAACCGGCATATTTATGTCCGTGATGATCACATCAGGGTTTGCGTCAGCCAGTTTTTGTACGCCATCGGCACCATCTTCTGCCGTCGTGACGAAAAACCCCGCGTCCTCCAAGGTCATGCGCAGCAGATCACGCATCGTCCGGGAATCATCAATCGCCAGAATACTAATGCTCATAGCGGTTGTTCCTCTCCTAGTAATGCGCCAGCCATTCCCAAAAGCCTCAAATCCTCTTTAAAATCTGCGGAGGCTTCAATTTGGAAGCTATGTCCGGACGACAGGCAAAATTGTTGAAAACGCATGAGTATTTCTGCAGCCCGCGCACCAACCGACAGAACCTTTCGACCGTCGATCTTGATGTCTTGGCCGCTGTGATTGGCAAGCAACCGGATCAGGTCGTCTGTCTTGCCAGAGTGCAATCTATCGGGGAGCATTATTGTACAGGCCATCACATCATTTCCCGAAAAACTGAATATCTTCCAAAGACCGATTTGGCGCGTGCTGCGTCAAGACGCCGGTGTCGTCATCATCGACCAATAATTGGCTGACCCGCCCTGTCGTCGGTGTAAAGCGTATCGCCCGCGCCTGCCCCCCGCCCAAGCTGCTTGCGACCACGGGCATGCCTTCAATCTCAAGAAAGCTGATCGCAAACTCGCAATTCTTTGCGCCGATATGGCCCATTCTTCCTGACATTGTCGCGCCGCCAAAAATTTTGGCGCGCAATCGTGATTTTCTGGCCCCAAGCTTCAACAACCCGTTGATCAATATCTCCATCGCGAAAAGCCCGTATCGTTCTGAATGGGTGCCCCCATCCGGCCCCGTCGCGAGCAGGAAGTGGTTCATCCCACCAACACGCGCCACAGGATCGAAAAGGCATGTCGCCACACAGGACCCCAGCAGTGTTTTCAATACTACATCAGGTGCGTCACTAACCTGGAACTCACCTTGGGCGACAAAAAACTCTTGGGTTTGATCAGGCCAAATAGGCGGATCGCTTAGACATAGCGCCATCGAACGATCCTTTCCTGAATGTCCAAGCACATGATCATTATCTGCATCAAAAATCTGTCCATGTGCCCGTGGCCGCGCTCTCAACCGCTTGTTTTACGGGCGGTTTCATACGTTCAATTTTTCCCATTTTTGGCTTCTGGGCCGTTCCGGCGCTGGCTTTGGGTTTGGCAAAATCGACAACCTGCTCCGCCAATTGGAAGTGATAGATGGTTTCCACCAACGCCGCCGCTTCCCGTTTGAGGGCATCACTTGCGGCGGTTGTCTCTTCCAGCCGTGCCGCGTTTTGCTGCGTCGATTGATCAAGCTTCGTGACCGATCCGTTAATTTCTTCTAGGTTCAAAGATTGCTGACTGGCAGAAATCGCGATTTCGGAAACCTGAGTTGAGATATCATGTACAGAGGTTGCGATCTCTTCCAAGGACTTGCCCGTCTCGCCAACCAAATCCACGCCGATTTTTACCTGGGCAACCGACTGCGCGATGAGACCATTGATTTCGGTTGCCGCCTCGGAAGAGCGTTGGGCCAAGGCCCTAACTTCAGAGGCGACAACGGCAAAGCCACGGCCGGCATCTCCGGCTCTGGCCGCCTCGACTCCTGCGTTCAAGGCCAACAGATTGGTCTGAAAAGCGATGTCATCTATGACCTTAACGATCGACGCGACTTTTTTGGAGGAGGTTGAAATCTCATCCATGGCCGTCACTGTTTTCAGGACAACGACACCGCTTTTTTCTGCATTTTTCTTGGCTTCTGCGACGATGGTATCAGCCTTCTGAGCACCTTCAGCGGTGCCACGAACGGCAGCAGTCAGGTCATCCAGAGCGGAGGCCGCCTGCTCCAACGTGGCGGCGGTCCCTTCTGTCCTGCGCGATAATACCTCAGTTGTGCCGCTAATGTCCTGCGATTCATTACGAATGGTCTCAGCCCGGCTGGCGATGCCGCCAAGCGCTTGGCAGAGCTGCCCCACCGCATTGTTATAGTCCTGACGCAACTCTTCAAATCGATCCGCGAAGGGTTCAGATAGGTTCACATGCAAATGACCGTCTCGCAGTCGTTTAAAGGCGACGCGCAGCGTATCAACGACCTTTGCCCGCTCATGGCTCAGCTCGGCACGTTCCCATTGGGCTTGTTCTGCGGCTTGTGTTGCCTCGGTGATGTCACGCCCCAACAAAAACAGACGGTAAGGTTTATTATCGGTGCCAATGACCGATGTAATGCTGCCCTCAACAATGACATCGCTGCCGTCGACGCCGCGGAAAACCATTTTTCCGATAAAAGACCGGCCTTTTTTAAGTTTCGCTACAAGATTTTCCGCGTCCTTTGACATAAGCGACGCCAGTGTCACATTCCCCGGCATGCCTTTGGCCCTGCCAATGGTCGCCGAGAAAATCTTGTTTTCGTCGAGTAATGTCCCTTCCGGTGAAAATTCGGCCCGAAGCTGGGTCGCGTTGATCTCGTTGATCAGTGCGGTGCTTTTCCAGACATCTGTGACGTCTTGCCACTCAAGAACGAAGCCAATTTTGCTCTCCTTATTATCGCGGATCGGCTTGATCTTGAGAGAGATACGGACGTCATCCATTGAAATCGTCGTCGCGAATGCCGCGTCATCATCGGCCCCGATTTCCGCCAACATCTGGCTAGACAGAACGTGAAAAAGCTCTAACGAACGTCCGACCAAATCTTTCGGATCAAAGCCGGAAAACTTGTTTTGAAACTGTGTGATGCGGTTTTGACAAAGCTCTTCAAAAGCCGGGTTAACGGCGAATATCTCTCCTGTTTGGTATGCAAGCAGCAGGGCTGCGGAGGAGTTATTGAACGCTTCACGCTTAAAACTTGCTTCACGGGCCCCATCCGCCGCATCTTCAAGATCGGCGCGCAGATGTTCCACCGCCTTGCCCATCGTTCCAAATTCGTCTTGTCGCGCGGCGCTTACCACCTCTGTCTTGAAATCGCCCTGCCGCAACGCCTCCACGGTTTTTGTTAGTGCAGACATCGGCCTAAGGATGATGCCGTGGAACGCCAAGAAGGTCGCAACCACCGCGATAAGGCCAATAATGCCAGTGGCCATCAAAGATTTCAGCTGGGTGGCCGCCAGAAAATCGGCAAGCGGGTCCGCAGACCAGCGCATTGCAAACGCACCGACGTTTCGGGTTTTTCCATGTATGAGCGGGAAAGCAGCCAGATGGGTCTTTTTCGACACCACATGAGTTTCGGCACCGATAGCGCTGCGGGCGAAATCAGCCAATGCTGCATCTGTGTTCGGACCATATTCAGCGACGATCGCGCCATCAGCACCCACAACCACATAGCTGATAAAGGCGCTTTCACCGCGGTCGTCGAACTGACGGAACAGGCCATCGATATCGGCATATCTTTGGTAGGCAACCGGCGCAGGCAAAGCCGAGGCCAGCAATTGACCGCGATCTTCGGCTTGAGTTCCCAAGGTTTCACTTGCCAGATAGCCCAGTGAGGCCGTCTGCAAAACAAGCAGCGGCAGCACCACAATCGAAATGGAAAGCACAGCAGCGAGTGCAAACTTTGTCGCAACTGAATGCAGAATATTCACGCGTTTTGGCATCGGCATTTTCTGGCTCTCACAAACTCGGAAAATTAGGGAAAGGCGGCGGCATCAATGCCGAAAGTCACTGCGCCAACAGGGGTGCGCATGATCGGGTCAACCAAAGTCATCGAAATCTGCCGCTGATAGGTATTTGCAGATTCATCAAATTCGATTTCACCTTGATGGATCGCACCGGCACCTTGTGGAAACGTCTCAAGGAATTTGGCCTCGTCACCTTGCCAATAATCGCTGGTGACATTGCTGATGGCAGCGTTCAGGCCGGTCGCATCCATCACGATAATTTCGGTAATGCGCCCCCCTGATCCTTCGACCAGCGCGCGCAGATAGGCCGACGCCGCTGCCGACGAGATATGCCCAATAAGTTCCGGCCTGCCGGCCCCGATTTCCGCGCGCCACCGGTCATCTTGGGCCCGTATTTCCTGAGCATCCAAGTTCATATTCCGATAGTTGCTTTTCGCAAGCGCCGCCCAGATCGACCCCTCGTTTTCAAGGTTAACGATCTGCGCCAGAACATATGCCACTGCGTTTTCTTCGGCCGTATTCGCGGCAGATGCGGCCCCACCTACAAAGCCAAAGATCAACGTTATCGCGCGCAATACGGTCAGCACTAGAAAGACCTCTTAATGGTGTGTCGGCCCAAATACCGGCCGGTCCCTTTAAGAGGAAAAGTATTTGCAAGCTGTTAAGCGCAACCACAAGTTCTTGCCGATTTTAGGCAATACAACCTTATATTCCCGGCCAGCATGACCTGACCCAGTCATTGCGCGTGCGGGTCATAACGCTGTCGTTGGTTGCTCAGGTAAGCTCTTTCATCTGAACATTCCGCGCTGCCAGTGGCAGTGCAAACTTGCGCGCCCGTGCCGCGTGCTGCTTAACGATCTCGCGTTGCGTCTTGTTATCGGGAATTGGCCAAGCGGGCGGCACAAGATCGTTCAACAGGCCGCTTTCCTCAAGCTCCAATAGATCGTCGGCAGACAGGCATTTAGCGCTTTCTGCCGATTTGTAGAGGTAAAAGCTTTCAGCGGCGACACCATTGGCGAATATTACCTCGTGGCGATCAAACAGAATATGATAATATGTCACCCCCTTGGCGGGGCAAACGCAGGATATACGCTGGAGCTGTGCCAAATGATGCGCAGCGATCAGCACACGGTCCGTATCAGCAAGTTCGGCTACGGCAGTGGATTCCATCACGATCCGGTGCTGACGCGACACCAGGAGATCCTGTTCGGGAATTCTGGGACCCAATGCGTCGACAGCGATACGGACCGGGCGTAATTTTTCATCGGCGACGATTTCATCATTCGAGAAATACCGGTGCCCGATCCACCGGATCGTTTGCAGCCCGTGTTGCTGGGTCTGTACCCTGTGCCCCACCCTCAAGGCTTCAACCCGGCGTTCCCCGCCCTCGCAGGCAATCATCGTTCCTGCGACGAAACACGGCGGCGGCGTTGATCCACTGTCGCCTAAATCTGATCCGCGGGTCACGACCGGTGTGTCTATGTCCGGCGCGTCCCATTTTATCGTCGCATCGTCGTTTCCCCCACCGGTCCAGACCACGTTTGATTGGTCGACAGCTGTGAAATCGGTGCCCGGTTCAATAATAGACGAGGAATTGATCGTGCTGGCAAAATTTGTATCGTAGGTTTCACCGAACCCACCAATCATGAAGGCCTGTTCGACGGTATCGTAGCCCGATGCGTTCACCGAACTCAGAACAATCCCTTGATACTGCACATTATGGTTGTTGTCATTGAAACCACCGCCGACCACTGTCTGGACATAGACATATTCGCCCGTGGTGGCATCCTGCGTCCACTGAGACTGATCTGTCGGTAAAAGAAAGCTCAGCGTGCCACCATTTACGGTGTCTGTCGCCTCGTTGCCGTTTTCATCAAAGGCCGTAATACGAAGCTGCAAACCGCTAAGAAGGTCCACATATTCATCGGGGCTGATTGCGATCTCAAACCGGTCACCGCCAGATTGTTCAAACTCGGAAATCCGTGCCATTTAATTTCCTTTCGAGTATGTGTTTTCATTCAACAATAAAAACGAGCGGTTTCGATATCTTAGCCATCCTAAAAATGGTCCCTAATGAGATACAATCACGGGAATTTTCGGTCAATTTTTACTCCCCTGACCGCCTCATCGAATTCGCAATCGTGTCATTAATGTAGCTGTTTATATAGGTTTCCGACCAAGTTCCGCCCCTGTATCTACCATAAATTGCGCGATCTATCCACAGGTTTGACATGTATCAAGCCGATGGAATGCGTTGCGGTGGTACAAGGCCTGCATATCCGCATCGGAGCATAGCTATGGCTGATAAGAAAAGTGAAATCGAAGCGACACTTGGGGTTGGCGGCCACCGGCATCCAATTCCGCGTTGGGCTTACTACATCGCGGCCGTGGTCGTCCTTGGGGCCGGCCTATACTGGTGGAATACCGAGGCCGCGACGCGGCGGGCCGTCAGCTATCTGACCGAAGCGGTCAGCCGGGCAGATTTACGCGTTACGGTGACGGCGACAGGCTCTATCGAGCCCACAAACCTGGTCGAGATTTCCTCGGAACTGTCAGGCACGATGAAAAAGGTGTTGGTTGATTACAACGACACGGTGTCGGAAGGACAGCTTTTGGCGCAGCTCGACACGACCCAGCTTGAGGCGCAACTGGCCGTGCAAAAGGCATCCCACGCAGTGGCCGAAGCGCAGGTCGCCAGCGCCAAGGCCAGTCTGTTGGAAGCCGAGTTGAATTACGACACGGTCCGAAAACTGGACGAACGCGGCGTGACCACCCGCACCAACATGAACGCGGCAGAGGCTCAGTTGGCCCGCGCAAAGGCGGATTTGGCCCGTGCCACCGCAAATATGGACCTGACCAAAGCCCAGCTTGACGCCCAACAGGCCGAACTGGACAAGGCCTGTATCTGCTCGCCAATCAAGGGGCTGGTGCTGCAACGCAATGTGGACGAAGGGCAGATCGTGGCCGCCATGCTCTCTGCCCCGATCTTGTTCACCATCGCCGAGGATCTGACCAAGATGGAGCTTCAGGTTGACGTGTCCGAAGCGGATATCGGGCGTGTCGCACCGGGCGAGTTGGCGACATTCACCGTAGACGCCTATGACGATCAGACATTTCCGGCGGTCATCTCAATGGTGCGCTATGCCTCTGAAACAATTGACGGGTTGGTCACCTACAAGGCGATCCTGTCAATCGATAACGCGGCGCTGATGCTGCGCCCCGGCATGACCGCAACGGCGGATATCATCGTCGCTGAACACCAGAACGCGCTTGTGGTGCCCAATGCCGCCCTACGCTTTGCACCCCCGCAGGTGGTGGACGACAGTGACGATGACAAGGCCAAAGGCGGCGGACTGCTGGGGTTGCTTATACCATCCCGCGATGACGCAAACACGGCCGGGTCGACCCGCACCGTTTGGGTGCTCCGCGACGGTGTCGCCATCGAGGTGCCTGTCGAAAAGGGTGACACAGACGGTCAGATGACCCGCATCCTGTCAGGTGATATCGCCGAGGGTGACAGGGTGATCGTCGACATGACCGAGGGCACCTGACGTGGTCGACACCGCACCGCTGATCGAATTCCGTGAGGTTGCCAAAATCTATGGTCAGGGCGAAGCAGAAGTACGCGCCTTGGACGGTGCCAGTTTCAAGATTGACACCGGAGAGTTCGTGGCGATCATGGGGCCTTCGGGGTCGGGAAAATCCACAGCGATGAACTTGATCGGGTGTCTCGACAGCCCCACGTCTGGGGAATACCTGTTTCACGGCGTGCCCGTCGCCAGCCTAAGCCGCGACCAGCGCGCCCTCCTGCGCCGCAGCTATCTGGGCTTTGTCTTTCAAGGCTATAACCTGCTGGCACGCGCCTCAGCGCTTGAGAATGTGGAACTGCCCCTGATCTACAAGGGCGTGGCCCGCGCCGAGCGGAAACAACGCGCGCTGGAGGCGCTGAACAAGGTCGGCCTGAAGGGGCGCGAGCATCATACCCCGTCTGAACTGTCGGGCGGTCAGCAGCAACGTGTGGCCATTGCGCGCGCGCTGATCGGCAACCCTGATGTGATCCTTGCGGATGAACCCACGGGGAACCTTGATACCAAAATGTCGCGCGAAATTATGGAATTGCTCTGCGATCTTAATGATAACGAGGGGATGACGATCATCATGGTCACCCACGAAGAGGACATGGCCGAATATGCCCACCGGTTGATCTGGATGGTCGATGGCAAGGTAGAGCGGGACGGAAAACCAAGCGGCGGAGGCGGCAAACGATGATCTGGGAAACCATACGGCTGGCGGTCCAAGCGATCTTTCGCAACACCATGCGGTCGGTATTGACCGTGCTGGGGATCGTCATCGGCGTCGCCGCCGTCATCGCGATGGTCACAGTGGGCGAAGGGTCGTCCAGTCAGGTGACCGCGGATGTCGAAAAACTGGGTACGAATATTGTGATGATTATGCCCGGCGGCATGGATCAGGGACCCGGCACGCAATCCGTCGCCAAAGCGTTCAAACTGAAAGACGTCGAAGCCCTTGTCGACCAGATCGGCAGCGTCGACACCGCGGCCCCCTATGCGCAAACATCCATGACGGCGATATACGGCCCCGAAAGCACCACAACGCAGGTGGTCGGCACCGACAACCGCTATCTGGATGCTGTTGACTGGCCGCTGGCGATGGGACGCGCATTTCTCAGCACCGAGGAAACGTCGGGCCGGCCCGTCTGCATCATTGGTGAAACCGTGCGCCAGAACCTTTTCGGCAACACCAACCCAATCGGCGAAACGATCCGCCTCAGCTCGCTGACCTGCGAGGTTGTCGGCCTGTTAGAAGCCAAAGGCGCGTCGTCTTTTGGCACGGATCAGGATGATGTGATTGGCCTGCCCATGAAAACCTTTCAGCGCCGCATTTCCGGCAATAGTGATGTTGCGATGATTTTTGTGGCGCTGCGGGACGGCACATCATCCGACCGCGCCATGAGCGAGATCGAAGCGTTGATGCGCGAACGGCGGCGCATCAGCGAAGGCGAAGATGATGATTTCACGGTCATGGATATGAAGCAGATCGCCGAAATGCTGTCTGGTATTACCGACGTACTGACCGGCCTTTTGTCTGCGGTGGCGGCGGTCAGCCTGTTGGTCGGCGGCATCGGCATTATGAATATTATGCTGGTGTCCGTCACCGAACGCACCCGCGAGATTGGCATCCGGCTGGCGGTCGGTGCGCAATCAAGCCAAGTGTTGATGCAGTTTCTGGTCGAGGCCATCGTTCTGTCGGTAATCGGCGGCTTGATTGGCATCATTCTTGGTCTGGTATTGGCTGTCGTTGCCTCAAACCTGATGGCCATCCCGTTCGAGCCAAACCCCGCCGTTGTCGGGGGCGCGTTCCTGTTTTCGGCGGTGGTCGGGGTGATCTTTGGCTATTTCCCCGCGCGGCGTGCGGCAAGGCTGGACCCGATCGAAGCGCTGCGGCACCAATAAGAGCGAAACCCGATTGCGCGCTTCCATCGACCACGGTAGCATCTTATTCAGGCCTTGCTCGGGCCTCCTCCCTCCATCGGGGCAGCATTTCCCATGCAGAGCGGTATGATGTCGAACTGATCCTGTTCGAGCACGCGCATAAGGGGGGATTGCGTCGACCGCTCGAAAGAGGAGGTTCAAGATGAGACTGTCATCACCCATCTACACACTGAAGCGTGAGGCGAAATTGCTGACGCGCGGCACCGAGATCAAACTACACCAAGCGCTTGACCAAGTTGCACGGCGCGAGGGGTTTCAGGACTGGGGACACTTAGCCGCGACCTATGCTAAAACCACGCCAGCCAAGGCCATTCTGCAGCAGCTTGATGCGGGCGACATGGCGCTGATCGCCGCACGCCCCGGCCACGGCAAAACACTGCTGGGGCTGGAGCTGGTCGCCATGGCGGCAAAATCCAACCCGGCGGCGTATTTTTTCACTCTCAGCGACACCGTCCTGGACATACGGGACCGCCTGGACAAGCTTGGCATAGATCCCGACGGGTTCGGCCGGTCCGTCACCATCGACACCTCCGATGATATCTGCGCCGACCATATCATAACCCGCGTCGACAACATGGCGAAGCCTGCGCTGATCCTTGTCGACTACCTGCAACTGCTCGACCAAAAACGCAGCAATCCCCCGCTCGACGCGCAAATTCGTACGCTCAAGGCGTTTGCGACCGCGCAAGGTGCGACCGTCATCCTGCTCTCGCAGATCGACCGACGGTTTGAACTTTCGGTTAAAGGCATGCCAAGCGTGGATGACATCCGGCTGCCCAATCTCGTCGATCTGTCGCTGTTCGACAAAAGATGCTTCCTACATGACGGTGAAATCAAGGTTGAGCAGGCCGCATAACGTGATCCGAACCAGCGTTGCGGGCGTTCTCAACAGCGCCCGCAAAGTGAACCGAGCCAGCTGCGCCTGATAGAACGACGATCTATCCGTCACTCAGCAAATGAATTGACCCCATCAAGCCGATCAACAACCGAATCCGCCCCCGCGGCATACAACCGCTCTGCGTGCCCATCCATGCAGTGCGATCCGCCAGTAAACCCGACGCATGTCATCCCCGCTGATTTCGCAGCAGTGACGCCCGCAACGCTGTCTTCGACCACCATACAACGTGACGGCGACGCACCCATTTTTTGGGCGGCATATAGGAATATATCGGGGTGCGGCTTTCCCCTTTCGACCAGTTTAGTCGAGAAAATATTCGGATAGACCAGCTCGAACATCTCGGTCTCGATCAACCCCAGTGCCAGCTTTGCGGGGGATGATGACGACGCGATGCATTTGGCCGTTTTTAACGACGATAACAGCGTCGCCGCCCCCTCAACCGCTTGCAGTTCAGTCCTGTATTTCGCCAAAACGTCTCGTTTTATGTCGTCCCGAAACCCCGGTGGAAGTGGCTTACCGATCTCGGACATCAATTCGGCATCAACGGCTTCGTCGGGCATACCGGTAAAGCGCGCTGCAATCTCGTTATGCGTAATCGCATACCCCAAACGGGTGTAAGCCTCGGCATTTGCGCCGGATGAAATCAATTCACTGTCCAAAAGAACCCCGTCACAGTCAAAGATTACCAGATCAAATTTCGACATACGGGCCATAGCCTCCTTGGGGGTAATTTCGCGCTGACGATAGCTGACAGAAACTAGACCACAAGGGCACCGCCCGCCTCTTTAGCCTGCCCTCAGTTCCGATCTTGATTTTTGTTACTTTATAAAATAATAATTCCCCCAACGATGGAGGTCGACCGATGAGAAAGCGCGCAGCCACCCGGCAATCAGACGTTCTAACGGTACTGAATGCATCCAACAGACCCATGACCGCCTATCAAATTCTTGAACAACTTCAAGTAAGTGAACCCGACATTGCGCCACCTACGGTGTATCGCACGCTGTCTGCCCTGACCGATCAGGGCCAAGCGCACCGGCTGGAATCAATCAAGGCGTTTGTGCCGTGTCGCTGTAACCACGTCGAAAGCGTACCCGTCCTTGCCATCTGCGAAGACTGCGGATCGGTCGAGGAACATGATGGAAGCGATCTTTTGCCGACACTCACGCGCCTCACGGATCAAAGCGCCTTTCGGGCCGCGCGCCATATTGTTGAAATTCATGGGCAATGCGGCACCTGCGCAGACTGACCTCTCTTACTCAAACACGGATAGATCATGAAACAAGCACTCTCCCTTATCGCGCTCGTCGCAGCCCTGCCCGCCCTTGCCGAACAATCCCGCCAGCTTGACGCCCATGAACATGGCGTCGGCACGTTGGACATCGCGATTGAAGGCAGAACCGTCGGCATGGCTTTTGAAGCACCGGGCGCGGATATCGTCGGGTTTGAATACGCAGCAACAAGCGACGCCGATCTGGCGACGATTGCGCGGGCGCTCGCCACACTCAGCGCGCCGCTTGATCTGTTTGTGATGCCTGACGCGGCGGGCTGTACTGTGGTCGAGGCCAAGGCCGAGCTTGAAGGCGAAGATGGGCATGGTGAGCACCCTGAGCATGACGAAGAGCATCATGATGATCACGATGACGATGATCATGAAGAGCACGCCGAGCATGATCATGACGACCATGGTCACGACGGTCATGCGGATCACGCCGATGACGCCGGTCACACGGCGTTCCATGCCACCTACAGATTGACCTGCGACACGCCCGACGCGCTAACCGCCATCAACTTTGCCTATTTTGAAACCTTCCCCAACGCACAAGAGGTCGAGGTACAGATCATCACCGGATCAGGCGCACAGGCCTTTGAAGTCGAACGCGCAGCCCCCCTGCTTGATCTGGGGCGTTAACCAAATTGTCTGACGCGGTTCTCGAACTCTCTGACGTTTCCTATCGCTGGCCGGGGCGGGCTGGCTTTGCGCTGGCCGTGCCCCACTTTAGGATCGCAAAGGGTGAATCCGTGTTGCTGCTGGGCGAAAGCGGGTCGGGAAAATCGACGCTGTTGTCGCTGATCTGCGGAACGATTGTGCCGGATCGGGGCAAGGTCAACATCGCAGGGCGCAACATCACCATGTTGTCAGGCGGGGCCCGCGACAAATACCGCGCCGAACATATCGGCGTGATTTTTCAGCAGTTTAACCTGCTGCCCTTTGGGTCGGTTGCCGATAACATCTTGCTGCCCCTCCGCTTTGCCCCGGCCCGGCGCAAAGGCGTGCATGACCCCGCAGCTGCGGCTGCTGCGCTTTGTAGCGCCCTTGGGTTGCCCGACGGTGTCTTGGGCACGAAAGCCACAGCGCTAAGCGTCGGACAGCAACAACGGGTCGCCGTGGCACGCGCACTGATTGGCCAGCCCCCACTGATCATTGCCGATGAACCAACCTCGGCGTTGGATGCCACCAGCCAGGCAGCCTTTCTTGATCTGCTGTTTGCCCAGACCGAAGCGCATGAAACAACGCTGTTGATGGTCAGTCATGATCCCCGCCTTGGCGCGCGGTTTGACCGGGTGATCAACATGGAAGACATCGCCCATGCCGAAAGGACGGTCGCATGATCTTCCGTCTCGCCATTGCCTCGCTTTTTGCGCGTGCGCTGACCGTTGGTATGACCATCCTCGCCATCGCTTTGTCCGTGGCGCTGTTCCTTGGTGTTGAAAAGATACGCACCGGGGCCAAGGCCAGCTTTGCCGATACAATCTCGGGCACTGATTTGATCGTTGGCGCGCGATCAGGGGCGGTTCAACTGCTGCTGTATTCAGTCTTTCGGATTGGCAATGCCACCAACAATGTGACGTGGGAAAGCTATCAGGACATTGCGGCGCGCCCTGATGTCGATTGGATCGTGCCAATCTCGCTGGGGGACAGCCATCGCCAGTTCCGCGTGATGGGCACCACCCAAGCCTTTTTCGAGCATTACAAATACCGGCAAGGCCGATCGCTGGAAGTGGCAGATGGTGTCATCATGGATGATCTTTTTGACACCGTCATTGGTTCCGATGTCGCCGCAACACTGGGCTATCGCATTGGGGACCCTATCGTCGTGGCGCACGGGCTGGCGTCCTTTACCCAGCACAAGGATCAACCGTTTCGCGTGTCTGGTATTCTGGCCAAGACCGGCACACCCGTTGACCGCACCGTGATTGTCAGCATGGAAGCAATCGAAGCGATCCACGTAGACTGGCAAAGCGGCGCGCAGGTGCCCGGCAGGTCAACGCCAGCCGATGTGATCCGCGAGATGGACCTGGCCCCGAAATCGGTGACCGCCGCGCTGATCGGGGTGGAAAGCCCCTTGCAAACCTTTGCGCTGCAACGCGCCATCAATGAATATCCCCAAGAACCATTGCTTGCCATCTTGCCCGGCGTCGCCCTGCAAGAACTGTGGGGGATTGTCGGCATTGCAGAAACCGCCCTGCTTGCGGTGTCGGCCATGGTGGTCGTCACTGCGCTGATCGGGATGATGGCCACGATTTTTTCCAGCCTGAACGAGCGTCGCCGCGAGATGGCAATCTTTCGGGCCATGGGCGCGCGGCCCTTTACGATCCTCAGCATGCTTGTGCTCGAGGCGATGGTGATGGCGGCCGTTGGGGCCATGCTTGGTCTGGTGTTCTTGTATGTCGGGCTGACCATAGCGCAGCCGATCCTCGACGCGTCTTTCGGGTTGTGGCTCCCGATTGAAGCACCGACGCTGCGCGAGCTTTGGGTGATCATCGGCGTCATCTGCGCTGGCGCAATCGTGAGCCTTTTGCCCGCGTTGAGGGCTTACAGAATGTCTGTTGCTGATGGTATGATGGTCAAAACCTGATACTCACCATAGGGGTTATGCAATGTTAAACCGCAGAACTGCATTGATGCTTTTGTCTGGGGCGACCCTCGCCCCCCAGGCGGGTTTTGCGGCAACTCCGCGGCAAATCATGTGGGATGATCTGATCCCGCCCGGCCTGCCCTATGCCGAGATTATCGGCGAAGGCGAAATCGACGCCATAAATGACACCTGGAACCCGGTATACGACGCCAATGCGGTCAAGCTGAACGAGGCCCTGAACGGGGCCTATATCACCATGCCGGGTTTCATCATTCCCTTTGATATCAGCGCCAAGGGCGTCACCAGTTTTATGCTTGTGCCTTATGTCGGTGCCTGCATCCATACGCCGCCCCCGCCTGCAAACCAGCTGGTCATGGTCGACAGCGCCAAACCGTGGCCGGGGGATCAGCTTTGGGATGCTGTTTGGGTGACCGGCACGATGCGCACGCAGTTGCAATCGACGAAACTCGGGCAAACCGGCTATTCGCTGACCGCCGACGACATGAAGGTTTTCGAATGGTGAACCGACTACTGCAACGCCGCACCGTTCTTGCCGGACTGGCGGCAACCATGGGGTTGCCCCGCGTGGCACAGGCTCAGGATTATATCGACCTAGAGTGGGAAGCCCTGCTGCCAAAGGATCAAGCAACCTTGCCCAATGCGCTGCGCAGCTTGCTGCCGCATGACGAAGATATGATGCTGTCGCGTGAACAGCCTGCCTCAACGGGTGTCAGAACCGACTGGAACGGTCAGATCGTGCGCTTGCCGGGATACATCGTGCCCATTGACCATAACGGCACCGCGGTTACCGCCTTTATCCTCGTGCCCTATGTCGGGGCCTGCGTGCACGTGCCACCGCCGCCCGCCAATCAATTGGTCTTTGTCACGACCCCCACCCCTTATGAAAACAAAGGGTTGTTCGAGGCCGTGAATGTGATCGGTATGTTCGGCGTCTCGTCCGTCTCGACCCAGTTGGCGGAAATTGGCTATGCGTTATCCGCCGACAAGATCGAGCCTTATCGCAGCTAATGCATATGCCAGCCGGGGTCGTGCAGTCGGTGATTGCCCTGTTGGCTTAGGCGACGTGTTCGATGGTGATGCTGTTTTGCTCGGCATTCTCGCCGCTCTTTTCGCTGCGATCCGTGCTTGGCATTTTCAGGGTGAACGTGCTGCCGTGATCGATTTTACTGGTCAGCGACAAGGTACCGCCATGCAGTGCGGCCAGTTGTTCCGAGATCGCCAAGCCAAGGCCCAGACCACCGCTTTTACGTGACATAGATCCGTCAACCTGCTGGAAACGCTGGAAAACCCGTTCCATATTCTCTTCTGAAATACCGTGACCTGTGTCTGTCACATTGAAAACAATCTGACCCTTTTCACGTGTCATCGCCAAATGGATTGTCCCCGTGTCGGTGAATTTGATCGCGTTGTTGATCAGGTTGTACAGGATTTGCTTCAACCTGACTTTGTCAGCGACCGCCTCGGCGGTGCTGTCGCCTTCATAACTCAGCGCCAACCCTTTTGCTTCGGCATTGGGCTGCAAATCCTCAACGACCGAGCGGGCCAATTCGTCCAGCTGCAAAAGCTGCATGTCCAGCTCCAACTTGCCGCGGGCGACCTTGGTCCAGTCCAGCAGATCTTCGACAAGGCGGATCATGTGCTGCGCGGAGTCCGCAATCCCCGCCCCTTGTTCCGAAATGAAGTCTTGGTACTTTTTGATCGCGCTGGTGACTTCGGCGCTTGGCGTACCATCCGCGCTGATTGCCTTGGCCAGCTGCTTGGATTGGGGTAGCCTGTCACTGTTCCGCATAAAGGTCGCGCGCCCGAAAATCACCGTCAACGGGGTGCGCAGTTCATGGGACACGTTGTTCAAGAAATCCGTCTTTTCACGGTCCGCCGCTTCGGCCACACCTTGCGCATGTTTTTCGGCGCTGACGTCTGTCCAGATACCCACGGTATAGCCGTGCGGGGTCTTGGCCTCTGTGACCTTTAGCCAAAATTCATCGCCGATCTGCTGAAGAAAGGATTCACCGGGATGGCGGAAATTTTCCATCCGGTTTTTGATCCAAGTCTCCCTTTCCTCGTGGCTAAGCGGCGTTGGCTGATGGGTCGCGGAGATGCGAGCCAATTCATCCATCGTCATGCCCGGCACAACCAGATCGGCAATATCGCTATGATAATCCAGGTATTTCTGGTTCACGATCATCAGCCGTTCTTTGTCATCAAAGGCAATGAACCCCTCGCTGATACAGCCAACTGCTTCGGCCAGCAGCGCATGCGCATCGTCCTTTTTCACCGCGAGCCTGCGATAAGCCGACAACACGACCAGCAAAACCACCGCTGAAAACAGGGAGAATGCCACCAAATAACTGCTTTGTGGCGAATAGGACGGCCAGCCATCTGCAGGCCGCGCCATCGCCTGCCATCGGTTACCCAGCATGCTGAATTCGACAACGACAGGTTCAAAACGCCAAGACACACTGCCATTCCCACTGGGGGCTACCGGCAAACCCGAGGCTGGTATTTCGTTCAGTTCAAACAGATATTTTGATGCATCGCCAAAATCATGGCGTTCTGGGCTGAGCAGGCTATCGGCCTCAACCACGATCGAGATAATCCCCCAAAAGTGATCTACATCCCGATCCGGACGGGGCAGGAAAACAGGATAGCGCAGGATATAGCCCGCGCCGCCACCAAGCAGGGACACCGGCCCGTCCACGACAGCACTTTGCCCCCGATACGCCCGCGCGACACTGGCCATCTGTTCGGGCACTTGCCAGTATTTCAGGCCAATTGCCGTTTCATCATCACCCAGTGGAAAACTATGGGTAACCTCAAGCCCCGGGGCCAAGGCAACCGCGACAATCTCTGGCGAATCTTTTTGGAACTGCTCGACGGCTTTGACGACCTGCTCATCCACTTCCCCGCTAGACATGCTGAGTATATTTTCAATTCTCTTTGCGATCAGAACGGTTTCAAAGAACCGAAGTTGAACCTGCTCGGTCGTCGCGTAGAGCCCGTTTTCAACGTCGCGTTTTACCGTCGCCAAGTGGCTGTCACGGTCCAGTTTAATAATGGTATAGCCGATGCCCGACACACTGCCGATCACGATGACGGCCATCAAAAGAAATGATTTTGAAGCTAAATAATTTTTGAATCTATTGATCATATTTGTAGAATTCCCTGTAGAGGCTATGGAATATGCGCCGTCATATCCAGTTTGATTGACGGTCTTCTTTCCTCCGTAGCCTTCCCCCCCACCATGATTTTGGCATTGCCAAATTCTGGGCATATTTTCTGCACTATCTCGACCCGTCAGATAATGCGCATCTCAGTTCATTTAACAATCTGTTTTATAAGTATTTTTAGCCGCCCCACAGATCGTATTGCTTGGATGTCGTGCGAATCCGCATCGTTAACCGGCGGTACGCCCAACAATTCCATTTCGTTGAAAGGCCAACCGGGCCGAAACCGCAACCATAACACGAATCTCAAAATGCCCGAGACATCCGAAGATCCGCAAACCATTGGCGGATTTATAGCATCCGGTTCGCCAAAATCCAAAACATATTCAGTGATTTGGCGTCATTTTAGGGAGACCGCTCTTGACCCTACGTAAAACCGTCTAACGTGCGATCACAATGTCAGCGCGCAGGCCACCAAGCCTCTCTGACACTCCCAAACGCAGCACGCCGCCATGTGCGCGCGCAATATCGGTCGCAATCGCAAGCCCAAGACCGACACCCCCTACGTTCTGGTTCCGGGCCGGGTCCAACCGCGAAAACGGGCGCACGGCCTCTTGGCGGCGCGCCTCGGGGATGCCGGGGCCATCATCCTCGACCCGGATACGCAGGGTCTTATCCGTCAGCATCACGGACACCTCGGCCCGCGTACCGTACCGCACCGCGTTCGAGATCAGATTATCCACCGCCCGCAAGATCGCCCCCTTGCGCAAACGCACTGTCCCCGCCCCGTCCCCTTCGGGGGGAAGCAACGTCACATTACGCCCTGCCCGTTGCGCCTCGGCCACGGCACCTTTCAGCAAGACATGCGGGTCCAGCTTTTCAAACTCGCCCTCTGCGGCACCTTTGGCAAAATCAAGGAACTCATCCAACATCCGCTGCATATCATCGACGTCCTGCAACAAGGGGCCAACCTCGTCGTCGTCCATCATCGACAGGCTCAGCCGCATGCGCGTCAGGGGCGTGCGCAAATCGTGGCTCACCCCCGACAACATCAATGTGCGCTGCTCGATATGCCGCTCGATCCGGGCGCGCATGTCGACAAATGCGCTGCCCGCAGCGCGCACCTCGACCGCACCTGCGGGGTTATAGGGAATGTGACGGCCCCGGCCGAATGCCTCTGCCGCGCGGGCCAGACGTTTGATCGGGCGCAATTGATTGCGAAGATACACGAATGAAATCAACGTCATCAGGAAGCCAAAGGTAAAGGTGTAGACAAACAGCTGATGCGGGTTCGCCGCCGAAATGCGCCGCCGGTCAAAGCTGATCCTGATCGGCCCCATATCTGTGTCGGCAAACAAATGCACCGCGCCCGGATCGGTCAGATCAAGCGCTTGAAAACCGGGCAAACGGGCGTTGAACAGCTTGATCATCACGCGGCCCGAATAGTCATACCATGAAAGGGTGTTCTGGCGGGGCACCTCGTCGACTGAGACGGGAACCACCCGCATCATCAAGGGGGCCAACTGCTCAGTCACCATCGGTGCAATCGCTTCTGGTGATCCGGCATCTTCGACCACGTTCAGCACCAGCGCCACCTCGCGCAGCACCGTGGTGGTCATCTGGGTGGTCACCCCTTCATAGTTGCGCTGCGCAAAGATCACCGTCACCACCAGTTGTAAAATCACAACCGGCAAGAGCAAGATCAGCGCCGCGCGCCCATAGATGCCTCGGGGCATATATCGTTTGAGCCAGGTAAAGAACATGTTGTAGACCTTAGCCAGACCCCTGCCCCTACGAAAGGCCAAACCATGCTGCCCCCCGATGACTTTGACCCGCCCGTAGGAATCGCCGAAGGTTTAGAGCCCGGTTTGCGTAGAATTGTGGCCGATAACCCTTCCCCCATGACTTATCGGGGCACGAACACCTATCTGCTTGGGTCGCGCGGGCTGGCGGTGATTGATCCCGGCCCCGCGTCGCCGACGCATCTGGACGCGATTCTGGCAGCGGTCGGGCCCAGCCAGCACATCAGCCATATCATCGTCACCCATACGCATCTCGATCACTCCCCCCTTGCCCGCGATCTGGCCCAAGCATCCGGCGCGCCGATCCTTGCCTTTGGTGATGCGTCAGCGGGCCGGTCATCCGTCATGACCCAACTGGCCAAAGGCGCGCAGATCGGTGGCGGCGAAGGCATCGATGAAGATTTCCGCGCCGACCAGATTGTGCAGGATGGTGAGCATATTCACGGCGACAGCTGGTCGTTAGAGGTGATCCACACCCCCGGCCACATCGGCAACCACATCAGCCTGGGGTGGAAGGATGCCTGCTTCACTGCCGATCATGTGATGGGCTGGGCCAGCTCGCTCGTGTCGCCGCCTGATGGCGACCTGACCGATTTCATGGCCTCTTGCGCGCGGCTACAAGACCGCGACTGGCGGGCCTTTTATCCCGGCCACGGCGGCGCAATCGACGATCCGGCGGGGCGCTTGGCCTGGCTTGTCGCGCACCGCCAATCCAGAGAGGCAGACATTTTAACCGCCCTGTCCGCAGGCCCGGCAACCGCACATACGCTCGCGGCGCAAATCTATACCCAGACACCACCCGCCCTTCTGGGGGCTGCCACCCGCAACGTTCTGGCCCACCTTGTTGATCTTACGGGAAAAAATCGGGTTTCACCTGTAAAAACCCTCTCTGCAGACGCTGAATTCAAGCTGATCTGAAATCAATTGTGAAAAAGCTGGAAAAAACTGCCCAAACCCACTGGACGGCACAAAATACCACTGCTATATCGCCCAGACCGTTCCGACGTAGCTCAGCGGTAGAGCAGTTGACTGTTAATCAATTGGTCGTAGGTTCGATCCCTACCGTCGGAGCCATAAAAAGCCACTAAGCTCAATAGCTTGGTGGCTTTTTTGATTTAGGGGCAGATCAAGAAATATTGCCTTGTCACCGAATTTCTCACCAAACCCTCTCAATGTTAGATCGGTGGATGAAAAATCCGTGTTCGGGAGTTAGATTCCCCTACTTGCCTTCATCTAGTATTGATAAATGCTGACCCTAATTATCTCTTGATTATTCATCTCCATTTTGACGACAGCTTTTCACCCCCCCAAATCCAACACATCTTAATGGGCATAGCAATTCACTTTGTATTTTCCGGGACTGGAAATTGGACGTGGAATTTTACGGGCAGCAAATGCAAACCAATCGGCCTGGCTGAGGACCCCCTTCCTGCTGTATGAGCCTGCCCCCCACAACATCCAAGATTTACAAATTGTTTGTAGGGGTAGCATTCAGTACAAAGCCGTAAGATCATCAAGACATATTCAGGTCTGTCAAATATGCCTATATTCATAGCGCAGTAATAAATAAAAAAGACCGCAACTTAGACTAAGTACGTGATGCTTTTTAAGGTACTTAGTCGGGAAAAAAATGTTCTTAGCAGATCAAGCACTTATTCAATGGCATCAGCTTGGAAAACTGAGGTCTTAACCATTACACAACGCCCGCTCAGCGAAATCGTTCGCATTCCATACCTGTATGGGCGTCAAGTAAGCCATGAAAGATAAGCAAAAAAAGATCTACCATCCAACAGCCTCTTCAGGCCCAAAGCTGCCGTAGGCCGATGTATTCAATGCCGCGACGCAGCTTCTCCAAAGCAGACCTTCAGCCCGTTTCTCCAGACTGCGGTTGGGCGATAGACGCGACGCGCAGATATCGACCTTTGCAAAGTGGCGCTCCACCGCCCCCAGTGTCAGAGCGTGATCGGCGCTACTAAACTTTTGGAGCCACGACCGATGTCGCCGCGACTTTCGCGAGGCGGTGTTTGAGATGGCATGCAACACAGTCCGGCATGTCGAACATCGTAGCGCGGGCGATGGTGCCATCGCTTTGCAGTTTTCGACTATTTGCAATGAGCGTTAATTCAAAACGAAGGGTGAGCGCCCTGAAATGACGGGCGCTCTCTTTTCTCATAAGTGCACAAGTGGCTCACGCCTCGAACGAAACCATGCGCGGGTTATCCCCACTTCATCTCACCGGTCAAAACCTTGGCGCCGACGTTCAATGCAACGTCCATGCCCAGATCGGGATAACGGGCTGTCATTGCAGCGATCAGGTCTTTGGAGCCGTTGGCCTTGTCGAGTTCCTCTTCCAATGCCAGAAGATACCCCTTCGTGAATTCCACGGCTTCAAGGCCCATTGGTGCGTCCGGCGTCATGTGACCGGGAACGACGACCTGCGGGTTGCGGGCTATGATGGCATCCAGATTGGCGATCCATGCCGTGCGCTGTTCCTTGGTCGGTGTGTCTGCAGTCCAGACATGGGTGCCGGAAAAGACCATTACACCACCGAACACGGCTTGCAGATCCTCGACCCAGAGGTAGCGGCGGTTGGCCAGCCCGTCGGCTGGGACAATCTCGATCTCATGGCCATCCACCGTCAGGGTCGTGCTGTCGTCGGCGACCGGCATGATGACGTCATCAACCGACGCCGGACCGTTTTCGCCCAATTGCGGGCCCCAGGTTTCGACCTTTTTCGCCACATTGGCATTGATGGCCGCAACGGTTTCGCTGGCTGCAATAACGCGGGCCTCGGGAAAGGCTTCGGTGATTGGGCGCAGGCTGAAGTAAAAATCAGGGTCGCTCTGGCTGATGTAGATCGTGGTCAGGATCTTGCCCGTTGCTTTGATTTCCTCGGCCAGTGCGCGACCGTCCGGAAGGGTAAAGCCGCCGTCGATCAACACGACCTCGGTGTCACCTTGGATCAGAACGGGCGCACGGAAAAAGCCGTTTTCGCCTGCAGGGAAATGTGTCCAGGTCAGGCCGTTCGCATCTGCAAAGGAGATGCCGGGGGCTATCAGGGCGGCTGCCCCGGCGGCGGTTGTGAGTTTCAGCATGTTTCTGCGGTTCATTGTATTGTCCTTTCGTTAAAGTGGGATCAGGCCAGCCCGAGGGCGGCAAGCACCGTATCGGGTCCGGAATAAAGCGTGCTGGCATCCAGCCCGCGGCGGGTGCCGTCGACCTCGGCAATCAGGGAGGGAACGCCCTGCATGTTGTAAGTCTCCATCAGGTCGCGAGCCTTTGCGGTGCGATCGCGCACGTGCTCTGCAAGGGCGGCGTCGGGGGTCAAGACCCGCGCGGATGCGTCCACAAGACCGAGGTTTTCAAGCAAGCTTGCGACAACAGCAGCGGATGTCACATCCTTGCCGTCGACATAGCGCGCCGTCTGAATAGCGGAGAGCACCTCGATCACCCGTTCCGGGGCTTTGTCGGCCACAGCCGTGACAGCAAGCGTCGCGACGGTGGAATCCAGTAGCGCATCTTCGGCCCCCAACACCTTGTTGCGGTAGGCGTCGGAGAAATGGCGACCACTCAGCGCGGCAATGCGCTGGTCATTGGCCCAAGCCTGCGCTGCGAAGCTTTTCATTGGCCGCGCGCCGCTGCCGGCGAACAACCCGGTGGCCTGTGGCTGCAGGTCAACATCAGGATGTTTTGCAAGCGTGCCGATGGTTCCCGACGCACCGTAGCACCAGCCGCAAAGCGGGTCGAAAAGGTAATGCAGTGTCACTGTCTGTATCATGGTGTATCTCCTTGGGCATGTATATAGGCGCATCTATTGCCCGCGTTAAGATAAACGATTTTGACAGTCCGTATGCCAAAGGCTAACAGTGAGGTTATGGCGAAATCACACAACCTCAACCGGCTGGCCTATTTCGCGGCCGTGGTCGAAACCGGATCGTTTACCAATGCCGCAGACCGCCTTGGCGTGACCAAGGCCGTGGTCAGCAGCCAGGTGACGCAATTGGAGCAAGAGCTCAAGGCGACGCTATTGGTGCGCAACACGCGCAAGGTCAGCGCCACAGAGGCAGGTCAGCTTTTCTACACACGCTGCACGTCGATACTGAACGAGGCAGAAGAAGCCTTTAGCGAACTGTCGCAACTGTCAGAACAGCCCGTGGGCACATTGCGCATGACCGCCCCGAATGATTACGGCACGGCGATCATAGCCCCGCTTGTCGCCGCGTTTCGACGCGAATACCCCGATTGCCGGGTCGAGCTGTATCTGGGCGATGGTCATAGCGATCTTATGGCGGGTGATCTGGATCTGGCCATTCGGGTCGGGTGGCTTCGCGACTCGACCCTGTTGGCACGCAAGATGGGCGGTTTCAGGCAGCTTCTTGTCGGCACGAGCGACAGCCCCGGTCAGTTCGATCATATCCACCACCCGAATGATCTTTCGGCTGTGCCGTTCATAACAAACAAGGCGCTGCCCGACCCCCTGCATTGGCTGTTCGAAAACTCTGCCAGCGAAACGGTTTCCGTCAAATTGCAAAGCGACCTTTCAATCGACAGTGCGCCCGCGATCCTGGCCGCCGTAAAGGAGGGGGCAGGTCTGGCGATCCTGCCGGATTATCTGGTCCGTGACCATTTGGCGTCGGGTGCACTGACCCATGTGCTGCCCGATTGGCATCTACCCGAAGGGGGCATCTTTGTGGTTCTTCCTGCGTCAAAGTTCCGCGCCGCGAAGGTGTCTGCATTCACGGAAATGCTGCGGCACGCGGAAAAGAGTCGGGGCAGTGGTTGAGTGGCCAAGCGGCGACCGCATGACTTGATGCGTCCTGAATTGTCGCCGAACCACTTTTCTCAACTGTTTAATGCGACGGCGACCACCGAGATCTACACGACCGTTCTGTGATAAGAGTGTATCGTTCAGTCACCAATCCAGCGAGTAACGGCTATTTCAAATAATGATTTCCAGAAGGCCATAACGCTTCGCCACTTGCGCGTAATCGCTGCCTTGTCCGACCTGAAACTGGTTGCGCGGGTGTCGGAGGAGCTTAACGTAACTCAACCCGCTGTCTCCAAGCAGATTGCAGAGCTGGAAAAAATCGTCGGCGTTCCGATCGTGACCCGCGATCGGAACCGCCTTTTCTTGACGGCAATAGGACGGCGTCTGGTAGAACATGCCAAGCAAGCTCTCAATCAACTTGATCGGGCAGCCTTCGATATTGAGGCCATGGCGAGCGGGATTTCGGGTGCCGTTACTGTTGGCGTCGTCAGTTCGGTCGCCCCTACCCTTTTGCCCGGCACTATTGCGCTCTTCAAAAGCAGCACGCCGCAGGCAAGCATCTCGGTCAAAGAGGGGCATTTCGTAGAACTTCTTCCAGAGTTGCAAGGTGGCGCGTTAGATTTGCTGATCGCCAGAATCTGGCAGCCCCGAGAGCTCTCTGGCATTGAACAGCTAAAGCTGTTTGCGGAACCGATTGTCGTCGTTGCAGGCCGCAATCACCCGCTGGCAAGGCAACCCGACATTGAGTGGAGCGAAGTCGTCGATTTCCCTTGGATTATGCCGCAGGCAAATTCGGTTGCTCGGCGGGCGGTCGATGCACTCTTTGCCGAAAGCGGACTGGCACCACCGGCAAACACGATTGCCTCTCTCTCTTTGATGCTAAATCTCGCACTGTTGGACGCAATTCCCGCACTGGGGCTGATGCCGCAACGCCTTGCCCAGTCCCATGCGGCACGCGGGGACATTGTTACGCTTCCGCTGGACACGCGTGGATTTCTGTCCGAGGTCCGATGCTTCTGGCGAAGCGGCCAAGAAGAGGCCAATCATGCGTTGTCGTTTTTTCTTAAATGCTTACGGAAAACAACTGAGGATCTAAAAACCATTCCTTTTGGTTAACGTTATAGATCAATCTTTCATTATTTTTCCTGTCGGCCCCGTATTATCATAACTTCAGTCATTTTCTTGGGAGGGACAAAGTGACTAAGTTGAGTATGCGAGATATGTCATCGGTGCGGGGATGAGTGTGGCCGGATTGATGGCCCTCTCGGCGCGCGATGTCCTCAGACGATTTGCGGATCGCAGGCTAACGCCGACGGATTACCTGGCGGTGTGTCTTGAGCGCATTTCGCAGGTGAATCCCAAGATAAATGCCCTGACAGCAATCGATACGGAACGTGCGATCTTTGAGGCGGCGCAGGCATCCAGCCGGTGGAACGCTGGAACCCCCAAGGGGCCGCTTGATGGGCTGCCCATTGGCGTCAAGGATCTTCAAGATACCGAAGGATTGCTGACGAGCCATGGTAGCCCACGCATGCGGAGCTATGTGCCAACAAGTGATTTTCCGATGGTTGCGCGGCTGCGTGACGCCGGAGCGATCATTCTGGCAAAAACAAACGTTCCTGAGTGTGGCGCTGGCGGTAACAGCCGTAATCCGGTTTGGGGTGCCACGGCCAATCCGTTTGACGCCGACCTGATCGCCGGCGGCTCTTCTGGCGGATCTGCGGCCGCGCTGGCGGCAAATCTCTTACCTGTATGCACTGGGTCAGACACTGGTGGCTCGCTCAGATTGCCTGCGGCGCTCTGCGGGATCGTTGGATTTCGCCCATCGGTAGACGTGATTGCGCATCCGACCCGACCGCTGGGGTGGTCAGGTGTTTCGGTTCTTGGCCCGATGACCCGTACCGTGGATGATCTGACATTGATCTTGAGCACATCACATGGGTACCACCCTGACGATCCACTATCAGCACGCTACACGGAGGCCAGATTTACGACCTTGCCAGACGTCGACCTTAGCACCTTGCGGGTCGGTTACAGTGAGGATTTCGGGGGCGCACCAGTAGACCCGGCTATTCGGGAAACATTCCGCGATCGGATCGAGAAGATTGCACCCCACGTTCGAGACTGCCGCCCGGTTGATCTCGATCTCGGAAATATGGACCGATGCTTTGACATCCTGCGCGCCGAAAGCTTTCTGGCCGCCTTCGGCGAGGTGACCAAAACCGAGCCCACAGCTTTTGGGCCGGATATTCAAACGAATGTTGAATTGGGCCGCTCCATGTCTTTGGCGGATCGGGCATGGGCGCATGCCGAGCAAACGCGCATTCTGCGTCGCTTCAACGCGCTGATGCAGGACTTCGACGTTATCCTTCTTCCCACCGCACCGGTATCCCCGTTCCCTTGGACCCAAGGGCATGCAACCGAGATCGAGGGGCAGAGCATGGATATCTATTACCGTTGGTTGGCCCTGACCTATCGCGGATCACTGGCAGGCGGCCCATCGATCACCCTGCCCTGCGGTCGCGATACCCATGGCATGCCCTTCGGACTTCAGGTTCTGGGCGCTGTCCGTAGCGACGAAGCGTTGCTGGCTGCGGCCAAATCGCTGGAAACACTCTTTTCAGGCACCCCGGATATGGCGCGGCCCTGCCCTGATATGACAAGCCTCTCACCGTCAGACATAGACTTACGTTCAATCGTAACACACCCGCCGATCATGGACCGAGATGTTCAATCCAAGACGGCCCCCCTCGGAACGGCAGTTTAGCACTATGTACTTTATTCCGATCATCTTCATTCTCTTGCTGATTAGCGGTACTGCCTTTGCCTATCTCATGGGTGCGGTATCCGTTCTTACCTTTGTCGCAGTCGATAAAACGCAGTTTCTATCCATCCTGCCGCAGCGTATCTTTGCCCAGCTTGATGTCTTCGCCTTTATGGCGATGCCGCTGTTCATCCTGACCGCCGAGATCATGAGCCGCGCGGGCGTCACCCGCAGCCTGATCGATTTTGCCATGTCCATTGTCGGCCGGTTTCGCGGTGGATTGGGCCATGTGAACATCCTGACCAGCGTATTCTTTGCGGGCATCTCGGGGTCGGCCATCGCGGACAGCGCAGCGTTGTCGCGCACATTCGTGCCAGAGATGAAAGCACGCGGCTACGACCCTTATTACGCAGGCGCGATCACAGCGGCCTCTTCAATGATCGGACCGATCATTCCGCCATCGATCATTATGATCATTTATGGCGGCCTGACCGGTGCCTCGGTTGCGGCACTGTTTATCGCGGGGGTCATACCTGGTCTGGTGTTGGCTGTATCACTCATGGTGTTGAACGCGATCATTGCGCATATCAAGGGACATCCGGGGGGTGCCTCTGACGATCTACCGCGCTTTTTGCCCAGCTTGTTGAACGCGGCACCTGCCCTGTGTTTGCCCATTGTGATCCTTGGCTCGCTTGTCTTTGGATTGGCAACGCCCACCGAAGGATCGGCAATCGCGGTCGTCTTCGCGCTGCTGGCGGGCCAGTTCTATAAAGGGCTGAACTGGCGCATGATCTTTGACGCGGTCGAGGCAACGGCAAAGATGACTGGCACGATCTTTATCATTCTCGCGGCGATTTCGGTGTTGGGCTATCTGGCAGGCCAATTAGGTTGGTCCAGTGCGCTGGCCAACTGGGTAGAATCCTTCGGGCTGACCGGTACGAAATACCTGTTCTTCCTTGTGGGTATCTTCTTGATCGCAGGCATGTTCATGGACACCCCCGTGGCCCTGACCCTGCTGATCCCGCTGTTTGCCCCCCAAGCGATGGAGCAAGGCATCAGCCCGATCCACCTTGGCATCGTGCTGTGCTTCAATCTGTGTGTCGGCCTGATCACGCCACCATTGGGCAAATGTCTTGTGGTCGTATCTGCGCTGACCAACCTCAATTACTGGCGGCTGGCCTATGCGGTGCTGCCCTTCATTCTTGTTCAGGTGCTGCTGTTGCTGGCGCTGGTCTACTGGCCCGCACTCAGCCTCACGCTGCCGCGCCTGTTCGGATTTTCTGTGAATTAACTAAACCAAAGGGAGGAAAACCAATGAAACTCAAGGCACTTACACTGGCGACACTGCTCGCCATGGCCACATCTGCATCCGCAGAGGTCAAAATTGCATTAGACGGTAAACCAGACCTCGAACAATCAGGGTCCTACAACTGGTCTTTTGCCTTTGCCAAGGCGCTCAACGAAGGCGGCATGGAGACACGTGAAATGCCACGTGGTTCCGTCGGCAACGAAGCCGAGAAATTCGATCAGGTCTCAACCGGCCTGCTGGAAATCTCGATGTCCGACGTGCGCGCCGTCGCACAGGTCGAACCGTTCATCTACGGCATCCGTCTGCCTTATGTCTTCGACAACATTGAACATATGGATCGGGCTTTGGCTGCTGGGGATGTCTACACCCGTGTCAACGAAAGCCTCGCTGCGCAAGACGCGATCCTGCTGGCGCTGGCACCGCTTGGACCAGCTTCGGGTGTGATCACCACAACCCAAGCCGTGCGGTCGCCGTCCGATATGTCCAGCCTGCGTATGCGGGCCTTGGATGATGCGCAAATCGCGATGTACGAAGCATGGGGTTCAAGCGGTACAATCGTGCCTTGGGGCGAAGTGCCTGCCGGTCTGCAAACCGGCGTGATTGACGGCTATCTGAATTCGCCCTTCGTACCTGTGATGTTTGGCCAGACCGATTTCGTCAAAAACTTTGCCACGGCTGATGTGATTTGGCCATTGCGCGCCGTCATCGCATCAAAAGACTGGTACGATGGTTTGTCCGATGCAGACCGCGCGACTGTGGATGCTGCTGTTGTGACCGCAGACGCTGCAGCGCGCGCATGGTTGGGCGAAGCGGCCGAAAAAGGCCTGACAGCGCTTGAGGAAAAGGGCGTGACAGTTCAGCGCCTGACGGCAGAAGAACGTGCAGTGTTCCGCGAGGCGTCCTTGCCCGTGTACAATACGGATCTGATGTCTGCAGAAGACACCGCGCTGTGGAAAAAACTGTCTGACGAGAACCGCTAATCCAACGGGCGGGACGCTATACCTGCGCCCCGCCCAAATCAAAAACCAGAGAGAAAAAACATGCGTCACTACATCATCAGCATCAGTGATCGTCTGCATCAGCTCATGCGCCGCGTTTCCGTATTTGCGGTATGCTTGATGTTCCTAACGGTGGTTGTGCAAATCATTGCACGCTATGTTTTTTCATCCCCACCTGTCTGGACAGAAGATGTCGCCCGCTATGCGATGGTCTGGACCGGATTGATGGGGGCCACGCTGTCGTTCAAAACCCAATCCGATGCGGTTTTGATGGAAAGCGTGTTTCCAAAGCCACCGCATGGTCTGGCGGTCTTTTCAAAAGCCATCCAAAGTGCCGCGGTTCTTACCTTTATCCTGCCCGTGATCTATTTTTGCTTCATCGGACTAAGAGGTGGTTTTGCAAAAGGATACCTTGCGCGGCAATCTGGTCTGACGGCAGATACCCTTGGGATCCCGATGGTATGGATTTCCGTGGCCGTGCCTATCTCTATGATCATTATTTTGCTGCACCTGTTCGCCAGATGGGCTGGTGATGAAACCGCAGAGCCCTCCAATACACAACTGGATTAAGCCGGCACGGATAGGAAGGCGACTATGCGCGCGCAACGCGCCCAAATCTGATGGAAATCAAGGACACCGATATGACTACGGACCACACCGATCTTGCACTTTCTGCCCTGAAGGAAATGTTGGGCGAGCGGCTTTCAACTGGCGAGTCCATCCTCGAACTTCATAGTCATGATGAGGCGTATTCCGAACCTGCCCTACCCGACGCTGTAGCCTTTCCTGAGACCACCCAAGAGGTGAGCGAGATCATGAAGATCTGTTCCCGCTACGGTGTTCCGGTCGTCCCTTTCGGTATTGGCACCTCGCTTGAAGGTCACGTGATTCCAATTCACGGCGGAATTAGCGTGGATACCAGCCGCATGAACAAGATTTTGGAAATTCACGAAAGCGATCTGGATGCAGTCGTTCAGCCCGGTGTGTCGCGATCAAAGCTTAACGAGGAACTGCGCGCGACCGGACTGATGTTCACTGTGGACCCTGGCGCGGATGCAACACTTGGTGGCATGGCCGCCACGCGGGCGTCCGGCACCAATACAGTGCGCTATGGCACCATGCGCGAGAATGTTCTGGCACTTGAAGTTGTGCTACCTGATGGCACAATCATCCAAACCGGCTCGCGCGCGCGCAAATCCTCGGCGGGGTATGATCTGACGCATCTGTTTGTCGGCTCCGAAGGCACTCTTGGTATCATCACGCAGTTGACGGTCCGACTGTTCGGACAGCCCGACACAATTCTCGCGGCAACCTGTTCGTTCGAGACTGTCGATAACGCGGTGAATTCCGTGATTATGGCGATCCAGATGGGTATCCCGATGGCGAGGATAGAATTGCTGGACGAAGCTCAAATGGAAGGGATGAACATATTCAATCCCGATCTGAACCTGCCAGAAAAACCACATCTGTTCCTTGAGTTTCATGGGTCGCAAGCCGGTGTAAAGGAGCAGGTTGAACTGTTTGAAAGCGTTGCCGAAGAATTTGATGTGGGCAGCTTTCAGTGGGCAACCAAAGCCGAAGATCGCAATCGGCTGTGGACCGCACGTCACAACGCTTACTATGCTGGGAAATCCCTTAAAAAGGGCTGCGAGGGGCTCATCACCGATTGCTGTGTGCCGATTTCAACTTTGGCCGACTGTATCGCAAGGTCCAAGGAACTGGTCGCAGAGTCTGGATTGATTGCCCCGATTGTGGGCCATGTCGGGGATGGCAATTTTCACCTCATGATCCTGTTCGACCCTAATGTTCCCGACGACCTTGCTGCGGCAAAATCACTGGCCGCAAAGGTCAACCATGTCGCGCTGTCATATGGTGGCACAGTCACGGGAGAGCACGGCGTCGGCACCGGTAAGAAGAGCTATATGGCTAAGGAGCACGGTGCGGCTTACGCGCTTATGGCGGTCCTGAAACGCGCGGTTGATCCAGCAAATATCATGAACCCTGGCAAGACTGTCGAGGTTTCTGATGTTTAGTTCGGCCTTTTTCCAACACAGTTTCGCGATCCTTAATGGTGAGGGCGTGTCCTACGGCATACCGGGCGTTGGCCCAATCCCGCGCGCAGAGCCGAAGACGTGAGACAGTGCGTTTGGGCTGAACCCATCGCCCCTGGTCGCAGATACCTGCCGGAAGATCGCCCCGTCGGGTTCCTTGCTCGGCGCGTTGATACGGCCACATGCAATTTCATACTCGGGAGTGTTGCATGACCCTTTTGGCCGATCTTCCATCAACTATCTTTGAGCGTCGCTACAGAACGATGGCGTCCGTTTGGCTTGGCAATCGCCCACTGCCGGGGTTGGATGAGGAGCTGATCGGAACTGCGGGAGAAACGTCTGGCCTCGCGCTCGCAGAAAAAATCCTATCTCGGTTCGAGACCCTCGGCGATGATCAGAAACGCGCCTTCCAAAAAGAAAATAGTCAACTCGTAAGCTTCTCGTAAGCTTACGCTGGTCATGAGCACGCAAATAATCCTGCGAAAGCTCTGCTATGCCCTCTGTTAAGCCCCATTTATTCCGATCGTCCATTCTGCGCGAACGGATAAGCATCTCACCGGTCTTACTGACCGTTCTTGCCATCGCGTTCGTGTTCAGTGTCGACAATAGCACGTTCTGGTACATCGCCAGCGACGTCTTCTCGGGCCACTTACTTTCTCTTGTCGGTTATATGGGCGCTGTGTTCTGCCTGACGCTGGGGGCCTTCAGCCTGTTCGCATTTCCGTGGACGGTCAAACCATTTCTAATTTCAATGCTAATACTGGCCGCCATGACGTCGTATTATGTCGATACGCTGGGTATCATAGTTGACCGCGACATGATCCAGAATGTCATGGTTACCACCGTAGCTGAATCCAAGCATCTGATAACGCTTGGCTACGTGACCCATGTTGTTGTCTTCGGTGTTTTCCCCTCGCTCTTTGTGATGTGGGTGCGCATTCCGCCGCAGCGACGGGTCAAGGCTGCTTTGACGCCAATACTGACGTGTGTTCTCAGCCTTTCTCTCGCGACAGGGTTGCTGATGGCAGATCTGAAATCCTATTCATCGATCCTACGCGAACGGAAGGATTTCATGAGCAGTTACCAGCCCGGCGCGCCGCTGGTGGGCGCAATCCGATATGCCAAAATGATGTCGCGTTCGGCCAACTTGGTCCTTACCAGCACAGGTTTGGACGCAAGGGCCGGTTCTGCGTATGACGCGCCGCAAAAGCCTATGCTGACAATTGTCGTTGCCGGTGAAACCGCGCGGGCCCAGAATTTTAGCCTGAACGGGTATGATGTCGACACAAACCCAGAATTATCCAAGCTGCCTATCATCAATTTCAGTAACACTCATTCGTGCGGCACTGCCACAGCTGTGTCGCTGCCCTGCATGTTTTCAAAGTTCAGCCGAGATAGTTATACCTTTGAAAAGGGTACGTCGACCGAGAACGTGCTGGATGTGTTGGGACATGCAGGGCTGCACGTCGAATGGTGGGACAACAACACCGGCGACAAAACGATTGCCGCGCGGTTCGACACACGCACATTGACCAATCTCAAGAACCCAGAATTCTGTGCAACGGGTGAATGTATCGATGGCATATTCCTCGAACCGCTAAAAGAATACATAGCATCGGTCAACAAGGACACGGTATTGGTTCTGCACCAGATCGGCAGTCACGGGCCGACCTATTATCAGCGTTACCCAGCAGAATTTGAACGCTTCAAACCCGCATGCCGTACCGCAGAGTTCAAGAAATGCACGCCGATGGAGATCACCAACGCCTACGATAACACAATCGCCTATACGGATCAGATGATCGCCCGCACCATCAACATGCTGGCCGCAAATGAGGGATTGGCCACGTCGCTAATATATGTGTCTGATCACGGTGAATCGCTTGGCGAACGCGGGCTCTATTTACACGGGGCACCCTATTTCATGGCACCTGAAACACAGACCCATGTGCCGATGATCCTGTGGATGTCTGACGCATTCCAATCCCGCTTTAGCATTGATGAAAGCTGTGTGGCCAAACAGAAGGACAAGGCGCTGTCGCATGACAATCTGTTCCACTCCTTGCTTGGATTGCTTGATATCCACACAGCAGAGCGCAATCCCAATCTGGATATCTTTACACCCTGCAAAACAAACATTCAGGTGGCCAAGATATGAAGCCCGACATAACAAACCCACGTGAGAAACCTGCACGGGTCACGGGGGCAGCACATTTGTTTGCCGCTGCCGGCTATTCGATCGGAGGCATCCGACGGCTTTGGATGGAAACTGCGTTCAGGCATATCGTCGTGGCTCTGCCGCTCTGTGGTTTGCTCCTCTACGTCATGGATGCGGGTGTCGCAGATTTCCTTGTCCTGTTGATCCTTTTTTCGGGCCTCGTTGCGGTCGAGGCTCTGAATACGGCGATCGAATGCATCGTTGACCACTTGGCACCAAAATGGGAGGTTTTCGCCCGTGACGCGAAGGATCTGGGGTCACTTGCGACGATGTGTTTGCTCTTCGCCAATGGCGTTTTCCTAGGCGCGGTGATCTTGCGCTTTTACGGCATGGGGTGAAAGAAGTCCGATGAACAGATCAACAAAAATAGAATGCTTTATGCAAAAAAGCGTGATGATGTCAGCGGGGGCCGAACTGGCCAAAGCTCGTCAAGTAATTGGATAGAAGCACAATGCGCATATTGCTGATTGAGGACGAAAAAGCTCTGGCGCGTCCGCTGAAAGAGCATCTGGAAGCTGATCAGAACATCGTCGAATGGTTCTGTACGCTGGACGAGGCAGACGCCGCGCTGCGTACGCTGGAGTATGATGTGGTGCTTCTGGACCTGCACCTGCCTGATGGCGACGGGTTGGTATTTCTCAGCAAACTACGGGCGAAGGCACTACGCACGCCGATCCTCATTTTGACGGCTCGCGACAAAGTCTCGGACCGGATTGACGGATTGAACCGGGGTGCCGATGACTATGTGATCAAGCCCTTCGATTTGGACGAGGTTAAGGCACGTATCCATACCGTGTGTCGACGCAGCGCCAACCAGATTGCGCAAACCGTTCACCTACGCGATTTGGTGGTCAATCTGTCCGATCACACCATCATGCGCGCTGCGGCGCCCGTGCGACTGACTGCCAAAGAATGGGGCGTGTTTGAGACGCTTCTGCGCCGCAAGTCTCAGATTGTCCCGAAGGAGAGCCTTGAAGCGGCCATCTATGCCTATGGTGAAGAAGTTGAAAGCAATGCGCTGGAAGCACACATCAGCCGTCTGCGCACTAAATTGGGTAAAGACCTGATCGTCACGCACCGCGGCATGGGATACGCTTTGACCTCATGACACTCCGCCGTAAAAGTTTGTTTCAGTCGCTGCTTGGTTCATTGCTTTTGCCCGGACTGGCCGTGATGGTGATCAGCGTTTTGATCGTCCACCATGTTTTCAAAGATGAGTATGACGAACTGCTCGATGCCAGCCTGATCGGCAAGGCGCACCTGTTGTTGGAATTTATCGAAACCACCCAAAACTCCACTGATTTCGACGTGGGCAGCTTACTAAATTTTGAAAGCCAACTGCGAAAGCCGGATGAGCGTGCGTTGATGTGGTATCTCGATAGGGATGGCGAGGTCTATGCGCAGTCAAAGACCGTCGGTGCTTTCGCGCTTCCCGCGTCACTGGTTCCAGGACTTAGCACCACGCGCGGGCATCGCTTCATCATGCTACGCTCAGATCAACCTGGGACGGGCAGCGTCGTGGTGGCCGAGCCGATGGTCGAACGCAACGAAGCGATAACCGATGTGGTGATCGGCGTCGTTGCCGGTTTTGCACTGCTGGGAATGCTTTTTGGTCTGTCTTCCTTCTGGGCGGTTCGACGATCGGTCGCCATGATTGCCGAACTCAGCCGTAACATAGCTGAAAAGAACGAACACAACCTGTCCCCGATTGATCGCGAGAATGTATTTTCCGAGATCACCCCCGCGATTGACACACTCGACGCGCTGATGGCGCGACTTGACCGCGCGATGAATGCAGAACGTGCCTTTGCCACAAATGCCGCACACGAATTGCGAACCCCCGTTGCCATTTGTCAGGCACAGGCGCAACGACTTCGGGCAAAGCTCGATGAGCCCGCTCAAATCGAAAACATTGTCGAAATTCAAACCGGTCTGAAGCGGCTGGAGCGCCTTATCGAACGCCTTCTGCAACTGTCGAGGGCGCAATCAGGGCTGGGTCTAAATGCGGTAACGACAGACGTAAATCCTGTGATCACACTCCTTATGTCTGAAATGCGCACCCGAAGCCCCAATCCAGACAAGCTCCAATTGAAGTTCCCCGAAAGACGCTTTTTAACCCGCGTTGATCCAGATGCGCTTGGTATCATCTTGAACAACATATTCGACAACGCCCTGAAGCATGCCTCCGGCCCTTCGCCAACAATTGTGGACGCCAGCCAACCAGGGCATGTTGCGGTCTCCAACGATTGCGACCCGATATCTCCCGCAGACCTCGACCGCATCAAACAGCGGTTCATCCGGCGCGACATGCTGTCAAACGGATACGGACTTGGTCTGTCGATTGTTCAGGATCTATGTAACCAGTCCGGCTGTAGACTTGAAATCTATGTGCCCCAGAAAAATAGTCCTCGCGGTTTTGCTGCTGTTTTGCACCTGCCAGAAGGTACGAATAGCCAAGTATAGCGACTTCAATGTCTGTTACTCTCAACAATAAAATACGGCGAAAGTCGGCTTTGAGCCCAGTTTACCAGATGCTGCGACGTGTACTAAGGTCCGCTTTAATGAACTCACCAAAGCGAGCGCAAGGCCGATGACCATCAAAATTCTTCCTTCTAATCCTGATTGGCCCAATAGGTTCTTGGTAATCAAGTCATTGCTAAAGAGCGCTCTGCCTGACGACAGCGAAATTCACCATATTGGGTCAACAGCAGTTCCTGATCTCGTCGCAAAAAACGTGATCGATGTGCAGGTGAGCGTGCTGTCATTAAAGGATGTAACAATAGATTCGATGGCTGCTGCGGGATTTAGCCTCGGAAGACCCACAAGTGATCATTGCCCACCTGGCAAAGCGCTGTCGCCTGAGGATCTGGCCAAACAGTTCTACCGTTGTGAGGAACCTTTTTTCGCGAATGTACATGTCCGTGAGAAGGGTCGCTTTAACCAACGCTACCCGCTGCTTTGCCGTGATTACCTGCGCGAGCACCCATCTGCGGCTGCGGCATATGGCGAAATAAAGCAACAGCTCGCGCGACACTTTCCAAACAACGCGGATGCCTACTACGATGTCAAGGATCCGGTATTCGACCTCCTCATGGCTGGAGCCGTAGACTGGGCGCGCTCAACGAAATGGAGCCACCCCCCATCGGATTAACCTTACGACACTCAGACTCATAACAGCAGACATTCCACATCGACTCACCAGCGGCAGCTAAGCCCGCAAAGCAGACCTCCAAACACAGCTTGGCGAAAAACCGTTTTCCGCCGGTGGTGTCGATCAACTCGAACGGCCCATTGCCGACATTGACCTACCCTCGACCATGCCGCAGTGCGGCCCGTCAAACTAGCTATTCGCTGCGTTCGCAGAATCTGTGGCGGGTAGATTTACATCGCTCGGACTGACTTACAGATGTGTCAGTTTCACCAAACGACAGGTTTGGACGCATTTCGCATAGGACCCAGGTGGACCTGTCGCGGTTTGATGCCGCTCCTTTGATAGCATTTACTGCAACAAAGGAGATGAACTATGGGACTGAAACGGACGGACGAATTTCGCAAAGATACGGTGCGCATCGCGCTGACCAGTGGGCTTACGCGTAAGCAGGTGGCTGATGATCTGGGTGTTGGCATGTCGACGCTGAACAAATGGATCACAGCACACCGAGATACGGATGTGGTTTCGAAAGAGGATTTGAGCCTCGCCCAAGAGAATGACCGGCTTCGACGCGAGATACTATTACCTGACAGCACATGCTTGCATGTGTGAGAGGGCGTATTATCAAGGAGGAGAGGGAGATCTTGAAAAAAGCAACGCAGTTCTTCGCGGGGCAAAAGCCATGAGGTTTAGGTTCATTGTAGAACATGTGGGGGCGTTCGATACGGCTCGTCTTTGCAAGGTGATGGACGTTAACTCACGCGGATTGCGGGCGTTCCGCAGCCGTCCTGCCAGCCGTAGGCAGCGATCTGATTTGGTCACGTTGGCACACATCAAAGAGCAATCTCGTCTTAGCCTTGGCAGTTATGGCAGGCCGCGTATAACTGAGGAGTTGAAAGAGATCGGCCTGGATATCGGTCACCGCCGTGTCGACCGGTTGATGCGCCAGAACGGCATATCAGTCAGTAGAACCCGCAAACACAAGGTCACAACCGATAGCTATCACAAGTTCAACATCGCGCCCAATCTGTTGGATCGGAACTTCACAGCAGACGGGCCAAACCTGAAATGGGCGGGTGATATCAGCTATGTCTGTACGCGCGAGGGCTGGTTGTATCTGGCCGTGATCTTGGATCTGCATTCTAGGCGCGTCATCGGCTGGGCAGTGAGTAACCGCATGAAGCGGGACCTCGCGATCCGGGCATTGACGATGGCCATCACGTTCCGGCAACCACCCAAAGGCAGCATTCATCATACGGATCGTGGGTCGCAATATTGTTCACACGACTACCAGAAGCTCCTGCGCCAGCACGGGTTCAAGGTATTGATGTCAGCCAAAGGTAATTGCTACGATAGTGCGACGGTTGAGACGTTCGTCAAAAGCATTAAGGCGAAACTGATCTGGCGCGATACGAGGGAAACCCGCAGGAAGGCTGAGATGGCAATCTTCGAATACATAAACGGCTTCTACAATCCACGCAGAAGGCACTCAGCACTCGGCTGGAAAAGCCCCGTCGCCTTCGAACGAAAGGTGGCTTAAACGAGCACTTGGGGCGGCACAAAAGCGCGACCGGTCCATATTTCTTATTCGATGCATGGAGAATACAACAAGCTCATACACAACTGGTCCGAAATTCCGCGACCACCTCTATATGTTAGAGCGACCCCATATAGTGGGTCACCTGTTGAAGCTAACTTCGTTATAAGCGGCTTAGCTTCTTCCATCGGTCCTTTAAGAGATGCTTGTAATTGGTAATCCAACAATTTCGACCCATTTACCGAGCCAGTATTATAACTAGGTATAGTTATAAAGTAGCCTATCCCCCCAAATAAACCAAGCAGGCCGTCGCGATGCCAACGGGGGATAAAAACCGTTTCTTTTCAGCCCTACGCCGCGCGGAGAGTATAGTACACGCCGGTCGGATCTTGCCCCTCCAACGCGTCAGCGCCATTTTTCTGGACGCGAGCCAGAAGGCCCGGATCGTGCGCGATCAGCTCGTAGTGGACCAATCGCGCCATGTTCTTGGGCGCTGCGGGGCGGTACGGACCGGCCCAGATGTTCATGGCCAAGCGGTGCGAGTTTGGCTTGCCCGCGCCCATATCGGCAAAGCCCCAGCCCTCCAGCGTCAGGTGCCGCTCGAACCCGAGGGTTTCGAACCACTTCAACGCGGGCTCGATGCTGGGCACCTTGAAATGCAAATGCGCAATATATGTGTCATCCGGCAATGGGGCCATCAGATCAGCGCTCTTTGCAGGGTCCAGTTCGGCCCCCACATCCAGAGGGCCACGCCCGCTGTGCGGACGGCCATCCACATCATATAGGATCAACCCCTTGGACATGTCCCCAAAACTGCCAAACCGCTCGGGCGTTTCTAGGGTAATTTCAATCTCAAGCCCGTCGGGATCGGTCAGATATAGCGATTTCGCCATCAAGTGATCGGTCGGGCCAACCTGTATGTTCATGTGGAGCAAACGGGCCAGAATTCGGGAAAAATCAAGCTGGCTGCGGACGCCAATGGCGACGTGATACATGCCGGTATAGGAAGGTGCGACAGGCTTTTCCGCCCCGGAATGCAGAATGAACAGCGTCTGCTTGCGCGTGCCCAAGGCGATGCCGGGTGCGGCGTGATCGCGTTCAATCAACCCCAAGGCAGTTGTCCAGAACCAGGCCGCACGATCAATATCGGTCACTTGAAGCTCGATAACCCCCCACGACAGGCGGTCGGCTTGTGGGTCAGGCACCGTGGTCGGGCTGTTGGATAGGTCTGTCATTTGGGGAAATCTCGGATAAAGGGCGCTTTTGTGGTGCCGCGCCCCGACGAAACATGCCGGGGCGCAGCGCGGGATCAATCAGCCGCGCGGTGTGATGGGGGCTTTGTTGGTACGGCCCCAGATCACGAGAACGGCAAGCGCGAACAGGATCACGTTCATCGGCAACACTTCGAATTCGCCGCGGACGCTGTGCAGGCCAAAGGCGAAGACCATGATCACGGCCAAGCCAAGCGCCGCCAGTTTGGTAAGGCGCGGCATAATGCGTGTGGCGGCTGGCAGGATAAGGCCAATCGCGCCCAATACTTCGGCCAGACCGATAAAGCGGATCAGGGCCACAGGCGTGTTTTCGGCCCAAAGCATCCCCATTGCAACCAATTCAGCCGGTGCTGTGGTCAGTTTCATAAACCCGGCCATCAAGAACATCGCGGCCAGGGCCGCCTGCGCAACCCAAAGGCCGATGTTCCAGCCTTTGCTGGGCGCTGTCATCTTTGCATCAATCGAAGCCATATCTTTCTACTTTCCTAAAGCCGCCCAAGCGGCGGTACATGTGTTGATGGTCGCATAACTAAACGTTTTCTTTCAGATAATCATTGGTGTATTATTTGATGAACCATTAACTGTGGGTTGATAATCATGGACACCCTTCTGAGCCTGCGCGTGCTGGCCGAAGTCGCAGAGCACAAAAGCTTTTCCGTCGCGGCCGACCGGCTGGGGCTATCGCCCGCCATGACCAGCAAACATGTGCAGCATATCGAGGCGCGGGTGGGTGCGCGGTTGCTGAACCGCAACAGCCGCAATGTCAGCCTGACCGAAGCCGGGGCAAAGTACCTGTTGACCGTCCGCCCCATGCTAGAAGGGTTGGACGAAGCCGAAGCACAGCTAACGACAGACACCCTATCCCCCCAAGGCAGGCTGCGCATTTCGATCCCCATATGGATGTGTACCCCCGCCTTTGCAGCGGTGCTGGCCGCCTATCATAGGGCGAACCCCCATGTGATCCTTGATTTGGACCTCAGCGGTCGCAAGACCAACATGGTAGAAGAAGGTATCGATTTGGCGCTGCGGGTTGCGTTTAAACTGGATGAGGGGCTTATCGCGCGCAAGCTGACCGGAATTACATTCAAACTGGTCGCATCGCCCGATTTTCTGGATCAGTTCACCCGCCCGCAAACACCGGAGGACCTGACGGACGCACCCCTTTTGGCCTATTCTCAGGTCGCGGCGGACGGACGTCTGCGTTTTGGCGGTGAAAACGGCATGGATGTGAAAATGGCACCCATGATGGTCAGCGGCAATGAAAGCCTGCTCCATCTTTGCGCCACTGCCGGCATGGGCTTTGCCATGTTACCCGACTGGTTGACCCGCACGGACCTTGAGGCCGGACGACTAGAGGTGGTGCTGCCACAGATCGACTGGCCCACGCTGCAAATGCACGCTATCTATGCCGATCGCAGCTATATGCCGGCCAAAATGCGCAGCTTTCTGGATTTTCTGGCTGGCCCTGACGGGTTGGCGTCCGCTTGGCGGTAAAACGGGCGCTTTTGGACCTCTATTTCAGGACAGTGCTTCGGGCACCCATGCCGTTTCAGCCCGCCAATTGCGCAGGTTCGACATCGGCTTCGTCCACCAGCTGAAATTCAACATGGAAGGTCGACCCCACACCGACCTCGCTGTCATAAAAAACATCCCCCGACATCTGCTGCGCAAGTTTCTTTGAAATATGCAGACCAAGCCCCGACCCTTGCGTCGACGATTGCCCGCCATTTTTGACCTGTTCGAAATGGCCGAAAACCTGGCTTTCCATGCCGTCGGGGATACCGCGGCCTGAATCCTTGATCGACAACCTGGCGCGCCCGTTCTCGATCCTCAACGCGCCTTCAACCACGCCATTCTCCTTGGAGAATTTGATGGCGTTGGAAACGAGGTTATCGACGATCTGGCGCAAGGCAAAAGCGTCCCCGACAATGACGGCTGAATCGTCATTCTTCGCGGTGACAAAGCGCACGCCGCGCGTTGATGCGAACATCTTGTTTTCCTCAAGGCTCTCGTCCAGCAGATCGGCAAGGTCCACGTGTTTTTCATCCAAGGGCAAGGCGCCGATGTCGATCTTTTGCGCCAGCAGGATATTATCCACCAACCGCGACAGCCGCACGCCATTGCGGTGGGCGATCTCAAGCAGGGATTTCATAGGGGCGGACACATCGCCGAAACGGTCGCTTAGCGCCAGCGCCAAGCCCCCGGTAAGCGAGGTCAGCGGCGTTCGCATCTCGTGACTGACCACCGAAATAAACTCGTCCTTACCCTCATTTGCCTCATCCGCCGCTTCCAGGGCCTTCTCTAGCGCCGCGCTGATGGCCATACGGTCGGTGATGTCGACGAAAGTAACGCTCCAGCCAAGGATGCCACTGGTGGGATCAAGCGGGCTCGCGACTTCCTGAATTCTTGGCTCATAGAAGCGTTCGCCGATCTGAAGGTTTTCGACTTCTGCCGAGACATTCGAACGTTCGATGTTCTTTAGCACGTCGTTCAGCAGTTGCCCTGCCCCGTCATGCAATCCGCTGCGTTTCGCCGCCGTGTTCATCTGAACAATGTTGTAGGTTCTATCGACCAAAACGACAGGTTCGGTCATCGTGTCAAACAGGATCGACGGCCCCACGGTGGCCATATCCAGCGTTTTGTTCATCACAAGCAATGAGCTAAAGGCGATGACGGCAAAGATGAACATAAAGGCTGTGGGATCGAGGCCGAAAATTGTGAAGCCCAACGTGATATAAGCCACATTTGTCGCCAGCGGCGTCAGCGTCACCGCGACCAATGTGCCCAGCAGCGGCCAAGCGGAGTATTCCGACCGGAAAAACCCCCGCAAAAGACACCACAGGGTTGCAAGCACGAAGGAATACATCGTCGCAATGATCGCGTAAAAACCCGGCCCGTGGACATAAGTAACGTGATCCTGCCCCGGCAACATCCGTGTCGCTTCATCATAGACAAGGTGATGCCACTGGTTTGTCGCAGCAAAGGTAAAGACAGAGATTGTGACGACGAGGGGGACCAAATAATACTGGGGTTTTCTGATCCAAGCCGCGTTATCGACATAGCCAAAAACAAAGAAACACCAGGCAACCGGAACGGTCGCATTGCCTAACCACGCCAATACGGCCAGTTGGAACTGACATTCAAAATCGTCAGAGGCAGCTTCGGCACCGACAACGACCAGCGTCCAGATCAAAGCGACAAAAGCCATTGCATAATAAGGCTTTGCGCTAAATCTTTGGAATTTTAACATCCACACCATGACAAATGCAGCCACGGCACCGACACCAAGAACCCCCAAGAAAATCGGGTTCATTAGTATTCCATCAAAGCATGTCATCATCGTTTTTGCCTAAACCTCAACTTTTCAGGCGATAAAAATCACGCGGTTATGGTCAAACTTTGACCTAAGCAAGACGATAGCGACCCGCTTGTGTAGAAACCGTTTCAAGTAATCGCCCTACCAACCTTCGTTAACATAGGTCAGTGCGATTAGCCAAGTTGGAGGTGTTAAAAATTTCTATTTAAAGTTGTTAGTCAAATATATATGTTCGGCGGAGCCTAACCCATTCTTAACTATGGCGCAATTGTGTCATTTGCCTTTGGTAAAGTTCTCATAATTGCGCTTCCATAGCTGGCCAGCGGCCCCTTTCAGAGGTGGCAAAGCTAGACGCTAAAATGGGTGTCACGGCGCTGTGAAAGATATTGAAATCCAACCATTTCGTCTCATGGCCATTCCGCAAATGACACCTCTTCCGACCGCGACCGCCAGATCGGCGTAAAGGTGCGTCTGAACTGGCTTGGCGCGAGCTTTTCATGACGGCGGAAAAATCGCGTGAAATAGGCGGCGTCGTCAAAACCCAGCTTATAGCCGATTTCAGCCACCTGAAGATTGGTCGTCACCAACAGCGCCTTGGCTTCCTCGACCAATCTACGTTGAATATGCTGATGCGGGGGGATGCCAATGGCGCGGCGCACTGCTTCATTCAACCGGTCGCGCGAGACACCGATACGCGACGCATATTCGCCAACCGTCCAGTGGTTTTGCAAATGAAGCTCTACCAGATTGAAGAAGTTATCCGAAATGCGGTGCGGCGGCGGCGCTGTGGCCTGAAGCGGCGGCGCGGCAGCGCGCCAGATTTCGATCAGCAGCAGCGACACGCAATGCAGTAATACCGTCTCGGCCCCCGGCTCCATATCGTGGGTTTCGGTTTCGACCTTATTAAACAGCCCCACAAGGGATTCCATCATCGGCTTGGGCAGCTCTGACAGGAAAATACGGCGGCTGACCACTTGACGCACATGGGCCGAGATTAAATCGGTCGGCAAGGCGCGGCCCAGAATGCGTTCGGGAATACGGATCAGAAACCCCCTTGTGCCTGCCGCCAGCGTGATGCGCGTGGACCACCCCGTTGGGGCCCAAATGATGCAGGGGCCGATCACGTCACGCTCGATCTCATCCGATACAAACACCCCCTGCCCCGAGACCAGCAACATAAAGGTCGCGCGCCCGCCCGACGTGGCGAATTCCGTATTGGTCAGGGCGCTTTTGATGCGCTCTGCTTGGATGGTTTGACGTTCCAAAATCGATGACTTCCTAGATCGGGCGGGTATTTTCCCGTCAAAAGTACCATTGTTCCCTCAAATTGTCTATTATCCTTGGCCCTCACTGCGCCTACCCTTGCCACACGCACCGCGTGGGAGAAGCGCGGAATCGGGGGGGAGGACGGTCGATCAGACTGTAAAAACCCCGTGACATATTGGGAGGAATACCATGAAGAGTTCGTTTGAGGGGGCCGTTCGCGCGGCCCGCCACCTTACCACATGTGCCGTTGCGGCACTTGCCATTACAGCAGGCGCGACCAGTGCCGTCGCGCAAGACCGCGACAAGGTTACCATCGGTTACGCCATTTCGAAGTCAGGCCCCAACGCGGGCGGCGCGGACATGACGGTCACGCCCAACTACGAGCTGTGGATCGCAGAAGTGAACGCGGCTGGTGGTCTTAAAATGCCAGATGGCAGCCAGTTGCCGATCGAAGTGGTCGCCTATGACGACCGGTCATCCGCCGAAGAAGTCGTGCGCGCGGTTGAGCGTTTGGCGACACAAGACAAGGTGGATTTCATTCTGCCGCCTTGGGGCACAGGCTTTAACCTTGCCGTCGCACCTTTGATGGCCAAATTCGGCTATCCGCATCTTGCCGGTGCAGCCGTGACCGACAAAGCGTCTGATTTTGTCAAACGTTGGGATACCAGCTTTTGGTTCATGGGCGGCAGCGCCGATTACGTATCGGCCTTTACCGACATCCTAGTGGCCGAACGCGAGGCCGGGCGCATCAATGACAAGATCGCCATGATCTCTGTCGCTGATGGTTTCGGCATCGATCTGGTCAAGGCCGCGCGCCCCAGCTTTGAAGCGGCGGGTTTTGACATCGCTTATGACAAAACCTTCCCCCCTCAGACATCGGATTTCGCCACAATCGTCGGCGAAGCATCCAATTCCGAGGCGGACACCTTTGTGGCCTTTACCTATCCGCCGCACACCTTTGCCCTGACAAAGCAGGCCAAAGTGGCCAGCTTTAACCCGCCTGTGTTCTATCTGGGTGTGGGCGCAGGTTTCCCGATCTATCCAAAGATCGCCGGTGGATCTGTCGAAGGCACCATGAGCCTTGGCGGTATCGACCCGAACAACAAGCTGAACGCGGAGTATCGCAACAAACACCAAGAAGTCGTTGGCCGCGCACCTGATTACTGGGGTTCCGTGCTGATCTACGCATCGCTTCAGATTTTGGAACAGGCGATTGAACGTGTAGGCTTGGACAAAGCCGCCGTGGCCGAAGAGATTTCGACAGGAACCTTCTCGACCGTGCTGGGTGCGCAAACGCGCCTTGAGAACAACCAACTGCGTGCGATCAACTGGGTTGGTCAATGGCAGGACGGCCAGTTCGTTGCAGTGTCCAAAGACGGCGGCAACGGCACGGCTGCGGTCAAACTGCCCAAGCCCGACTGGGAATAAACCCCGGTCTTAGCTGACAAAAACTAAGCTGAAGGCGGCGGGATGTCTCGCCGCCTGGCTTTCAAACAAAACTGGACAACTCATGCTTGAACACGTCATCAACGGGCTCGTGCTCGGTGGCACCTATGCGCTTGTCGCGATGGGGCTGACCATGCAGTACGGGATCGCAAGGATCATGAACCTCAGCTTCGGGGATACGATCATTGCTGCCTGTTTCGCTACCTACGTTCTATTCTCGACCTTCGGGATCAACCCCATCGCGGCGCTCTTGATCGTCTTGCCAGCCAGCTATGCGCTGAGCCTTGGCATCTACCGCGTGATGATGAAACCGCTGGTCGCCCGCGCCCCTGACGAAGGGGCCCTCGAGGTGGACAGCATCCTTTTGACCTTTGGTCTGTTGTTCGTGATCCAAGGTATTCTTTTGATGATCTTTGGAGGCGGCTACTTCAGCTACAGCTTTCTGAACACACCGGTTAACGTGCTGGGCACGGTGGTGGCAGGCAACAGATTGCTAGCCCTCGTCCTAAGCCTTTTGATCGGTGCCGCGCTGGTCGTGGTCTTGTACCGCACCCGCTGGGGCATGATCCTGCGCGCCGTGGCACTGGCCCCCAAAAGCGCACCACTGTTTGGCATCGACACCGACCGCGCCGCACGCACCGCCTTTGCAATCGGCGGCACGATGGCGGCCACGGGGGGCGTTGTCGTATCAATGTTCCAGACCTTCACCGCAACGGCAGGTGTGGTTTTCACCATGAAAGCACTGATCGTCGTCATTCTGGGCGGCAAGGGCAGCATTCCCGGCGCAATCGCTGCAGGGCTGCTCTTGGGTCTGGTTGAGACCTTTGTCGCCGCCTATGTCGATCCCGGTCTGACCTTGGCAGCGGTCTATACCGTGTTTCTTTTGCTCCTTTTGGTGCGGCCCAATGGCCTGTTTGGAAAGGCATAAAGATGAAAACTTCTTCTGCATTTATCTTGGCGGCTGCTGTGCTTGCCGTGCTTGCCTCAGCGCCGTTTTTCCTGCCTGACTACTGGACGGGCGTGTTGCTTGGCATGACCGGCTACGTGACGCTGGCCACCGCTTGGGCGCTGTTCTCGGGCCCTACGCGCTATGTGTCGCTGGCCACGGTCGCCTTTTTCGGGGTCGGTGCCTATACGGTTGCCGTCCTGAACGAGGTCATGCCCTACCCGCTGGTGCTGGTATGCGCGGCAGGCATCGGCATGATCATGGCCTTGGTCGTGGGTCTGTCGACCTTGCGCCTTGCGGGCGTCTATTTCGTGATCTTCACCTTTGGCCTTGCCGAACTGGTGCGCCAAACCGTCAGCTGGTGGGAGGTCAACATCACCTACACTATGGGCCGTTACGTGTTCTTGCCGTTCGAGGGCCGCCATATCTATTGGCAGCTGCTTGCCTTGGCGGCGGTGACGTTCCTGATCTCGTGGGGCATCGGACGTTCGCGCATCGGGCTAGCGCTCAAGGCGCTTGGCGATGACGAAACTGTGGCCGCCCATGCGGGTGTCGACGTCACGCGGATCAAGCTGTTCCTCTTCGTGATCTCCTCAACCATCATCACCCTTGTTGGTGCCATTCAGGCACCCCGCTGGACCTATATCGAGCCGTCAATTGTCTTTAACCCAACGGTCAGCTTCATGACGCTGATCATGGCATTGTTAGGGGGCGCGATGCGGCTTTGGGGGCCACTGGTGGGCGCTGTGCCTTTGTTTCTGCTCTTTGAATGGCTTTCTGGCCGCTTTCCCGATCACTTCTCGATCATCCTTGGGCTGTTGTTCATTCTCATCGTTTTTGTCATGCCGAACGGCGTTTTGGCCAAAATCGATGATTTGCGGAAAGGAAACCGGACATGAGCGCGCAGCTTGAAATCAAGAACCTGCACAAACGCTTTGGCGGGCTGGTTGCGGTCAATAACGTGTCATTTGATCTAAGCCCCGGCGAGGTGGTTGGCCTTTTGGGGCCGAACGGGTCCGGCAAGACCACGGTGATGAACATGATCTCGGGCGCGTTGCCCTGCGACGGTGGAACCGTGCGCATAAACGGCACCGACATCACCAAGATGAAACCACATAAGGTGGCCAAACAAGGCGTCGCGCGGACATTCCAGCTTGTGCGTCCCCTGCCCACCCTGAACGTGGCTGAAAATGTGCTGCTGTCGCTGGCTTATGGCAAAAAGCGTCACTGGGGCCGCGAGGCGCGCGACCTTGTCGAAGAAAAGCTGGCCTTTGTCGGGCTGGCCGGACGTGGCGACGAAAAGGTCAGCAACCTAACCTACATTGACCAAAAACGGATGGAGATGGCGCGCGCGCTCGCCTCTGAACCTGATCTGCTGTTGCTCGATGAATGGCTTGCGGGGTTAAACCCGTCCGAGCTGCGCATCGGCATCGATCTGGTGCAGCATTTGCAAGGCCAAGGCATGACCATCTTGCTGGTTGAACATATTATGGAAGCGGTGCGCGCGCTTTGTTCGCGCTGCATCGTGATGAGCGCGGGCGAGGTGATTGCCGAAGGGCCAAGTGCGCAAGTGCTGCAAGACCCCGCCGTGATCAAAGCCTATCTGGGGGACGACCATGCTTGAGCTTAAGAATATGACCGTCCGCTACGGCAAACATCTGGCCGTCGATAACGTCAGCTTTTCCGTCTCCAAAGGCGAGGTCGTCGTTGTGCTTGGGGCCAATGGTGCCGGTAAATCGACAATGCTGAAAGCGGTGGCAGGCATGGTGCCCGTCGCGTCTGGATCAGTCACGCTTGACGGCGAGACGCTGACCGGTGTGCCCGCCCATCAGGTGACGAACAAAGGCATCGCGCTGGTCCCCGAAGGGCGCGGCGTGGTGGGCCGTATGACGGTCGAAGAAAACCTGCGCCTTGGCGCGACGCCGCCCCGTGCACGCGCCTTTGAGGAAGACACGATTGCGCAGGTCTTTGACATCTTTCCACGGTTGAAAGAACGGCGCGGGCAATTCGTTCACACCATGTCGGGTGGCGAACAGCAGATGGTTGCCATCGGCCGCGCGATGATGTCGAAACCGGACTTTCTATTGCTGGACGAACCGAGCCTCGGCCTCGCCCCGATCATTGTGGGGGATATGTTCAAGGCCCTCGCACGGGTGCGCGAAACCGGCGTCGGTCTTTTGATCGTCGAGCAAAATGTGAAAATCAGCCTGCGTCACGCGGATCGCGGCTATCTGCTAGAGGCGGGGCGCATCACCGGCTCTGGCACTTCGGATGAACTAATGAACGACGCGGCTGTCAGACACGCCTTTTTGGGCGGCGATATATAATGGAGAACAACATGAGCGTTTTGGACCTTTTGATCGAGGGTGAAAAAGTAAAAGCCACAGGTGGCCGCACCTTTACCCGTAACAACCCCTTAACCGGCGAGGTGGCAACCGAGGCCGCAGCCGCCACCGTCGAGGATGCCAACCGCGCCGCCGATGCCGCCGCACGTGCCTTTCCCGAATGGTCCAACACCGGCCCCGCAGAGCGGCGTCGCCTGCTGCTGGCCGCCGCAGATAACCTCGAAGCGCGGGGGGGCGACATTGCCAAGGCGATGGCGGACGAATTGGGTGCCACAGCGGCTTGGGCCGGTTTCAACGTGATGCTGTCGGCAGGCATGCTGCGCGAGGCCGCGTCGATGACCACCATGATCAAAGGCGAGGTCATCCCGTCGAACCGACCCGGTTCGCTGGCCATGGCAATCCGCCAGCCCGCCGGTGTGGTTCTGTCGATGGCACCATGGAATGCGCCTGTGATCCTTGGCGTACGGTCCATCGCGATGCCGCTGGCCTGTGGCAATACCGTCGTGATGAAATCGTCCGAACTGTCGCCGCGCACCCATGCGCTGATCGTCGAGGCGATACAGGAAGCAGGCTTTCCCAAGGGTGTGCTGAATGTGTTGTCCAACGCGCCAGAAGATGCCAGCCAGATTGTCGAAGCGTTGATCGCCCATTCCGCCGTGCGCCGCGTGAATTTCACCGGCTCCACCCGCGTTGGCCGGATCATTGCCAAGCTCGCCGCCGAGAACCTGAAACCCGCCCTGCTAGAGCTGGGCGGCAAGGCCCCGATGATCGTCTTGGATGACGCCGATCTGGATGCCGCCGTCGCCGCCGCCGCCTTTGGTGCCTATATGAACCAAGGGCAGATTTGCATGTCCACTGAACGGCTGGTGGTGCACGAAGCCATCGCCGACGCCTTTGTTGAGAAGCTCGCCGCGAAGGTGCGCAGCTTGACCGTCGGCGACCCGCGTGAAGGCAATACCGCATTGGGCTGTGTGGTCGATATTGGTGCCGTGAACCGGGTGATGTCATTGGTACGGGACGCCGAAGAAAAAGGCGCGAAAATCGTCGCTGGCGGCCATGCCGAGGGCGTGCTGATGGAGGCAACGTTGATCGACGGTGTCACGCCATCGATGCGGATTTACACCGAAGAAAGCTTTGGCCCCACCGCGTCCGTCGTCCGGGTCAGCAGCATTGACGAGGCCGTGCGCGTGGCCAACGACACCGAATACGGCCTGTCGGCAAGCATCTTTGGCCGCGATACCGTGCGCGCGATGAATGTGGCCAGGCGGATCGAAAGCGGCATTTGCCACATCAACGGGCCGACCGTGCATGACGAGGCACAGATGCCCTTTGGCGGGGTAAAAGATTCCGGTTACGGCCGCTTTGGCGGGGTTGCCGCGATCGAAGAATTCACCACGCTGCGCTGGATCACGATCCAAGACGGCCAACCGCATTACCCGATCTGATGCTACATCCGATGTTCAATCTTGAGGGGAAGGTCTGCGTCATCACAGGTGGCGCAGGATCTTTGGGGATGGCCGCGGCCCGGCTGTTGCACGAACAAGGCGCGCGTCTGGCGTTGATCGACCTTGATCTGCCAGCGTTGGAAACCGTGGCGCAGGCCGCCTTTGGCGCTGTCCCTGCTGAGGTGTTGTGCCTTGCCGCAGATGTGTCGGACGAAACCCAAGTGCGCGCGGCAATCGCGCGCACGGTCGAACATTTCGGCGGCATTGACGTGCTGTTCTCCAACGCGGGCAACTTTGGCACGGTGGCACCGATTGACGACTACCCGACCGAGGTTTTTGACAGCGTGCTTGCCGTGCATGTGCGGGGCGCGTTTTTGATGTCGAAATACGCAGTGCCGCATATGGCCAAAGGCAGCAGCATCGTGTTCACGTCTAGCGTCGCTGCCACACGCGGTGATCCGGGCGTCTATGCCTATATCACCGCGAAACATGCGTTAACGGGGTTGATGCGGGTTCTGTCAAAAGACCTCGCCCCGCGCGGTATCCGGGTGAATGCGATTGCCCCCGGCCCGATTGGAAACGATTTTCAGCAGCGGGTCGAAGACGGGCTGGGTGCAGAGATCGGCCGCGACGGGACCGAGTTCTTTAATGAAATGATCCCCATGGGGCGTCACGGCACGGCGCAGGAAATCGCGGCCTCCGTGCTCTATCTCGCCTCGGCGCAGTCGGGATTTACTACGGGTCATTTGTTGATGGCGGATGGCGGCATGTCGGTGTGATTATGTACGGATGGATGAAGGGATAAACAGATGAGCGAACTTGGCTCCATCACGGCGGGCGGCGCGATCTTTGGCAAGCTCAAGGCGCTTGGCGTCGACTATGTTTTCACCAATTCCGGCACGGATTTCCCGCCCATCATCGAAGGGCTGGTCGAAGCGCGCCGCGCAGGCATCGACCTGCCGGTACCCGTGACGGTCCCCCATGAACATGCGGCGGTGTCGATGGCGCATGGCTATTGGCAAATCACAGGCCGGCCACAGGCGGTTTTGCTCCACACCAATGTGGGTCTGGCGAACGGGGCCACGGCCTCGATCAACGCGTGGTGCGATCAGGTGCCGATGATCCTCATGTCGGGCCGCACGCCCGTGACCGAACATTCCCGCTTTGGCGCGCGCACGGTGCCCATTGGCTGGGGACAGGAAATGTTCGATCAGGAATCGCTGATCCGCGAAACGACCAAATGGAATTACGAACTGCGCTTTGCCGACCAGATTTCAGAGCTGATGGACCGCGCCTGGGCCATCGCCAATTCGACACCGAAAGGCCCCGTTTACCTCAGCCTCCCACGCGAGGTTCTGTGCGACCCCTGCCCCAATGCGGGGCTGGACGCGCCATCACGCATGGCACCTGTAATTACGGCCCCCGATCCCGACAGTTTGGCGCGGGCGGCCTGTGCGCTGATGAAGGCCGAAAACCCGCTGATCATCGCGCAGCGTGGCGCAGGGGGCGCGGCTGGTTTCGCGGCCCTTCAGGCGCTTTGCTATCAATACGCCCTGCCCCTGTCGCATTACTGGTCAAACCAATTGGCGATCCCGCTGTCGCACCCGATGCAGGTCGGCGCGGACCCTACCCCGTGGTTAGAGCAAGCCGACGTTGTTTTGGTGCTGGATGCCCTTGCCCCGTGGTTCCCGGACAAGGTCACCCTGCGCGATGATGTGACCATGATCCAAGCCGGGCCAGACCCGCTGTTTTCGCGCACGCCGGTGCGCAATTTCCCTGCGGCGCTGACCTTGGCCGGACCGGTCAAGACGGTGATCAAAGGGCTGGCGCATAAGATGGCCGTTCTAACACCTGACGACGCCAAGATAAGCGCGCGCCGTGATCGCATCACAGCAGCGTCCGACAAGACACGGACGCAGGTGGTGGACCACGCAAAAGCAGGCTGTGCCGCGCCGATGAGCAAAGACTGGGTCAGCCATTGCCTTGGGCAGGTGATCAAGTCGCAAACCGCAAACGGACGCCGCGCCACCGTTTTTCACGAACTGGGCTGCCCGCTGTCGCCGCTTGATCTGGAACAGCCAGACAGCTATTTTCAAGAGCCGCATTCCGGCGGCCTTGGCTGGGGTTTGCCTGCCGCGATTGGCGCGCAGATGGCCGACCCGGACCGTCTGATTTTCGCCACCATGGGGGATGGCAGCTATATGTTTGCCAACCCCACGGCCTGCCATCTGGTGGCCGAGGCCCATGAGCTGCCTGTCATCATTCTGGTGCTCAATAACGAGGAATGGGGGGCCGTGCGCCATTCGGTCGAGGGGCTTTATCCCGACGGTGCCGCGCGCGCCGCCAATGAGGTGCCGCTGACGTCGCTGCGCCCCAGCCCGGATTTCACCCAAACGGCCAGTGCCAGCCGCGCCTATACCGAGACTGTGACCGATGGCGCAGACCTGCCTGCCGCCCTTGATCGTGCGGTTTCGGTGGCCATAAACGAGCGTCGGCAAGTGCTGCTGAACATCGCCATTGCGCGCACGGCACCGCATTAAACCTAAAGGATTCGCAGGCCTCGTTGGCCCAACGCTAGGGCGCTCTAAAAGCCGAGTATAAATTCGCCCAAATACCCTTTAGGTTGCAAGTCTTACTGCATCAACTTTGCACTATAACCCCATATTTTATTAGATGAATTACCAATTCAAACAAATGTATTACCCACCTCTTGATATTCCTTACTAAATCTATAAGGAATCTGCCAAGCGGCGATGGGACGATCCCCCGTGGCTTGTTAACGAAAGACTTTCCTAGGGGAATTGGGATGAACAAAACACATGCGTTTGCTTGTCTGGCTATGGGTCTGGTGCCCGCAGCCGGCCTTGCTCAGAGTAACGAAGACGGGGCATTTTTGGGGACAATCGTTTTGTCGATGCCGACAGTGCCCGGACTTGAAGAGGATGCGATCTCGGTCACCAGCGAAGGCATTGCGCTTAGCAACCCTGCCGACCTGTCCGAGCTTTTCGTCGCCGAACCGACCATCGCCGTCGGCAGCTCAATCCCCATGTCCCAAAAAGTCTATGTAAACGGGATCGAAGAAAACAACCTTGCGATTTCCATCGACGGCGCGCGTCAGAACAACAAAGTTTTCCACCACAACACAACCACGTTGATCGACCCCGCCCTGCTCAAGGCGATCCGCATCGACCCCGGCGTGGCACCTGCGGATGCCGGACCGGGCGCTCTTGGTGGTGCTTTGGCCTATGAGACGAAGGATGCTTCCGATCTTCTTGAGCCGGGTCAGACATCCGGTGGGATGTACAAGTTCGAATATGACAGCAACGGCGACATCTTCTCGAACAACATCACGATGTTCGGGCGCAACGGCAATTTCGAATATCTTGGTTTCCTCAAGGCTGCCGATGGTGGCCTGCGCGAAGACGGCAATGGCACAGATATCCGCGGGTCCGGCACGGGCCTTGTCAGTGGGCTTGGCAAGGTCGCCTATGAGACGGAAGCCGGCGAGCGGGTCGAGTTTTCTTATGAGCGCGTCATCGACGATGAAACCCGCCCCTACCGCGCCAATATCGGGCTCATCACCGCAGGGCGGCCCCTTCCGGCAGAACGCCCCTATGAGCTGGACCGTACAAACGTGGTGCTTAGCTATAGCGACACGACACCCACAGCCATGTGGGACCCGACGATCCGGATCGCCTATAGCGCTACGGAATTGTTCAATGACGAAAGCAATCTTTCGACAAACACGACCACGCGCGGCCAAACGAAAAGCCTGAACGGCGAGATTTCAAACCGCTTTAAACTGGGTTGGGGCGAGCTTAACGCCGGTCTCGACTTCTATGACGACGAAGGCGATCTTGAATACCGCGTACTGGCAAGCACAGCACCTGTCACCCCTACGGTGGAAAAGCTGCGCAACATCGGTCTCTTTGCCCAAGCCCGGATGGAACCGAGCGACCGGTCGCGCCTTTCCTTTGGGGGTCGTGCTGATTTCCAAGACTTCGAAGGCACAAACGGCTCCAAGCAATCGGAATCCGGCCTGTCGGGCAACATTTCCGGTGAATTTGACGTCACGGATCAATTCACAGTCAGCGCGGGCTATTCCCACGTCTGGGGTGGTTTGGAACTGGCCGAGAATTACATTCTCAACGCCAACTGGACCTATCCTGCCGAAGGGATCACACCAACCACCGCCGACAGCACCTACATTGCTGCCAACTACACGATCGGTTCTTGGATCATCGACGGCAAGATCTTTGCCACCGATATCGACGATGCCCGCGCGGCCCAATGGCGTAACGGGCCTGCGTTGTCGGTGGACGTGCAGTCGCGTGGTTTTGAACTGGGTCTCGGCACCGCATGGGAGGATGGTTTCTTTCGCGCCGGATTTGCGCGGGTCGATACAGAAATCAACGGACGCCCGTCGGATTCCTACACGGGCAACTACCTGACCATGCCTTTGGGTGATTTCCTGACCTTCCAAGTTGCACACCGTCTGAACAACGGTCTGCTGTTGGGCGGCGACGTACAGGTGGCGTTTGATTACGACAACACCTACGATTCCGATACCGGCACCCAAGGGCCCGAGATTGACGGCTATGCAGTTGCCAATGCCTTTATGGAATATTCCCCCAAACAACGGGAAAACCTGACCCTGCGGGCAGAGGTGAACAATATCTTTAACGAGGCATATGTGAGCCGCGCCACCTACGGGCAGGAATTCGGCACCGTCGAGTCACTGTACGAGCCGGGTCGTTCCATCCGCCTAAGCGCCGAGTTGGTTTTCTGATCACTCAGTAAAAAAGGGCCGGAGGCAACTCCGGCTCGAACCCGGCGCGTCGCAAGATGCGCCGGGTTCTACTGTTCTTGGGGACGGTCCTTTATTCGGTCGTCCACGTCATGTTTTTGTCTGTTTCGCGAAAGGCGAATTTTTCCAGATGCCGGTCAATCACATTATGAACAATGGCGACTTCCTCGGGGTCTTTCACGGTGCAGGTGACCGTCAGCCCGTCGGTGTCGGCGGTCATATGCGCGGTGCCCATCACGAACGCGACCCAGCCCTTTTCCGCATCGAACGAGGTCTCGACCTTGTGCCCGAAATGTTTGCACAGCTGTTGCAGATATTTCGACCCGTTTTCAGTCCGGTAATGTCCTGTGGTTGTTGGCATCTTGCGCACTCCAGTTGTAAATTGCCCCCAATGCCTAACCGCGCCTGCTCCGTTCGTAAACCCGCCTCATCTGTCACACAAGGACACCCTGTATGCTTAGGATAATCAGCCTACTGGCCCTTCTCTTTGCCCTTCCCGCCAACGCGCAAACCGTCACGGTGCAAAGCTTTTCAGGCCCCGCCGAGGTGCCCGTATCGCCACAAAAAATCGCTGTGTTCGATCTGGCAGCTTTTGACAGCCTTGATGCGTTGGGTGTGCGCCCGCAGGGGTTGGTACGTCCGGTTTATCTCTCATATCTCGAAGACGCTGCCGCCCCCACCGAACCGGTCGGATCGCTGTTTGAGCCGGATTTCGAAGCCCTGTTCGCCATGGCACCCGATCTGATCATCGCCGGTGGGCGCAGTTCGGAACATCTGGCGGATCTGGCGCGGATCGCACCGACGCTGGATATGACCATCTGGGCTGATACCGTCGAGGACGGGCTGGCCCGATTGGCCGCCTATGGCACGATCTTTGAAAAAGAGGCCGAAGCCGACGCGCTAACGCAGGCCTTTCGCGCCAAGCTTGCCCAGACGAAATCCGCCCTTTCAACCAAGGGCCGCGCGTTGATCGTGATGACCAATGGCCCCAAGATCAGCGCCTATGGTGCCGGCGGTCGGTTTGGCTGGCTGCACGCGGCGCTGGACCTGCCCGAAGCGGTGGAACGCGTGGAAACCACCACCCACGGCGAGGCGATCAGCTTTGAATTCATCCGGCAGGCCGACCCCGACATTCTTTTCGTGATCGACCGCATGGCGGCAATCGGACAGGAAAGCGAAGGTGCCCAAGCCACGCTGGACAACGCATTGGTGCATGAAACGACCGCGTGGAAAACCGGCCAGGTGGTCCATCTCAGCGCGGCACCGATCTATATCGCCGGGGGTGGCATACAGTCGATGACCCTGACCCTCGACGAAATCCTCGCCGCGTTGGCAGACCAGTAGAATGATGGCAATCGCACTTGGTCTGGCGCTTGTGCTGCTGTCGATCACCTCGCTTTTTGTCGGGGTGATCGACATCTCCTTTGCCGCGCTGTGGTCTGACCCCGGTGCGTTAGAGCTGATTGCCATCAGCCGCGCGCCACGGACCATTGCGGTGGTGATTTCGGGCGGGGCCTTGGCCGTGAGCGGGGCGATTATGCAGATGCTGGTGCGCAACCGTTTTGTTGAACCGATGACCGCTGGCACCGGACAGGGCGCGGCGCTTGGCATTCTGCTGGTGACACTTTTCGCGCCGGGCGCGTCGATCTTGGTGCAGATGACGCTGGCCTCGCTCACTGCGCTGATTGCCGGCGCGGGTTTTCTGGCCATCGTGCACCGTCTGCCGCCGACGCAACCATTGCTCGTGGCCCTTGTCGGCCTGATCTATGGCGGGATCATCGGGGCCTGCGTCACCTTCGTCGCCTATCAGGCCGACCTGCTGCAATATGTCGACATCTGGATGAACGGCGAATTTTCAGGCGTGCTACAGGGGCGTTATGAACTGCTCTGGCTCGTGGCCCTTGTCGCGGCGCTGACCTATTTCGCGGCGGATCAATTCGCGATTATTGGCATGGGCCGCACGGCCAGTATCAATCTCGGGCTGAACCACGGCCAGACCATGTTGCTGGGCCTGCTGGCCGTGTCCATCGTGACGGCACTGACGGTGGTAACCGTTGGCATGATCCCCTTTGTCGGCTTGGTCGTGCCCAACATCGTCGCGCAGTTGTCGGGTGATAACCTGCGCCGGACGCTACCGCTTACGGCGATGACAGGCGCGGTGCTGGTGCTGGCCAGTGACATCCTTGGGCGCATCCTGCGTTATCCTTACGAAATTCCGGTCGGCACCATCTTTGGTGTGATCGGTGCCTGCCTGTTCCTTTGGCTGCTTTATGCCCCGAAACGCCATGTTTCATAAGCGGCTCTTCCTACTTGCAACGGTGCTGGCCCTTTGTGTGGCGGGGTATCTGTTGCTGGGGTCACGGGGCAACTGGGGCTTTGTGCTGGCGTTCCGCGCCAACAAGCTTGCCGCGCTGCTGTTGGTCGCCCTGTCGGTGTCAACGGCCACGGTGCTGTTCCAGACGATCACACGCAACCACATCCTGACACCTGCCGTTATGGGCTTTGATGCGCTGTATCTGCTGATCCTCACGGTGCTGGTGTTTATGCTGGGCGCGCAGGATTTCGTGCGCCTGCCAGAGCTTGGGCAATTCGTCCTCAACACCGTGCTGACGATGGCGGCGGCGCTGGCGCTTTTCGGCACGCTGCTCAGCCGTGGTGGAAGCGACCTGTTCCGGATGATCCTGACCGGGATCATATTTGCCGGCCTTTTCCGGTCGATCACCAGTTTTCTGCAACGGCTGATCGATCCCAATGACTATGTCGTGGTGCAATCTGCGTCCTTTGCGCGGTTTTCGCGGATCGACATCGGGTTGCTGACCTTGGCGGCGGCGCTGACCGTGGTGGCCCTTATTACGGCTTGGCGTATGCGCCACAAGCTCGACGTGCTGTCCCTTGGCCCCGAGGCTGCCACCAACCTTGGCGAAGACCCGCGCCGGGGCATGTTCACCATTCTGGTCATCGTATCGGTTCTGGTTTCGGTCTCCACCGCTTTGGTCGGGCCACTGGCCTTTCTGGGGTTGCTGGTCGTCAGCGTGGCGCGCCAGATCACGCCGACGGTGTCCCATGCGGTGCTGCTGCCCTCGGCGGCTCTTGTCTCGGCCATTACTCTGGTCGGCGGGCAATTGCTGTTGGAGCATCTCTTGCAGCTTAGCACGCCCCTGATCGTGGTCGTCGATGTCCTTGGCGGCCTTGTTTTTCTGACCCTTCTTTTGCGGAGGAAACCGCGATGATCACCATTACCGGTTTGAACCATGACAGGGACGGCACCCCTACCCTGCGTGACATCAACCTGACCCTGAACGCTGGTGGCGTGACCGCGCTGATCGGGCCGAACGGGGCCGGAAAATCGACCCTGCTGGCGCTTATTTCGCGGCTGATCCCGATCCAGCAGGGACAGATCACGGTGGACGACCTGCGCATCGGTGCCTGTGCGAATGACGTATTGGCGCGCAAGCTTGCCATCCTGCCCCAATCAAGCGACGCCGCGCCCCTGCTGACGGTGCGCGAGCTGGTCAGCTTTGGCCGCTACCCCTACCACAAGGGCCGCCCTACGGCCCAAGACCGCGAAAAGGTCAGCGCTGCGATTGAGGCTTTTGGATTGCAAGACCTCGCCGAGCGGCGGCTTGATACGCTGTCTGGCGGGCAGCGCCAGCGCGCGCAAGTCGCCATGACCTTTGCCCAAGACACCGATTATATCCTGCTGGATGAGCCGTTGAACAACCTCGACATCGCGGCGTCCCGTGCGCTGATGGCCGTGCTACGGGACCTCGCCGCGCAACACGGGCGCACCATCGTCATCGTGCTGCACGACATCAACTATGCCGCCGCATATGCCGATCAAATCGTCGCGATGAAGGAAGGGCGCATCGCGGCCACCGGTACACCCGGCGATATCCTGAACGCGGAGCTGCTGAAGGAGGTCTTTGACACCGATCCCGTGGTGCATCGCATCGGCGGCAAGGTGCTCGTCGAAGTTTAAGCGCGACCAACCACGCTGAACGCCGCGGCCTTAGCCGTATGAGGCACCACAGCAGATTTTACCGGCACCGTATTTTTGCGCAGTTTCAGCAGCAGCGTCGCCGTGTTTTTTATGCCGTGCTGCGCAAGCGTCGCAGGCAGTGACGCGATATCGCATGTGGCGACGATCTGCGCATCGGTTTGTGCATTTGCGACGATGGTAACGCTGATCTGGTCTGCTGCGTGCCGTGCCGACAGATATGTGCTGATCTGCGGCGCGGCGGCGACTGCCATGTAAAGTGCGACACAACTGCCGGGGCTAAGGTTTTTCACCGCGTTGGGTATCGCCGACCCGTCTGTAAAATGCCCCGTTGTCAGGATCAGCGTGTCAATCGCCTCTCTCTCCGTCAACGTTTGGCCCACGGCCGCTGCGGCACCGCAAGCCGCGGTCACACCGGGGACGATTTCAAACGGGATATCGGCGTCACGCAAGGCGTCGATCTCTTCCAAGCTGCGGGCAAAAACCCCCGGATCGCCGCATTTCAACCGAACCACGCGCGCCCCGCTTTTGGCGGCGGCCAACATCGTTTGGGTAATTTTCTCTTGCGGCCAGCTGTGGCATCCGGGCCGCTTTCCGACGTAGACGCGTTGCGCATCTCTTCGGGCCAGCTCAAGGATCTCGGGATCAACCAAGCGGTCGTAATAGATCACGTCGGCCTCTTGCAGGCGTTGGACCCCGCGCAGGGTAATCAGGTCTTTGGCACCGGGGCCAGCGCCAACCAACGCGACGCTTCCGCCGGTGTCATGTTCAAAATCACCGGTGGCGATGGCCTGCTTGATCATCTGCGCGGCCTCACGCACGCCGCCGCTTGTGTATTTGCGGCGCGGCGCATCGCCAAAGACCCAACGCCACAGGTCACGACGCAAGCGCGGCGCAAGATGCTGCGCAGCACTGGCGCGCAGCCGTCCGGCAAGGGCAGCAAGATCACCCAGATTAGGCTCCAACATCTGTTCGACCTGCGTCTTGATCTGACGGGCCAAAACCGGGGCCGTGCCCTCTGTTCCGATGGCGACCACAACGGGGTCACGGTCCACGATGGACGGGGTGATCGCATCGCATAAGGCGGGCTGGTCAACGACGTTCACGGTCGCCCCCGCCGCCTTGGCCACGCCGTGCAATGCGCTGTCCGCCCCCGGGCATCCGGTCGCGATGAAAACCAATGCTGTCTGTTCAAAATCGCTGGCGCTGATGGCCCCGCGCTGTTGCGTGATCCGGCCAGAGGCGGCCAATGCTGCCAACTCGTCGTCAAGCATGTCGCTCAGCACAACGATCTGCGCGTCGGTCTTGAGCATCAGGCGCGTCTTTTGCGCGGCCTGTTCGCCGCCGCCGACAATCACGACCCGACGGCCCGCCATCTTGATAAACATGGGAAAGGTTTTCATGCGAGGCATCCTTCATATGCGGCGCGGTTCGACCACAGCGCATCCGCCGTGGCTTGGGCCTGCGCCAATGTTGCGTCGGGGTCGAGCGTCCACAGGGCAAGTGCCGCAGTACCCGTTACCGTCGCTTCGGCGAAAGGATCACGCGTTTCGCCCCGCCAAAGCGCCATGGGATCAACCGTTGCATTCTCTTCGTGCAAACGACGGGTTTCCGACAGCAGCGCGGGCGCATTGTGCTGGATATGCTGACCCGAACGCAGCCCGAAACAGACGATATCCTTGGAGGGATGCCGCTCGAATTCGCCACCGCCGCCCTTAATGATGCTCAGGGTTTGCTGCCCCAACATCTCAGCCGCCTGCGCCTGCAGGCTGCGGTATGAGGGATGGAAAACCCCCTGAACGGTGGCTTTTGCGCGGGACGGGTTCCACATCCGCAGCACCGTGTTGATACAGGACCGAAGCCCCAGATCAGCCCGCAAACCCAGCAAGGCAAATGCTTCGGGACATAGATCAGCCAACGGATCATAGCGAACCTGCGGCCCTGCCAGCGCGCGTATGTCTTGCGGGGTCATCGTACTATTCTGATAGGCGTTATGCCCGTGCATGGAGACCCGCACACCGCTTTGTGCCACCAGACGTGCCGCAAGCAGGTACAGCGGCGCGCCACGGCTGCGACCGGCAGCATAGCTGGGCCAATCCAGATCAGCGACAGGCAACGCGCCCGAGACATGCGCGCGTAAAGCCGCCGTAAAACCTGCAATCTCTTGTGGTTCCTCGCCCCGCAAGCGCAGCACCATAAGGAGCCCCCCGACGGCCTCGGGCGCGGCACGCCCTTCAAGGATCACGCTCATCGCTTCTTGTGCCTCATCCAGCGTCAGGGCGCGGGCGCGGCCCTTGCCCTGTGCGACGATCCTGACAAAGGGTGCGAGGGTCATTCTGCGGCCACCGGAACTGTGTTTTGAGCAATAAGATCGGCCAGTTCAGGTTTGCAGGAACCGCAGTTGGTGCCGGCGCATGTGACCTCGCCCAGTGCTTGAACGGAAAATGCGCCGGCATCAATCGCCGCCTGCAACGTGTTCCGCCCCACGTTGAAACACGCACAAACCACGACGCCCGGATCGGGTTGATCTTGGCGCATCCGTCCGGCCAGCGCCTCGAGCGGCGGCGTGACTGTCCCCACATGCGAAATCGCGGCAGAGCGTGACAGGATCACCGGTGTCCGTGCAGCAAAAAACACGGCCTGTATCACGCCCTCGCGGTGCAACGCGACACGGATGGTGCCATCCGCGCGGTCTTCAAAAACAGATGTTTCCGCGTTGGGTGAATGGATCATGCCGCCCAGCATCTTGGTCCAGCTGTCTGGGGCGTCAGTGCCTGCCATCTCGACCTGCCAACCGGTCGCCGTCCGCGCAATCGCGGCATAGGGTGTCTGGGCCTCGGGCTGGTGCAAACACGCCAGAAACCCGTACCATTTTGCCTTAAACGGTTGAACAGAAACATCGCCCCGCTTCAGCGCAGGCTGGCCGGAAAACGGGTCGGTCACGGGTGCCACAAGGGCATTGACCGTCGCGCCGCGGGCCGTCTGACGGGTCCAGTGCATCGGTGCAAAAAGCTGTCCCTTTGCAACACGGTCGGTGACCAGCGCCCGCAGGATGTTGCGGCCTTGCGCGTTGTGCACCTCAATCAGATCACCATGGGCGGTGCCGATCTCTGCAGCATCAAGGGGATGTATTTCAAGATACGGCTCTGCCAAATGCGCGCCCAGTTTCGGTGATTTTCCGGTGCGCGTCATCGTGTGCCACTGGTCGCGGTTACGGCCCGTGTTCAGGGTCAGGCCTGTCTGCTGCGCCACCGGTGCTTGAACCGGCAACATCCGCGCCTTGCCATCCGCGTGGTAAAACTGCCCGTCGGCAAAGAACCGTGTATCGTTGCGTGGCCATTGGGTCGGGATCAGTTTCGCATAATCGGCATCGGCAAAAATGCTCAGATCCAGATCGCGAGCGAACGGACGCGTGGTGGCGTCCAGCGCGATGTATTCGGCAAAGATATCTGCGGGGGTGTCGTAGGCAAAGGCGTCGGCAAAACCCATGCGTGCGGCCACATCGCTGATGATGCGCCAATCGGGGCGCGCTTCGGCGGGTGCAGGCAGAAAGGCGCGTTGACGCGAGATACGCCGCTCCGAGTTGGTGACCGTACCGTCCTTTTCACCCCATCCCGATGCAGGCAGCAGCACATCGGCCAAATCGCCGGTGTCCGTCCGCGCCATAATGTCCGAGACGGCTACAAAGGGCACGTTCTTGATCGCCTGCACGACATTCTCGGCGTTCGGCATTGAGACCGCAGGATTGGTGGACATCACCCACAGCGCCTTGATCTTGCCAGCCGCACAGGCATCAAAAAGATCGACGGCCTTGAAACCGGCCTGCGTGCAAATTGTAGGGCTGTTCCAGAAAGTTTGCACGGTGTCGCGGTGGTCTGCGTTTTCAATATCAAGGTGATTTGCCAGCATATTGGCCAAACCACCGACCTCGCGGCCGCCCATGGCATTGGGTTGTCCGGTGACCGAAAACGGCCCGCATCCCGGCTTGCCAATGCGCCCTGTTGCCAGATGACAGTTCAGGATCGCGTTGACCTTGTCGGTGCCGCATTGCGACTGGTTCACCCCTTGGGAATAGACTGTCACGACCTTTTTCGTCCGCCCCCATAGTCGGAAGAACTGTGCGATATCTTCGGGGGCCGCACCTGACTGTAGCGGATCACTGGCCCGCGCCGTCGCCAGCGCCGCCTGACAGCCGCCCACATGCGCGGTGACATACTCCATATCAAGCTGGCCCTGATCCGCCAGATACGTCAGCAAACCGTTGAACAGGGCCACATCGCCATCGGGGGCAATGCGCAGGTGCATATCTGCCAGATCGCAGGTCGCCGTTCTGCGCGGATCGATGTTGACGACGCGCATTTCGGGCCGCGCTTGCTTGGCCGCCGCGATGCGCTGGTACAGCACCGGGTGGCACCAGGCGAGGTTGGACCCGACCAGCACGATCAGATCAGCCTCCTCCAGATCGGCATAGGTGCCGGGGACTGTATCGGTGCCAAAAGCGCGTTTATGCCCCGCCACGGATGACGCCATGCACAACCGCGAATTGGTGTCGATATTGGCCGATCCGATGAAACCCTTCATCAGTTTGTTTGCGACATAGTAATCTTCGGTCAGCAATTGGCCCGAAACATAAAACGCGACGCTGTCAGGACCATGGTCGCGGATCGCATCGCTAAACTTGGTCGCGACCTGATCAAGCGCGCTGTCCCACGTGGCCGGCTGCCCCGCAATTTGCGGATGCAACAGGCGGCCGTCCAGATCAATGGTTTCGCCTAGCGCCGAGCCTTTGGAACACAGGCGGCCAAAGTTTGCAGGATGGTCGGGATCGCCCTTGATGGTGCCATCGGCCCCGGCCAGCACACCACATCCGACGCCACAATAGGGACAGGTGGTACGCGTCAAGCTCATGCGGCGGACCGTGCGGCCAGAAATGCGGCGTCAAGCTCGATCCGCCCGCCCGCCACGCGTGCGGGATAGGTACCCACCTGCCCTTCATCCGCGCCCTGCGCTACGCCGGTTTCCAGCGAAAACACCCAATTGTGCAGCGGACATGTAACCGAGGAACCATGCACGATCCCCTCGGCCAAGGGGCCGCCCTTGTGCGGGCAGGTGTTGTCGAGGGCATAAACCTCATCGCTCGCGGTGCGGAACACGGCGACACAGCCCTGCGCCGTCTTGACCACCCGCGCGCCGCGCTGCGGGATGTCGTCCAGCGCTGCGATATCAATCCACCTGCTCATTCCGCCGCCTCCAGATCAAAACGTGCTAAGGGCTGATAGCTTGCTGCCTTGTCCTTGGCGTGGGCCGCCCATGGGTCATGGCGATAGATGCTTTGGCTTAGCTCGAACCGTTCGACCAATGCCGCACGCCCTTCCAGGTCGTCTTGGATACGCTCTTTGATCCAGTCCAGCCCGACCTTGGCCATCCATTTATATATACGGTCCAGATACTTGGCGTTTTCGCGGTACAGCTGGGTCACGGCCTTGATCACCGCGATGGCCTCGTCCTCGGTCGCGACTTGCATCAGCAGTTCGGTTTCCTTGACATCCATACCAGCCGCGCCGCCGATGCTGATCTGAAAGCCGCTGTCGACACAGATCACGCCAATATCCTTGCATGTCGCCTCGGCGCAGTTGCGCGGGCAGCCTGACACGCCAAGTTTCAATTTATGCGGTGTCCACGAACCATGCAGGGTCTTTTCCAGCTTGATGCCAAGGCCGGTGCTGTCTTGGGTACCAAAGCGGCAATGATCGGTGCCCACGCAGGTTTTCACCGTGCGCAGCCCCTTGGAGTACGCATAGCCCGAGACCATGCCGGCGTCGTTCAGATCCTTCCAGATTGCGGGCAGATCCTCGCCTTTAACCCCCAGCAGATCGATCCGTTGCCCGCCGGTCACCTTGACCGTGGGCACCATATATTTATCCGCCGCATCGGCAATCGCGCGCAATTCATCCGGCGTCGTGATCCCGCCCCACATGCGCGGCACGACGCTGAACGTGCCATCTTTTTGGATGTTGGCGTGTTTGCGTTCGTTGATGAACCGGCTTTGCGGATCATCGGCATAGTCCAGCGGCCAATCGGCCAGCAGATAGAAGTTAAGCGCAGGGCGGCAAACGTGACAGCCGCAAGAGGTCTTCCAGCCGCATTCCTGCCAGACCGCGGGCATTGAGGTCAGGCGCTGTGATTTGATCATCCGGCGCACGTCCTCGTGGGTCATGTCTGTGCAGGCACAAATCGACGCGGCGGCGGGCAGCACAAAATCATCCCCCAGCGTGACGGCCAAAACCTGTTCGACCAACCCCGTGCAGGTGCCACAGGATGCCGATGCTTTGGTGGTTGCCTTTATCGCCGCCAGATCGCCCGCGCCTGCGGCAATCGCGTCTTCGATCTGACCTTTGCAAATGCCGTTGCAACCACAGATTTCCGCATCACGCGGTAAGGCTGCAACGGCTGCGAGCGGGTCCAGCTGGGTTCCCCCCTGATAGGCCGGGCCAAAGATCAGCGTATCGCGCATGTCGCTGATGTCGGCCTTGTCGCGGATCAGGCCGAAAAACCAGTTACTGTCGGCGATATCGCCATACATCACCGCCCCGATGACGATGTTATTCTCGATCACCAAACGGCGGTACACACCACGCGCGGGGTCGCGGAACACGATGTCCTCGCGCCCTTCCCCATCGGCAAAGTCCCCGGCCGAGAACAGATCACACCCCGTGACCTTAAGCTTGGTCGACAGCTCTTTTTGCACAAAGGCGGCATCGGCCCCCAGCAAGGTTTGGGCAGCGACCTTAGCCTGATCGTATAAGGGTGCAACAAGCCCGAAAATCGCGCCATCATGTTCCACGCATTCACCGACCGCCAGAATATCAGGGTCGGAGGTCAGCATTTGGTCGTCAACATGAATACCGCGCCCCACGGCCAGCCCCGCCTCGGACGCCAGGGCAACATTCGGGCGGATGCCCACGGCCATGACCAATAGATCGCAGGGCAATTCGGTGCCGTCATCCAGCAGCAAGGCACGAACATGGCCGTCTTTGCCGAGTATTTCTTTGGAGTTGGCGGAACATTTGATCGTGATGCCCTTATCAACCAAGGCTTTGCGCAACAGATAGCCCGCCGCTTCATCCAATTGACGCTCCATCAGGTGGCCCATGATATGGACAACCGTGACATCAACACCCCGCGCCGCCATGCCAGCCGCCGCCTCAAGCCCCAGCAGACCACCCCCAATGACAACGCATTTGTTGTCCGGACCCAGGGCCATCATCCGTTCGGTGTCCTCAAGATCGCGGTAGGCAATGACGCCTTGCAGATCATGACCGGGCAGCGGGATGATAAAGGGGTTGGACCCGGTGCCTAACATCAGCTTGTCATAGGGCAGCACATCGCCATTCTGGGCCGTCACCGTTTTGGCCGCGCGGTCGATGCTGGCGATCCGTTCGCCAAAGCGGCAGGTCACATTATTGTCGGCGTACCATTGCGCGCTATGGGTCTCGATCTCGGCATAGGTTTTGTCGCCAGCCAAGACGGGCGACAGCATGATGCGGTTGTAATTGCCGCGCGGCTCGGCGTTGAACAGGGTCACCTCATAAGCGTCTGGCGCGGTTTCCAGCAACGTCTCCAACGCGCGACCGGTGGCCATCCCTGCCCCGATGATGATCAGCTTCTGTTTCATATCGTCACTCCGCTGCGATGGGTTTTGGGGCCGGGGTTTTGGCGTTTTTGGACGTGTTGCCATGCTCGTATTCCTCTAGGAAATCGAGCACCTCCTGCCGGTAGGTGTAGTAATCGGGATGCTCCAGCAGTGCTTTGCGGGTGCGCGGTCGGGGCAGTTTGACATCCGTGATCTTGCCGATCGTCGCCTGTGGCCCGTTGGTCATCATCACGACGCGGTCCGCCAGCAAGATCGCCTCGTCCACATCATGCGTGACGCAAACGGCGGTAACCTTGGTGCGCGACCAGACCTCCATAAGAACTTCCTGAAGCTCCCAGCGGGTCAGGCTGTCAAGCATGCCGAAGGGTTCATCCAGCAGCAGCAGCTTGGGCGACAGCGCAAAGGCCCGCGCGATGCCGACACGCTGTTTCATGCCGTTTGAAAGCGACGCCGCATCCTTGTCCATGCTATCCGCCAGACCGACGCGTTCAAGATAGTATTCGATCACGTCCTGCCGCTCTGCCTGAGAGGCCTTGGGATAGACCTTGTCCACACCGATGGCGACGTTTTCCTTGGCCGTGAGCCACGGGAAGAGGTTCGGCGATTGGAACACAACAGCGCGTTCGGGGTCTGCCCCCTCCACATTCCAGCCGTCCAGCCGGATCGCCCCCTTGGAAATCGGATTAAGCCCTGCCGCCATGGTCAGCACCGTGGATTTGCCGCAGCCCGAGTGCCCGATGAGCGAGATGAACTCCCCCTTGTTGACCTTGAGGTCGAAATTCTCGACCACGGTCAGCGGCCCCTTGGGCGTTGGATAGACTTTGTGAAGCTGCGAGAAATTCAGATACCGTTCTTCAATCGGGCTGTGCTGTGCTGCGGTCACCGCACGTGGCACTGCGTGGATGGGTGTGACCCCCGGCAGGGTCTTGGTTTCTTCGACCTTCGCCTCGATCCCCACATCCATCAGGTATTTCGTGACACTGGCCCGCAGCGCCTTGAAGGTATCGTCGTTGTTCATGGCCATCCGGTCACGGGGGCGCGGGATGTTCACCTCGATCGGGTCGGCCAGCGTCCCGTCAGGGTTCAGCGGCACAATGCGGTCGGCCAGCAAGATCGCCTCGTCCACGTCATTGGTAATCAGAATGCAGGTCTTTTTATCCTGCTCCCAAATATCAAGGATCTCATCCGCCAGATTGGCCCGTGTTAGCGCATCCAACGCCGACAGCGGCTCGTCCAGCAGCAGCATTTCGGGGTTCATCGCCAGTGCGCGCGCCACGGCGACCCGTTGGCGCATCCCGCCTGACAATTCCGCCGGCCGCCGCGCCGTAGCGTGCGACAGGCCCACCATGCTTACGTAATGGTCGATCTTCTCTTGCCGTGCGGATTTGGACAGCTTGGGGAAAACAGCGTCGACCGCCAGCCCCACATTGCCGCCCACCGTCAACCACGGCATCAAGGAATAGCTTTGAAAGATCAGGCCGCGTTCCGGCCCCGGTTCGGTGATCGGCGCACCTTTGAAGGTCAGGCTACCGCTATCAGGTGTCTCAAGCCCCGCGATCAGGTTCATCAGCGTGGATTTACCCGTGCCGGAAAAACCGAGGATCGCAAGGAATTCCCCCTCTTTGACCTCAAGGTTGATGTTTTTAAGAACCTCGGCGCGGTGGGTGCCGACGCCGAAACCCTTGTTCACATTTTTGATGGACAGAATGCTCATGGTTTTTCCTTTATGCGCTACCGCTTTGCCGCTTGGCGCGGGTCACCGGTTTGCCGAGAAGGTGAACATGGATTGCAGCGCGTACATCACGCGGTCCAGCAGGAAGCCGATGATCCCGATGGTAAAGACCGCCACCATGATCTTGGCCAAGCTCTGAGACGACCCGTTTTGGAATTCATCCCAGACAAATTTGCCAAGGCCGGGGTTCTGCGCCAGCATTTCTGCCGCGATCAGCACCATCCAGCCCACACCAAGGCTTAGGCGCAATCCGGTAAAGATCAGCGGCAGCGCCGAGGGCAGTACCAGTTTGGTGATCTTGGTCCATGTGTTCATTTTCAGAACCCGCGACACGCTAACCAGATCTTTGTCGATGCTGGACACGCCAAGGGCGGTGTTAATCAACGTGGGCCACAGCGAACACAACGTGACCGTGATGGCCGAGATCAGGAAGGATTTGGAAAACATGCCATCATTGCTGGCATAGACCGCCGAGACGATCATGGTCACAATCGGTAGCCACGCCAGCGGCGAGACCGGTTTGAAAATCTGGATCAGCGGGTTCAGGGCGGCATTTGCCGTCTGTGACAGACCCGCCGCGATGCCAAGCGGGATGGCTATGATTGACGCAATTAGGAAACCAAAGAAAACCGTTTTGATCGAGGTCCAGATTTGCGCGTAATAGGTGGGCCTGCCGGTATAGACACGCTGTTTGACGTCATCCGCGCGACCGTCCGCAATCAGCTTTGCGTTCCGCACATCCTGGCGTTCATAAAACGCTGCGGCTTTTTCACGTTCGCGGATGGCATCGGCGTTCAGGCTGATGGCCTGTTCCCAGACTTGCACCGGACCCGGCACCGCACCCAGCGAGGTTTGTACCTTGGGGGCCAACGCGCCCCATGCCAGCAGGAAGATCACAATCGCCAGAACAGGAACCCCCAGCAAACGCCAGACTTCACCGATCTGCGCCTTTGGGTTGTCGCCAGCGGCTGCTTTCAGGATCGGCGTAAGCCAGGCCAACCCCAGCACCTGAAACCAGTTGTCAGCCTTGTTGATGCGGGTGAAAAGGCGGGCGCGCTTGGCCTCTTTGTCCAAGGTGACGGCGGACAATGTATCGGGGTCGGTGACAGACATGGGGGGTATCCTGTGTTCTGGGCAAACATGGGGGGTGCCCCGCGCGACAGATGCCGCGCGGGGCGCAGGGCTTAGCCCTTGATCTGGTTGTCGACGATCATCTGATCGCCTTTCAGGCCGATGGGCAGGCTATCCAGATAGGCGTTGGGTGCGCGCCCGTCGTAAGCGATGCCGTCAATGATATCCTCGGCAGGTGTTGGCGCTTTGAAGCCGTCGCTGTCCCATGGGAAATCCGCCGCGTCGGCCGTGCCCTCGTCCACCAGCATTTTTGCGGCAGCGAGGTAAAGATCGGGGCGGTAAACTTCCTTGGCGGTATCGACGAACCATTCATCCGACTTCGGCTCGGCGATCTGACCCCAGCGGCGCATTTGCGTCAGGTACCAGATGGCGTCCGAGTAATAGGGATAGGTCGCATTGTGGCGGAAAAAGACATTGAAATCAGGGATTTCGCGCTTGTCGCCCTTTTCGAACTCGAAGGTGCCTGTCATCGAGTTGGCGATCACTTCGTAATCCGCGCCCACATATTCGGACCGCGACAGCATCTCAACCGCTTCTGGACGGTTGGCGTTTTCATTCTCGTCCAGCCAGATCGCGGCGCGGATCAACGCCTTGGTCATGGCCAGCGTTGTGTTGGGGTTCTCTTTGGCAAACTCGGCGCTAATGCCAAAGACCTTCTCGGGGTTGTTCTTCCACAGCTGGTAGTCGGTGATGACAGGCACGCCGATGCCTTTGAACACCGCCTGTTGGTTCCATGGCTCGCCGACGCAATAGCCAAAGATCGTACCGGCCTCCATCGTGGCAGGCATTTGCGGTGGCGGCGTCACGGACAGGAATACATCCGCACCAATCTGGCCCGAGATATCCTGATCGGAGTAATAGCCAGGCTGCAAACCGCCCGCGGCCAGCCAGTAGCGCAGTTCGTAGTTGTGGGTGGAAACCGGGAAAACCATGCCCATGTTGAAGGGGATGCCCTGATCCTTGTAATCCTCAACCACCGGCTTGAGGGCCGAGGCGGAAATCGGATGCTGCGGGCGGCCATCGTCCATCTTCGGCACATTCGGCTTCATCTTCTCCCAAATCTCGTTCGAGACGGTAATGGCGTTGCCGTTCAGGTCCATGGAAAAGGGCGTGATGATATGTGCCTTGGTGCCGTACCCGATGGTGGCGGCCAGCGGCTGGCCTGCCAGCATATGCGCGCCGTCAAGCTGCCCGTCGATCACACCGTCCAGCAAAACCTTCCAGTTTGCCTGCGCCTCAAGGGTGACAAACAGGCCCTCATCCTCGAAATACCCGTTCTCATAGGCCACAGCCAAGGGGGCCATGTCGGTCAGCTTGATAAAGCCGACGGTCAGTTCGTCCTTTTCCAGATCAAGCATTTCAGCATAAGCCGTGCTGGCCAAAAGGCCTGAGGCGACGAGCGTAAGGGGAAGTTTTCTGATCATCTTTGGTATCCTGTGTCTGGTTGGGGCTGTGTCGCCAAAATAAAAAAAGCCGCACGTAAGCATCACGAAAAATCCGTGTTTCTTACGAGCGGCTTTGCTCTTGGAAGGTTTCCACCATCATTGGCAGAAAGAATTCAGGCAGCAGTGCCCGAAACGTTGATCTCAGGATTTATCAATCCCGACGCGCGTTCAACAATTTTTCTGCACTGCCGCATAAAATTTCGGGCTTCCGCAGCGAACTGCACAATTATTGATCACTAGTTGCTGCAAAATCGAACATTCTACCGTCGAAAAACGCATCCGGGGCCAGAATCATCTGCCCACGCGATGACGCAACGGCGGTCTTTTCCGTGATCGCCCCTTCGACTTTTTCCGATGCACCGGGCAGGTCCGCGCCAATCGCGCCAAGGTATTTGCGATACAGATCGCTGCGAAAGCACTGCTTGGCCAGCGCAATACCAGCGGCATCCGCGCCCAGCCGAGTGGCGATCCACGCTGCCTGACTGCGCCACGGGAAAGACGCGGCGTGATTATGAAACATCAAAAACTGGTCGACCATCACCGGCGAGCCGCCTTGGGTCAGCGTCAACAGCCCCGTAAGCGCAGGCTCGATCACCTCTTGCGACAGGTTCAGATGCTCGCTGCGTCCCAAAATCTCGACCGCCAGCGGTTTGTTCTTTTCGATGTCGAGCCAACGGGCGGATTGGTACACGGCCCGCATGAGATGCCGCGTGGGGTCGGGATTGTCGGCAATCCAGTCATGGCGCGCGGCCAGTACTTTTTCAGGCGCGAACCCCCAAACATGCCGCCCCGCCATCAGAATGCTGCCGACACCGCGCCCGACAATGGCACTGCCCCAGGGTTCGCCAACCCAAAAGGCGTCGACATGCCCGTCGGCAACCGCATCGGCCATGCGCGGCGGCGGAACGGTGACCACTTCAACAGCAAGATCGGGGGCGGATTGGGTCCAGTAAGACAGCAACAACCGGTGCATTGAGAACGGGAACGGCACCCCCACGCGCAAGGGGCTGCCCCCACGCCCGGCCAGCGCACGCAGCAACGCCTGCGGATCGCCAAACGGCACTGGCCTCAGATCGCCCGCCAGCTTTTGCGACACACCAAACACCGTGCCATTCACCGACAACCCCATCAGACTGTCGATTTTCGCAGGCAACCCGCCCAGACCCAGCGACATCGCGACCGGCATCGGTGACAGCATCTGCGCCGCATCCAGATGCCCCAAGGCCAGCATATCGCGCAACGCTGACCATGACGGCTGCCGGATCAGGTTAAGGTCCAGCCCCTCCTCAGCGGCAAAGCCCAATTCGCGCGCGATGATCAGCGGCGCGCTGTCCATCAGCGGCACATAACCACAATTCAGAACGGTGCGGCTCATGTCAAAAGGTCCGATGCTGTCACCAGCGCATGGGCCACATCAATCACCTTGCGTCCCTGATCCATCGCCGCCTTGCGCAGCAGCTTATAGGCCGCGTCCTCGGACATATCACGGCGGCGCATAAGGATGCCCTTGGCGCGGTCGATGGTTTTACGATCCTCAAGCGCCTGCTTGGCCGCCTCCAGCTCGGATTGCATCTGCCGCATCATCTGGAACCGCGCGATCGCGGTCTCGATAACCGATTTGATGCGGTTCATTTGCAGCCCGTCGACAACATAAGCGCTGACACCCGCGGCAAGGGCCGCTTGGGTCAAATCCTGGTCGGTCTGATCCACAAACATCGCCACCGCGCGCGATTTGGTATCCGACACCACGCCGATATGTTCCAAGGTGTCGCGATCCGGGTTTGCCATGTCGATCAGCACGATGTCGGGGGCATGTTTCAGGATCGACTGTTCAAGACCTGACACTTGGGCAATCGCATGCACATCGCTCCACCCTGCCTCAAGCAGCGCGTCGATGATGTTTTTCGCTTTGGCGGTATCTGCCTCGACGACAAGGATACGAAGATCTTTTCTCACGTATCTGGGGTAGCGCAGGCGTACCGGATAGGAAATCTTATCGGGTGGAGAATGGGGCCAAGTTTATTGCCCTGCCTGTTTTTTAAGCGGCTTGTACGGGTAGAGGCATCGAAACAAGCGGCTGGGGCGGTGCGGGTGGCGTGGCGGGCAGATAAGGCGGGGAGGCATCTAGGTGTTGATGTCGGGTCTGGGCCGACTTTGATCGGTGCTGCGGAATTCGAGAATGGCGGCTATGGCCAGATAGCGACCTTTGCAAAATTGGGGTTCGACATAGGGGCACCCCCCAGATTTAAGGAACCAAGTCACCCTCGCTAGGCAATGAGCCGGCTTCGATGCACTTTTTCAGCAACCTGTTCAACAGAGTTGCTGACTCGGCTACGGCAACTGAAAGGTCACACTTGAGCTTGGTGCCGTGAACTGCATTCGAGCGAACACTATATAGCTTCTTGACTGTCTCAAAGATCACCTTTCTCTCAGCGACTTCATCCGGCGCAAGGTATCGCGCCAGATACAAGCTAATTCTGAAACGAATTTCTGAAGTCGCCCCAAAAATCCCCTCTATACCAGCCCATATCACCGCGAGTTTGATCCTCGGGTGAGGGTGCCAATGCATAGAGGCCAAACAGTGGACTGCTGTTTGAAAACTCTCGTTGTTCAGCAACTGGCGTGCTACCGCGAAATGATCCGATAGCCAGCGGGCATCTTCCTCCTCAACTATGAATGGGCTTACATCATTGAAACCGCTCATCTGTCGATGAACTGCTCTAAGGGTACTTTTCGCGGAAATCTCATGAGCGGGGGTGTCAGATTGGATGTTGAACCCCAACTCTATTTGAAAAATCGCAGATAAGAGAAGAGCATCCCACGACGAATTCCATGCGATGGCAGAGACGTCCCTAGAAGAATTTGCGGATACTCGAAACTGTGATCTGATTCGCGGAATAAAAGCAGAAACCACTGCTATGTCATCAGGATGCCGACAAGCTGAAAGGGCGGTTGTGAAATCAAGGTGAGACGTATCAGCTGGCTGCAGCACGATCCCTTCGCCAAGCCGAATATCAGATTTCACCGCGATGCCATTTAGTAGAATGAACGTTTCCATTTAACTAAAACCCTTTGGTCTGGGAAAAGTAACATCACTCTGAGAAGAATGGGCAAACAAGTAAAGTTGCTGCGGGAGGATATCGCCAAAAACTGACCGTCCGCTTCGGGCTGACAGCGATCATTGATCCCAATGAGACGAACGCTAGCAAACGCTACCACCCAAGATCAGCCTCCTTCCCTACTCAATCCCCTCACCACACCCGTCCAGCCGCATCCCCCTCAGGACACGCGCTTTCCGGCGCTCCAAGTTTCGTGCAGGACGGGTGTCTGGTCTTGCAGGGCAAAGCGGATGATGTCGGCCCTCTGACCTACCTCTAATGCCCCGCGATCCATCAGTCCGACGGAGTGTGCGGGCGTGGCTGTGACGGTCTGCATCCCGCGCGCAAGGTTGCCCCAGATATCGCCAAGCTGGACCGCAGCCATCAGCAACCCCGCAGGTACGTAATCAGACGACAGGATATCCAGCAGGTCCATCTGCGCCAGATCAGCCGCGGCAACATTGCCGGAATGGGACCCCCCGCGGATCAGGTTGGGGGCCCCCATGATCGTGGTAATGCCCTTGGCGCGGCATGCGTCGGCAGCAGCGACAGTTGTGGGGAATTCGGCCACGCTCACGCCATAAGAATGGCTTGTGGCGACTTGATCAACGGTCGTGTCATCATGGCTGGCCAAGGTTGCGCCTAGCCGCTTTGCGGCGGCCACCGTCGCGGCCTCGTGTTTTGCCCCAAGCCGCGCCTGAAGCCCGTAGAGGAAATCGACATACCCGTCCCATTGCGCGTCCGAATAGGACCGCTTGCCCCGAATATAGGTCTCGAATTTTGAGATATCGACGAATTGGCGCTGCCCCGGCGTGTGATCCATCATCGACACGATGCCGATGCGGTCCTCCTCCGAAAACTCATCAAGTTCGTCGATCAGGGTTTCGGAACACACCTCGGCCCGCAGATGAATGTGGTGGCTGATCCGCAGCAGCCCCGCCGCGCGGACCCCCATGATTTCGTCGGTCATCTGGCGGGCGTATTTAGGATACCCCGCCCCCGTGTCCGACACGATGGAGCCGATCCGGATCGCGTCGAAAACCGTTGTGATCCCCGCCCCTGCCAGTTCACGGTCATGGGCCAGAATGGCCGCGCGAAACGGCCAGCTTACTTTGGGGCGCGGTTCCAAATGGCGCTCTACATTGTCGGTGTGAAGCTCCACCAGACCGGGGGACAGATAATCCCCCTCAAGATCAATCGCGCCTTTTGGCACGCTGGCACCTTGGGCGATATCTGTGATGACGCCATCCGCAACGGCCAAAGATCCGGTAATGACCTCGTCCTTCAAGATCAGGCGGGCATTGGCGAAAATTGTCTGCTGGGTCATGGGCATGTCACGCTGATTTGGCAGATGTCCGGCATCTGCAGGGAACTTAAGGGATTGAAGGGGTTAACGTTCGCCATCCGGTGATATGTGATGGTTTTCATAAGCATTTCACCTTGTGCGGTGCCCTGCCCGCCTGCGCGGTTACAGCCGGATAAAGATGGTCGAGCGCGGTTTGAACCGTCTGGTCAAGCGATCCGCTATTATCAAGGTGAAGCGCCGAAATACCATCGGGCAAGTCTGCAGTGGCACGGTCAAGCCGCCCGGCGATCTGCATGGCGGTTTCGCGACCTCGGGCGGCCAGCCTTGCGGCAAGTACATCGCGATCAGCGGTCAGATTGATCACCTCAAATTGCGCGAAACGGTCTTTGGCGCGGATCAGAACCGCACGGGACAGGTTTGCCAGCACATCGCGCCCCTCTTGCAGATATGCATCAACCGTCGCGGGGATGGCGTAGTGCAAACCATGCGCCTCCCAGCTAAGCGCAAAGGCACCTGCGGCGTGCAGCGCGTGGAACTCTTCGACCGTTACGCCGTCAAAATCCTCGCCGCCCGCGTTGCTTGGCCGGGTGATCATGCGGCGGGCCAGCACAATGCGCGGGTCATGGGCTGCCATTGCCTGCATCACGCTGTCCTTACCAACGCCTGACGGGCCGACAACGGCGATAAAGCGTCCCCTGCTCATGCGGCCAGACCCGGGGTGAACTGGGTCACGTCGAACTGCTGGTCGCAGATTTCATCGCGCGCGGCGTGGTCATGAAAGATCCCGATGATCGCGGCACCGCGCGCCTTGGCTTCGGTAATCATGGCCAGCACCGTGGCGCGGTTCGTTGGGTCAAGGCTGGCGGTCGGTTCATCCAACAACAGTGCCGGATAAGGGTACGCAAAACCACGCGCGATGTTCACCCGCTGCTGTTCGCCGCCCGAAAAGGTTGTCGGGCTAAGCTGCCAAAGTCGGCGGGGGATATTCAGACGGGTCAACAGGCTTTCGGCTTGTGCGATGGCATCATCGCGGGCCGTTCCTGTTGCCAGCAACGGCTCTGCCACAACCTCCAGCGTTGATACACGCGGCACGACGCGCAGAAACTGGCTGACATAGCCCAGCGTGCGCCGACGCAGTTGAATAATCTCACGCGGGGCGGCGGTTGCCACGTCAATATCGCCTATCATGATCCGGCCCGAGGCTGTCAGGTAATTGCCATAGATCATCCGCATCAACGTGGATTTCCCGGCACCCGATGCCCCGACCAAGGCCACACATTCACCCGCAGAGACGGTTAACGAGGCCCCCTGCATCACCGGAATTTCAGCGGCACCCTGATTGTGCAACACAAAGGACTTTGAAACATTTTCAATAGAAATCATCGGCTCACACCTGCAAGACAGAGGAAACAAGAAGCTGGGTATAGGCATGCTGCGGATCATCCAGCACCTGATCGGTTAACCCCGTCTCGATCACGTGGCCGTCTTTCATCACCATCAACCGGTCCGCCAAAAGGCGCACAACAGCAAGGTCATGGGTGACGATGATCGCGCTGAGGTTCATCTCGCGTACAAGGCCGCGCAGCAGATCCAGCAGCCGCGCCTGGACTGAGACATCAAGCCCACCGGTCGGCTCATCCATGAACACCAGCCGCGGCCCCGTCACCAGATTGCGCGCGATTTGCAGGCGTTGCTGCATACCGCCGGAAAAGGCTGTGGGGCGGTCATCAATCCGGTCTTCGGTAATCTCGACCCGCCCCAGCCAATCAATCGCCTCGGCGCGGATATCACCGTAATGCCGCGCATTCACCGCCATCAGCCGTTCGCCTACATTGCCGCCAGCGCTGACATTCATCCGCAGCCCGTCGCGGGCATGTTGATGTACAAAGGCCCAGTCGGTGCGCCCCAACATCCTGCGTTCGGGTTCGGACATGGTAATCGTATCGCGCAGACCATCGGCGCGTGTGTCAAAGCGCACGGCCCCGCGATCAGGCACCAGATGCCCCGCCAGACAGTTCAGCAAGGTGGACTTGCCCGACCCGCTTTCGCCCACGATCCCCATGACTTCGCCTGGATAAAGGTCAAACGACACATCCGTGCAGCCGATGCGGGCACCATAGAATTTGGCAATATTTTCAACCTGCAAAAGCGGGGTCATGCGGCGTCCTCCTCGTAGGGTATTCCTTGCGCGCCCACATGCCCTTGTTTGCGGCGGGTCGCGCAGTAGTCGGTGTCAGAGCACATGAACATACGTCCGCCCGCGTCATCCACAATCAGCTCGTCCAGATAGCTGTCGGTCGCACCGCACAGATCGCAGGCGTGGTCGGCCTTGGTCGGCTGAAAGGGGTAGTCATCAAAATCAAGGCTAACCACCTGTGTATAGGGCGGAATGGCGTAAATGCGCTGCTCGCGCCCCGCGCCGAACAGTTGAATGCCCGCCATTTCAAGCTTGGGATTATCGAACTTTGGAATAGGCGACGGGTCCATGACATAGCGGCCCTCGACCTTGACCGGATAGGCATAGGCCGTCGCGATATCACCGTGCTGGCTGATGTCTTCATACAGTTTCACATGCATCAGCCCGTATTCCTCAAGCGCATGCATCTTGCGGGTCTCGACCTCGGATGGCTCAAGAAAGCGCAAGGGTTCGGGGATCGGCACCTGGTACACAAGGATCTGGTCGTCGCGCAGGTCTTCCTCGGGGATGCGATGGCGGGTCTGAATGACGCTGGCCTGCGATGTGGCTTCGGTCACGGCGACCCCTGCGGTCTTTTGAAAGAACCGCCGGATCGACACGGCGTTGGTTGTGTCATCTGCCCCTTGGTCGATGACCTTGAACGTATCATCGGGCGTTAGCACCGCCGCCGACACCTGCACACCGCCCGTGCCCCAGCCATAGGGCATTGGCATTTCGCGGCTGGCAAAGGGCACCTGATAACCGGGGATCGCCAGCCCCTTGAGGATCGCGCGGCGGATCATGCGTTTGGTCTGTTCATCGAGATAGGCAAAGTTATAGTCGCTCATTCCGCGGCCTCCCGGCTGATATTATCCTGCGCTTCGCGGCGCAGCTTGCGGATCAGTTCCAGTTCGGATTGGAAATCGACGTAATGGGGCAGTTTGATATGCTCCAGAAACCCCGTCGCCTGAATGTTATCGCTATGATATAAAACGAACTCTTCATCCTGCGCCGGTGCGCCAAGGTTGTCCTCGCCCAGTTCCTTCCAGCGCAAGGCGCGGTCGACCAAGGCCATGGAAATCGCCTTGCGTTCGGTCATGCCGAACACCAAACCGTAGCCGCGGGTGAACTGTGGCGGTTGCGTTTTTGAGCCTTGAAACTGGTTGACGGTTTCGCATTCCGTCACCGTGATTTCGCCAATCTCGATCGCAAACCCCAGTTCGGGGATGTCCATTTCGACCGCCACGGCACCGATGCGTAGTTCAGCGACAAAGGCGTGGTTGCGCGCGTAACCACGCTGGGTGGAATAGGCCATGCCCAGCAGAAACCCCTCATCCCCCCGCGTCAGCGATTGCAGGCGCAAGGCGCGACTTGCGGGCAGTTCCAACGGCGTGCGGGTCAGATCATCTGGCACAGCGTCGCCGGTTGGTTCGCTCTGGATCAAACCTTCGCGGTCCAGAAAGGACATGATGTGGGGTGTCGCCATGTCAGAAGGCGCGGCTGTCGGTACATCTGCGGCTTCGCCATCAGCGGCCAGTTTGAAATCCAGCAACCGGTGGGTGTAGTCAAAGGTCGGCCCCAAAACCTGCCCTCCCGGCGCGTCCTTGAAGGTTGCCGACACCCGCCTGTCGCAGGCCATGTCTTCGGTCTCGATCGGGTTCGACCCGCCAAAACGCGGCAAGGTGGTGCGATAGGCGCGGATCAGAAAGATCGCCTCGATCAGATCACCGCGCGCCTGTTTGATCGCAAGGGCGGCAAGGTCGGGATCATAAAGCGACCCTTCGGCCATGACACGGTTAACGGCCAGCGCCATCTGCGCGCGGATTTGCGCGACGCTTAGCTCGGGGATGGCGGGGTCGCCGCGCCGCTCCTCGGCCAGCCACGCATGGGCATTATCAATGGCGCGCTCGCCGCCTTTTACAGCAACATACATCAGCCGACCCTCGTTGTGCGGGGCAGCGCCGCAAGGCGGTCGCCGCAGGTGAAAATGAAATCCAGCCCCAGCGGGAATAATGCCGCGTTGGTTTGAAAGCGCTGCGTTTCGGGCAAGGATAAGGCCGCCTTGTCCTTGATCCCCGGTCCGCGCAGGATCGCGCCGTCATTGGACAGCGCCGGGCGTTCGACAATCACGGTGGCCGAGCGGTCGGGATATTGCGCCGTGCCAATCGGAAAATCCGACAGCGGCAAATCATCCCACGCCCCAAGCGCGAACATCGCGTCCCGCGCATCGGTAAAGGGGGCACCGGTATGAAAGGTAATCCAGTCACGTACCTGCGGGGTGTCATGGCTGGCCGCAAGAAAAACGGGCGTTTCCGGATCGCATAATGTCAGGACCACAACACCGGCGGCCATGCTCATCGGGGACGGGGGGTGCGCGCCCTGCACACGGGTAATGTCACCGGGGCGTGCCATCGCGGTCATCACCGCACGAAAGGCGTGGGATGCATCGACGGGCAGATCGGCAAAGCCACCTTCAAGGGTTTGTGCCTGCATCAGTCTTCCCCCCGCACCATGGTATAGAAATCAACCTTGGTTGCCGCAGCTTTGGCCGCGCGCCCGGACTTGCGGGCCGCCATGGCATCGCGCAACGGGGTCAATACTGCTGCCTCGACCGTTTCGGCTGCATCTGTCTGCATTAGCGCATCAACCAACGCCGCGTGGAGAGCGTGATCCTTGCTGCGGCCTTGCACATAGCCATGCCCAACCGTCCCGTCGACCAACCTGACAGAGGCGCGGGTGACGGTCATTTCACCCAAGTTGAAGGCGGCACCAACGGCCCCTGCCCGCCCCCGTACCATAACGCCGCCAATCTCTGGGCTGCGCAAAACGGTATGGTCGGGCGTCATGTTCAGCGCCGCCCAATGACGGGCAACATCTGAGGCCGCCGATTTGGCCAAAAGACCAAGCCAGCTTTTTCGCGACGCGTTTGGATCACTCATCATATTCATCTAGACACCTTCTTTAGTTGTCTATACAACTAGACAAATACTACTGAACAACCCCACTCACGCCAACCCCCCAAAGTGTGAAGTTTTCATGACATGACCCGCCGCACGCCGATCTGGAAAGCCATTGCCACCACCGTGCGTGGCGACATCACCGAAGGCGTCTACCGCCAGGGTGACAAACTGCCGACCGAGGCGGTTCTGGCTGCACGTTTTGGCGTTAACCGTCACACGGTACGGCAGGCTTTGGCGGCCTTGGCAGAGGAAGGTATCGTTCATGCCAGACGTGGCGCGGGCGTTTTTGTCGCCACCACACCAACCGACTATCCCATCGGCCGCCGGGTCCGGTTTCACCAAAACCTGACCGCCGCCGGTCGCGCCCCCGCCAAAACAGCCCTGTTGCTTGAAACCCGCCCGGCCAATGCATCCGAGGCTGAGGCGCTACAGATTTCCAACGGTGCCAAAGTGCACGTGTACGAAGGATTGTCGCTGGCAGAAAATCTGCCTATCGCCTTGTTTCGAAGCGTTTTTCCTGCCGAGCGTTTTCCTGAAATGTTGACCTATCTGCGGGCTGATCCGTCGGTGACGGCGGGGTTGGCCAAATGCGGTGTGGAGGACTACACGCGGGCCTCGACACGGGTGAACGCAAAGCTCGCCACCGCCACCCAAGCGCTTCATCTGCGGATCGCCGAAAACGCGCCCATTCTACGCACCATCAATATCAATGTCGCGCCCGATGGCAGCCCGATTGAGGTTGGGCGCACATGGTTTGCGGGGGACAAGGTCACCTTGACCCTGTCAGACACCTAGCGCTGCGGCCCAACCCTTCACGATCCTTCGTAACGTTCCAAGAATGCCTCTGCCCCGAGGGACCGGAAATCCGTTAGCGCGCGGCGCAGTCGCTCATGGGGCCAATCCCACCACGCCAGATCCATCAGCCGATCTGCAATATCAACGGTAAAACGCGCCCGCAGCGGTACGGCGGGGATGCCGGCCACAATCATATAGGGCGGGACATCCTTGGTCACGATTGCGCCGCCTGCCACCACCGCACCATGGCCGATTGTTACTTCCGGTCTGACTTGCGCGCCGTGGCCCAACCATGTGTCGTGCCCGATGACCGCGCGCCTCGTGCGTCTGTGGTCGAACCAAGCCTCATCGTGATCTGCATCGTCAAAGTAGTCCCCTGACCGATAGTGAAAGTGATGCAAGCTGGCTTTGTCCATCGGGTGGTCCGTGGCCCCGATCCGGACAAAGGCCGCGATATTGGCGAACTTGCCCACGGCGGCATTGGCAATGTCACAATACCGGTCGCAATAGGCGTAATCGTCGAAATGACTATGCGCCAATCTGGTGCTGCGTCCGATCTCAACAAAGGCTCCAAACGTGGCATCCGTCACCTCGCAATCAGGGTGGAGAACGGGCGCATCCGCTGTCAATCGCGCCATCAGCTATCGCCCATGATCAGCTTGCGGCGCAGCCATCCCGACAGGGTGTCCATCGCCATGACCAACAAGATGATCAAAACGATGTAATAGGTGACCTCTTCCCAATCCTTTTGGGTCGCGATGGCTTGGGTCAGCAGCAAGCCAATGCCGCCGCCGGTGATCGCGCCGATAATGGTCGCCGATCTTGTATTGGATTCAAGGTAGTACAGCACCTGGCTAAGCAGGACCGGCAACACCTGCGGGAAAACCCCAAAACGATAGCGTTGCATCGGCTTGGCCCCCGTCGATGTGATCCCTTCGATCTGCTTTTCATCCACATTCTCAAGCGCTTCCGAGAACATCTTGCCAAATGTGCCTGTGTCCGTCAGCAAGATTGCAAGCGAACCGGTCAGCGGTCCGGGACCGAACGCGCGGCTAAGCACGATGGTCCAGATCAGCCCGTCCACGCCGCGCAGAAAATCAAACACGCGCCGCGCAGCAAAGCGGAAGATGCCCAAGGGGGTAAAGTTCCGTGCCGCGAGAAACGCCAGTGGCAAGGCAACGATGGCGGCCCCAAAGGTGCCCAAGAACGCCATCAGCAGCGTCTCAAACAAGGCCCAGAACACATCCCCGTGCCGCCACATCTTGTTTGTCCAGAATTCCTGCCAGATCGCGCCCGTTTCACCGCTCAGGGCATGCTGCGCAAGTTGCACAGGCCCCATGCCGTAATACGGGCTGTCGAGGGTGAAAAAGAACAGCTCCCAACCGTAGCTGTATTTGAAAACCTCGGCGCGGGCGCGAGTGATGGTAAAGCGCCCCGCATCCGTGGCGATCATAACCCGGTTCTTTGAGGCGTTGATGAAATCGGGCAGATCACCGGCTGGAAATACCGCGTGGACGCCGGTGCCGTCAGGTCGCGCCGTCACCAGTCCGTAGCCGGGAATGTCATAGCTGACCTGAGGCCCCAAGGTGATCACGTGCCCCCTACCCAGATCAACCACGGTGGTATCCCCCAAGCTGACCCAATCGGGTGCAGTCCCTTCTGGGTATTGGCCCTTACGCTCGCCCTCAACCGACAGGGTGATCACCCCGTTTCGGTTATTCTGGGCGACATGGGTCTTGTAGCTGTAGCTGTCAGAAATCAGCGTACGGGCGTTGTTCAGATTGATCCGGTCGCGCAGGCCTGCCACGTCGAAAGACACGAAAATATATGCGAAATAGGCCAGAATGACCAATGGCACGGCTATGGTCAGGCGTTTCTTGCGACTGAATTGCGTAAGGGTCGCGGCATGAAGGGTTGCGGTTGTCATAGGATCACCTGTGGGTTTGCGGCACCATGGGTCAGTCGGTTGCGCAGCATGCCGGACAGCTGGTCCACAACAACAATGGTCAAGAATAGCAGGATAAAGATCGCGGCGGCTTCGTCGTATTTGCCCACGCCCCAGCTCATGGTGTTGCGCAAGTCATAGCCGATGCCGCCTGCCCCGACGAAGCCAAGGATGGCCGAGGCACGGATATTGATCTCGAACCGCAAGAGCGCGTAGCTGAGATAGTTCGGCGCGACCTGCGGGATCACGCCAAGCAACATCCGCTGCGTCCAGCTTGCCCCGACCGATGCCAGCCCTTCGATAGGCTTGAGAGAGGCATTTTCATTCACCTCGGAAAACAGTTTACCCAAGGCCCCGACAGAGTGCAGCGCAATCGCGATCATCGCAGGCACAGGCCCGCCGCCCAGCATAAAGATCAGCACCAAGGCGATGACGATTTCAGGGATGGCGCGCAGAATATCCAGCACCCGCCGCAGCGGGTTCACCAGCCATGGCACGGGGGCCAAGCCGCGCGTGACAAGCAGTGACATCCCCAATGCCAGCAAGGCACCGATCAGGGTCGACGCGGCGGCGATGTTGATCGTCTCGATCAAGGACGGGAAATATTTAACCAGATAACCGGGCATCAAGGGCGCGCGTTCAAATGCCTCGCTGAACATGGCGGCAGGAAAGTCGAAAATGTTGGGAAGCCCGTCCCAAAAGCCGCCTGCATTCCGCTGATCTGCCGTGTAAAAGCCCGACACCAAAAGCGCCAGAAACACCACCAGCATGATGAAATTCATCAAACGTTTCTTCTTGATCTGCTCAAGATAGGCCTTGGCCTGCGTGGCGGCATCACCGCCGGTTATTGTCTCGTCTGCCATGGTTTGCCCCGCATAAATATCTGGCCCCGGAAAACTCCGGAGCCAGCAATCGTTATAAAATCACTTGATTTAATTGGATTTCGCCAAACGGGCGGCGACGATCGAGGTATAGGCGTCATGGGTGATGGGATCGAAACCGCTGACTTCACCACCGGCAAGGGCCGCTGCGCATTCAGGATCGGTTTCACCCATGGTGTCGATGATGTTTGTCACTGTCGCGCGCACGTCGTCAGGCAGCGCATTGCGCAGAACAACAGGCTCGCCCGGGATCAGTTTCGAGCGCCAGATTTCAACCATGTCGTTCATATCAACAAGGCCTGCATCAACCGCTTTGCGCAGCGCGCCAAAGGTATAGCCGTCTTCCCAGTTGCCCTGACCGTCCGTCCAGGTCACACCGCCGTCCACGTCGCCGTTGTTTACCGCAACGATGGTTTGTTCGTGGCCGCCGGTGAATTTCACTTCGCCGAAATAGTCGCCGCTTTCCATGGTGGCACCGATCTGGCCGGGGATCTCAACCGACGGGATCAGATAACCGGATGTGGAGTTCGGATCACCAAAGCCAAAGACTTTGCCCTTCATATCCTCAAGCGATTTTACGCCGCTGTCGACGCGCGCAAAACCGACAGAGTAATAGCCGGTGCTGCCGTCAACGTTGACCTTTACAAGGATCGGCGACACCGCGCTTTCATCGGCAATATGAACCGCCGCATAGGACGATGGCCCCATCAGCGACAGATCAATCGTACCGCCCAAAAGGCCCTGAATAACGCCGTTATAATCGGCAGGCGCAAACAGCTTGGTCGGCACGCCAAGCGCGTCCTCAATGGCACCGCGCAAACATTCGTTGCTGTTCATGCGGTCTTGGGCATTTTCACCGCCCAGAATACCGATGCGGAATTCGTCGATGGCATGGCTCTCGGCCCAGGCTGCGCCTGCCAGCGTCGTTGTCAAAAGGGCAAGTGTGATCGTCTTTTTCATCTTTGGTCTCTCTTGAATTGATGCACCCAGCGATGGGGTGCGGAGTAAATCGTTTCGCGCTATTGCGCTGCGATATCGGCCAGTCGTTCTTTGGCCGGGTCGGTCGTTTCGATCTCGGTCGATGTTGTTGCCTCGGAAAAACTTGCATCCGCGCCATAGATGTCGCGGGCGGCAGCGGTGGTCAGAAGCTCGGGCAAACCGTCAAAGACGATCCTGCCGTCCCGCATCCCGATCACGCGGTCGCAATAGCGGCGCGCGGTGTCCAAGGTATGCAGGTTGGCAATCACCATACGGCCGTCTTGTTCGTGGATGTCGCGCAGCGATTGCATCACCACCTGCGCATTCATCGGATCAAGCGACGCAATCGGTTCGTCCGCCAGAATGATCCGCGGGTCCTGCATCAGGGCGCGTGCAATGGCGACACGTTGCTGCTGCCCCCCTGACAACGCCTCGGCCCGCTTTGGCGCGTGCTGGGCAATGCCGAGCCGTTCCAGAATGTCGATGGCGCGGTGGATGTCTTCGTCGGGATAAAGATTGAACATGGTCGACAAGGTCGAACGCCGGTTCAAGGTGCCGTGCAGCACGTTCGACACAACATCCATGCGCGGCACGAGGTTGAATTGCTGAAAGATCATGGCGCATTGGGACTGCCAACTGCGCTTGGCCGCGCCGCGCAGGGCCGTCACGTTCAAGCCGTCAAAGGTGATTTCGCCCGACGATGCATCCGTCAGCCTGTTCAGCATCCGCAACAGCGTTGATTTTCCGGCCCCGGAACGCCCGATAATCCCGATCATCATCGGTTTATCGACGACAAAGCTCGCTGCTTCTACGGCGGTATTCGCACCGAATGTTTTCGTGACCTGATTAAACTGCAGCATAACGCCCCCTTCGTGTTGCCGTGTGGGTACGCAGTTATCGATTCACTTTTGTGTTGGTTTGATTATACTTTTGTAACAGGCGCAGAACCGGGGCTATGGCGGCACTTGGATATCCAATCAGCGGGCAGAGCCGATGAAATCCGGTGTATCGGGCTTTGAATATGATAAGGCCCCGGAATTTGATGTGCGTCGGGCCGAATAGCCACGGGCCGACCCGGTGTGCACCATAATTGATATATGTCATCCGCAAGACGCAAAGCAGCGTGAAAGATCGACAAACGACAACATCAATTTGTGCCGCTATGCGAACTGGATCAGAAAAACCTATGAAGCCGCTGTTTTTGATCATCTTTTATATCGTTGCTGTCGCCTTCCCCTTGGTGCTGTCGTGGATCGTCGGCGCCCCGGCGCGCGCATTCCATCAAGAACTGGCCTCGGGCCTTGGTATTCTGGCCTTTGCCATGATCTTGATGGAGTTTGTCCTGTCCGGCCGGTTCAAGACGGTCTCGAACGACATCGGCATGGATGTGACGATGCGGTTTCACCAGATGATGGCGCGGGTTGCACTGGCATTTGCGCTGTTGCATCCGTTTTTATACCGCGGCACGCCCGTGGGCGGCCCGCGGCCATGGGACCCGACCCGCCAGTTGGTAATCACCACGGATATCGCTGACCTGTCCACGGGCATTGCCGCATATCTGCTTTTGCCCAGCCTCGTCTTGCTTGCCATCGGGCGCAGCAAACTGGACGTCAAATATGAAACATGGCGGCTCATGCATGGTCTTGGGGCGCTGTTGATCGCAGCGCTGTTGCTGCACCATACGGTCTATGCCGGGCGCTATGGATCGCAGCCCCTGATGACCGGTATCTGGGTGGCAATGACAGCAATCGCTGTCGGGTCGCTCTGCTATGTGTACTTGATCGCCCCGATTCGCGACAAGACCCGACCATGGCGCGTGACCTCTGTGAGGGAGGTCACGCCAAAACAATGGGAAGTGACCATAGCCCCCGACGGCCATTCAGGTCTGGACTACAAGGCGGGTCAATTCGTTTGGCTGAATGTGGGGCAGAGCAGTTTTTCGATAAAGGAAAACCCGTTTTCGATTTCGTCAGCACCGGCCGCAGGGCCAGAAGTATCATTTACGATCAAGGGGTTTGGCGACTTCACCAATACGGTTGGCAAGATAAAACCGGGTACCGTCGCGTATCTGGATGGCCCCTTTGGCAGCCTGTCCGTTGATGGCCGCAGCGAGCCGGGCATCGCCTTGATCGCAGGCGGTGTCGGGTTGGCCCCGCTGCTGGGAATTCTCAGGCAATTGCGCCTGACCGGTGACCCGCGACAGGTCAAACTGGTCTACGGCAACCGGTCAGCCGATCAGATCGCATATCGCGATGAACTGGGCGCAAAGGACGTGACCTTGGTGTTGTCCGAGCCGCCAGATGATTGGCAAGGCGAGACAGGATTTATCGACGGCCCCCTTTTGGACCGGGTGTTCGCGCAGGACGTATACGACGAATGGGTTTTCGTGGTCTGTGGACCGCCAGTGATGATGGATATCGTAGAGGACCATCTGCTCAAGCGCGGCACGCCATCCCATCGCATCCTGTCTGAAAGGTTCAGCTATGACTAACCCGCTAAAGCATCTGAGTGCACGGCGGCGCATTTCGGTCGCCATCTGGCTGGTGAGCGTGATCCTTTGCCTGCTTCTGTTGGCCTTTGTACTTCGGTAACAATCGACGCCCCCATTGGTGGGATAGGCCGCCAAGACGTATTGCCCGCCTCACGGGCTGATCCTCTGGAAACTCCGGAAAAGTTGACGGATAGCATCTCGCTGTGTAAATACAACCTAAGGTTTAATTTTATACAACAATTTTTTCGGAGGATTTTTGATGCGTCTTTTCGGCTTTTCACTTCCTATCATCATATCAGGACTGGCCTGCGCCGCCCCGCCGGCACTGGCAGATGCCTGCAATGTTAAATGCACAACCGGCCAGCAGAATTGCGTCGCTGCGGCGCTTTACCCATATGTTCCAAAAATCGATGATTTCGCGAACGCGATCTGTTCGGCTTGGACGGACGAGGCCCCCGGTCAACAGCTTTACCTGATCAAAGATGGCACCGTCTGGGATGGGGGCTATACCTCAAACCCCGTCTATACGGATGGCAGCGGCAACCAGACCCCCATCGACGTCTTCACCTATGACGCGATGTATCTGGAATATTGGGAAACCCAAACGACCCCCGTCCCCGCCAATTATATTACTGACGCCGGCGATTTTGCCGATTACGCGACCGCGCGGCTTGTCACCGCTGGCGATGCGATGACCGCCCTGCCGATGCTTGGATGTACAAACCTGATGTTCTACCGGTCTGGCGATGGCGGGCTTGATGATGTGGCCACCTTTACCGACTATTTGGACACCAACGGATCAAACATCTTCAAAAGCCCCGTGCCCTTTGACGATACCGGCGCGATGTATGACATGAGCGGGAAAACCACCGCCGGTGTCGATTATATGATCTACGGCTACATCAACAGCGGCGCATACCCATCCATGACAGGCGCGCTTGATGATACGATCATTTCAGCCTTGACCGAGCTTTCACTGCGGTCGAGCTATTACAACGCCCTGACCGGCGCGATCCCCCCCTTGCCCGATATCGACAATAGTTATGTCCGCGCCGGGTATCTAAGCGACGGCTATGGCCGTACCACCATCGGGTTCTCAGAAAGCATGTCGCAAATGTCTGATGCCACGCTTGATATTATCAAACTCAAGGCCTTTCCGTGGAGCACGACAGACAGCACCAAGAATATGTTTTATTCTGATGTCGTGGGCGTGAACAACGCCTCGCCCGCCTTGGGGCAAGGTAATGACGCGCCTTATCTGTTGGCCAATCTCATGACGCGTGCCGACGTTATGCAAGCCTCAATCGCGCCATCTGCATCCGACGTCTCTTATCTGTTCCCCGCGCGCAAAAGCGTTCTGGCAAACCTTGCCGGCACCTACCCACCTTACGAACAGATGCAAACCGTTCTGAATGACCGCCCGACAGAGCTGGTGGTCATGCCCACAACGGATCGGACGGCCTTTCACACCTTTGGCGGCACCGTACGGGATACGGTAAAAACCGATTTCTCAGGCAGTTGTGATTTGGAAAGCACGACCATCATCTCTTCCAATACCAGCGCCAGTCAGGTTTGCACCCCGCTGTGCCAGAACAGCGGAGGATGGGGCGGCAGCTGGACCAATCAATCACCACCAGCTTGGCCAGGTTACTCGGCATGCGGCTGCAATACCTGCACGCAAAATTCGCCAGTCCCCACTCAGGAACTGCATAATATGTCGGTGGCAAAAGACCCCGAAAACCCCATACACCTGCGCTATCAGCGTAACTAGGCGTTGTCTCTCAGGGCATAAACACACCCGCATAATTCGAAAAAAGAGCGCCCAGTGGGCGCTCTTTTAGTCTACTGAAACAGGCTCGATTGGTTCACCGCTCGATATGTCTGGTGCCTGCGGCCCGTTCAGGGTGCAGAGCAAGCGCACCTGCTCTGGGTCTCTATTTTCAGGGCCTTTGATGAAAAGCCAAGCCATTGAAGCCCATGAGAAAACATTTCGACCCTATTTTTAAGGCCTTTTTGCGGCCTATCAGCCAAACGGCGGTTTGAATGTGCTTTTGCACACCCATTACCGCCCATCAAAAATTAGTGCTGAACAAAAAAAACCGCCCCAGAGGGCGGCTTTATGCTTGAAGCTTCGAAGTTTAGAGATCGGCGATCCTATAAAATTCCGCGTTCGCATCCGCAGGATCCCACACAGGAAAAACCCCTCTTCCTTGTAAGTTATTACGTAGTCGATTTGGATCGCCAGCCCAGTAGCCTTCAATCGAAGACAACTTACGATAACGCTCTTTGAACCGCGTCACACTATCTCGGTCGACAAGATTACGCATGGCTCCCATGTGACGGACGCGGCCACTGACATTTAATGGCGTCTGGTCGTTACCGTCTTCAGCAAATAATAAAAATTCGACAGTTTCAGCGTTCACACCGAGAGACCTAGATGTCGCTGAAACGGTCATACCTCCCTCGCCCGTTCTCGCGCCGAGCTTGTAGGCGACTTCCTGAACGTTGACCAAGACGGACTTGAACTTCAGTTTTTCCGGGAGCAGCTCAACATTTTCGAGCTGGCCTTTCAGCACCAGCGAGAGCACTTCCATCGATGAAACATTGAGTACCTTTGAAACTTGGCCGATATCCATCATGCCTTTGCTCGGTACTCGAACGTCGTCCCCAATTCGGCGCATTTTCACAATAAGTTGGTCAAGGTCCTCGACATCGACGCCTTTATAGCGCGCTGTACGGTTTTCACCATCTTCAACGAGAGTTCTTAAAAAGCGTTTTTCCAGTAGCAAAGCGACCTGAGACCGCGTGCAGCCGATGTACTCAGGAATCTTGGCGACTGGAATTGCCCGCTTCAACTTGGCAATTAGTTCTTCTGCTGGCTCCGCCTCAACAGTTTGCCGACTATCTGCATGATATACGTCTTTGGGCAACATGCCCGACTGTGACAAAATATTGGCCACGGTTTTCGGGTGCACCCCCGTAGATGCGGATAGGGAGGCCACGGTATGCCGCTTTTGTTTTTCAACGACCTGTCCAAATAGGACTGCTCCGAGCTTGATTGGAAAGTGATCTAAGATAAAATCGCTTAGGACATCCAGAATGGGGCCAACCGGCTTATCCGACTTTCTGAACTGCACCCATTGATACAGTCTCCCAAATGTCCCTTGTGGCCCACATTGAACGGCGCTCTTTTTAGGCTTCCTGTATAGATACTCCAAGCCTTGCCGAATGCCCGCCTCCCCGTTTGAGGTAAATTCAAATCCGACCTGACCAGCTCGGTCCCAGTCGTCATCAGTCAGCTCTGGGAGTGACGCGTGGGGACCATATTCAATACATGCTCCCAGCATTTCAGTCGCTTTACAAGCAAGGTCGATCTGTTGGGCGTCCAACCATGACGGCCCTGTGGCACCAGCAAAACGCGCAGTAACGTAATCTTGGAGAGCTGATGGTTTACGCCTTACTGAGTTACGCCAAAGTTCTTCCAAAGCTATATGATCAGGAGTGTGTGCCCAAACATTCAGCTCAAGGCCGACCCCACTGCCCCGAGGCTTCCTATATAAGGCCACATCGTGGTGTTCGCACGTCCTAGTCGAGCTAAAGGCCCAGGTGCTGCGTCCAACACCAATCGGCATGCTTGCGGGGCTTTCTCTGATATCAAACAGCAAACAAGCTGGGCAGAAAGTAACTTGGCTCCGCAGCAAAAATTCCCTGAAGAAGACCTCACCATTATATCGATAGAGGCGATCCGAAACATGCTCGAAACTTTTAGATGCCAGCTCATCCGCAGGCATGCCGCAGATAGGCGATAGTCGGTCAAAAATCTCGCGGCGACCCAAATTCAAATCCTGCTGGCGCACCCCGATAAATCTGAGGAAATTGTCGAGTGATAACCCGGAATGGAAATGTCCAAAACGATTCAACCATGAAATCAGACTCTCATCTGGCTCTGGAAGTAGGTACGGCTTCAACAGGTACATTCAGCGTCTCCCAACCTGACGGGTTTGCCGCTTGGTCCGCTCTGCTTCGAAACTTTCAGCATCCGCATCAAGTTCAATCGCGGCCCAATCAGCAGCGGCAAAGACGTTTTGCTCCCACTCACATCCCTCATGCATCCCCCAAGCTGTTGCGAAATGCTGCCATGTCAGAACTTGAGCCCCCTCCTTCAGCGCGCTTTCGATAGCATTGATAATCGTTTCAATTGCTCGACCAAAACGGTGTCGGCTTGCGTGGATCAAGCGAAGTGCCAATGTGTCATCAAGTTCAGGTTTTAGCCCGACGTCCGCACAATACTCTTCGATCAGACTATAAAGCGGCTCATCATCCACTCCCTGACATAAAGGCTTTGGTACGACCTTGGTAAGCCGCCGGTTCACTTGTTCATCAAAGCGCGTAATTTCCGCCAGGCGTTGAGTGCCGCTAAGAATGGGGATTACGGCGGATTCATTCTGCATCAACGATTTCAACATTTTCAGCATATCGTCGATTTCACGCGCTGAACCGGACAGGAACATGTCGTGTGCTTCATCAAACCAGAGAACAACAATACCTAGAAGAGCGAGCCTGTGTCGGACGACCTCCCAGATTTCCCAGGCAGATGCTCTCGATGAGACATCTGTTAAACCGGTAGCTTTCAGAACCTCCCGACCGAGACTCTTCAAAGTGGCCGGGCTAGGAACTTGGATCCGCAGAAACTTTGGCGGATCGCCTGCCGAGCTCGGTTTCAATGCAGCGTGGGTTGAGAGCACTCGATCAACAGCAGTAGTTTTGCCAGAACCTGAGCCCTCAACAAGGGCGATACCGCGAGTTTCAAGGTTGCCTGTAAACCGCATCGGTTCAGCAATAAGGTTCCCTTGGTCATCATGTTTTAAAAGCCGGTTTAGCTGCAGCAGAATTTCTTCGTCGCGCTCAGTTGAAATGTGATGACCTCGGAGCGTAGCGAGAGATTTTCTCCAGTTATGTTTTGCTAGGCCTCCCATTATTCATCTCCCTTGTTGACATCCCAGCTTTTCTTCTTGGTGGTTTCTGGTTTCGCAGGAGCAGAACGGGTTGATGTCTTCGGTGCAGTATCAGGCACGGATTCTGAAGGTTGTACCGTTCGGCCGAACTGGCTCGGATCACTAACGGCCTGGACCTCTGTTTCTGCAACATTGAAACCACAAAAAAGAGCTTTTTCAGCAGAAGCGATGCGCTCAGCATTCCAAGTTTGCGTAATCAAACCAAACTCCAAAGTACGTTCGATATTCATATTTTTGATGGCGCTAATAGCACTGCACACTGCGTCTTCGCGCCATTTGAGCTTCTCCGGGTCGCTTGTCTTCAAGCTGCGTCGCGCTGCAAGCCATTGCTGCGCGTGCACCCCATTGAAAATACCTTGCACAGCCTGTACCTGGTGCCACTCATCACCCAAGCGAACTTCAACCGCACCGATATCATTGGCCAGCCACCTTACATTCAAAGCCCGTTTTCCCAATTTATTGTACCAAATTGAAAGCGTCTCTGAGTGGTATCTTACCCCGAGAACGGTCACACCGTATTTATCCACCTGCCGCTCAACGGTAACCCCAAAAGCAAGCCGGTCATTGCGTACGGATGGACTAGCTTTCAAAGCATAGTTGCCATCCTTCATGTCACATTCCCATTGTTCGAGCGGGGTTTTACCTCCCAAGCCCAAATGTGGGGTATTGTGGTAAATATCCACGATCCACCGGACCAGCGCGAAACAAAGATCCTCAGGTTTCAAACAGGCTTGTGCCTCTGCAGGGTGTCTTCCTTTCTCCAGTACGGACGAGAACGTTCGGCCGCTCAACCGAGGCAAAAGGCCCATCGAGGCTGTACGGAAAAAGCGCTCGATGGTTCCCCTCATACTCGGCAATCCAGCGATAGAACGTTCATGAGTAATGCCCAAATCGCTACACGCAGCCGTGAAATTCAATGCTTTGAAGGCTGATCCATTATCTGTTACCAGCGTCTCTGGGGTGGCAGCCATATGCCATCCCGAAACAGCGCCTACGGCATCCGCCCAATCGCCTTTGTCAGAGGTCGTCATGCGGAGACAATCAAGAGCTGCGCAGGAAGTCGGATTTAAGGTCAACTTCATACCCAAAACGCAGCGTGTCCGACAGTCAATAGATGCCGTGATCCACCAGCGCCCCAGTTTATCATCGAGACCTAAGCTCTGAAGCTCTTCCGTCGTAAACAGCGACTTGAGCCCTGAACCGGCCAGAATAGAGATCAAATCGATCTTCCATTCATCCATCTCTACTCGTTCATATGGACGATAGACCTGCAACCCAGAGCTAACCGGTTTAAATATCTTTACTGCTTCTTCGAGCCCTTTCCTCTTCAAAACCACGTGGAACTTATCAATGCTGCCGATGGCGTTGCGAACAGCTTGGCGAGAAGGAACTCGATGCGGTGTCAAGCCTTGAGCTTTTCGTTTCTCATTCTCGTTGATAAATGCTTGTTTGACATCCTCTGCCGTAGTCTTTTGGGATGGCTGGTTTAGCGATAGATAGCTTTCATTTACAATGCGCATCAGCAGCTCCTGCTCCTCCGCACTGAAGTAGCTTGTCCGATTCCCTCGATTTGCAACGGAGTCTGCCAAACCTGTCATTCCGAAGTCGTTAAACGAAGCGAGCCATTTTCGGAGCGTTCGCGGATGCACAGGCGCTACAGACGGTGATACGCACCCGCCGCGAGGCTTTCGGCGCAAGCCATCGCGGATTTCTTTTTCACGCAAACCGTCCTCAGGGCTAGGAGCGTCCTCTGCTAGGAACGTTTGTGCACGCCTACAAATTTCAGGCATATTCTCTTCAATTGACGCATCATTCACGGACACAAGCGCTTCATTCTGCATTTCCAACAATGCTGAAACCAAAGCGTGCCGTACATTAAGCCGCTTACGCTGCTTTGTGGAAAGATTCGACAATTGAGGGCTAACCCCTCTAGAACGACGCGTCGCTGCAGCAGGGTTATAAAAATCGGGCTCATGCGTAATTTTTTTGGAAGCATTCAATCGAGAAAGAAATTCAAAATTAAATGTTTCGGCGATGCCTGAGCCGTCTGCATCCATCAAGACATAGCCATTTCGTGTTTGATACGCCAAGCGTAAAGCACGCCCTCGGATCGTGATCTTGTCGTGAGGCTTGATGTGAAAACGGCCAAAGTAGGTTTCGGAATAGCTGGTCATTGTACGACCTCCATTTTGTATACGAGAGTTTTCGGGTTGATGATTTCATGGTTCACAAGACGGAGATGATGGTCCCGAATTAAACGGAGCAGAGCACGGTAGCCCTTCTCGTTTAGACCGGTCCTGACGGTTAGATCCCGAAGCGAGAGAGCTCCGGAAAGTTCAGATACGGCTTTCAAGGCAATGCGATCTGCTTCGGAATCAAGTTCGCGAACAGCCGCTAACTGCCTAGCGTTACTTTCGCTGATCGGATCGATGTCCCTCTCAGTGACCAACCTGACCTCATCACAGAATCCGGTATCGAGCGCATGACGTGTAACGTCCTCCATTTCCGCAAGGAATTTGCCTGAGCGAAGACGGATTTCAGGTTTGACAGTAAAGGCAATCTTCCGGCCATCAGCGAAAACCGCAACCATGTCGAAGTAGTGCTTCCTATGACGTGCACCCTCACACCATTCAAAGAGCACTTGCTCTTTGATTTGCGCGACATCTGGTAAGTCATTCACCACGAATAAGGCACGCAGTTCGAGATGGGATTCCGCCTGGAAACGACGGCCGTTATCACTCCCTAAAATGACATCAGCCGTACAATGCCCTTTGGACGCTTTCGCGATAGATCGATCTGCCTGCGAAGCGGCAGGTAGTCGAATACCGGATGTGTTAGTATACATATTTCTTCCCTCACTTGACGAGGCGACACCCAAAATCATGGTAAATATACCAAGTCGATTTCGAATATGGTGTGTGAAAGACGGTCTGACCGCCGGATTAAACGAGTATTCGCGTTATTGAATCACTACCAACAAAAATTCGGTTGAATAAAATGTCAAAAAATCAACCGAAATACCTTATACCAATAGTGAAATAATTATGAGATCTAATAATTATTCTTTTACTACGAACACTGAAACGATCAACAATATGTTACTCAGCGTAGACTCTCCTTCGGCATATTAATATAAAAAATGCACTTTTTATATATGACACCATCGCCAACGCAAAATGTCGAGTTCTCTCTATTACTGAACAAATCCAATCATTCATTTCGCCACCTTTCCAGATCTTATCCATATCACTAAAACAACCTCTCCCCCCATATCGTGCATGCGACAACTAGAAGAGTCAATAACCTACTGTTTGCAAATGATATTAATGGAGAAAACATGATTTAATCATGCATTTCCAAGCATTCCCAAGAGATACTCAGAATCTAATGATGGTTTTAATCGATACTCAAGATCTAATGATGGTTTTAATCGATACTCAAGATCTAATGATGATTTTAATCGATACAAAAAAAATCTAATGATGAGCTTAATGGATAAAAAAAATCTATTAATGATTTTAATCGATACTCAAAAATTTAGTGTTGCTTTTAGTTGACACCCTGCCTTGCGACACCAGCCTCAATTTTCTGGATTTCTAGTGCATTCTGAAGGCAGGGCCCGCCCTCGGGGCGGTGATTCGGACATCGAAAAGCACGTTCACCTTTCTGACTGTTCTCTTATCATGTCGGATCAGTACCCCGCCCGCATAGTCTGTATCAATTATGACGGTAGACAGAGCCACCCAAATGCGCCCGTTACGGCAAAACGAATATGCGCCTATTTTCAAAATTGCGAACAACCGCTCTATTGGGCGGCCAGGTGGGCGTTGAACCGGATCCTCAAAAAAGAATAGCAATGGAGATAATTCAGGTTTTTGCACACTCGGGAGACCTGAGCGTGCGCTGCCCACCCAAAACTGGATACAGACATTACCTCCCATTTGCGAGCTACTGATCTTTGACGAGAAGGTGATTAAAATGCTCTATCGCAACAATAACGCGCCTATCGAGTGCAAGCGCCTATCCGGCTTGATCGACTGCACTTCGACCTCCCCGTGATCACACAAGGCCCATCCTTGATTTGAGAATAGAAAGCTTCGGGCACCACCCGGACAGCTTGCTCCCTTAGTAAGGCGAGCCAACGGGGACTTGAGAACGTATTTGGAACATTGCAAGGTGTCCTGTGAGTACAGGCGAGCTAAATCGAGATGGCGCTGACAATACAGATCAATATCGATGGCCAATGGCACAATGCCGCGCAGGTCGGGTTCACAGCGACCCGACGCGGTATCAATAGTGGAGCTTGGCTGAGCTACGAGACTGACTATTGGGCGGAACATGCCTCGGTCGATGCGTTGGGGGGGCCAGTTATCGACCATCGTGCTGTGTCGGTCCAATTTCCTGTCGATGTCACTTATTACATGCTGGGCAGTTGGCCCTCGTTTCTTCTTGATCTGCTGCCTCAAGGGCCTGTGCGCGGCAGAATAGCGGGAGACCAGGGACTGCGTCCAGATGATCCCAAGTTGGATGTGCTGCTTCTGGCGATCGCAAGCAGCACGCCGGTGGGTAACATTCGTATCCGACAGGCGTGGAAGCGCGAGCAAGAAAACATCCGTCAGCTCAAGTGTCCGTCGCTCACGGATGCTGATGTCCTTTCTGTCAGTTCCCACTTCATTAATGTGTTAGATACATATGTGAACAGAGCACCAGGCGCGACCTGCGTCCAGGGCGAATGGCCCAAGGTTTTGCTTACGCGATCAAAGCGCGACGGTTTCTTGTACCCTGACCCATATTTGAAGGCCCAAGACGGAGCTGAGCATTTCATCGCTAAGTTAGCCAAAACTGGAAGGCACGCAGATGAGCTTATTCTCGCGTCAGAGGCACCCTATCTGGAAATGGCAAGGGTCGTCGGCCTCAACTGTGGCGCGCCGTTGAAATATGGTAACGGTATCCTGCTAATCCCTCGGTTCGACAGGTCTGTGTCGTCGGAACAGGTGTTGATGCACGGCCAAGAGAGCCTCTACTCTGCTATGGGTATCACCGAATTCGGCGCTCGACGGTCGCACGAGGATTACTTGGCTGTAATCGATCAGTTTAGTGATGATCCTGTCGCTGACCGTATCGAATACCTTAAGCGAGACGTTCTAAACATCACCGCAGGAAATCCCGACAATCATGGCCGGAATACAGCTTTATGCCGCAATGCAGCGGGTGGCACACGACTATCCCCATTGTTCGATTTCGCGCCGATGCGCCTGTCTGATGCTGGTATCGCGAGGGCGGCTCGCTGGCGCTGCCTAGGTAACGCGGACCCCGGCGGTGACTGGTCTGCCGTGTGTGAAGCTGTAGCGTGCGATGGATTGTCATCGAATGACACTAAAGACATCCTCGTCGCCATGTTGCCGCAATTGTTCAGGCTGCGCGAAATTGCTGGGACGCTAGGCGTGGCAAGCGAAGTCATCAGACGAGTAATTTTCGTGGAGAGGATGACGAGCGTGATCGAAGCTCTTAGAAAAGGATAAGCTTCAAAAGCGAACCGCATCTGCATACGCTACGGCATTTTGCACACAGAATGTTTTGGCTGCAGTAAGGGTGCACAGACCCGCAGACTCTCGTGATGAATGAGGGAGCCTCGGGGCCTGCTCAATTACTAACAGCGATGAGCAGCCCGGTAATCCCCCCATTTTTAGTGGGGATTACCTAGGAACGGACCACTTCAAAGGGGGAGGCTCACCCGGACTGCCGCTTTGGATATGGATGACAGTGAGGTCGAGACTGAATGGCGAAGGCGGGCTTTCACAAAGCGCCATTGCGAAGCACAGGGTCGCAAGCGATTGTTAATGTAGAGCTTGACGGCGAAGATCATCTCAATCTATCAGTAACGGATGACCGACAGATCCCACATCACTCTGAGCGCTCGAATACCGTTTTAACTTTTAAACGGATTTTCGGGAGTGCCATGGTGGGACGCGGGATTTATACACCCTTCAGCAGTAGATGACTGTGTGGTCGACGGTTCAAGTCCGTCCATTCCTACCAACCGTTGAGATCGTACGGTGATCTAAGAATTTCAGTTGGGCCCGACGGTAAAACTCATGCGTCTGCCTTCAGCATCATTACGGGTGTGACGCCACCGATGTCCATGTTGGGTCACTTGTTGCTTTACGTATAAAGTACCTGTCTTGATCAAGCTGCCTATGGTGAATAATTTATATCAGCTTTGGCAATGAGATTTGCAATTTCTACCAGCTGGCTCCTGGCTGCGACGACAGGGTTTTTGCCATGCTATCCAAGCGTCACAGTCTTCCATATTTCATTTCAAAGTCCAGGTTCCAGCGGCTGGTAACCAATGCGGGCAGATAGAGCGCATCGCGCAGCTACATACGACCGCTTCTCCTGCATACCTTGCCCTGCCACTTTCCGGATTGCCGGGTGATGGGAGCGCGACCTGCGAGGCCGGTTAAATGCTTACGTTCAAGCCTACCAATCATTGTAAACAGCGTTATTACACCAGCCGCCGAGAAATCGCCAATACCGGGTATAGAACTTAGGGTACCACGATTGCACGCCATGCTCTCCTGCCCCTCTATCAGTTTTGTTGCCATGTCCCTCGGCAAACCAGCGTGTAGTTAGAGCAGGTGCTGAAGTGCCAGTCCGACCCCATCACCAGTAATTTATTGAGGAATACCACGTCGGGGGCGACGACATTTTACCCTATTCAAATTTTTTAGGGGGTGTCCGCAAATCGTGTTGGTCCGCTCTGCGGACTTTGCTGCCGTTCACCATCTCATATTAAAGGTCTGCCTCTTACTCGAACTCTGAGGCAATCCAGTCAACGATCCGCTTAATGCGTGTTTGGCCGAGATGATCCTTCGACCACGAAATATAGAGCCCATCATCGGAGGGTTCGGGATCGATCCAAACCTCCACCAGCTTCTTTGCCCGAAGATCATTCTCGACCATATAAGTTGGCGCAATGGCAACGCCGTGACCGCCGATGGCCGCATCCAGAGCCAAGGCAGACCGGTCGAAATTAAGCAGTTTGTTTATGTCACCATATCCTGTGGTCTTGATCAATTTTTCCCACCGCCGGTGCGCGTCCTGAAGCAAGGGCATTGTCAGCAAGGTTTCCTGACCCATGGGCCAGTCTGGGCGCAGAAAGTCACGGCTACAAACAGCGACCAAGCGAATGTCGGTGAGGCGTCGCGAGCCGTGGGTCGGATTTGCGTCGAGTGTTTTCCCAGGCCAGAGCGCAATCTCGTTCCGACCCAGACTGCGTGCCAGTATTTGTTCGTGAACCTGCGTGGTAAGCGAGACGTTCGGAAACTTGGCCGCGAAAGCGTCCATCCGGGGCATCAACCACTTCGTCGCAGTGGATGAGCCTAGATGCAGCGTGACGCGATCACCACCTTCACCTAGATCGACCAACGCGGTGTCGAGGATCGCAAGGGCATCTTCCATGGCCGTGCGACAGCGTTCACCTTCCGGAGTGAGCGAAACGCCGCGCGCGCCTCGAACAAGCAGAACCACTCCGAGTTCGATTTCAAGTTGCTTGATCCGCTGGGAGACCGCGCCACGCGAAAGGTTCATCTCTTCAGCGGCGCGTTGCAGATTTTCATGCGATGCGACGACCGCAAAGACCCGGAGCGCGTTCAGATTCACATTTCTCATTTAATTTCTTTAAGGCGATAGATTTTCTAAAGGCTGATGGATTTGTTCCGCTTTGTCAATTTGATGTAGGCAGCGGATAAAGCACTGAGGCTGCACCCAGCAGGAAGACAAGAGAGAGCCACGAATGACCCAGACGATCCGTCCAGCAACACCCGATGACATACCGCGTCTCGTGGATCTACTGATGCTCGACTCAGAGACGCGTCATTCAGTCGACCCAATCCTTTGGAAAATGGCGGACGATGCGCCCGCGCAGATCGGGAAGGCCCTGACCTTTGCCTTGACCGCCGAGCAACAACCGTTCCGCCAGCTTTGGCAGGTGGCGGACGCTGGGGGTCAAGTCACGGGCGTTATCCACTCAATGCTGCTGCCGGTCCCTCCGATCTATACGGGCGCGCTCGGTGAACCGGGACTGATCCTGCCAGACTCATTTGCAGCACCAGATGCGCCTGATGGCACGGTGGAAGCCTTGCTGGCGGCAGCCGAAGACGCACTTCAAGATGCTGGATCGCAGATCATACTGAGCTCCTACGTCACTGGTGAGGATTGGCGCGTTGCGTTTGAGAACGGAGGTTACGATCCTCTGACGCTCTATCTTTCGCGCAGCGATCTTGGCGATCAGGGAATGCCAACAGATGTTCGGCTCGCAAAAGATGGTGATGTTCCCGGCATTGTGACGCGCAGTGCAGAGAATAGGCGGGTACTGTTTGACATCGATCCGTTCTGGGAAATCCATCCCGAAGCTGACCAGCGGTTTTCGGCGTGGATGCAGCGGAGCCTGATATTGCGTGATCGCGACATGATGGTTCTGGGGTCGGCGGATGATTTGGAAGGCTATGTGATCGCACAGCCTGTATCCCGTCTGCACTTTTCCCCGGCACATGACATCACTGGCACAGGTGTCATAGATGACTATTACCACCCCGACTTAGCCAATCCTGTCACACTGGAAAATGGGGTGGAGGGGGCGGGCGCATTGCTACGTGCCGCAGAAGCTATATTCGCGGACCGGGGAATGGGAGCCGCGTTTGTCGTCTGCCCGGCAGGCTGGAAATCAAAGATCGATCTCCTTGAAGCCGCAGGTTACAAGACAGCGATGGTCTGGTCCATCAAGCGGTAAGCATTCGCTAAGCTGCCATTCATGCAAAACGCAGCATCACGCATTTTGGGCTCTTTCCAGCCATTAGATCGACTACAGCATCCGTTAACATCTGACCTGATCGCATCGTCACGCACGGCCCATTCCTGCCGTTCGCTTCGAGGCTGAGCGCTGCAGCGCAGCTTCACCAGACCGGACATTCGTCCATCATGCAGCACTTTCGGAAGGGGAAGGTCGGCAGAGCGCAACGAAGCAGTATTCCGCTGTAGCCGCTCCAGGGTCTGCTTTCGAGGAGCCTATCGGATTAGAGAAAGTCGTGCGTGCGGACATCTGGGGCCGCGGGCATAAAGATGATTCATATCAAGAACTTGGTCGCGCGGAGCCTGAAATAGCGACCAGTGTTCTTGAGTTGAAGACTAGATATCAAGCGCTTTCGCGGCAACCTGCTTGAGGCTGTCTGAGTTGTATGGCTTGTTGAGCACCGGAACGTCTGGAAACCGCTCGACGACGGCTGAGTTCGCACCATACCCCGTTGCAAGGACCGTGGGGATGCCCAACTCCAAACACTTCTCGATCACGGGTAGCGATGTCTCATCGCCCAAATTGACATCCAACAGCGCAAAATAGATGTCACGTTTCTCAATAAGCGGAAGCGCAGTGGCAACAGAGCTTGCTGTGCTGACATGTCTGGCACCCAAGTCCGAAAGCATATCCGCCGCATCCAGCGCGATAACCATATTGTCCTCTAGGACGAGGCATTCACCTTGAAGACGCACGTCCGGGGCCTTTGTCGTTGCATCATCTTCAAACTTAATGACCGTCGACTCTGCCTTCCGCACATGCGCAGACGGTAAGACGAAATCTGCCTCGAACCCTGTCACACGGTAGCGGGTGTCGGCTTGGCCTTTCAGCTCGAAGGGAATGGAGCGCTGGATAATTGTCGACCCGAAGCCACGTCGCTTTGGCGGCTGCACAGGGGGGCCGTTCTCTTCGCACCAAGACAGTTTCGCGACCCCATCTGGCTGCAGACGAACATCGAGCACAACGCGGCCCGATGTGTCTTTGAGGGCTCCGTACTTGGCCGAGTTCGTCACAAGCTCATGTATCACCAGTGCAAGCGTTGAGAAAGCTGTGGGCGACAGTTCAATCTCATCTCCGGTGATGTTCACGCGCGAGGCCTTCGACGTTAGAAACGCCTTTACCTCGGTTTCGACCAAAGACCGGAACGGAACCCAATTCCACTCTGTTTGTGTCAGCTGGTCATGCGCGCGCGCCAGTGCAAAGATGCGATCTTCCAGAACGGATCGGTAGTGGTCTAGCGACTTCGCGTCTTCCTGACCTTGGGATACCAATCCACGAATAAGGTTCAGAATGTTCCGGACGCGGTGGTTTAACTCCGCAACCAAGAGTTCTTGTTGATCCTGCGCCTGCTTGCGTGCCGCGTTGCGTTCATCGGCCATCTTCAGCACAACCTCCAGCAGCGTTACCCGAAGGGCATCAGCGGCACGGAGCTCTGAAGCGCGCCAGGGCGCGGATTGTCCGTGCACGACCTCTTGCCAGGCATCAAAGCTTTTACGCGGAGTTAGCCTGATTCCGTTCGGACCAAGATCGATGGGTTTTTCGGGGTTCCCCGCCCACTTTACCGAGGAAGCGATCTCACGACGGAACAGCACGAGATAGTCCCGCGGCGTGCGAGACACCGGAAGAGCCAGAATACCGGCAACCCGATCTCCGAAGTCTGCAGCTGCAGGATAACGCGTCGAAAGCGCATTTGTATGGTAGACTTGTCCCGACTGCGTGGTGTTCAGGAACCGTGCAAGACCCAAAAATTCTTCTTTGGTCGGTACGGTTCCAGCAAATTTGTAATCTCCATCCGTGTAGACGGCAGCGCCGTCGAACGGGATAACCTCTTTGATATTCTCAGACAGGACATCAAAGGCTTCCGCCATGGATTTGCCACCGGAAAGCTGTGTCATCAACCGATCATGCAGTGACCGTGCAAGATCAACCTCTGTCAGTTCGGAGGTCATTTCCACTTGCGCAAGTTGATAGTTAAAGAGCTCTGAGAAGAGCTCGATCTCGCTGCGGGTCTCATAACTGATATGTTTGGCCGTCTGGTGGTGACACGCAAACAGCCCCCAAAGCTTGCCATTTCGAATGATCGACACGGACATCGAAGCGGCGACGCCCATATTGCGCAGATATTCAAGATGGATCGGAGAAACGGCACGTGTCATGGCCAACGAAAGGTCGAGTGGTTGACCATTTGGATCAAAAGAAGGGTGTATTGGGTAGATCTTTGCATCGACGTCCGAGATGATCCGCAATGGACTGCGAAGATAGAGCGCACGTGCTTGTTTTGGAATATCGCTCGCCGGATAGCGCAAACCCAGAAACGGTTCCTGATCGGGTTGGGCAACTTCCGCAATCACCGTGCCGCTATCGTCTTCGTTGAACTTATACGCCATGACACGGTCAAATCCGGACAGCATCTTGACCGCACGGACGGCTTCGCGCGCCATGTCATCGATTGTTTTGTGTCGTCTAACGCGACCGATCAAAGCGCGCACAGTTGACCGATCCTGATCGGTTTGTTTTTGCCCGTTACGTGGCTCAAACTCGAAGATGATGTTGTGATCGCTCTGGCTGATCGAGACGTCAAAAAGCCGTTCATCCTCCAATACAGGATAGGCGAACACGCGCGCCGCCTCCGCGTGATAGCTGAGCATCTGCATTTTCGTCCGCAGATGGTGGACTGTTTCTTGGGGGAAGATATCCATGAAGCGAGAGCCCACGATGATTTGAGCATCAAGTCCCAGCAGGTCACCAGAGTTCTCAGATGCGTATGTCACCATCCAGTCGGTCGAAACTGCGATCAGGCATCCGTAGCTTTGAACACGCCCAAGGATGTGGATTGGTTCGCGGTCGCAATTGGTCAGATCGTAGTCATATTGCGGCTGGTATGAAACTGTCTCAGACATGGGTCGCTTCTTTCGTAAGCATGAGAGTGCGGGCACACTCATGGTACATGTGAAAAATTCGGTTGGCATCTTTGACGACTTGATCGGCCTGCGGTCCAGTTGACTGCATCGCTTCGGTGGCGTCGCAAAAAGATGCCCATATAACGATGTAACTTGGTGCCGAAAAGTAAGCACGGGCGCGCCTGACCTTCGGGTCTGTGGCTGCCTGCCATCGTTTCTTGAGGAGTCGTGAGCCCAGCCTCGACCCGGCGACAGCGTAGTCGATGGAGAGTGGGTGGACCGGTTCGATTGCCGCCGGTACCGTTTCAGCTGATGACCGCAGTTCACAAAGATCAAGCGTCGCACGCTCAAGGAGATCTCGTATCATGGCTTCTGTTTTCGCAGAGGCGTCGAACTCCAAGAGAGTTTGAAACGCGGCGGACTGCATATCTAAAAAGCCGATAAGCCCATTGGGCGTCGTCAGGTCGAACCTAGACACCTCTTGGTCAAGCTGTTCATGAGCCAAGCGCGTGTCAGTTCGCAGACGCGCGCGCAGGCTGGTCTGCGTTTGCTTTTTCATCGCCCAAGCATGCCAAGGTTTTCAGATACTTCAATTTAAACATAGCAGAACAGCTTCGCAATAAGCTATGACATAGCTCCGTGTTCATGCAGCAACGCATGGTGCTGTGCTTAGGGCGCATCGCTAAGGCCGGTCCTTATTTACCGACGAAGATTCAGAGAAAAACCCTTCATAAATCGTGTGCCTCATGCCCTTTGCAGAACGCGGTTTGATCACGACACGTTTTTGACCATACTTCGGGCAGCGGACATTCGTGCACAATGCAGCATTCGGTACCTTGGGCTCCTTGCTGCCGTTCGCTACGGTTGCACTCGAAATCACCTTCAAATCGAAAGGCGAGAGGCGGCAATGCGGGATAAAGCTACACTCCCATTTGAAGATAGAGGGGATGTATTGATCTGGCCATCGCGAGTTATGGTTCCTAAATCAATGCTTGAACGGAGTCCGATATGACCGAACCTTTGACGTCCGCACCAATCCTTGAAACGGAACGCTTGATCCTACGCGGACCACTTCAAAGCGACCTACCCGAGTTTACCCGATTTATGACGAATTCGCCAAGGATGCTGGCTCAGGGGGAAACGGGCAGCAAAGAACAAGCCTGGTTCGGGTTCTTGATCGGGATTGGTCATTGGCAATGGCACGGGTTCGGATTCTTTACGGTAATTGAACATGGAAGGAGCCTCCCCATTGGTCGTGTCGGGCTGCTTAAGCACTCAAATTGGCCCGAAGTTGAGTTAGCGTGGCATCTTTACGACGGAGCCGAGGGCAATGGATACGCAACCGAAGCCGGGCAGGCAGTTCTTAGCTGGGCGTATCAAACCCATGGATTAAACCAATTGGTTAGCTACATTGATTGCGAAAATCATCGTTCGCAAGCGGTTGCAAAACGTCTTGGAGCAAAAACAGATGGCGCACGTGCTGATCACGAACCAGATGCAGAAATCTGGACCCACCGATCTGAACCCATATAATCGAATTGGGCTCACTCCGGTCATTAGCGGCATCGCCGCGATCCGACCAATCGAGCTTGAGTTGATCTACGAGAACGGCCCAAACCGGCCGTTCATCATGCTGTCGCGATGCTGCAGTGCGGCTCGCCAAACCTGCCATTCGCCGCAATTGCGAAATCAAAGGATTGGCGAATGCACAGTTCGCGGACTTTTCTGTCGTTCGTTGATCTTGATCGAAGGGCAGCTTTTGTCATGCGAAGCGGCATGATAATAGGTGCGTATGCTGACAGTTCGAAACTTGACCATCGCTGACCATGAAGGTGTCCGCAGCCATCTAGCGCGATGCTGGCGAGATACTTACACCAACTTGGTTGGAGGCGCGCAAGTTGAAGAGATGATTGCTTCGCTTGACGCTGTCGACCTTGGGATAATGGTTCCTGATGGATTGGCCTTGATAGCGGTAGAAACGGCTGACGGATCGCAGTCGATGACGCCAACCGATTGCATAGTAGGAACTGCAATAGCAGCAGAACGCGGCAGAATAGGGTATATTTGGGGAATGTATGTCTCAGCCGAGAACAAGCGGAATGGCATCGGCAGAGCATTGATCAACGAAATCCAACGACTCCTTCCATCTGCGAAGCAGTTCTCGGTTGTAGTCCTCCAAGCCAGCCCTGATGCCCGCGCATTTTATGAAGCGCTTGGCTTTTCTCCAACGGCAGCATTCGATTACGAACTCGCCGCAGGCTTGAGTTTACCTGCAACCACCATGGTCTACGGTGGGGTTCACGCTTAGGCTCGCTTCTCCCTTACCTGCTATTCGTGCGCCTGACAGCATCGGAAATTTGGGCTCTCTGCCGCCATTAGATCGACCGCAGCATGTTCGCTTGCAAGGTCGCCCACCCCCCGTCACGCACGGCCCATTGCCGACGTTGGTCATTCGATTGGGTTGCCGCCGCTTTTCCGACGTTGTCATACCAGCGAGGCTGAAATGAGCGCGGTGGTGATTGAAGTCGTTGCACCACGTCTCGTCCGCCTCTTGAAACACGACTGCCCATAAATAACCTGAGATTGTTCCGCGAATAACGTATGCACCCTTTGCGTTAGTGCTTAGCGCGCGCAAAATTTCCTATTTGCATTGGGAGTTTACAAAATGGATCGGCATTGGGGTGTTCAGTTGAAAAAGGCGATTTCGAAACGAGGATATAACAAATTCACCGCTCTTGCTGCAGCGCTGGACGTAAGTGAGAGCACCATCTCAAGATGGGCCGCTGGCGAAAGTATTAGTATTGAGAATGCGATCAAGCTTTGTAATGAAATGGATATCTCTATGGACTGGTTGTTTCGGTCCGCAGAGCGTCTTGAGGCCGTGCACTCGGACCCTCCAGCCAGTGGGAGTCTGGCCGAACTTCCAAAATTCCTTAATGAGCTACCCGAAGATGCTCTGGAGCATCTAAGAAAATTCATTTTAAGCCTTAATTTCCAACAGTAATTGCGCGTGGCGCAAACGAAAGCCCGCATTCTTGCATATCGCGGAGGCTGCACGCGGTTACGACAACTCAACCTAAAAGATAACCTCAAAGTGCCTAACGGATGGTCCGTTGGCATAAATTAAGAGGAAAACAAAATGAACACTAACGCAAAACTAGACGTGAAACTTGATGGGGACCTTAACAAGTTCTATCAGGACGCGCGCGACGATATCACAAAACTGATTGGGGGCGCAGCCATTAAGGCCGCTGTGATCTTTAACAACTCACCCAACCCTGTAACATTTTTCGTCTACAACTACAGTGATGGGATCAACTTGGTACCGGCACAAAAAGTACTGGTTGCGCCGGGCCATCAGGGAATCGTCGCGGCATCAGGCGTCTACTTCAAAATCCACCCGAATAACAACCGGAAGGCTGAGTTTCTGGTAGAGCCAAAACAAGCGTATGTTTTCCATGGCTATGGCAAGGTGGAGCCCGTCGCGAGTTAATCTCATACAGAACGAGTGCAGTTGAACACTACGCTGCTCTCTCTTCAATCTGGGTCCATATCATACACTCAAATTGTCGAAGAGCCGCAGTTCCAGCAGAGCTGTTTAAAACGCTCCTCTGATGCCTACATTCGACGCGCGCATCCAAGATAAGGTGCGGTGCTGAGAGCGTCCGAACTGCGGCTCTGCAATCACCATAAAATCCAGACTGGCGGCTAATAATCGCCAGTCATCTTCCCAAGGCCGCAGCATCCGTTGTTGGTCAGCGCTCCCCCTATGACTTGGGGCGCATTTCATCCTCAAACAAAAGGAACTAATCACATGAGACACTTCAAATTCCGCAACAAGTTTACTGTTGTTATCCTCGCCGCTTGCACTGGACTGGCAAGCATTACTCCCGCATCTGCATATGAAGTCTATCGCGGCGTTCGGGCTGACCCGGCAACTGGTGTTGTCCGCTGGGGCGTTAATGACAACAACTTTGGTGTCAGCGGTCAGCCCCCATCGCTGTCATTCTTTCATCTTCCCAACTACAACGCCGCGTACGCGTGGGCCGTAGTTAACCAATATGACTGCTTAATCCGCGTGTTCCTGCCCGACGTGCCACCCGATCCTCAAGTTGGAGATGCTGCTTGGGTTGGACTGATAGGTGGTGCCGTCCAGCATAACAACTTCCAATCCAATTTTCCTTGGGAAATTGTATTTGACAATGCCCCCCCAAATCATTGGAGCATATTCAGGGAACAAATTTTGGATGTTTCCAATAGACAAGCAGGCGGAATGGCGACTGTAGGCTTTCAGTACCTCGCTATAAATGACCCCCATGTTAATGTTATTAATGGAGCAAGGCTGAATTTTAATGTTGTTAATGGAGCAATACCTAATTGTGCACCACAGTAAATAGGTTAGCCCTCACAGTCGCTAAACATTTGCCGCTGGACCAGCTGGTCCGGCGGCATTCTGACGATTTTTCCCCGTCCGTTTCAGTCCTATCGTTCATCTCATTTACCACAGGTAATGCTATCACATGAGCCGCCTAATGCCCCGATGGCGCAGTTGCCACCGCCCCCAAATCTGGGCCCAAGAATCTACGATTGGGATATCCGAAAAATCACATCTGGCTGCTGCAAGGTTTTCATTTCTTCTACCAGATGCGACAGCATCTCGGTATTGCCATTGACCTTGTCACCCAAGCGCCAAGTCGAGAGCACTGCGTGGACATGCAATCGAGTTCTTCAGCGTTAAGTTACGCAGAACCTTCTGAAAGCCGGCAAGCGAGTGTCTGCATTGTGAAACCTAATAATTTCCTGATGCGCCGCGGCGAACGTCCCGCCTTCGTCCTTGGTGTTGGTTGACAAGAACCGTCCTTAGTGTCGCCGACATGAACGGCCCACAGCGGACATTGCTGGTTGCGATAGTGCGGCGGCGCTGCGCCAGGAAAGGGGACATTCAAGTACAGCATTTCTGTCGATGTGATGGATTCGAGGGCGGACCGACCCGGTGGCATGAGTGAATGCGGTCGGCGCATGCCTAAACTAATCATCAAGCACCTTTCTCCATCGAAAGTGACGAGATGATCTAACTATTCCGGACCTTTGTACCTATGGTGCGTGGTGCGACACCGTCCGGGGCTGTCTCTGTGATCACCTTATCTACTGGGGTCCGAGCTTTTCTTTGTGAATGGCTCTAAGCTTCCGGTGGATGGAAAGGTCTTGGCCCCGAATGAGTACTCAAATTTCGTGTAGGGCAAAACCCTCCTGCAACGCGCTTTCGCCGCGATGATTGGCAAAGGCGCGTTCAGGGCTGCGGGATTTGCATTCCCCAGTTGGACAATGCTTTGGCAGTCATCAGGTCAAGATGCGCTCCGCCGCCGTTTTTGAAAACGGTGATGGTGTCAGGGGCGCTCCGACCGGTCGCGCGCTGTGTCAGATCATAGAGATCGCCGCGCACATCGGACCTGCTAATGGTGCCTTCTTTCAATGGGATCAGCAATTCGCCAATATGCCCAAGCGTGGTCTCAAACCTATCAACAAAGATCTCTGCACGCGTCAGCAATGCGTCGTTGGCTTCACGCATGTCAGCTTTGAAGGCACCGATTAGGTCGACATGGGTACCGGGCGCGACCCACTTTCCGTCAAGAATAGGCTGTTTGCTCATTGTTGCTGTTGAAATGATATCAGCCTGTTTTACGCCCGCTTCAAGATCCTCAATTGCCTCAACGGTGGCTTTCTGATGAGAGTGTAGCCCTACCAGCGCGCGGCTTTTTTCCGGATTTCTACCCCATATCAAAATTCGCCCCAAACACGGAAAAAGCGCAGAATATGCGCCGACCAAACTGTCCGCCACGATGCCCGACCCCACAATCAAAAGTGTCTTACTATCAGGGCGGGCCAAAAGAGATGCGCCATAAACGGAATCGGCGGCCGTTTTCCAATAGGTCACCAAACCACTGTCAACGACGGCCAGCGGCGCTCCTGTTTGATCATCAAAGATTAGCATCGCGCCCTGTACGGATGGCCTTTGATGCTGCACATTGTCGGGGAAAACGGTGAAGGATTTCACCCCAACGCCGAACCCCTCAATCCATGCGGCGCGGTTCACAAAGCTATCTTCTCTACGGTTCAGGAATTGATCCGTTATTTGCGCGGGGGCACGGGTGTGCCCCTTTGCAATCGCGTCAACGGCGTCTGTCCAGCCAAAGCCGGACGGCATGGATGCCGCGTCAATGAAGGGTATACCGGCGGGCATTACTTACGCGCAGCAATCAAAATGACCTCGACCTTGTATTCCGGCGTGGCAAGCCGGGCCTCGCCGCAAGCACGGGTTGGGGCATGACCCTCGGGCACCCACGCATCCCAGACCGCGTTCATCTCGGCGAAATCGGCCATGTCCGCTAGCCAGATTGTTGCCTGAAGCATGTGTTCTTTATCGGATCCGGCCTCTGCCAGCAGTTTTTCGACCGACGCAAGGCAATCGCGTGTTTGTTGTTCTACGCTGTCGCCGGGGTTTCCGACCTGTCCGGCCAGATAAATCGTATCGCCATGCGTGACGATCTGAGACATGCGCGTGCCGGTGTGATTTCGGGAAATCGAAGTTGTCATTGTATAGTCCTTTTCATTGGTCAGGTGGTTGAGACGAGTTTCAGGCCGACAATCCCCGAAAGGATGAGCAACACGCAAAACATCCGCGCAGCGGTAGCTGGTTCAGCAAAATAGACGATTCCGAAAATCACAGTGCCGATGGTGCCGATGCCAGTCCAGATCGCATAGCCTGTACCAAGGGGGATGCTGCGCAACGCGAGCCCCAAAAGGACAAGGCTGACAATCATTGAAGCCGCCGTCAGCACGGTGGGCCAGGGCCGCGTAAAACCTTCGGTGTATTTTAACCCGACGGCCCAGCCCACTTCGAACAGGCCTGCGAGAACAAGGAGAAACCAAGCCATTTACCGATCCTTTGCTGCCAGAGCTTATTGGTTCGCGCGTTCGAACATGCCGAACAGGTCGCGGGGGTCGTCGGGGTCCGCAACCATATCAAGGTTGGAGAACCACGGTGTGCCCTTGATCGCCTTTAGCACATAGCGCAGTGCGCTGAAATCCTCGATCGCAAAACCAACGCTGTCGAACAGCGTGATCTGTTTTGCGTCAGTGCGGCCCTTGGCCTTTCCAGAAATCACCTCCCATAATTCGGTCACGGGATGGTCGTCCTCCAGCTGCTGGATTTCGCCTTCGATCCGGGTTTGCGGCGGGTATTCCACGAAAATTTCGGAGCGCAACAGGATATCGCGGTGCAACTCTGTTTTGCCCGGGCAATCGCCACCAATCGCGTTGATATGCACGCCGCTGCCGACCATATTATCTGTCAGTATCGTGGCATTTTGTTTGTCCGCAGTGCAGGTGGTGATGATCTCTGCCCCCTCCATCGCTTCCTGGCCCGAGGTGCAAGACACAACGTTCAGGCCGTGTCGTTTCAGGTTAGCCGCGCAACGCGCAGTAGCAGACGGGTCGATGTCGTACAGGCGCACAGTGTCGATACCGCAGATTGCTTTGAACGCGAGGCACTGGAATTCCGACTGCGCACCATTGCCGATCATCGCCATGATACGTGCGCCTTTGGGTGCAAGGTGGCGCGCGGCCATCGCCGAAGAAGCGGCCGTGCGCAATGCGGTCAGCAAAGTCATTTCCGACAACAATTTCGGATAGCCTGTGTCCACATCCGCCAGAAGGCCAAATGCGGTGACGGTCTGCAACCCTTCCTTGGTGTTCTTGGGGTGACCGTTCACGTATTTGAAACCGTACATCTCTCTATCCGAAGTGGGCATCAATTCGATAACGCCTACGGCAGAATGGCTGGCGACTCGCGGTGTCTTGTCGAATAACTCCCAGCGTTTGAAGTCGGCCTCAATAGCTTCGGCAAGATCGCACAGGACGTTTTCGATTCCGATCTGGTGGACAAGGCCCATCATGTTTTCGACGGACACAAAGGGTACATAGGCGAGTTCAGACGGCAATGGGGGCATTTGCTTTTTCTTTCTGGCTGAGGGCCATCATGATGCCAGAGAGCAGGATTACAGCGATCCCCGCCCAAGCGAGTGGATTGGTTGCCGTGCCCCAAAGCAGAAATGCCCAGAGGCTTGCAAAAATCAGGAACGAATATTCGAATACGGCGACCACAGCCGGATTTCCAATCCGGTAGGCTTGGGCAATCAATGTAACCGCGATTACAGCGCCCACGGCTTGGAATAAGGTGAGCCAAAGGAAGCGAGCACTCGGGGCAGTCCAGGGCGCGGTTATGAACGTATCGCCGGGACAGATCGTGACCCACCCCATCATGATCAGGGCAGCCGCCCCGATGGTGACGAATATGCCAATGGCCAGTGCAATTGCGCTTTCGTCACTGCACCAGTGACGCGTCAGCGTCATCCCCAAACCATAGAACAACCCGGCTGCCAGTGGCATCATGGACAGCGGGGTCAGGTTCGCAAAGTCGGGCTGCAGCAAAATCAAAGCGCCAGCGAAACCGATGACGACGGCGAAGGCCCCGATTGCGCCGATCCTGTGACGGAACAAAAGGGCGGACAACAATACCACCCAAAGTGGCGCGCTAAACAGACCAGCCCCCGCTTGTGACACGGGCAAGGTTCCGAGTGCGGCAAAGTAGATCAATAACCCGACCGACACCGCAAGGCTGCGTCCCGCAAGCCGAGGCAGGTTGACCGGGCGTATCACACGCCCCGACATCCGCGCCGCCACCAGCAATAGTGGGACGGCGAATAGGGTACGAAACACTTGAAACTGCCACAGGCCTGCCTCTTGGCTGACGGGGGCAACGAAGTTGTCTATGAAGCTGAGGACCGCTGAGGCGGTTAGCGCAAGGCCGACCGCCATAAACGTTTTGTCAGGCAGCATCGGTTGCCACGCTGGTTTGCATCGCGTCCAGCACCTCATCCAACGACCGCACTGCGCCGTGTTGCAGGTACTCTACCGCTTTGAGCGAGGCGTCATGAGCCTCGCGGCTTGAGCCTGCGACGCAATCCTCGATCACGCGGCAGAAGTAGTCACCCTGATGCGCATCAACAAAGGTGTAGTGTACGCACACGTCGGTCAAGCCGCCGACAAGGATCAGAGTCTCGGCCTTGAGACCCTTCAACAGGATTTCCAGATCGGTGCCGTAGAATGCTGAATAGCGCCGTTTGGAAATGCGATAATCATCCGGGCGCATACCTAACTCTTCTTCGGCAAAGGCAGTCAGCGGGTTGCTATCAAGGCAATGCACGTCCTCGTCGCCATCGGTTTCGCGGCCCATGTCGATCAGGTTGGCGCGGTGAATTTCCTGAATGAATACCACCGGAATACCGACCTCGCGCGCCTTGTCGATCGCCACTTTGGAACGCGACATGCGCTCTGCATAGTCCGGCATATGAGCGATGGCACGTTTGTCGTCGGGAATTGGCGCAAAGGTGGATTTCTGGATGTCGATGACGATCAGCGCCGCGCGCCCTTCGATCAAGTCTCGTTTTTCTGAAGTTGTCATTGTTTTGCCTCTTACAGGAAGTGATATGGGTTTTTGTGGATCGAGGATTGGGACCCGGCGGTCATGCAGCCACTCTGGTGCTGCCGGGCGCGGGCGTTTCACGGGGCCGCAAGTGCCCAAGGAAGCGTTTTTCGGCCATTCGGAAAACAAAGGTGATCAGGAAGACGATTGCCATGTAGAACACCATCGCCGTTAAAAACCCCTCATAGGCCAGATAGTAACGGCCATTCAGCCAGCGCCCCACCCCCAACAGATCCTGCAATGTGACAGTGCTGGCGATGACAGACCCGTGCAGCGTGAATATGACCTCGTTGGAATAGGCCGGCAGGGCGCGGCGGAACGCATTGGGCAAAACCACCAACCGCATCCGGGTGAAGGGCGACATGCCACAAGCTTTGGCTGCTTCTACTTCACCGTGGGGTGTCGCCTCAATCGCGCCGCGCAAAAATTCGGTGGTATAGGCGGCGGTATTCAGTGTGAAGGCGATGATCACGCACCACCACGGATTGCTGAGGATCGGATCCCACAGGAAGCTTTCCTGAACGGCAGTGAATTGTCCGAGGGCGAAATAAGAGAGATAGACCTGAACCAAGAGCGGCGTGCCGCAGAAGACATAGGTATAGACACGGATCGCCGGGCTTAGGAACGGCTTGCGATAGGCGCGCGCGATGGCCAGTGGCACAGCAACCAATCCGCCCACAAGCAGAGCGAGGAACGTCAGTTGAAGCGTGACCAAGGCACCATCAAAGAACCGCGGCAGGTTGTCATAGATCAGCACGAAATCAATCGGGGATCGCGTCTCGCTGAAGCTTTGGAGGTATTCGTAAAAGCTGCGTTCGGATTCCATCGTCTATGCCTTTCTCACGCCAGCGGCGTACTTCCGGTCAACCCCGCGCAGGATAAGATCAGACAGGCCCGTGATGATTAGATAGATAACCATGACGGCAATCATGAAACTAAACAGTTGGTGCGTAGACCGTCCGGCCGAAAAGGCGTTCCAGACCAGATCGTGCAGGCCGATCACCGATACAAGAGCGGTGGATTTGACCAGCACCAACCAGTTGTTGGTAAAGCTTGGCAGTGCAAACCGTACCATTTGCGGCCATGTTACGATCCGGAATATCTGACCCGGTTTCATGCCTACGGCCATCGCTGCTTCGATCTGGCCGCGCGGAATGGCAAGGATCGCACCACGAAATGTCTCAGACATATAGGCCCCGAAGATAAAGCCAAGCGTCAGCACCCCGGCCACAAATTGGTTGATCTCGATGTAATCCCAAAGGCCCGTCAATCCGCCGATCTGGCTCAGCAATGTCTGGCCGCCAAAAAAGATCAACATCATCAAGACAAGGTCAGGCACGCTGCGCACGAAAAGAGTATAGATATTGCCCGCGCGCCGGACCCCGCGAGAAGACGAAAGCTTGGCAAAGGCACCGATCAGGCCCAACACAATGGACAAAAGCAGGGACAGAACCGCCAGCGAAATCGTGACCAGAGTACCCTCGATCAGGATCTGTTTGTATTCAAAGATCACGTCCATGTGCATTGTCCGTCAATGGGGGGATGTTGGGCGTCAGGGAAACAGCAAGGCTCCCCTGTCGCGTGGTTTCAGCAGGATTACTTGCCGTAGATATCGACGTCGAAATACTTGTCGTTGATCGCGGCATAGGTGCCGTTGGCGCGGATCGCTGCGATCGCCGCGGTCAGCTCATCGGCAAGCGCATCACCTTTGCGCACAGCGATGCCAGTACCCTCACCAAGGCATTCGGGATCGTCGATGTTTTCACCATAAAAGGCAAAGCCCTGACCCTGATCGGTGCTCAAGAAACCGTCGATGGCTTGCAAGGTATTGTTTAGCTGCAGGTCCAGACGCCCGGCGACCAGATCGGCAAATACGTCCTCTTGTGTGTTGTAAAGACGCAAGTCCGCATCAGGGAATGCTTTCTCAACATGGCATTGCAACGTCGTGCCGCGCAGAACACCGATTTTAAGACCCTTGCTGCCCTCAGCCGTCATGTCAAAGCTGGCATCTTCCTTGGCAATGAACCGCGACGGCGTATCATAGTATTTCCCAGTAAAATCGACGCGCTTCTTACGATCTTCGGTGATCGACATCGAAGCAACGATGGCGTCGTATTTGCGGGCGATCAGTGCCGGGATCATGCCGTCCCATTCCTGCTCAACCAGTTCGCATTCGCGCTTCAACTCTTCGCACAGGGCCTGCGCGATTTCGATGTCGAAGCCGGACAGCGACCCATCAGCTTCCTTTTGCGAGAACGGAGGATAAGCGCCCTCGACACCCATACGCAACGTGTCCGCGGTGGCGGTACTGGCCATGAATGCGAATGCACCAACGGCGGAGGCGAGAAGTGTTTGTTTGATATTCATGTGGGTACTCCCTTGTTTCGGATTGATTTTAGGTTTGATGCTTACACACCGGCTTACTGTCTGGTGGTCGACAGGAATTCCTTGAAGCGGTTAGATTTTGGCTCATTGAACATTTGTGCGGGTGCCCCCTGTTCCTCGATCAACCCCTGATGCAAGAAGATCACTTCGGACGAGACGTCGCGCGCAAAAGCCATTTCATGAGTGACAACAACCATCGTGCGCCCTTCCTCGGCAAGCGAGCGGATCACCTTCAGCACCTCACCCACAAGCTCTGGATCAAGCGCAGAGGTCGGCTCATCGAACAACATAACTTCGGGCTGCATGGCCAAGGCACGGGCGATCGCTGCGCGTTGTTGCTGACCGCCCGAAATATGGGATGGATAGTAGTCGCGGCGCTCATACATTCCGACGCGTTCCAACACCTCTTTGGCGTGTTCAATCGCCTCGGCCCGCGACTGCTTCAGAACGTGGATTGGTCCCGCGATAACATTCTCCAACACAGTCATATGCGACCACAAATTGAAGGACTGAAACACCATCGCCAGGCGGGCGCGGATGCGTTCAACCTGTCGTGGATCAGTAGGGTGTGACTCGCCGTGGCGATCCTTCGACATTTTGATGTCTTCACCATGAACTCTGATCAAACCAGATGTCGGAGTTTCCAAAAGATTGATGCAGCGCAGGAATGTGCTTTTGCCAGAACCGGACGACCCCAGCAGCGAAATCACATCGCCTTCACAAGCCTTGAGGGAAACACCCTTGAGAACCTCATGCGATCCGAAGGATTTGTGCAGATCGGTTACGCTAAGCGAGACATTGGATTTGTCGGCGGACAAGGCAGCGACCATGCGGGTTTCCGTTCTGCGTTAGGGAGCAATTCGTTAAAGGAAGGTTACTCACCATCAGCCTCAAACCAAAAGCGCGTTTAACTTGCTCTCAGCGAAGGTTTTAACTACGCTAAACTAATGAAGAACACGCTCCGTCATCTAAATGCGCTTAGGGTTTTTGAAGCTGCCGCACGGCATTGTAATTTTGCTAAAGCGGCCAGTGAATTGAATGTCAGCCACAGCGTTGTCAGCCAGCACATCAAGAATCTTGAGGCATGGTTCGGGACCGATCTTTTCATCAGGCATCGCAACCGGGTCGAGCTCAGTGAAAACGGGCGGGACTTGTTGCCGCAAGTCGCGAGCGGCCTTCAAACGCTTACCGATGCCAGTGAAACCCTTTTGCGCAAAACCCGTTCTGGTGCCGTCGTGGTCAGCGCGGAACCTGCGATTGCGTCCCTGTGGCTGCGCAAGCGGATCACAGAGTTTTGCAGTCTTTTTCCACGTATCGAAGTGGATTTAAGGCCAGCGTGGAGCCCCGCGCAGATCGGCGAAGGGCATGCGGATATCGCTATTCACTTCGAAACCAGAATGCCCGGAAGCGGGATTACCAGAGACCGCCTGTTTCCGATAAATGGCTTTCCCGCAGCATCTCCCTACCTCAATGCCCAACTCACGTCTCAAAATGCCCTTGTGGACTGGAGCAGCGCAACTCTCATTCACGACAATGGCAAAGAGACATGGCACAAATGGTACGCGGCGCATGAGCAGCAAAGCCTTGGCTGGAAAACTGGCAAGGTTTATTCCGACCTCTCACTCGCGATTGATGCCGCAATAGATGGTGAAGGCGTTATCCTCGCAGATAATATCTTATGCGAGCGCGAGTTATCATCGGGCCAGCTTGTCGCTGTGGATCAACGGACGATAAGATGTATCTGGTACGAAATTGGCCTGGACAAGAACACATCAGGATCGTCCGCCCCGGCGTTCTTCAAGAATTGGTTATTGGAACAGGCTCAATATCTGCGGACCTAAATTGTTGCGAGACTGCGCCGATCAGAAAAACGATAGCCTCAGTTCTGAAAGCCAGTAACAGCCGAGACATCGCATCAAGCCAGCCTAATTTCAAAAAATGTTGAATAGCTGCGTCGTCGAAAGTTTCGAAGGCTTAGAAACGTGCTCTATTTGTATCAAGATGCTACGTCTCTGGTTTCAATTTTTGAATATCCACCTGACATCAATCAAATGTTGGAGCGGAAATGGTCCCTTGATAGAAGAAACTACAATATTTGAATGGCCGCTTTTCCAGACTGAAGAGATACAGCTGCAATTGCAGCGAAGGTCCGGTTTCCGCCCTGTGCCGACCTACACGAACGGCCCAAAGCTACCGTTCGTGTAGATCGCGGTGGAGGTGGGGAATGAGCCCCATTCGCCTTTCTGTTAAAAATTTTAAAAATTCTTTCCAGAAGAACCGAAAATTAAAGTTTCGTTAATAGGTTGTATTTAAAACCGTTAAGGTAGAGTGGCTTCAGGCCCTGTAAAATTGTAGAATATCCCTACCGGCAGCAATGGATCCACGACAGAAATAAGAACCCATAAAGGCGGCTAAAGTTCAAACACTTATGCCATCGGGGCTTAGATACAACTTAACTAACATATTGTTTTATAATGAAAAAGCTGAACATTTATTGGAGGAACAAATGAGCGTACACGATCAAGTGTCGGCTTTGGAGCGCATTTTGACGAACTATATCGAAAAACATGGCTTTACCGAAGAAGCCCATGATTACTTTGTGCAGTACTACTTCAATGGTGCCAAAAATGAAATCTCCCAATCTTTCCGACCCAAAGGCGCAAATTGAGTTAAAAGAGCGCAAATCGCCTTATTGGAATATCTTGCAGTACGGTCGCCACATCGGATTGGAGAAGCAACCAGGCAAATCGATGATGTGGCTGGGAAGAGTTAGAACAAATGCTGGTAGCTACAAGCAGTTCAGGGTCGGGCCCTGCGCTCAGCGGGAAGTTGAGGGCCTTAATTTTAATGATGCATTGACGCTGGTCGAGGCCAAGTTTGCTGAACCCGACACTGTGGCCATCGCTTCGAAGGCATATAATGTCGGAACTAACCAGATATTACGGTATTCACGCTCAAAACATGGCTTTACCGTCGGCGATGCCATGATTGACTATGTCGAGTGGAAGAGAATTGCGGCCACTCATAAGAACTTCTTGGTCCTATTATCTTTGATAAATCATCATATCATTCCACGTTTGGGCGAACTCCAACTCTCAGAGCTTACAGGAAACGTAGTGACGTCCTTTTGTCGGGACATTCTCGAAACGCCTGCCGCTCGAGGTAACCAAAAGGCGCAGCCCCAAGTGTCAATCAGCGATCTCGACGCTGACACGCTGCGAAAACGAAAGTCCACAGTGAACACAGTTCTTGGTATCATGCGGCTTGCGCTTAAAATGGCATGGGAGAATGGCCAAACAGACGATGAACGCGCTTGGCGGCGTATCCGAAGACTTCCGAACTACGAGGCTCCACGGCAAATCTTTCTAACACGTATTGAGTGCCGCGCGCTCATCCGGCATTGCCGGGAGGATCTTAGCCTTCTGGTTCGAGGGGCACTGTATTCAGGCTGTCGGATAACTGAATTGGCCGAACTGCGCTGCCAAGACATCGGAAAAGATGTATTCGGCCTTTTCGTCTTAACGGCAAAAAGCCGTAAATCTCGACATGTTATTCTGCCTGAGGAGGGCATGCAGTTCTTTTTAAGCATGTGTCTCGAAAAGGAACCGAGTGATTTAGTTTTTAGGACGGAGCGTAACCAAAAATGGAATGGCCTCCACAAACACCTTTTCAAGGAAGCGGTCCGGTCCGCCGGGCTGCCTGAGCAATTCGTATTTCACGGACTGCGGCATACATATGCAAGTCAGCTTGTTCAGGCAGGGGCACCGTTAGCTATCATTGCCCGCCAATTGGGGCACTCGAACACGGATACAGTCAGCAGGACATATGGTCACTTATCCTCTTCAAGTATTGAGCGGGAGCTTGAACTGCGATTTGCGCCTCTCGGCGAAAGCCCGGTTATGTCAGACCCCAGCCTGAAAGCGCTAAGACTATCGTTGCAAATGAACGAGCAAACTTTGCCGACGGGCTCTTGGCCAAAGAGTAATTTTTCTTTGTTAGAGGGCGAATTACTGCCGGAGTTAAAACATGGGTTAAGCTGACGGAGGTGAAATAAAAAAGGCGACCAACCGTGCTCAAGAAAAAATTCACAGAAAATGTCCCGAAAATCGCATTAAGTTCTGTTAAAATATGTCGTTTCTCTAACATCAGTTTTATCAAAAACCTTGAATTCCGAAATGCTCCATATTGGCACTCTCTACTCGTATCACGACATCTTGGTATTCACCGACCCGACGGGCGAACATGTAACTGGACCGCACGCATTTTAACCAAGGACAAGCAGTACAAGCAAAAGTGCCTTGGGCCGGCCTTAAATACTGGAAAAGGCGAAATCTCTTTTCACGAAGCTATTGAGGGTGCCTTTCTTTGGTTCCAGGAAGCGGAAATCCGAGAAATAGCGAATGAGCCAACACCGACAGGCAGAGCGTCAGAGATTTGCATCTGCCCCATCGGTGACATTTACACCGTTGGTCACGCACTCAGAGATTATACTGAGTGGACCAAGCTATCGCGGTCGAAAGGAGGGCATTATAACAATCTCGTGCTGATCAACCATCATATTATACCCAAATTTTCTCATATCCCGCTGGAAGAGTTTAATGCGACCAATCTCGTATCATTGGCAAAGCAAGTTTTAGAGACCCCTCCAAAGTTCGGCTTCATGCCCCACAAGTCGCGGGTGCAAATTGATGACCTTTCCCGCGATGACATTCGGCGACGCAAGAAGACATTTAATTCATTGCTCAGTATAATGAAGATGGCATTTCAGCATGCTTGGGATAGCGGCAAGATCGAGTCAGAGAGACCGTGGCGATGCATCAAGCGTATCTCGGTAAACCACACCCCTCGTACGCTATTTTTGACAAGAGAGGAATGTAAGGACCTTCTGGAGGTCTGCGATCCCCCGTTGAAGTTATTAGTTTTAGGGGCGCTTTATACAGGTTGCCGCGTTGGGGAGTTGGGCGCGCTGCGCGTTGAGGATGTAGGTCGCCAAGGCTTTGGCTTGAGAGTGGATGCCTTTAAGAGGGCACCAGCGCGGTTCGTATTTTTACCTGATGAAGGCATGGCATTCTTTATGAAGCTTTGTGAAGGAAAGTCAGATAGGGACTATGTTTTTCTATCTCATAGAAAATTGCCTTGGAGAAGACAGCACACTCCGTTGTTTCGGCGCGCTGTTACGCAAGCCGGATTACCGGAAAAGTTTGTTTTTCACGGGTTAAGGCACACCTATGCAAGTGATCTCGTCCGCCAAGGTGTACCTCTCGAAGTGATTGCCAAACAACTCGGCCACGCAAACTCAATCGCTGTTAGCAACACTTATGGGCATCTGGCGGACCATTACAGAGAGGAGCAAATCCGGAAACGGTTTTCCGCCTTGTCGAGCGAAAATGCCAAATATGCGGCCAGCAAAGCCCAAACCTTAAATGCGTTGTGGAGTTCGTTTCAGAACCAAGATTGGCGACACTACGCGTCCGTACCTTCCAGTAATCTTCACCCACTACAATCATTAGGTAGGGCACATCCAGATGTAGCAAAAGTATTCTTAATCTGATGAGGGCAGATAAGTCCAAGGTATCTTACGAGCCTTATGTTGATAGGTTCCCCTGCAGAATGTTATCTTTTCTTGCAAGCACTAAGCATATCTGTGATGCCAAGAGTATAATGATTACAGAGCGAGTGAAACACTGACACTCTAAAGATTCACTCGTTGCTGGGTATTCTCATTATCGCGCATTATAAATTTTGGTGGATGAGATTTAATAGGGTACCCGCCTAAGTCCGGCTGCATCCTATTCGATTATCTTAGCAGCGAAGAAAAGACCGCAAGCTTCCTTCAAACTGCTTCATTTCTCGACGTCGTACCATAGCAAAGATCGCCTAACTTTTGACAAACGAGAGTGACAAGATGTGACAACTTCAAATATCACAGGTCAAGGGTGGTTGATGAAGCATTTGCACACTTAAAATGACCTCATAAAGGACAGCATATGCCAATTACTCTTCTTCGTGTTCTCATTGCCTTGGTTCTTTTAGCTGCGGTCGGCTTTACAGTTGCACCATATGCGACAAGTTATGTTTCGACATCCGCGGTTGTGAACGCACCGCTGATTAACGTCAGCGCCCCTTTCAGCGGGACTATTATCCAGCCGACTAAACCGGTTTCAGTAATAGTCGAAAGTGGGGAAACACTCATCGAACTGAAAAACTCTCAAAGTCAGCGGGGAGCTCTCCAAGCCGCGCAAACGAGACTTGGAGCTCTCAGCGGCGAGATAGTAGGAATGGACAAGCAGACTCGTGATTTGGCTCGTATTCGGGCCGATCTTATAGCCAGACGAGATGCACTGGTTGAGGCTCGTACGGCGTGGTTCATTCCGCGCCTGGCCGAGGCCACCGCGAACATTAGTCGCGCAACTACTGCTTTACAAAAAGCTCAAAGAAACTCCCAACGTATTGAAAAACTTGTAAAGAGTGGTTCTGTCACCCCAACAAATGCATCCGACGCAAGCGCCGAACTATCAGTCGCGATCGCTAATTTGGCGCAACAAAAAGCGGCATTTGACCAGCTAAAAGTCGAACGTGATACTCTCAACGGTGCGATGGGTATTGACCTAACGTCCAACGGTTTTGAGCAAATTGAATATCGATTGAACGAAATAGACGTTCGTCTGGCGGATATTAGTGCGCGCTTGCTTGAACGGCAGGCTCAACGTGCTGGCCTCAAGAACCAAATAAGAACTATGGGCCTTGAAGCAATACGTCAAGAAAGCTTTAAGCCGAATGTTACAACATCGGGAATAATCTGGGAGGCTTCTGCCCGCGAAGGAACCACCGTTGCCTTCGGAGAAAGTGTCGCACAGGTCCTCGATTGTTCACGGCGCTTTCTTGAAGTTCAACTACCAGAGCGGCACTTTGAGAACATTCCAACAGGAACAATCGCGACAGTTCAACTCAAAGGGTCGACAGATCGATTTACCGCCGAGGTCCTTGCAGCATACGGAAGCGGTGCACGTCCAAACCGTGAAATGCAAGCCGCGAGCCCAAGGATCATAACGATCGACGGTTTCAGAGTCATTGTTGGGCTGGGCAGTGCAAACTTGAAAGATGCCATCGCAGCAGGATCATTCTGCGATGTTGGCCGAACTGCCGATGTCCGGTTTGATTTGCACCAAGACAGTTTGTTGTCACGTATATCACGGCTGCTTTCGGGTTTTGGCGGGACTGCCCCCCTAAACGTGGAACCTACATTCGGCCAAGAGACTGCTCCAATAGAAACGGAATGAGGTATGCCCGATTTTCTTGTTCCAATTGCGTTGGTCGTAGCTTTGACCTTGCTTGTTCCGCGTCAGTGGATGTCAGGCGTCACCATGCGGCCCTTCGCCGTTTGGGTATTGTTAATAGCTACCTTGACAGTGATCGTTCGCTATCTCGCATGGCGTTTTACTGAGACGCTTCCTGTCTCTGGCACTGGTTTTTCCGAGGCTACTTTCGCGTGGTTTCTAATAGTTGTCGAAGTATTCGTCTGGTTTGATACAGCTGTGCTCTTTCTAATGCTTGCGCGTCGCAGGAATAACTCTGATGCGGCCTCAGCCGGCGAGAAGCGGCTTCGGTTAAGAGCACCAAATGATCTCCCCACGATCGATATCTTCATTGCAACTTATAACGAAGATATTGAAGTGCTGGAAAAAACAATTGCGGGCGCTATTGCGCTCGATTGGCCGAAGGATCGTTTTACTGTTTACATTCTTGATGATGGTAAGCGGGAGTGGCTTGAGAAGTACAGTGCACAAAAAGGCATCGAATACTTTACACGTAAGAACAACGATCACGCAAAAGCTGGCAATATCAACGCAGCTATTAAACGTACCAATAGTGAATTTTTTATGGTTCTCGATGCGGACTTTATTCCACAACAAAATTTTCTCTATCGCGCTATGGGGCTTTTCCAAGATGAGAAGGTCGGTATTGTCCAGATTCCCCACAATTTTTATAATGCTGATCCGATGCAAAACAATCTTGGATTGCGTAAGGTAATGCCTGATGATCAACGATTATTTTTTGATACTATAATGGTTGGCCGAGATGGTTGGGACGCGGCGTTTTGCTGTGGTTCAAATTCAATCACCCGCCGTGCCGCGATGGAAGCCATTGGGGGTGGCATGCCTACCGGTTCGATTACAGAAGACATGTTGCTGACGCTTGCACTTCTGCGCAAAGGATATGTCACGCGCTATCTTAATGAGCGTCTTGCAGTTGGACTCGCACCTGAGTCGCTCTCAGCAATGTACGTCCAACGCGCACGTTGGGCACGGGGTGCCATTCAAATGCTGTTCCTCCGCGATGGCCCACTGGGGCCCGGGATAAAGTTACGGCACCGTTTGATGTTTTTACCTCTGACTTGGATTGTGCAGCCATTTATGGTGATCGCCACAGTTCTGACCCCGATAGTCTGTCTCTGGACCGGCTGGTCCCCTCTTGGAAACGTAAGCGCGCAAGAAATACTCTCGTTACAAGTCCCGGCCATGCTGGCAACCCTATGTACCTTGCGATTAATTGCCCCTGATTCATTTTTTCCTTTGGCATCGACAGTGCATGCAGCCCTTCACGCGCCACGCATTTTACCAACGGTTATCACCACCCTTATCAAACCGCATGGACACGCCTTTAAGGTGACGCCAAAAGGCAGTGCCGCAGGCGGTGGCGGTATCGACCGCGCGATGATCTTTTGGCCGATAGCATTAATTTTGGCTGCAGCATTAGGACTCTACGTAAATGCAGATATTGATAGTCGGGTTGTTATGGACAACGGGCAACTTCCTATGCTCGCCTTTTGGGCAGTTATAAGCATGGTCTTGCTTTCTATCGTTCAGGCTGTCGCAGTTTCGCCCGACACCGAGCAACGAGAAGAACGCTTTGAGTTTAATGAGCCCTGTACAATTGCTACCAAACCAAACGAGCAGCTTTTGGCACAAATTGAAACATTGTCATTAGCTGGGGCGCGTATTGGACTTCAAAGCGAAAGTCAGGTTCCCCAGAATGTTAGATGGCTTCTTGTCGATATTCCAGAAATTGGGCCTGTCGCGGCCAATATCATAAAGCATAAGGGGTTGCAGATTGAGGTGAAATTCCATTTGCCTACAAATGAACAACGAAACCAATTGATGCGCATCCTCTTCACAATGGGGCGGGATAATTCGACCCAAGCGAAGGGCTCAGTTGCATTGGCGCTTCTATCGAGCATTTTTACAACCAATGAGACATCTACGCCTTCGCGCGTTCCTTCTGCCAAGCCACCACTTTGGCTGGAGAGAGCCAAGCAAAATGTTTCCAAGAATATTGTTTAAATATAGCCGGTTTGTAATAACGCCCATTTGAAATGGCCTCCGCCGCAAGGCTTCTGACAATACAAGCCATTACCTGCTTTCTGGCAGCATACGGCCCATTGCCGACTTTCGGGAAGCACCTGTGATGCTGCGACGCAGCTAGTCAAAGCCGACTTTAGTTTTCTGCTCAATCTAGTTTCTTGAAACATCAAGAACGAACACATCTACAAAAGCCGCCAACTCAGTCGGCATTTGCTCCTTAATACTTTTCTTGAGTGCTAGAGCGGTTGTAATAGTGGTGTTCTTCAGGCCTGCGACTTTCTCGTCCGGTCCGAACCAAAGAACAAGATAAACTCCCTGCTGCTCTGCATCAGGGTGAATTGAATACCTCTCATAAAGTTGTGCGGCGGCCGCAGTATATAGCTCGTCGTGCCACTGCCCTTTAACTTCTGTGACAAGCAGTCGACGCGTCCCGTCGATCATCTTAGTCGCAGTAAAGTCACTACGCTTTAAGGCTTTGAGTTGGTGCTCGGGTACTATGGAGATGCCTTGAGGTTGAAGACGAAGGTTCAGGCGCTCTGCGATCCTTTCGGTACTTTCATTTTCGTTCTTCCGGCGAAGCACCTTCACAGACTTTCCTAGCTTCTTATCCTTTTTCATAATTTTATCATAGAATACCACCGCTGAGTTGAATTCGCCTCCATCAATTGCTTTCTGGAACTCGTGCAGTTCTTGAACCAAGAGTTCCCTCAGCCCTTCCACCGTAACAACTGCATCGTGGTCCAAACATTTCACAATTTCCTGCGGTGTCGGTGGCTCAAAGTCTCTGAGTGCTTTTCTCCGAACTTGACCGGCACGAATGCTTTTCAGGTCTTTATGAAGGTCCGCACAACGCGCGTCAGTAAGAAGCCGATCAAGAACAGGGATGGCGTTATCGGGGTCGTCGGAGTTGATAGACCATATGACGTCGGTCAGAAAGCGATACGCGTTTTCCTCTTTGGGGCGTCCAGTCCCAAAACTGCTTGGCAGGTCCACTTTGGGCCATTGGCCCACAAACGCGCTCAAAATCGCTGCAACTTTTTCAGAGGTAAGCACCGGCCATGCAGGGTGATCGCTTCGGTTCAAGCGGCCAGAGCGTTCGTGAAACATTAGAACGGTATCTTTGTCTGCTTTGAGCCAATCCCAATAAACTGCGGGTGCATTGCCCAAAAAATAAAAAGCTCGCAAAAACCAGAACGCCCGCTTCTGTTCGATGTCCTCGTTTCCAGTAGCGTTGGGCCAGAAGAACACAAATTCCGCACATCGCGATGCAATGATCTCTTTCAGCTCTTCACGACTGCCATACTGCGCAGCAATCTCAAACAGGGTGTCCAGTGATCCCAACCCCAATCCACGGGACCGTCCAAGCCATTCAATTGAAAGTTTTGAGCGAAAGGGGCTAAAAGCCTCTTCGTGCTGAAGCCACCAAATTTCGGGGTTAGCACATCCCTGCATGGCCAATTGTGGTTCGACGTACCTCCGAAGAAAATCTTCAGCACTTGCAATGTCGGGGAAGATGAGGCGCTCGATCTCAGCTTTCAGCGCATTCCGGTCTTCCTCGGAGACAGCACTGTATCCCATATTGATGTTGGTACGCAGTGCTCTCAGTAAGCGTCGATCAACACATTCTAAGTGGCCTTGTTCCCGCAGGATTTCCAAGCAGGCGGCATAGAGGATTGTTTCAGCGTGGAGGCCCTGCGAGGCGCACTGGAGTTCGGCAAGGCGCTGCAGATCGGGTACGGCTTCATCAATGAAATCAAGGCAGCTCCTGAGAGCATTGCGAACGAGTTTCTCGTCACCAAACTCACGTTCGATTCTATCAGGGTGCTCGAGCACTAATTCCGCAAAACGAACCAAACAATTCCAGTGGCGACCACTTTCGACAAGCTTCCGGTTTTCTTGAACATACTTGATGTTCGCCGCATGCCTTTCGTCGTTTATTTTGCGACGGCGTCTCATTTTGCGACTATGCCTAAAGCTTGGCATACGATTTTCACGTTCGAACCGGTTCGCCGCTCGATTTGACTTCACCCACTCGCGCATGAACGCTGGTTTTTCTAACGCTTGTTTGCGCATGTGACGTCGCAGCGTGTCTACGCCGCGATCCGCAACATTCCGATGAACTTGATGCCGAGCCATGAAGCTCGACCATAGGATTGGATTGTTCGTATCGAAGGCTAGATCGACTACAAATTTGTAATCTGGGGCTCGCAGAAAGAGGCCCGAATGATGACCGTGCACAAACTGGAAATGCCGTTTCGAATCAAATATCTGGTCTTGGTCGTTCAGGTCACTAAACACGTGAGCGATAATACTTTGCCTGAGCCCATCGTCTTCCTGCAAAATATGGACTGCCTTGCTTTGATCTGAGCCTTTAGTCTCGTGAAAGTTGAGGTTTTCAACCCACTGCCAAACTCGTTTCGGATCGTGGGGAGGCGATGCAAGGTCGAAGTATCTATCCAGCATTAAGCCGACTATCTTGCTTATGCCATTTCGGCAGTCACACTCGAATGACTGTTTCCCGCATGTGCAGGTCAGGTCTTTTGTCAACTTGTCCAGCAGCCACTGGGTCGCGGCCGTATCTAACGTGTCAATGAAGCGCTTCACGAAATATCGCGACCCTATTGTGCGCTCATGTCGCTGTTGGTGACCGGGGTAGAGGTTCGCACAGACCCGAAAGAAACCCACGAGATACGACCGACCAAAGGCTTCTGGGCCGAGTGTCTCAATTGCCTGCGCGGCAACTTTCAGCGAAGTCTCGCTGGCCTCAAAGATGAGAACAGCTAGGTTTGCGCGATGATCATGTCCCGTCCAGCCAAGCAAACAGCTGTTGGCCAATATACGAGTATTTTCACTTTCGGTTGGCGAAAGAACAAGTTGGCGCAATTCTTCAGAAAATTGAGCAATTGCTGGCGACCCGGTCAAAAGTTCCAATATCAAATCGCGCAAGTGCCCATCGCCTGTTTGCGCTAATAGAGGCTTGATTTCGTCCACAATCGCTTGCGTGAAGAAGCCAGCAACACTGAACCTGCGCCAAAAATCACTTCTGCGAAAGTATGGGTCTTGGTCCGCAATGTACTTTAGTCGCTTCACAAGTAGGCTCTTTGACGAAGCATCTAGTTGAGACGGGTCACCGTTGGCTAGTACCGCATAGGGGTCAAGCGCAATCGTGGCTTCTTGAATATGCGTGTTGCCAAGCGATGCCATCCAGCCGACCATACCTCGGAGTTCATCTCGCACAGTCGAATTGGGTGCAATGATCGACAGACATTTCGAGATGGTCAATGGGTCTAAAGGGTCCGCAATCCGCTTAGTTAGATAATCCGCAGCACAGTATTCAGATACGATCTTATGAACCGGGCGATGCTGATCTGCGTTGTCTCCTGGTTTGAAGAGCCGGGTTGTAAGGATGACTGCCGCCGTATCTTCGTCTTCAAACAGCGTAGCAAGTAAAGGATACATCTGGTTTTCGCTGGCTTCGCTCGTTCCGATACCCTCTGCGCCGGACAGTAAAAGTTTGGCAAAGACTTCAGAGGCAAACTGTACCTTTCGTGAGTTGGAGAGTGTCTGCTTGCTTTTTGCTACTTTCGTATTGGCTTCTTTCGCCAATTGCACAACAGCTTGTTCAAAAATTGACCGCTTGTCGATAAAGTGTCGCCCACTCCCAACATAGGCGTCAGCAAAAAGTTTCAAGAACTGAGGGTTCGGAAGTAGTACATCTAAGTCAAAGCAAGCAACCTCCGCTTGGAACGCTGCAAAGTCTTCCCCCGGAGTATGGTTTTCAAAAATTAATCGTTGTTCTGCTTCATTAAATTCCCGAAGTCTAACGATCAACGGTGCGTGCCCAATAAATTCTTCGAATGAGCTAGTCGCTGCATTATTCCATTCGCTGGAGCGGCTTGAAACAATAACGTTAGTGGGGTGTGCTTTTTGGACCTTGCCAAGCAGTTTGTGGATGCCTGTTTCATCCACCTTCGCCAGTTCGTCAAAGGCATCAATAACAAGTGGGCTGTTCTCAGCTTTTGCTCCGACCTGCCCAAACACGTTTGCAGTAACAACTACACTGCCCAACTGATCAGCGAGGCTACTCATAAGTTCGGTTTTGCCACCGCCGGGTTCGCCCAGCACGACGATGTAACGAGAAGCCGTCAGAAGACCTGACTCGCTGTAGGACTTCTCGTTACTCGTGAGAGTGCGCTGCAAATAAAAACTTGAACTCATCCATTTTAGATACCAGCGCTGAAGCGAGAGGGTAAGGAAGAATCCAGCCAAAACCAGTGATGTTCCGAGCAAACTCCTGAAACACTTCGGATCGATGGAGCTTCTTCCACTGAATGGCAGCTTTTAATATTTGAACTATGGCGTCCTTTTCGCGCGGCGAAAGACCGGTTTCCGCCCGCCTCTACCGATATGAACGACCCTATTATCACGCCCTGTCGCTTTCAGAGCTGCGCTCACCAGCATAACATACGATCACTCCACCACTTTAAGCCCGAGTTGAATTGACAGATACTTGTTGCGTACCACCGCTGGGAGCCGTGACATGTGTAACCTCTACTCGAACACCCTGCCCTCTACGCTGATGCAGCAGCTCTTTGGGGTCGAGGGCCAGAATGACCAACTCGGCAACGCTGAACCTCTGACTGCGATCTTTCCCAAAGGCACTGCCCCCATTGTTGCGCTGAATGAAGACGGTGATCGGGCACTTTGGAACACACATTGGGGCTTTGTCTTGCCTCAGGTATCCAAGAAGACCGGCAAGCCGATCCAACCCAAAGCTGTTAATAATGCCCGTGACGACAAGCTGCGTAGTTCCCCGTTCTGGAAGAGTAGCTTTATCGAGCGACGCTGCCTGATCCCCGCATCAAGCTTTTGCGAGGCGAAGGGGCGCGCACCTGCGACCTACGTCTGGTTTGGCGTGAAGGGCGATGGAGACCGTCCTGCGTTCGCACTGGCCGGAATTTGGCGGGCCTTCTCAGGAGCGTACGGGACGGAGCATCGTGAGCTGACCACTTCATCGATGATTACCACCGTGCCAAACGATCTGGTCAAGGACACCCATCCTGACAGAATGCCGGCAATCCTGCGCCCTGAGGAGTATGACACATGGCTGACGGGCACCCCGGAGGACGCTTTCAAACTCATTCGCCCCTTCCCGGCGGAGAAAATGGTAATCCACCAAAGCGGTGAGGATTTGAAATCTGACCGAGGTGGACTTTGACGTAGCGGGAACGGGCCGATCAAACTTGACATGTGATCGGCAAATAGCAGATTGAGAACAAATAGCGAACACTTAGGATTCTCATGCCCCTGCACCCTATCGATCAACCAACCCTTGCAGCCACGCACCCTGTGCACCTCGTGAGCACCCCTGCCAGCGCGGGATTTCCATCGCCAGCGGGGGATGATCTGGAAGACGAGATTGATCCGATGGCCTGGGTTGTTCGCCATCCCGCCTCCACGTTCTGGTGGCGTGTTGAGGGCGATTGTCTGTGGGATGCAGGGATCCGCGATGGCGACATCATCGCAGTGGATCGCGCTGGAAAGCGGCGCGTTGGTCGTGCGGTGTTGGCTGTGGTCGATGGTGCCGTGACCGCAAAGATCCTCAGAAAGCGTGGCGATCGCTATTACCTTGCGCCCGCCAACAGCCAAGAACAGTTTCCTGATATTGAGTTGACCGAAGACAGCGAGATCTGGGGGGTGATAGCCGGGGTCGTGCGACGCTACGATCTGGCATGAAGCGCCCCATAGCGATCAGCGACAGCGCCAACTTCTACGTCAGCGCCGAGCGCATATTTGACCAGACTCTCAAGAATGTGCCGGTCATTGTTCTTTCAAACAATGATGGCTGCGCAATTGCACGCAGCGACGAGGCAAAGGCCCTTGGGATCAAGATGGGCCAACCGCTGCACCACATCCGAGACAAAATCGAAACACATGGCGTGCGCGTGTTCAGTTCCAATTACACGCTTTATGGCGATATCTCCCGGCGGGTTGTCGAGGTTTACGAAGACTTTACACCGAACGTGGATATCTACTCTATCGACGAATGTTTCCTGGATTTTGTGGGCTTCAAGGATCGCACCGCCCATGCCATCGAGTTACGCTCGGCAGTGCTGAGGCGTGTCGGTATCCCCGTGCGCATTGGTATTGCGCCCACCAAGACACTGGCAAAATGCGCGAACGATATCGCCAAGAAGAATCCGATTTTCGCTGGCGTGCTGGATTTGATGGATGATGCACTTGCCGATTGGCTTTTACCACGGGTGCCCGTCGGTGACATCTGGGGTATCGGCCGAAAGACGGAGCAAAAGCTCAAAGCCCTCAACATCCACACCGCCGGCGAACTACGCAACATGCCGATCAGGCAAGCGCGCGCGGTTGGGACGGTGGTATTGGAGAGGATCGTTTTGGAGCTGCAAGGAGAGGCCTGCCTCGCCTTCGAGGATGTGGAGCCGCAACGTAAAGGAATGGCAGTCACACGCTCCGCAGGGACGCCTATGGAGGACTTTGATACGCTGTTCCAAGCGATCACAGCACATGCGTCGCGTGGGGCTGAAAAGCTCCGCCAGCACGGGTTGGTCGCCGGCACGCTGACGGTATTCTTCCATACCAACCGGCACCGCCCTGACCGCCCTCAATATGCCGCGTCCAAATCAACACGAATGACACCTATGTCGTCAGATACCTTTGAACTCGTCGAAGCCGCAAGGCGCTGCGCCGTTGCTGCGTGGCCAAAGGCTCGGTCAGAAACCTTCGGGTTCACCAAAGCCGGTATCCTGCTGAACGACCTGGTGCGATACGAAGATCGCCCCCGGACACTGTTCGAACAGGAGCGACCGAAATCCCGCGCCTTGATGGTGGCGATAGACAAAGTAAACGACCGCTTCGGCAAGAAGACGATGGTTGTTGCCAGCGAAGGGGTAAAGCAATCTTGGCAACTCCGCGCAGACCATCGCAGCCCACGGTATACCACACGCATAGAGGATCTGCCTGTCGTGCGGTGAAGGTATGGCGGAAGTTCCGACGACGCTGAAAGCGCCCCATCATCGCCGGAACCACTAACTGTCAGTTTAGCTGATTACATCAGAAGCACTCGCCGCTTTGGCGAAAATTGCGGCCATTTGTTGCGCTCTATACCGAAGTCAGCTTTGCGGACGAAGTGGCCGTCCGCCTCAATCAGATAGATGACCGCTTCCAGCCCTTAGCGGACATTCACCGTACCATACCACCGCTGCGGTGCAGCCCGTCAGATCGGACTTTCGCTGCTGGTGCAAAATCGAACCGACAGCTAACTGGTAGTGTGCGGGGCCTTTCAGACCTTAGCCGCAAGAGGACCGATGTCTGGTTCAGCGAACTTTTCAACAAACGGTAGTTTTTGGAAGACACTGAACGTTCGCTCCGAACCCAAGGTATAAATTAAACAGGGGCTGCAGCTAGCGTTAGCAAACGGCTGTTAAAAGAAATCGTCAAAGTTCGACCCCAAGACCATGCTAATACGTGATATATCAGATGTGGGGACTTTAGTTTTAGCTCAATTCTTCCTGCGCCAGTATAGTTCTCGCTGTGCCGTATTTTTTCGACTTCATGGGGTGCAATATGCAGTCCAAAAGGCAGAATTCTGATGCCTTCGTCGTCAATCCTAATTTCTCTGAATTTTCGCGCAACAACAAAAAATGACCATATGCAATAAGGTCCAAACACTAGCATCACATAAAGTTTTACCGTCGAATAAATTGAGTTTTGATCAACAAAAAGTAACTCATAAACACCGATGGAAAATCCGAGAATGAACACGGTCCCAAACCAGAACATGAATCTGCTAACCCGCGGGCGATAAAGATATACCCCTGCATGGTTTGAGAGAAACGCTGTTATATCTTCACTGTGCTTATTGGTGGTGCTCATGGTCACTTTTACCTTAGTTTGGCTATCGTTGGAGTGTTTTGGCATTGGATTACGGCAATAGTTTGAACGGCAGCGATGCCCCGCAGAGCCAACCGCGCGAAGGTGTCAAAAACGCTCGTTTTTGGCACGGCCTCAAACCACCTCATTATAGGCCGTCAAAGAACCCGTTCAAAACCCAGCCAGTTCTGGACCGTTTTTGGCAAGCCATCCAAACAAAAATGCGCCGCGGTGCAGTATATTGGCAAAATGGTCTCTCTACTGCCATTAGCTGCAGTTCGCACGAAAAGCCGCTGAGTGTGATACGGGCCAAACTTTGCAAAGCTCGCTTTCTGCGCATAGCTGCCGTTGGTGAGAGATGCAGCAACGGATACAAAGGGCTCGCAGTAGACGTTAGCGGCAACGAACACTAAGGTCTGCTGGGCGGACATAGCGACAATTCGCTGCGCTCTGTACAAAGGTCTGCTTAGCCACTGTTTTTTTGCAGTTCATTAATTGTAAGCACTCGATATGAAGACGCTGAAATCACTCCCCTCTGATCTTTTGTTAGTGTCCGATCTGGATGCTGATGCGCATGAAAAACTTGCCCACCGCGCAATGACGCTTGCGGAACTCTGGTCACAACGAAGGATGCCACAATCACTCATCGGCACTCGGGTCGGGATCATCGCCGAACTGCCCGGATGGCGCAACCCCACCGCGCTTGCGCTTGGTGTTCAGGCCATGGGCGGAAATTGTGTGTCTGTTTCAGCCCGCCTTGAAGGAGCTGAAACCGTCGAAGATCTGGCGGGATATATGGATAACTGGTTCGATTTGTTGGCCGTGCGCACTCCGCGTTTACAGCGACTTTCGGATTTTACCAACGCACTCAGCGCCTCGGTGTTGAACCTGCGAACGAATGAAAATCATCCCTGCGAGATCATTGGCGATCTGGCTTACATTCTTTCGCAACGCGGCACGTGGGAGGGTCTACGCGTGGCCATTGTTGGACCACGGGCAATATCGCCGAGTCATGAGAAGAGGCCGCAGAGGTTTTGCCGATCGATCTTGTTCAGGTTGCCCCTCCAGATTTGGCACTGACGCTTGCTGAAACAAGGCAAAACATAACAGTGACCGACGACCTTGACGCAGCGAAGGACGCGGATGTCATCATAACCGATTGTTGGCCGGCCAACGCCTTGGAAACGGATCGCACGACGCTCTTGCGACAGCGCATTGACGCCACCTTTTTGAACACCTGCCGGTCGGATGTCCTATTTATTCCGTGCCCCCCTGTTACACGCGGGGAAGAAGTGACTGCTGATGCGATGCAGCACCCAAGATGTGTGGCGACACAAGCTAAAGAGTTTTTGATGCATGCCCAAAACGCCTTTGTTGAACAGGCTTCAACTAAACGATAACGTCTTGTTGAAAATTAAAGCCCGAAAATTCAAGGCGGGAAACTGAGCCCTATGACTGTACCAAAAATCACTTCCGCATTGGGCTATTCTCAGGATAAGTTACGAAAGGCGATGCTTGACGCATTCTCTGATTACGCGATTCCGATGCAGCTCAGCCCACAGCAGTTCGCGGAAATGATGCGGCAGCGTGGCTTGGATTTGGCCAGTTCCCGCATTGCCATCAGCGACAGTCAGATAGCAGGCATCTGGCTAACATCTGTACGCGAGGACCGCGCCTATTTGATTTCCAGCGGAACTCGTCCCTCGTATCGATCCCTTGGCATTGCTCGGGCCTTGGCAAATGACAGTCTTGCGTATCTGCGCTCGATCAGCGTTTGCTCCTTTCAAACTGAAGTTCTGCGCAACAATGACACCGCTGCGGCTCTGTACATGTCACTTGGTATGGAGAAACAACGGCTACTTGATTGCTATAGCCTTCCAGCGTCGGGCTGCTCTAATTCTAACCCGTTCCAGTTCGAGCAGGTCCCTTGGGATCGAATTGCCCCGCTGACGCGTGGCCTGTTCGACTGGGAGCCGTCGTGGCAAAACGACACTCAATCGCTCAATGCGATCTCCAATCAATTGTTGTGCTTGTCATTATTTGATGGTCCAGACGTCATTGCCTTTGCAGCGGTCCACCCGGGAACGGGAACAATACATCAAATAGCAGTGCGACCGAAGTCTCGACGCAATGGGATTGCGACTGCATTAATTGCTGGAATCCAGAACCAATTGCCAGGCTGCGCTTTAAGGCTGATCAATATTTGCAGCACTGATGCAGCGTTTCGTGGTTTGATGGCCAATTTGAAAGCCACAGAAACGGTTGGGCAGTTTGAATTGAAAATGCCCATGTGAATTTTGGCTTGATCATTTGGCTGTTCCGCCAAGCCGACATTCGCAAGCACCGCAGCATCCGTTACAATGGGCTCACTCCAGACGTTTGGTGCCTAACACGGCAAGGTTCGCACTGCGGACAAACCTACCGTTCATGCACGTTGGATCAATGTCGGCTTTCGTAGTCATACCTGTTCGTGGGCCCTAAATTGACTACGCCTTGGATAGCATCGCAATTCGCATCTTCTCACTCGCCGAAAGAATATGCCGTTCTAGGATAGCACACGCTTTTTCCGTGTTTCTGGCCATGCATGCTGCAATCAGTGCGCGATGCTCATCATGGGATTGGGTCGAATAGTCGAGATCAACTGCTGTAAGGTGGAAATAACGTTGTGACGCATCATTTAACGACGCGATGTGCGCGAGTAGGCGTGGTCTTTCGCAGGGCTGTATAAGAGCCATGTGGAAATCCCTGTTCAAGGCCGCGAAGACCGCAATATCCGAACGCTCAGCCTCATCCTGAATGGTGATAGCACGGTCGATTTGTCTGTTCGTCAATTCAGGCATGGCAATCTTGAGCGCAAGCGGCTCAGCCACAGCGCGCATTTCATTAATCTCTACAAAACTAGCGGGGTCCAGCGGTGAAACCGTCGCACTTTTATTGGCGGGAACAACGACAAGACCCTCCCGTTCAAGAATTTTCAAGCTGTCCCTGATGGGCATTCGGCTTGTTTGGAATCTGTCGGCAAGCTCTTCCTGATACAAAACCTCGCCCGGTTCGCGGTCGCCTGCAATGATTTCCGCACGAAGTACGCTGGCGATATGCTCCGCTGTTTCGCCATCTCTGGTAGGTTTTTGTTTCATGCCAATGCTCCTTCGCAGAGCATAGTCAGCTTGACGGAATGTAGACAATAGATAAATCTGTATCCAATTGATTCGTGAGGATACAGATGTCGAAGAGTGTGAGCCGTGTAGAAAGAGCAATTTCTGATCTGAAACTGGATGCTTCTGTTGAACGCATGCCGGAATCAACAAGGACAGCGGACGACGCTGCCGCAGCCTGCGGCTGTTCAGTTGGGCAAATTGTAAAGTCGATGATTTTCGAAGGTGTTGAAACGGGAAACCTGAAGCTGCTTCTCGTGAGCGGTCAACATGATGTTGATCTCGGCAAGGCTCCTGAACTGTTTGGTGAGCCATTAATAAGAGCTGATCCAAAGCGGGTCCGGTCAGAGACCGGTTTTGCCATTGGTGGTGTGTCACCAATCGGCCACCTGTCGCCAACGGAGACGTGGATCGATGCGGCGCTCCTTGATCACGGCACTGTTTGGGCGGCGGCGGGTGCGCCAAACGCAGTTTTCAGTGTGTCTCCAACGAATTTGAAACAAGTGACCAACGCAGCGATTTTCAAGCTTGATTGATACAAACGATTTCTCGGCAAGACCTGTCATTATCGCTGCGATTACCCTTCAGGCCATGGGGAAGGTTCTCTATGGCACATGGCTTGAAAACTTCCCGGCAACTTTGTTTGTTTGCATCAGTTTTACCCTGACAGCCTTATTCTTTCTGTCTACGTCGAAGGGAGGGATCGGCGTAGCAAAATGGGGAACATTGCTGTTCCTGAATGTTGCGACAGCCATCACATTTCTATCTCTTTTTCTCGCCTTGAAGCTCATTCAGCCAGCCATAGTTGGAGCAGTCGAAATTTCCGTTGGACCCATAGCGGCTGTGGTGATTTCGTTTCTTTTACATCGAAAGGCTCCGACAGGGCAAAGCATTCTGGTGTGCGGCATCATCATGGCCGGTTGCCTTGTCTTGGGTGTATCGGCCTTCTCAGGCACTGGGTTTCAGGCTAGCAACAACGCTGCACTTATTGGGCTTTTGGCAAGTTTTGCGGCGGGAATTGGTGCGGTTTTGATCACAATTGCGTCCAAATCCCTTCTTAGGTGTGGCTGGAAATTTGGTGCAGTTCTGGCCCATCGTTTCTATGTCATTGTAGCCGTCTCTCTGGGCTTGGTCTGGTTCTCAGATATGCCGAGCATTCAGTGGTCAGTCCAACTGTCCCTTTTGCTGCTGCTAGTTACATCTATCAGCGTTCTCGTACCTCTATATCTTCTTCAGGTCGGAATAAGCCGGTGCGACCCATATACTGTGATGGTGACCATGGCAGCGCTTCCTGTATTGACGTTTTTCTTTGAAGGGTTCTCATCGAAGTATCAGTGGTCATGCGCTACCGCAGCCGGGTTGATTGTCATCACAAGTGCGGTTCTTTGGGATGTGTCTGTAAGAAAAAAATAGCTATGGGTTCTCATAAGGGAGACATTCGATCACCGCGCAGCATCGGTCAAAGAGGGCTCCTAGCTGCCATTAGATCGATTGCAGCATGTTTGCGGAACTAGTTGCCGGCCACGAACAAGGACGGCCCAAAGCCGCCGTTAGTGTGAATCGCGTCTAATGGCAGCCCCCAGCCCATAGCCGACCTTTATCCACACCGCAGCGAATGGCGGAAGTGAGCCCATTCTGACTGATGCTGCATAGTGGACGAACGATCGCTTTGAATAGCCCCTTAGGGAACTAGGGGCTATTCACTCTGGACCCAAAAGCTCTGACGACGGACAGGTCGACTTCAGTTGCTTTCATCGTTAACAATTTGGCTAACGTCTTTTCTGGATCCAAACAGCGAACTGATCATGAACAATAAAACAAATTCATCCCCTTCTCCTGTACAGAACGCTAGTGAGATTGACGTGAAATCACTTGTGATCTGGTACCATTTTCCGTTTGCTGTTCTTGAAGATGTTGATCTAAGAAACGAGTGGAAAAGTGAGCAAGCCCTAGCAAGCTTCCAGCAAACTAATTATTTTCATCCTTATGTCACCCGGGCGCTTTGGGTGAACCCGTCGGATGAAAAACGTGCGCCACTATTTGATCGGTTAACACCAAAACGACCGATAGTCGGAAATGCAGTTTATGCCTACGTTGATCATTTTCTAGAATCTACAAAAATCGACAAAGAAATTAGCACCCCCGATCATCAGGAGGTTGAGAAGCAACTAGGCGGCGAAACGCCTAGGCAAAGAAAATGGTACAAAGGCAAGGTATTTGAGGTGGAACTGAGGCATTTGCTTCCGTCGAAGACAACGAGCGAGAAAGACCCAGGCATCGCGATTCTCATAGTCGGCGTAAAATACGACGGCATGAGCACCGAAATTGTAACTGATTTAAACCAGGCGTTGACACCTCCCAAAACATTCACTGCCCTTACGCTCGCCGCCTCACAACAGATATTGAATCGAAGCCGTCGGGCATTCCCAACTTGGTTTAAGGACGCTAGCGGTACCTCAGACAAGCGAGGTACGATGCCTGGCGACTCATTTTCAGGTATCCTCGGTCATGGCGTTTCGCCCAACGGCGCTGAGGTTCGCAAGAAACACTCAAATGGAGAGATGCCATTAATGCCTTGGGTCGCTGAACTCGTCGCTCCATTCACATTAGACGGTAAACAATCGAAGCCGTTTGGCGATGAACGTTCCTATATATCGAGCTGTGTCGTAATTGGCGACGGGCTTGATACAGGAAGTGTTCCCACCATTGAAAGCCTCAAACCTTCGGACTTGTTTCGCTTGGCGGAAGTCGATGATGACGGTGATGGGTACTGCTATCAGAAACCGTTCTTGGACAAGATGAAAGAGGATTACTTTTACGATCGTCATACCCGAGACCCGGACACACAGACCGGCAATACTACCCAGTTTTTATTGTCCCAACATCATCTTTGTGCGGTTGGCAGCGGAGCTTTTACCGCAGACTTCATCGCAAACGAGGATCCATTGTTGGGGCATTTGTCCCAATATTATCGTCACATGCAATTTTTGTGCGTCTTCGAATATTTCCGTTTGCTTCAGTTCTCGCAGCAACTTACTGCACTAGTTCAAGAAGACCGACAATCGCGAGAAACAGGTGACGAAACCGATGATGATCAGCGATACGAGCTGTTCGCAAGCGGTTTATATAAAATTCGACAGGACTTTTTAGACTTCACACATTTACATCACTTCAGTAACATTTCCTCTCAACTACAACCTCGCGAAATGTTTGAAAAGCTGTACAGCAATTTCGGGATTACCGAGATGTTTCATGAAGTTGAGCAAGAACTGAACGTAGCCACTGAATTTTTGACAATGAGACTTGAACAAAAGTCCCAAAGAAGCTCTGAAAAGCTCAACAATCTTCTGTCTATTGGCGTTCCCTTGTCCCTGATCGTTGGAGCTGGGGGCATGAACATATTTCTTGGTTCTCAAGCACCTATCTTTCTTGGCGGAGGCTTGGACGGCCCGATTCCGTGGTACATGCAACTGGCTCAATTGTTTTTTGTTGTCGGGCTTACAAGTGGCATTTGGGCATTCGCCTCGGATATTTTTCTGAAAAAAAGTGCGCGATTATGGATTCTTATATGCGTTTTTTCATTTTTTGGTTTGGCTCTTTCCGCAAATTTTGAACTTATAAAACCTTGGATTTCAATTTTTAGTAAAACTAAATTATAGGATGTTCTACTTTTGACAAACCGATTTTCGATGCTTCTTCAGCATCCGATGTGTCAGAAAATCGAACAACCGATAAAATTCATTGGCTCAAGAACCCAGAAACCTGAAAATCGAGACTAGTATGAAAACAAGTGCAGATTTTTTTAGGTACGATTACCGCAGCTCTCTTTTTCCGATGGCAACTACCAAGTTCTTAGTCGATTTTGGTGGTTCTCGTTTGCTCGAGCACTCGAAAAAATGCGTTGAAGGTAAGCAAAACTTCGACTTCTTACCGCAGGTAAGAGCCTATGCTTCAAAGCCAAAACGTCATCTGAGAAGAACGACAAAACTTGATCCTTCCGCAGAGTATTTTTTGTATGACCTAATTTATCGAAATCGGGCACTTTTTTTGGAACCCAAATTAGATAATCGCGAGCACTACGGCTACCGGTTTGATGAAGATGATATCCCGACTTCCGCAACAGAAACATATGGAGCTTTTAGAAGCGCCAATTCAGATTACGAAAGGCAGTATAAGCACAGCCTTTCATTTGATGTCGCTTCATACTTCAATTCAATTCGACATGATGATATTGTTGAATGGCTTCATATCATTGGTATGAACTCTGATGACCTACGAGCTTTAGACACATTTCTTGAGCAAAGCAATTCAGGAAGAAGTTCGGATTGTTGGCCACAAGGAATTTACCCTGCAAAAGTGATGGGCAATGATTTTCTTCGATTTTCTGAAGAAAATTCAAGTTTAAAAGCTACCAAGATCATAAGATTTATGGATGATTTTGTATTATTTTCGGATAGCGAAAGCGATTTGATTGAAGATTTCTTTTTGTTCCAAAAAATAATTGGAGCAAGAGGGCTCTCTGTAAATCCGAGTAAAACGTTCTTCCGCAATTTAGACACAAAAAACGAAAACGAAGATATTCTTGAAGTTAGAGCACGCCTACTGGCAAAACGCCGTAACGCAATACAACTAGCATACGCTGAGGACTTCGATGATGCGCATGGCGGCATCGAGTTGGAGGCAGATGAGCTCGAATATATTCAAAAACTTCTTAACAGTAATGACTTGTCAGAAGATGACGCTGAACTTGTTCTTAGTGTATCAAGGACACAACCTGAGAGCGTCAAGAAACACCTTACAAGGCTCACTATACAGTACCCCCATCTCGCCAAAGGCATCTGGTCGTTTTGCGATACTCTAAACGACATTGAGGTCGTTCATAAACTTGTAACCGAAGTATCTAGAGACCCCAGTATCCAAGAGTATCAGTTGTTCTGGCTATCTCAAATTCTTTCAGATGTAGCAGATAACCTTATTGTGGAAGGTTGGGGGATAGCTGAGATATCACAGAATATCTATAATCATAAAAACGCGACTGATCTATCTAAAGCAAAATTGCTAGAAATCGATATACAAGACCCGGGACTGATGGAGTGGCGGCGAGATCACCTTACATCCGGTCGGTCTGATTGGTTGGTCTGGGCAAGCGCCATAGGCCATCGAAGTATAATCCAGAATGCGACTGTCAGGCGGTTCTCTTCCTTTGCAAACGCCTCGAGCATCAACGAACTAATTCTAGACATCGTTAGAAACCCAGACAAAGAGGGCAGCGCATGAGCAGTTAATCTGCAAACGCATTTGGATTAACTACGATGGTGCTCACTCTTAAAAATTGGAAAAAACCAGGAAAACTATGATCATTGCTGAATTCTATTGTTAGAGCGATTATGCTTCAGCTCGAATTTTTCTCTGAAACTGGGTAATTTGCTCTTTCACAAGCTACTTGACGACAACATAAAACGGTTCGCTATAGCCAGCCAACCGATTGTCGCTCCTTCGGATAATAAATGCTTCTGCCATATGTACGCCTCTGTATTCGAGACTTTCCCAACGACGATTTCCCTCATTTGGACTTTCAAATCCACCTCTTCCCTTTTTTAGTGCGATGGCCACGGCTCCTGTGTTCGTTATGCGCCAGCGCACGTAATAGTCTCCGGGAACTGCTTGAAATTTGTTAATTTTTACATCGAACAATAAGCCACCACGAGGAGGCAAGACCTCGCCCGAGTTGACCCGGTTATTCTTTCCAGAAGCTTTGGACGCGCGGTATTCCGCAAAGACTTGAACGTTTCGAGAGACGTTTTCAACAGGCTGCCACTGGGGCACTTGAAGGTGGGAGGGGCTCCTAAATTTTTCTGGTAAGATTGTAATGCCAAAATCGACAACCGCCTCAACTAAGCTATCGAGATGTGCGGCGCTATCCTTCAGAAGTGTGAGAACATGTAGCGCGCCCGTGGCTTCGGCCTTCTTAACGTTTTCACCTTTGGCGAACTCGTCTCCAAACACTCGTCGCCATTTTTCGATACTATCGGAGCGAGTATCAGCAACAATCGCCTCATCAATCCACTTCCGGTACTTGTTTACGAATTTTCTAAAGTTGGCGTACTGAGTATCGTTCCAAAGTTCGGCGAAGTCCTCTGATGTTAGCGATGGGTTCTCGACAATTGGTCTGTCCGGCCTAGCCTGCAACCAATCGTCCAGTCTTCCCATGATAGTTTGCAATGCACTAGGCGTGTCTGCAAAGGCTGGTGAATCCTTATCAAACCATTCAATGCGATGGCCGATGAGTGTTGTAAGCAAAATAGACGGGCAGCTAAAACGCTTCTTGATATCTCGAATGTACTTAATTAGTCGCGTTGCCTTGCGGAAAGAATTGTTGCCTGAGTAACCATTTTTCTCTCTTATCCAACGAGTGTATTCGATGGGTTGAGATTCGTTAAAACTGTCGCTTCGCCTATCGCAAACTTCAAGAGTACCTTGAAATTTTCGATCCATCACCAATGGAGCGATATCAATCTTGCAGTCATCAGCGTAGGTTATTGTAACACAATAATCATAGACCTGTGTTTTGTCTCCGTATCGACCACTGTTTTGGAAAATTCGACCAAGTTCTTTTACATACTGTGCTGCACTCCAACCGTCGACAGATTTTACCTTAACAAGAAGATCCGCGTCGAATTCACCGCCATCTACTGGGCGAATGATAGTGTCATGAGCCCAAGACCCCTGTTCAATAAAAGTTGAAATCTTTGGATCCCAGACAGATTCCTTTAGAAAGGTTTTGATTACTTCAACACGGGTTTCAAGTTGGCCGATACGAGTCGCATTTAAGTTGACTGATTCAGCTAGAAATTCACCAAAAATTTTAACGTGCTTCATTCGTAGCCTAACTAAATATATATTTTATCGAATTTTGGCTCTGTGGACTGCCAGTACAAGATGAATTAGGGAAAGGTGTGAACTTTCCAAAAACTTTATCCGCTGATGCACGCCACTTAAGGCTGTGTAAAGCCCTTGCCCAAATTCTTTCGAATATGCCTTGTTCGCCAGCTTATTAGAACCGGTTGCGCGTGCCTGTTCTGCAACTCTACTCTAGGATCATTTGGCGTTGCCAACGGTGAATTCTGAGAACAGCATCCAAGCTCATCGTATAGCTGAAACTGAAGATATAGCATCACAATTTTGAGCGATTACCATATTTAAAGGCACCTAATACCGTATGATAGCTGCGCCAGCCGACCTTAACGCCTCAATAATGCTGCGGCAACGCACCAATGTCTGCAATGACGAACAGAATCGCAGCATTTGAGATCGTCACCACGGGTAGGTTTGTGCTGTTCGTTCGACTTTGCAAAGTACACTATCTGCACATAGCTGCCGTTGGTGCGGAGCGCAGCGAATGTCCGCAATCCGCCCTGTGCCGACCTACACGAACGGCCCATATCATACATCCTGAACCAAAGATGCAATTAGGCGCATCATCGATGGTTCCGATCAAGCCATAGGCACCCATGATCCTGCGCAAAAGCATTTTTTGGGGCGTTTGCCTGAGAAATGACTACTTTGCAGGAGCTTCCACTCTCTTGTTCCCGCCCACAATTGTGTCAGGTAGTACAAATGCCACCAGCACGAAGACCGCACCGATCACTATCCCAAGCACATCACCGGAGATGTTCATCAGACCAGCGTAAGGCGACCCCGGCACCGTCCCAAGCGTGACTTTACCACCTGCCAAATCGTCGAGCAGACCAGAGGCTTTCCAAAGCGGATATGTAGCCATGTAGGCTGCTGCGCCCAACAGTCCGCCAGCAATGAAGAACAACGCATCCTTTCGGCCTGTTGCCGCCGCGCAGACACCCGTGCCCGGGCAATATCCAGAAGCTGCCCAGCCGACACCCAGCATCAGCCCGCCGACAAATACGCCGATGTAGGCCGCTTTCACTGACATATGGCCCACGTCTACCAGCCCCAGTATCTGGCCACCGAACATTAGTATAGATCCAACACCGATCGCCAGCAGGATCGTTTTCATCAGATGTAACCGCCGCAGCGTCAACATCCCACCGATCCAGTTCGGGTTCGTCGCGCCAATCCTGTCCAATACGGCACCGAACGCCGCACCTATCACAAGAGCAAGAACAATGGATGTCATAGCTTAACCCTTTTTATAAATTAACATTGCAGTGGGAATGGCGGCAGCAAAAGCGCCTGCTGCAAAGATATAACCCGACAGCGCGGTCTGCATCATGCCCGACATCATGTGACCCGAGGTGCAGCCACCAGCAAGGCGCGCACCATAAAGCACCACAATCCCACCAAGAAAGGCAACAGCATAGCGCTTCATCGGCGTATCTCCATAATTCTCACGCCAGATCGCCGGGGCCGTCCGCTCAACCAAGTCGACCCCGCCGCGCAGCCGCGCCGATAAGAAGGCCCCAGCGGCCATGGCAAGGACGAAGACAAAGCTGTAATTTAAGGGGTTGGCAGCGCTCTTTGCATATTTACCATTCGATTTCGCCATATATGCGTTGGTGGAGGTATAGCCTTCATCTGTCTGGGTGATGAAATCAGAACTCACTACATCTGCAACGATCGCGTCAAGAATAACAAACTGCGTTGACACACCAATGGGCTTGACGAGCAACACGGCGGCGAAAAACACCAACCCGAGCAACATCCCCCCAACCTTCCAATTTAATATCATCTGCTTCACTCCTATATATTCCATTTTTAGAATATAGGGGATTTATCTCAATTGATTTGATCTATATCAATCACGCTGGGCTAAGTCCTACCTTGCCCGACAATGCTCAGTTTTACTAAGCACTCAGGAATACATCTGTGAATTTTCCCCGCCATTGCTTCTGACGTCTGCGCACCGTGGTCAGCTATTTAAGCAAGGAGGTGCCACTTTCCCACGACGGACGATGAAAGGAAGCACGCTCTTAGCCAATTCAGGTATTTGGGTTGCTAAATGGAGCTGCCCTCTGCACTGCGAAGTTTCCCTATAAGTTCGATGTACCGAACGCTGCACTTGAACCTAACGGCTGCTGTGGGCGG
>NZ_CAXHZD010000005.1:0-193732 GCF_964021855.1 uncultured Sulfitobacter sp.
GAAGGTGGCAGGAAATAGGGGGTCTTTCTTCGCATGTCTCGCTCAAAACGTCTCACAGATGCGGACCGCATGGAGATCGTTCGCGAAGCCGCAGAAGGCGTTTCCACTTCAGTGCTGGCGGAACGCTTTGGCGTGTCGGTGCGGGCGATCCAGTACACGCTCAAAGCCGATGCCGAGCGCCAGACGGATGCCGCAATTCCGATCTCAGCAGTCAGTGTGAAGGTCACCGCTGCGGAGCTTGAGGCGCTCGACGCGGTGTTGGCGAAGGCCGGGATCGAGAGCCGGGCCGAGGGGCTGCGGCGGCTGATCCAGGCAGCGGGTGGGGTGTTCGTTCCGGACGCGCAGATGGCAGCAGAGATGGCGCGCTACCGCGCCTCTCTGCACGAGGTCGGTAATGGGGTCGCGCAGATCGCCAAGCAGATGACGCAGTCCAACCGGCGGGGGCAGGCGGCCGTGGGGGGCACGAGTGCCGAGTTCACCGAATTGCGCCTCGCGCAGATGCGCGGACTGGCGCGGTTCATCCTGGATTCCGCTGACGAGATCGATCTGCTCCTGCGCCGTCGTCGCGACGCGATGCAGCTGGAGGCCACAACCGCGCTGAGGGAGTTTGCCCATGCGGCTGAATGATGCCGTCGATGCCGTCACGGGCGAGGTCTTCCGGGATGGCTGGAGCCGGATCCGGGGCTCAATGCAGGGGCTTCACGTGGCCAAGCAGACCCAGCTTACGCGCGCGGCAGCAGGCCACCGGCCAGCGGTGTTCAAGGCGATCAGAGGCGGGGGTACGCATACCAAATCGCAGCTCGCAAACCAGCTCGATTACCTCACCACCAAGTCTACCCATATCGTGGACAGTAGCGGGTTCCTCGATGGCAAGGCGAAGCTCGAAGCGGGTGACATCAAGGACCTCACCGAGCGCTTTGCCAAGCGGTGGGATGCGGGCTTCAAGCCCAAGCTGGGCCAGACCACCCATATGCTCATGTCCTTCCCAGTTGGCACGCGCGGCGAGGATGTGCGCGACATCTCGACGGACGTGGCAGAGCGGTTCTTCCAGACCGATGAGGGGCATTTCGACTACATCATCGCGGTGCATGAGGACCGCGATCATCCCCATGCGCATCTGGTGCTGAACCGCCGCTCGCAAGAAGGCGAGTTCTTCTTTCTGGGGCGCAACCACCGCTTCAACTATGACGACTTCCGCCTCGCCATGGTCGAGGAGGCGGAGAAGTACGGCGTGCGCCTGGAAGCCACGCGCCGGGTGGATCGCGGTGTCGTGCATTACCCGGCCCGCACCCGTGAGGTCTATGCGGCGAAAGAAGAGGGGCGCGCGCCCCGCGAGCGCGAACGCGTGGGCACCGACCTGACGCGGACGCTCGCGGAGATCGCCAATACTAGAACCGTCTACCACTCGCTTGCTGCTGAAGCCTCCCGGGAGGCCCGGGAAGACATCGCCGCGGCACTCTTCCGCGCGGGCGAGGTGCTGGCTCGCGGCGGGCAGGTGGACCGAACAGGAGATGTGTATATGGCCGAGGATCAAAGCTTCGAGGATCTGAGAAGTCTCTATGCGGAGAAGCTCGCGCGGGTGCAGGGCATGATTGCCGAAAAGCCTGACGCCGAACGTCCCTTGTTGGAAAAACGCCTCATCGAGATCCAGACGCAGGTCCAGCACATGCAGCCCTTGGGGCTGCGATCATCCACGCTGTCAGAGACCCCCTCGGAGGGCGGGATCTATTCTGAAGCCAATATCGACGCCAGCCAGCGCGAGCGACTGGCCGAGCCCGACCTGAGATCGCGCATTGACGCGGCACTACGGGGCACGGGGATCAGCACATCGGAAGTGGTGGCCCGGATCGAGACGGGCGCTTCAAATGCAGCGCTCGAGCATCAATGGATCGCCAATGATCTCTCCAAGGTGGCCGAGGCGCGCGATCTGAACCTTGAACGCCGCGCCGATCTGGAACAGGCGCGCGACATTCTCAACGATGTGCACGTCGAACTTGGCACGCTCTTGGAGCGGGAGAACGTGCTGCGCCGGGATGGCGTCATGGAAGCGGAATCGGTCAGTGAGCGGTTCCATTATCACGAGGGCGCGGTGCAGGCGATGGAAGGGACAATCCGTCAGGAGATGCGCGCAGAGGGCCTGACAGCGCAGCAGGTGGAGGACCGGGACTGGGAGGTTGTCTCACGGGCGGAGCGCCGGATCGAGACGGAGCAGCGTGCATATCTCGAGGCACACCCGGACCTGCTTGCACGCCCAGGCGATGTGATCGATCGGTCTGAACCCTACAGGGAAACCATCACCGATGCGGCCCGCGCCAGTGAGATCACCCGCGAGGTCGACCGCATCATGGAGGGACGCGACGTCCGCACGCCCGTTGCAGATGCAGTCACGGATGACTTGCGCGCGCGTTATCCGGACATGCCGTCCCACCTCGCCCGCGGGCTTGGCGCGACCTACGCGGCCGTCGCCCGGATACGCGACACGGAGGCTATCAATCAGGTCCGCCGCGAAACCGAGTTGCGCGAGGGGCTTGGGGTCGGCACGCGCGATGACATCCTCACAACCCGCGATGAAACTGCGCCGCAGTTTGACCGTGCCGACCGCCTTGCAGACGCGATTGCGCGTGTCGTGGACCATGAACGGGCGGGGGAGTTGTCCGCGCCCTTCGAGACCGAGGCGGAGCGGGACGCCTTCCGCGACGAGATCGCGCGGGTGCTGGACGTTCGCCAACGCGACCGGCTCACATCCGGCGATGCCGATGCGCTGGACAAGGTTCTCGAGGACCGCCTCGACCGGCTCTATGTCGCCAAGGTCTACCTGCAATCTGATGCAGCGACGGCCAACACGGAGGCCTTGCGCCAAGTGGTCGATGATCTTGCCGATACCGAATATGAAAAACACCGCGCCACAGACGTGGATGGCGAGACCGAGCGGGGCCAGGTCCATTGAGCGCCTCCATGGGAAAAGCGCGGATCGCAACAGGGGTCTTGCTGGTGACGCTGGTGACCGCTGCCATGGGCTATACCATCGCCTCGGCGGTGCTGACCTACCAGGATCTCGGGTTTGGGGCCGAGATCGACTTTGCCTATATCGCGCAGAACTACATGGCGATCCTCGATCGACGCCCGGAGGACGCCCAACTTATTCACCTGATCATCGGCAGCTTCGCCGCCGCCGGCCTGATGCTGAGCCTTGCCCTCTCGGGCTCCGCCCTGACACGCTTTGGCCAGACCCATTGGCAGACCGCGCGTGAGATGAAAGTCAACGGGTTCTTCGGGGCGCCGGGCACCGGGTTCATCCTCGGCAAGCTGGGGCCGCCGGGCTCCCGCGCCAATTACATTTGCTCCAAGGTCTTCCCCCACGCGCTGATCGTGGCCCCCACGGGCCGTGGCAAAACCACGGGCTTTGTCATTCCGAACCTGCTGACCTGGCAGGGCTCCGCCGTGACGCTCGATGTGAAGGGCGAGTGCTTCGAGGCCACGGCCCGGCATCGCGCAGCCCAAGGCGACAAGGTCTATCGCTTTGCCCCCACCGATTGGGAGGGCAAGCGCACGCATCGTTACAACCCGCTCCTGCGCATCTATCAACTGAAAGACCCCGCCCGCCAGCAGATGGAATTGCAGCTCCTGGCGACGCTCTTCCTGCAGAGCGACAATGACCGGGTGCAGGGCCTCCTCAAAGGCGGGATCGATCTCTTCGTGGCGGCAGGCCTGCTGGCCTTCCAGCGCAAGCGCCCCACCTTGGGCGAGATCTATCGCATCGCGGCCTCGGGTGGGAACAAGCAGAAGGAATACTTCGCGCGCGGCCATGAGGTCGACAACAGAGCGGCCAAGCTGATCTTCACGCGGCTGGCGTCGACCAACAACGATACGCTGACCTCATACGTCTCGCTCCTGATGACCTCGGGGCTCGATCAATGGCAGAACCCGGCCATCGATGAGGCGACGGCAGTCTCGGACTTTGATTTCCGCACGATCCGCAAGAAACCCTTTTCGGTCTATCTCGTCGTCCAGCCGCTGATGGTGAAGCCCCTCGCGCCGCTGATCCGGCTCTTCTTCTCCGATCTCCTCTCCGCCATGCAGGAAAAGGATCCCGGGCCAGACGAGCCCTGGCCTGTGATGATCATGCTCGACGAGTTCAACCGATTGGGCAAAATGCCGATCGTGGTCGAGAGCATCGAGACCCTGCGGACTTATCGTGGCCATCTGGCCGTCGTGACGCAAACCATCCCCGCCCTCGATGAAATCTACGGCGAGAACACCCGCCGCGCGCTGCAGGGCAACGCGGGCGTGAAGCTCTACCTGACACCGTCGGATGAAAAAACCGTCGAAGAGCTGAGCAAAGCGGTTGGCAAGACCACGAAGACCGTCATCACGCGCTCCCAGTCCATCGGCAAGAACCCCTTTGAAGGGCGCAGCCAGTCGACCCGGACCGAAGAAAGCTCTTTGCTGCCCGAAGATGAGGCGCGCCGTCTGCCGCTCGATGAAATCGTCATGGTCATCGATGCCCAGATGCCGGTCCGGGCAAAGCGGATCCAATATTTTGATGATCGGCTGTTCAAGGCGATCCACGCGGCTCAGACGGGGGAGTTGCCGTTTCCGGAGCCGGGGGGAGGGGGGCCGCAGGGGAACCTGCCGCTGAGTGTGCGCGCCATGCCGATGACTCCGCCTTCGAATGGACCAGGTGGACCTGACGCCGTCGTAAAAAACTCAGCTCAGGTTTCTGTGGGTCAACTGTCACGACAAATTGACGGCGTTCCTAAGAAAACCGCGCCTGTCGTTCAAGCCGTCATCGCCGAGGAACAGCGTCAGATGGAGATGGATTTTGAGAGCCAGGTCGTGGATGCTGAAGCTGCGGGCGTCGTTGATGAGGCGCAGATGCGCTCTGCTGTCGACGGCTTGGATGAAATGGAAGCGATGCTGCGGGAGGGGGATGGCGAAAAGCTGGTTGCTCGATAGGGTGGCGGGCATCGTCTGTCTGTCTGTCTGTCTGTCTGTCTGTCAGGGAGGGCGGAAAGCGGCCATTCGCTGCAGGTGCGCGATCCTAATGGGTTTCTGGGAAAGCGGCTATTCGCAACGGCCCGCCTTGAGAATGCTGAACTCGAGCTGGTGTCGATATCGCGCCTATGAACCTATCCTGCTCTTTCGGTCTGATCTTCTATCAATCACGCTGAATGGTGAAGAGTGCAGCTATTCCGGTTGCAGTGTCCTCAAATGAGAGGGTGCCACCATGCAGCTTTGCGATCGTTGAAACAATCGTCAAACCGAGGCCGTGACCATCGATCGTCGCTGTATTCTCTCCGCGCTGAAACGGTGCCAATAGGTTTTCAATGTCAGCGGCAGTGCTTTGTGACCCCTCATCCTCAACCGTGATAGTCGCGGTGTGCGCGTTCGTTTCCAACGATACAGTCGCGCGGCGGCCGTACTTGAGTGCATTGTCAATTAGATTGGTGATAGCTCGTTCGAGAGACACAGACCTTCCCGAGACCACGACATCGCGGTCGCTGGAAAAGACGCCGTAGCCTTGGCGAGACATGAAGATTGATTTCCCGCCTGGCACGATGACATCGTTCGCGGAGCGAAATGTTACAGGACGACCGACGTCCTGGTAGTTCGCAACAATTGCATCAATGAGCGATGTTAGCGACAGGTTGCGAGGTTCTTCAGCGCCCATTTCAACATGAGTATAGGTTAGCACACTCTCGATGATGCCTGTCATTTTGTCGATGTCTGCTTCAAATTTGCGGCGCAACTCCGGGTCTTGGACCAAAGCCGCACGCAATCGAAGTCGGGTGGCTGGCGTGCCAAGGTCGTGGCTTACACCCGAGAGCACGGCGGCCCGGCCCGCCAGCTGATCGCGCTCGACTTCAAGATAGCTGTTAACTGCCGCGATGATATCCTGCAATTCGAGCGGTCCCATTGCGTCGTAGTGTGTGGGTCCACCGACACGGCGACGGTTGCGCAAATGACCGGCAAAGGTCGAAAAGGTCGAAGGAAGGTTCAGCGCTGTCGTCATCAAAATACCGACACCGATTATGCCCAACATACCGGCCAGTAGACGTCGGTCGGGCGGGGCCGCAGCACACCCCCACACTGCTGTGCCATCAAGGTGGACCCATGGGGCATCGCCCATGCGGGCCAATACAAAAGAATCACTGCAAAACACAGCCAGTTTGCGGATGATTTCACCCATGGTTTCTGCCGCCGTCTGGCCGTCGCGGTGAGGCAGGTCCGCAAGGCTGTAGGTTATGCTTGGTGACAGGATCGCCATGGTCACCGCAGCCCCCGTGGTCTGATTGGCGACGTCGGGCAAGATCGGCACGATAGTAATGCGCGGTGCCGTCGGCGCGCCGCTGATCTGGCGGAACGTGCCCGCGTTGGCATGGATTTGATCTGCGTCGGGCAGAGGGCTAAGCGACACACCGTCCGGCGGCGCAGTTCCATTTTGCATCGCGTAATAAATCGTCACGCCAGCTGCATAGGCATCCGTGCTATGGGCGCGCCAATTGGCCGTAGATTTCGTCCACATCCAAAGCGTGCCAGCCCCGATAGCAAGGGCCGCCAGCACCAGCGCAGGACCCATTACACGCAGGCTGTTGAACCTACCCCTCACGAGTCAGAGACCGCGACATCGACTGCGAAGACATAGCCCACACCCCATTCCGTCTTCAGGATCTGGGGGTCTTTGGGGTTGGCCTCAATCTTGTTGCGCAGGCGTCCGACAAGCACGTCGATCGCGCGGCCTGAAGCCTCGTTTGAGACTTGGGCCTCGCCAGTGACATCCAAAGACGTCGCGATTTCTTCGCGAGTCAGGGGGATATGTGGATTGGCGAGCAGCACTTGTAGCAGGGCCGTTTCACGGCGCGACAGGGTGACTTGGATATGGGCGGGGGACAGGATTTCGCCCGATTTGGCGTCATAGGACCAACCGTTAAAGCGAAAGGTTTTGGTGTTGCGGCGGTGCACGAGGGAGGCAGAGCGGCGCGTGCGCGACAACACGGCCTTCACCCGCGCGAGCAGGAGTTCAGGGTTAAACGGCTTGGCGATATAGTCGTCCGCACCCACGGCGTAGCCTTCCATGCGTTGGCTGTCAGCGGACAGGGCCGACACCATGATGATCGGCACATCCTGTTCGGCGCGCAGCTGGCGGCAAATCTCCAGCCCGTTTTCATCGCCAAGCATCACATCAAGCAATACAAGATCAACGCGCCCGCCATCGATATGAGTACGCACCTCTGCGCCGTTGGCGGCAGGCAGGGCGATTGTTCCGTTCTGGCGCAGGAACTGCGTCATCATCTGGCGCATGTCCATGTCGTCATCAACAACCAAGATTCGCGGAATTGCCATGGATCGCCCCCCTTTGATTTGGTTCTATGTAACATCGTGCAACAGAATCCACGCCTTCGTAACGTTGTGTAACGAACCCGCCGGAAAATTGCATGATCCTTGCGAAAGGCCGCGTCCCGGACGTTGCATGGCTGACGCAGCGGCACCAAGCTTGCGCCACTCTGCCCTTGTTGGGCATTTCTTTGGGAGGAAACCAAAATGAAATCTTACGTATTGAGCACCGCATCCGCGATTGCAGTATGTGCCGCTGGCGCAGCCTTCGCAGACGGTCACGCAGAAGCAGAAGTTCTGCACTACTGGACATCCGGTGGCGAAGCTAAGTCTGTTGCCGTTCTTCAGGAAGAGTTTGCTGCCAATGGCGGTACCTGGACTGACATGCCCGTAGCAGGCGGCGGCGGCGACGCGGCTGGTACCGCATTGCGTGCCCGTGTTCTGGCCGGCAACGCACCGACAGCTGCACAGATCAAAGGCCCGGCCATTCAGGAATGGTACCAAGAGGGCGTGCTGGCTGACATCTCATCGGTTGCGGAAGCCAACGACTGGGCCAACCTGTTGCCAGCCTCCATCGCAGCACACATGCAGTGCGAAGGCACTTGGTGTGCAGCCCCTGTGAACGTTCACCGCGTTGACTGGATCTGGGCAAACACAGAAATCCTCGCCGCCAACGGCATCGAGATGCCAACAACATGGGACGAGTTCAACGCAGCAGCCGAAACACTGCAAGCCGCTGGCATCATCCCACTGGCCCACGGTGGTCAGGCTTGGCAGGACGCGACTGTGTTCGAAACAGTTGTTCTTGGCCTCGGTGGGGCCGAGTTTTATCAGGCAGCCCTCGTTGATCTTGACCCGGAAGCCCTGACATCTGACACGATGGTTGCCGTGTTTGACCAGATGCGCACCATGCGCGGCTATGTTGACGACAACTTCTCTGGTCGTGACTGGAACCTCGCCACTGCAATGGTAATGAACGGCGAGGCCGCGTTCCAGATCATGGGTGACTGGGCTAAAGGTGAATTCCTTGCCGCGGGCAAAGTGCCCGGCGTCGATTTCACATGCGCCTCAACTCCTGGTGACGGCTACCTCTACAACGTGGACAGCTTTGCGATGTTCTCTGTTGATGGGGACGGCAAAGCCGCTGGTCAGGAACTTCTGGCTGAACTCATCATGGGCCCGAACTTCCAGGAAGTGTTCAACATGAACAAAGGCTCAATCCCGGCACGTACAGACATCGACCTGTCTGGCTTTGATGAGTGCGCGCAGATTTCTGCGGCTGACATGGCGTCCACGAACGAAGGCGGCACATTGATGCCATCGTACGCACACGGCATGGCATTGTTTGGCGCCCAGTCCGGCGCAATCACCGACGTTGTGACAGCACACTTCAACTCTGACATGTCCTCTGCCGAGGCTGTTCAGATGCTGGCGGAAGCAGTTGCTAACTCCATGTAATCGCTAACGATTTTTGAAATAGGTCCCATCCCGTTCGGGGTGGGGCCACCAAACAAAGGGGGGCTCTACATGACACGCTGGTTGCAGGACAACATGCCAAAGATCGTATTGGCGCCATCATTCATTATCGTCATGGTGTTTGTGTATGGCTTTATCGCCTGGACCGCTTGGGTGTCACTGACACGCTCGCGGCTGATGCCACGCTACGAAATTGACAGCTTCATTCAATATGAACGCCTCGCCGCGTCTCCGCGCTTTGAAACTGCGATGGTCAACCTCGCCATCTTTGGCACGCTGTTTATTGTGATCGCCATGGTGCTGGGTCTGCTTCTGGCCATTCTGCTGGATCAGAAAATCCGCACCGAGGGCGCGATCCGCACGATCTATCTATACCCCATGGCCCTGTCGATGATCGTCACTGGCACCGCATGGAAGTGGATCCTGAACCCTGAACTGGGGATTGAGGCGACCGTCCAGGGCTGGGGATTTGCCGGATTTGAGTTCGGATGGCTCGTTGATCCTGACAAAGCGATCTACACGGTTGTCATTGCCGCGATCTGGCAGAGTTCCGGCTTTGTGATGGCGCTGTTTTTGGCTGGCCTGCGGTCTGTGGACGAAGAAATTATCAAGGCCGCGCAGGTCGATGGCATTCCCACATGGCGCGTCTATTCTGCCATCATCATTCCGTCGATGGCCCCGATTTTCCTCAGCGCGTTCATCGTGCTGGCCCACCTCGCGATCAAGAGCTTTGACCTTGTCATTGCCTTGACCGGAGGGGGCCCCGGATATGCCACCGATCTCCCCGCGACCTACATGTATGCCATGGCGTTTTCGCGCGGTGATATCGGTCAGGCGGCCAGCTCGGCCATGGTGATGATGCTGGTCGTCTTCGCGATTATTGTCCCTTACCTCTATTCAGAATTGAGGACCAAAGATGACTGATATGACCTACAACCCGTCCCGCGGCCAAAGCCCAGCCACCAAAATGGTTCTGCGCATCGTGCTGTATGTTCTGCTGGGCCTGTTCGCGTTGTTCTACTTGATGCCGCTGTTTGTAATGTTGACGACATCTCTGAAATCGCTGGATGAAATCCGCACGGGCGATCTGGTTTCTTTGCCACGCGAAGTGACATTTGATGCCTGGCGTACTGCTTGGTCCACGGCCTGCACTGGCATTCAATGCGAAGGCGTGCGGCCCTATTTCCTGAACTCGCTCCTGATTGCGATCCCTGCGGTGATGATCTCGACCCTCGTTGGCGCGCTGAACGGCTATGTCGTGGCGCAGTGGCGGTTTAAAGGCGCAAACATCTTCTTTGCGCTGATGCTGTTTGGCTGTTTCATCCCGTTCCAAGTCGTTTTGCTGCCGATGGCACGGATGCTAGGGATTATGGGTGTTGCGGGCACTATTCCGGGTCTGATCTTTGTGCACGTGATCTATGGCCTTGGATTCACCACGCTGTTCTTTCGTAACTATTACGTCAGCATCCCATCGGAACTGACAAAGGCGGCGAAAGTTGACGGCGCAGGTTTCTTTCGCATCTTCTGGTCGATCTTCCTGCCGCTGTCGCTGCCGATCATCGTGGTCACCGTCATCTGGCAATTCACCCAAATCTGGAACGACTTCCTGTTCGGGGTGAGCTTTAGCCAAGCGGGCACCCAGCCCGTAACCGTCGCCCTGAACAACATCGTAAACTCAACAACCGGCGTCAAAGAATACAACGTTGATATGGCCGCCGCGATCATCGCCGCTCTGCCAACGCTGCTCGTCTATGTCGTTGCCGGCAAATATTTCATCCGCGGTCTGACCGCAGGTTCTGTGAAAGGATAATTTCCATGGCCCCCATTCTCGACGTAAAGAACCTGTTCAAGAACTACGGCAGCACCGAAGTGCTCAAGGACATCAATGTATCCATCGACGAGGGGGATTTCCTCGTCCTCGTCGGCCCGTCCGGCTGCGGTAAATCCACGCTGTTGAATTGCATCGCAGGGCTGGAACCGATCTCAGGTGGTAATCTGTTTATTGGTGGTCAGAACATGACCAACGTCAGCCCCAAAGACCGCGACATCGCCATGGTGTTCCAGTCTTACGCTTTGTACCCGACCATGTCCGTTGCCAAAAACATCACCTTTGGCATGAAGGTCCGCGGTATTGATCAGGCCACCCAAGACGCCAAGCTGCAACAGGTGGCGACGCAATTGCAGATCGAACCCTTGCTGCACCGCAAGCCCGGTCAATTGTCAGGTGGTCAGCGCCAACGTGTGGCCATGGGCCGTGCGCTGGTGCGCGATCCGAAACTGTTTTTGTTTGACGAACCTCTGTCGAACCTTGATGCCAAGCTGCGCGTCGAAATGCGCACAGAAATCAAGGCGCTGCACCAACGTCTTGGCGCGTCCATGGTCTACGTGACCCACGACCAGATCGAAGCCATGACCCTGGCCACCAAGATCGTTGTGATGAAGGGTGGGATCATCCAGCAGATCGGCACACCTGCAGAAATCTACAACCGTCCGGCCAACCTTTTTGTCGCTGACTTCATGGGATCACCCGCGATGAACCTTATCCCCGCGAGAACTCGTAGGAATGGTAAAGGGATGCTGGTTGAAATCGACCGCAAAGATGGGGACCCAATCGTATTGGCCGATACTCGCAACAAGGACTTGCCCGAGAATGTGATCCTTGGTGTGCGTCCTGAAGACATTGCCGATGCTGCACTTCGCCGCGCCGGAGAAACGCAGGAAGCGGATTGCGTGATCGACATTGTCGAACCCGCTGGTGCCGACACTTTTGCAGTAATGCAACTCGGCGGCAAACATGTAACAGCGCGACTGCATGCCGAGACATCCGCGTCAGCGGGTCAAGCCCAGCGTCTTACGTTTGATCTTGGCAAGGTGTCCTATTTTGAACCTGAAACCGGGCTTCGATTGAACTAGCACATGCGTTTGGTAGCTGACATCGGCGGGACCAACACGCGTATCGGATTGTGTGAGGGCGGCGAGATCGTGTCAGAGACGATCCAAAGCTACGCAAATGACAAGTGGCCCAGTTTCTATGAATTGCTAGCGAGCTACCTCAAGGGCCAGTCGCCCGAGGAGCTTACTGATATGGTTATTGCTGTTGCCGGTCCTGTCAGGGGTGCCCAAGCTCAGTTAACCAATCGAAGTTGGGTCATTGAAACTGGTAAACTGGAAAAGGCGTTCGGCATCGGGCAGGCAATTCTGTTGAACGATCTGACGGCGCTGGGACATGCGGTGTCTGTCCTTGCGCCCAATGGGCTCCAATCCCTCCATAAGAGCAAAAGCCGAAACCCGCAGGTTGGGCAATTCTTGGTGGTCGGTATTGGAACTGGCTTCAATGCGAGCGCCATCATCAAGACCAAGGGTTCGGTGTATTGCCTGAGCGCTGAGGTAGGGCATATTTCAATGCCATTCAGCATATCTAATGAACTTGAAAAGAACGGCGTGCAAGTTGACCGATTTCCAACCGTCGAAACTTTGTTTTCAGGTCGGGGCTTCAGTGCATATTGTCAGATTGTCAGCAAAAACAACATGCTTCAGGGCGTCGACGCAATCGCAACATACGGACAGTTGGATGCGACCTTTGTAACGTCTGCTGTGGATCAATACGCGGCCCTCTTCGGCCAATTGTTGCGCGAACTGTGTCTGGTCTACATGCCGGACTCCGGTATCTACCTTGCAGGCAGCGTAGCGAGGGCGGTAACTGCTAAAGCGGCGGATCATTGTACCGAAGTCTTCGCAAGGCATTGTGACATCAGAAATACACAGCCATCTAATCTGTACACGATTCTGGATGACCGGGCAGCCCTGGTCGGATGCGCTGGGTTCGCACAAGGACCCTTGGATCAGACTGGGTGAACGTTGGCCAATCACAACTCCAATGAAAGATTGCGCTTTTGAATTCAACCCCGTCATTCATGGTTGAGTCGTGTATTTACCACAGCGGCACGTTCAAAAAATGACGCGATCCCCACGAGTTTCTGTTTCGGTGACGCTGCGCCGTGCCACTGCGAAGGAAGCCAAGCTGAATGTCGGGTCAGGGGGAGCAGGCACAAGCACACAGCAATTCAACGTCAGCCTTATCTTTCTCTTCAGACCTCTGGAAACGCGTCGATACCGCTCGCGCAGCGAATGTCCAGTTCGGGGAAGCTGCGCAGCAGCGCTTCACTAAGCCACGAAGGTCCGCTTTGGGCCGTTCTTGACGTTGGCTACTTTGTAGACACGAGGGGGTGTCAAGCTGGCTTTCGCTACAATATATAGCGACATATCCTGCAATGTGATTACCTGACATTCAGATGACCTTGCGATGGGACATTCTTGTGAGTTACCATAGATTGTCTTCAAGGCATTTTTGTCAAACGCCATAAAATGCTCTGTGTCCGCTTGCGTTATTTAGCGAACCTACGATTAGCGTGGTTTAATATGGTCTTTATCTGACAGCTGATGACAGGGCTGCATCAATATCAACACGTCAGGAGTGAGAAATCGCGTCCGCCCGGGTCGAAGGACTATTCCGACACCGAGGCATTTACTGTCCTGTGCGTAATCTCCTCGCCGGTGTTCCGGTCTATCAGAACGGGCGCGATAGGATCACCCGTTTTGCGCGAGAGGAGACTGACAGAGGCCTCACCATTCGGTGGAACGTGCGTATTTGCCCAGTCAATCAGTGTCACCAGCACCGGATAGAGCGCCTTACCCCGGTCGGTCAAACGGTATTCGTGACGCAGCGGGCGTTCCTGATAGGCTTCACGTCGCAACACGCCTGCCGCTTCGAGTTTGCGCAGCCGGTCCGCAAGAACATGTCGCGTGATGCCAAGCCGCTCCTGCATCGGTTCAAACCGACGGATCCCAAGAAAGCAGTCTCTCAGCACCAGCATGGTCCAGCGGTCGCCAATAACGGACAGGCCACGTGCGACCGGGCAGGCCTCTTTGTGAAGATCATTCCATTTCATCGTTAACCCATAGCAAGGATTGACAGGTTCTGAAAGAGAACTTACTCAAAGATAGTTCCAAAATAGAACGCACTAGTAGCGGGTGTGGCCATTTCTGGCAGTAGGATTAAATAGGCGGGCCAAACCATGAGTGACTTAACCAAATATTACCATCGGGTTTTCGGTGCAGGCACCAACCGGGTAAAAGCCTGTGACAACGGGTAGTCCTGCAGCAGTGACGATGGACAGTTCAGCAGCGGTCGCGCGGGCGTCGCGCACAAGGCTCATGCTTGAGGCGCCCATTGGACCAACCCTTGCGAAACTGGCGGCACCCAACGTGCTTGCGATGTTCGTGCAGGCAGCCCAAAGCATTTCAGAAGCTTATTTCGCCAGCGTTTTGGGTGTCACAGCACTTGCAGGGTTGGCCCTTGTGTTTCCGCTGGTCATGCTGACGCAAATGCTGTCGGCAGGTGCCATCGGCGGGGCGATTTCAGCGTCGGTCGCGCGGGCACTCGGAGGGGCAGATGTGGGTCGGGGTGCTGCGCTGACGCTCGCCGCCTGGATCATCGCTGTGGGTTTCGCAGTTATCATGGCTGTACTGGTCGGGCTGTTCGGCACGCAATTCTTCAGACTGCTCGGCGGCGGAGACGAGACCGTGGCGGCCGCAACCACCTACGCGCTTATCTTCTTTCCCGGCTGTGTGGCGGTCTGGCTTTGCAACGCTTCGCTCAGCGTGATCCGTGGCACCGGGAATATGCGGATGCCTGCGCTTTTGTTGCTGATGGTGTCGATCATTTCCATTCCTCTGTCAGGTGGACTTGCTCTTGGCTGGGGGCCGCTGCCTACGCTTGGCATAGCCGGACTGCCGCTTGGCGTGGTTCTGGCTTTTGCGCTCGGGGCGCTCATTGCCATTGGATATATCATATCGGGCCGGGCGGGGCTCAGCTTTCGTGGGGCGTTCGGGCGCGTCAATCCCGGTATGTTCAACGACATCTTGAGCGTGGGCGCGCTGGCGTCGATCAACACGGTCCTAACAACAGCCACCATCATCATGATGACAGGTCTGGTGGGGCGTTATGGCGAGGGCGCGTTGGCAGGCTACGGGCTGGGTGCGCGGCTGGAGTTCCTGATGATCCCCGTGATCTTTGGTATCGGTGCTGCGATGACTGCCATGGTCGGGGCAAATATCGGCGCAGGCCGCACCGACCGCGCGCTGCGCGTCGCCTGGACCGGCTCGCTGGCTGCAGCGGGGATTGTGGGCAGCATCGGCCTGCTGGTGGCGGTGTTTCCGGACCTGTGGCTGGGCATGTTCCTTGATCCATCCAATGCCGAAGCGCTTGATGCCGGGCGCAGCTATTTCCGGTTTGTAGCACCATTCTATGCCTTTTTCGGGTTGGGTCTCGCGCTCTATTTCGCGTCGCAAGGAGCGGGACGCATGATCTGGCCCGTGATCAGCAGTCTAAGCCGGATGGCCGTCGCTTTGGTTGGTGCCCTGATCCTGACCACATACACAGGCATGGGGGTAGACGGCATTTTTGCCGCCATCGGCTGCGCCATGCTGGCCTACGGGCTGATCATCGCCCTCGCCATTTGGCGCGGAGGCTGGAGAAAGGACAAACCATGACGGCACTGTATCTTGAGGACTTCGAAGCGGGACAGACTTTCGGCTCAGGGGAGGTCGCTGTGACGGAGGATGAGATCATCCGCTTTGCAACCCAGTTCGATCCCCAACCTTTCCATCTGGATCCGGAGGCGGCCAAAGTCACATTCTTCGGGGGATTGGCGGCAAGCGGCTGGCAAACGGCGGCGCTGACCATGAAGCTTCTGGTTGGTGGCGAGATGCTCCCGGCCAATGGGATCATAGGCGCGGGTTTTGAATCCCTGAACTGGCCCAGACCCGTCAGGCCCGGCGATACGCTACATGTGGTTTCAGAGATTCTGGAGGTGCGGTCGTCAAAATCCCGCCCGACGCAAGGCATGATCAAGGTGCGTAGCCACACGCTGAACCAGAAAGACGAGGTCGTTCAGGACTCCGTTGGCAATCTGGTCGTCGTGGCGCGGCCGGTACGAACCAGCCGATAGTCTGCGGGGAGCCTGTAACGCGGCCGTAAGTGCTAAGAAGTCGGCCAAATGGAGCACATCAGCAGTCGTGAACAGCCCATTCTGGTGTGCTCCACGAATGGCCGCTTCGGTGCTACCGCACTGCAGCGCAACCTTCTGTCTCGAAAGGCAGGTCTGGGCCGTTCGGGTTGCCAGCCAGAGGCAAAGTACGAGCAAGTATTGCCGCGGCTCTAATGGGCATTGCGAACCCATCGAAGGCCTACAAATCTAGACGAAAACCATCAAGACTATTCCTCCGGAAGGCCAAGTGCGATCATCTTTTCCAGCGCACCCTCGTTCGCATCGTGTAACTTTCCAACCCAAGGAAGATGGCTCCAGCGGTTCATGGTCAAAGGGGCCGTCAAATACGGTGCTTTGTTCAATGCGGTCTCCAGATAGTGCTTCGCGTCATCAAGCCTATCAACTTGAACACAGGCATAGACTGCATTCATAAGGACGACTTCGCTAACGTTGGAATATCGACACGCCATTTCATACGCATTTGTAGCGGCTTCGTTATACTTGAAGGAATTTCGCACCAGGTGGGCCGTCCCGATCAGGTTGTAGAATGTGTATGCCTGCGGATCGCTTGGGCTGAGGCGCAATGCCTTGTTCGCAAATGCTTCCATAGCATCTGGATTGGGTTCTTCCGCCAGAAACTCAGCTATTCCATGGATCAAATAGAGCACGATCGAGTTGGGGTTCAATTTTTCTGATATATGAAGCGCTTCTCTGGCGTCCTGATGTCGCCCGGAAAGAAACAAGAGACCCGCACGCATGACGTGGCCATAGTCCGATTTCGGGTCCAGTTCGACTGCCCGATTGGCCAATTTCAAGCCATCTTGGCGGTCCTGATCAAAATCCTTGGTCCAGCCAAGCGCAAGCCTTGCATAATGCACCCGAGCCGCCAGCGCATGTACGAAGGCGAATTGCGGATCAATCCGCATCGCCTTTTGGTACAGGTCAAGTGCCGCGTCGTTGCTTTCCTGCGTGTATTCGAAAAACTTTGAATACCCTCTTTGCGCCAACTCCCACGCGGTCAGGTTCTCGGTTGGTTTCTTGCGCGACAGGGTACGCTCGTGTGCGCCAAGTTCCGGTTCGACGCCGGTCACAATTGCGCTGGTCAATTCGTCCTGAACATCGAACAAATCGGCCATTGTTCGGTCCCAGCGTTCTGCCCATAGATGGCCGCCTGTTTCCGCTTCAATAAGCTGAGCTGTAACACGCAGTCGATCACCTGCACGCCGAACGGACCCTTCGACGACATACTTAACGTCTAGTTCTCTCGCGATTTCACGTACGTCTTTTGGTGTCCCCTTAAATGAAAACGCAGAATTTCGGGCGATGACTGTAAGCGTTCGAAATCTCGAAAGCTCGGTCGTTACATCTTCGACAATGCCATCGGCCAAAAATTCCTGCTCTGGATCGGAGGACATGTTGTCGAACGGTAAGATGACAATTGAGGGCCGTTCGGTCCTCTTTGTGGCGGGTGCTTCAGCAGCTGAAACGCCTTCGATTTCAACACGCCAAACATGGATAGGCTCGGGTATGTTCTTGACGTTTTGCGGGCCCATTGCGGTCATGGGCTGTGACATCTTGCCCCGAAGTTGATCATGGACCGTGCGTGAAATGCAGATGCCGCCGGGAGGGGCAAGGCTTTCAAGCCGTGCGGCGATATTTACACCGTCGCCCAATACATCATCCCTATCGATGATCACATCGCCAAGGTTGATACCGATCCGGAACTGCAGCTTTCGTGTTTCGGGTTGATCGGCCTCCTGAGCAACCATGGCGCTTTGAATGGCCAGCGACGTTCTGACGGCATCGACGGGCGAAGAAAACTCCACCAACAAACCATCACCCATTGTCTTAATCACGCGCGCGCCAGCTGACTTGAGTTCAGGCTCGATTATGGTCTCACGAACGTATTTGAACCGTTCTAGCGTTCCTTCTTCATCGTCAGAAATTAGCCGAGAGTACCCAACCAAGTCTGCTGCGACGATAGTGACCAAACGTCTTTCCATCTGAGCACCAGACCTTAGATTTTCGGAAATTGGAAGAGCCGCGTTGCTCTGAACGGTATCATTTCGTGCTGTAGCAGAGGAATCATCCAACCATCCTCGCTCAATGCGACCGCTTAGGAACCACTTACCTTTGACCAAATGCCATTTTCAATAGGCTGATAAATGATTGTCGGCTACGGGTGCCCAAGGACCAATATGCTTTGGAACTTTGCTTGAAGCAGCCACTGGCGCGGCCGCAGCAAAATGTCGCTAAGTCCGCAGTCTGTGAGTTCACCGTACCAGAGATTTTGCGGGTGCAGCGAACGGCAGGTTCAACGGGCTGCACTGCGGCATTACAGACGGTAGGCCAATGTCGGCAATGGGCCGTCACCGTCGCCCAAGCCGTCCCAGTCTCGCAAGCTGCGCCAGCATTTTTGATCCCGAGTCTGCGGATCCTGTGCCGCCTGGGGAACCCGTCTGCCCCATGCCTTGCCTCACGGGCATCTGCTGCACGCCAAAGAACTGCCGTGCCCTCAGAGCTGCATACTCCGCGCCACTTGCCCCGCCGATCAAGTAGCGATTGTAGGCCTGCTGGCTGCCCATTGCGGCGCGGGTGAAACTGTATCCGCCGCCGAGGCCGCCGGAGAGGGCAGGCATCATGATGTTGCCTGAGATCGCGCGGACGATGAAGGGCGTTGCAATGATGAAGCCCTTGGCCATGAGCACCATCATGAAGAAGGGGATGAGCGCGCCGATATTTGACGCGCCTTCCGGGTCACCAAGTTCGCCAATGAGCGCGGAAGAAACACCGGTGATCGTTGCGAACACACCTGCGACGACGATGGGATAGAGCGCAAAGGAAACCAGCGCAGACAGCCAGCGCGCGAAATAATCCTTGGTCACTTCGAAGAGGGTCAGGAATATCATAACCGGTGCGATCCCGATCAAAAGCGCGATCATCAGGCGCGAGGCCACGAGGATGAAGGCGGCGAGCCCGCCAAGTATCGAGAGTAATAGGACCCCGACAATATCGAGCATGGCGCCGGCCATCCAGTTCAACTCGGAACCAGCGGCGTTCAAGTAGTCCCCCAACTCCGCGATCAGTCTGTCAAACTCTTCGGCGAAAGTACCGGAGGGACCTGGGGTACCGCCACCGACCGAGGCGACAAGCGCACCCGCAATGCTGTCGATGCCGGCAAGGATGGCGGAGGAGAGCGCGTTGAACTGGACCCAGTTGGTCGCGAATATCCCGATCAGACCGATCTTGACTGCGAGCCAGAATGCCGTGCGTCCGTCCATCGCCTTGTACTGGTAGATCATGTTCAGGAAGACGAGGATCACCACGAGCGTTGTTCCCAGCACCAGAAGCGTGCCGACTGTCGCGGTGACGGACCCGAATTGAGTTTCCGCCGCAGTGTCGAGATAGCCCTGGGAGGTTTCAACGAAGTAGGTGACGACGCTCATCGGGGCCCCGCCTTACCAATTGCCCGCGGCTTCGCAGATGGCCTTGGCGGCAGGGCGGGCAGCGTTAGCGCGCCGATTGTAGGCGTCCGAAGCTTCCAGCATTTCCCAGCGTTCATCACTGGCGTAGAGCTCACGAAACACCGCCTCTGCCGCATCCCACGATGGGAACCGGGTCGCGCAGTCGCAGTTGCCGATCTCAACGATGCGCTCGAGATTCTGGGCGCGGTAGATGTCCTGGACCAGCACGCGCTGATAGGCTTGGCGCAGGGGGATCTCCTGAATCCACACGGGTTCAGCGGGCCGGTCTGGACAGACGTCGAAACTGCGCTCGAGGGTCGGCACGAGATTGCGCTCAGCGAAGCCGGGTGCCGACGTCAGGCCCAGAACCAGCGCAGTCACTACGAGGGTACAGCCCGCCTGCCTCATGCTGTCGCTCCGGCGGGTGTGGTCTCACGCTTCAGGAAGACCGTGTGCCCAACATTCGCGAATTCCGAAGAGCTGATCGACACGACCTCCCAGCCATCTGCGCCTTTCGCATTCAGGGTGTTCTGCATATCGGAAAGACTGGTCTTTCGGGTCATGGGAAAGCTGAGGATATCGTATTCAAAGGTCTTCATTGGGAAGCTCCAGTCTCATTAGCGCCGGGAAGATAGAATTCGGTGATGCCGCGTTTGCCGTCGTGGCGACCGGCCTGGATGATCACATCGATGGAATTCTCGATGTACTGGATCATGTCGGTGTAGGTCATCGGGATCTCGGTCTTGAGCGCCGCGATGGCGAGCCTCTGCACGGCAAGTTGAGGCGTTTCTGCGTGTAGCGTGGTCATGGACCCGCCATGGCCGGTATTGATTGCCTCGAGGAAGGTCATGGCCTCTTTGCCGCGCACCTCGCCGAGGATGATCCGGTCGGGTCGCATGCGCAGTGTCGCGGTCAGAAGCACATCGGCTGTCTGGAACTCCGCATCGCGATTGGCGATGAGGGTCACGGCATTCGGCTGGGTCGGCAGAAGCTCGGCGGCTTCTTCGATGGTGACGATGCGTTCCTCGGCAGGCACGTGGGCGAGGATCTTCCGCGCGGCGACGGTCTTGCCGGTGGAGGTACCGCCGGAGACAATCATGTTGAGCTTGTTGTCGACGCAGAAGGCCAGTGCATCATCGATGGCGCGTGCGGCCACCACCTCGCGCAGCTCCCGCGTCTTTTCGAGACGGAGTTCTTCAAGCTTGCGTTCCTTGCCATAGAGGAAATCGAGCGCAATCCCATCGAGCGGCAGGCTTGAGAAGAACCGCAGGCTGATCGACATGGCCGACAGCACAGCAGGTGGTGTGATGACCTGCGCGCGGATCGGACGGCCCTTGTAGGTGATCGAGACCGAGACGATCGGGCGGTCCTTGCTCATCGTTGTGTTGGCGGAAGAGGCGATCTGGTTGCCGAGGTCTTTGACTTCTGTTGCGTTCAGCTTCTGGTCCAGCTTTCGCATGAAATGATCGCCCTGGAATTCTCCCCAGCAGCTGCCATCGGGATTGATGCAGATCTCGATGACATCGTCGCGGGCGGCGGCGCCGATCCGATCAAGCGAGGTTTCGAGATAGCTCAGCGACATGGGTTCAGAATATCTCCAGATCGCGGTCGACCATCACTGTGACGCGGCCCCCCTGGTCGACATAGATGACGGGTCCGATGGAGAGGTAGTCGCCAATTACGCTGTCCGTGGCATCGGCCAGATCATCGCCCACGTCTTCGAGCACGTCTGCGGTGGTTTCGTCCTGCACATTTGCAGCGGCTGCACTAGGCGCGGCGGAGATCAGTGAAATCAGCGCGGCCGAGCCGAAGCGCTCGGCGAAGCGCGTGTCGACAAAGCCGGTGACGCCGGAGCGACCCAATTCATCGCCCCCAAAAGAACTGATCTGGATAGTCTGGTTGTCGGGCAGGATGATCCGGTCCCAAGCGATGGTGACCCGGCGCTGCGCGATATCAACTTCCGAACGATAGCGCCCGATGAGGCGGGATCCACGCGGGATCAAGAGCCGAGAACCGTCGAAACTGAACACGTCTTCGGAAACAACGGCCCGGGTCTGGCCGGGCAGGGAGCTGTCGAGGGCGGTTTCCATGACAGCCTGGATCATGGTGCCCTGGATGATCGTGTTGGAGGGATTGGCGATGACCTCGGCTTGCGTCACCGAAGTGGGCAGCGCGCCGTTCAACACAAAATCCGTCACTTCGCCAAAAGTCCGTTCGGTCAGTGCCGTCTCATTGGCACCCGAGGTGCCGCCAAAGGCGATGGTGGGCGAGGTGATGCGGCGCTCTTCAAATGCCCGCTCCTCGGCGGCGCGGCGTTCAAGTTCCGCGAGCCGTCTTGCTTCTTCCTCGCGGCGCAGCCGTTCCTCTTCCCGCGCGCGCAACTCGTCCTCGGTGGGTCCGATGGGTGCGGGGAGGGGGCGGTTGGCTTCGAGCTGCGCGAGTTCGAGGTCCATGCGGAGTTGTTCCAATTCCCGATCACGCGCTGTGAGCTCATCGCGAAACTGCTGTTGCGCGGTTTCCGACGCGGCTTGTAGGGCGGCTATCTGCGCTGTCAGCGCATCGATGGCTTCGGCGGCAGCGGTGTCTTCTTCGACCACCGGTTCGGGCGCGTTGCGCAATTCCTCGATCTGGGCCTGCAGGGCGGTGATCTGCGCCAGAAGCTCCGCGTTGGGCTCGACCGGATCGGGTGCGACGAACACAACCTCGGGTTCGGGAGGGGGTAAGGTCTCGATGGCGCCAAAGCCGTCCCCCTCGTTTTGGAAGACGTCCGGGGTGGCCGTCGGCAAGGCTTCCTCTTCGTCGGGCTGTGAGAGGAGATAAAGCAGGGCTCCACCCGCGCCGATGACGAGGACCACGATCAGCGCGAGAAGGGGCGACCGGCGCTGCGCCGCCGTGGGGGCGCGGGCACTGCCTTTCTCAAGGGCGGCGAGGCGTTTTTCCAGCTCGGTGTTCTCAGTATCGCTCATGAGGCGGCCTCCGCGGGCGGGATCGCCTCGATGCAGACCACCTCTTCACCAAGTCGCAAGACCCATTGGCGGTTTACGCCGCTGACTCGGATCACGCCGTCCTCAGCGGTTTGCGTGTTGACCGTGCGTTCACGGCCGCCCGCGTAGCGGAAGATCGCTGGCACAGGTGCGTTTCTTGGAAAGGCGAAATACGTGAACGTCCCGTCATCCCAGATGTGCGTTGGCGTGAACTCGGTCCGCGCGCTGGCACCGTAATTGTAGTTTGGTGCTTGGGCGGCGATGGCCCGGGTTGGGCGCGCAGCGTCATCAGGATAGCGGAACTGCACCACATAGAAGGTCGGGCTGCGGGCCTCCTGGACGTTGAAATAGTAGCTGCGACGGTTGGTATAGACGGTCACGTTGGTATGGACACCGCGCGCGACGGGCTTGATCGCGAAGGCCTGCCCGCCAGGCACACCGTCGATCTCAAAGCCCTCCGTGTCGCCCGCAATGATCGAGCGGATGCTTTCACCCTCGCCGAATTCGACCGTGGTGACATGGGTAAGCGAGACGCTGAGGCGGTAGACCTGACCTTCTTGATATGTTGCCAGCCGCACGCGGCTGTCATTTGGACCACCGCGCGGGATCGCTTCGGCAAAGGCAAGGGCAGGCAGCAAAACAAATATGGCAGCAACAAAGAACTTATTGATCAAACTAATTCTCCAATCTGTCGGAGCGGATGGAATATTCGAGCACGGTGAACCCAAACGGATTGGTCCAGACCTCGTCGATGGAGCGGCGGGTCTCGGGGCGGAACTCGAAGAGAAGGGTCGCGGTGAAGAGCCCGGTTTGGGTGCCGTTGATGGAGGTCAGACGCTTGCGCAGGCGCACCGTGGCGCGGTTGGTGCCGATCCGGTTGATGCTGAGGATTTCCACATCGAGCCGGGCATTGGGGCCATAGACGGTCGGCGGATAGGTCTCATTTGCGCTGTTCCAGATCTGGCGCAGCCCGCTCTCGGCAGCTCCGTCCGAGCGGCGCAGAACGCTGCGGATGCGTAGATCGTTGTCGAGCTGGTTATAGACTTCCCGGTCGGTCACATAGCGGAAGACCTCCGCCTCGATGATCGCCTGGTTGGCGGTGACGGATGTGGCCCCAACGGACGCCTCGGGCAGGGCAAAACCAGTGGCGGGATCATAGGGGACAACAACCGGGGGCGGGTCGACATCGAGGATCGAGACAGCCGCGGCACTCAGACAGCCGATGATGCCGAAGACAAGACCTGTCAGACCAAGGCGTTGCCAGAGCCGTTCGCGGCGTAAGGCACCATAGACCAGTTCTTCCTCGATGATTTCTTGTTCAGTCGCCACCCGTCAGGCCCCCACGATCAGTCTGCCTGGAGGTCTGGCAAGGTGAAATCCATGAAGCGCTGCTCCTCGGCGATGGTGGCGGCATCGATCACGCCGCCGGTGCCATCGCCCACCGTTTGAATCGCTTCCAGCTGCCACATCGCCACGAGGGCGATGGCCAATTCAGCTGTCACGCGCGTGTTGAGATCGACGCTTTGCTTGAGTTCTTCCATGTCGTCGATGAGCCCGACGAGGCGGTCTACCCGCTCGAGCGATTGGCCGGCATCTTCATAGCTGTTCTGGGCGGCGGCTGAGACGAGCGCGCCGGTTGTGGCCTGCGTCGCCACGCGGTTGGCGCCGGGATTGCCGCTGGTGGCCATTTCCGAGAGCGTGTCTTCATCGAAGCCGAGATCGGCCAGCACCCGGTCCATCTGGGTTTCGATCTCGCCTGCGCCAGAACCAGACAGGCCGGAGAAATCCCCAGTCTTGATCGCCTCAATCGTGGCGAGGATGTCCCCGAACTCCTGGTCGAGCAGACCGTTCAACTCGTCTTCCATCTCGGTGCGGATGATTTCGGGAAGCTCGGCAAGTCGGGTGAGCGCTTCATAGGTTCTTTGCAGCTCCGCGAGTTGATCCGTGAGTGTGGCAAGCTGTTCGCGGAGCTGCGTCAGCTGCTCGTTTTGCAGGATCTCGTCTTCGATCATCTGCCGCAGCTGCTGGATGTTTTGCGCGATGTTCTGGGTATCGACGACGGGCACGCCTTGCGCGAGGGCAGGGGATAGGGCGCCAAGATGCAGACCAACCCCAAGTGTCGTGGCCAAAGCTGTCCTCAAGAGCAGATGTCCCATCATTCAATCTCCCTGATCGTAAAATCCATGAACGCGCCTTCGGCCATGCGGGCGCTGGCCTGGGCCAGCTCTTCGGCAGAGAGGACGCGGGTGCGTGCCGCCTGAAGCCGGATGCGGGCAGCCACGAGACGCACGAGTTCGGCGCGTGCATAGGTGTTGAGCGCGACGCTCTCCTGCACATCCTCGGTCTCGGAGATCCGCGTGACGATGTCGGAAATGCGTAGGGCAGCTTGGCGGATCGCGGCTGGTGAGTTGCTGCCATAAAAGGCCGCCCCATGACCCGTGAGCGAGAGGTTGGCATTGGCGAGAAGCGCCGGATCGATCGTGCCAAGTGCGTCGATCCCGCCGATACGGCTCAGATAGAGATTGTAGCGTTCAGGGATGACCGACACGTAATGCTGGGTCTCGCGGAAGGGTGGCACGCCGCCATACTCGAAAACCCGGCCGGGTCCGGCGTTATAGGCCGCGAGGGCGTTGATGATGTTGCCATCGAATGTGTTGAGCTGGGTCGCGAGATAGCGCGCGCCGCCATGCACCTGCAGGTAGGGGCTGTCATAGTATTCCGGGTTGATGCCGAGATCGCTGGCCGTGCCGGGCATGATCTGGGTGAGACCATAAGCGCCGACGGGAGACCGTGCACCGATCGTAAACCGGCTTTCCTGCCAGATCAGCGCCTGTAGAAGCGCTCGCCACTGGACGGGGGAGAGACCTGCGCGGCCAACACCCGCAAAGCCGCTGGTTTCCTGGGCGACGCGGATGATGAGCTGCTCGATGTTCTCGGCGGCGTCGCCGAACATCTGCGCACCGCCGGGATTGGGGTCGATGTCGGAATTGCCATAGACCGCCTCGACTGACCGGTCGGAATCGCCGCTGCCGCTTTCCAGCCCCGAGACCATGGCGGGCAGGCCCTGACCGCCGAAGCTGGTCTGGGCATCGAGGATGCGTTGCAGGGTTTCCAGCTGCTCCCGTTCGATCTCGGCGATGAGTTCGTGCACGGCAAGCTTGTCCGCCTGAACGGCCAAGTCTGCCTCGCGATCGCCGGTCTCGACGATATCACGCACGGTCAGCCCACTGTCATTGGTCGGCACGCCTTGGGCGAAGCTGAGACCGGGCAGCAGGCAAAACGCGAGGATATGAGGCAGGCTAGACTTCAACGTCGCCCTCCGGGGTGCCAAGGGGCGTGAAGTCACAATCAGGCGCGACGGGTGCTGTGGACGCAAGGAACGTGAAGCAATTGGCCTGCGGCTCCCGATACTGGGTGCAGGAGGCCAGCGCGCCGAGCGCAGCCAAAGCGATAAGAATACGGATCATGAAAGCCTCCAGAAGTCTGGGCGGTCGCGGTAATCGGGGCCGACGAGCGCTTCGCCCTTTTCCATGCCGCCGAGGATGGTGAGGTTGGGTCCAAGGGCACTGAGATCGGCATCGACCACGATCGAGCCCTGATCGTCGCGGATCAGCGCCAAGCGGCTGCTGCTGCCCGTGTTGAGAAGGACGTCGAGCTCCTTCTCCGTGAGGTTCAGCATGGCGTAATCCGCAGGCTGCGCGCGGATATTGGGCAGCAGGATCTGCGTCGGAACGGCTTCGACGATGGTCTTGCCGGTCCGGGTGCGCTCTAGCTGGCTTGCGTATTGCGTCATCATCACGGCAACCGTGTTCTGCTTGCGCGCAGTCACCAGCCAGTTCGACAGCCGCTCGGCGAAATATGCGTTGTCGAGCGCCTTCCAAGCCTCGTCGATCACGATGATGGTGGGGCGGCGGTCCTCGATCTCGCGCTCGACCCGGCGGAAGAGATAGGAAAGGACCGCCATCCGTTCCTTGTCGGCCTCGCTGTCGAGAATACCGGTCAAATCGAAGCCCACGACATCGCCTTTGAGTGAAAAAGTGTCCTCAAGGCTCTGCCCGAAGATCCAGCCATAGCGGCCGTCTTCGGTCCACTCGAGCAGGCGCTGGTGCAGATCGCCGCCATCATCGGTGGACACAAAAAGCGACGCGAAATCCCGCCAGTTCCGCAGGGCCGGATTGGTGGCCTGGGCATTCTGGCGCACGACCTCCTGGATGCGGTTGGTCTGCGCCGGGGTCAGGGGCTTGTCGGCGCGGTAGAGCAGGGTTGTGAGCCAATCCGAGAGCCAGGCGGTGCCGCGCGCATCGGTCTCTGTCCAGAGCGGGTTGAGACCCGTGGGCTGACCGGCGTTCAGGGACGCGTAGCGCCCGCCATTGGCGTGGACCGCCATCTCCATGCCGAGACGGTAATCGAAGACGAAGATCCGCGCCCCTGCGCGACGGGCCTGGGTCATCAGGAAGGCCGACAACACCGATTTACCCGACCCGGGCCGTCCCATGATCAGGGTATGCCCGCTGGTCGGTTCTTTGTCGGGCGAACCTTGCTCGTGATAGGAAAACCGGTAGGCGCTCTGCTCGGGCGTGGGCAAATATGTGACGACCCGACCCCAGGGGGTAAGTGCTGCAGGTTTGCCGAGCTGTGTCCGGTGGAAGGCCGCAAAATCCGCGAAGTTGCGGTTGGTGACGGCGCTGGCGCGGACGCGCTTTGGCTGGTTGCCGGGGTGCTGGCTGAGGTAATGGGCCTTTGCGGCGACCCGCTCACCGATCATCTTCACGCCTTCGGTCGCGGCGGCGTTAACGATCTCGGCGCTGAGCGTCTGCAGCTCTTCGAGCGTGTCGCAGAAGAGCGTCACGACCATGTGGTGCTCGCCGAAGCTTTGGCGCTTGGCCTCGAGATCATCGGCGGCGATATCGAGGGCTTCTAGGAGCGAGAGGGCCGCGTCCTGGCTGGCCTGCATCTGGCGCTTTTGCCGTTTGATGCGGCCCGCCATGAGGTTTGAATTGATCGGCGTGAAGGAATGCGTGACGATCATGTCGACCGGCAGGTTCAGCATGTCGAACATGGTGCAGGAGGTGCCTTCGGAATATTCCCCGATGGTGAAACTCTTGCCGTAGCGATGGCTCACGACGCCTTCGGAAAGCTCGAAATGGTCCCCCTGAAACGTCACGCGGGTATTGGCGACGTTGAAGGACAAAAAGCCGTAGGTGTTGGCCGGGTAGAGCGGCAGCTCGGTGCCCGTGTTCAGCGCGCCCAAAAATCCCACCAACTCTCCCGATCCGGCTGACAGCAGGCGCGGCTTGAGCTCGGTGAGGCCGGAGAGAAAGACGTTCACGGCCTCACCGAGGCGCTGCAGGCGTTTGCGGGTCTCCTCCTTCAGTCGGTCCGGCGCGCTGCGGCTGAGGAACGGCAGGAGGCTTTTCGGAGGCGGGCGGTGAATGACGGTGAGTGTCAGTGTTTTGTCGCGTAGCCCGCTGGTCTCGAGTTTCGCGCGCCAGCTCCGGTCCACCTCGCCCGCGAAGCTGTCCTCACGGATGGGGTCGAGATCAGGTTTGATGGCCTTGGAGACCTTGTGGACGTAATAGCTGAATTCCGGCCCGAGCTGCGCGATGATGCGGGCAAAAAGTGCCGTCACCTTGTCGAGATAGGCGTCATCGGTCGTGTAGCTGTTGACCCCGTCGAGGCGGATGCACTGGAAAAGCTCGTTCACCCGCGTCCGCACGGTCCGGTCATCGACCAGGCTGACGTAGGGCAGCATATGCGCAAGGCGGGTTTCGCGCGCATACCAGTCTGGCGTCAGGGTGCGGGGATCGAGCGTGTCGTCCAGAGCTTCATTAGGGCGCATAGCTATCCCCGCCGTGGATGTTCCGGTTCCGCGTGGGCGGCGTCTCCTGCAATGCGGTCACCATCACGTCGATGAAACGCGGGTCCCAATCGGCGGCCTTCCAAAGCAGGGGGTAGAGCAGGGCGGCCACGCACAGCACCGCGATGTGTTGGACCCAGACGAAGAGAAGCACCGAGCCGAAGAGCCAGACCATCGCGTACATGATGGGCAGGCCCAGAAGCTTCGGCGGGCGCACGAGGCCGAGGAAGAGAGGCGCGCGCTCAGCCACCGGCAAAGACCGCGGCAACGATGGTGGGGGCGGCCGCGACACCGGCGATGCCGACGAGGACCCAAAGCGCTTGGCGCAGGTCGATGATGTTAAAGAACCAGCTCAAGAAAACGCCGAGGACCGCGAGTGTGGCGATGACCACACCAAGGGGTCCGGTCAGCGCATCGACAATGCCCTGCAACAAGCTTTGGATCGGGGAGAGATCGATGCTTTGCGCAAGGGCAGGTTCGGCAATGAACAGGAATAGCGCCAGCGAGGCGACAAAGAGGTTTGAAATCCAACTTGTTTGGAAAATGCGGTATCGCCAATGCACTGCCGCGCTGCGCGCTCTCATGACATTGCCGATAAGTGTTTTGAGGAATGATTTCCAAAAAGGTTGGGACATCATGAATTTGATCCTTCCAATCGGGCCACGACAGCCATGACGCGGGCCACGTGGTTCTGGGTTTCTCGGTAGGGGGGAATGTCGCCATGCTCGCGCACTGCACCCGGGCCCGCGTTGTAGGCAGCCAGCGCGAGACGCGGATCGCCGAACGTCTCCAGCATCATCGCAAGGTAGCGTGCGGAGCCGTCGAGGTTTTGACGCGGATCACGTGGGTCAACACCGAGATCGCGCGCCGTTGCTGGCATCAACTGCCCCAGACCGATGGCGCCTGCACTCGAGACCGCATCCTGCCGGTAGGCGCTCTCGACCTCGATATTTGCGCGGTAGAGAGTCAGCCAATCGCGAACCGAGAGATCCGTGCGCCGAAGCCCGGGATGCCCGGCGTAGCGAAGCGCGGTGGCCTCAATGGCTGTAAGAACATCGGCGCGGGGCAGGGGAGCGGGCCGCGAGAGGGCTGCCATCTGGATTTCGTCTGGCCCAAGGTCAGTCTCACCGAGGATCGCAAGTTCATCGGCTGCTGACCCCTGACCGATACCGTCATTGTAATTGCGCGCGAAGCTATTTTGGGATTGGGAAGGCGTCAGGGAGCCGTCGCTCTCCATGACCAGCACCATTTGTGCATTGGCGGAACCCGCGAGAAAACAGAAAAGAATAAAGCTACTTGCTGCCGCCCTTGTCGGTTGCAGCCAGCTTGTGCGTTGTCCGCTGGCCTTCTTCGAGCGGGACATCGGCGTGGGAGAAGCCGATCCCGATGAGGAAAGACACCACGCCTGTGATGGTTTTGAACTCGCGGATCTTGATGTCGTTGTAAGTCGTCCGGGTGCGGGCCGTGACCAACAGCTTTTCAACGCCATCGTCAGAGACGGCCCGCATGATCCAGATCCCATAATAGCTGGGGCCTTTCTTGTGCGCGGCTTCCTGGCACAAGATTTCGGCGCTGTAGCCGCTCTCCACGAGATCGCGGAATCTGGCTTCTGTGACCACATTTGGTGCTTCTACTTCCCAGTTCATGATCGCGGTCACACTTCCCTAGCTTGAGCCGTATGATCGCCCTGCCCACCATGGACAGCGCTACTATACGATAGTATATCATTGCAACGCAAGATATACTTTACTAATACATGCTGGCGGTTTCGCTTCACCAACACGGTCGCAAATCATGCGATAAGAACGAGGGTAGAGGGTTCGTTGAAGAAATTGAAGACACTGCACGTGATCCCCCAGGCTATACTTTTGGGTTCAGTCTTCAACGGCGCGCTTTCGGCAGCTGATTGCTTTGCGCCGCAGCGGCCCTTTGTGCCTTCCGATCCGGCCTTGGCAGTTGAATATGCAGATCTGATCCGGCGGGATTTCGAGGATTACATCCAGGACATCCAACAGCACTTTCGATGTTTGGACAAGGAACGAGCGCGAGCCTTCGAGGAGGCTCAGGAGGTCAGCCAAGAGTACGGGGCGTTCTTGAGAGGTTTGCGACAGGACTGAGATCAGCCATCGCTTGTTGTCTTGGGGGCGATCGGTTGGAGCACAGCGTTCTCACAGGGCGCATCGACCCAAAGAGTCGACGTTTGGCCTGTTTCCCAAAGGTATTCAACTCCGACGGTTCTTCCGGTCGCTGTGCAGACTAGTCGGCCAACGGCTTTAGCTTCAAGTGGAACATTGTCAAAGGTTCCCATTCATTTCTCCCAGTCCATCGGCCTTGCTGAAATTCAACATTCCCGCTATGAGGGAAATTAGCTGCTGCTCTGATGCAGTGCACGAAAGCGACGATCAAGGTGAAATCACACGACGTAAGCTCCTGAAAAATGGGAAAACAAAATGTCCTAGTTGCCTGTCGCCCGAAAGCTGTTTCGCGAAAGGAAAAGCGAAAGTCTGAAGATGGTGCACATCGACGAAAACCACGTGGCAAGACCGGTGAGCGGCGACCTTGATTTTAAGGAGCTGTTTCAGGAAGCGATCTCCGTCGGTGCTGGCCTGTCTTCGCTAAAGTCCGCTGATAAGACTGCCGAGTGGACGCCCAGCCTGCTCGTGGAAGCGCTCGCACAGACTGACCCGAAGGGTCGAGAGGTGGATCTACGGACCGTGCAAAATTGGTTTCAGGACAATGACAAAGGGATCAGTTCCGAGAACATCGTTTGCCTGGCACGTGTGTTTGGCAGCGGCGATCCAGACGCAATAGCAGCCTGGAGAACCGAGCTCAGAGCAGCAAACAAGCGACTTGCGTCGAGGCGCAGAACGCGCCGCAAGAATGGCGGAAAACCGGAGACCTTTCAAAAGACCACCGTTGCCGGTTCATCGTCCGACAGAAAAGGGCGCGCGCACCCAAAACGCGGCAACTTGGCCGAGTGTTCCGAAAGAGTCTTTACAAGCTCAGACGGCATGGGCATCGCGATGGTTGTCTGGGCTGGCTTCTTCCTTTTGTGCTTGATGTCGTTTGTCGCGGAGAACCACGACATCACGTATTTCGCCCGAACAGGATTGGAAAAGCAGGTCGGATTTTTCTGGTCGCTTAGTTGGCCGATCGAGTGCCTTTTTCTTTACCCTGCAGTGTTCTTGTTCATTGCGAACTTCGTCTCTTTCTGGAAGCGGCAGATTTGGGCGGTGGCTGAGTTCTCCGATCAACAGAGCACTTGGGGCGAATTGCTTTCCAGCATGCGCTTGCCATTCTGGGTCGCTGCATTTGTGGCGTTCATTTTGATCTTTGTAGTACAGTGGGGCGGCGTCTATCTAATGGGTCTCACACAAAAAGGCGCGCCGGGCCTTGTAGATTGGATCCTTGTCAGTCGACTTCGGCCTGACGTTGTCTCGGCTTGGGAGGCGTTGTGCGTTTCCTTTTTTGCGTTCTTCTATTCCGGCCTTATCTACTGGTTTTACTTTACTGGGTTGCTCCTTCTGTTCGCCGCCAGCCACGACTTCTGCAGGAAGGCCACATCACCTGAAGCAGAGTTGGACCTGGGTTTAGTGAAAGGCGCAGGTGACAAGCTCCAGATGGTGGTCTTCCGCTGCACGATCATCGGAATCTTGGCTGCGATGGTTATCCGGCTGAATGCCATTTATTTGAAATCGGACGGTGCCACGAGTTTGGGCTGGTTGGCAGGCGATTTCCTCGCAGGATTGGGCTACCGTGCCCAATCTTGGGCGTTTCTCGACCTGTCCTCAGTTTCGTCTTTGACCAGTTCAATGCTTCTTCTTATGCACTTGGCCTTGTTTGGTGTTTGCACGACCAAAGTGCGGACTGGATTGCAGGCGTTTCACAACCAGAACATTGGAGCCGAGAATTGGATAGAGAACGATGGCAGTACTAGGAGGCGGTTTGTTGATAACAAGCTGTTGAAGCAGCTCTGCCTCCTGTGCCTCCTATGCGTGAACTTCATTCTGCTCGGTCGGTATGTAGGATTCACCCTTTTGCTATTCCCGTCACTGTTTGTCGCCGTTGCAGGCATTTGCTGGTCTGGGAGGGGCGTTACCATGCATCCCAGTCCGGCGGCGCGAATGTTAGGGCGGCGTAACTCATGAGCAACAAGCTAGGCATTGGTTTCGTCATACTTTCTATGGCGGCGTTCACGTTCGAGGACATGTTCATCAAATTGTTGTTGGTCCATCTGCCAGTTGGCCAATTGCTTTGCATGTTCGGGCTTGGAACCGCCTCACTGTTCGCGGCGATCATGTGGGTGAGGGGACTGCGGTTTGATAATCCAGACGCATGGGGTAAGATTCCGATAGCGCGAATGCTCTGCGAGGCAGGTGCCGCGCTCACGTTCTATCTTGCCCTTTCGAGAGTCGATCTGACCCTTGTTGCAGCAGTCTATCAGGCTGCTCCACTCGTGATTATGCTCGGGGCCGCTATTTTTCTTCGTGAGAAAGTGGGGTGGCGGAGATGGCTTGCGGTGCTGCTTGGGTTGTTTGGAGTCATGCTGATAATACGTCCCGGTTTCGCGGAGTTCGATCCGAACTCGCTTTGGGCTGTCTTGTCGATGTTTCTGGTCGCCGGTAGGGATTTGGTAACGCGTAGAATCCATGAAGCCCTACCGTCGACGCTCATATCGTTTCAGGGCTTTGCAGTCCTGATGCCGACTGGATTGCTTTGGCACTTTTCGACAGAGGAAGTATTAGTGCCGGTTTCTGGTACCTATCTGATCTCGACCCTTGGCGGCGTGGTTTTTGGAGCCATCGGCTACTATTGCATCGTTCGTGGCATGCGTCTCGGAGCAGCCTCCGTGGTCGCGCCCTTCCGATACAGCCGCATTTTGTTCGCAATGCTTGCTGGGGCCGTCGTGTTTGGCGAAAGAGTGGACGCGATTGCGTTGCTTGGTATCGGCCTTATCGTTTCAACGGGAATCTATTCGTTCGAGAGGGAAGCCAGGAAAGGCATCCGGGCGGAAAAAGTGAGTTAGCCAGAACAAACCTGTGTCCGCCAAGATCAATAATTGACTTGCTCGAACCCGTAGTTCCCATCAAAGTCCCGCCAGTCGACAAACACCGAGCGATGATCGATACGCTGGCAGTCTTGTCCCCATTTCTCAAGACCTTGATGCGCTTCAGGCAATTCATCTGTGGATGAGCCTTGCCAAGAGAACTCACCTTGAGTTCCGTAAGAGCCGAAAAGGACTTGTGCTGCACGTTCACAATTGCCCTCGCTTCCCGCCTGATACTGCGATGCGTACGGCACGTGGAAAACGCGGATAGACCTCACGAAATCGAAGTCGCGTCCGCTGATATCGATATCCGCCTGGTCTCGAACCGGATGGAGCTTCGCCGCGACATCAAAAACCGAAATCTGAGGCAGTCCCGATCGGCGTGTTAGGGGCGAGGGTTGCAGATTACCTTCAGGCATTTTTCTCGGTGTCGACTGAAGTCGCTGTTCTCGATCAAGGATATACCGTATGTCGAAAATCAGTGGCCCTGTGTTACCGCCAAAGTGATCAAGCGACGCGCCCATCGGGCAGCGCCAGATCTGCAGTGGGGGTTCAACCGGCCATGGAGTGATCCGGCGAATGAACTCTGCTCTGGCCCGCGCGCAGGGAAGGGATGTTGGCCACCCGCCGGATAGGCATAGCAAAATCGCGCAGTCAATTGGATAGGATTGCGCTTTGGCGTGGCCTGGCAGTAAAGTGGTGGCCAATGCCATGATCGCGGCTACGAACTCAACGTGTCTCTTTAAATGCAGGCGCATGATAGGGATTCCTCGGTCGGACTCACCATATCAACATAAATATACTATCGCAACACATGGTATATCAACCAATAATGAAGTTTATGTTAATTTACCCTCCAGATCCCCTCTTCCTGAGCCACTCGCGATTCAGAAAGAAGTTTCTGTAAATGAGCCACAACATTCCTTTCGGCGGCCATTGCAATATGCGGGTCAGATTTCTTGTAGACTGAAGCGGCGATATTCTGGACTGTATCGGAAGTATTTAGGAGATGCTTGAGGATCTGGGTCTCGCGGCGCATCCGGTTGGCAAGTAACCGTTCGATGTAAGGGCGCGGATCCTGGAGTACGGGCCCGTGACCCGGCAGGCAGATCCTATCGTCGCGATCAATAAGCCGTTGAAGCTGGTCGCAGTAATCACGCATGTTGCCGTCAGGGGGGCTGACGATCGAACTGTTCCAACTCATCACGTGGTCGCCCGTGAATAACACTCCATCCAGCTTCGCAAAGCAGAGGTGATCGCTCGCGTGACCGGGTGTGTGAAGGACAGTAAGACCGGCAATCCTTTGCCCGTCTTCCAAAAACCCGTCGGGTTGAAATGCATCGTCTGGAAAGGCACGCGAAACATAAACGGGCAGACCTGTCCGTTCGCGCAATCCCGGCACGGCACCGAAATGATCGGAATGGTGGTGTGACACTAGAATTCCGGCCGGGTTGCCTCCCAGATTCTCGACAATTGCTTCGAAATGTGCACTGTCTTCTGCTGGACCCGGATCGAGAATGAACCGACCGTCAGGTGTATCAATGATGTAGCTGTTCGTCCCGTGATAGGTCATCTTCCCGGGATTGCTCGCAACGATCCTCAGGATTCCCTCGGCCACCTGTTCTGCACGCGCGCGACACGGTTCCGGCTCTGTGTGAAACATGCTGCGTTTTGTCATTGAATACGACCACTTTCTGACAGTGAAAAGTCTGGGACTTGCAAAGCCGCCTTTTGCTTTTGCATAGCTTTGGAAGCCTCGGGCTGGCGTCCAGCGCCGGTCAGAACCGGCGCTGGAACAAGGCAACAAAGCCCAGCAGTCAAGCGTGACCCCGATTATGGAAACCTGTGTACAGCACTACAGCAATTGCTGCCTTCGTCAGGTCTCCAAGCAGGAACGGGTAAAGCCCGGCGTTCAGCAATTTTTCGCCATAGCCGACAAAGCTACCCAACCAGAATAGCCCTGCGCAATACATAAGTATCGAACCGGAAAGGACCGCTACAGATGCTCTGATTGAAGGCGGAAGCCCTGCCAGCTTTTGAACCATCCATCCTGCAGCCGCCGCCGCGAGCGCAAACCCAATCAAGAATCCGCCAGTGGGACCCGCAAAATAGGCCAGACCCGCCGGTGCGGGAGGCGTGCCAGCGAAAACCGGCAGGCCAAACAGACCTTCCAGAAGGTACGCAGCGACAACTAGACTACTGCGCACCGGCCCCAGGAAAAGGCCGAGACCCAAGACCACCAGGGTTTGTGTTGACATCGGTACCGGGTAGAACGGCACCGCGATTTTGGCGGATAGTGTCAGAAGTATTGTGCCGATGAGTATTATTGAGATCTCTCGGGTCAGTCTTGCGACCGGTTGGCGTTGAGTGGCTTCCAAATTCATCTGTTTCGTCCTTGTTTCTGTAGATCGTTGATTTGCTGGATAGGGAAGCTCACATGCGCTTGGCGACTTCTTCCAGCATGACCTCGCTCGCACCGCCGCCGATGGCCTGAACACGGGCGTCGCGCGACATGCGTTCAACCGGGGTTTCGCGCATATAGCCCATGCCGCCGTGAAACTGGACGCAGTCGTAGAGCACGCTGTTTACCAGTTCGCCGCAATAGGCCTTGACCATCGAGACCTCTTGCACGCAATCGTGGCCCGCCGCGTCCAGACCTGCGGCATGATAGACCAGCTGCCGTCCCGCCGCGATCCTCGTCTGGCAGTCTGCCAGCCGCTGGCGCACCACCTGCTTGTCCCATAGAACACCGCCAAAGGCCTTGCGCTGCTTGACGTATTCCACTGTCATGTCCAGCGCGGATTGCGCTTCGGCACAGGCCATTGCGCCCAGGACGATGCGTTCGTTCTGGAAGTTTTTCATCACCGAATAAAAGCCTTTGTTAACCTCGCCCAGCACATCCTCGGCCGGGATGCGGACATCCTCAAAGATCAGTTCGGCCGTGTCCGAGCAGAGCCAGCCGGTCTTGTTCAGCGCCCGACCGACCGAAAAGCCCGGCGTACCCTTTTCGATCGCGAACATGGTGATCCCGCGGGAACCCTTTGCATCGGGATCGGTCTTGGCACCGACAAAGTAGAGGTCGCCATGCACGCCGTTGGTGATGAACATCTTGGTGCCGTTCAGCACCCAGTCCGACCCGTCCTGCACCGCGCGGGTACGCATGCCAGCCACGTCCGATCCTGCGCCCGGTTCAGTCACGGCCACGGCGGTGATCTTTTCGCCCGATATGATCGATGGCATCCAGCGCGCCTTCTGTTCCGGCGTGCCGGCATTTTCCAGATGCGGCGAGGCCATATCGGTATGGACCAGTACCGTGGCCGAGAACCCGCCGAAGGTAGACCGCCCCACCTCTTCGGCCAGTACCACGCTGGACATCACGTCCAGCCCCGCACCGCCATATTGTTCGTCATAGCGCATGCCCAGCACGCCCAGATCGCCCATTCGGCGCAGCACGTTGCGGGGCACCATGCCCTCCTCTTCCCAGGGCTCCGCCTTGGCTGTTACTTCGGTTTCAATGAACCGGCGCAGCTGGTCGCGGATCATGTTGAGGTCTTCGTTGAACGGGCCGGTGGCCGCGGTGATGGTGTCTTGTCTGGTCATGTGTTTTCCTCCGGGTCGAGTTTGATAAGTGGGGCGTGCCCGGCGACCGTATCGCCTGGTGCACAATAGATTTCTGTCACCACGCCCGCGACCGGCGCGGGCAGGCTTTGCAAGAGCTTCATGGCCTCCAGCACCACCAGCGTGTCACCGGCTTCGACGCGGTCGCCGAGCGCGACACGTACCTCGGCAACGGCGCCGGGCATGGGCGCCGACAACATGTCAGCGCCGCCAGATCCGCCGGTGGCGGCACGATGCAGATGCTGATCTTCAAGCGTACGCAGGTCTGTCGCGGTCATTCCGGCAGGGGTTTGCAGGTGCACCCGCCAGTGACCCGGCGCGCGCACGACATGGACGATGCGCGAAAACGGAACGCCGTCGATGCGTCCGCTCAGACGGTTCCCTGTCAGGGCGACATTTTCGGCCGTTATTGTCTGGCCGTCCGGCTGTACGGCGGCAAGCACCGTCCCGGGCCCCGGCCCGGACCCGGTCACGCGGATCGGCGCTTCGTTGGTTGTGTCCCAATAGGAGGCCGCACCGAGCCGTCCGGCAGGAGCCGTGAGCCGCCATGATCCCAGGCTTTCCCAAGGCGACGCACTTGCCGGGGCGAGATGCAGATGCAGCGCGATTGCAGCAAGGGACAAGTCCTGGGGATCGGCGGACGGGTGCGTCCAGCCACCCGGGAACATCTCGGGCAGGCCCGAGGTATGGTGCCGGAACATCTGAAAATCCGGGTGTTCCAGCAGCGCGCGCTGATAGGCCAGGTTCAGGCCGACACCGCCGACGGCAAAGGCATCTATCGCGGTGACCGCCCGACGGATCGCCCCGATCCGGTCCGGCGCGTGGACGATCAGCTTGGCAATCATTGAATCATAATGGTGGCCGACGACCGAACCGGACTCTACCCCGGTGTCCAGCCGCACACTCGCGGGCGGATCCCAAAGAGTGATCTGGCCCGTCTCGGGGCGGAAATTCTCGGCTGGGTTCTCGGCGGCGATGCGGATTTCAATGGCGTGCCCGTCAAACTGCACATCGCTTTGCGTCAGCGCCAACGGCTCGCCGCGCGCGATGCGCAACTGCCATTCGACCAGGTCGATGCCGGTGATTGCCTCGGTCACGGGGTGTTCCACCTGCAACCGGGTGTTCATCTCAAGAAAGTAGTATTCGCCGCGCTCGGGGTCATAGAGGTATTCCACCGTCCCGGCGGACCGATAACCGATCGCCTGCGCCAACCGCACCGCCGCCGCGCGTATGTCGTCGCGCACAGCCTCGGGCAAATCGGCGGCGGGGGCCTCTTCGATCAGCTTTTGGTGGTTGCGCTGGAGAGAGCAATCACGGTCGCCCAGATGCAGCACGGTGCCGTGGGTGTCGCCCAGAACCTGCACTTCGACGTGGCGGGCACGGGGCGCGTAGCGTTCGAGGAATACCGCCGGATCGCCGAAGGCGCCCTGCGCTTCTGCCCGGGCAGATGCAATCGCTTCGGGTGCGTCGCTCAACTCGCGGACAAGCCGCATCCCGCGCCCGCCGCCGCCTGCGCTGGCCTTGACCAGAAACGGCGTGCCGAGCGCTTTCGCTTCTTCGAGCAATCGCGCGTCAGACTGATCTTCGCCGCGATAGCCGGGCAAGACGGGCACGCCTGCGGCTTCGGCGGCTGCCTTGGCCTCGATTTTCGACCCCATCATGGCAATCGCGTCAGATTCCGGCCCGATGAATACAAGCCCCGCCGCCTTTACGGCAGCGGCGAAATCGGCGTTTTCCGACAGAAAGCCATAACCCGGATGCACCGCCCCCGCCCCGGTCGCGTGGGCGGCGTCCAGAATGGCCTCGACGTTCAAATAGCTTTCCGAGGGCGCGGCCCCGCCGATGCAGAGGGCGTGATCGGCCTCGGCCACGAAGGGCGCGTCGCGGTCTGCGTCCGAAAACACCGCCACGCTTTCCAGACCCAGTTTACGGCACCCGCGCTGGATGCGGCGGGCGATCTCGCCGCGGTTGGCGATCAGGACTCGGGTGAAACTCATTTGACTCGCCATGACGGAATGCCCTTGTTGAGGAAGCTGTTGATACCTTCGATACCTTCTTCGGTTTCCCAGGCATCGGCCAGTCGGTCGGCGGTGTAGATCATATTGGTTTCAAGGTCGTGGGAGCCGACATAGGCGACGAGAGCCTTGGTGTCGGCAACGGCCCCTGGTGCGGCCTGAAGGTGATCGTGCACCACTCGGTCCACTGCGACGTTCAGGTCGTCCGGAGCGGCAACTTCGGTCAGCAGACCGATCCGTTCGGCGCGCGTCGTGTCGAACAGGGCGCCCGACAGCATGGTTTCGCGCGAATGCACCTTGCCGATGCGCGCCACGACGTAGGGCGATATATTCGCGGGCAGCAGCCCAAGTTTCACTTCGGTCAAGCCAAAGCGCGCGCCTTCGGCACCGATGGTATAGTCGCAGACCGAAATCATGCCGACCCCGCCGCCATAGGCTGGCCCGTTGATCCGGCCGATCAGCGGTTTGGGCAGGGTATCAAGGCGGCGCAACAGATGCGCCAGCGTGGCGCTTTGTTCGACCCGCTCAGCGCGGGTTTTCTCGACGTTCGAGGCGAACCAGTTGAAATCGCCGCCCGCACAGAAGCTTTTTCCCGCGCCGGTCAAGACCACGATACGCACGCCTTCATCCGCGGCGAGATTTTCGGCGGCATCATAGAGCTCGGCAATAAGATCGCCGTTCAGCGCGTTGTGTTTTTCGGGGCGGTTAAGCGTCACCGTGGCAACGCCGCGCGCATCGGTTTCGACAAGGATTGTTTTGTAGGTATTGGTCAACTTGAAGCCTCACATTCTGAATACTGGCGTGTGGCGCCCTGCCTCGGGCACCGAAGAGACAATGGCCAGGCACAGGCCCAGAATATCACGGGTCTGCCCAGGCTCGATCAGCCCGTCATCCCAGAGCCGCGAGGTCGCGTAATAGGGGTCGGACTGTTCGCCATATTGGGCGCGCACCTGCGCCTCGATTTTGGCCAGATCGGCCTCCATCTCTTCCGGGGCATCGCCCTTCTGGCGGCGCAGCTCCAACATCACGTTTGTGGCGATATCGGCAGACATGGTGGCCAGTTCCGCCGTCGGCCAGGCAAAAAGGAAATTCGGCGAAAATCCGCGTCCGCACATGCCGTAGTTGCCCGCCCCGTAAGAGCCCCCCAGTAGAACCGATAAACGGGGCACCTTGGCCACCGACATGGCATAGACCAGCTTGGCACTGTCTTTGGCGATACCACCGCGTTCGGCGTCGGTGCCGACCATGAAACCGGAAATGTTGTGCAGGAAAACAAGCGGGATGTTCCGCTGATCGCACATAGATACGAATTGCGCGCCCTTGAGCGAGCTTTCGGACAAAAGTGCCCCGTTGTTGGCCAGAATACCCACGCGATAGCCGTGGATCCGTGCCGTGCCGCAAACCAATGTTTCACCCCATCCGGGCTTGAACTCGCGGAATTCGCCGGCGTCGATCATTCGCAGCAGAACCTCGCGCATGTCGTAGGGCTCCTTGCGGTCGGCGCTGATGACGCCAAGCAGCTCGGACGGATCATGCGCAGGCGGCTGGGGTGCCTCGTCTGGCTGAATCGGGCGCGACTGACCAAGCTCGGCCACAATGTCGCGCATCAGTGCGAGCGCGTGGTGCTCGTCCTCGGCCAGGTGGTCGGACACGCCGGAGACGCGCGAATGCATCTCGGCCCCACCTAGAGTTTCACCATCGACCTCTTCGTTGATCGCCACCTTGACGATCGAAGGCCCGCCCAGATGGATGCGCGCGTTGCCCCGCACCATGATGACCTCGTCCGACAGCGCCGGGATATAGGCTCCGCCCGCGGTGCAGCCGCCAAACACGGCCGAGATCTGCGGCAAGCCGCTGGCCGACATGTTGGTCTGACGATAGAAGGAGTTGCCGAAGTGGCGCGCATCAGGAAAGACCCGGTCTTGTTCGGGCAGATAGGCCCCGCCACAATCCACCAGATAGAGACAGGGCATCCGGTTTTCCGCCGCGATTTCCTGGGCGCGGATGTGTTTCTGCACTGTCTCGTGGTAAAAAGACCCCCCCTTTACCGTCGCATCGTTGGCGATCACTATGCAGGGCAATCCGTGGACGATCCCGATCCCAGTGACGATCCCGGATCCAGGCACCTCGCCCCCGTATTGCCCGTAGGCAGCCAGCGACGACAGCTCAAGAAACGCGGTGCCCGGATCCACCAGCAGGTCGATCCGTTCCCGTACTAGGAGTTTCCCGCGTTTGCGATGCCGCGCGACCATGTCGGGGCGCCCGCCTGCCGTGGCCTCGGCAATGCGCGCGCGCAGGGTCTCGACGCGCTCGCTTTGCGCCGCGTGGTTGCGGGTGTAGGTCTTCGACGCGGTCTGTACCGCTGTTTCAAGACGTGCCATATATCAGGTATCCTGTCTTTCGAGTATCCCGTTGAGGAATACATCGGCATAGGTGCGTGACAGCGCATCGGCGCTGCCGCGGTTCGGGTCGAACCAATCAAGCGTGGCGTTCAGTGTACCGATCAACATCAGGCGCAGCTGGCGGATATCGACGTCGTGTTTCAGCGCGCCGTCATTCTGAAGCCGGGACAAAAGGCGGTCCCATTCGGCCTCATAGGCGCGCCTCGTCGGCAGATTGGCATCCCGGACGGGCTGTGGCACTTGCCCGAAAATACGCACATTGGCCGAGGTATAATCGCTGACGTCGAGAAGCGCGCGCAGATGCGCTCTGATCGCGGTGCGTAGGATCGTTTCGCCATCGGTATCCGACGGCAAGGCGGTGACGGCTTCTCTCATGCTCTCGTGAACGACTTGGATACCAGCATCGAGAACGGCCGCAACGATCTCGTCCTTGGAGCCGAAATGATAATATATGCTGCCCGCCTTGATCCCGGCGGCCTCGGCGATTTTTCTGAGCGAAACGGACCCATAGCCCTGTTCGCGGAAGAGTCGTGCCGCAATATCCAGGACGCCATCCCGCCCGACCGCTCTGCGAGAAGTCTCGCCGACCTTGATTGCTGTGGTGTCCGTCATGGGTCCTTTTTCCAGCAAACTGCCTAACTAACATATGTTAGGTACTTTGCTGCAATAAGTCAATACTCCTGAACGTGTTGGATTGGTACTTATGGAAAGTGCCGTCCGAGCAACCGTCAAATGGTCGCCCGAACGGAAAGTTTTCAGCCAAGGCCCAAACGCTCGGCGTAGTGGCTGGTGCTAGATCACGAATCCGCCGCCGCAAATAATGTGCTGACCCGAGATGAAGTTCGATTCTGGCGCACAGAACAAATAGACCGCGCCCGCGGCCTCTTCCGGAGTGCCGACCCGGCCAAGTGGAATCATGCGTTCCATCTGGGACAAGAGATCAGGGTTCACGCCGACCTTGATCTCTTTTTCCTCGACCTTGATCGTGCTGTCCCCGTCCGCGCTACCCTCGGTCAAGCGGGTGCGGATCGGTCCGAAGGCTACGGCATTGACATTGACTTTGTAGCGCCCCCATTCCTTGGCCATTGTCCGGGTGACCCCCAGGATTCCGGCCTTGGCGGCGGAATAGTTGATCTGGCCGGCATTGCCGCCGGTCCCCGCGATGGACGAGATGTTCACCACCTTGCGGAACACCTCTTGCCCGGCGGCGGCCTCTTCCTTGGCCTTGGCGCTGATTACCGGCTGGGCGGCGCGCAGGATCTTGAAGGGCGCGGTCATGTGAACGTCGATGATCGCCTGCCACTGCTCGTCGGTCATCTTCTGAACGACGCTGTCCCAGGTGTAGCCGGCGTTGTTCACGATGATGTCGAGTCCGCCGAAGCTGTCCACGCCCGTCTTGATGAACCGTTCGGCAAAACCGTCTTCGGTCACGCTGCCGGCGCAGACCACCGCTTCGCCGCCAGCGGCGCGGATAGCTTCAGCGGTGTCATTGGCCGGGTCGGCATCCAGATCGTTGACCACCACGCGCGCCCCTTCCGAGGCCAGCTTGAGCGCGATCTCGCGGCCAATGCCTCGGCCCGAGCCCGAGATCAGGGCAACACGCCCGTCGAGTTTTCCAGTCATATTAGTTCCTTCCGAAAGGCGCTATCAGGCTTTTTCATAAAGTGTGGTGACACAGGCCCCACCGAGGCCCAGATTGTGCTGAAGTGCCAAGCGCGCGCCATCGACCTGGCGCGCATCAGCCTGCCCGCGCAACTGCTGGACAAGCTCGGTACATTGCGCAAGGCCGGTCGCCCCAAGAGGATGACCTTTGGACAACAAACCGCCCGACGGGTTGGTCACGTATTTTCCGCCATAGGTGTTGTCGCCATCATCAACAAACTTCGCAGCCTCGCCTCGGCCGCAAAGGCCAAGCGCCTCGTAGGTGATGAGTTCGTTGTGGGCGAAACAGTCGTGCAGTTCGACCACATCCACGTCTTCGGGCCCGATGCCCGCAGCCTCGTAGACCTGATCGGCGGCGCGCTTGGCCATCGAAAAGCCGACCACCTCGCGCATATCATGGGCTTCGAAGGTTTCCGGACCATCCGTTGTCATGGCCTGCGCCGCGATCCGAACCGAACTGTCCAGTCCGTGCTTGTCGGCGAATTCCTTGGAACAGATGATCGCGGCGGCTGCGCCACAGGTTGGCGGACAGGCCATAAGCTTGGTCATGACGCCGGGCCAGACCACCTGCGCAGCCATGACGTCTTCCGCCGTCACTTCCTGGCGGAATAGGGCAACCGGATTCTTCGCCGCATGTCGGCTGGCCTTGGCGCGGATCTTGGCGAAGGTCTCAAGAGGCGTGCCGAACTCGTCCATATGCGCCTTGCCCGCACCGCCGAAGTACCGCAGTGCCAGCGGGATCTCCGAACTGCCAACCAGATCGTCGGTTTCCGCGTCGAAAGCCGCAAACGGGCTGACCCGATCGTGAAACATCGCGCCGATTGCGCCGGGTTGCATTTGTTCGAACCCAAGCGCCAGAGCACATTCCACCGCCCCGCTTTCCACGGCCTGGCGGGCCAGGAACAGGGCAGACGACCCGGTCGAGCAGTTGTTGTTCACATTCACAACCGGGATGCCGGTCATTCCGACATGGTACAAGGCGCGCTGGCCACAGGTGCTGTCGCCATAGACATAGCCCACATAGGCCTGTTGGACTTTTTCGTAATCCAGACCCGCGTCGGCCAGAGCGGATCGGGTCGCCGCGGTTGCCATCACATCGTAGCTCTCGGATTTTCCCGGCTTCTGGAACGGGACCATCCCGACGCCGGTGACATAGGCCTTACCTTTTGCTTTCATTCTTTAGCTCCAATTTCTAACGTTTGTTTGATTTCTAGGCGCAGCCACGCTCTCTGTCAACGTCCGCGCAAAGCTGCATCGGCAATCTTGTCTGGCATTCGAACATATGTTCGGTTTAATATTGTAAATATTCAATTTCGACGAGGATACAGTTTGGCGGACGGCCTTTTCTTGAGCGACTGTCGAGGACAGAACTGTGATTGCTACGCTGCCTGATACGGGACTGCGTCTTTCGATCATCGGCTCATCCCTGGTCAGTCCGAGAATCGAGGCACTCAGGACTAACCTCCAAACGGCGTTCTCAAGCAAGAAAGGCAAATTCCGGTGGCAGCAAAGAATCAGAAAACGTCTTCACCAGAATTAATGGCCCGGATCGCGGAGGTCTGGAACGAACGGGCACAGGGCCTGATAACTGAATTGAACCTTCAGATAGAAAGATCGGAACCTGATGGCGTTCAGCTTCGGATGCCTCACAATCCCGAATTTTGCGTCGATGAGGACGGCACGCTGTTGCATGGCGGCATCTTGACCGCTCTACTCGACAGCGCATTCGGACTTGCCAATTTTCTGGCCGTCGAAAACCTTGACACCATGGCGACACTGGATTTGCGGATCGAGTATCTGAGCCCTGCGCAATCGCGTGCTGACGTGATCGTTTTCGCCGAATGCTATCGACAGACGCGGCACGTGGTGTTCAACAGCGGCCGGGTCTGGTTCGACACACCCGGACAGCCCGAAATCGCTCGCGGGTCCGCAACATTCTCGATCATGCGGGGGGCAAACAGCCTACTTGACAAACTTAACACGAAAGGGCCGGGGCAATGACTCGCGACGAGTTGCAGGCACAATGCGAAAAAATACCGTTCTTTCGGTTCCTCGGTTTCTCTATCGTCGAAGCCGGCGACACCTTTATCCTCGCATGCATGGAACAATCTGACCGCCACATCGGTAACCCGGTTATACAAGCGTATCATGGCGGCATCACCGCCAGCTTGATGGAAGCCGTCGCATCAGTTTCCGTATCCCACAACTGGGCCATCCTGCGACCCAAGCCGATTAACCTGACCGTGGACTATTTGCGCCCAGCATTAGTCGGCACCTTGTACGCTCGTGCCGAAATCTTGAAGAAGGGCCGCCGCATGGCCAGTATCGAAACCGTGGCCTGGCAAAAGGACACCGAAAGGCCGGTCGCCAAGGGTCTTTTCCACTTTTTGCTCGTATAGCGCGAACTGCCCAGAGGGTTTTTGCCCGACCAAACTACAAAGAGGTACCAATGGCTCATTGCTATGAATTCAAAGGCTTTATTCCGATCGTCCCGGAAGACACATTTGTTCATCCACAGGCGGTGCTGATCGGCAATGTCATCCTTGGTCACGGATGCTACATCGGGCCAGGGGCGAGCCTTCGCGGAGATTTCGGCAGGATCGTGATTGGCGATGGTGCCAATGTTCAGGATAATTGCATTGTCCATTCGTTCCCCGGTCGAGACGCAGTGGTCGAAGCCGACGGTCATATCGGCCACGGCGCTATCCTGCACGGCTGCACTGTCGGCCGAAATGCTCTGGTCGGGATGAATGCCGTCATCATGGACGGGGTGGATGTTGGGGCGGAATCGATTGTCGGAGCACAGGCGTTCGTTCGCGGCGAAACGGTGATCCCGCCGCGTTCGATGGTGGTCGGCTCGCCGGCAAAGGTGATCCGCGACGTCACCGAAAAAGAAGTCGCGTGGAAATCACGCGGCACGGCGGAATACCGGCAACTGGCGCGCGATTGTCTGACCGGGTTGACGCCCGTCGAGCCGTTGAAGGCGGTCGAAGCCGACCGCCCGGTTGTCGAGCCTTCGGACCTTGTCTCATTGCAGCAGGCAAGGAACAGTACTGAGTGACCGCGCGCCCAGAGCCATGCCTGCGCAAACCATCGCCCAACCGGGGCGGTTATTGACCGGTTGAAGGTAGCGGGCCGTGTTTGCGGCGTAAAATGGCAGATGAGAACTCTGCTTACAGGACAGGAGCCTAGATTCCCAAACCAAGTGCGACACCCGGTATACGCAGGGTCGCTATGGGAACGATATACAACCACTTTACGCTTGAAGAGCGGTGTCGCTTGACAGGCATGATCGAGATGGGCTTTCCGGTGACAGAGATTGCCCGCCGCCTGGGCCGCCATCGCGGAACCATCCACAGGGAGCTGGGCCGGAACCGCAATGTCGACGGTTACCGACCTGACAGTGCGGAACGCCGGGCCTGGGCGCGGAAGCTGCGCGGATCGAGGATCGAGCGTTCCACCCGCCTCGGCACCCACGTGAAGGACTGCCTTGCCATGGGATGGTCCCCTGAGCAGATCGCCGGGCGGATGGAACTGGACGGAGTCGAGCACAGCGTCAGCACCGAGTCCATCTATCGCCACATCTTCAGCCCGGCCGGCCGACGGGACGGCTTGCCGAAATACCTGCCTCAGCGCAAATCCAGGCGCGGGCGAAGGGCTCGGAACGGCAAGCGGGAGCCCGGCATCCCGAGCCGCGTGTCGATCCATCAACGCCCTGACGCGGTTGGAGAAAGGACCGAGTTCGGTCACTGGGAAGGTGACCTGATGCACTTCCGCCGCCAGCGCGACATCCTGCTCACGCTGCAGGAACGCAGCACCCGGCTGACACTCGCCCGTCGTCTTCTCAGCAAGAACTCCGACGAGACCGCCGCCGCAATCATCGCGGAACTTGGTGGTTTGCCTGCGCATGAACCGCCCCGGTTTTACCGGAGACTGTTTAGTTCTTCTTACGCGACTTTATCGACTGTGTTCATGTTTGCATAGAATGCCTCCTCAGCTTCGGCTGGCGTGATGTATCCGATGGGTTCGAGCAGGCGGCGGTTGTTGAACCAGTCGACCCATTTCAAGGTTTCCCATTCGACGGCAGCGGCTGACTTCCACGGCCCCAACCTGTGAATGACTTCCGCTTTGAAGAGGCCGATCATCGTCTCGGCCAGTGCATTGTCATACGAGTCACCGACCGTGCCCACGCTGGGTTCCAGCCCAGCATCGCCAGCCGTTCGGTGTATTTGATCGACACATATTGGGCGGATTCAACCGGTCGTCGCAACACCCCTATGATGGAGGTGTAGATGACAAATGCCACATAGACAAAGCCTTGCCAGGTCGAGACATAGGTGAAGTCTGATACCCAGAGTTGGTTGGGCATCGTTGCTCGGAACTGCCTGTTCACGCGATCCATTGGACACGGCAGGGCTTTGTCAGACCAAGTCGTTTTGATCTTCTTGCCGCGCCTGACACCTTCAATCCCAATGTCACGCATGAGCCGTTCGACCGTGCAGCGTGCCAGATCATGGCCCTCACGGAGCATGGCACGCCACAACTTACGTGCACCGTAAACAGATCGATTGTCTTCCCAGACCTGCTTCATTGCGGGTCGTAATTGGGCGTCCCGCTTGGCGCGATCCGATGCAAGGTCCGGATCACGCTCGATAGCCAGATGCGCATAGAACGTTGACGGGGCAATCTGAAGTACGCGACAGACCGGCTCGACCCCAAAGATAGCCCGATGCTCTTTGATGAAGGCAATCATTTCCGAAACGGGCGGTCGAGCTCCGCCTGAGCAAAATACGCCGAAGCTTTCTTCAGAATCTCATTGGCCTGTCGAAGCTGCCGGTTCTCACGCTCAAGTGCCTTAATCCGGTCCCGCTCAGCGGTCGTTACACCGTCTCGCCGACCCGTGTCAGTCTCAGCTCGTCTCACCCACGCCCGAAGCGTATCCGGCCCACAACCGATCTTCGGAGCAATCGATTTGATCGCAGCAGATTGACTGTCAAATTCGCCTTGATGTTCAAACACCATCCGCACAGCACGTTCGCGCACCTCTGGTGAATATCTGTTTCCACACTTGTTCTTTTCCATAACCCAGTATCCTTACTTCTGGGTCTCCGGCAAACAAGGGGCGGTTCAGCAAGCCCTGCGCACGATCACCCACGACAACGGCGGCGAGTTCGCCCGGCACACCACGGTCACGAAACGGACCGGTCTCACGGCGTACTTCTGCGATCCACACAGCCCTTGGCAACGCGGCGGCATCGAGAACGGCAACGGCCTTCTACGCCGTGACCTGCCGCGCCCCACCAACCTCTCGGATCACCAGGATACCGACATCGACGACATCGTCTGGATGCTCAACTCAACCCCGCGAAAATGCCTCGGCTTCCAGACGCCCATCGAGGCTTTCGCTCAACAACTCGGTGTCGCACTTGAAATGTGAATCCAGCGACAATCAAAACACTACGGTGTCTTAGCCATTATTGGGCTTGGCCGTAATGTACACGGTCCCGGTAAAACCAGCAATCAGGGTGCCTTCGGAGTTCAATACTTCAACCTGATACACAGCAATCCTGCGCGAACGTGAGATTTCATGCGCCTTCGCGACCAACACCTCACCGTCCGACACACCGGCATGGTATGTCATATGCGTATCTATCCCGGCGGCGAGAATTCCGTGGCTGTTTGATGCGACGCCGAAGGCGCTATCTGCCAGCGCGAAAAGCGCACCGCCATGACACGTCCCGTTGAAATTGATGTGGCAGGATTGCACCCTCATACGCAGCTCCGACGTTCCGGAACCGACGTCGTGCAAATTGATGCCCAAGTGCTGCATGAATCCGTCGCGGCGGGCAAATTCCCTGCCAAGATCGGCGGGTGGTGTAACGACACCATCAGCCATCGTGAACTTCTCCTCCAAGGTCATTCAGAACCTGCCTCGCTCCCTCTGAAAGGCTGAGCCGTGCCTCTTGGATGCCTTGAACGATCAAAGCGATCGCCTCCGACCGGCTCTGCATGACATGGGTCTCGGCCGCCTTGGACACCGCCTGTGCCAACAGGTGACGTGTTCGTCCAGCCAAGGCTGAACGGTCGTCGCGCCTTTCTGTGCGGTCAGCCAGGGCATCCACCGCGTCGGCAAGATCGCCCACCCCGGCCCGGTTGATGGCATCGGTACACAGAACCGGCACCGAACGCTCGGTTGGACCGCGCAAGCCAAGCATTGTCTTCAACTGCTGGTGAGTTTGCGAGGCCAATGGCTGATCGGCTTTGTTGACCACCAGAATGTCGGCGATTTCGAGAATCCCCGCCTTCATTGCCTGCACATCGTCACCCAACCCCGGCGCGGATATGACCACCCGAATATCGGCGATCGTTGCCATTTCGACTTCGGATTGGCCAGTGCCGACGGTTTCCAGTATCACCACGTCTCGCCCCGCCGCGTCCATCAGATCGGCCACTTGCGCCGCCGCGGCCGACAATCCGCCCAACGCCCCTCGCGAGGCGAGAGAGCGGATGAACACGCCCTGATCCAGTGTGTGTTCCGCCATGCGGATCCTGTCGCCGAGCACGGCACCACCGGTAATGGGGCTTGATGGATCCACCGCGACCACGCCCACGGTTTTGCCGCGTTTGCGCAATTCTGCGATATAGGCATTTACCAGCGTCGACTTGCCCGCCCCCGGCGGGCCGGTAAAACCAACCACGACCGCATGACCCAGATGCGGCCGGATCGCACGCAGAATGTCGATCGCCATCCGCGTGTCACTTTCGACCAAACTGATTGCGCGCGCCAGCGCCGCAGGCTCACCGTCGACAAGGCGCGCTGCCAGTCTTGGCGTTTCCGGTACATTGTGATCCATCAGGTCAGGCCACGACAAGAGGTCGGCCAAAGCCCAGCTCGTCGCGCAGAACGGCAATGATTTCGCCCTGGGTCGCGCCTGTACGGGTGGCGTCCACGAGGGGGCCATAGGTGTTCTGGCTTTCAGAGCGGGCCGCCGCGCGCAAAGCCTCTAGCGCCGTGTCCACCCGCGCCTGATCGCGGGTCTTCTTGTAGACGGCAAGGCTGTCGATCTGCTTTTGTATCCAAGCGGGGTCGGGCCGGTCAATAGCCGGATGCGAGGTGCCGTCAGCCTCGTCCTCATAGGCGTTGACGCCCACGATGATTTGCTCGCCTGTATCGACCGCATCCTGGAAATGCGCAGCGCTTTCCCCGATCGCCTTCTGGACGAAACCGGATTCGACCGCTTTGAACATACCGCCCTGATCGTCGATCTCCTGGATTACACGCAGGATTTCGGTTTCCATCTGGTCGGTCAGAGTCTCGACATAATAGGAGCCGGCCAGCGGGTCTATGACATCGCACAGCCCGGCTTCGTACTTGAGGATATTCTGCGTTGCGATGGCCACCTTTGCCGGACCCTCGGTCGGGGTGGTGAACACCTCGTCATACCCATCGGTATGCAGCGATTGCAGCCCGCCCAGGATCCCCGCCATTGCCTGCACGGCGACCCGCGCGATATTGTTCAGCGGCTGTTGACGCGTCAGATCGACGCCAGATGTCTGGGCATGGAACTTGAACCGTTTGGCGCGTGGGTTGGTGACCCCGAAACGTTCCTCGACCAGCCGCGCCCAGATGCGCCGCCCTGCGCGGAACTTCGCGACCTCTTCGAAAAAGCTGATGGAAATGTCAAAGAAGAAGGTAAATCGTTCGAGAAACTTATTGGGGTCCAGGCCGCACGCCTTGCAATCCTCGGCATACTGAACAGCCGAGGCAAGTGTCAGTCCCATTGCTTGCGCCGGTGTGGCCCCCGCCTGTTGCATGTGCTGACCCACGACCGACAGCGGGTTCCAGTTCGGGACGTTTTCGGCAAGCCACTCAATCGCATCCAGTTGAACCCGGCGCGCGCCTGTCAACGACAGGCGATAGAACATGTGATTGGCGACGAAATGCGAGATATAATCGCTTTGGTTCGATGTGCCGGTGATCCTGTCCCACGAAATATCGCGTGCTTCTGCCACCACAAGAAGCTGGGCCAGCATGGTGAACGGGTTGGGGTCGTTCAGTCCGATGGAAATTTCGCCGATGGGTATATCGGCCAGACAGATGTCCATATCCTTCTCGGTATTGATAATCGTGCCGCATGTGCCCAGCAGCTCTGGCTCCACCTCGTCGGCGTCTATTCCACGATAGACCGAGTTGCAGGGAATGATGCTCAGTGCCGAGGCGCCGGACTTCAGTATTTTCTTGATCCGCCCGTTGAAATCCTCGGGTCTGCCCAGGCCGATCAGCTGGCGTTGTGTCCAGGTGCGACCCCGATGCATCGACGGGTAGATACCGCGAGTCATCAACCCTGCTCCCGGAAATCCCAGCTTTCGGTCGAATTCCGGGTCAGTCCCGGCCTCGGGCCAGTAGAGCGGTTGGATTTCCAGTCCGGATCGGTTTTTGACAACCTTGTCCGAGCTGACCTGTTCCTCGTAACCGCGCCGCCACTCTTCGGCCATGGCATCACGGTCCGCTCTATCGTCAAGTACCTTGGTGTCTATCTTGTTCATGCGTCTAAACCTTCCTTAACCGTCAGAGCGATTTGCATTGGCGTCCCTTGCCAGCCGCGCCACAACGTCAACAATGTATTCGCGATCCGCGCCGGGATGGAACACGTGTGATACGCCGGATTTCAGAAGAACCGCTTCTTCGTTATCCGGAACGATGCCGCCAACGATTACGCGAATATGACCCAGATCTACGTTACCGAGAGCCTTCATCAGCTTCGGCACTAACAGATGATCCGTTGCCAGCGAACTGATCCCGATCACATCCACGTCTTCCTGTAGTGCCAGCGCCACCACCGAATCGATCTTCTGCCAGGGTTCGGTATAGATCACCTCCATTCCTGCATCGCGCAGGTAGGCAGCGACGATGCGGCTGCCGCGGTCATGGCCGTCGAGGCCGATTTTCGTTACCAGCACACGCGCCGGGATAGTTGCCGTCAGGGTCATGTTTCCTCCTTATGTGTCTCGCTGCAGTCCTGCGCAAATCGCAGATTGGCGATAAACAGCCGCGCCAGACAGGACGGAGTTTCCCCCCCCTCCCGGTACCAGAGCGGGACGTGGTTAAGTGCTCCGATCAGCATCAGCCGAAGCAGGCTTGGATCGGTATCCGAAAGCATCGGCAATGCCTCTACCAGAGCTGTGAATTTCTCTTCATAGCCGTTGCGCAGCGCGACCAACTCTTCCGCGGCCCCGGGCGCGTCCTGCGGTATGACGCGCACAATTACATGGGCGAAATCGCTACCTTCGAGCAATGCGGAGAGATGCGCCTGACATGCCGTCTGCAGCCGATCCCATGCATCCCCCCGGCTGTCTGCCAGCGCCGTGTCCACCGCCTCGCTTATTCGCGTCACACCCTCCTCAAAAACGGCCAGCAACAAGGCCTCCTTGGACGGGAAATGGTAATAAAGCGATCCCGGCAGCATGCCCGCCGCATTTGCGATGTCGCGGATAGACGTGCCGTTAAAACCCTTGCGGACGAAAAATCCAGCCGCGATCTCAAGGATGTGTTCCCGGCGATTGTTCACCTGAGGTTTGAGTTTGGCGCGAACGGTCATTGTGACCCATTAAAAAGCAAACGATTGTTTGGTTATGAGTGAAAAAACCCGCCCTGTCAACTTGCAGGTAAAAGCCCAATTGTGGCCTTGCCAGATCACGGTGTTTCTCATCGACGCTTCTGTTCTGGTCAAACCAGTCTACCACCCGTATCGCGAGGCCCGAGAACCCTGAGGCCGCAGCGATTTGTTCGCCCGACCAAATTGGGCCCGCGTGCGGCTCTTTACTTAAGGGGTCATCCAATGGCTGTGCTTGTTCGAGCAGACGTTTTTCACTCCGCCAACTTGGCAGCAATCGCGCCCAGCAGACGCTGTCGCAAAAAAGGGATATCCGTCTATGCTTCGATCCGCGCGTTCCCCCATTCCCACGTCATAGTCGGAAGATCCCGTAGTGCGGATCGTCGATCGGCGCGTTCAGCGAGGCGGAAATCGACATGCCAAGCGCATTGCGTGTGTCCGCCGGGTCAAGGATGCCATCGTCCCACAATTCCGAGGTCGAGGTATAGGCTTCGACATCTCGGCGGAATTTCTCCAGCACGGGATCACGGATCGCGGCGATTTCTTCCTCGCTCAGTTCTTTGCCTTCGCGCTGAAGCTGCCGGATCTTGACGTCGGCCATGGTATTGGCAGCCTGATCCGCACCCATCACGCCGATTTCGGCCTGCGGCCACATGAACAGCGTGCGTGCATCCCAGGCCCGCCCGCACATGCCGTAATTGCCTGCCCCGTAAGAGGCATTGGCGATCACGGTAAACTTCGGCACGACCGAGCCGCCCTGCGCCATCAGCATCTTGGCGCCGTCCTTGGCGATGCCGCGTTCTTCGTATTCGCGGCCCACCATATAGCCGGTGATGTTCTGGAAAAAGACCAGAGGCGTACGGTTCTGGTTGCACAGCTGAATGAAATGCGCGGCCTTGAGCGAGCTGTCGTTGAACAGCACCCCGTTGTTGGCGAGGATGCCGACCTTGTAGCCCCAGATGTGAGCGTAACCGCAAATCATCGTGGTGCCGTAGTCGGGCTGGTATTCGTGGAAGCGCGACCCGTCTACGATCCGGGCCAGAACCTCGCGCATGTCGAATTGGGTTTTCCGGTCCTTGGGAATGATCCCGTAAAGCTCCTTCGGGTCGTAGTAAGGTTCTTCATAGGACGCAGTTTCGATGATCGTTTTCGGTGTGCGTTTCCATTGGCTGACAATCTCGCGCGCCAGTGAAAAGGCGTGCTGTTCGGTCGCGGCACGATAATCGCCGGTGCCCGAAACCGAGGTATGCATAACCGCCCCACCAAGTTCCTGAACACCGACCTCTTCGCCGGTGGCCGCCTTGACCAGCGGGGGACCGCCAAGGAAAATCGCCCCAGTGCCTTCGATGATGATGTTGTAATCGCTCAGCGTAGGTACATAGGCACCGCCTGCGGTGCAATGCCCGCCGACCACAGCAATCTGCGGGATATTGGCCTGACTCAGCTTGACCTGGTTGCGAAACACCCGCCCGCCCAGATAGCGGTCGGGAAAGACGCCATGTTGCAGCGGCAGGAAACCGCCGGCGCTGTCGCAGATATGGACGACCGGCAACCGGTTCTCCAGCGCGACATCCAGAAGGCGCACGACCTTTTTCACGGTATGCGGATACCAGGCACCGCCCTTGACGCTGGCGTCATTGGCATGAATAGCGACCTCGCGGCCCTGCACGATGCCAATGCCCGTAACCACGGCGGCACCCGGCACTGTTCCGTCATATTCGCGACAGGCTGCGAGGGTGGAGAATTCCAGAAACGGTGTGCCGGGGTCCAGCAGCAGTTTTAGCCGTTCGCGCACGCCCAGCTTGTTTTGCCGCTCAAGGCGGTCAATGTCGCGTTGCGGGCGTTCGAAACGCGCCGCGTGCTGGCGGGCGTGAAATTCCTTCAGCCGCTCGGACATGGCGGCATAATTTGCCTTGTAGTCGGCGGCGTTGGTATCGATCAGACTTTCAATCCTGCGCATTCTCACTCCTCCTCCGGGGCCAATTGGGCCAGGATATCTTTCAGCCCAAAACTGTCGCCTTCGGCGAATGGCATTTCGGCAACGACCCCGTCGCGTGGCGCCGTCAGTGTGGTTTCCAGCTTCATGCTTTCGATAACCAAAAGCGGCTGGCCTTCTTCAACTGTATCGCCGGGTTTGACCGCGACCGACACCACGACTCCGGGCATAGGCGCGACCAACCGATCATCGCTTGTGCCACCATCGCTTCCAGCCAGGCGCTCGGCGGGATCAACCCGCCCGACTTCGTAGGTGCGGCCGTTCATGTGCACAAAAGTTGCTTCCGGCCCCACGGCCAGTCGCAATTCGCGGACAACACCCTTAGCCCGCAACGTATAACCGCCCGGCAGGCCAGTCGGGTCCAATTGGCAGGCAACAGTACCATTGGGGGTATTAAGTACGAACCGGCTGCCATCATGGCCCAACCAACATTCAGTCTCTTCTCCGTCGATCTGAAAAATCCGTTGCATCAGTTTCTCCACCCGCCCATCTTGCGGTGCATTTCCGGTATTTGCATTACGTCGCTCACCAGCCGTTCGTCTGACAGGGCCGCCGCCGCCATCAGCAGGTCAGAGATATCTTCCCCCGGTGCAGTCAGCGTTTCGGATTGTTCAGCTAGGAAGCCGGTTGAAACATCGCCCGAGGCAAAATCTGGATGTGCAAGGATTGCATCTAGGTATCCGGTGTTGGTCGTCACCCCGAGAACCACATAGTTTTGCACCGCTTGCCGCGCACGGGCGATGGCCTCCACGCGGTCGCGGCCATGCACGATCAGCTTAGACAGCATCGGGTCGAAATCGGTGGTCACCTTGCCGCCGTCCAGAATGCCGCTGTCCACGCGCACGCCGGGGCCGGAGGGTTCATCCAGCAGCAGGAGATCCCCGATCGAGGGGCGGAAATCGGCCGTCGCGTCCTCGGCACAGATGCGTAGTTCGATTGAATGGCCAGTCTGGGGAATATTCGCCTGCGTCGCGCTCAGCCCCTCGCCTGCAGCGATGCGCAGTTGCTCGGCGACCAGATCGAAGCCAGTCACCAGTTCGGTCACCGGATGTTCGACCTGAAGGCGGGTGTTCATTTCGAGGAAGTAAAAGGCCCCGTCCTGCGCATAAATGAATTCGACGGTCCCTGCCCCGCGGTATTTGACGGCGCGGGCAATCCCCGCAGCGGTTTCACATATCTCGTCCCGCTGTTCTGGGGTCAGCGCCGGTGACGGCGTTTCCTCGATAATCTTCTGGAACCGGCGCTGGATCGAGCATTCGCGTTCCCAGAAATGGACCACGTTGCCCTGCCCGTCACCCATCACCTGCACCTCGATATGGCGCGGACGTTCGATATAGCATTCGACGAACAGACGACCGTCGCCGAAATACCGCTGGCCTTCGCGGCGCGCGGTTTCGATTTCGGTCTCCAACGTGCTATCCTCGCGCACGACGCGCATGCCCTTGCCGCCGCCTCCGGCCGAGGGTTTGATGAGTAGCGGATAGCCAACGGCGCGGGCGCGTTCGACAAACGTCGCCGGATCGTCATCCTCGATGGCCGAAGGCGCCACCGGAAAGCCGCGCTCTTCAACAAAGGCGCGCGCACGGATCTTGTCGCCCATCAGGTCGATGGTCTCGGACGTCGGGCCGACAAATGTCACACCGGCCTCTTCCAGCGCCGCGACGAAGGCCGCATTCTCGGACAAAAAGCCATAGCCGGGATGCACCGCATCAGCGCCGATCTTTTTTGCGGCATCGACGATCTGCGGAATATCGAGATAGGCGGCCACAGGCGTCGGGCCGTCGATCATCACAATCTCGTCTGCGATCAGATGGGCCGGCCCCTCTTGTTCAGCGACGTGGCGCAACACAGCCGTCGCAAGGCCGCGGGCCTTGGCAGTACGCAAAACGCGCGCCGCGATTTCACCCCGATTGGCGACCAGGAGTTTTGAAATGGTCATGGTATTGTCCTTTTAGTTCCGGTCCGAGGCGTTCAGCCCGTCGCGCGCGGCCAGATCGACCGGCACAGGAATTTCAATATCAAGCAGCATCTGCGCAAACCCTTTGCCTTGCGGATCGATGCGGACCGAGGCGATGCCGCCCCCGCCCAGCGATTCATGCAGCAGGAAGTTCAGCGCATGGCTTCCGGGCAAATCAAAGCGTTCGACCGCGCCGTCACACAGGTGGGCGAAATAGGCTTTCACCGTGTCTTCGGTCAGGGCCGACCGGATATAGGGCAGATACTCCGGCTTGCGCGCAAGGATGCCGATGTTGGCGATATCGCCCTTGTCGCCCGAACGGCCCCACGCCAGGTCGACGAGGCGCACCTTGACCGCGTCCGGACCGGGCGCGCGGCTATCTGTGGGCGGCGCGGCAGGCGGATCAAGTTGCACAGGTTTGGTGGCCACTGTGACGGGCACATCCTTGCCATCAACCTCAACCGCGACGGGGGTGTCGGCCTTGTCCTGAAGGAAGGAGAACAGACGGACCACCGGCTGTACCTTTGGCCGTCCGGCGAAGAACCCGGTCAGACCCTGCGCGGTCGAAATCGCCATGGGTGCGATTTCTCCGGCAAAGATGTTCAGCGCGGCGCGATCATCATGGACCGCGCCGATCTTGAGCACCACTTCGCGCGTCAGGGCGCGGGCGTTGGCGCCATAGGCGGCCTCGGCGCCCAGCACTTCGACGCTAACCTGCCGGAAATCGCCCATGTTGCGGTCGCGGAAAATTCGGCGGCAGCGGGTCAGGATCGCCTCGGCCACGCGCTCGGCCTTGGCGGGGGCATCAATCGCGGCCAGTGTCAGGGTAGAGACCGCGCGCCAGCCATCGGCATGGGTCGCCGACACCTTGTAGCTGTCGGTGCGCCCGAGACCCTTGCCGCCCTTGACCAACACCCGATCGGGTCCGACCTGTTCAAGGGTAACCCCGGACCAGTCGCAGGTCACGTCGGGCAACAGGTAAGCGCGCGGATCACCGATTTCATAGAGCATCTGCTCTCCGACCGATCCCGGCACGACCAGCCCGCCGGTGTCAGGCGTCTTGGTCATGACGAAACTGCCGTCTTCCGACACCTCGACGATGGGCATCCCCATATTGTCCCACCCCGGCACGTCCTGCCAGTCGGTAAAGTTGCCGCCCGTTCCCTGGGGGCCGCATTCGATCAGGTGGCCGGCCAGTGATCCCTGGCTGAGCTTGTCCCAGTCGTCATCGCCCCAGCCGTATTCGTGCATCAGGGGGCCAAGCGCGACCGCGCTGTCGGCGCAGCGCCCCGTGATTACGATGTCGGCCCCGGCATCCAGCGCGGCCGCGATGGGGCGGGCACCCAGATAGGCGTTCATGCTCCAGATGTCGCCCGGAAACGCGACATCCGAGAACATCTCCGTCTGGCCGGCGGCGCGGATGTCGTCGGCCCGCGCCGACAAATCATCGCCCAGCACGACTCCGATGGACAAATCGATCCCGACCTCGGCGGCGGCTTTGGCAAGCGCATCGCGGCAGCCGCGCGGGTTCACGCCCCCGGCATTGGTAACGACCTTGATGCCCTGACGTTTGATTTCAGGCAGCCACGGAACCAGCGCCTTGACGAAATCCGGCGCATAACCCGCCTCGGGCGTCTTTGCGCGGGCACGCGCCATCAGCGACATTGTCACCTCGGCCAGATAGTCGAACACCAGATAGTTGATCTCGCCCTTGGAGACCAGTTGACCGATCGCTTCAGGCGTGTCGCCCCAGAATCCCGATGCGCATCCGATGCGCAGTTTTCGATCTGACATATGCTTCTCCTCCCCGCTTGTTTAGCGGCCTGTCCATTCAGGTTTGCGCTTCGCAATGAAGGCATCAAAGCCTTCGCGCGCGTCTTCGGTCTGTGCTACTCGCGGTAAAAGTGTTTCTGCAAACCGCATTTGCTGCGGATAGGTCATGTCCTCCATCGCGTGACAGGCGTATTTTCCCAGCCGGATCGCGCTCGGCGACTGCGCAGCAATCTGGGCAACCAGTTCTGCAACCTTGTCGTCCAACCCTGCGGCATCGGTCACATAGTTGACCAGATTGAATTGCAGGGCTTCCTCGGCCGTCAGAGGAACGCCGGTGATGAACATCTCCATCAGCCTCCGCCGAGGCAAAACACGCATCATCGGTGGTACGATCGTCATGGGAAACAAACCCACCTTCACTTCCGGCGTTCCGATGCGGGCGTGGTCCGCCATCACAGCCAGATCGCAGGCACAGATAATGCCCGCCCCTGCCCCCATCGCGACGCCGTTGACACGCGCGATCGTCGGCTTTCGGCAGGCCTGTATCGTTTCGAACAACCTTCCGGCGAAATGATCAGGATCGGCCGGATCCTGAACGAACGGACCACCGTCCGCACCCGCCTTGATGTCGCCGCCGGCGCAGAAGGCGCGATCTCCCTCGCCGGTCAGAACGATCACACGGCAATCGCTGTCCTTCTCGGCAGCATATATGGCGGCCATGATCCCGTCTGCGACTTCACGGTTTAGGGCATTTCGATTCTCAGGACGTCGAATCGTGATACGAACTTCGTCGCCACGCATCTGCGATTGAACAACGCTCTCACCCATTTCCGAAGCTCCCCCAAAATAGTTTGTGCGCCGTGCCTTCTAACGTCAGGTCGCAAAAAGCTTGGCTTGATCTATTTTCTAACATGTGTTTGATTTTGGTCAACACCACAAACGACATTTCTCGGGAGGATGATATGACGACTCAAAGTGAGGCTATCGCGGCTGACCTGGAAGCCATCAGGGCAAACTATTCGTTGACCGACGAGCAACGCCAGATTGTCGATCACGTGGATCGTGTGTCGCGCGAGGTACTGCACCCGTTGCAGGCGCGCATGGACGAGGAAGAATGGTGGCCCGAAGACCTGTTCAAGCAAATGGGTGAGCTGGGCCTGCTGGGAATCACCGCTCCCGAGGAGCTGGGCGGATCGGGACAAGATGAATTCACCCAGGCGCTGGTGTCCGAGGTGATCTCGAAATGGAACCCGGCTGTGGGGTTGTCGCATGGCGCGCATGACAACCTGTGCCTGAACAACCTGCTGCGCAACGGGTCCGAAGAGCAGGTAAAGAAATACGTACCGGGCCTTTGCTCGGGCGAGCTTGTCGGTGCTCTGGGTCTGACCGAACCGGGTGCGGGATCCGATGCGCTTGGGTCCATGGCGACCACCGCGCGCCGTGACGGTGATGACTACGTCATCAACGGCTCTAAGATCTACATCACCAACGGCCCGATTGCCGACGTGATTCTGCTTTACGCAAAGACCGACAAATCGAAGGGCGCCAAGGGCATTTCCGCCTTCATCATTGAGACCGACAATCCCGGCTTCAAGGTGGCGCAAAAGCTCGATAAAATGGGCTTCCGAGGCTCTCCGACCGGAGAGTTGGTGTTCGAAGATTGCCGCGTGCCCGCATCCGCCATGGTGGGTGAGGAAAACACCGGCGTTTCGGTGGTAATGAGCGGGCTGGATCTGGAGCGTGCTATGGTTGCCTCAGTCTGCGTTGGCATGGCCGAACGCGCGCTGGAACTGGGTCTGGAATACGCCAAAATTCGCGAACAGTTCGGCAAGCCGATCGCAAGTTTCCAGATGATGCAGTCGAAACTGGCCGAGATCTACATCGAGGTCGAGACGGCGCGCGCCTTCGGGTATCGAGCGCTGGCCGCCTGTACGGGCCTGCCAAAAGGGGCCGGAGGCCGCGGCGAAATTCACAAACTGACTGCGGCGGCCTGTCTGTACGCCGGCGAGGCATTCAACAAGGCGGTGACCGAAGCCTGCCATATCCATGGTGGCTCTGGCTACATGCAGGACACCGAGATCAACCGGTTGTTCCGCGCCAACAAGTTGTTGGAAATCGGCGCGGGCACAAGCGAAGTCCGCAAGATCATCATTGCCGAAGAACTTCTGCGCGCCTGAGGGGGGGACGAAACCATGAACAAGCAACTTCGCAACGACACCGCTTTGCCAACACATTTCATGACGGAGGAGCAACAGGCTCTGGCCGATCAGGCCGGCAAGTTCTTCATGTCCGAGTTTCACCATCTGAATGCGGAAATGGACGACACTGATGACCTGCCGCCTTCGGTCTTTCCCAAGCTTGGCGAGATGGGCTATCTGGGCCTGAACGTGCCGCCTGAATTCGGCGGTGCGGGGCTGGATTTTACCTCGGCCTGTATCATCACCGAACAGCTTTCGCGGTCCTCTGCCGCCATCGGGCTAACCCATGTGGCCCACGACAACTTGTGCGTCAACAACATCTATCGCAACGCCAGTGACGACCTGCGCCGCAAGTATCTGCCGGGCCTTTGCGACGGCACGCTGATCGGCGCCCTGGGTCTGACCGAACCCGGCGCGGGGTCTGACGCGCTCGGTTCGATGCGGACCACGGCCAAAAAGGATGGAGACGACTACATCCTGAACGGTTCCAAGATCTACATCACCAACGGACCGATTGCCGATCTGGTCCTGGTCTATGCCAAGACCTCGCCGGAAAAAGGGGCCAAGGGAATTTCCGCCTTCATCGTTGAAACCGACACGCCAGGTTTCAAGGTTGCCCAGAAGCTCAACAAGATGGGCTTCCGTGGCTCGCCCACCGGGGAACTGGTGTTCGAAGATTGCCGCGTTCCGGCCAAGAATATGGTCGGCAAACTGGATGGCGGCGTTGCCGTGACGATGTCCGGGCTGGATCTGGAACGTGCCATCGTCTGCTTCAACGCAATGGGCATTGCGCAGCGGGCGCTGGATATTTCCATCGACTACGCCAAGACACGGCAGCAATTCGGCAAGCCGATCGCCAGTTTCCAGATGGTGCAGGCGATGCTGGCCGACATGTACACCCAGATCGAGGCGGCGCGCAGCCTGTCCTTGCGTACCGCGGCCATGTGTGAGGGCCTTGAAGAGGGCGAAGGCGGGCGTGGCGAGATCCACAAGCTCACCGCTGCGGCAATCTACAAGGCCGCCGAGGCGACATCCTTCGTGCTGGACAAGGCCGTCCAGATTCACGGCGGTTCGGGCTATATGCGCGATACCGAAGTGAACCGGCTCTACCGTACCGGTCGCGTGCTCGAGGTCGGCGCGGGCACCCAGGAGGTGCGCAAGCTCATCATCTCTGGCGAACTTCTGAAAAACTAAGGGGGCTGAACATGAGCGAAGAAAAATCAAGACGTTACGCAGCGGACCTCATGGCGGGACAGGTTGCCCTGGTCACGGGATCCGGATCAGGTATGGGCCGGGCGACGGCGCTTGAAATGGCCTCTTGCGGGGCCAGACTTGCGCTGTTTGCGCGCCGGGAAGAGCCGCTGGAGGAGACCGCCGAGATGATCCGGGCTGCGGGGGGCGAGGCGTTTGTGGTGCCCGGCGATACCCGCGACGAGGACAGTATCGAAGCCGCGATGGGACGCATCAAGGACCACTACGGACAGCTCGACGTTCTGGTGAACAATGCCGGCGGCCAGTATATCGCGGCCGCCCGCGATATCACCAACAAGGGCTTCGAAGCCGTGATCCGCAACAACCTGATCGGGTCATGGCAGATGACCCGCGCCGCCGCCGATCACTTCATGTATGACAACGGTGGATCGGTCGTGTTTGTCACCGCCATCTCGGCGCGCACCGCGCTCAGCGGCTTTACACACACCGTCGCCGCGCGCGCCGGTGTGACCGGCATGATGAAGACGCTGGCCGCCGAATGGGGCGAGTATGGCATCCGTCTGAACTGTGTCGCGCCGGGCACGATCAAGACCGAGGCGCTTGGCCGCTACCCCATTTCACCGGATCGATGGAAAGAGCTTAACCGCTCGGTCCTGAACCGGATGGGTATGGCCGAGGACATCGCTGGGACGATTATCTTCCTTGCGTCCGATCTGGGGAATTTCATCACCGGCGAAGATATCTATGTGGACGGTGGGGAAACCCTGCATATGGGCCACGATGCCCGCGACATGATCAATCCCGACATGTTCGAAAAACGCGAACGCGGAGATGGAAAGAATGAGTAAGCAACCCGTCCTTTTGGACATTTCCGACAGGATCGCCACGGTCACGCTGAACGATCCCGAGCGTCGCAACCCGATCACCGGTAATGAAATGATCGCCGCTCTTTTGGACACATTCGCCAAGGTGCAGGCAGACCCGCAAGTCAGCGTCATGATCCTGACCGGCGCCGACCCGGCCTTTTGTGCCGGCGGCGACATCAAGGAGATGAACGACCCCGACAGCGTCTTCCGCAAGGAGCCGCTTGCGGCGGCGCAGAGCTATGTCGATGGGGTGCAGCGCCTGCCACAGGCGCTCTATAACCTGGATGTTCCGACGATCGCCGCGGTCAACGGACCCGCGGTCGGCGCGGGGTGCGACCTGACCATGATGTGCGACATGCGCATCGCCTCGGAGAAAGCAAAGTTCGGCGAGGTGTTTCTGAATCTCGGGATCATTCCGGGCGATGCAGGCAGCTGGTTCCTGTTGCGTCGTCTGGGCCACCAGATGGCCGCCGATCTGACCTTCTCGGGGCGCATGGTCGAGGCCGAAGAGGCGCTGGAGCTTGGCATGGTGCTTGAACTTGTGCCCCATGAAAAATTGATGGAACGGGCCCGCGAGCGGGCCGCCGTCATCGCAGCGAAACCACCGCGCGCGGTGCGGGTCGCCAAACGTCTGATGCGCAATGCCGAACGGATGGACCTACCGGATTTCCTGAATTCCGCGGCGGCCTATCAGGCACTCATGCATCAGACCGAAGACCACCACGAGGCGGTTGCTGCTTTCATCGAGAAACGAAAACCCAACTTCACTGGGCGTTAAAGGAAAGATCGCATGTCTGACATCACCAAGAAGAAGATGGAGCAAATCGCGCAAATGTGGAATGCGCGCGGCAAGGGCCTGATTACGCATATGGCGCTTGAGATCGAAGAGGTTTCGAGCGAAGGTGTTCGGGTTCGGATGCCGTTTAATCCGGATTTTTGCGTCGATGCGGACCAGACCCTGCTTCATGGTGGTATCCTGACGGCTCTCCTGGACAGTGTCTTCGGACTGGCAAACTTTGTGGCAATCGAGGGCGTCAGCACCATGGCCACTCTCGACCTCAGAGTTGATTACCTGCGCCCCGCCTATTCGCGCGCGGATGTCATCGTTCGCGCGCATTGTTTTCGGAAGACCCGCCATATTGCCTTCAATTCCGGCAGCGTCTGGTTCGAGGGCCATGAGAATGCTGAAATAGCCCGTGGAACCGCCTCGTTTGCTTTGACGCGCGGCGGCACTGACCTGTTTGATGCGATGACTAAAGGAAAAACCTCGTGATGGATGTGCAAACTGCCAATGCCAATGTATCCAGGGTGCCGTTCTTCCGATTTCTCAATTTTGAGATCCGAAGCTTGGACAACCTTCATGCCGAGGCTGAAATGACCTTTGATGACCGCCATATCGGTAACCCTGTCATGGAGTACTACCATGGCGGAATCATCGCGAGTTTCATGGAAGCCACGGCCGCGATCGCGGTACAGCCCGACTTCGCGGATGTCCCGGCCAAGCCGATTAACCTGACCGTCGATTACCTCCGACCTGGCGTGAAGGGCCCGCTTTTTGCCCGCGCCAACGTGACGCGCAAGGGCAAGCGGATGGCGAGCGTCAGCGTGATCACCTGGCAGACGGACCGGGAAAAGGCGGTTGCGGAAGGGCTGTATCACTTCCTTCTGGTCTGACCACTGCGACTGCTTTCAGGTCGTGCCTTGTCCTGTGGACGGGGCGGTTTCCCGGTTGCAAATTCCTTCCAGCAGAAGCTTGATGAGCATACCGGAGAACTCAGGCAGTGAGAGATACCCTTCCACTCCTGCCTTGTTCGGGTCGAACCACTCTACCGTCCAGTTCAAGGCACCCAACATCACCTGGCGCAAAGGAACGATCTTGATATCCGACCTTATGGCACCGTCTTGCTGCGCTTCGCGAAGGATCATGTCCCAAAGTCGTCCGTAGTCGTGGCGAATGCCTCGGTGCCTTTCCCGAAAGTGGTTGGGCAGCATCCCATAACTTCTGATGTTCGCTGAGGTGAACTCGCTTGCCTTAAAGAGAAAATCGAGATGCGTCCAGATTGCGGTTGCTATTCTGGTGTGATGATCGCATGGGGAATCGAACTTCTGAACGGCTGCACTGACACCGGATAGCAGATCGCTTAACCCTTCGTTGAGTACCTCGTCCACGATCGCTTCCTTGGATTTGAAATGGTAGTAGACGCTACCCGCCTTCATGTCCGATTCGTCAGCGATCTTCCGCAGCGTTGTCGCCTTGTAGCCATTGTCCCTCAGAACGCGCGCCGCCACTCGCAGGATCTCTGCGCGGGTCTTCGCGGCCTTGCCGTTGGTATCAGGGATATTGACGGGAGCGGCGGGGGTCAGCTTCAGACCTTCTGTTTCAGCTCTGCGATCCAAACACATACCGTCAAGTATCAGCTTGCTCATACGTTCAGCGAGGATGTGCACCGGATACTTTTCGACATCGTACCATTCCACGGTCCAGTTCATGGCACTCAGGATGAACTGGCGGATCACAGTAATGGATATGTCTCTTCGAAGGTGACCGTTACGTTTTGCTTCTTTCAGGAAATTGCCCCAGGCTGCTGCATAAGAGGCACGCAGATCACGGTGGGGAGCGCGTGTTTCATCCGACAACATCGGATAGTTCCGGATATTGGCCGAGGTGAAATCGCTCTCAGTCAACAGGTAGGTCAGGTGGGTTTCGATCAGCAATGCGAAAGTCCTGCGGAAATCCTCCGGATTCTTCTTTGCAACCCGAACGATTTGACTGACCGTTTCGTAGAGCTGACGCACACCAAGTTCCAGAACCTCGGTGAGAATCTGATCCTTGGATTGAAAATGGTAGTATATGCTGCCGGCCTCAACGCCCGCTTCCTGCGCGATATCGCGCATCGTCGTCGCGTGATAACCTTCATACCGAAAAAGTCGAGCGGCCGCCGAAAGGATCGCTTCGCGGGTTCTCTCCGACTTGCTCAGATCATCGTCTGCTCTCTTGGCTGCGTCTGTCATCTGTACCATTCCATGTCGATACTTGCCGGTGGTGAGGCTGTCCATTGCAATAATTCTAACAAATGTTAGAATATGAAGGAGAACGTACCGAATCAAGTTCTCTACGAAGGTCTATTGGAGAAGGAGGACCTCCTTATGCGAGGGTTGAGTGGGAAACGGGTCATCGTGACCGGCGGCGGCAGCGGCATTGGTCGCGCGGTTTGCGGACGGTTCGGCGAAGAAGGTGCCGAAGTCGCCGTTTTCGATCTGAACAAGGATGGGGCGGAAGAAACTGTCCGACTGATCACCGAGGCTGGCGGAAAGGCGCAGGCCTTCAAGGTAGATATCACCGACCGCGCCCAGGTCGACAAGGCGGTGGCCGAATTCGAGGCCGGAGGCCCGATCGATGCGCTGGTGAACAACGCCGGCTGGGACGTGATTAAACCGTTCCTCGATACAGATGTCGATCTCTGGAAAAAGGTCATCGACATCAATCTATACGGTCCGCTGAACATGCACCACGCGGTGCTTCCGGGCATGGTGAAGAACGGTGGTGGCCGCGTTGTCAATATCGCGTCCGACGCTGGTCGCGTCGGGTCATCGGGCGAGGCTGTCTATTCGGCCTGCAAGGGCGGCATCATATCGTTCACCAAGACTGTAGCGCGCGAACTTGCACGCAAAGGTATTCAATTGAACGCCGTCGCCCCCGGCCCGACCGATACGCCGCTGTTCGCACAGGTTGCCCAGGGCGAAGCTGGTGAAAAAATTGCCGAAGGTCTCAAGCGGGCAATTCCGATGAAGCGCCTGGCGCAGCCGACAGATTACCCTGGCATCATCTGCTTCCTGTCGTCGGATGACGCCGGATTCATCACCGGCCAGGTGATATCGGTTTCGGGCGGCTTGTCCATGCACGGTTAACCGCTGGTCGCAGCGCCTGTTACATGGCGCTGCGACCAAGCCGTGACAAGATATTTTACCTCCCCGACTGGCCGCGCTCACTGTGCGGTCTTTTTTTGAAGAAAGGTGATGAATGTTTCAGCCAGACTCTGACATTCAGCGTTCAAGCACGCTGACCGCTTTTCTGAAGGACTGGGGCATTGACAGTTACGAAGATCTCGCCCGCCGCACCAATGAGGACCCGGACTGGTTCTGGGGCCGGATCATCGACCACGTCGGCATTCGGATCGCGCGACCCTACACACGATTGCGGGACATCTCCGAAGGTTCAGAATCGGTCAGATGGGCCGTCGGAGGCACTTTGAATCTGACGGAAACCTGTCTTGACGCCCGAATTGCCGATGGCCTGGGCGAAAAAGTCGCGATCGACTGGATCGGCGAAGACGGAAGCCGCCGCCGCTGGACCTATTCCCAACTTGCCGCCGAAGCCGCCCGCGCCGCCTCGGCCCTTGACGCGCGCGGCGTAAAGCCCGGTCAGGCGGTGGGCATTTATATGCCGATGATCCCCGAAATCGAGGCCGCGCTGCTGGGTATTGCCCGACTGGGCGCGGTCGCGGTGCCGCTGTTTTCCGGCTTTGCGCCCCATGCCATCGTATCGCGCCTGAACGATGCCGGTGCCGTAGCGGTGCTGACAGCGGATGCCACACCCCGGCGAGGCAAGCCGGTCTGGATGGAGGCGGCGCTTGCCGAAGCCCTGACCGAGGTGCCTTCGGTGCACACCGTGGTCAGCCTGCGACGGTTCGGCGGCGCGGTGGCCGATCCGACCCGCGATCTCGACTGGACCGAAACCGTGGGCCCCGCCAGTCCGGATTTCGCCGCTGTTCCCGTCAAGGCCGAAGATCCCTTCCTTATCGCCTATACATCGGGCACCACCGGGCGGCCCAAAGGCGTCGTGCATACCCATTTGGGGGTGCAGGCCAAGGCCACGGCTGATTTCCTGCTTTGTCTCGACATGAAACAGGATGACCGGCACCTGTGGATGACCGACATGGGATGGGTCATGGGACCGCTCACCCTTTTGTCGGTGCTGCTGTCGGGTTCAACGCTGGTGCTTGCTGAAGGCGCACCATCGATGCCCGGCGATTCGTTCAGACTTTTGCGCCTTGCGTCCGAGATGAAGGTCACGCATCTCGGCGTGGCGCCAACCCTGGTACGGCAGTTCATGACGCAGGAGCTCGAGCCGCTGACAGACTACGACCTGTCGCCCCTGCGCATTGTCGCCTCGACCGGGGAACCCTGGACCGAGGACGCCTGGCGCTGGCAACTGGATCATATCTGCCGCCGCCGCGCGGTGCCGCTGAACATCTCGGGCGGGACCGAGTTGTTCGGTGCTATTCTGACATCGACCGTGCTGCACGAAATCAAGCCCGGCGGATTTTCCGCCCAGGCCCTGGGGGTCGGCGCGAAAGTGCTGCGCGAGGACGGCAGCGAAGCCGCGCCGGGCGAGGTGGGCGAACTGGTCGTTACCCAGCCGCCTCTGGGGCTGACCCCGGCCATTTGGGGCGACCGCGATCGCTACCTTGAAACCTACTGGTCCACCTTCCCCGGCCTCTGGCGGCACGGCGACTGGGTGCGCTACGATCCGGACGGGACATGGTTTATCCTGGGCCGGTCTGACGACACGCTGAACATCGCCGGTAAACGGATCGGCCCGCCCGAGATCGAGGCGGCCCTGACCGAGAGCGGAGAGGTGGTGGATGCCGCCGCCATCGCGGCACCTGACGACATCAAGGGTGTGGCCGTCGTCTGCGTCTGCGTGGCGGCACCGGATGTGTCGCTGGACGCGGACCTCGTGGACCGGCTCAAGGATCGGGTCGGAGAGATCGTCTCGAAACCCTTCCGCCCGCGCGAGATCCACTTTGTCGAGGCGCTGCCAAAGACGCGTAGTATGAAAACCATGCGCCGGGTCGTGCGCGCCGCCTTCCTCGGCGAAGATCCAGGCGATCTGTCGTCGATCAGCAACCCTGAAACCATTCAACCCATCGCAGACCTGCAAAAGGAAAAGCCATGATCACTGTATTCGGAGCCACGGGCACCACCGGCGCGCCTCTTGTCGACACGCTTCTGGCAAAGGGCGCTACCGTGCGCGCTGTCACCAGTGACCCGGCAAAGGTTGGCACGCTCAAGGCCAAGGGATGCGAGGCGGTCGCCGCGGATTTCACCGATCCCGCCGCGCTGGCGCGGGCCTGTGACAGGGCAGAAAAGATATACCTGGTCACGCCTGCCCATCTGGACATGCGCCAATGGAAGGCGAACGTGATCGAGGCGGCCAAGGTCGCGGGGGTGCGCCATGTCGTTGTGGCCACCGGGCTGGGTGCGTCACCCAAGGCGGGGCTGACCTTTGGCAAATGGCATTCCGACACCCAGGAACTCTTGAAGCAAAGCGGCCTTGACTGGACCTTCGTTCAGCCGACCTATTTCATGCAGAACCTGCTCTGGCAGGCCGGCAGCATTGCGAAGAATGCGGTGTACTACGATGATCTGGGCGGCCCCGTTGCCTGGATCGACGCCCGCGACATCGCGGATGTCGCCGCCGAGGCGCTGACCGCTCCGGGTTACGCAGGCAAGGGTCTTGGTCTGACCGGGCCCGAAGCGCTGACCGGAGATGATATCGCGGCCCTTCTGTCCGAGGTGACAGGGCGAAATGTCACCTGCGCGCCCCTGTCGGCCGAGGATACCAAGGCGTCCATGATCGCCGGCGGAATGCAGGACGAGGTCGCCGGGGCCATGGTCGAACTGGCGTCCATCGCGCCCAAGGGCTACCTTGCCGGTATCGAGACCACGGTCAGCGACGTGCTGGGGCGCCCTGCCCGCCGATTTGCTGATTTCGTTGCCCAGAACCGGGATGCTTTCGTCCAGTGACCTGACGGCGATTGTCGGGCTGACAGGCGTGGCCGGATAACGGGCGGCCGGGCGGGACTCTGCGTTCCCGCCTCGACCGCCCCAAGCCGCAGGGGCCGGTCACCGGTCCGTGGCCCTGGTTCAGCCCTGCCAGCGCAGTGTGACTTCGGCCAACCGCTTGCCATAGGCGCGCGCGGTGTCCAGATCGCCACCGGCCGGGAACTCTTCGGGCGCGCTGTCGGAGGGCGCGATTGCCAGAAGGCCGGAATAACCACCTGTCCAGTTCATCTTTTCCGGGCCGTCGGCCTTGGTATTCGGCGCCATCAGCCCGACGCCGCACCAGATCTGGCCATGCTGTTGCGACAGCGTGATGAAATACTGGATGGTCGAGAATTTGTCACCGTTGACTGTAGCCGAGGTGGTGAACCCACCGGCGATCTTGTCCTTCCAGTTCTGCGTGAACCAGGGCTTCGAGCTGGCATCGGCGAACTTCTTGAACTGCCACGCGGGGCCGCCCATGTAGGTCGGACTGCCATAGACGATGGCGTCGGCAGCATCCAGCGCCGCCCAGCCGGCTTCGTCAAGTTACCCATTTTCGGGCAGTTTCAGAATCTTGGCTTCGGTGCCTTCAACACTTCTGACCCCTTCGGCCACGGCGTTCGCTTGAACCTCCGTGTGCCCATACCCGCTGAAATAGACAATTGCGACACTCGTCATGTTTTCGGTCTCCTTCTCGGTTTGAAACGCAATGCTGACGGCTTAGGATTGACGGTTACAAAAAGAAAGCGGATAATTATTTTACACCAACGCGATGATCCGGACAATCATCGGCAGGGGAATTCCCATCTTCGGTGTAAGTCACCGGAATACATTAATATTATATCAGCACCGGACGGGCTCACGGGATGTTATGTTCATGACCTCACATCCATTGTGCGCCGGTGTATCAACTGGTTTCGGCTTTCTCGTCCCCGATCCATGTTTCGAGCACATGCCGCTGAACCTTGCCGCTGGTCGATCTGGGAAAGTCCTCGAACGCGATAAAGCGAAACTCGCGCGGCCGTTTGTAGCCTGCGAGGCTTTCGCGGCACAAATTCATCAGCGCCTCGGCATCCGGCCCGTCATTGCCGCAGGCGACAAAGGCCACCGGGCTTTCCCCCCATTTCGTGTCAAATGCCCGCACCACCGCAGCATCGACTACACCGGGGTGGGATAGAAGCACACGCTCGATTTCCGCAGGATAGACATTCTCGCCGCCGGTCTTTATCAAGTATTTGGCCCGGTCCACAAAGTCGACCGTGCCGTCCACATTGCGCCGGAAAAGGTCACCCATGTGGAAGAAGCCGTTGCGAAAGTCGCGGGCGTTGGTGTCGTCGGCGTTCCAGTACCCTGAAAACAACGTTGGGCCCCGCACTGCCATTTCGCCCGGCGTTCCATCGGGGACTTCGCGGTCGTCAGGATCGACCAGCCGAACCTCGCAAAATGCGCTGATGCGCTTGGAAAGCCGGTGCGGGGTAACACCCGGCGCAATCAGATCGGCGGTCCCCGGCGGCAGGCCGGTTTCGGTTGCCCCGAAGGAATTCAGATAGGGCGTGTCCAGAAGGCCCGTCAGTTCCGCGATTTGATGCGGCGGCACCAGATCGGCCATTGCGCCGCAAACCTTGATGCCCTTCACCGGCAGAGGGTTGGCGCGCCGGTCTGCGATAAAGGCGTCCAGCGCACCCGGCATCATCACGAACCAGCCGATCCTGTGGCGCGACAGCGCCTCGTTGATGACCGCAGGCTGCAAACCATCCACCATCACCACGGTCCCGCCCCGCAGGATTGTCGCCAGCGCATGATCGGTGGACGCCATGTGGAACATCGGTGCCCAGGCGATGAACCCGTCGCTGGGATCCAGCGCCAGTTGTGCCGCAAAAGCCATGGATCGGGCGATATGCGCGCGGTGGCTGATGAGCGCCCCCTTGGGCAGGCCCGTGGTCCCCGAGGTGTAAAGGATCGTCAGACCGGCCTCTGGATCGTCTACCATGGTTCCGGTGCGCGGGTCCGGTTCGACCCCGGCAATGGCCGTGTCCAGGTCTGGCCCGACGGTCAGACAGGGTGTCGCCGCGACGGCCCGATAGGCTTCTGAAAGATCCGGTTCGGCGACGGCGAGAACCGGCGCGACCAGATCGATGCAATGCCGCAGTTCATCGGGAGCAAGCCGCCAGTTCAGGCAAGCGACGATCGCGCCGATTCCCGCCGCAGCCAGTTCGACCTCCAGGTATTCAGACCGGTTGTGCGACAGGATCGCGATCCTGTCGCCGGGTGCCACGCCTCTTGCCAGAAAGACGGCAGCCAGACGATCGACGCGCCCCAGCAATTCGCCGTAGGTCAGTTTCTTGCTGCCGTCCTCAATGGCCAAAGCCCCGGCGCAGTCCTGTGCGCGGGTTCGAAAGATCGAATACAGATCAGCGCGCCCTGCACGGATGACGTCGGTCAGCATGGTTTCCTCCCTTGCCAGGGCTTCGGTTCAGAGACTTTGCGCCAGACGCACCCCTTCATCAATGGCGCGCAGAGCATCAAGTTCGGCGGCCTCCTTTGCCCCGCCGATCATCGTAACCGTGACACCGCGGGCGGCAAGCTCCTCTGCCAGGGCGCGTTCCGGCTCCTGGCCGGTGCATAGCACAATCGTATCGGCCGAGATGATCATTGGGCTTTCGTCCGTGAGGATATGCAGCCCCGCGTCGTCGATGCGGTCATAGGTCACCCCGCCCATCGCCTCGACCCCGTGTTTGCGCAGCGCGTTGCGCAGAATCCACCCTGTTGAAACTCCAAGCCCCGCGCCCGGTTTTGCTGTCTTGCGCTGAAGCATAACGACTTTGCGTCGCGACGGTTTCGGTGCCAATGGATCGCCAGCCAGGGCGCCCGGGGTGGCAAACTCGGGGTCCACGCCCCATGTTTCGCAAAAGGCGTCTGTGTTGGCGGCCTCGGCGGGTTCGGTCACCAGGAATTCGGCCACATCATGGCCAATGCCACCGGCCCCCATCACCACGACACGGTCGCCCGCCTCGCGGTCGCCGGACAGGATTTCCGCATAAGTCGCGACGCTGGGATGGTCGATACCCGGCAGGTCGGGAATACGCGGCGTGACCCCTGTGGCGATAACCACATGGTCGAAACCGTCAAGATCGTTCACGTCGGCCCGCTGCCCCAGCCGCTGTTTGGCCCCGTGCTTTCTCAGCTGACCGGCATAATACCGCAGGGTTTCGTCGAATTCGTCCTTGCCCGGCGCCGCGCGGGCCAGATTCAGCTGGCCGCCCAGTTTGTTCTGCGCTTCGAACAGCGTGACATCGTGGCCCAGCCGCGCCGCCTCGGCCGCCGTGGCCAGGCCCGCCGCGCCGCCGCCAACCACAGCCACTTTCTGCGGCGCGTCAGTTGGCGTGTCCCGAAATTCGGTTTCACGCCCGGCGCGTGGGTTGACCAGACACCCGACAGGCCGGTCCGAAAAGATGAAATCCAGACAGGCCTGGTTGCAGGCGATGCAGGTGTTGATTTCGTCCGCGCGGCCGTCGCGCGCCTTTTTCACGAAATGCGGGTCGGCCAGAAACGGGCGCGCCATCGAGATCATGTCTGCATCGCCAGAGGCAAGGATGTCTTCGGCAAGCTCGGGCGTATTGATTCGGTTCGAGGCGACCACCGGAATCGATACCGCCGCTTTCACGTTGGCCGCTGCCTTGCGCCAGGCGCCGCGCGGCACCGGATAGGCGATGGTCGGCACGCGCGCCTCGTGCCAGCCGATGCCGGTGTTCAGAATATCCGCGCCTGCCGCCTCGATCTTGCGCGCCAGTGCGGCGATTTCATCGGCGGGCGCGCCGCCCTCGACCAGATCGGCGGCGGAAATCCGGTAGATGACCAGAAAGTCGGGCCCGCAGCGTTCACGCACCGTGCGCACGATCTCGACCGGGAATCGATGGCGCTTCTCGGCGCTTCCGCCCCAGTCGTCTTCGCGCTTGTTGGTGTGGGTAACGGTGAATTCGTTAATCAGGTATCCCTCGGACCCCATGATTTCGACGCCATCGAACCCGGCCGCCTGCGCGTTGGCGGCTGCCGCGGCGAAATCCTCGATGGTGCGGCGGATGTCAGCATCGGACATTTCACGCGGGACGAAACGGTTGATCGGTGCACGGATCGGCGACGGGGCCACACAACCTTCGATTTTTGCATAGCGCCCGGCGTGGAGGAGTTGCGCGCAGATCAGGCTGCCTTCGGCCTGCACCGCCTCGCAGATCGGGCGCAGGCTGCGCGCCTCTTCCGGGTCGTCGATTCGCGGACCTTCGGGATCGAATATGCCCTCGGCATTGGGGGAAAACCCGCCGGTGACCAGAATCGCCGCCTCCCCCCGCGCCCGCTCAGAATAAAAGGCGATCTGTTTGGCTATGCCGTCAGGCTCGGTTTCCAACCGCGTGTGCATCGACCCCATGATGACACGGTTTCGCAATGTATGCTGGCCTGCGCGGATCGGCGAGAGCATGGTCCCGAAGCTCTCCGTTGGCTTATTTTCCATTGTGGGCATCCTCCTCAAAACTATGCTTGATCTGTATTCTAACAAATGTTAGATTTTTGGAAAGATAAATTTCGGTCATTGGGAGGAGCACCGATGCATTTCCAGCCAACAGACGATCAGAAGGCTTTTCGCGAAACCGCGAAGCGCTTCGCAACTGAAAAGCTTGCGCCCACATATCAGGAGCGCGCAAGCGGCCATACCTTTGATCGTGCGCTGATCAAGGAGATGGGCGCACTCGGTCTGATCGGGGCCGATCTGCCGGAAGAATTCGGCGGACTGGGTGAAAGCTCTGTCGCGTCAGGGCTGATCGTCGAAGAGATCGCCTATGCTGATTTCAACGCAAGTTACGTGCAGCTTCTCGGCTCTCTCATGGGCGGAATGGTTGCCAAGCATGCCTCCCGCGACATCGCGGCGAAATGGGTGCCCAAGGTTGTTTCGGGTGATGCCGTCATTGGTCTGGGTCTGACAGAGCCGCGCGGCGGATCGGACGCGGCGAACCTGATTCTGAAGGCCGAGAAATCCGGAAACGGTTGGCGGCTGAACGGTGAAAAGACATCCATGAGTTTTGCCAGTCAGGCCGATGCGGCGGTCGTCTTTGCCCGCACCGGCGATCCTAACGGTGGCTCACGCGGGGTCAGCGCCTTTTTTGTCGATCTGAACCAGGACGGCATCAAGCGCACGCATTTTGACGACATCGGCACCAAGCCCGTCGGGCGTGGGTCGGTGTTCTTTGACGACGTCTTCGTGCCGGCCGAAAACATGATGGCCGAACAGGATCGCGCCTTCGGAACGATCATGGCCGGGTTTGATTATTCGCGCGCACTGATCGGGCTGGAGTGCCTGGGTGCCGCGCAAGCGTCGGTGGATGAAACCTGGGCCTATGTCCAGGAACGCGAAGCCTTTGGTGCGCCGATTGTGCAGTATCAGGGCGTCAGTTTCCCGCTGGCCGAAGCCGAAACTCAACTGACCATGATGCGCCAGCTTTGCTATTACACGCTGGACCTGCGCGACCGTGGTCTGCCGCATACGTCCGAGGCGGCCATGTGCAAATGGTACCTGCCCAAAACCGCCTGCGAGATCCTGCACCAGTGCCTGATCCTGCACGGACATTACGGCTATACCACCGACCTGCCTCACCACCAGCGCTATAACGATGTGCTTGGTCTGCAGATCGGTGACGGCACCGCGCAGATCCAGAAGCTGGTGATTGCCCGCGAGAAGGTCGGACGGATGGCGCTGCAATATGACAAGAAGGCGACGGGAGCTCAGAAATGAGCAATCCCATTATCGTCACGACCGAGGGCAACACCGGCATCATCGAGCTGGCCCGCCCCGAGAAATTCAATTGCCTGTCACTTGACGTGCATGAGCGCATATCTGCCGCGCGTTCGGAATTCGAGGCGAACCCGGATATCCGGGCGATCCTCATCCGGGCACAGGGCAAGAACTTTTGCACCGGTGCCGATCTGGTGGAAGTGAAAGGTAAATTGAACGATCCCGCCGCGCTGGATCACTTCATCGCCTTTGGCATGGAAAACCTGCGTGCGCTCGAAACCTCCTCCCTCCCTGTCGTGGTGGCAGTGCAGGGGTTGTGTCTGGCCGGCGGGATCGAACTGATGTTGGCTTGCGATGTGTGTTTCGCCGCCGAAACCGCTCAGTTTGGCGATCAGCATGCACAATTCGGACTGATTCCCGGTTGGGGCGGCTCGCAGCGGCTAACGCGGTTGATGGGGCAGCGCCGGGCGCTCGACCTGATGTTCTCAGCCCGCTGGCTTGCGGCGGGCGCGGCCAAAGAGGCCGGTCTGGTCAACTATATCGTGCCGGATGCGGATCTGCATCAGGCCGCGTTGGAATACTGTCAGAAAATCACCACCCGCTCGCGTCCCGGTATCGCCGAGATGAAGCGGCTGGCGCGGGAAGGCACGGACCTGGGCATCGACCAGCAAATGCGGCTGGAACGTGACGCCGCCGTGCGCGCGCTGCCCAGTGATGACGTCGCCGAAGGGCTCGACGCGTTCGAGAACCGGCGCACCCCTGAATTCAAGGCCTGAGGACGAAACATGGAATTCACTTTGAACGACGAACAGCGCCAGATTTACGAATACGGCGGTCAGTTGGCGCAGAAATACGACAATGCGTATTGGCTCGACCACGCCCGCAGGCATGAGTTCCCGCACGAGATGTTCAAACAGATTGCTGACGATGGTTTTCTGGGCATCATGGTGCCCGAGGAATACGGCGGCGCCGGCCTTGGCATGACCGAAATGGCGTTGTTCATGGAGGGCACCGCCAATCACGGCATACCGCTTCTGATGATGGTGGTCGGGCCGACCATGTCGCTGGCCCATATCGCCAGCCACGGGAGCGAATTCCACAAGAAGGAGCTGCTGCCGGCTGCCTGCCGCGGTGATATCCAGTTCTGTTTCGCGATCACCGAACCGGGTGCCGGGTCGAACACGATGAAGGCCACCACGCTGGCTAAGCGTCGGGGCAACCGGTTCAGCCTGTCGGGCGAAAAGACCTTTATCACCGGCGCCGAGGTGTCGGACTATTGTCTGGTGGTGGCGCGCACCAAGCCGCACACAGAAGTCAGCCGCAAGACCGACGGCTTTACCCTGTTCGCCGTAGATCTGAAGAAAAAAGGCGTCGACAAGCAGCGGGTGAAGATCTCGATCCCCCTGCCCGAAGAACAGTGGACCTTGTTTTTCGACGAGGTGGATCTGGGCCCCGAGGATGTGGTCGGCGAGGTGGACGAAGGGTTCTCGATCCTGTTCGACAGTCTCAACCCCGAACGCATCATCCTGGCCGCTTTGTGCTGCGGCATCGGCCGCTTCGCGCTGAACAAGGGCGTGGCCTATGCCTCCGAGCGCAATGTTTTCGGCCAACCCATCGGTGCACACCAGGGCGTGCAGCACCCGATGGCCAAGGCGCACACAGCGGTCGAGATGGCCAGCCTGATGACCCGTCGCGCGGCCTGGGAATTCGACAACAAGCTGCCCGCGGGGGCCTCGTCGAATATGGCCAAGTATGCCGCCGCCGAAGCTGGGATCGAAGCGGTGGACGCCGCGCTGCAGGCGCATGGCGGATCGGGTTTCACCGAGGATACGGGACTTTACGAGATGTATCCGCTGGTGCGCCTGTTGCGTACGGCACCCGTGAACCGCGAGCTGTGCCTCAGCTTCATCGGCGAAAAGGTCATGGGTCTGCCGCGGTCCTATTGATCGCCCGGTCCGGAACGGAGGACAATATGCAATTTGGAATGCGCTTCCGGCGGGAGGATGCCGCCGATAAGGTAAACGATCGTTTCTGGCACGAAATCGAGGGCACGCCGCTTGACGAAGTGCGCCGCATTCAGGAAGAGCGACTGCGTGCGCAGATGGCCTATCTCAAGACGAACTCGACCTTCTATCAGGAAAAGTTAGCCGAAGCGGGCGTGGAGTTCGACGATATTCGCACCATCGAAGACCTGCAAAAGCTGCCCTATACTTACAAGACCGAGATCCGCGAAAGCCTGGCCGCCGAGCCGCCGTTTGGCAAACACCGCGCCGCGCCGATGGCCGACATCATTCAGATGCAGGCCTCGTCGGGCACCACCGGCAGCCCCTCATATGTTGCCCTTACCGAATCCGACGCCAAAATGTGGCACGAGATGACAGCGCGCTGCTTCTTTGCCAATGGCGTGCGCCCCGGCGACATGGTGTTGCACGCGTTTTCGCTGGCCAAGGGCTTTGTCGGCGGCATCCCCGTGATGCAGGGATTGCAGTACATGGGCACAATCGATGTGCCGGTGGGGGCGGATGGCGGTGCGGAGCGGCTGCTGCGCGCTTGCGCCGACACGCGTCCGCGCTGCATCGTCGGCGCGCCGAACTTCGTGCTGCACCTGGCGGAAAACGCGCCGGAGGTGCTGGGATGCAAGGCCAGTGAGCTGGGAGTGGAACAGGTGATCGTCGGAGGAGAGCCCGGTGGTGGCATCCCGGCAATTCGCGCCAAGATCGAAGCGGCCTGGGGTGCGAAATGCACCGAAATGCTGGGTGGCACCGATCTGGGTGTGACCTACTGGGCCGAATGCGATGCCCAGTCGGGGATGCACATGGTCAACATGGACTATATCATCACTGAATTGCTCGACCCCGAGAGCGGCGACATCATCCCTTGGAAAAAAGGCGCCGAGGGCGAGATGATCTATACCGCGATTGGCCGTCAGGCGAGCCCGGTGGTGCGTTTCCGGTCCGGCGACTATATCGAGGTGATCGACACCGAATGTTCCTGCGGGCGTACCGGACCCAAGATCCGCTGCACCGGCCGGACCGACGACATGCTGATCGTGCGCGGGGCCAATGTGTTCCCGTCGGCCATCAACAGCGTGATCACCGAGATGGTGCCGGACACTAACGGCGTCATGCGCATCGTGGCCGATTTCGAAGGTCATACCACGCAGGGCGCGCTGAAAGTGATCGTCGAACGCGGACCCGACCGCGATACCGCGGACGATGCTGCCCTCAAGAAGAAAATCGAACAGCGCCTGCGCGATGCCCTGGTCTTCAAGGCCGACGTTCACCTGGTCGCGCCCGACACTTTTGAAAAACCCGGCGCCGCCAAGGTTGCCTTTGTTCTGAGAGAATATCCCGACCTGCCATGACAAAAATGATATCCCTGCTCGATACCGGGTCAGATGACTTCCGGCAAAACGATACACAGTATCGCGACAAAGTCGGCGAGCTGCATGCCCTTCGCTTGCAACAACGTGTCGGTGGCCCTGAAAAGGCCCGCGAACGGCACGTGTCGAAAGGCAAGATCCTGCCGCGCGAACGCGTCGAACGGCTGATCGATCCGGGCACCCCCTTTCTGGAAGTCGGGGAGCTTGCCGGGCTGAACAAATATGATGGTGTACCGCCGGGGGCGGGCATCATCACTGGCATCGGCGTGATCGAGGGCCGCCAGTGCATGATCATCGCCAATGATGCCACCGTGAAGGGCGGCACCTATTTCGGCATGACCTGCCGCAAGCACGTGCGCGCCCAGAAGATCGCGTGGAAGAACCGCCTTCCGGTGATCACGCTGGTCGATTCCGGCGGCGCGTTTCTGCCGGATCAGGAGAACATTTTCCCCGATGAGGGGCAGTTCGGATCGATCTTTCACCAGCAGATCGGCATGTCCGGTGACGGTGTGCCGCAGATCGCGGTGGTCATGGGCCCCTGCACTGCGGGTGGTGCCTATATCCCGGCGCTCTGCGACGAGGTGGTGATCGTGCGCGGTCAGGGCTTTATGTATCTGGGCGGACCGGAACTGACCTTTGCTGCCACCGGCGAAAAGGTGGATGCCGAAGAACTTGGCGGCGGCAAGATGCACTCGTCCGTGTCGGGTGTGACCGACCATCTTGCCGAGGATGACGCCCACGCGCTGGCCATCACCCGCGAGATCGTCAGCCATCTGGGCGAAAAACCCCTGCCCCGCAAGACGCCCAAGACGCCGCGCGCGCCCGCCTATCCGGTCGAGGAAATCTACGGCATCGTCAGCCGCGACCCCAAGGTGCCAACCGACAACCGCGAGATTGTCGCACGGCTGGTGGATGACAGCGATTTCCACGAGTTCAAGCCGCTTTATGGTGACACGATCATGACCGGCTGGGGCCGGATCCACGGCCACGAAGTGGGCATTCTCGCCAATACCGGCGTGCTGTTCGTCGAGGCCGCGTTGAAGGCGACGCATTTCATCAACCTCTGCGTACAGCGCGACATTCCACTGCTGTTTCTGGCGGATGTGAACGGCTTCATGGTTGGCCGCGAGGTCGAACAGATGGGCATCGCCAAGGCGGGTGCCAAGATGATCACGGCCATGTCTTCGGCCCGGGTGCCAAAGTTTACCATCATCACCGGCGGCTCTTACGGGGCGGGATACCTGGCAATGCTGGGCCGCCCGTTCCAGCCGGACGCAATGTTCGCCTGGCCAACAGGACGGTCCGCGATCATGGGGCCGGAACAGGCCGCCAGCGTGCTGGCGCAGGTCCGCGCACAGATCAACGAACGCGAAGGCAAAAGCTGGACCCCCGAAGAGGAGGAAGCCTTCAAGGCGCCCATCCGCAAGGAATACGAGGATTTTCAAGGTGCTTACAATTTTGCCTCTAACCTCTGGATCGACAGCGTGATCGAGCCTTGTGAAACCCGCGATGTCATGGCGCTCATGCTGGATGTGACCTCGCGCAGACCCAAGGCCGAAACCAATTTCGGCGTGTTCAGGATGTGAGGAGCGAATCATGAAAATCAAAACGCTTCTAATCGCCAATCGCGGCGAAATTGCCTGCCGGATCGCGCGCACCGCGCGGGCCAGCGGTATCACCCCTGTTGGCGTGCATTCCGAAGCCGACGCCAATGCCCTACATGTCCGCGAGATCGGGCAATCAGTCTGCATCGGTGCCGGACCGGCGTCCGAGAGCTATCTGAAGATCGACGCGGTGATTGCCGCCGCGAAATCGGTCGGCGCGGATGCGATCCATCCCGGTTATGGCTTTCTGGCCGAGAACTCTGATTTTGCCCGTGCGGTCGAGGCCGCCGGCATGGTCTTCATGGGGCCGACCCCGGACACGCTTGACCGTTTCGGCGACAAGGCCAGCGCCAAAGAGGCTGCCGTGGCCGCCGGCGTCCCGGTTATTTCGGGTGCCGAAGGCGCGTGGTCCGATCCGCAAGAGATTGCCGATGAAGTCCGCGCAATGGGCCTGCCCGTTCTGCTCAAGGCCGTCGGCGGCGGTGGCGGGCGCGGCCAGCGGCTTGTCACCGATGAGGCCACCCTTGTGGAAGACATCGAAGGCGCCCTTCGCGAGGCGAAATCCACCTTTGGCTCCGAAGGGCTGTTGCTGGAACGTTTCCTGCCAGAAGCGCGCCATGTCGAAGTGCAGATCGCGGGTGATGGCAAGGGGCACGTGGTGCACCTGTTCGAACGTGACTGCACGCTTCAGCGCCGTCACCAGAAGGTTATCGAAGAGGCTCCGGCTTGGGGCTTGCCCCGTGCGCTGCTGGACGAGATCGCGCATGACGCGGTGCGCCTGGGTGAAACGCTTGACTATCGCGGCCTCGGCACGGTGGAGTTTCTGGTCGCGGGCGAGGATTACTTCTTTCTTGAGGTGAACCCCCGCATCCAGGTGGAACACCCCGTCACCGAGGCGATCACCGGCCTGGATCTGGTTGCTCTGCACCTGCGCATTGCCGAAGGCGCAGGCCTTGGTCTGGTGCAGGATGATCTGGCGATCAATGGCCACGCGGTCGAGGCGCGGCTTTACGCCGAAGATCCGGCGATGCAGTTCGCCCCCTCAACCGGCACCTTGACCACGCTCAGCCTGCCGGAAGGTTTGCGCATCGACAGCGGTGTCGAAGAAGGCGACGCAGTGACGCCCTTCTATGATCCGATGATCGCCAAACTGATTGTGCATGCACCCGACCGGGAAACCGCCTTGGCGCGGCTGGCGACAGCCTTGGACCACGTCGCGGTTGAGGGTGTGCAAACCAATCGCGCCTTCCTGACGGCGTTGGTGCGGAACCCGGAATTCGAACGGATGCAGGTTCACACGCGCTGGATCGACGGCAGGCTGGACGAACTGACACAGGCAGCCCCCCTTGTCCGTCCCGATCTGTGGAAGGCGGCAGCCGCCATTCTCTTCGTGGCCAAGTCGCGTGGCGGTACTGATGCCAATCCCTGGACCAACCGTGACTCCTTTACCGGCTGGCGGCTTGGCCTGGGCGGTGATGCGATCGAAGCGGGGCCGAGTGTGACGCTCACCGATTCAGACGATGAATCCGAGGAATTGCGCATCGGACCTGTCAAACCGGGTGCCAAATACACCGTCCATTCGGAAAACGGCGAAGCGCTGACACTGTCCGCCCGTGAAATCACGCCGGGCCGCTGGCGCCTGAGTGAAGGCGACACCGTCCACCTGATCGAAGCACGTCTGAGCGCCGGCGTGATCGAACTGGACACGCCCGAAGGCCGCCTGGTCTTCCGTCCGGCCGCGCCCCTCGCCTTTGCTGGCGGTGATGCGGTGGCAGATCGCGCCGTGACCTCTCCGCTGACAGGGATGATTGTCGAAATCAAGGTCGCCGAAGGCCAGGCTGTCGCAGAGGGTGACGTGGTTGCGGTGATGGAATCGATGAAACTTGAAATCTCGATCCGGGCGGCTGCAGCCGGGATCGCCAGCAACATTTCCGTCTCGAATGGGGACATGGTCGATCGCGGCCAGGTCATCGCCGAGATTCTACCATCCGAGGAGTGATGACATGAGCGACTTTCCCAAATTCGTCGAATTTCGAGAAGAAGGCCCGCGTGAGGGATTTCAGATCGAAAAAAAGATCTATCCGATCGAAGAACGGATCGAACTGATCGACATGCTCAGCGAAACCGGTCTGAAGCGCATTCAGGTCGGTAGCTTTGTCAGCCCGAAATATGTGCCGCAGATGGCAGACACCGGGGAGTTGTTCCAGCGTATCAAGCGCAAGCCGGGCGTGAATTACACGTCGCTGTGGCTGAACGACAAAGGGTTTCGCAAGGCCCTGACGGCGCATGAGGTCGATATCGACCCGCGCCTGCTGTTCTATCCTTCCGAGGCATTTGCCCAATCGAACAACAATTGTTCGTCCGCAGACATGCGGGAAAAACAACGCGACTGGGTTCGTCTTTACAAGGAAGAGGGATATACGGTCGACGCGGCCTATGTGATGACCGCCTTCGGCTGCAACCTCGAAGGCCCCATCCCGCAAGAACGCATTCTGGACGATTTCCGCTTCATTCTTCAGCTTTGCGAAGAAGAGGACATCCCCGTGCCAATCCTTGTGATCGCCGACACCATGGGCTGGGGAAACCCCGAGGCGGTCAAACGCATGATCGACGCCCTGCGCGAAATGGCGCCCGAGGCGCGCATCGGTATGCATATCCACGACACGCGGGGGCTTGGGATCGCCAATCTCCATGCCGCCCTGTCGATGGGTGTGGACATGTTCGAAAGCTCGGTCGCCGGTCTTGGCGGTTGTCCTTTCGCGGGCCACGGCCACGCCCGCGCCGCAGGAAATGTCTGCACTGAGGATGCGGTGTTCCTGTGTCACGAGCTCGGCATCGAAACCGGCATTGATCTGGACAAGCTGATCGCAGCGGCGGCCAAGGCGGAAGAGATCATCGGCGTACCGCTCATGGGCCGGGTCATGCATACCGGCGGCCTGGACAAATATCGCAAGGCAAGCTGAGGGAGATGAGAATGTCAAAGGCACTTGATGGAAAGGTTGTTCTGGTCACCGGGGCCGGGGGCGGGATCGGGTGTGACATCGCCTTGATGGCAGCCTCCGAAGGCGCTGCCGTTGTGGTCAATGATCTGGGCGCGTCACTGAAGGGCACCGGACAGACGGAAACTGCGGCGCAGAAAGTCGTTGAAGAAATCAAGGCCGCCGGGGGCGACGCCATTGCCGATGGCGGCAACGTCACCGACCCCGACGCCGCCCGCGCGATGATCGAGGCCGGTGTCAAGGAATTCGGCCGCATCGACGCGGTGGTGAACAACGCCGGCATCCTGCGTGACGGGTTCTTCCACAAGATGACATACGAGGATTTCGACGCGGTGGTGAAGGTCCACCTGTACGGCGCCTTCAATACCAGCCGCGCGGCGGCCGATTATTTCCGCGAACAGGAGGGCGGTGCTTTGGTGCACATGACCTCGACCTCGGGGCTGATCGGCAATCTGGCGCAGGCGAACTATTCGGCCGCAAAGCTGGGCATCGCGGCCTTCTCGAAATCGGTCGCGCTCGACCTGAAACGTTGGAACGTGCGTTCGAACTGCATCGCGCCCTTCGCCTGGAGCCGGATGATCTCGTCTATCAAGACAGACACCCCGGAACAGGTGGCGCGTGTCGAGAAGATCAAGGAAATGACACCGGCCAAGGTCGCGCCAATGGCCTGTTTTCTGATGAGCGACCGCGCGGCTGACGTTTCCGGTCAAATCTTTGCGGTTCGCAAAAACGAGATCTTCCTTTTCAATCAGCCCCGCCCCGTGCGGTCGGTCCATTCCGGTGATGGCTGGACCGCCGATGAAATCGCCGAGCGCGCCATTCCCGCGCTCAAATCACAGTTCACGCCGCTCGAAGTTTCGGCGGATGTCTTTTCATGGGATCCGGTCTAATGAAAAAACGCAAAGAAAAAATCAGCTCCGATATTGCCTGGAGCACCTCTGACAAGATCAGCGTGCGTGGCCTCGACCTGCCGAACGAGATCCTCGGGCACATGAACCTCGGCGATCTGGCGTTCCTGCAGTTGACGGGACGGAAAGCCACGCCCGAGGAAAGCCGGGTGTTCAACGCCGTCGTCATTACCCTTGTCGAACATGGCATCACGCCTTCGGCTCTGGCGGCGCGGATGACTTACATGGGTGCGCCGGAATCGCTTCAGGCGGCCGTTGCGGCCGGGCTGTGTGGGCTTGGCACCGTCTTTGTCGGTTCGATGGAGGGTTCCTCGAAAATGCTTTACGAGGCGCTGCCGCAGGACAAGTTGGGCACCGGTGTCGATCTGGATGCGCTTGCCGTCGAAACAGTTGAAAAATTCCGCGCCCGCAAGGCCATCGTGCCGGGGCTTGGCCATCCGGTGCACAAGCCCGTCGATCCGCGCACGCCGCGCCTGTTCCAGATCGCCGCCGAAAACGGAAAATCCGGTGAATACATCGCGTTGATCCAGAAAATTCAGGCCGTCGCCGAAGAAAAATCGGGCAAGATGCTGCCGATCAACGCCACTGGTGCGATCGGTGCAATCTGCTGTGAATTCGGCTTCCCCTGGAAGATCGTGCGCGGCTTTGGCGTCATGGCGCGTGCCATCGGTCTGGTCGGTCATATCCTCGAAGAGAGCGAAAACCCGATTTCCTATGAGCTGTGGCAGCGCGCCGAACAGGAAATTCTTGAAACGTCGGGACCGGGAGCGAAGTAACCAATGCAGACGTCAGCCCCAGACACTCACACCGATCTGCGCGACGCCTTGCGCGCACTTTGCGCGCAGTTTCCGCCAGAATATCATCGCAAGTTCGGCGAAAACGAAACCTACCCCGAGGAATTCGTCGATGCGCTGACCCGCGAGGGCTGGCTCGCGGCGATGATCCCCGAGGAATACGGTGGCTCGGGACTGGGCTTGACGGAAGCCTCGATCATCATGGAAGAGGTGAACCGCTGCGGTGGCAACGCGGGTCATTGCCACGGGCAGATGTATAATATGGGCACGCTGCTGCGGCACGGGTCGGACGCGCAAAAGCAGAAATACCTGCCCAGTATTGCCAGCGGCGAGTTGCGCCTACAATCCATGGCCGTGACCGAACCGACAACCGGAACTGACACCACCAAACTGAAGACCACCGCGGTCAAGAAGGGTGACCGGTATGAGATCAATGGCCAGAAGGTCTGGATCAGCCGCATCCAGCATTCTGACCTGATGATCCTTCTGGCACGCACCACGCCTCTGAACGAGGTCAAGAAAAAGTCGCAGGGCCTGTCGATCTTTATGGTCGATCTGAAAGAGGCAATCGGCAACGGCATGGAGGTCCGCCCCATCGCCAATATGCCCGGCCACGAAACCAATGAAGTGTTTTTCGACAACCTGGAAATCCCCGCTGAAAACCTGATCGGGACCGAAGGGCGCGGGTTTTACCATATTCTTGACGGGCTGAACGCCGAACGGACCCTGATTGCAGCGGAATGTATCGGTGATGGATACTGGTTCGTTGACAAGGCCCGCGCCTATGCCGGCGACCGCGTGGTCTTTGACCGTCCTATAGGCCAGAACCAGGGCGTGCAATTCCCCATCGCCAGGTCCTATGTGAACATCGAGGCCGCCAATCTGATGCGCTTTGAGGCCTGCAGACGTTTCGATGCCGGGCTGGATTGTGGGGCGCAGGCGAATATGGCCAAGCTGCTGGCTTCGGAAGCCAGCTGGGAAGCGGCCAATGCCTGCATCCAGACCCATGGCGGCTTCGGTTTCGCGCGGGAATACGATGTCGAGCGCAAGTTCCGCGAGGCCCGACTGTATCAGGTGGCCCCGATCTCGACCAACCTGATCCTGTCCTATGTCGGCGAGCATATCCTCGGCATGCCGCGATCCTTCTGAGTTCGCGACCATGAGTGAGATCGACCTAGACGCGCTTGCGCCCTGGCTGGGACGCACCGAAACCAGTGAAGATGTTCTGACGCAGGGGCTGATCGACAAATTCCGTGCCACATTCGGCCCGCACCTTTGGGGCGGAGCGGGTGATGTTCCGCTGGGAATTCATTGGTGTATTGCCCTTGATACCGTGCCAGCTGCCGCCCTGTCAGAAGATGGCCATGCCGCAAGGGGTGGATTTCTGCCCCCGGTACCGCTGCCCGCCCGCATGTGGGCCGGCGGCGATGTTACACATATCGCGCCGCTGACGATCGGTGAAACCTTCACCCGCCGCTCGTCGATCGGGGATATAACGGCCAAGCAGGGCCGCAGCGGAGCGTTGGTCTTTGTGACCATCGAACACGAGTATTTTAGCGGCAACCGGCTTTGTATCCGGGAACAGCAGTCGATTGTCTTTCGTAAGATCACCGCGCCCCGCCCGGTGAAGAGCGCACCCGGCGCGGGCGACCCCGCCACGCTCAGATCGAGCCTGACTCCGGATCCTGTGCTGCTGTTTCGCTATTCGGCGCTGACGTTCAATGCCCATCGCATCCACTATGACCATGTCTACGCCACCGAAGCCGAAGCCTATTCCGGGCTTGTTGTGCATGGCCCATTGCAGGCGACGCTGCTTCTGAACCTGGCGGCGAATGCGTTGAAGACGTCGCCCCACCGGTTTTCTTTCCGCGGACTCGCACCGCTGACCCTGCCCTGCGAATTGCAATTGCACAATGAAGGGACCGGTGCCTCCGGGACAGTCTGGTGTCAGGATCAAAAAGGTCTTCGAAGCTTTTCCGCAGAGTACGCGGCTGTCTGATCGGTTTTCTTCGGTAGCGAATTCAGTTGTTGACTAAATTTTCTAACATCTGTTAGATTGTGCGGGGAAACTTGGTAAACAGCCCAGGCAAACCTCTGAACAAAGAGGTGGGAGGAGAAACGATGCGAGGAAAACTCGTTCTCAACGGACAACCCTACGGTAGGGCTGTGCGCGACTCCATGACGTGTCGGGAAAAGACACGGGCTGCATCATGACTACGAATGGCGGGATCGTCTCAGCGCCGCTTGCGGTGCGTGGTGCAACTTTGAAATTTGGCGGTGTGACGGCGCTCGACGATGTGAGCATCTCTGTAAACGACGATGAATTGCTTGCGATCATCGGCCCGAACGGTGCCGGAAAAACATCACTTCTGAACGTTACTGCGGGCTTCTACCGTCCGCAGAAAGGCCGTGTCGAATTGTCTGGTCAGGACGTGACCGGCCTGCGTGTTGACCAGATCGCCCGGCGCGGTTTGGCGCGGACGTTTCAGGGCACCCATCTTTTTGCCGGGCAGACCGTGGTGGAAAACATCATGATCGGCCGTCACATGCTGATGAAATCGAATGTGATCCAGGCCTTTTTCCAATTCGGTCCCGTGATGCGCGAGGAATCGGAACATCGCGAAGCCGCTGAAGAGATCATCGACTTTCTGGAGATCGAGGCAATCCGCAACCGGCCCGTGGGCACGTTGGGGTACGGGCTGCGCAAACGTGTCGATCTGGGCCGTGCATTGGCGCAGGAACCGTCGATCCTGCTGATGGATGAACCGATGGCCGGTATGAACTCGGAAGAGAAAGAAGACCTCGCGCGCTTCATTCTCGATGTGCGGGAAGCGCGCAAGATTCCGGTGGTTCTGGTCGAGCACGACATGGGCGTGGTTATGGACCTTGCCGACCGGATTGTGGTGTTGGATTTCGGGCGGGTGATCGCCGAAGGCACCCCGGAAGAAATCCAGAAGGACCCGGCTGTGATCAAGGCATATCTGGGGTAGCGGGATGGTCAAACAAAGAACAGCAATGGTCTATTCAGACCCGGCAGTGACACATAGCGAAACCCTGCCACAGGTGTTGCTCGCGCGTGCAATCTCCTCGCCGAACGACCTCGCCGAACGCCACAAGCGCCTTGGTATCTGGCGTGAATTCACCTGGGCCGATGTGCTTGACAGGGTTCGTGCCCTGGCTCTCGGGCTGGAGAACCTGGGCCTGTCGGCGGGCGATTCCGTCATGATGATCGGCGAAAACGAACCCGAACATTTCTGGGCTGAATACGCCGTCCAGTCATTGGGCGGCAAAGTCCTGTCCGTCTATCCGGATCAGAACGCCGAAGAGATTCTGTATCTGGCCGAAGACTCGCAAACGCGGATTTTTCTGGCGCAGGATCAGGAGCAAGTCGATAAATGCATCGAGATCGCGGGCAAATACCCGGGTGCCCTGGCGATCGTTTACTGGGATGATTCCGGCCTCTGGGGCTATGATCATCCCCTGTTGCATTCCTTTGAAAGTGTGAGCGCGGCTGGACGTCAGATCCACGCCAAAGAGCCTGCCAGATTTGAAGAACACGTCAAACGCGGGCGGGCGGACGATACCGCCTTGCTGTCCTATACCTCCGGGACCACGGGAAAACCCAAGGGCGTTGTCATCAGCCATCGTTACCTGTTCGACAACTGCTCGCGGGTGATGGGGGCAATCGAAATCGCGCCAGGCACGGAATACCTGACCTACATTTCCCCCGCCTGGGTCACGGAACAGATTTTCGGCCTGTCGATCGGTTTGATCGCGCCCATGGTCGTCAATTTCCCCGAAGGCCCCGAAGACGTGCTGACCAACATTCGCGAACTGGCGGTTGACGCGCTGGTGTTCAGCCCGCGCCAGTGGGAGAACCTCGCCTCTATCGTCCAGGCCCGGATGTTGGGTGCGGGCAAGTTCCGCAATGCGATGTACAATTGGGGTATGAAAGTCGGCCGCAACGTTTATGTCGAGCGGCTGGAAGGGCGCAGCCCCAGCCTTGCCGCACGCCTGCAGCTTCCCTTTGCCGAGGCGCTGGTGCTGCATCACCTGCGCGACAATCTTGGCCTTGGTAAGGCCAAAAACGCAATGAGCGGCGGCGCCCTGATGGCACCTGACGTCTTTCGCATGTTCCACGCAATGGGCGTCAAACTGCGCAACGTCTATGGCGCGACCGAAATCGGCCTTCTGACTGCGCATGTCGGCGAAAGCTATCAGCTGGAAACCAGCGGCAGCTGGATGCAAAGCAACACGAACTACGGCGAACCGCTGGACTACAGAGTCTCGGACGAAAGCGAGCTTCAGGTGCGGGGCGGATCGGGCTTCGGCGGCTATCACGGCAAGCCCGAAAAGACCGCAGAGGAGCTGACCGAAGACGGTTGGTACAAGACCGGTGACGCGGTGTCCATGACCGACGACGGCGAGCTTTTGTTCTTTGATCGTGTCAAGGACATGCGCCGCCTGGCAAACGGGCACAGCTATCCGCCGCAGTTCATCGAAACGCGGTTGCGCTACAGCCCCTTCATCAAGGATCTCATGACCCTGGGCGACGAAAGCCGTGACTTCGTCAGCGCGCTTATCAATATCGATATGGAAGTTCTGGGTCGTTGGGCGGAAGAGAACAAGATCAGCTTCTCGACATACACCGATCTGTCGCAAAAACCCGAAATTCTGGAGCTTATCAAAGGCGAAGTGGCGCGCATCAATGGCCTTCTACCCGAAGGCTCGCGCATCGCGCGGTTTGCGAATTTCCCTAAAGAGCTCGACCCGGATGAAGGCGAGTTGACCCGCAGCCGGAAACTCCGGCGGGCCTTTTTGGAGGAACGATATGCAAACCTTGTCGAAGCGATCTATGGCGGCGGTGACAAGACCGATCTTGAAATCGCCGTGACCTATCAGAATGGCCGTCAAGGCGTTCTCAAGGCCACGGTTCGCGTATCAGATGTCGAAAACGCATCGAAGGCTGCCAAGCGGCAGTCCAAAACCTAAGGGAGGTCGGCGAAGATGGTTTATTTCATCAATGACATTATAACCGGGGCTTTGATCGGCCTACTATATTCGCTGGTGGCCATGGGCTTTGTCGTGATTTACCGCGCCAGCAAGGTATTCAACTTCGCGCAGGGCGAACTTGTGATCATCGGCGGGTTCATCGTCTGGTTCACAACGATGCAAGCGGGGCTTAGCCTTTGGTTGTCGATACCGCTTTCGCTGGTTCTGGCTGGCTTGGTCGGCTACGCAATCGAACGGATTTTTCTGACAAAGCTGATCGGTGAATCGGTTTTTTCGATGGTCATGGTCACTGTCGGCCTGCTGATCCTGTTGCGCGGGCTGGTGCTACTTGTGTTCGGTCCCGCCGTGCGGCCCTTCCCGATCATTTTCCCGCTGAAACCGTTGTTCCTCGGTGATATGTTGATCCCGATGAACCTCCTTATGGGTGGGATCATCACCATTGTCGCCGCCGTCGGGCTGTCGTGGTTCTTCAACCGGACCCGGTCGGGTCTGCGGATGACCGCAGTGGCAGAAGATCACGTCGTGGCATCTTCGATGGGGATTTCAGTGAAGGGCTCGATTGCCTTTGCCTGGGTGCTTGGGGCAATCCTGTCCACGATCGGTGCAATGATCTTTCTCAGCGGCAAATCGCTGACCTTCCTGGCCTCGGATATCGGGTTCGCGGCCCTGCCGGTGGCGCTGTTTGCCGGGTTGGAATCCATCGGCGGGCTTATTCTGGCAGGAATAATCATCGGAATCGCCCAGAGCCTGACCACCAACTATCTTGACCCGCTGATTGGCGGCTCACTTGGCAGTGTCGTGCCATACATCATCATGCTTGCCATTCTGCTGATCCGGCCGACCGGCCTGTTCGGCTGGCGCACAATCGAGCGGGTGTAATCCATGGATCCCTCCGGTATTTTCCCGACAAGCTATCGCAGTGACAGACGTATTATCCGAACGCGCTGGCAGGTGCTTGCCCTCGTCTTGTTCATGGCTCTGCTGTTGTTAGCGCCTTATCTGGTAAGCGGGCGTATCATCGCTATCCTGAACATGATGATGATCAGCGCCGTCATTGCCGTAGGGCTTCAGATCTGCACCGGCTATGCGGGCCAGATTAACCTGGGTCAGGCGGCTTTCATGGGGGTCGGGGCCTATACGGCCTCGATACTTGCCTCGAAGACCGGCCTTACATTCTTATTGACGATTCCTCTGGCCGGCCTCTCGGCTGCGCTATTCGGCTTTCTCTTTGGTTTGACCGCGGCGCGGATCAAGGGGTTTTATCTGGCTCTGACCACGATTGCGGCACAGTTCCTGTTCCACTTTGCCGTATTAAACCTGCCGTCAACCTGGATGGGTGGATCAAACGGTATCACCGTGCCGCCCGCAGAACTTTTTGGGCTGCGCTTCGTTGGCGAAACTGCGCAGTTCTACATGAATTTTGCGGTCACCGCGATCATGGTCGCGGGCGCATTCGGGATCGTCCGGTCACGCTTTGGCCGTGCCTTCGTGGCGGTCAGGGATGATGACGTGGCCGCAGGTATCATGGGGATCAATGTCGCGGCCACCAAGGCGAATGCCTTCCTGATCGGCGCTTTCTATGCGGGTGTCGGCGGGGCGCTGTGGGCCTATCTGATCCGCTTCGTGGGGGTGGACCAGTTCACCCTGTTTCACTCGATCTTCTTTGTCGCGATGATCATCGTCGGCGGGATGGGATCAATCGTGGGAGCCCTGGTCGGTGTCTTCATTATCCGCATCATCCAGGAAATCATCGCGACGGTCGGCCCCAATATTGCCGACTCGGTATCATTCCTTGGCGGAGACATCGTGTTCGCCGGCATGAATGTCGTTCTTGGCGGCGTGATCGCATTGTTCATGATCCTCGAACCCAAGGGGCTGATGCACCGCTGGAACATAATGAAATCATCTTATCGTATCTGGCCGTTTCCCTACTGAAAAAATAGAGCGGCTCTTAACCTGGGAGGAAAAATATGACTTACCAAACGAAACAAGGCCTCCGCGGCCTGCTGGCAGCGTGTGCCATAGCTGTTGCGGCAACTATGCCTTTGAAAGCGCAGGCGGAGACAACCTATAATCTCGCCCTGCTGTCGGACTTTTCCGGCCCCTATGCTGACATCATGCCCATTCTGGCGGGCGGACGCGAGGCTGTGTTCACCTGGTGGAATGAAACCCGGGGCAAGGAACTTGGCGTTACGCTGAACTATAAGAACTACGAAACCCGCTATGACGCGGCACAGGTGGCGAGCCTCTGGCCCGGGATCAAATCGGAACTGGATCCGATTGCGGTCGTCGGCCTTGGCGGGCCTGACGTTGCCGCCCTTTCCGAACGCCTGCCGGAAGACAAGATTCCGATGTTCATGGCCACGGCCAGCTACGGTTTTGCCTGGAAACCGAATTCTTGGATTTTCAACCCGCGTCCGACCTATTCGCACGAAAGCGCCGGCTTTCTGAACTGGATGCGTGAACAGCGAGGTGGAGACGGTCCGCTTAAGGTTGCGATCCTGGCTTCCGAGGCCTCGCCTGCCTATGTCGATATGGCAAAGGGCCTCGAACTCTATGCCGAAGAGCACCCCGAGGAGATTGACCTCGTCGAGGTCATCTATACCGAAGTGCAACCGACCGATCTGACGGGGCAAATGCGCCGCGTCGTGCGGGCCGGGGCCGAGGCGCTGATCATCCAGACGAACACTTCTATCGTAGTTGCGGCGAAACGTGGACTGCAGGCCAACGGTTCGAACATCCCGATCATGATGAGTTCGCATAACGGGCTTCCGGCCTCGGGCGGCGCGCTTGGCGGGCTTGATCAACTGGAGGGCGATTTTGAAGCCTACGGCATGGCGATCGCGGCCGATGAGGACACTCCCGCGCGGCAATTCTATGAAACACTGGTTGCCGATTATGGGCTCAAGGCGCCCTGGAACGTCGTGACCGCAATGGGCGTGTCTCAGGGCCTCTTTGTCGCGACCGTGATCGATCACGCGATTGCGGCGAACGGTGCCGAGGGCCTGACCGGAGAGATGGTACGCGAGGCGCTCTTTGCCGGGCCGATCACGACCGAAGAAACCCACGGCTTTCTTCCATCCCTCACGTTCACTCCCGAAGCGCCTTTCCCTTTGGAAGGTCTCAAGGTGAATGTGGGCACTGTCAAAGATGGCAAGATCACCATCGAAGCGATCGGCGTCGACGTTCCTGACGTTCAGAAGTGGTGAATTAATCCGGGCGCCGCAGTCGCGGCGCCCGTCCTGATCCTTGGCCCCGGGCAATATGACCATGCTGGAACTCAATAATGTAGAAGTGACCTATTCCGACGTCATCCTGGCGCTCAAAGGCGTGTCCATGACAGTCAGTGAAGGTCAATGTATTGCTCTGCTCGGTGGCAATGGCGCGGGCAAAAGCACGACGCTCAAGGCCATCTCGGGAACGCTCAAATCCGAGGATGGAACCGTTTCGGCAGGGTCCATCGTTCTGGACGGAACCCCCGTTCAGAACATGGAAGCCTCGGAAGTCGTGAAGAATGGCCTGATCCACGTGATGGAAGGCCGGCGCGTGTTGCGCCATCTGACGTCAGAGCAGAACCTGATCGTCGGCGGACACATGGTGCCCAATTCCGCCGAGCTTAAAAACCGCCTGGACCATGTTTACACCTTGATGCCTCGGCTTGCCGACCTCCGAAATCGAACCTCTGGCTTCATGTCTGGTGGCGAACAGCAACTGCTGCTGATTGGTCGGGCCATGATGGCCAAGCCCAAGATCATCGCGATTGACGAGCCGTCCCTGGGTCTGGCCCCGATGATGATCCGGGATGTTTATGAAGTGCTCAAGCAACTCAAATCAGAAGGCACTACCTTTTTCCTGGTCGAACAGAACAGCGCTGCTGCACTGTCGATCGCCGACTACGCCTATGTGATGGAAAATGGCCGTATCGTGATGGATGGCCCGGCAGACAAGCTCGCTGACAACGAGGACATCAAGGAGTTTTATCTTGGTGTCACCGCGTCCGGCGAACGCAAAAGTTATCGTGCAATCAAACATTATCGCCGCCGCAAGAGGTGGCTGGGATAGGAAAGGAACGAAGATGAGTGAACTGCTATCCATCAAGGGTCGTACCGCAGTAGTAACCGGAGCGGGTCAGGGCGTGGGCCGACAAGTCGCGCTTTATCTGGCTGAACACGGGGCCGGTGCCGTCATCGTCAACGATTTTCACGCCGAACGGGCCGAAAGCGTTGCCGCGGAAGTGGAGGCAGCCGGTGCAAAGGCGATGCCGCTCGCGTTCGATGTGTCGGATTTCGACGCGGTCGGCGCGGCGTTTGCCGAGGCTCAGAACGCCTTCGGCGGCGTGGATATTCTGGTCAACAATGCAGGCAACGCCGGGCCGACATCGCGTCTTGACGATCTTGTCCCGTTTTGGGAGTCGGATCCCACCGAATGGCGCCGCTGGATGGCGACCAATTTCGATGGGGTTCTGAACTGCACCCGTCACGCCATGCCCTTGATGGTCAAAGGTGACTATGGGCGCATCGTGACCGTCATTTCCGACGCCGGTCGCGTCGGCGAGCCGCATCTGGCGGTTTATTCCGGTGCCAAGGCCGGTGCGGCAGGCTTCATGCGGGCCATCGCCAAGGCGGGTGGCCGGTTCGGGATCACCGCGAATTGCGTCGCCCTGGGGGGAACGAGAACGCCGGCTGTTGCCGACCTGATCCCGGATGCAGAGACCGAGAAGCGGGCATTGTCGCAATATGTGATCCGCCGTCTGGGCGAGCCGGAAGATCCCGCCGGAATGATCCTGTTTCTCTGCTCGGATGCCGCCAGCTGGATCACCGGACAGACCTATCCGGTGAATGGCGGGTATTCTTTTGCCTGCTAGAGCCGAAAGCGGACGGAAGCCGCCTCTAGCTGGCGCTGTCCGAAAGAACGCTGTCATTGTCTGCGCCAAGCTCTGGTGGCAGGTCAGGGGCTGCGGTCTCGAAACCATCGAACTTCAGAGGCTGGACAAGGAACGTCTCGGTCCTGCCGCTGTCATGCGCGATCGTGCGCAGCAACTGTCGCGCACGCACATGGGGGTCGTCCAGCGTTTCGACCAAGGAATTGACCGGACCCCAAGGCACGCCCGCCTTGTCCAGAAGATCGCCCCATTCGGCGCGCGTCTTGCCGACCAGAACCGCCGCGATCTCTTCGCGGAGCGCGTCCTTGCGGGCGACACGGTCGCGGCCTGTCAACGGCGCAAGATCCGCTCTGTCGATCACATCGCAGAACGGTTGCCAGAACCAGTCCTCATGCGCGATGGACAAGGTCATGAGCTTGCCGTCCTTGCAGGTGAACACGCCGTAGCCCGGCTCGGCGATGAACTCGCCCAGCGGTGTGCCGTTGGCCGCCGGAACAAGGAATGCCGTCAACATCGAAACCACAGCGTCCGACATGGACACGTCCACGAAACGCCCCTGTCCCGTCCGCTGGCACGATACGACCGCCGACAGGATTGCGATCGCCGCGAACAACGCCGCGCCCACATCCGCGAGGGGGATCGCCGGAACAGGGCCCGGTTGCCCTGCATCGGCCTGATCGGCCAGCAGGCCGCCAACGCCTTCGTAGCTCAGGTCGTGGCCGGCACGGTCACGATAGGGGCCGTCCTGCCCGTAGCCCGAAATCGACACGTAGACCAGCCGCGGGTTGACGCCACGCATGTCCTCGAACCCGGCGCCCAAGGCCGCGAGCTTTCCAGGGCGGAACCCTTCGACGATAACATCCGAAACCTTGGCCAGTTCGCGAAACCGTGCCAACCCGTCGACCGATTTCAGATCCAACGCGACGCTGCGCTTGCCCCGGTTCAGAGCCCGGAACAACGGCGGAAACTGCCGGGCCGGATCACCGATGCCCGGACGTTCGATCATGATCACCTCGGCCCCCATGTCGGACAACAGCATTGTCGCGTAGGGGCCGGGAAATTGTTCAGCAAGGCTGAGAATCCTCAGGCCGGCCAGGGGTGCATTACTCATATCAGTCTCCAGCTCTTGTTTTGTCCGCGTGCGGGTCCGACCCAGTGCAGCGCAGATCGCCGGGAAAGACAAGACAAAAAACCAAACTTCCATTATTTTTCAGGATCTTAGCATGAATGAAGCAAAGCAGACGCTATTTGTTGAGCGGGTGGCAAAAACTGAATGGATTACCTTCCAGCGCACCGAACAGCTCAACGCGATGTCAACGCAGATGTTGCGAGAGATCGCGGCCGCGCTGGAATCGGCGCTGGCCGACGATGCGGTTCGCACAATTGTCCTGACCGGTTCTGGCCGGGCATTCTGCGCCGGTGCCGATCTGAAAGAAGTTGCTGGCACCAAACATGCACCGGGCGAGCCGGATCTGATTGATCTTGTCGATCACACGTTTGGACTGATGCGACATGGGCCCAAACCCGTGATCGCCGCCGTGAACGGGCTGGCCATGGCGGGCGGTCTGGAAATGGTGATGGCCTGCGACCTGGTCTTTGCCGCCGAAAGCGCGCAACTGGGCGACGCACATTCCAATTTCGGGGTCTTTCCTGGAGCAGGCGGTGCGGCGATCCTGCCGCGCAGGATTGGACTGAACCGCGCGAAATACCTGCTGTTCTCGGGCGAGAACGTTTCGGCGCGGGACATGATGGACTGGGGGCTGGTCAACAAGGTCGTCACGGACGAAAACCTGCGCAACGCGGTGCAGACCTTTACCGACAGGCTGGCAGACAAAAGCCCGGCGGTCTTGCGCCGTATGAAGGCGGTTGCTAACCGGTCGCTGGATGTGGACGAAACCGCCGCCCTGTCCGAAGAGATGCTGAACCTGCGCGCGCACATGCGGTCCTGGGACATGCACGAGGGCCTGTCGGCGTTCAATGAAAAGCGAAAACCGCAGTTTCGCGGATACTAGATCAGGAGGACAAACGATGCAGGACATTTACGTCGTTGGCGTCGGGATGACGCCGTTCGGAAAATTCCGGGACAAAACCATCAAGGCCATGACCGGCGAGGCCGTCGCCGCCGCCCTTTCAGACGCCGGAGTGACGGCTGATCGCATCGACGGCGCGTTCTTCTCGAACGCGGTGCAGGGCCACATGGAAGGCCAGCACATGATACGGGGCGAGATCGCGCTACGCGAGATGGGCATTCAGGGCATTCCGGTGGTGAATGTCGAAAACGCCTGTGCCAGCGCCTCGACCGGGTTCAAACTGGCGGTGGATTTTCTCAAGGCGGGCAATGGCGATTGCTGCCTCGCCATAGGCGCCGAAAAGATGTATTCCGACGACCGCGCGTTGATGTTTTCGGCCTTCGACAGCGGCTGGGACGTCAGCAACGGCGACGAGGTCGCGCAACGGCTGGCCGATCTGGGTACCGGAGTCGAGGAACCCGAAGGATCGAAATCGCCCAAGCCCTACAGCGTGTTCATGGATGTCTACGCAGGCTTCGCGCGGTTGCACATGAAGACCTTTGGCACCACGCAGGAACAGTTCGCCGCCGTCGCCGCCAAGAACCATGCACATTCCGCGCATAATCCGCTGGCGCAGTATCGCGATGCCATGAGTGTCGATCAGGTTCTGGCCGCGCCGCCCATCACCTATCCGCTGACCCTGCCGATGTGCGCCCCGATCTCGGACGGTGCCGCGGCGGCCGTGCTGTGCACGGGCGAAGGGCTCAAGCGGCTGGGGCTCGATCCCGCCCGCGCGATCAAGGTCAAGGCCGCGATCCTGCGCTCGGGCACCGACCGTCCGCCGGAAGATTACAAGAACCACCTGACCCGGCTGGCCGCGCTTCAGGCCTATGAACAGGCCGGGCTCGGCCCCGAGGATATGTCAGTTGCCGAAGTGCATGACGCCACGGCCGTCGGTGAAGTGATCCAGATCGAGAACCTCGGGTTTGTCGAATTCGGTGAGGGCGGCCCGGCCAGCCTGCGCGGCGACACAAAGATCGGCGGACGCATTCCGGTGAACCCTTCGGGCGGATTGGAATCCAAGGGCCACCCGGTCGGGGCCACCGGTATCGGGCAGGTCTTTGAACTGGTCACGCAGCTGCGCGGCGAAGCCGGCGCGCGTCAGGTCGAAGGGGCACAGAACGCCATTGCCGAAAACGGTGGGGGCTTGCACGGGGTAGAAGAAGCTGCCGCCTGCGTCACCATTCTCGGCCGCTGAAACAAGGAAAAAACTATGGAAAACGTGATCGCCGCCGCTCAGGCAATCTATACAGACGAGCAACGCATGTTGCTGGAGCACTTCCGCAAGATGGCCGAGGCAGAGTTCGCTCCGCTGGCCGAGAAATACGAAGACCTCGGACACCCGCCCGATGCGAAAACGCTGAAGTCCCTGTTCGCCAAGGTCGAGGAATTCGGGCTGATCAGCGGCCTGATACCCGAGGAAGACGGCGGTGCCGGAATCGACCGCATGACCTATGGCATCCTTTACGAGGAACTGGCCCGGATATGGGCCGATCTGGCAATTGCGGTCCTGATCCAGGGTCATGCCGTGTTCGCCGTCAACCTTTTGGGAAATGCGGCGCAGAAAGAGGCCTATCTGAAGCCGCTCCTGCGCAGTGAACGGATCTGTGCCACGTGTATTTCCGAACCAGAGGTCGGCTCGAACGTGCGCGAGGTCAAGACCCGTGCAGACCGCGAGGGCGACAAGATTTTCGTCACCGGCCAGAAGCTCTGGATTTCCAATGGGGCCCAGTCGGATTTCGCCATCGTTGTCTGCAATCTGGACGACGGTATTTCCATGGTCATCGTCGACCGTGACACCGGCGGATACGAAAGCCGCGAATTGCGCAAGATGGGGCTTGTCGGTGCTTCGACCTGCGAATTGTTTTTCGACCGGGCGGAAACCACCGCCGAGCATGTTCTGGGTAATGCGGGCGGAGGCCTGTTCCAGACTTTGAAGCTGTTTGAAAGCGCTCGCGTGTTTGTCGGCCTGACGAGCATTGGCATTGCCCAGGCAGCGTTGGAATGTGCCGTCAAATATGCGCAGGATCGCGAACAGCATGGCAAGCCGATCGGCGGGCACCAGTTGATCCAGGGCTACCTGGCCGACATGGCCACGCACCTGGATGCAGCGCGCCTGTTGTGTCAGCGCGGGCTGCAACTTTTGGACCTGGGCGTGCGCTGCGACACCCAGACCTCGATGGCGAAATGGTATGCGACAGAGATGGCGGTAGAGATCGCCGGAAAAGCGGTGCAAATCCACGGCGGCAACGGCATCACCAAAGAGTTTCCAGTCGAACGGCACTTTCGCAATGCCAAGGTCATGCCGATCCCGGACGGGACCACCGAGATTCAGAAGCTGGTCATCGGCCGGAACCTGACCGGGTTGAACGCGTTCTGACTCTTGAACTGACTTGGGAGCGGCCAGGATGTCCTGGCCGCTCCCAAGTCTGTTGGAACGCTTTCCGGTTTCAGCCGATCTCAGCCGTCTTTTTGGTTGACGATCAGTTCTGCATTCTCGGGTAGTTCCGCAACAATGCTCACCTCGTCGGCGCGAATTCGTGCATGCAGTTTGAAGGTTTCGATGGCGGCTGTTTCCGCAGCAGAAGCGTCGGCACCGTCTTCCAGCACAAGCGAGAGGCGGATCATGTCGCGATCGTTCTCGCGCGTTACCACGGCCTGCGCGGCCGTTGCGCCGGGCGTACCGATGACAACTTCTTCGATCACGCGTGGATAAACGAATATCTCGCGCACTTTGACCGCTGCGCCGACCCGGCCCTGCAGTGCGGAAATCCGGCTGACGGTGCCATCCGCGTTGCTTTCCAGCGCAAAGGCGCTGTCGCCGGTACCGAACCGGATCATCGGCCAAGTTGCATCGCGCGCGGTCACAACAACCTCGCCCGGTTCCCCGTGAGCGACCTGTTCTCCACTGTCCGGATCGCAGATTTGCACCACGCGGTCGGGATGAACTCCATAGCCTTCGCCGCCATCCTCATAGGCGACAAGGCCCAGATCCGCAGTGGCATAGGCAGCCCAGGTGGAGACGCCATAGTCGGCCTCAATCCGGCGGCGCTTGGCCATCCAATCGCCCATCTCTCCGCCGAGGAAGGCCGTCTTTACCTTCCATGCGTCGCGGCCATAGGTTTCGATCACTTTGTCCGCCAGCGTCAGGAAAAACGCGGTCGAGGCGCAGATCGAGGTCACGCCGGTTTCGACGATGATCTGTGCCTGAAGCTCGGTATTGCCAACGCCTCCGGGGATAACCGTGGCGCCGGCGGACTGTGCCGCTTCGTCGAACAGCAAGCCTGCCGGCACGAGGTGGTACATCCAGGTGTTCAGGATGATATCCCCGGGCCCCACGCCGGCCGCCTTGAACAGCAGGTCCAGACCGTGGCCGCCACCGCCCGATAGGGCCGGTTCGAAAATCGGGCCGGGGGATACGTAGATCCGCCCGATATCCTTGAGATCCGATGCGAGGAACCCGCCGAAGGGTGGATTGTCACGCTGGATCTTCAGAAGCTCCTCCTTCTTCATCACTGGAAGACGCGAGAGGTCCGCCACCGATGTGACGGCTGCCGGATCAAATCCGGCAGCCGTAAATCGCGATTTCAGGCCAGGAGCCTTTTCGGCCGCAGCGGCATAGGCTTGCGCTATATCTTGGTAGATATCTTCAGACATTTCCATGCCTCCTCGTCCAATCAGGCGTTAAAGCGGGCAGTCCTTGCGGAAGTTCGGCGCGCGCTTCTCCCGATGTGACAGAACGCCTTCCCTGACGTCTTCACCCATGAAACCGAGCATCTCCAGCGCGGTCGACGCATCGAAGATCGGGCCAGCCTGGCGCAGCCAGTTGTTCAGCGAATACTTGGTCCAGCGGATTGCGCTTTGCGAGCCGTTGGCCAGCTCGACGGCCGTGTCCAAAGCGATTTGTTGCAACTCGTCATCTTCGACGCACATTGAGACAAGGCCGATGCGCTCGGCCTCTTCGCCCGAAACCGGCTTACAAGTCATCAGATAGTATTTCGCCTTGGCCATCGAAGTCAGCAGCGGCCAGATGATCGCCGCGACATCGCCAGCGGCAACACCCAGGCGCGGGTGACCATCGACAATCTTGGCCTTCTTCCCGGCAATCGAGATGTCGGCGAGGATGGCAACCACAAGACCGGCACCGGCCGCAGGTCCGTTGATCGCGGAAATGATGGGTTTGTTGCAGTTGATGATGTTGTAGACAAGGTCCTTGGCCTCTTTCCAAGTCTTCATGATCTCGTGCGAGTCGCCGATCATTTTTTCAATCAAGCTAAAATCACCGCCGGCGGAAAACGCCTTTCCCGCGCCGGTTACAATGACCGCGTTGATGTCGGGATCACGGTCGATATCGATCCACATGTCCGTCATCTGGGTATGGGTTTCCGCGTCCACGGAATTAAAGGACTCAGGGCGGTCAAAAGTGATGCGCAGGACGCGATCCGCCGGGTAGTCAAATTTCAGTTTGTCGTACTTTGCATAGCGCTCCGACATAGTTCTTTTCCTCCGTAGGGTGTGGGTATGAGTATGGGTTCAGCCAGGCAGTCCGAGGACGGCCTTGGACAGAATGTTTCGTTGGATTTCGTTCGACCCACCGTAGATCGTGGTCGGCCTGGCCTTATAAAAGCTCGCAAGGACATCGACACTTACGTTGCCGACCTGAAGTGGCCCGATGGTACCGCCGTCGGGGCCGGCAGCTTCGATCATAAGCTCGGTAATGCGCTGAAAGCACTCAGTCACCCAGATTTTGAGCATCGAGACATCCGCGCCGAGCGTTTCACCTCGCTTGAGCTGATCGGCAAAACGGGCGTATAGCGCGGCGTGATCTTCAACATCGAGTGCGGCTTGGGCAAAGCGGTCGCGGAACACCGGATCATCGAAAGCGCCACGGCCCCGGGCAAAGCTTTCCAGTTGCCCCAGTGCGTTCTGGGCCAGGCTTGGTGAGCCGATGAAGATGCGCTCGAAACTCAGAAGCGCCTTGGCCATCGTCCAGCCCTTGTTCAACTCGCCCACGAGGTTTTCACTGGGCGTACGGGCATTGTCGAAGAAGACCTCGCAAAACTCGGTCTCGCCCGACAGGGTAGTGATCGTGCGCACCTCGACTCCGGGTTGATCCATCGGAGCGAGCAGGAAACTGATGCCCTGTTGTTTCTTGGGCGCATCCGGATCAGTGCGCACCAGCATGAAGATGTGCGTGGCATCATGCGCCATCGTGGTCCAGATCTTCTGTCCGTTGATGACAAATTCGCCGCCATCAATCTCTGCGCGTGTGCGCAGGTTGGCCAGATCGGATCCGGCGCCGGGTTCCGAATAGCCCTGACACCAGATGTCTTCACAACTCAGGATACGCGGCAGCCAATAGTCTTTCTGTTCCTGGGTGCCAAACTTGATAATCAGTGGGCCGACCATCTGCACGCCCATGTCGCGGCCACGATTGACGCCCCAGCGTTGCTGCTCCTCGTAGAAAATCAGAAGCTTGGCGGCGTTCAGCCCCATGCCGCCGTATTCCGCAGGCCAGGCCGGCGCGACCCAGCCCTTGGCGTGCAGCTTGCGGTGCCAATGTTCGATCTCGGCGAACTTGGGACGATGCGGCAGGTGGCGCAGTTCCTCGGGATATTCCGCCTCGAAGAACTGGCGCACTTCTTTGCGGAAGTCCGCATCGCTCGTTGCGTTCCAGTCGGTCATTGTGCTGCCCCCTCTGCTTCGCGTGCATCGAACCAAATCCGTCTGTGATAGGCGTCGTCGCCCAACCAGGCCGACAGCACCAGCGCCCGGTTCAGGTAGAGCCCGATATCGAACTCATCGGTGTAACCGACCGCCCCGTGCAACTGGACCGCGTCGCGGGTAATCCTTTTGGCGGTCGTAACCGCACGCGCCTTGGCACGGCTGGCAAGCTGTGCCCGAACCTTCTGATCGGTTTCACGGTCCATCAGCGCCAGAACTTCGCGGACGCCCGCCTGTGCAACCTCGCACATCACGTTAAGGTCGACGGCTCGATGCTGGATGACCTGGAATGACCCGATCGGCTTGTCGAACTGCTCGCGCGTCTTGATGTAGTCGAGCGTAATCTCGAAGGCGCACTCGCTCAGGCCGACAAGCTCTGCCGCGGCTAGCGCCGTTGCATCGGCGACAGCCTCGGCAAGCGCAGCCTGAACCGCGTCGCCGCTGGCCAGTTCCGCGGCCGGTATTCCTGAAAACGAAAGCTCGCCCAGGGAACTGCCGTCGGCCTGCGCCCGCCTGGTCGTAACAAGCCCGTCCGCGTCTGCCTCGGCCAGAACCAGAACCGGACCATCATCTCCTTTGGCCACAACAAGGAAGCCGTGCGATCCGGTCGCGCCGACCACCCAAGCCTTGCTGCCGGTCAGCCGTCCGTCTGCGTATCGGCAGGTCGCATTGGCGGGCGCTCCGCCCGGGCCACGTTCCTGCCAGGCAACCGCCAGTGAAATTTCGCCGCCGATGAGCTGCGCCATCTTCGGATGTTCCGGGCAAAGGCGGCGCAGAAGGCCGAGGCTCAGACCGATCGTCAGCACGACCGGTTCCGGTGCAATCACGCGACCGGCCTCTTCTGCGATGACGCCCCCGGCGGCCAAGCCCATGCCAAGACCCCCCTGATCTTCGGGCACCGCCACGCCGAATACGCCGGCCTCGGCCAATTCCCGGACCATTTTCGGGTCGAAACCGCCGTCGGCATCACGTAGTTTTCTGGCTCTTCCACTTCCGCCCGCGCGCTCGAACAGGGTGCGCGCGCTCTCTCGCAACAGGCGAAGGTCTTCTTGTTCGCTGGAAACTGTATCAGTCTGTGTCATTTTGTTTTCGCTGAATCATCACAGGGGTGTCGGTCGAAAAAACGATCTCGCCTTTGGGGTTTTTGGCGCTGAGCGTATAGTGCAAAATACCTCTGTCGGGCTTGCTTTTGGACGGCGTGACCGAATTGACCGTCATATCAACATCAAGGGGTTCGTTCGGGCGCACTGGCCGCAGCCAGCGCAAATTGTCAAAGCCCATGCCACCGATATTGGCAACATCGACCATCATCTCGGTCATGACAGGCTTGAACACCTCCAGCATCGTCTGAAAGCCCGAGGCGATCAGGCTGCCATGTATGGTGGCCGCATAGTCTTCGTCGGTGTGCAGCCGCTGCGGATCCCATTCCTTGGCAAATGCCTTTATTGAGGCTGCGCTCATCGGGGCGCTGCGAAAGTGATAGACTTGGCCCGGCGCGAAATCCTCCAAATACCTCAAGAAGCATCCTCCTTTGCGAAACCGGAATCGTATCCGCTTGCATCCCTGGAAATCCGTACGCGGTTGAATTCTTCCAGCTTCGGATAGGTTTCCTTGAACGCCACCAGGAATTCGTCCATGGGCGCGTCGAAATAGAGCCCTCGATCGTTCACATATTCCATGTGCCGGTGGTCCTGTTCATCGAACTCGTGGAACAGCGCATCGTGATACCCGTCGAAGACCAGAGGCTTGACCCCGAATCTTTCACACAGCTCCATGTTGAATGCAGGTGTTACCTTGTAGGGCTCACCATCCAGCCACAGTTGAACGTAGCCGTGATAGATGAATAGGTCAGTCCCCATCAACTCCTGCAGCTTAGGGGTGTTCAGGTGGTTGCGCACATCGGCAAACCCAAGTGCGGCGGGGATACCCACAGCACGCAAACAGGCCGCAAGCAGGATCGCCTTGGGAACGCAAAATGCCGCTTCTGCCCCTGCGATCCGGCTGGCACGGTAAGAATCTTCATCCAGCGCAAAACAATATGGGTCGTAACGAATGTCGTCGCGAACCGCTTCAAACAGACGGATCGCCTTGTCCCGCTTGGTTGCATCCAGCGAAAGATCGCGCAAAGCCGCTGTCGCAAACCCCTGCACTTCGAGGCTGTCGCTTTCGACATAGTGCGACGGCATGACAAAGCGCTCGGCTTCTGCAGGCAGGTGGTCATCGGACTCGGCCATTGGATCTCTCCATTTTTCTAACAATTGTTAGAATAGTGATTCACCACCAGCACGTCAACGGGATTTAATCTGTGTCCGGCGCGTCCAGCCCGTAACGCGCATTGTCTTCTCCCAAGGCGGCCGCAACTCCGACCGAGTTGGCCGGAGACCGGAACTCCGGCGCAATTGGTAGCGGCAATGCGGGCGCATTCTGGCCGGATATGCTCAGGGTTCGCCCAAAAACGTCACGCGCTTTGAAATGCGGGTCACGCGACGCCTCGGCGTGCGTTTTTACGACCGAACAGCAACAATCTGCCGCCGCCAGCAAAGGCTCCCAATGGGTCGAGGGCTGTTTCCCCAGACGACGCGCAACTTCCGCAGCACAGGAATCAGGCTCGGACCAGTCATCGCGAAGCGCCGACGGCAAACCGATGACATCGCAGAACGACTGCCAGAACTTTTCTTCCAACGCGCCAACGGCGATCTGACGCCCGTCCGCAGCCGTATAAAGCCGATACCGGGCCAGGCCGCCCGTCAGGCGGCTGCCGCCGCTTTCGATGTTTTGCCCGGCGATCACACCTTCGGCATGGGCCCAATAGGCAAAGGCGAACGCCCCCTCGGACATGGCGATATCCAGATGCGTCCCCTGCCCGCTTGCCTGCCGCGCGATCAGGGCCAGCAGGATATTCATCACCGCCGGATAGGTTCCGCCTCCGATATCGGCGACCAGCCCGAACGGCATTGTCGGTTGGTCATCGGGTCCGCGACTCAGCGACAGGATACCCGCATCGCCGATGTAGTTAAGGTCGTGGCCAGCGGCGCTGGCCTTTGGTCCGGTCTGGCCATAGCCGGTGATCGAACAATAGATCAGACCGGGATTGATCTCGCGCACAGCCTCATATCCCAGCCCGAGCCGGTCCATCACGCCGGGACGGAACTGCTCTACCAGAACATCGGCCTTTTCAAGTAAAGGCCGCAGAGCATCTACCGCGCCCTTTGACTTGAGGTCGATGGCCACCGACCGCTTGCCTTGGTTCAACACAGCAAAGCCGATGCTCTCCCCGTCGATCATGGGTTCCGTGTGGCGTGCGTCCTCACCGACCCCGGGCCGTTCGAACTTGATAACCTCTGCCCCGGCCTCGGCAAGCATGAGCGTCGCCATCGGACCGGGAAGAAGGGTGCTGAAATCCAACACCAGAATATCCTTGAGCGGTTGAGTCATCTTCTGCTCCTCACGCGAAGCGCGCGGCGCCATTGTTCAGAACAACGACGTCGCGTGCCGGGACCGACGCGCGAAACCGGGCCTCGCCGTCCTCTTCCCAAATTTCGAACCGCACGGTTTCGCCGGGATAGACCGGTGCCGAGAACCGAACATCCAGACCGACAAGCCGGGCGGCGTCGTAATCCAGCACCGACTTGAGGATCGCCCGGGCGGCCAGACCATAGGTCGCCAGACCGTGCAGGATCGGGCGGTCGAACCCGACAGAACGGGCGACATCCGGGTCAGCGTGAAGCGGATTGAAATCGCCGCTGAGGCGATAAATGAGCGCTTGGCGCGGCAGGGTTTCGATTTCACAGACGTGATCGGGCGCGCGGTCAGGCAGCGCTGCCGGTGCCGGGCCCGCCTTATTTTCACCGTCAAAGCCGCCATCGCCGCGACAGAAGGCCGACATCGCCACGCGCGCCAGCTTTTCACCGCTGTCCGCGTCGATGATATCGCGGCTTTGGTAGATGACGGCTCCCTTGCCCTCGCCCTTGTCGGAGATGAAGTCGATCTTGCTGCGGCCGACAATCCGGCCATGGGTCGGCAGCGGCTTGTAGATATCCAGCCACTGTTCACCATGTAACACTTGCTGCCAGTTCACACCGGTCTTGGGATCGCGCAGCCAGAAGCCGGGGTACCCCATAGTGACCGCCATCGATGGAACCGTCTTCAGCCCGTCCTCATAGACGTAGGCCAGTTCCTTTTTGTCGGTCGGATCCTCGCCGAACCCTAGGCCGAGCGCATACAGGATGGTATCCCGCTCGGTCAGCGTCTGTTCGATTTCCTCAAAGTCCCAGTTCGACAGTGCCTCGAAATCCAATGGCATTATCTTTCCTCCCTTAATTGCCGTCAGAGCGTGTTTTGCGATCCAAGTATTGCCGTGACCTGACTGGACAGCACACCGCCGTTGCCATGCGCCAGCGCCAGGTCGATATCCTTCAACTGAATGCCCGGCGCGTCGCCACGGATCTGACGCGCAGCCTCGATCACGGTGAAGATTCCGTACATCCCGGGGTGCACGCAGGACAGGCCCCCGCCATTCGTGTTAACAGGCAAGATGCCGCCAGGCGCGATGCGCCCGCCTTCGACGAAGGCCCCGCCCTCGCCCTTGGCGCAGAACCCCAGATCTTCAAGAAACAGGATGGTATTGATGGTGAAGGCATCATAAAGCTCGACCGCCTGGATGTCCGCAGCGGTCACTCCGGCCGCAGCAAAGGCGCGCGCGCCCGAGTCGCGGGCGGCGGTCACGGTGAAATCTTTCATCTGCGAAATCTGCCGGTGCGAGCTTTCCGCAGCACTGCCCAGCACATAGACAGGCGCCTTTGGGAAATCCCGGGCGCGGTCCGCGCGGACCATTACGATCGCGCCGCCGCCGTCGGTGACAAGACAACAATCGCGCACGGTCAACGGATCGCCCACCATGCGCGCGCCCAACACGTCCTCGCGGGTCAGCGGGCCGCGCTCGAACGCTTCGGGATTGTGGTGCGCCCAGGCCCGCGCGGCAACGGCCACGTCGGCCAGTTGTTCGCGGGTGGTGCCGTATTCATGCATGTGCCGCGCCGCGGCCATCGCATATGCCGAGATCGGATAGCGCGGATTGTACGGCGCCTCATAGGCCGGCGGGCGCGAGGCGGTCACCAGTCTGCCCGACGCGGTGCGCTGGTTGGAGCCATAAACAATCAGGGCGACATCACACAGGCCGGCATCAAGCGCCATGGTCGCTGACGTCAGATAATTCACGAAGGATGATCCACCCGACATCGTGCCATCAATGAAACGCGGCTGAATGCCCAGATACTCAGCCGCCATAAGCGCCGGCATGCTGTCTTCCATCATGGTGCAGAACAGCCCATCGACGTCGGACAGATTCAGCCCGGCATCGCCAAGCGCTGCAAGTGCGGACTGCGCCATGACATCATATGCCGTCAGACCATGTGCCTCTCCAAAACCGGCATGACCGGTTCCCACGATGGCGGATTTTCCCCGAAGTTCAGCGGTCATATCTTATCCCTCCGATGGCTTGAAAAGCACGGCCGGAGCGCCCTCGGCCTCGCTCACGAAAGCGGTTACAGCCATGTCGATGGCGACCTCACCTGGAGCAATGCCCTCGACCCGGCTCATCATCCGAACGCCCTCGTCCAGCTCGACAACGCACACATTGTAGTCACCTCCCCGTTCGGGCTTTCGGCGCACGACGGTTGTGGTGTGGACCCGTCCCTTGCCGGTGGCCTGCTTCCATGAAATCGCGGCGCCATGACAATGGGGACACAGGACGCGCGGGAAAAAATGATAGGCCTCGCAGTCTTCGCACTTTGGCAGCAGGATCTCTCCCTTTGTCAGTGCGCCCTGGAAAATCTGGTCTGGTCCTTTGGCGTCCGGCACCGGCGTTCTCCTTCAAGTAATCAATTCTCTGGTTAAGCGTATTGATAATAAATCTAACAAATGTTAGATTTAGTCAACCTCTTTGGAACATTTTCGGGAAACTCATGTCAGGTTCAGATTTAGCCCCCCTTTCTGGCAAACTCATAGTTGCGCTGGAACAGGCAGTCGCCGCGCCTTTTTGCTCCTCGCGACTGGCCGATGCCGGCGCGCGCGTGATCAAGATCGAACGCAAGGGCACAGGCGATTTCGCCCGCGCCTACGATACCGCCGCCAATGGTGAAAGCGCCTATTTCACATGGCTGAACCGAGGGAAAGAATCGGTCGCCCTGGATATTAAAGCCGGCGAGGACCGGGAAATCCTGCTCAGGATGCTGGAAAACGCGGATGTGTTTATTCAAAACCTGCTGCCGGGCGCGCTGGTCAAGCTTGGGCTCGATTCCGCCACGCTGCGAGAGAGGTTCCCGCGTCTCGTGACCTGCGACATCACCGGATACGGTGAGGACGGTCCGATGCGCAATGCCAAGGCCTATGATCTTCTGGTGCAATGCGAAAGCGGTCTGGCATCGGTGACCGGCACGGCGGACGGACCGGGGCGGGTTGGCGTTTCCGTCTGCGATATTGCCACCGGTATGACAGCCCATGCCGGAATTTGCGAAGCACTTGTCGGGCGTGATCGCACCGGCAAGGGCAGCGGTGTTTCGGTGGCAATGTTTGACGTGATGGCCGACTGGATGTCGGTTCCGCTGCTATATCACGATTACCTTGGCAAGCCGACACCCCGTGTCGGACTGAACCACACGGTCATCTGCCCGTACGGGGCCTATGCGTGCAAGGACGGTCAGCTTGTCGTCATTACCGTGCAGCACAGCGGCGAATGGCAACGGTTCTGTGAACACATACTGGGCGACGCGCCTCTGGCAACCGACCCCCGGTTTCACGACAACACGGCGCGAATTGAAAACAAGCCCGCGCTCGAAGCGCTCATCAAGGCCGTGTTCTCCTCTCATGACCGCGCCGAGATGCTGAAGCGGCTTGACGCTGCGGGCATTGCCTCCGGGGCCGTGAACGACGTGGCGACCCTGTCCGATCACCCTCAGCTTGACCGGTCCGTGATTGGCACACCCTCCGGCGAGATCAAGGTCCCGACACCCCCGATCCGGCGCAGCGTCGGCGAAACGACACTGGGCCCCTGCCCGGCCTTCGATGCGGAAGGCAAAGCCCTTCGCGCCGAGTTCTACCCTCGTTCAAAAAAAGGTTGGGCAACTAAATGACCGCTGAGAAAAAACCCGCGATCCTTCAAGGCGTGAAGATCGTGGATCTGACTTCGGTCGTTTTCGGACCTTTGGCGACGCAAATGCTGGGCGATCTGGGGGCCGATGTGATCAAGGTGGAAGGCCCAGAGGGCGATCTTCTTCGCCAGGTCCAGCCATCACGCAACAAACTGATGGGCGCCGCTTTTCTGGGTACCAACCGTAACAAGCGCAGTGTCGTACTCGATCTGAAGACGCAGACCGGTCGGGATCGATTGCGCAAGCTGCTTATCGATGCCGACGTGATGATTTCAAGCATACGGCCTGCGGCGCTAGCCAGATTGTCTCTCGATCCCGAAACCCTACGCCAGGAAAATCCGAACCTGATCACGGTATCTGCCACTGGATTCGGGCAGGACGGACCCTATGCCGCCCGACCCGCGTTCGACGATGCCGTCCAGTCGGTTTCCGGGTTAGCTAGCCTGGCAACATTGCGCGATCCCGAAGCGCCGCCCGCATATGCCCCTACGATTCTAGCCGACAAGCTTGGCGGCGTGACGGCCGCCTATGCCGTGATGGGAGCCCTGTTCCACCGCGAGCGTACGGGAGAAGCCCAGCATGTCGAGGTGCCGATGTTTGAGACGCTGGCCGCCTTCCTGCTGGCCGAACATCTGGATGGTGCCACCTTCGAAGAGACCCCGCAGGATTTCGGCTATGCCCGGATGCTGGTTCCGCATAGGCGTCCGGTTAAGACGGCAGATGGATATATCACAATTCTGCCCTACACCAACGTACAATGGGCGCGGTTCTTCAAGGCGGTCGGGCGCGATGACATGATCGACCACGTCTGGGTCACTGACATGGACACCCGTAGCCGCAACATCGGCGCTGTATACGATATGGTGGCGCAGATTGCCCTAACTCGGACAACAGATGACTGGCTTGCCCTGATGGAGAATGCCGACATACCCGCCATGCCGGTGCGCAACCTGTCGGATTTGCCGAACGATCCCCATCTTGCCGCGACCGGGTTCTTTCAACAGATTGATCACCCAACCGAAGGTGCGATCTGGACGACACGCCCGCCGATACGATTCTCGGCAACGCCGGCGCGGCATGATCACCGCCCTGCCCCTCGACTGGGGGAGCACAGCGAAGATATCCTCGGGCCGGGAGAAGAATAACCCCCCCCGGCACCGAACGGATCAAACATCCATCGAACGTGCGATCAGTTCCTTCATGATCTCGTTGGTGCCGCCATAGATCATCTGGACCCGGCTGTCGGCATAAAGGCGCGCGATCGGGTATTCCATCATGAAACCATAACCGCCGTGCAGTTGCAGGCATTCATGCATGACCTCGTTTTGCGTCTGGCTGCCCCACCATTTCGCCATCGAGGCCGTGGCCGCATCAAGTTCGCCCTTTTCGAGGCGCACGAGCCCGTCATTGACGAAGGTGCGCAGCAATTCGGCCTTGGTCTTGCATTCCGCCAATTTGAAGCGTGTGTTCTGGAAATCCATGATGCGGTTACCAAATGCCTTGCGGTCCTGTACATATTTCACAGTTTCATCGATGGCAAAGTCAATGAAGCCTAGCGCGGTAACGCCAATCATCAGCCGTTCCCAAGGGAGCTGCTTCATCAACTGGTAGAAACCTTGCCCTTCTTCCGGGCCAAGCAGGTTCGCCGTAGGCACGCGCACATCCTCGAAGAACAACTCAGCCGTATCCGATCCCTTCATGCCCAACTTCTTCAGGTTCCGTCCCCTACGAAAGCCTTCGGCGTCCTCGGTTTCCAGAACGATCAGCGAAACGCCCTTGGCGCCAGCGTTACGGTCGGTCTTTGCCACGACGACAACCAGATCGGCTGTATGTCCGTTGGTGATGAAGATCTTCGAGCCGTTGATCTTGTAATGGTTGCCATCCTTTTCCGCATGGGTCTGGACGTTCTGGAGGTCAGAGCCCGTTCCTGGCTCGGTCATCGCGATCGCCGCGACACTGTCGCCGCTGACCAGCTTCGGCAACCACTTTTTCTTCTGTTCTTCGCTGCCATAGGCGTTGATATAATGGATTACGATGGACTGGATGCCATAGCCCCAACCCGTGTCACCGGTGCGCCCTTGCTCGTAAACGGTAATCGCATCGAACCCGATGCCGCCACCGAACCCGCCATATTCTTCGGCAATCGAGCCACCCATGACACCCTGTTGACCGACTGTTTTCCAGAAGTCGCGGTCAACAATGCCCTGCTCCGCCCATTTTTCGATGTTTGGAGCCATTTCGGCATCGAAAAGCTTGCGTGTGCTATCCGCGAACATCTTATGTTCATCTGCGGCCCAGGCCGAACTATTCGTAATCAGAGACATTTTGGAATCCATTCCTAAGGTTGGTATTGCCATAAATCTAACATCTGTTATTTTTTCGGCAATGGCCCAGTCTCAAGGCAAACGCCGCGTTATTTTGCTCGAGACGGCTTTCCTGAACTGGCGCGGTATCAACTTCCTACTCCCAGGCAAGTTCCACCAAGGCACCGAACGCGCAGGTCAGGGTAACGGGCTGACACTGGGCAGTACACGGCCTGCGTGACGCAAAAAATGAAGAACCGGAGTGAAAATGAAAGATATCGTAGTATTGGATGGTGTGCGAACAGCCATCGGAACCTTTGGCGGCTCTCTTTCGGGCACGTCTCCGATCGAACTGGGTAGCATAGTGGCGAAAGAGGCGCTTGCGCGTTCAGGTGTCGAAGGCAAGCAGGTTGGAAACGTTGTTTTTGGCCATGTTATTAACACAGAGCCGCGCGACATGTATCTTAGCCGCGCGGCGTCTATTGCCGCTGGCGTGCCAGAAAAGGCGCCCGCAATGAACGTCAATCGGCTCTGCGGTTCTGGGCTACAGGCTATTGTGTCAGCGGCGCAGTCGCTGATGCTGGGTGATGCAACAATGGCTCTTGCCGGTGGCAGCGAAAGCATGAGCCGCTCGCCCTATATCGTGCCAGCCATTCGCTGGGGGCAGAAAATGGGTGACACGGGTGCAACTGACATGATGCTCGGCGCGTTGAACTGTCCGTTTGGCACCGGGCATATGGGCGTAACAGCGGAAAACGTCGCCGCCGAATACGACATCACGCGCGAAGCTCAGGATGCGTTTGCCCTTCAAAGCCAGGAGCGCGCTCTGAACGCGCTCAAAGAGGGGTATTTCAAATCCCAGATCGTTCCCGTCGAGGTCAAGGTCAAACGCAACACTGCTTCTTTTGACACCGATGAACACCCCAAGGCGAGCACAGTTGAAATGCTCGGCAAACTGCGTCCGGCCTTCCAGAAGGATGGCACCGTGACGGCGGGGAATGCTTCGGGTCTCAATGATGGGGCCGCCGCAGTTGTGCTGGCCACGGCAGATGCTGCATCAGATGCAGGGTTGAAACCGCGCGCACGCCTGCTTGGATATCATGTTGCAGGAGTACGCCCGGACATCATGGGAATCGGGCCAATTCCGGCTGTCGAAGGACTTTTGAAACGTACAGGCCTGACAATTTCTGATTTCGACGTCATCGAGTCAAACGAAGCCTTCGCGGCTCAGGCTTTGGCCGTGAGTAAAACTCTTGGTCTGGATGGCAACAAGGTGAACCCCAACGGCGGCGCAATTGCTCTCGGACATCCTATCGGGGCGTCGGGGGCCATAATCTTTGTCAAAGCGCTCTACGAGCTGGAGCGTACCGGCGCAAAACGCGCGCTGATTACCATGTGTATCGGTGGTGGGCAGGGGATTGCCCTAGCCATAGAAGCCATATGAATTAGAGTCTATGGGCACCTCAAAAAAGCGGTTCCCTTTCAATTAGTAACAAGATGAGCATACAAAAAGGCCCGCCGGATGGCGGGCCTTCTCGCATTTGATGTGACGCAATTTACAGTGCGTCAGTCAGGGCCGGGACGGCCTCGAACAGGTCGGCGACCAGGCCGAAGTCAGCAACCTGGAAAATCGGTGCTTCTTCGTCCTTGTTGATCGCGACGATGATCTTCGAGTCCTTCATGCCAGCCAGGTGTTGGATGGCGCCCGAGATGCCAACGGCGACATACAGTTCGGGGGCAACAACCTTGCCGGTTTGACCCACCTGCCAGTCGTTCGGGGCGTAGCCCGAGTCGACAGCAGCGCGCGAAGCCCCAACGGCGGCGCCCAGCTTGTCAGCCAGCTTCTCGATCAGGGCAAAATCCTCTTCAGATCCGACGCCACGGCCACCGGACACGACCACGCCGGCCGAGGTCAGCTCGGGGCGGTCCGATGCGGCAACCTTGTCTTCGACCCATTCGGACAGGCCGGGGTTGTCGGCAGCACCGATGGTTTCGACTGCGGCCGAGCCGCCTTCGCCAGCGGCATCAAAGGTCGAGGTGCGGAAGGTGATGACCTTGGTCGTATCCAAAGATTTGACGGTTTGCACGGCGTTGCCGGCATAGATAGGGCGTTCGAACGTGTCTGCATCGACAACGCCAGAGGCGTCCGAAATCACCATCACGTCCAGCAGCGCAGCAACGCGCGGCATGACGTTCTTGGCGTCGGTCGTGGCGGGTGCCACGATGTGCGAATAGTCACCGGCCAGCGACACGATCAGCGCGGCGGTGGGTTCCGCCATGCGGTGACCCAGCGACGCATCTTCAGCGACCAACACCTTGGCGACACCGTCGATCTTGGCGGCGGCTTCGCCAGCTGCGGCGGCGGAAGCACCCGCGGCCAGAACGGTCACGTCGCCCAGTGCCCGGGCGGCGGTGACGGCTTTGGCGGTGGCGTCCAGCGCCAGTTCACCATTGTTGACTTCGGCGAGTAGAAGAACAGCCATTACACAGCCCCCGCTTCTTTGAGTTTCGAAACCAGCTCGTCAACCGAGCCGACGATGATGCCGGCGGCACGTGTTGCCGGCTCGGTCGTTTTGACCACTTCAAGACGCGGCGAAGTGTCGACGCCGTAATCGGCGGCGGTTTTTTCGTCCAGCGGCTTCTTCTTGGCCTTCATGATGTTGGGCAGCGAAGCGTAACGCGGTTCGTTCAGGCGCAGGTCCACGGTGACGATTGCAGGCATGTTGACCTTGATGGTCTGCAAACCGCCGTCGACCTCGCGGGTCACCACGGCCTTGTCGCCGTCGATGTCCAGTTCCGAGGCGAAGGTGCCTTGCGACCACCCCAACAGCGCCGACAGCATCTGGCCGGTGGCGTTCATGTCGTTGTCGATGGCCTGTTTGCCCGCGATCACCAGACCGGGGTTCTCCTCGGCGATGACGGCCTTGAGGATCTTGGCGACGGCCAGCGGTTCGATGTCGGTGTGGACGTCATCAGCGGCGTTAACCAGAATGGCACGGTCGGCGCCCATGGCCAAAGCGGTGCGCAGGGTTTCCTGCGCCTGCTTGACGCCGATCGACACGACGACGACTTCTTCGACCTTGCCGGCCTCTTTCAGGCGGATCGCCTCTTCGACCGCGATTTCGTCGAACGGGTTCATCGACATTTTGACATTGGCGAGATCGACACCGCTTCCGTCCGCCTTGACGCGGACCTTCACGTTGTAGTCGATCACGCGTTTGACAGGCACAAGCACCTTCATCTACGTTCTCCTTTGGTTCTTCGATATGGTTTCCACCGACCTATCGGTCATTGAATTCGGGGTTTCTTTTCTCTGAGAACGCTTTCATGGCCTCTGGAAAATCATGCGCGCACAGCAGAACGCTTTGGGAATCGCGTTCGATGTCCAGAGCCTCCAGATAGCTGCACTCCGCCGTGGCGCGCATCACGCGCTTGGTTGTCTGGACACCGAACATCGGGTGTGGTGCGATCTCGCGGGCAATTTCCAGAGCGCGTTGCTCGACCTGGTCGGCGGGTACGCATTCTTCCACGACGCGCAGTTCCTTGGCGGTGCGCCCGTCTATTTCACGACCTGTGAGAACAAGCATCCGCGCCACGCCCGCGCCGGCACGTTGCTGAAGCAGCCAGCTCGAGCCGGTGTCGGGACAGCCGCCGATGCGGGCAAAAACCTCGCACAGCCGGGCATCTTCGGCCGCTACGACGATATCCGCCGACAGGGCCAGGCTGAGGCCGGCACCAAATGCTACTCCGCATACAGCAGAAATCAGAGGCTTGCGAAACAGATAGGCCGCGCGTCCGCCATCGTGAACCCGGTCGACCATTTCCGATGTCGCCCTTGCGCCTTTCGCGATTTCAGCCTGAAATCCAACGAGATCGCCGCCGCTGCTGAAATGATCGCCACCGGTCATGACAACGGCACGGATCGTATCGTCCCGTTCGGCTTCGCGCAGGAGTGTCACTAATTCCTCTACGAATGCAATGCTGTAAGGGTTGCGTTTAGTTGGCTGAAGAAAACGCAATATTCCGACATGGCCATCCCTGTCCAGACGAATAAGTTCAGTCATTCCAGTCTCCATCAGGTTCCAGTCCAGACCGGTGCGCGTTTTTCGGCGAATGCCCTGGGGCCCTCAATCGCGTCGTTGCTGGCGTATACAACCTCGTGCAGGCGCTTACCCTCTTCGAGGCCACCCGCACAGCCCAGGTCCATGGTCGCGCGAACGCCGCCCTTGGCAGCGATCACCGAAAGCGGGGCCCCGCTGGCTATGCGTTTGGCAAGGTCGAATGCCCGTGCGCGAACGGCATCGGGGGTGTCCTCGATATAGTTGGTGAACCCGTATTCGTGCAGACGCTCGATCGGCATCAAATCGCCGGTCAGAACGATTTCCATAAGGATGGGCTGCGGCAGCATGGACAGCGCCGGCGACGCCCAAGGCGATCCACGACCGATCTTTACCTCGGTAATGCCAACCTTGGTCCCCTTGAGACCGACCCGCAGATCGCAATTCAGCGTCAGCATCATGCCGCCCGCCATCAGCGACCCCGTCATCGCCGCGATGATCGGCTTCTTGCAGGCGCGCATGGTCTCGTGAAATGGATCGCGCATCTTTGACAGGATATCGACGCCTTCGTCGCGCGCGATTTGCGTGGCTTCCTTGAGGTCCAGCCCGGCGCTGAAAACACCGCAATCGGCCGAAGTCAGAATGGCCACACGAACGCTGTCATCCGCCTCAATCTTTTCCCAGGCATCCGTCAGCCCGTTCGTCGCGGCCACGGAAAGCGCATTCTTGCGTTCGGGCCGGTTGATACAGACGGTTGCAATGCCGTCTTCGATTTTCACATCAATAGGGCTCATGATACCTGCTTCGTTTTAACTGGGGAAATTCTGATGCGAAGCTTCCCCGCGACATGTTTGCCGCGGGGAAGTTCCTGCTTATTCGACAGAGAACGACTTGGAACTGTGCTTGATGACTTCCCACACAACGTCGAGATAGTCGGCGCTCCAGTCGGTCAGCGGAACCCAGGTTTCGCCATTCCACTGTTCGACTCGGGTCTTGCCGCCGCCGCCGTGGTCTTCACCGGTTACGGTCACCGGGGCCATGACGCCGTCGCCATCGAAGTTCTCGATCGATTCATAGGCAGCCTTCATGCTTTCCGGTGTGATCGGCCAACCGTTTTCGGTAATCGCGATACGTGCAGCTTCAAAGCCGACCGAGTAGATGGCCATGCCGGTGTTGTAGTACACGTCGCGAACAAGGCTCTCGGGACCGCTGCCCTTGCCATTGGCATAGTAGGTGTCCAGCATCGTCTTGACGATCGGAACTTCCTGGCCACCGGCCACGTTGGTCCCGCGCAGGATGCCTTTCGCCTCTTCGGCACCGATATTGGCGATGTCGACTTCGTTCAGCCAGTTGACCGACAGGTAACGGTCGATCGGGAACCGATTGCGGCGCATTTCCTTGGAGGCGACCACGTGTCCGCCAGCAAGCAGCCAGCTGATCACGTAATCTGGCTTATCACGGCGGATATTGCTCCATGCGCCGGCTTGATCCGACCCGGGGAGCGGCACAGGATAAAGCTCCAGCTCAAACCCTTCCCTTTCAGAAAGTGTTTTCAGGATCTCGATCGGTTCCTGACCGAAGGGATAGTCCAGATAGATGAACCCGATCTTTGCTTTGCTCAGATCACCGCCCATCTGGCCTTTGATGAAGGCAACATCATTTGCCGCCTGCTGCCAGTACGTCGGACCGACCGGGAAAACCCATTCGAACACGTCGCCGTCAACCGCGTCGCCGCGGCCAACGAAGGACTGCATCAGAACGTTTCCGTCCTTCATGGCCCGCGGCAGGACCGCGTTCGTGACGGGCGTGGAAAGAAAGTTGAAAAGGAAAACACCGTCACGCTTGAGCTGCTCATAGCATTCCACGCCACGTTGCGGTTCGTTGCCATGGTCGCGAATGATGATTTCAACCGGATGGCCTTCGATTCCACCGTTTTCGTTGGTGTACATCGCCAGGTCCTGGGCTGCCTGGGCCACCTGCGGTGAAATGAACGTGTACGATTTACTGAGGTCGAAGCAGAGTCCGAAGCGGATCGGCTCCTTGTCCTGCGCCGCAGCCACCGTCGCGCTTGTTGCCAATGCGGCAGTAAGGGCCACCGCCTTGATGTGCTGTTTGATTTTCATATTCTCTCTCCCGTTGGTTGAGTTTAGGGCGGCTAAACTGTTTTGTGAGCGCCGCCGCCCTGTACAGCGCCACCCTTCCTGCTATCAGTCTGTCACTGCTCGTATTTTGCGGAACTTTCCTTAACCACGTCCCAAACGACATCGCCGTATTCAGAAATCCATTCGGTTTGCGGCACCCAAGCCTCTCCGTCCCACATTTCGATGCGCGTCTGGCCACCGCCGCCATGGTCTTCGGCCGTTACCGTAATGGGGGCCATCAACCCGTTGGCGTCATAACCCTTCAACGACTCAAGTCCCGCCTTGTAGGATGTCGGAGTGATCGGCAGCCCTTCGAGTTCGACCGCGTTGCGCGCGGCTTCGAACATGATCGAATACATGGCCAGCCCCGTATTATAGAAAACGTCCTGCGTCTTCTCAATCGGGCCCGAGCCCTGTCCGTTGTCATAAAGCTCGGTCATGATCTCCTTGAACAGGGCGACATCCTGACCGCCCACGACATTGGTACCGCGCTTGATGCCCTTGGCCGCATCAGTGCCGATATTGGCAATATCGACCTCGTTCAGCCAGTTGACCGAAATGTATTTTTCCATCGGGATGCGATTGCGCTGCATCTCTTTCGATGCGACCACATGGGCACCGCCCAGCATCCAGACGATCACATGATCGGGCTTGTCGCGGCGCACCTTGGACCATACTCCGGCCTGGTCGCTGCCGGGCAGCGGAACGGGGTAAAGCTCAAGCTCGAAACCCTCTTTCTCGGACAAGGTTTCCAGAATCTCGATTGGCTCCTGTCCGAAGGGATAATCGAAGTAAACAAACCCCACCTTCACGTCCGACAAGTCGCCGTCGTGCAATTGCTTGATGTAGGCGACGTCGTTGGCGGCCTGCCCCCAATAGGTAGGCCCGATCGGATAGACCCAGTCAAAGACCGTGCCATCCACGGCATCGCCGCGGCCGACAAGCGATTGCATCAGAATGCGCCCATCTTCCATAGCCCGTGGCAGGATGGCCAGAGACACCGGGGTGGACAGTGTATCGAAGACGAACACACCCTCGCGGCTGAGCTTGGAGTAACACTCGATCCCGCGCTGCGGTTCGTTCCCATGATCGCGCACGATAACCTCGACCGGTTCTCCTCCGATACCGCCCTTCATATTGACCAGCTTGGCGAGATCTTGTGCCGCCTGGGCAACCTGCGGCGTGGCAAAGGTATAGGCTTTGCTGAGGTCGTAGCAGACGCCAATCTTGAATGGCTCAGCCAGCGCCTGGGTGCCGAACATCGCTCCGCCAACCATTGAAAACACGGCCAACGCTTTGGTAAGTTCCTTCATTTGATCCTCCCTGAACAATTTCTGAATAGTACCTCAGCTCAGCCAACGTTTGCGTCGGCTGTAGTGCTTGACGTTGTGGAAATCGGTTTCTTCTCCGCCGCCCAGATAAAATTCCTGAATGTCGGAGTTGGATTTGAGCGCCTCGGCCGTGCCGTGCATGACAACGCGGCCGTTCTCAATCAGATACCCTTGCGAAACAATCTCCAGAGCGGCCAGCGCGTTCTGCTCCACCAGCAGGACGGATACGCCCTCCTCCTGATTGATCTTTTGCAGGATGCCGAAGATTTCCTCGACCAGGAACGGGGCAAGGCCGAGACTTGGTTCGTCGAGCATCAACAGTTTCGGCTGCGTCACCAGCGCCCTGCCGATGGCCAGCATCTGTTGCTCGCCACCAGACAAATAGCCTGCTTGCGAATTGCGGCGTTCGGCAAGTCGTGGGAAATAGTCGTAAATCTTTTCTTTTTCCGCATTCAGCGCCGATCGGGACATTCCGCGCGGCGCAGCAGCGGTCAGGTTCTCGTCGGGGGTCAGGTGTTCAAAGACCCGCCGCCCTTCGATGACGTGACAGATACCCATCCCGACGCGGTTTTGCGCGAGCACTTCGGTTATTTCTGTTCCCTGGAAGGTTATTTCACCTCGGCTGATGCGTCCGCGCTCTGCCTTCAGAAGACCGCTGATCGCTTTCAACGTGGTGCTTTTGCCCGCGCCGTTCGAGCCCAAGAGCGCGATCATCTCGCCTTTTGGCACCTTGACCGAAACACCTTTGATCGCCAGCATTACATTGTCGTACAGCACCTCGACACTGTTCATGGACAGAATGTGCTCGGCTTCAACTTTTTCTTGCATCGGCATTTCCCTTATTTCTTGAACTGATCGAAGGGCCAGACCATCAGATAGTCTCTGATGTTGCCGTAGAGTTTTCCCAAACCGAGCGGTTCGATCAGAAGGATAATGACGATCAGTGCGCCATAGACCGCATTCGGGATGTGAGCGAGCGTTTCAACATTGATCTGCATACCAAGCCCCTCGCTCACCGTGACGACGAGACCGTTCACCAAACCGGGGACAAGAAGGATCAGAGCAACACCGAAATAGGATCCGATTACGCTGCCGAGGCCGCCAACGATCACCATCGCAAGAACCTGGATAGATACGGTGACCGAAAACTGCTCCGGCGCGGCAAGAAAGAAGAAGGTGGCGACAAGCAAAGCACCACTGACGCCCGCGATGAAAGACGAAGTCGCGAAGGCTAGGATCTTGTAATAGAAACTGTTCACACCCAGGATCGCGGCAGCAAAGTCTTTTTCGCGTACCGCGACCAGGGCACGACCAAGCCCAGTGCGTTTGAGATTCAGCATGAAGATCGTCACCAACACACACCATCCGAAGGCGACATAGTAAAAACCGGTATCAGAGGTAATATCCTGCCCAAGAAACGCCAAAGTTGGTGACTGGAGCGATGCGTGCGAGCCCCCTGAAATCGCCGGCGAGTGGGTCAGAACCCAGTCCATCACGAATTGCATCGCAAGAGTCGTGAGTGCGAGATAGAGACCCTTGACCCGCAATGCGGCAAAGGCGAACAGGCTGCCGATCACAGATGACGTCAACCCGCCAATGATCAGGGCGAATTCCCATGGCACGCCGAAACGCGCCGCGTGGATCGCCGAATACGCCCCGACGGCCATGACCGCAGCATAGCCCAAGTGAAGTTGGCCAGCCCAACCTGTCACCAGGTTAAGTCCAAGGGCGGCGGCCGTCCAGATCAGCCACGGAAGCATGTAACTGTTCAGGTAGAGCGACGGTATGATGAATGGCGCGGCAAGTCCAATCAGGAAGATGAATACAGCCAGGTTCCGGTCAGCAGGTACCTTGAAGATACGACTATCGGATACATAGTTGGCGTGATGGACGCCGGAAAGTCTATAAAACATCCCTTAGACCCTTTCGATGTCGTGACGGCCGAACAGCCCGTGCGGACGGATCATGACCGTAAGAATGAGCACGGCGGCGACGATAAGCTCGCGGCTTCCGCCTCCGACAAGCGGATCCAGAAGATCGGCACCAACGTTTTCGACGACGCCCAGAATGATGCCCGCGATCACTGCGCCGAGGATACTGTCGAGTCCACCAAGAACGGCCACCGTCAGACCCTTCAGAAGCAACAGCGACAGCGCCTGATCGACACCCTGAATCTCGCCCCAGATGACGCCTGCGGCGACGGCAACAACTGATGCCAGTGCCCAGGACAACCCTACGCCGCGCTCAACCGAAATGCCGACCGACCACGAAGCCATGTAATCATCCGCGATCGCCCGCAACTTGATCCCGGTCCGGGTTCGGAAGAACAGCATGAAGGCGACAAAGAGTGCGAGCGCAACACCGGCACCGACAAGATGGATGCGGCTGACGAAGATGTCGCCCAGGAACAGCGGTTCATAGCTGACCCCCAAATCAACCGAACGGGATGTCCCACCCCAGATTGCAAGTGTTGTCCCCCGCAGGAAGATGTCCAGGCCAAGTGTCAGCATCAGGATCATGACGACCGGACGGCCCGCGAGACGGCGCAGGGCAACACGCTCAATGCCAAATCCCAGGCCGAACATGATCACCGCAGCAAGCGGAATGGCCAGCCACAGCGGCAGACCCGCGTCATGTGAAAGGGCAAGAACCACATAGGCCCCGACCATTGTCAGCCCACCCTGCGACAGATTGGGCACCGAGGACGCTTTGTAGATCAGCACGAGGCCGATAGCGAAGAGCGAATACAAGAGACCCGTCAAGGCTCCATTGATCGCAAGTTCAGATAGAAAGACCCAATCCATTTATACCTCCCTGATGGGAAGGCTTCTTTCGACCTTCCCTATTTCCCCTGTCTCGTAAGTCACCTGCGCGCTTACGTGGACATCTTTTGAACCGTCGTAGAGCGCCGCGATCACGTCGGCATAGCGTTCCTGTACAACCTTGCGTCGCAGTTTTCGGGTCCGCGTGATCTCACCATCGTCCGGGTCGAATTCCTTCGGCAGGCTGACAAAGCGTTGCAGGCGCAACGGCTCTGTGACGGCCTTATTTACCCGTTCGAATGCCCCGTGCAGCAGCGCCGCGACCTCGTCACGTTGCGACAAATCGGAATAGGACACATAAGGCACGCCGTTCACTTCGGCCCAGTGTCCCACTGCCTCGAAATCCACGCAGACCATGGCGGTCAATTCATCCAGGCCGGCACCGATAACAGCCGCATCCTTGATATAGGGGCTGAACTTCAACCGGTTCTCAATGTAGTTTGGCACATAACGCTCGCCTCCGGCTGTATGCATGACCTCGGAGACACGGCCCAGAACAACCAGGTGTCCGTCATTCTCCAGATAACCGGCATCGCCGGTATGCAGCCACCCGTCCTCAAGCGCTTCGGCGGTCGCTTCGGGTTTGTTGAAGTACCCCTCAAACACGCTGTCCGAACGCACCAGGATCTCTCCGTCTTCGGCAATTTTCACCTCGACGCCAGGCGCGGGTTTGCCAACGGTATGGAGGCGCACCTCGCCCGGAGACTGAATCGCATTGATCGCGCTATTTTCGGTCTGGCCGTAGAGTTGGCGCAATTTGATTCCCAGGGCTCGGTAGAAAACAAACGTGTCTTCGCCGATTGCTTCGCCGCCAGTGAACGCGTTCTTCAGACGACTCATCCCGAACTGGTCCTTGATCGGACCAAAAACGATCGCCTCGCCCAAAAGTCGGCCCAAAGGCTCTAGTGCACCGCCGCTAATGCCATTCAGCTTGCGTGTCTCGGCGGCAATCGCCCGGTCCATGAAGAAATGGTACAGCCATTTTTTGACCGGGGTCGAGTTCTCGATACCCACTTGGATCGTCGTCAGCATCTGGTCCCAGCTTCTCGGCGCCGCCAGATAGAATGTCGGAGCGATTTCGCGCATGTCGCGAACGACGGTTTCCTGACGTTCAGGCACGTTCACGGTGAACCGGCAGAGCAGCGCCGCCGCGACGGTAATGGCGAAGTCGCCCACCCAGGCCATCGGCAGATAGGCGAGGATTTCCTCATTGTCGTCGAATGCACCCGCTGCATGCCCGTTCCTGGCCGCAGCAAGAACGTTCTTTTGACTCAGAACGATACCTTTCGGTTTTCCCGTGGTCCCTGACGAATGCATGAAAATGGCCGGATCGCCGGGCTTTGCCCGACCAAAGAGATCTTCGCGCAAGCCCGGGGTTTCATTAAGATCGTGCTGACCGACTTCGATCAGGTGATCCCAGGACATCAGCCCTTCAACCTCATAGAATCCGAGGCCTCGCGCTTCATCATAAATGATGTGGTCGATACCCTCGGCGCCCGCGTCCTTCAGTTCCAGGATCTTGTCTACCTGCTCCTGATCTTCGGCGATGGCCGCGACGATTTCGACTTCGCCAAGAAAGTGCCGAAGTTCTTCGATTGTCGCGCCCGGATAGGCAGGCATTGCATAGGCGCCCAGCAACGAAACAGCCAGCATGCCGCCGTACAACCGTGCACGGTTATCGCCCAGAATAAGTACTGCCTTGCCCGGCTTTACGCCGATTTTTTCAAGTCCGGCCGCGCAGGCAAGCACCTCTTCGGCGTATTCCGCCCAAGTGGTTTCTTTCCAGATCCCGCGTTCCTTTTCGCGAAGCGCGATATCCTTTCCGTGGCGCGACGCGTTTTGCGCCAGCAGTGCACCAATCGTATCGCCGCCCGAAGACTGTTTTTGCGTCAAATCAGTCATGCGACCCTCCGATATATGCCTCGATGACCCGCGGGTCTTTTACAACGTCCTTCGGGATGCCGCTGGCGATCATTTCGCCATAATTAAGCGCCAGCATCCGATCACAGATGCCGGTGATGACATCCATATGATGCTCGATCAGCAGAACGCTGACGCCGCGTTCGGCACGGGCATCCAGAATGAAGCGGGACATATACCCCTTCTCTTCCTGATTCATGCCTGCCATCGGCTCATCGAGTATCAACATTTGCGGCTCGGCCACCAATGCCCGCGCAAGTTCGACCCGTTTTTTCAGCCCGATCGGAAGACCATCGACCAACTCATGTCGGATGCTTTCAAGCTGTAGAAACTCGATCACCTCCTCGACGATCTTACGGTTCTCGATCTCTTCATGCCGCGCCGCCCACCAATAAAGCGCCGTGCGTAAGACGCCCGGTTTCATGTGGATGTGCCGCCCGAGCAGGATGTTGTCCAGAACGCTCATCCCGTTGAAAAGGGCAAGATTCTGGAACGTCCGCGCAACCCCGAGCTTGGCAACCTTATGAGGCGCTGTGCCCGTGATGTCTTTTCCCGCCAGCCGGACAGTGCCTACGTTTGGCGGATAAAACCCGGTAATTGCGTTCGTTAGCGTTGTCTTGCCGCTACCATTCGGTCCGACAAGCCCAAAGATTTCACCTTGCCGAATGACGAGATCAACTCCGGTGACAGCAACGATGCCGCCAAACCGTCGTTCGACCCCGTTGCACTCCAGAAGCGCCCCGCCATCGGTACCAACTGCTATTTTATTCTTCGTTGTCATCTGGATCTTATTGTCCCCATTAAGGTTCATGGCTTTCATCAGGAAATCAGGAAATGGTCCGGTCGACCCGTTGGCCATGGGTCCCCCCACAATTGCTGCCCACCGTCGATGTTCAGAACTTCACCGGTAACAAACTTTCCTGAGTTGGCCGCCATATAGACAACACCTTCAGCGACATCCCATTCGTCCCCGGCGTGCCGCATCGGATTGGAATCCTGGAAAGTTGCGGCACCCTCTGGAGGGTAGTTCCCGAAACCGTTGCTTTCGCAGCAACCCGGTGCCACGCAGTTCACGCGGATATCATGCGGCGCCCACTCCACCGCCACCGATTTGGACAGGTAAATCACCCCCGCCCGAGCTGCACAGGTATGAGCGATGCCAGGCATCCCGCGCCAGATATCCGCCACGATATTTACGATGGAACCCGGTTGCTTGTTCTCAACCCAGTGGCGCGTCGTGGATTGCATCATCCACCAGGTTCCGTTGAGGTTGGTGTCAATGACGGCGGTCCAGCCTTTCGGGGAAAAATCCAGCGCAGCCTGTGGAAACTGCCCCCCCGCATTGTTCACCAGAACGTCTATGGAGCCGAATTCCTGATTCGTCTTAGCGACAAAATCCTCGACCTGTTCAGGGTCACGGATGGTCATGGGCACGGCGAAAACTCTGCCCCCAAAACTCTCGAGGTACTCTTTGGCCGAGGCCAGCTTTTCCTCGTTGCGTCCATTGATCGCCAGATTGGCGCCCAGCCTGGCGAACAGAGCCGCAATCGCCAGCCCCAAACCTCCGCCTGCGCCGGTTACAACGACGGTTTTGCCCGCGAACAAATCATGTGCGTAAACGGTTGTGCGTTTTGACAGGTCTTCTCGCGAAGACCCGAACTGCGTCTCACTCATGACGCCTCCTCCCTTTTCCCCTATTGCGGGGCTTTGTCTGATAATCTAACGGACGTTAGAAAAATAATCAAGTAGGGAATACGCGCTATCCCAATCCGTGTCTCGCGGTCAGTAAGACTTTGGAAGTCCTAGCGCTTTTTCAGCAATGAATGATAACAACATCTGCGGCGTCACAGGTACAATGCGGAACAAGAGCGCTTCTCTGACCAGACGCTCCACGTGATATTCCTTTGCGTAACCGAATCCGCCAAAGGTGATCTGTGCGGCCTCGGTCGCCTCAACCGCGGCGTCGGCGGCCAATAGCTTGGCTGCGTTCGCCTCGATGCCGCAGGGCTCCCCCGCATCGTAAAGGGCGGCGGCGTGCATCACCATGAGATTGGCCGATTCCACCCGCGCCCAAGCCTGAGCGAGCGGATGCTGAACGCCCTGATTCTGACCGATGGGCCGGTCGAAAACCACTCGTTCATTGGCATATTGCGCCGCGCGGGTCAGAGCGTTGCGTGCGATGCCGATGCATTCGCCCGCCACAAGGATGCGTTCTGGATTCAGCCCATGCAGAATTTGCCGAAACCCTTTGCCCTCTTCTCCGATCAGGTCTTCGGCAGGTATCGGCAACCCGTCGATGAAGACCTCGTTCGAATCGACAGCCTTGCGCCCCATCTTTTCGATCTCTCGCACATCAACGAAATTACGGTTGAGATCGGTATAGAACAGGCTCAGCCCTTCGGTCGGGTTAGTCACATCCTCAAGCCGCGTTGTTCTGGCCAGAAGCAGCATCTTGTGGGCAACCTGCGCGGTCGAAATCCAGACCTTCTGACCATGCACGACATACCTGTCTCCCTGTCGCACCGCCATGGTCTTCAGCTTTGTGGTATCCAGCCCCGTCGTCGGTTCGGTGACGCCGAAACAAGCCTTTTCATCACCTGCGATCAGGGGGCTCAGCATGCGCGCGCGCTGTTCATCGGTCCCGAACTTCACCACCGGGTTGAGCCCGAAAATGTTCATGTGGATGGCCGAGGCCCCGCTCGCGCCAGCCCCTGACTCAGCAATCGCCTGCATCATGATCGTCGCTTCAGTGATCCCCAGGCCGGCGCCGCCGACCGCTTCAGGCATGGCGATGCCAAGCCAGCCGCCATCGGCCATTGCCCTGTGCAAATCATGGGGAAAACCACCGTTGCGATCCCGGTCCAGCCAGTAGTCATCGTCGAATTGTGCACAAATCCGCAGAATCTGGTCGCGGATTTCCTGTTGGTCGGTGGTCATTCTAAATGTCATGGCGTCCCCTTGCCTTCCAGTCTCACGAGTCCTGCCTCACAAAGGGCAGAGATTTGCTCATCGTCAAAACCAAGATCGCTTAGAATACTTCGGCTGTCTGCGCCGGGCGGTCGTCCCAGCCAGCGAAGTTCACCGGGCGTCGCGCTTAGATGCGGGATCGGACCGATGACCTGGGTCTGCTCGCCCTCGACCGATACGATGTCCCCGCGATGGCGTATCTGCTCATTGGTCGTGATCTCCTCGACGCTCAACACCCGAGAGGCAACCGCATCATGTCGTGCGAATACAGCCGCAACTTCTTCAGCGGTGTGCTGCGTGACGAAATCATTGATCGCGTCAAAGACCACCGCCATGTGCTGCGACATCTCGCCGAGTGTCTCGAACCGCGGGTCATCGGCCAAAGAGTCCCCTCCGACCGCGCGCAACAGGCGTTGCGCAGTTTCCGCGCTACCTGCCGAGACGGTCAGCCAAACCCCATCGGACGTGCGGAACATGCCCCCCGGCGCAAAGTCCATCGGCTGGCGCAGCCCGTTGCGCCGCGGTGAATGGTTCGCACCTGTCATTGCGGGAACAGGATAGTCCATCAATCGAAGCAGCGCTTCGAACACCGCAAGATCGACAACCTGACCCCGTACTATCCCCTTTTCGCGGGCAAACAGCGCAATCATGATTCCCAATGCGCCCATCAGGCCTGTCGTGCTGTCGGCCGCCGGAAATCCGGGGTGCATCGGCGGCCCGTCAGGGAAACCGGTCAGATGTGCTAAACCACTCATGGCTTCTGCCGCACGACCAAACGCAGGTACGTCCCGCATCGGACCTTCCTGTCCGTAACCCGAAACGCGCAGAACAATCAGATCTGGGTTCCACTCATGAAGGGTTTCCGGCCCGATACCAGCACGTTCAAGCACGCCCGGCCGGAAATTTTCGATAAGAACATCGGCACCTTCAACCAATTTGCGCAGGATGTCCCGGCCTTCGCCGGACTTCCAGTCTAGGCTCAGAATCTTCTTGTTGCGGCCCAGCGTCTTCCACCAAACGCCCGCTCCATCCTCTGCCTTGGGCCCGAGGTCGCGCATCATATCCGTTCGGTTGGGTGCCTCGATCTTGATGACATCTGCACCGAAATCCGAGAGCAAGGCTGCCGAAAAAGGTCCGGCAATTACGTGGCCAAGTTCGATGATTTTCAGGTGATCAAGGGGTCCAGGCATTCGTTCTCGCCGCCAGTAATCTAACATTTGTTAGAATAGTAGCCTCGTGGACGGCAAACCTCAAGACTTGAGATTGCGAAATGGGGGTCTGATGCCGCAGAGTGCAAAATAGTACGCTACAGCGCTTCGATCTAAGATTGAATAATTTGGTCTCTTTCTGCTCCCTTCGGTTGAGTGCGAGAAACGATAAGCCATGTATCAATCTAAAGTCGAAACGCTTCAGTTATCCAACGAGCGCTATTGAATTGCGCCGTTTGGACCATGGACTCTACTTCGAAACTCCGCACGAGCCGCCCTGGGATCGTCGGACTCCCGGAGCTTCGCGACGATTCTCTCCGGTTTTGTTTTTTCTGGGCCATCCCGCTATCCTCAAATTGGCTCGAAATCCTATTTTTGGGGAGGATCGTTGCGTCAGGCGGTCGCCGCTAGGCCGTCCGACTGTGCGTCCCGTTTCGGTGGCCGTATCCGGAACAGAAGCGCATAGAGCACCGGAACCGCGACGAGCGTCAGGACCGAAGCAAAGGCGAGGCCGCCCATGATCGTCACCGCCATCGAGGCAAAAAACGCATCGGGCAGAAGCGGAATCATGCCAAAGATCGTCGTGCCGGCGGCGAGCACCACAGGGCGAAGACGGCTGACTGAGCCGTCGATCACCGCCTTGTAATCGGGCACACCCTGTGCACGTAGAAAGTCGATCTCTTCGATGAGAACGATTGCGTTCTTCATCAACATTCCCGAAAGCGACAGGAAGCCGAGCAGGGCCGTAAATGTGAAGGGCAGACCGGTGAACAGCAACCCCAGGACCATGCCCGTCACGGACATTGGCACCACGAGCCACAGGATCAGCGGTTGGCGGACTTTGTTGAACATCAAAATCGAAATCGTCAACATGACCAGGAAGCCTAGGGGAAGCTGCTTGCCAAGCGACTCCTGAGCCATCTGCGCACTTTCGAATTCGCCACCCCATTCCATTGCATAACCGTCGGGAAGCGGGATGGATTCGATCTCGGTGCGGACGCTTCGGAAGGCCTCATCCGCGGTGAGATCGCTGCGGGCACCGCCGAGAGCGGTGATCGTCCGCTCCCGGTCGCGCCGGTGAATGAGTGCCTCGACAAGACGGGGGTCGAACCTTTCGACAAGGTTGGCCATGGGTACATAGGACCCTGCCCCATCGGACCACACCGATAGGTCACGAAGGCGGTCAACTCCGTCGCGTTCGCTCTCGGGAAGCCGGAGATGGATTGGAATCAACACGTCGTCCTCGCGTAGGTCGCCAACGCGCAGTCCGGACGTTCCATAGCGGATGGTATCCGCGATCGCTCCACGCGTTGCGCCAGCCAGCCGCATTCGTGCCTCATCGACGATGGGTTCGACGAGGATCTCACGCTGCCGCCAATTGGTGCGCGGATTGGTGATGGTTCCTGCCTCCTCGTAAATCCTCATCGCATCATCCGCGAGCTGGCGCAGGATGACCGGATCGGGTCCCGAAAAACGAACTGCAACATCGGCACCGGAGGGCGGTCCGAACACGATCTCTTCGACACGGATCAGAGCGTGGGGGAATTCGGCGGGCAAGTCCTGGTTAAGTCTGCTCGCGATCGTCGCGATCGTCGCGGCGTCCGCAACCCGGACGATGAGTTGGCCATAGCTGGCATCCGCCTGCTCGGGGTTGTATGTCAGCATGAATCGGCTTGCCCCGCGCCCGACGAGGGCCGTTACCCCGGTTACGGCATCCTCATCCATGAGAATCCGCTCGAGCCGCTGCATCTCTTCGTCGGTCGTGTTGATATCGGTTCCCTGCGGCATCTGGAACTCAACGTAGAAAATCGGCGTGTTCGAGGCGGGGAAGAAGGCCTGCTTGACCTGTCCGAAAGCCATAACGGACCAAACGGTGATGCCAATGATCGTCAGAACAACCGGGATGCGGACGCGCAGCGCCATCCACAAAATCCCGCGATATGTCGCGTAGAACACGCCCTTGTAGGGATTATCCGAAATGTTTTTGGGGGTCTTGAGCAGCAGCTTGCCGAGATACGGCGTCACCGTGACTGCCAGGACCCAGCTTGTTAGCAGCGAGATGGCGATCACCGCGAAAAGCGAAAACAGAAACTCGCCCGTGGCGTCAGGCGACAGCCCGATACCGGAAAACGCCATGATCCCGATAACGGTCGCCCCCAGCAAGGGGATTGACGTGGCGCTTTCGGTCTCGGCAGCAGCGTCTTCTGCGCTTTTTCCTCGCGCCATGCCGATCACCATCCCTTCTGTGATGACGATGGCGTTGTCGACCAGCATCCCCATCGCGATGATCAGGGCGCCCAGGCTGATCCGCTCCATCTGTATCCCGAACACTGACATGAAGAACAGTGTAGAGAAAACGGTGAGCCCGAGGGTCGCGCCCACCACGAGGCCTGCGCGCCAACCCATGGTCAGCATCAGCGCACCGACCACGATCGCGACCGACTGTCCGAGGCTGACGAGAAAGCTTGAAACGGATTCGTCCACCACGACATGCTGCTCGTAGATCGGAATGATCTCGACACCTTCAGGAAGCCCCAACTTGAGCCGTTGAAGCCGTGCTGAAACCGCCTGACCGACTTCGACCACGTTTTGGTCCGTCAACGCGGAAACGCCAAAGGTAAATGCCGCCGTGCCGTTCTGCCGGATGATCTGGCTAGGCTGTTCGGCCGCCTCGCGGGTCACGCTGGCGATGTCGCTGACAGCGATCTGGCCGACATTTCCGGCCGTGCCCAGCCGCAGCTCCTCTATCCCTTCGGGGCTAATATAGCCCGGCGGAACCGATAGGCCGATCCGGGCAGGGCCCTCGGTGATCTCGCCGTTGGTGAACACCTGGTTTTCGTCTGCGAGAATGCCCAGGATCTGGGTCGGCGGAAGGCCCAGCATCTCGAGGCGTGCAGACGGGATCGAGATGGTAATTACCTCTTCGGAGAGGCCCTGAACCTCGACCTTGGCGACGCCATCGACAGTGACCAGTCCGAGCCGGAGCGTCGTGGCCAAATCCCTCTGCTCCGATGGGCTCAGACCTTCGGTCGTTACCGCATAGAACATGCCATAGACGTCGCCGAAATCGTCATTGATGATGGGCGGTAGCGCCCCTGCGGGAAGGTCCCCCTCCACGTCGCTGATGCGGCGGCGCATTTCGTCCCAAACCTGCGGGATCTCGTCCGGGCCATAGGTCATCTCGATCTCGACGGTGATCTGCGCCATGCCCGGCATCGACTTCGATTCCACCCGGTCGAGCTGCTTCATTTGCTGCAGCGCATTTTCGACGACGTCGGCGACCTCCTCTTCAACCTCCAGAGCCGTGGCGCCGGGATACGGTACGAAGATGAGCGCCGTTTTGAGCGTGAAGCTCGGGTCTTCAAGGCGACCGACCGTGTTCAGCCCCCAATAGCCGCCGAGGAGACAAAAGATGATGGTGAGCCAGACCGCCACAGGACGCTCGATGCTCGCTCGTGAGATGCTGAGTGCCATGGTTCTATTCTTGTCCTGTCAAAAAGAACGGGATCAGAGCCCCGAAACTGTCACGGTCTGATTGTCCCTGAGCCGCCACCAGCCACCGGAAACAATCAATTCGTTGCCCTTCAGGCCATCCAGAACGACAATCTCGTTGTCGATCGGAAGACCCAGACGGACCGCCCTGCGCGTGACCTGGCCGGACGTTTCTTCGTAGATCCAGATGGACGGTTCGGTTCGGCTCGTCGTATCCACCGCCGAAACCGGAACGATCACTGATTGCGGGGGATCTGCTTCTGCGGCGATGGCGATGCGCACATCCGCAGTCATCCCGGGCAGAAGACGCGAGTCGATATCACCCGTGATCGCAAGTTCCACGTCGTAGGTCTGCGCCGTCCGGTCGGCATCGGTCGCAAACGAGCGAAGCACCAGAGGCGCGGTGTAACCCGGAACAGCCGGAAAAGTTGCAACGATCTCGAAGGCATCGGGTGCCGACCGGGCAATGGCCGCAAGTTCCTCTGGCAGGGAGATCACCAGCCGCATCTCGCTGACATCCTGTAGACGCGCGACAGGCGCGGCCGACGTGACGTTGACGTATTCTTCAACGAAGGTGCGCGCCACAATCGCGTCGAATGGCGCGACGATTTTCGTTTGGGACAGGCGCCGCTCTGCCTCGCGGAGCGCGACTTCTGCCTGGACGAACTGCGCGCGGGCCGTGTCGAGGCGCGCGTCGGACGCCACGCCACGATCGGCGAGGTCCGAGGCGCGCGCAAGTTCGGAATTCGCCAGGTCGTAGGACGCCTGAGCCCGGTCGACGGCGAGTTCGAAATCGATTTGGTCGAGCTCCGCGATCACCTCGCCCTCGCGAATCGTGTCGCCGGGCTCAACCTCAAGGCGAATGATCTGCCCGGGTATCTGAAACGCAAGGTCCACCGTTCGAGCAGGTTCGACGCGGCCTGCAACGGTGCGAGACTGACTTACGACGCGATTGAGCGCACGGGTCACTTCGACCGTGACTGGTCGCTCCACGTTCGCTGCAGGCCTTGTATCGACTTCTGCCTCCAGGGTGTCCGTCGCGGTCTGGGCCAGCACATCGGTCAGGAACGGCGAAACAAACGGGACGGCAACGGCCGACACGGCCGCTACCGCAATAACAAAAACGATCCGCTTCAAACTTCGTGTCTCTCTATTCGAGTTCATTAATCATGGCCCTCAATTGCTCGATGACGCGTCCCCTGAGATCCGCGCCACCGTCGGGAAGGCCCAGAAGTTTCTGGAACCGAAGTCCCTGGATCGCTAGGACGACAACCATAGCACCCGGAGTGTCTTGTGTGTCGGACAGGATACGCTCAAGGTCGCCGGTCAGTTCAGCCCGTAGCGGATCGAGCAGCCGCGGATCTGACGCGGCAGCCGCGAGAATCGCCATCGAGAGGTCGTCATCGACGGCTCTGGCTTGCACGATTGCTTCCAGGTGCCCACGCAGGGTGCGGGATCTGCGATCTTCCGGGACTGATGCCAGGCGTTCGCGATGTTCTGCGAGCATCTCATCAAGCAGCCCGGCAAGAAGCGCTCTCTTGGTCGGAAAATTGTATAAGACCCCGCCTTTACTGAGATCGGCCTCACGCGCGACGGCGTCGATCGTAATCTTTCCCGCGCCCTCTCTGTGCGCAATTGCCCGCGCAGCGCCGAGGATCCTTGGTGACGCATTCTTTGCCTGCATTTTGGATTGTATGGTCATTATTCACTGTCCATTCGGCAATTTTATTGAGAGATTTGGAGCACTGCCCCGTTGTCGGAAAGCAAGGTCAGTTCAGAGCTCTACTCTATGTCCGCTCCCGTAGAGTCGCAGGAATGCAGTGACTGCATCGGCCGCATGCTTGTCCCGCTCGACTGTTCTTTGCACGGCCAGCAGGCGTGGCATCAACAGTCCAGAAACGCAAAGATGTATGAAGTGATCCGCAACACGCGGGGGGTTGTCGATCTCAAGCGCGCCTTCCCGGGAAAGGCGTTCCAGAACTTTACTGATGAGTTCGCGTGCCCGTTTCGGTCCGGCACGAAAATACACCTCCCCGACCTCGGGAAGCATCTCGGTGGCACCGATACACGTCCGCAGAAGGCGGATGTAGGTTTCGTCCAGAACGAGATCGATCATGCGCAGGGCAAGTTTTTCCAACTGGGCGCGCGGCTCGGGACCTGCGGACAAGGGTCGGAGGATCTCTTCCGCAAGCCGACCGCATTCGGATTCCACGACGCTCAGAAACAGCTGCTCCTTGGTCGGGTAATACGAATACATTGTTGCCTTCGACACTTTCCCTTCGGCGGCAATGGCATCGACGGTGGCGCCTTCATAACCGCACCGGAAGAAGACCTCGCGCGCGCCGAACAAAACCTCGGCCATTTTTCTCTCGCGCATCTCGTTCTTCCTGTCGTGTGCAGCATTGCGGGATTTCAAACTTGACTGTACCGTCTAGTCGGTACAGTAGATTGATTTTTACGTGCCGGCAAGTCGCAAACCTGGGCGGATCGTGCGGAGTGAGTGCCGCCTGTCAGGCATACCCAACGCGGCTTTCAATCCGTCATGAGCTTCGGGCCGTGCTCCGTTCGCGGTGCTTTCTGGCGCGGGATTACTCCGCGAACAGGACGGACGTTATCATTCCGCCGAGCGTGCTGTCCCGTCGAAAGCACCCTCTGCCTCCCAGCGGCGCGCAATGGATCCAAGGGTGTCCAGCACACCGCGCAGCTCCGCGCCGCGTTCAGTCAGCCCGTATGTGACAGCGGGCGGGATGGTCATGGCCTGCTCGCGCCAGACCACGCCGGCATGTTCCAGCATTCTCAGCCTCTCAGTCAGGACCCGGGTGGAAATTCCAGGCACCAGCCGTTTGGTCGCGCCGAAACGCTGTGGACCCTGTTCGGACAGAACCCAAAGGATATAAATCGTCCAAGGTCCCGTGATGACACGCAGCAGCGCCTCCATCGGGCAGGAAGCTGGTTGGACGCTTTTCATTTTGGATAGCCCTCGCAGTCCACGAAAGTAAGTTACTTTTAAGTGCCTACTTTAACTGATGAAGCAAGGCACCTAATGATACTATATGGAAAACGGCAGCCTAACAACCCGCCGAAAACCGGGAGAGCGGCAGTGAGTGACAACGTGGCAAAATATGTCTACTGGATCGCGACCGGCCTTGTGGCGCTGGTCTATCTGGGTGCGGCGGCCTTCTACATCTCATCCCACGACATGGTCGCGGGCATGTATCGCGAGGTGTTGGGCTATCCCACATACATCATCTGGCCACTCGCAATTTTGAAGATCGTCGGTGCGGTTGTGATCCTCTGCCGCCCTTCGGCGGTGCTGGCAGATTGGGCCTATGCGGCAATGTTCTGGCATCTGGTGCTCGCCTTCGGGGCGCATGTGGGCGCAGGCGATCCGGGTTGGCCGCCGGCGCTGGCGACCTGGGTATTCCTGATCATCTCGTGGCTGACCGCCAATCGCGTGCGTGCGGTCAAGTCGGCCTATGCACCGGCAGTTCCGGCAGCGCCAACCTGATCTGCTGCGGAGTTGCCACGGCGCCGCCCATAGCCTCGGACTTTGGGGTACAAAGGGACGACAACATGACTGAAAAGCAGCCGACAGTGTTTGTTCCCCATGGGGGTGGCCCCTGTTTCTTCATGGACTGGAACCCGCCTGACGCCTGGGATCGGCACCGCAAATTCCTTGAGGACTTGCCTGCGAGCCTGCCGGCAAGGCCCAAGGCGCTCCTCGTGATCTCGGGCCATTGGGAAGAGCGGGTCTTTACCTTGCAGACCAACCCCGCCCCGCCTCTGCTGTTCGACTATCAGGGATTTCCGCAGCATACCTATCAGCTGACCTGGCCCGCGCCGGGCGAGCCCGCGCTGGCGACCCGCGTACGCGCACTTCTGGAAGGCGCGGGGTTCCAGACCGGGGCCGACGCTGTGCGTGGCTTCGATCACGGGGTATTCGTTCCACTAAAGGTGGCTTTTCCTGAGGCCGACATCCCCACCGTCCAATTGAGCCTGCGCGACGATCTCGACCCCGAGGCGCATCTTGCCGTCGGTCGCGCGTTGGCGCCCTTGCGCGACGAAGGGGTGCTGATCATCGGATCCGGCAATACCTATCACAACATGGGCAAGATGATGCGGGCGATGAGGGGCGGACCGGACCGCCCGGTGAACGGCGGAGACTTTGACCGATGGCTCACGAGTGCGGTGACCCATGAGGACCCCGCAGTGCGCCATGCCATGCTGGCCGAGTGGGATCAGGCGCCCGGCGCCCGCGACGCCAATCCGCGCGAGGAACATCTGATCCCGTTGCACGTCGTGGCCGGGGCCGCGCTTGCGGATCGGGGGGAGAAGACCCTCGAAGATGACGTGTTGGGCGCGGTCGAAAGCGCGTTTAGATTTGGATAGGACCAACCATGAGCTTCGAACTTCCCCCGCGGCAGGGCCCGCGCCCCGACACCACCGATTGCGCCCCGCATGAGCAGGTGTCGCAGACCTCCTCGGCAGAGATCCACGCATTGTTCAAGGAGAAGGCCTTCGCCCTGCCCTTCGTCGAGCGCTGCCGGTCGGGCATCTCGGTGCCCGGCGCCGAAGCACTGGTCTTGCCGGTGGCGCATGCCTGCGGCCCGCGTGAAGCCTTCATGATCGGACGCGAATTTGCCCATGTGCATCCCTCCTATGACGGTTCGTCGCACATGATGCTGCCTCTGGCGGCGGTCGAGGAACTCATCGCCAACGGCTGGGGCGAACCGCACCCGATGGCGTCGGCCGGACACATCCCGGCAAATGCCGTCATGGCCTTTGCGCCGCGCGATGGGTCAGAGGTCGACGTCATGATCAAAATCCTGACAACGAGCTGGGACTTCGCCCGCGGCAAGCTGGCCAACCCCGCGCAGGTTCACATCCACGGCTGACTCTCTCTCAAAGAACAGGAATACGCCCATGGCAAGCTTTCAGAACGGACCATTTATCGTCACAGGCGCCTCCGGCCAGCTTGGACGCCAGGTAATCGATCAACTGATCGAGGCGGGCGCCGGTCCGATCATCGCGGTCACGCGCAACGCCGACAAACTCGCCGAGTTCAGGGACAAGGGGGTGGATGTTCGCCAAGGCGATTTCAACGCGCCCGAAACACTGGGTCCGGCCATCGCGGGCGGCAAGCGGATCCTGATCATCTCCACCGAGGATCTGGAGCCGGGCAAACGGCTCGCGGCTCATTCCAATGCGATCACCGCCGCACGCGAGGCGGGTATCGCCCACATCGTCTATACCTCGCTTGCCAGCCCGGTACCCGAAAGCCCCATCACTTTCAGCAAGGATCATCAGAATACCGAGAAGCTGATCGAGCAAAGCGGCGCCAGCTACACGATCCTTCGCAACAACCTTTACACGGATCTGTTGCTTATGAGCGGACCGCAGGCGATCGACATGGGGCAGCTCTTTGCCGCGGCAGGGGACGGACGGGCGAGTTACGTCACGCGCGCCGACTGCGCCCGCGCCGCCGCTGCCGCGCTGATGAATGCGACCGACCGCGAGGTCCTGGACATCACCGGGCCCGAATCCACCGGCCAGGCCGATATCGCGGCGCTTTTGTCGGACATCGCCGGCAAGGACATCCCCTACGTTCCGATGCCGGCCGAAGACATGGTGCAGGCGATGATCGCAAATGGCCTGCCCGAGTTCATGGCGCGTGTTTTCGTCTCTTTCGACCAGGCAATCGCCGAAGGCTACCTTGATGTGGCCAGCGACGATCTCAAGACGCTCACCGGCAAGTCCGGACAGTCGGTTACCGATTTCCTGACCGAAAACCGGGCGGTGCTTCTTCGGGCGCCGCAGTAACTATAGAGGCGGACAAAATCATGAAACTCTACAACGCGAATTTCTCGCCCAATGCGCTGCGTGTGCGGGCGGTGGCACACGAACTGGGCGTGGACCTCGAAATCGTCCAGGTCGACATCCGGGCCGGGGACAACCGCGCGGCGGAATTTCTCGCTCGCAATCCCAATGCAAAGGTGCCCGTTTTGGAGGACGGGAATTTCGTGCTTTGGGAATCCCGGGCAATTTGTGCCTATCTGGCGGGGCTTCGGCCCGAGGCGGGCCTCTATCCTGAGGGCCGCAAGGCGCGGTCCCTCGTCGATCAATGGACCTGGTGGCAAGCGATCCACCTTGGCCCGGCGATGCAGAAATTGTCCTTTGAGCTGTTTCTCAAAGAGAAATTCGGCATGGGCGATCCCGATCCGACCGTGGTCGAAGCGGAACGAAAAGCCACAGATCAGTTCCTTGCCGTTCTGGAAACCGGACTCGACGGCAAGGACTGGATCGCAGGCGCACTCAGCCTTGCCGACTTCTATCTTGCGACCACCTTCATGTATCGCGATCAAGCGGGGATTTTACTGGACCAGTACCCAGGAGTTGCGAGTTGGATCGACCGGCTAGAAGCGCGTGACAGCTGGCAAGAGGCTGTGGCACCCCTAAGGGCGCTTTTCCGCTGACGTCGTGATCCAGGGGGTAACATACCCCTGACGAGTGCCGAGGTTGACGATACGGTCGGCCGTTGTCATCGCTTTGATCTGATCGTGGGTCAGAAAGTCAACTGACCCAGCCTCCCGATCAGGTCATCCAGTTCGCGGATCATCCGCTCACCTGACAGTGAGCGATCCACCACAGTGGCCGCCAAGGCTTCGCGCGTGCAGTCATCCACGATGCACAACACACGGAACCTTTGGCCATTAGCAAAGGCATCGGACACGAAGTCCAACGACCAACGCTGATTGGCGCGATCCGGCACTAGGATGGGCCTGCGCGTACCCAGTGCGCGTTTGCGTGATCACCTGCGGCGCACGGCCAGCCCTTCCTCGCGATAGAGACGGAAAAGCTTCTAATGGTTCACTTCAAAACCCTCTCTGGCCAAAAGGATGCCCTAACTACGATATCCGAACCGGCGACGTTTATTCGCCAGTTCCCGCAGCCATTGGCGCAGGGCGTGGTCGCTCCGATCCTGATTCCGATATGACTGGGAGTTCCATAAGTCCTTGATCCAGGCCTGTGGGTCACAAAATCTGTTGTCGCTTCATGCAGTTCTTTACGAAAAATATCTGCGGTACCAGATGTTGGTTCTTACATACCGTGGGCAAGAAGCCGTGGAAGAACATCGAAAAAGGCCTAGTCCACATGCTTGCGGCCTTCTGACGTTCTGCGAACTTGGCTGGCATGACCCCGGGTCCGACGCGGATAGCGGACTTAACTCTTGCTGCGGGTCTTAGGCGCGCCGCTTTCGCCCGAGAAGTATTCGTCCCAGGTGCGCCCGAGTCATGCGCACTCTTGGCCAAGAGCCAACTTAACATATGCTTGCTTATACGTTTTTGAGCCGTCACCCGGCAGATACTAAGCTGCAATCCGCCACATCCGGAACCGCCCCTGCCCTGTAACCTCGCGGATCAAGCCTTTCTTTTCCATCCACGCGAGGTTTCGTTGCATCGCCGCGCGACTGGCACCGATCTGAGTCTCAGCCATCGGCGCGGACACCAGAGGCCATTCCGCGAAGAGAGTTAGCAAAGCAGGAGGCGTCTTGCCTGATAGTTTCGCCAGTTCGCCCTCTGCCTGAACCGTCCAAGTCTCAACCAAATCCAAATGCCGCATCGCCGTTAGTATCGCGCTGTTCATCCCGTCCAACCAGCGGGCCAAGCGTTCAGGTGGCACGCCCGAGGCCCGCAGCCCCCCTGCCCCGCCCATGGCCAGCGGCGCAAAGATGGCTCCATTGCCGTCGCTGGCCGCGATCCTACCAGCAGTTACAGCGGCCTCAATACGGTCTCCATATTGGCCGAGGCCAGCCAGACTCCAGAGGTGAAACCCCATGCAAGCGCTCGTGATCGGGTGGAGGTCAACCGCTGCTGTCATCACGTCCAGCCAGCTCCCTGCACGCTCGTCAAAGCGCTCGGCATTGTCCTCGAACTTCTCAGGATCACGCCGATCCAGGAAGGACGCCAAATCTACCATTGGCTCCGGACCACTTGTCAGGCGTCGCACGGCCCATCCGGCCCGGGCCAGTGCTTCCGAGTCATCCTGCACTCCAGACAAACGCATGGATATCCAAAGCGCCAGCCGATCGGGGCTCACACGATCGCCTGCGAACCAGCTGAGATCCGCCGCCTCTATTAGAGCCAGTCTGTGCCGCCAGCCCTCCGGGCCGCGCAGCAACCGGTCATCCAGAGCACCCAGGCGTCCAGCCACCTTTGCCAGCCGCGCAGTATGAGCACCCTCTGCCTTTGCCCAATCTTCGATGACTACGGTATCAGGCGGTTCCGCCCGCGGCCCGGGAGGCAGATCATCCGGTTCCTCTTCGAGCGGCCCGGGCAGAAACCAGAGGTCTTCTTCGTGAGCCTCCTCATCCCCTCGGTAATGATGAGAGGGTCATCGAAATCATCACTAAAAGTAGATGCTTGCGGCGTCATGTGTGCAAAATACCACCTTTATGCACATTACCCAAGAGATTTTGTGGCCATTGCCCATGCTCTTTACATAGTATTCGCGGGCGACTGCCGGAGGAACCTCTCTGATCGCGTTCAGGATAAGGAAACCAAGGGGTTCTGCACCAGCACGACGAGAGAGCACTCTCTTGCATTCGTTTACAAACGGTCGTTTAGTAGCGATACATAAAACTGCAAAAAGACTGTTTTGATGCCTTTGATAGGCTACGCGCGCGTTGTCTAATCGAGGCTCTCCGGTCAAGTGCTTCTTTCTTCCTTCCCGGCATTTTCCAGCAGATCACGCCCGGCCGACTTCAGAGACCCGTCGGCATGCAGGTAGTGGTAGAGCGTTGACGGCCTGATCTCTCCGAGTTCCTTGCATATTTCCGGAATGGATCTGGTTCGATCTGCCATGAGGTGCTTGGCGTACCGCAGCTTGTCAGCGGTCATGATCCTGGGGCGCCCGCCCTTGCGGCCCCTGGCACGGGCAGCGATCAGCCCTTCGTTCACCCTCTGGCGGATGATGTTGCGCTCCATTTCAGCAAAAGCAGCCTGAATCTGCAGGAAAGCGCGCCCTGCAGGCGTTGTCGTGTCCATCGGTGCATTCAGCGCCCGGAATGCGACTCCCCGCGTGGCCAACTGGTCGATGAGAGAGATCAGCTCGCCTGCAAGCCGCCCGAGCCGGTCGAGATCAAGCACGACAAGCACGTCGTCCTTGCGCAAAAAGTCCAGACAGGCCGAAAGACCGGGGCGCTCGGCTTTCGCGCCGGAGGCACGATCCTCGAATATCCGCTCGCATCCGGCAGCGTTGAGGGCGTCAAGCTGTCGGTCGAGCACCTGTGCGCCCTCTATGGTCGAAATCCGTGCGTAGCCGATCAGTCCCACGGCAGTATCCTTCGAAGAGATCACGATAAACCTATTTCGATACATTGTTTTCGGCAATTGATTTATATGGGGTTGTCATAAAGCGCTGGTCGCAGATGCCATGCCCCGGCCTGAACTGGGAGAACATCACGACAAACATGTGTTTATCGCAAGGCGGAATACTTGCTCTGAAATGCTGCTTGGTGTCGAATGCGATGTGCGTGGCCGGCGTCAGGGTTGTCTTCGCGGTCAGTCGTACCACTGCCGCATCATGAGGTTCGAGACGGACCCCGCTATGTCTCCAAGCGCAATTCGGCGTCAGCCGTTGCCGCGCGCATATCGCGGTGGTCCTCATGTCTCACGTCCCGGTGGACGCACCCGCAGCTTCACAGCAGCGGATCTCTTTGCGGCCCCTACATCGTGGGGCCTTTCTTGTTGCGACAGGTCATGCCGGGACAGACCCTTCTGCTTCGAATGGACGACCGCTACGCCAAATCGCGTGCAGGATCACCGCCAGCTTGCGCGCGACAGCCACATTCGCCCGCTTGAACCCGATGCGTTCGCGCAGTTTCAGGCCCCAGCGACGGAGCGCACTGCCGGTCTTCGCACGGGTCAGTATATGGGCGGCTGCCTCGTAGAGATAGGCTCGCAACAGCTTGTCACCTTGCCTGGATATCCGTCCTTGCTGGTTCATGGCGCCGGACTGGTAGCGTCTTGGGGTCAATCCGATCCAGGCTGCAGCCGTTCGCCCGGACTTGAATGTCGCGGGATCGCCGATGGCGCCAACATAGCCTACAGCTGTCAGATAGCCGACGCCGGGGACCGTCATCAGCAACTGACAGCGTGGATCATTGCGCACGATCCGGCGAATGGCGCTTTCCTGCCGCGCTACCTGTGCCCGGCCCGCTCGCCAGGCTTCGAGCAACGGGCTGACGATTACATCCAGGTCCGGTCGTTCGACAAGATGGTCGACCACTCGTCGCTCGAAGGTTTTTGCCCCGCCATTTCCAGACCCTGCAGGAAGCGAGATACCGAAGGTGCGCAGCGCCCCTCGGATTGCATTGGCAAGGTCCAGAACACAGCGCAACATGGTGGCGCGCGCACGCAGCAGTGTCCGTTTCTGCATGTCCTCCCAGCTTTTGACCCGGACCTCCCGATAGAGACCCGTCCGCAGCAGATGTGCGAGCCCTTGTGCATCATTGGCGTCCGTCTTGTTAATGCTAATCGAAAGCGCCGCATGCGCCTGACGGGCATCCATACAAACCATTGGAAACCCTCGATCCGTCAACTCATGCCAGAGCCAGGTTGTCCAGCACCCGGTTTCCAGCCCAACCAATGAGAGGGCGTCCGCGAACGGTGAAAGCGCTCCAGCAAGGACATCCGGATCGGTGAGCGTCTTTCCCCGCCAAAGACAAACCCCCTTCTCATCGACAATGTGTATCGACGTACTCTTCTTTGATACGTCCAGGGCAGCAAATGCAGTCATGACTTCCTCCTGTGAAAATTGCAGGATCGCAGAATGCACCAAACGTCCGAAATTGCGCGCCCGCGATTACGTCATGTTTCAACCGAGGATCAAACCCCCCTGCCCCAGTCGCAGGCCCTGAAATCTGCAGGCTGCGCCGAGATCCATGAGGAGCAGGCCTCTGGCGGCAATCGTGCGCGGCCGGTGTTGGCGCGCGTGCTGGAACGCGTCGCCAAGGGCGACACGCTGGTGGTCGTGCGGATCGACCGGCTGGCGCGGTCGCTTTCGCATCTCCTCGAGGTGATCGAACGGCTTGAAGCCAAGGGTGCTTTCTTTCGTTCCATTCAAGACCCAATCGACACGGCATCGCCGCAGGGCAAGTTCACGTTGCAAGTGCTGGGGGCTGCGGCCGAGTTCGAACGCGCCCTGATCCGGGAACGCACCAAGGCCGGCCTTGCCAGCGCACGCACAAAGGGCCGCGTTGGCGGGAACCCTGGGCTGCGGGCCAAAGACCCTGCCGCTCTTCGCAAAGTGCGGCTGGCGCGACAGGACGGCTACATGGAGCGCCTGAACGAGACGGCACAAGACTGGGTGCCCCATGTGCGCCGGTTGCGCCCCGACTTGGCTTGGGAGGACGTGTTGCGCATCATCAACGGCCCCTTGCCCGAAGCGCGTAGCTGGACCCAAAGCCGCCTGCAACGCGCTGTGAAGGCCTATGTCCGCGACGGCTTCCTGCCTGTCGAGGTGCTGGCCCGCGCCGGGCGCCGCGAAACGGACGACCGCCTGCCCGCCATTGTCGCAGGCATCAAGGGCGCCAAACCCGACATGACCCTACAGGCCATCTGTGATCGGCTGGAGACTATGCGTGAGCGGACACCGCGCGGAAGGTCCAAGTGGCAGCCGTCATCGGTGAAAATGCTTCTGGAACGCGCTGAGAAACTTGGGTTGCTTGACTGAATTGAGTAGTGCCTGCGCTTGTGTCTGTGTGGTTGAACCACACCATATCTAGAAAGAGCTTGCACGAATCTGATAGCTCGGGCAATAGTCTCGATAAATAACGCGCGGTCACATAAAAAACGCGCCCACGAATCGAGGCAGAGATGAGCGAAGCTGAGCAGGACCTGGACATTGCCATCGGGCACTACGCAGAGCTTCTCGCGTCAAACCTTCATGCGCAACGTGCGGCCCACTTCCCTCCCGACGCCAAGAAAGTCATGCGCAGCCTGACTAGCGGCGAGGCGGCAGAGTTGCTTGGTGTCGATCATACCTACCTTCGCAAGCTTCATCGAGAAGGAAAGATCGCTGACGTCGAAACCACCGCGGGCAGCCACCGTCGGTATACACTCGATGATATCTGGGAGATCCGCCACGCCCTAGAGGCAAACGCGAAGAAGCCTGGGACCTACGTGCCGGGGCGTCGTGCCGGTGACGAGCTTCAGATTGTCTCCGTTGTGAACTTCAAAGGCGGCTCGGGGAAAACGACAACATCAGCTCACCTTGCGCAGCGCTTGGCTCTTAAGGGATATCGTGTCCTTGCGATCGATCTGGACCCCCAAGCATCCTTTTCCGCGCTGCATGGCATCCAGCCTGAGCTGGACCTGATGGAGGGTGGAACGCTGTATGACGCAGTTCGCTATGATGAACCGGTCCCGATCTCGGAAGTAATCCGTAAAACCTACATCCGAGGCCTCGACCTTATCCCCGGGAACCTAGAGCTCATGGAATTCGAACATGAGACGCCGGCTGCCATCCAGCGAGGCGGCGCCCGCGCGTTCTTTGCCCGTGTGCGTGATGCGCTCGATAGTGTTGAAGCAGACTATGACGTCGTCGTCATCGACTGTCCGCCGCAGCTTGGTTTCCTGACCATGTCTGCCTTGTCGGCGTCCTCCGGGGTGCTTGTCACCGTTCACCCACAGATGCTCGATCTCATGTCTATGTCGCAGTTTTTGCGCATGACTGCTGATCTGCTTGGCGTCATCCGGGACGCCGGCGCAAACCTTCGCTTTGACTGGCTGCGTTTCCTGCCAACCCGCTACAAGGTGGGCGACGCACCGCAAACTGAGGTCATTGCCTTCATCCGGGGTCTTTTCGGCAGGTCAGTCCTGACCAACCACATGGTCGAGTCGACTGCGATCTCTGATGCAGGGCTGACGAAGCAGACGCTCTATGAGGCCGACAAGAAGGACTTCACGCGTCAGACTTTTGATCGTGCAATCGAATCCATGAACGCCGTCAACGACGAGATCGCGGCGATCATCCAGAACACGTGGGGACGCAATGGCAAGAAAGCCTAAACTGGGACTGCCACTGCAGACACTGCGCAACGCGCCCGACGCTCTTGAGGGGCGCAGGCTGCGCGGCGGCGTCTTTGAAATTGAGCCTGACCAAATCGAGACCACAGGTCGCCTCGATGACCGGCTGCAGATCGAGACTGAAGGCCTCAAGGCGTCGATTTCCAAGAACGGACAGCGAGTACCAATCCTCGTCCGGCCGCTTGAGGGCGATCGCTACAGCCTGATCTATGGCCGTCGTCGGCTGGAAGCTTGCAGAGAACTTGGAATCAAGGTCCGCGCCATTGTCACAGAGATGGAGGGCGATCAGGCGCTTCGCGATCAGCTGTTAGAGAACCAGGAGCGGCGGGATCTAAGCTTCATCGAACGTGCGCTTGTTGCCGCCGCCTTGCTCGACGGTGACCATTTGAGCGCATCCGAACGCACCAACAAGGGTGTTGCCGAGGTTCTCAATCTGACCGAGGCAGGAGTGTCGCAGCTGTTAAGCGTGGTCCGCACCGTTGGGGAGGATCTGGTCCTCGCTATCGGTGCCGCTCCGGGCATCGGGCGGCCCAGGTGGGAAGAGCTCAAGAAGTTGCTAGGGGCTACGGATGCCGATCGCGAACTGCTTGCAGCTTTGGCCGGTGAGGCCAAGACATCTTACCACGGCGGTATTGACGAGAAATCCGATCATGCATTTTTGGCCGTCCTCTCTGCTGCAGGGAAGCCCGAACAGACCACATCTTCGTCTCGCCCTCGCGGGCGGCCCGGCACGGTGATTCCGGGGGTCGGTGCCGCCACTGTCACGACCGGACGTCGTGGAAAGCAACTCAAGCTCGAGTTGAAGGCTGAGGAGAGCGATTTTGTCAGCTGGCTTGAGGGCAACGCCCCGCAGCTGATCGCCGAGCTTCACGAGCGCTGGAAGCGTTCGGAAGACTGAGAAAGAGCAACAATCAAAAAGGAGGCACGAGACAGGCAGAAAAGAAAAGGCCCCGAGAAGCAAGCTTCACGAGACCTTTCTTAGGTTTCGCACGGGACCAGCCCGCTACAAAACTTCAGTTTTCGCACCTCTGAATGTAGCGATCTGGCCCCTTTCCCGCAAGCGCAAAGCGATTCGCGGGCCAGGGAAATTTTGCCTTCGTGAATGACATCATGGATTACACACCGATTTCGCCGTTTATGCGGCCGATCTCGCACGCCCATCTGCGCGTGGTCGAGCGTCCTGAGGCGTCTGTTCCAGGCAAGCCCGTCAACAAGTGGGAGCTCCTCCGCGAGCTGTCCAAGGCGCAGGCAGCCTTTGGGGTTTCCGAGCGCGATCTGACTGTTCTTCAGGGACTTCTCAGCTTCTTTCCGGACGATGCGCTTGGCGGGAACACCGAAATGGTCGTCTTCCCATCCAACAAGGCGATCTGCGAGCGGCTGAACGGCATGCCTTGCTCGACGATGCGCCGTCACCTCGCCCGGTTGGTAGACGCAGGCTTGCTCATGCGGCGCGATAGCCCCAACGGGAAGCGGTATGTGCGCAAGCGTGGCGAAGATCGCGTGGCCTTCGGCTTCGATCTCTCCCCGCTCTATTGCCGGGCAGAGGAGATTGCACGGGCCGCAGAGGCTGTGCGTGAGGCTGAGGACCGCGTGCGGCGACTGAGGGAGGTGGTGAGCCTCATGCGCCGCGACCTAGCCGCTCTGGCGGAGTTCGGCGAGGAGATCCAGCCCGGGCTTGGCCTATGGGACCATCTCAGCGACACGGCCGCCCTCACAGCCCGCGCTCTTCGCCGCAAGCTTTCGCTTGAGGATTTGTCGGCATTTCGGACCGAACTAGAGACCCTTCTTGACCAGGCGCGCAATGTCATTGACGGCCCTGAAACAGAAGAAATGAACACCAATGATGCCCAATTTGAGCATCACCATCATAATTCAAATAAAGAATCTATAGATCTTGAACCTGCCTTAGAAAAAGGCGGGGTGGCGGGCCGCGCGCCTGAAGATAACACGGGTGAGCCTGTGGCTGACGGTGAAGAGCCTGACACAAGGCGGGTGCCGAAAATCCCACTCCACCTCGTAATCGCCGGCTGCCCCTCGCTCAAGACTTTTTATCAGGGCGACGTTCGACATTGGCACCAGCTTTTTGACGCGGCGTGTCATGTACGGCCGGCCATGGGGATCAGTGTTTCGGCTTGGGAAGAAGCGCAGCGCTGCATGGGACCAGAGCAAGCCTCGATCGTCGTCGTGGCCATGCTGGAACGTTTTTCCGAAATCAGGTCACCGGGTGGATACTTGCGGGCGCTGACGTCCAAGGCCGCCGCGGGCGAATTCTCTTGCGGTCCGATGGTCATGGCTTTGATCGATCGGCGAAGTGCGGCTTAACAGCTGTTAAGTTTCGACGTCGTCGGTGCTCAGTTGGCCTGACTTAACAGCTGTTAAGTCGCCTCTTGGCAACCATCAGATCATCGAGAGGGAAAGGAGTGTTGGTTTGAGGGTGACGGGAAGTGAGATCGGGAGAGTGGCTTCCGGCGCCCGTCGTGGAGAAAATCTGATGACGAAAGCTGTCCAGAAAATCACCCTGTCCCCCTCGCGGGATGTCCCTTTTGACAAGCTGGTGCTGAGCCAGTCCAACGTGCGGCGCATCAAGGCTGGCGTGTCCGTCGAGGAACTGGCCGAAGACATCGCCCGCCGCGGTTTGTTGCAGAGCCTGAGCGTGCGGCCCGTGTTGGGTGATGATGGCACCGAGACCGGCAAGTTCGAGATCCCGGCTGGGGGTCGTCGCTTCCAAGCACTGTCCTTGCTGGTGAAGCACAAGCGTTTGGCGAAAACGACGCCCATTCCCTGCATCGTGCGGGATGGGGGGTCCGCGATCCTCGCCGAGGACGATTCCCTTGCAGAAAACATGCAGCGCGTTGCCCTGCATCCGCTCGACCAGTTCCGCGCGTTTGCGGCGCTGCGGGACAAGGGTCAGAGCGATGCAGAGATTGCTGCCGCCTTCTTCGTGACGCCGCAGATCGTGAAGCAGCGCCTCAAACTTGCCTCCGTCGCCCCTGCCCTGCTTGAGGTCTATGCCGAGGATGGCATGACGCTGGAGCAGCTCATGGCTTTCACCGTGAATCCAGATCATGCGCGTCAGGTTCAGGTCTGGGATGTGATCAATTCATCCTGGAACAAGGAGCCATTCCAGATCCGCAGGATGCTGACCGAAACCTCGGTCAGGGTTTCCGACCGGCGCGCGATCTTTGTGGGTGTTGATGCCTATGAAGCGGCGGGTGGCACGATGCTGCATGACCTCTTCCAGGGCGATGATGGCGGTTGGTTGGAGGACCCTGCCCTGCTCGATCGGCTGGTGACGGACAAACTTCAAGCCGAGGCTGAGACGGTTGCGGTTGAGGGCTGGAAGTGGATCGAGGTAGCACTTGACCTGCCCTACGGCTACAGCCACGGCCTGCGGTCTTTGTCCGGCGATCCGGCACCTATGACGGATGAGCAGTGTGCGACCCATGCCAAGCTGCTCGCCGAGTACCGGGCGCTCGAGGAGGAATACGCGGGTCAGGATGAAATCCCCGATGAAATCGACACGCGGCTTGGCGTGTTGGAAACGGAGATGGAAAAGATCGAGACCCGGCCGTTGATCTTCGATCCCTTGGAAATCGGACGGGCAGGGGCTTTCGTCACGCTCGACCGCTACGGCGCGCTGGCAGTCCATCGCGGGTATGTGCGACCAGAGGATGAGCCCGTTGAGGAGACCGCGGTCCAGGATGGTACTGATCCTGCGGTGGCGGGGCAGGGGGCTGATCGTGATCTCACCGATGGCCATGCCAGTGCCGCTCATGGCGGAACCGTCATCATGTCGGGTGGCCAGCCAATTGGTGGCGACCTGCCGGAGGATGAGGATGACGGGGCGTTGAAGCCACTGCCCGAGCGGTTGGTCATGGAGTTGACGGCCCACCGGACGCTGGCGCTGCGTGAAGCGATCGGGCGCTCGCCGGATGTCGCGCTGACGCTGCTGCTGCTGAAGCTTGTGACGGACAGCGTGGTGGCAAAGCTGGTCGACGAGCGTCACGCTGAATGGGAAGCCGATCTGCCGCTTGGCGACGATGCAGCGCTCTGGGACTATCTGACGGTCCTCGACCAGGGCAGTCGGCTGGCCTTGCTGGCGCATTGCCTCAGCTTCGGCGTCAACGCGCTGCATGAAAAGGTGAACCCCTACGGGGCAGGCATCTCTGCTGGCGGTCTGACCCGGCGTATGGCGCATTCCGATCTCGTGGCACAGGCAGTCGATCTCGATATGGTCGAGGCAGGCTGGGAGCCGACGGTCGACACCTATCTCAACCGCGTGCCCAAGACCCGGATCCTCGAGGCCGTACGTGAGGCCAAGGGGGAGGGGACTGCCCAACTCCTCGATCACCTGAAGAAAGGCGAGATGGCCAGTGAGGCCGAGCGCTTGCTGAAGGGCAGCGGCTGGTTGCCCGAGGTCCTGCGCCGTGTCGATCTCGTGGCGCTGGACGATGAGGACCATGCCGAAGGGCAGGGGCCGGATGTCGATGCCGAAATGGCCGACAGCGTCAGTGAGGCTGACCTTCCTGCATTCCTGACGGATGACTTGCCTGTTGAAAGCGCGTCGATGCTGGCCGCGGAATAGCGTGATCCAGCGGGGGGCGGAGATTCCGCCCCCCAATCACCCTATAACGCAACAATATCAATAGGATGAATGCGAATATTTGCATTCGGAATGAGGAATCATGTCTGCAATAACCATCATCGACACTGCACCCCTCGGGGCGCTCATTCGCTACACCGACGGCAGTCCCAAGCTACCGGCACGCTTTACCAAGAAGCTGGCGGCCTGGGAGCGCTCGAACGGTGTCGGCCGTCTTGTGAAAAAGGAACCACCCCGGTCCTATCCGACCTGGACGGCTCCCGCGTCGTTCACGCTGCATGAGGGCAATTTCGCTTCGGACGGGGTGATCCTCGTCACCATCATGCGCAGCCATTCCGCTGACAGCGCCGTCGTCTTCGAGGTGGCCGAGGACCCGAAGCCCGGGCAGGTGCGCGTGCTTCTCGACTTCGGCGGGAACACCGAGCTGCTGCATCTGGCGGAGTCCGTCACCGCAGCCGAGCTCTGGATCGCCAAAGAAGGATACCGAACGCGCGGCTTGAAATCGTCGGCGATGAAGAGGGCGAAAGGGCAGGGGGCGCGGACCTGGCCGCCTGAGCCCAACTGAAACCGAGGGCCCGCCTCAGCGCGGGCCTCTCACCGACCACACCCTCGTCCCGCTATGACGCGGGGCGCCAAAGGAGCCATCCCCAAGGAAGGACGTCTTCAACCAAGATCTTGGCCGGGAGGCTGGAGGCAAAAGCATCAGCGGGACAACCGGCTCCAGTCGTCAGGGCACCATCCCCCGCTCGCCATTCCCTTCCTTGGCCCAAATTCTGTCTTCGAGATCAACCCGCGAGGGGTCGGACTACATGTCGCATGCCATCCGAAAGCGGCTCGAACCCACGGATTTTCTGAAATTTGTCGGATGGCTGTACCAAGCAACCCTGACCCAGCTGCCAAGCAATTCCAACCCAGACCCGACCTTAGCTGCATGGCACATGTAAAGCCGCTGTGCGGGACTTGGGCTAAGCGGACGTTCGATGTGGTGGCGACCAATGTTTGTTTTTTGGTGGAAGCGGACACAAAGTGCGGGCAGGCGGTCAAACGGACATCCTCCTCAACTTGATCATGCTTGTCTTATGACTTTGCCTGTCTCCATGCGAAGGTGGAGCCTCTGCCAGCCACGCCATTTATGGCGGGCAGAGGCGGTGTGTGGATCGGGATATGCTTGGTCGTAGTGGACCGTGCTAGAGTGCGATCGCACACCGTCTTCTCATGAGGCCTGAAGGGATACCCGGGATTGCCGTCCCGGATGACAAGCATAGGACATGACGAAGATGACAGACGATAGCATTGGCATAGACATTTCCAAAGACAAACTGGATTGCCACCGATTGAGCGACAGGACTTTCGAGCAGTTTCCAAACACAAAGGCAGGTTTCCAGAAGCTGCGCCGGTGGGTCGGACCAGACCTGCCCGCCCGCGTGGTTTATGAACCAACAGGCCCGTATCACGGCGCGTTCGAAACCGCGCTGGCCGACCACTTGCCGCTGGTGAAGGTGAACCCGAAACACGCCCGCCGCTTTGCGGAAAGCAAGGGGCAATTGGCCAAAACGGACCGAGCTGACGCGCGTATTCTGGCGCAGATGGGTGCGGCACATGCGTTGGAGCCAGATGCGCCAGTCGCCAAGGACCGCCCTATTCTCAGAGAGTTACAAGCTGCCCGTACCGCGCTGGTCAAAGACAAGGTGCGCCTTCAGAACCAGCTGGATCGGCAGCAGCAAAGGCTGACGCAGAAGCTGACCCGACGCCGACTGCGCCAGGTCATTTCTGATATCGCTGAACTCGATCAGGCAATTCGGACACAACTGGAAACCTGCCCAACTCGCAAACGCGCGCTGCGTGTGATCCAAAGCATTAAGGGCATCGGCGCGGTCGCGGCCACGACGATCCTGATTGAGATGCCCGAAATCGGGAGCCTGCGAAAGAAGGCCGTCGCTTCACTGGCCGGTATCGCCCCGATCACAAGACAGTCAGGCAAGTGGCGGGGGAAGTCCTTCATCCAGGGCGGTCGAAAACCCTTGCGCGATGCGCTCTACCTGCCCGCCATCGTCGCGACCCGGTATAACCCAGATCTCAAAGCACAATACGAACGCATGAAGGCCGTAGGAAAACCCTCCAAGGTTGCCATCACAGCAATCATGCGCAAGCTTCTCATCCTTGCAAACACACTCGTTAAAGAGGACCGAGAATGGGTCGAAATCAGAGCTTGATCAAAAGGGATACTCAAGCATTGAATCCTGACACTCAGAACCAAAGATATTCATCCGTTGACCTATCGAGGTCCGGTGAGCGGAACGAAGCCGTCGTTTCTAATGAGCGTCATGCTTGCGAGCTGAGCTCGCGCCGCGCTACCGTGAGAATTGACCGGGACAGTTCGTGTAGCTGATCGGCGGCCAGCCGGTTGATCTGCCAGAACAAGCGCCGCTCCAGCATCTGACCGGGGGCCAGCTCGACCAGATCTCCGCGCTCGAGATCGCGTCTGGCGAGCTGCACCGGATTGAGCGCCCACCCCATGCCGGCGAGGCTGCCTTCGAGGAAGCTCTGCGTGGAGGGGAGCCAGTGCGTGGGAAAGGACAGGTCCTGCCCGAAAACCTCGCGCGCCCAGACGGTCTGGAGCCGGTCCTTCTGGTTGAAGGTCAGAGCGGGCGCGTTTTGGAACGCCTCCTCCGTGAGACCGTCGGGGAAGTATCGGGCAACGAAGTCGGGGCTTGCCGTCGCCTGGTAGCGGAGCGCACCGAGCGGCGTGACACGACATCCCTGCACAGGGCGTTCCAGCGAGGTAACGGCGGCAAGCACGCGACCGCGGCGTAGCCAGTCGGCGGTATGGTCCTCGTCGTCGATCGCCACATTCACGAGATAGTCGGTGGCCTTGGTGAAGGAGGCGATGGCCTCGAGAAACCAGGTTCCGAGGCTGTCGGCGTTTGTGGCCACGTTGAGGGTTACCTGTCCGGCACCTTCAGCCCCGGAAAGTTCGGGCAGATGTTCCATGAGATCCTTCTCGAGCATCCCCACGCGGTCCATGTGCCGGCAAAGCGCAAGGCCCTTGTCCGTGGCGGTGCAGGGTGTTCCTCGCTCGATGAGCACCGCGCCGAGGCGTTCTTCAAGGTGCTTGATGCGCTGCGAGACAGCCGACGGGGTCACGTTGAGAGAAGCGGCGGCCCTTTCGAAGCTACCGGTCCTGACGACCGTGGCGACGGCGCGGAGAGCTGCATAGTCCACCGCCATTTAGTTTTCCTTTATTGGCATCAGCGTCTTCAATTTGTCTAAGCCACTGCGACCGAATAGTCCAAGGGCAGTTTTTTGGATCAGAGGCCCACATATGGATATCGCAGTCTTCTTCACCGGCATGATGATGAGTCTCAGCCTCATCGTGGCCATCGGCGCGCAGAACGCCTTCGTGCTGCGACAGGGGCTGCGTGGTGAGCACATTCTGGCTGTCTGTCTCACATGCGCGGTCTCGGACGCGATTCTGATCACCGTCGGCGTGACCAGCTTTCGGAGCGTCTCGGAGTGGTTGCCCTGGCTCGAGCCGGTGATGCGCTACGGCGGCGCGGCCTTTCTGATCTGGTATGGCGTGAAGAGTCTTCTGTCGGCGTTGCGCTCGAACGAGGCGTTGGCCGCGGATTCCTCGCTGCCGATGACCGACCTCTTCCGCACGCTGATCGCCTGCCTCGCCATTACCTGGCTGAACCCGCATGTGTATCTTGACACGGTCGTTCTTCTGGGGACGATCTCCACGCAGTTCACCGACAGCCAAGGGTCTTTTGCGATCGGCGCGATCCTGGGATCGTTCGTGTTCTTCTTCGCTCTCGGCTACGGTGCCACCAAGCTGAGACCGGTGTTCGAGCGGCCAGCGTCCTGGCGCGTCCTGGAGACGCTCATCGCGCTGGTAATGTGGCTCATCGCCTTCAAGCTGCTGGTCGGAACCTGAGAGGACACACGATGGAGAACCTCAACCACCTGATCGTCGTCTTCACCGCCTACGTGATCGCGGCCGGAAGCCCCGGCCCGAGCACCCTTCGGATCATGGGTGTTGCGATGAACCACGGTCGCCGGGCCGGTCTGGCGCTGGCGGCGGGCGTCATCTCCGGATCGCTCTTTTGGGGGCTGTCCGCGGCCACCGGCGTTTCCGCGTTGCTCGCGCGCTATGCCGAGGCCCTGACCGTCCTGAAGATCTTCGGCGGCCTATACCTGCTCTACCTTGCGGTGCGGGCGGCCCGAAGCGCGTTGACGTCAGACTGGACAACCTCAAACGGACCGGCGCGAGAAGAGACTCCTCCGTCCTCGATCGCGCTCTACCGCCATGGATTGATCATGCATTTGGCGAACCCGAAGGCGGTGCTGGCCTGGATCGCCCTGGTCACGCTCGGCCTCGGTGCTGAGCCATCCTGGCGTGACGTGGCCACAATTCTGGCAGGTTGTGCGGTCCTGAGCGTGATGATCTTCGCCGGCTACGCGCTCGTGTTTTCGACGGCACCGATGATCCGCCTCTACCGGAAGGCCCGGCGCGGGATCGAGGGCGTTCTGGCCGCCTTCTTCGGGTTCGCCGGTCTCCGCCTGCTTACGTCACGCTTTTGAAGGAGATATTCGCATGACCTTGTTCACCGGCCTGTCGGCCTTCCCGCTCACTCCCACTGATGACGAGGGGCAGCTGAAACCCGAGCTTCTGCAACGGTTCCTCGAGCGGATCGTGGCTGCGGGAGCGGATTCCATCGGACTGCTCGGCAGCACCGGCGGATACGCCTACCTGACACCGGAAGAGCGCAAGCGCACGCTGCGGGCTGCCGTGGACTGCGTGGCAGGACGGACGCCGCTCATCGTCGGTGTCGGCGCTCTAACAACCGATGTTGCCGAGAACCTTGCGCGAGACGCCCGACAAGCCGGCGCAGACGGCCTGCTTCTCGCGCCCATGTCATATTAGCCGTTGACCGATGATGAGGTCTTTCGCCATTTCGAGGCCGTCGCCGCGGCCGGCGAGCTGCCCCTGTGCATCTACAACAACCCGGGCACCACGAAGTTCACCTTCAGCCCGGACCTGATTGCACGCCTCGCCGAGCTTCCGAACGTGGCCGCGGTCAAGATGCCTCTGCCGGCGGACAGCGATTACGCGGGCGAGATGCGGCGTCTGCGGGCCATGACGCCGGATGGCTTCGCCGTGGGCTATAGCGGCGATTGGGGGGCGAAGGACGCGCTGCTCGCCGGAGGTGACTGCTGGTATAGCGTCGTGGCTGGCCTCTTGCCGGAACCCGCTCTCGCACTCACCCGCGCGGCTCAGGCGGGGAATACGGGCGAGGTCGAGCGCATCGATCACGCTTTCGCTCCCCTTTGGGCGCTGTTCCGTGAGTTCGGCAGCTTCCGCGTGATGTTTACTATCGCGGAGATCCTCGGTCTCGGGCCCATCACCCCGCCCCGTCCGATCCTGCCGCTCGAGCCAGCATCCCGCGAAAGGGTCGAGGTGGCGCTGCGTCCGCTGCTCCAGGACGCCGTCTGATCAGGGGACTGTGCTTACGCAGCGTATCGCCGGAAATAACCTGGAAGGGCTCGGAACTGCCGACCGCCGCGCCCGCCCTGCGGGCCGGACCGCGGGACAAAGCTGCGAAATGCTCCGTATACAGTCATTGGCTGTTCGCCATAGTTCCCGGCGGCGGGGCGCATCGCACCGCCGCCGGTCTTCCATGCTGTCAGATCGTGTAGGTTTCGCCGTCTCCGGGGGTCAGCAGTTTGTCCGAGAACCCCTCTTCGGCTGCGAAGGCCCGGAGTTCTGCGCGCGTAAGGACGCAATGATTGATCGCTTCCATGTGCGAAGCGATCAGTCGAGCCTCGGGCGCGGCCTGGTGAACGCGCAGGACATCCTCGGTTCCCATGATGATGCCTCCGTCAATGCCCTGGACCATCGCGTAGCCCGCGTTCAGGATCGCGATTTCAGGTGCGTGCGCAGACAGGACAGCGTCGACGTTCTCGTTCCAGATCGTGTCCCCGGCAAGATAGATGGTCTTCTCTTCGGGATGGTTGAACACCACGCCGCAGACGTCACCCAGAAGCTCTGCCATTACCTCGTAATGTGCCTGGGTTCCATGCCGGCCCGCCGTCTTGATCAGACGCACACCATCGAACTCGGAGTTCTCGGACAGCACGCGGACATCGGTAAAGCCTTGACCACGGATAACTTCGGCATCGGCGTCGTTCTGGGCGAAGACCGGCAGATCCTTGGGCAGCGCGTCTCGCGCCGCCTGGTCCCAGTGGTCTTCGTGCAGATGGGTGACGATCACGGCATCGACGTCGACGATGTCGGCAATCGGCAGTGGTAGATGCACCATCGGATTGTGCTGCTCGCTGTTCGCGGTCCCCGGGAACCCCGGGAAACTGTGACGATCCGCCAGCATCGGATCGACGAGAAAGCGGACGCCGCCGTAGTCGATCCGCAAGGTGGCATTGCGGATCTGGGTGATCTTGCTCCTGCTTTCGGAGCTGACGTCATTTCCCTGGGCTGATGCAGAGACAGCGCTTCCGACGATGGCGGAGGCGGACATGGCGAGCATTTGTCGGCGCGTGGTCATGAGATCTCTCCTCTCGCCGGTTCAGCGCTTGATGAAGTCGTCGGTGGCAACAACCTCGCCGTAGGTGAATGCGAATGCCGCCATCAGTGCCGCATGGACATGCGCCGCCGGAACGGTCGCGCCATTGAACTCTAGGCCGCGCGTGGCGCAGGCATCGTGGATGGTCACGGTCTTGTAGCCGAAGTCGTTGGCGGCCCGGACAGTCGCGTCCACGCACATGTGGCTCATGGCACCGATCACGACCACTTCCTCGACCCCCTTCTCGTCAAGCAGGCCCTTCAGGCCAGTGTCGCGGAACGAATTGGGAAAGTTCTTGGTAATGACCGGCTCGCCCTCGCCGGGCGCGACAACTTTGTTGATCTCGGCCCCCTCCGATCCGGGGACGAAGACCGGTCCACCCGGCATCTCGTGGCGCACATTTACGACAAGGTCCCCGGCTTCGCGGCCATGAACGATGACGCGCGCCGCATTGGCGGCGGCGGCATCAATGCCTTCGAGCGGCAGGTTACCGTTCGGCCAGTATTCATTTTGCAGATCAACTGCGATGATTGCACGTTTGGACATGGTCTTACCTTTCTGGGACTGGGCTTCTTGACCTCAATCTGGCGTATGCCCACATTCCTCACCATTGGCGTAATCGACATAAAGAGGGGAGATATCGACATATGGAGGATTTAAGGATTGGCATCGTCCTCTACCCCGGCGCGCAACTCTCTGCCGCCCTTGGGCTGACGGACCTGTTTCTCATCGCCGGGCGGATAGCAGAGCGGTCGGATCAGGGCGTCCCGCGGTTGCGGGTCCAAACCCTTCAGGCCTGCGAGCCGGCACCACCGATGCCTGCTGGTGATCCCGAAGCGTCAGGCCATGACAACGCTCCCTGTCAGGTCCTGATTCTGCCTCCGTCACTCGAGGCCCCCATCCAGCCTGATGTCGCAGCGCCGCTCGCGGCTTGGTTGCGGGAACGTCATGGTGAAGGGACGATGCTGGCGTCCGTCTGTGGGGGCGCCTTCCTGTTGGCTGAGACGGGACTATTGAGCGGACGAGGGGCCACCACGCACTGGACCTATGCCGAGGATTTCCGGGAGCGGTTCCCCGATGTGGCGCTGGATACAGATCGCCTGATCATCGACGGCGGTGACATCATCTCGGCAGGTGGCCTGATGTCGTGGACCGATCTCGGCCTGAAGCTGGTCGACCGCTTCCTCGGCCCCGTCGTCATGGCGCAGACCGCCCGGATGATGCTCGTAGACCCGCCGGGGCGTGAGCAGCGCTATTACAGCGGCTTCGCGCCCCGCCTAACCCATGGTGACGCGGCCGTCCTCAAGGCGCAGCATTTCCTGCAGGCCAACGAGGGGCGGGATGTGCGGCTCGCGACGCTAGCAGAGGAAGCAGGGCTGGAAGAGCGCACTTTGCTGCGCCGCTTCCAGAAAGCGACCGGCCTGACCACGACCGAATATGCGCAACGCCTCCGGGTCGCGAAAGCGCAGGAACTGCTGCAATTCGGTCGCCTGCCGGTCGAGCGCATTTCCTGGGAAGTCGGCTATTCCGATGCCGGTGCTTTCCGGAAGATCTTTCATAGGTACGTGGGCCTGACCCCGGGCGAATACCGGCAGCGCTTTCATGCATGAGTGCATTTGGAGTAGAGAAGCCTACCGCAAGGGGTCGTTTGCTGGACGGGGCGAAATGACACTCCAAGCGATCTGTCAAGACCGTCCCAATTGAACCCCCTTGGCTTCTGACCTTGCAAGTCGCTGATTTTGTTGAGCTGGTCAATATCTCAATCTGGCAGATGTTCGAACGGGACAGCAAACATTGTTTTTGAAGCCATGCATGGCGGCAGAGCGGACGAAGCTGACTTTAACTCCGCGAAGATCAATGGCCGCATTTAATGGGGGCATATTTAGAGAAAGCACCTCGGGTGGGAACTGGGCCTCCGAGTCGAAAGTCACTTTCCCTTTTGGTCCATTTAAAGTCCCCACTTCGGGGAACCATTTCAATCGGCAGGACTTCATCCCAACGACAGAACAGCCCAAGAATTTGAAAAAGGAGGGCGTCAAAATTTCTTGGCGCAATGAGCCCCACTGGCAGTGAAGGTTAGGACAGTAGTCGACAAACCGAGACCAGCGCGTCTTAATGATGCTGTAGGGAGAGCAAAATGACACCAAAGGCATCGCATGCTGATATTGTGATGGAGGCAACGCAGTCGACATCGGCTGCGGCAAAGTCGCGGGTTGCTGCGAGTTGGCACCGTTCTGTCATTAAGCATGGACTGGACCCTGATGAGCATCGGGCACCTGACCGAATAGAGCAAAAAAGTCTGCAATTCAGGATGGAGACGCTCGAAAAATTCATGACCGTCGCGAGCCCGCGTTTGGACGCGCTTTTCTCTCTGGTCGGGCAATCGGGTTGCGCGGTTTTCCTGACCGATACAGATGGCATCATCCTAGATCAACGTCTCTCTGATGCTGACGCTATGGCATTTGAAGGTTGGGGCCTCACAACCGGTGCCGACTGGAGTGAAGAGAAAGAAGGCACGAACGGCATTGGGACCTGTCTGACCGAGCAACGTCATGTAATCATTCATCAAGACGAGCATTTCTATACGCGCAACACAGGCATGAGTTGCATCGACGCGCCGATCTACGGCAGCAACGGTCAACTTGTGGCGGCGCTTGATTTATCATCCGCGCGTGCAGATCAAACGGAGGCCTTCAATCGCCTGATCGCGGCCCAAGTGGCCCAAACCGCACGCGCGATTGAAGCCGCGAATTTCAGGGCCGCCTTTTCATCCGCGCGGATCATTGTGGCCGAGAGCGACGACGCCGAGGCCTCAACGCTACTTGCCATTGACGAAAGTGATTTGGTGATAGGGGCCACCCGCGAGGCCCGCCGTGTCTTTGGGCTGCAACGGACGGGTGATTTAGTCGCGCGCCCTGCAACAGACATACTGGGACGTGAAGATGGCCCTACAGGATTTGAGAAGGCCGAAAAGGCCGCTGTGATTCGTGCGTTGGCACGGGCCGGAAACAACGTATCGCAGGCCGCGCGCCAGCTTGGGATCGGTCGTGCGACGCTTTATCGGCGGATGAAGCGGCTTGGACTTGAAGATAGTTAGGGGAAACTGTCTCATTGGTGAGACACCTTTAATCCCGCGACACCTTCCTGCCACAAGACGTGGCGCACGACGCAAGTCACACTCTTTGTAATCCGGGAGGAGAAGCCGGATAACAATGGAGGATTTCAAATGAACGATATGACCCACACCGAGGCAGGCACATATGTGTCGCCGTTTAAGCTGCGCTACGACAACTATATCGGCGGCGCGTTTGTGCCACCCGTCAATGGCAAATACTTCGAAAACGTGACGCCCATTACCGGTGGCTTGATCAACGAATGCGCCCGCTCTGACGCGGCGGATATTGAGCTCGCACTTGATGCAGCCCACGCTGCCAAAGACGCTTGGGGCAAAACATCTGCCACGCATCGCGCGAATATTTTGCTTAAAATTGCGGACCGGATCGAAGAGAACCTAGAACTCTTGGCCACTGCCGAAACATGGGACAACGGCAAGCCGATCCGCGAAACGATGAACGCAGACGTGCCACTTTGCGCCGACCACTTCCGCTATTTTGCAGGTGTTTTGCGCGCGCAAGAAGGCAACATGAGCGAGATCGACAACGACACCGTCGCCTATCACTACCACGAGCCCTTGGGCGTTGTCGGCCAGATCATTCCTTGGAACTTTTCTTTGCTGATGGCGGCATGGAAACTGGCCCCTGCTTTGGCTGCGGGCAACTGCGTCGTAATGAAACCAGCCGAACAAACGCCTGCCGCGATCATGGTCTTTGCAGAACTAATCAACGATTTGTTGCCAGCCGGCACATTAAATATCGTCAACGGCTTTGGCGGAGAAGTCGGCGCAGCACTTGCCAGTTCCTCGCGCATTGCAAAAATCGCCTTCACTGGGTCCACCGTCACGGGACGCAAAATCATGGAAGCGGCGACCAAGAACCTGATCCCCGTCACGCTTGAACTGGGTGGCAAGTCGCCAAACATCTTCTTTTCTGACGTGATGGCAAAGGATGATGCGTTCTTGGACAAGGCCGTCGAAGGCTTCGTTCTGTTCGCCTTCAACCAAGGCGAAGTCTGCACCTGCCCTTCACGTGCGCTGATCCAAGAGGACATCTACGAAGAGTTCATCGCGCGCTGCATCAAACGCGTCGCTGCGATCAAGCACGGCGACCCTCGCGACCCCGAGACGATGGTCGGTGCACAAGTCAGCAAGGCCCAACACGACAAGATCATGGGCTATTTCACGATCGGTCGCGAAGAAGGCGCCGAAGTGCTGGCTGGTGGTGGTTCAGCGCGGTTCAACGGTGAATTGTCAGGCGGGAACTACATCCAACCGACGATCCTCAAGGGTCACAACAAGATGCGGGTTTTCCAAGAGGAAATTTTTGGGCCCGTCGTGTCGGTAACGACGTTCAAGGATGAAGCCGAAGCTTTGGAAATCGCGAACGACACGATGTATGGCCTCGGCGCTGGCGTTTGGTCGCGTGACATGAACACCTGCTACCGCTTTGGGCGTGCCATCGAGGCTGGCCGCGTGTGGGTGAACAACTATCACGCCTATCCAGCCCACGCAGCGTTTGGCGGCTATAAGCAATCGGGCATTGGCCGTGAAAACCACAAGATGATGCTGGACCACTACCAGCAAACCAAGAACTTGTTGGTGAGTTATAGCCCCAATAAGTTGGGCTTCTTCTAAATACTTCGAAAGGCGGCCTTTGCAAATACATGCAAAGGCCGCATCGCAGACCTCGTCAGTTCAAGCTTTGTAGCTATTCCATGAATTCCAATTGAAAACCTTGCTCTGGCAGCGTGTCAGTCATTCAAGGTATTTCTGTTAACCTAATTGACCGCTCTACCTACCGATCGAGAAACGCTCTCAGAATTTAGTCTATTGCTCCGCTTTGGGCTGGAATTTCGGGGCACGATTTCCTTGTTTCCCTTATCAAGATTTAAGCCGCTCCTCAGGTGTTCGGTTCATTCGGCACATTTCATAACCTTTAACCTAGGTTCACTCGAAGTCGGAAATTGCAACTGCTACTTTCAGTTTTCCGATTGCGGACATTCGCGGCAATGCAGAAAATCGGTAAAGAGGGCTCGTTGCCGACCTTCGCCGCGTGGAGCACGAGTGATCGGTCTGAGTTCTGCACCGGTGATCTGGGTCAGTGCAGTTACACAAAAGTCGGTTTTGTCTGACATCTGACGCTACGGGCAAGTCCGTGCCGCCGAACGCACCCGGTGATGTCATCCAGTCTTCGGGCCTGCGGGGTCCTGTCGCGCGAGGGATGGTCCCCCGCCTCCAAGACGGGAGCCAAACAGATGTCCCGCAAAGATGCACACGCCTTCGCCGCCTCCCTCGCCGCCACGCTCATGGTTTCGATCGTCGTCTTCCAAGTTGGGGATGGAATCTTCGGCGCCGTCCCTGCCGATGAAATCGACGGCGACGAAGTTCAGGTACTGGTTGAGGTTGACCCGTGGGCTTAGGCCCACGGTTTCCGCCAAGGTTCAGGTTCGGCGCAAGGGCGCCGACCTGAGTTCTACGCCTGCCAGTCGCCGCAGCTGAACGAGACAGAGTGCCGATGCAGGCCGGCAGATCGTCACCTTCCTCGAATTGTCAGGCTAGTCAGAGTCCTACGGGCCGCCCGAGACGTCTAGGAAGAGTTTCACCAAGGCGACGTTGATGAAGTAGTTATTCTTCCCAGACCGGTGCTTTTCCACAAAGCCCCGCTCCGCCAAGGTGTCGAGATACTTCGCAGCGGTTTGTCTGCTGACATCCAGATCCTTCTGCAGGTATTCGATCCGCGTGTAAGGGTGGCGGAAGAGATTGTTCAGCAGTTCCTGGCTGTAGATCTTGGGCAACTCATACCGCAGCCGATGCTTGACGTCCGCCATTTGCTGCCGGATACCGGTAACAATCTCGAAGGTCGTCGCAGAGGTCTCTGCAACGGCCTCGAGCATGTAGATGACCCAGTTCTCCCAGTTTCCGGTATCACGCACGTCTTGCAGGTGCTGATAGTAGTCCGCCTTGTTGCGAGTAATGAAACGCGACAGGTACAGCACGGGGATGTCGAGCAACCCGGTGCGGGTAAGGTAGAGGACATTCAGAATGCGGCCGATTCGCCCGTTTCCGTCTGGAAAGGGGTGGATGCTTTCGAATTGGTGGTGGATGAGCGCCATCTTGATCAGCGGATCAAGGTCGCTGAGACCGTCATCGTTGATAAACCGTTCCAACGCGGTCATGTGGGTGACGATCTCGCGCGCATCCTGAGGCGGCACAAAGACGATCTCTTCGGTCTTCTCGTTCTTTAGGGCGGTTCCCGGTGTTACTCGAAACCCATCACTACGCCCTTTCAGCAGACGAAACATGTCGATGATCGCTGAGTTGGGGATCAAACCGCCGGTTTCACCCAACCGTGCATAGCCAAGCCGGAGAGCATCGCGATAAAGGGCGACCTCTTTGGCCGCAGGGGATTGCGGATCGTCGGGGAAGATGTCCGCCTGAAACAGCTCATCTTGCGTCGTGACGATGTTTTCGACTTCGGAGGAGGCCTTGGCTTCCTGGAGTGCGAGGGTATCGATCAAAATGCCCTGATTTGGGATGGTCTTTGCCTGCCCCTTCAGGTCCGCAAGCGCACGGCTAGCGCGAGCGAGCGCTTTGAGCACAGGAATAGTTTCGATTTCCGCCGTCGGGGGCAGAGTGGGGATGATATAGGTCGGCTTTAACATGTTCCCTGCCTCGTGTTAAGAAAGTGTCGCTTTGCTAACATGATCTTCGTGTCATGTCAGTAAAAAGCTGTTTTCTTAACTTGGGTCTGTGCCCGCCTTGAATGCGTCAACGAACCACTTCGGGTCACGCCCACGGATAGACCGGATGAGCTGTAGGGTTCTTAGGTGGTGAGGATTTCGCAGCGGATTGCACAAGGGTGGTTTTCACCTTGGAGCCGACAAGTTCGGCAAGAGAGTAGCCCAGTTCCGGCGCAGACTACCGCCTTTTGTCGATCTTGATAGGTGGAAGCCGCCTTCGACATCCTTCTGCATTTTCTTCAGCTCGCTGAGCGACAGGGCCTCGAGATCGAAATCAGCCATTGGTGCGGTCCGTGTCCTGAATGTTCCGATATTGATAGCCCGTTGCAGCATAGGCCCGAAACTTCCGGCAGGCAGGGGCAGAAGGGGCGAGTCGATGATCGTCACTTTCGTCACCGCCAGAGAGGTGCAGGGATTAGGTTCAGATAAGTTCGACTGGCAAGGTGACAGGGTCTGGCATGGGCTCCCCGTGCCTCTCTGTCCTCTGGGTCCTTCGTTCGACTGACAATCCCCTAATCCCGTTCGGTCTCCTGCGCCCAACCCCGCGTCAGTCCGGGCCGTGTTGGCCGCCTGTGGCGTCCTGCCCGCTCCACCCCGGTCCTTTGGAGGGATTCCGGCGTCCGTGCCGTCCGCCGTGCACGCCTCACCCGACGGGCTTTTTCGGGTCTTGTCGAAGGGACGGTCCCGAAGACAGGAAACACAGGAGCTTACCCATGCAGAGCATCGTCATCCTCGCCGGCAACATCGGTCAGAACCCCGAAGCCCGCACCACGAAAGGCGCGAGCACCCAGATCACCAACTTCAGCCTTGCCACCTCGCGCTCCCGCCTCTCGGAAGGTCGCGTGATGCGCGACGACAACGGCTACCGGGTCATGGACACGGAATGGCACCGCATCACCTGCTTCAACGGTCTCAGCAAGACGGTCACGGAGCATTGCGAAAAGGGCATGAAGGTCCTCGCCCACGGCCGTATCCACTACAGCAAGTGGATCGATAGCATGGGCATTGACCGCTACGGCTGCGAGATCATCGCCGAAACTTCCTTAGCCGTCCGAAATCAGCCGAGGGCCAAGACCCCGAGCTGGTCGACCGCGACGACGAGATCCCGTTCTGAGGGTGGGTTCACCCGCCGGGTCTCCCCCTCGGGCCCGACGGGACAACCCGCCGGGTTCGGGGAGCGCCGTAGCCGGTTAGGTCCAGTCTGGCGCTGGCGCACTTATTGACAAACTTTGGCAATCTATGCCATCTTCATGACAAAGGAGATCAAGACCATGGCCACGATGAATGTCTCATTGCCCGATCCGATGAAGATCTGGGTCGAGGCGCAAACCAAGGATGGGCGCTACAGCAACGCCAGTGACTACGTGCGCGATCTGATCCGACGAGATCAGGACCGCCACCGCGCCATTGCGGAGCTGCAACAGCTCGTCGATGAGGGCATCGCCAGTGGTCCCGCAAGGCATTTGGATGTCGAAGCATTTCTTGCCGGCAAGCGAGAACATAATGCCGACACCACCGGTCACTGAATACAGGCTGTCCCCCGCAGCTTTGAGCGATCTGGACGCGATCTGGGATTATACCGTGCGCATCTGGTCTGTTGGCCAGGCCGAAACCTACATCCTCGCGATTGCCAGCGATATGTCCCTGCTGGTCCGACACCCGGAAATCGCGCGCGAACGGCTCGAAATTCGCCCACCGGTGCGGGTGTACCGCTCAGGGTCCCATCTCATCATCTATCGGATCGAAGCCAGCTGGGTAAGCGTGCTGCGTATTGTGCATGCGCGGCAAAATTGGACGGCTTATCTCAACGAATGATCCTGTCCTTGTGTCACACAAGCCGACAGTCGATATTTATCTACCACATGAGGATTTGACCATGAAACCCGCTGACGAAGACCGCATCGCGGCCAATCTTGCGAAGATCATGGCCATGATCTGCATCCGCAATTCGCGCCTCGAAGACCTGCACGCAGGCACGGTGCCAACAACCAAGACGGGGGATTATTCCGATGTCCTCGTGATCGATGCGGAGGGCCGCGAAATACCATGGCTTGAGGCCGCCCATATCGACGACGCCCAGATGGCAAGCCTGATGCGGGACATCGTCAACCGCCTGTTCACGTTTCACATCAAGAGCGATGATCCGGGTTTCCGGGAGGACCTTGATCGCTGGATGGCCGTCGCTGGCAGATGGGACGATCCGGTGCTGGATCAGGCCTTCCTTGATGCGATGGCCAGCTTGAAGTCTCGCCCGAACAGTTAGGTCAGCACCCGGTGTCACTGTGCCTGCGCCGGGCTGCTTGCCAACAGGCGGTACTTCGACCTCGGCCTGCGTTTGAGAGTCAGAGAGGTGTTGGTTGATTTAGCGACCGGTGTGCTTCCTGTTCGGAGTGAGAGGCATTATCATTGGCAAATTCAATAGGTTGAATAGTTCATTGCCGACCTGTAATTCAAATGCCTTTATATCGGAGCAAAAATGCATTCTGCGCTCAAACTTGCTTTTGGAAGTCTTGTCGTTGGGAGCATTGTTCTAGCGTTAAAGACACTGGCATGGCTGATGACAGGCTCCGTGGCGTTGCTCTCGGACGCGCTCGAAAGCACTGTGAACCTCGCAACTGCGTTCGCCGCGCTCGTTGCGATACGGATCGCGGCGCGACCGCCGGACGCAAATCATCCCTTTGGTCACCACAAGGCGGAGTTCTTCAGCGCCGTCCTAGAGGGGGTGATGATCATCGTAGCGGCGATATTCATCCTGCGAGAGGCGTACGAAGGCTTCCTAAGCCCTCGCGCGCTTGGCGCTCCGATAGAGGGCCTTCTGGTGAACGGAACGGCCACGATGCTCAATGCGATGTGGGCCTTCGTGCTGGTTCGAAGAGGGCGTCTACTGAAATCTCCAGCGTTGGTCGCCGATGGGAGGCATCTATGGACCGATGTCTTTACGTCCGCAGGCGTCGCGATGGGAGTTCTTCTTGCACTTGCTACCGGATGGTGGGTCCTTGACCCGCTTATGGCTGCATTGGTTGCGATCAATATCATATGGTCTGGTTCTCGCGTCGTGAAAGAGTCGCTGAGCGGCCTGATGGATGAGGCGGTTCCAGAAGAGATTCTGGCCAGCATACGTGAAGCCATCTCAATCGAGGCGGCCGGAGCGGTCGAAGCGCACGATCTCAGGACCCGTCATGCGGGCAGTGCGACCTTTGTAGAATTTCATCTTGTGGTCCCAAGCGAAATGACGGTTTTCGACGCCCACGAGATCTGTGACAGAGTTGAGGTTGGTATCGCCAAAGCGGTTCCAGATGCGCGCATCACCATCCACGTTGAACCTGAGCATAAGTCAAAGCGCACTGGAATTGTCGTGTTAGAATAGAGCGCGTTGAATGACCATCACATCATCTCAACTGAAAGAATGCTTGGCATGGTGAGCGTTCGGCAAGCCACGTTTCGTCGCAAAAATTTTCCATCAAGCTGCGGAGTTAACAGTCAAAGAGGTGTTGGTTGCTTTCGCGACGGGTTAAAGGCTGGGAGAGTGGCTTCCAGCGCCTATCACGGAGGAATGCCGATGGGTGTTGTGGAATTCTTGGACGCTGTACTACCAACAAGGGCAGGTGGCTATAAGGTAGATGTCAGCCGGGGCGAGCGGAACGGGCGGATGTCGCCCGAATGATTCAGCCGACCCGATGACGAGCAGTATCTTTCACTGGACGATCTCGCAGCCAACGTGAAAGGTCGCTACGCGCGCAGCCGCAGCCGGGTGTTGCAGACCGGCGATATCCGGGTCGAGGCGGTGCGCGACGGCCCCGCCGGTTGCAGTTGATCCTGCCGAAGGGTAAAAAACTGCTGAACTTATTTGTGCAAAACGACATTACCGACTTCGCAACAGCAGTCTTCTTGTCCCACGAACTGATATTTTTGCTGCGTGTGGCCGGTTTCGCGGGCGGTGGGGCGGGCTGGTTTGCGCCGCGATATCGCCCGCGATCTGCCATCTCGATCAGCCGGTGATCTTTGCGGTCATCTCGACCAGGCGCTTCGCCTGATGGGCCACTGCCGCCTTGCCGGCATCGTCAAAGCCATTGGCGTTGGTCGAGAAGCCGTAGGGGTTGCCGCCGGTGTCATAGATCGACTGATCGGTAAAACCCGGCGCGACAATGATGGCGCCCCAATGCATCGCCGTCGTGTAGAGGCTGAGAATGGTCGCTTCCTGACCGCCATGCGGATTCTGGGCGCTCGTCGTGGCCGTGAAGGTCTTGTCGGCCAGCTTGCCGGCACCCCAGAGCCCGCCCAGCGTATCAACGAAGGCCCGAAGCTGGCTGGCGGCCACGCCGAACCGGGTCGGTGTCGAGAAGAAATAGCCGTCGGCCCATTCCATGTCGTCGGCCGTCGCTTCGGGGATATCGCCCATCTTGTCCATCTGCGCTTTCCAGGCGTCCTGGGTCTCGACAACCTCTTTCGGGGCCGTCTCGGGAACGCGGCGAAGGCGGACATCTGCGCCTGCGTCGCGGGCTGCCTCTGCCGCCGCCAAGGCGACGGCATGGTTGGTTCCGTAGGTCGAGTAGAAGATAATTGCGATCTTGGGCTGTGCCATTGTCTTTTCCTTTTCAGTTGGTTGGTTTTTCGTATCGGGCGGCATCCTCACGCGTGCTTTATGAAGGTGCCGTTGTTCAGTTCGAGGAGTGCCTGGCGCAATTCCTTCTGGGTGTTCATCACGATGGGGCCATGCCAGGCGACAGGTTCCTGAATCGGTCTGCCGGTCATCAGCAGGAAACGGATGCCTTCGTCGCCAGCCTGAACCGTGATCTCGTCGCCGGATCCGAAACGGACCAACGTGCGGTTTCCGGTCTGGTCGCGGATGTTCAACTCGGTCCCGCGATATTCCTTTTCAACCTTGATGCCTACAGGATCGCTGGCATCGCGGAACGTGCCGGAGCCAGCAAAGACATAGGCAAGCGCATTGGCCCGCGTGTCCACCGGAAGCACCTTACGCCGCCCGGCTGGGACCGAGACATCGAGCAGCATCGGATTGGCCGCGATCCCGTCCACCGGGCCGGTCTTGCCCCAGAACGAGCCAGTGATCACCTTGACCACCGTGCCGTCGTCATCGCCCTCGACGGGGATGTCGCAGGCGGTAATGTCCTGGTAGCGCGGCGCCGTCATCTTGAGCGACGCGGGCAGGTTGGCCCAGAGTTGGAAGCCGTGCATCTGGCCCTTGGCGTTGCCCGCAGGCATTTCCTGATGCACGATGCCCGATCCGGCGGTCATCCACTGAACGCCGCCCGGGCCGAGCAGGCCGCGGTTTCCAAGCGAATCGGCATGTTCGACCTGACCGTCCAGAACATAGGTGATCGTTTCGATCCCGCGATGCGGATGCCAGGGGAAACCCTTGGAGTAAAGCCGTGGGTCATCGTTGCGAAAATCGTCCATCATCAGAAACGGATCGGTCAACGACGGATCGTCGAATCCGAATACGCGCTGCAGATGCACGCCCGCACCTTCCAGTGCGGGTTGTGCTCTGCTGGTGGATGCGACCGGTCTGAACGTCATGAGAGGCTCCTTTGTCCTTATGCATCCAAGATGGGCCTTGGAGGCGAAATCGTTATTGGCGAGGATGTGACATCTGCTGTGCGATAACGCGCAGATCTCAATGCCGAGCAAGCAGGTGCTGTCAGTCGGCCGCGACTACGTCAAGCAAACGCCGGACATGCGCCGGGCCGGCCGGCCGGATGCCCGTCGGATTCAACGCCTTGATCGAATAATAGCCTCGCGTGATGTGATCCATGTTCACCGTTTCCGCGACGCCCGGCAGCCGCAGCACGCGTTCCATATGCGCTGAAAGATGCGGGTAATCCGCGATTTGCCGACGGTTGGTCTTGAACAATCCGTGATAGGCCGCGTCGAACCGGATGAGCGTCACGAAGGCACGAATATCGGTTTCGGTCAACTCGTCGCCGAACAGATACGGGCGGTCGTCACCGAGGCGCGTCTCCAATTGGTCCAGCATCGCGAACACCCCATCGACGGCCTCGTCATAGGCCTCTTGGCTGGAGGCGAACCCGGCCTTGTAGACCCCGTTATTGAGGCTTTCGTAAATCTGCCTGTTCAGCACGTCGATCTCGTCGGCCAAAGCGGCGGGATAGAGACGCAGATCGGATGGGGCGATCGCTTCGAAGGCGGTATCAAACATGCGCACGATGTCGGCGCTTTCGTTGTTCACCATGACGCCGCGCTTCATGTCCCACAATACCGGCACGGTGGCGCGGCCCGAAACATGCGGATCGGCACGGGTATAGAGTTCATGCATGTAACTCGATCCGTAAAGCGGGTCCTCATCCGCGCCCGGATAGCCGCCGAACCGCCAGCCCTGATCGGTCAGCGTCGGGTTGACCACCGTGACGGGGATCAGATCCGCTAGCCCCTTGAGCCGCCGTGCGATCAGGGTTCGCGAGGCCCACGGGCAGATCAGCGCGACATAGAGCCGATACCGCCCGGCCTCGGCCTCGAAACCACCCTCGCCCGTGGGGCCGGGACGCCCATCGGGGGTGATCCAGTTCCGGAACTCCGAAACCTGGCGCACGAAACGCCCCTGTTCATCGGCCTTCTGGACAGGCTGCCAGTTCTCGACCCATTTTCCATTCACAAGCATGTCTTGTCTCCTTTATTACTATCAGGTTCGCAAAGCACCTTACTGCGCCAGCGCGAAGGCGGTGCCCCAGGGATCTGAAAAGCGATCGCCGCCAAGGCGCTGTGTGATCGCCTGACGCGCTGTCGGATCGACGCCGAGGGTGATTTCGCTCAGCCCCGCCTCGGACGCGTCCCGCGTCCCGGCCTGGCGGCTGTTCCAGATGTTGCCGGCCAACTGGTGGTGATAACCGCCGCTGCCGTAGAAACTAGCGCCCGGATAGGTCGCCGCGATGTCGAAGCCGAGGGCGTCGCGGTAGAAACGATCCGCCTCTTTCGTGTCGCCGACCTGCAAGTGAACGTGGCCGACGATGCCGCCTATTGGGAAGCCGGTCCATGTCCGGCCCTGCGCCGTACGCATCAGATCCTGAAGGTCCAGCGGGTCAGTCGCCATGCGGATATCGCCCGCGCGATCGCGCCACTGGCTTGGCGGACGGTCGACATAGACCTCGATGCCATTGCCTTCGGGATCGGCCAGATAGAGCGCTTCGCTGACGATGTGATCCGATGCGCCCTGCAGCCGCACGCCCGTTTCGGCCACATGGCCAAGCCAGCGGGCCAGATCGCCGCGCGAGGGCAGCAGGAAGGCGGTGTGAAACAGCCCTGCCTGCCTGGGGTCGCGTGGGCGCAACGCCGGGTCGCCATCAAGATGGAGCAGCGGTGTCTCTTCGGTGCCCAGTGTGACGCTGCTTCCGGCCTCTGCCAGCGGCACCAGCCCCAGAACGTCCCGGTAGAAGGATGAAACGGCATCGAGATCCCGCACCCTGAGCAGAACGGTATCGATGCGGATCGGCGCGGCATTCATGTCGAATTTTTCGGTTGGATTGCCCATCGTGATACTCCTTTGGGGAATGGGCGCGGGGCTGCTTGCCCCGCACCATGAAGACGGAACGGATCAGGTCCGGCTGCGCTTGAGCGCATAGGCGCCGTCGCCCAGCAGAGCTTGCACGACCAGTGTGATCGCCCAGAATGCGGGATATTCCCAGCCGCCACCTTCATTCGAAAAGAAGAAGCCGGCCGCGCCATGCGGCGCGTAGATCGAGCCGAGCAGGACCGGCACCAGAGCGAGCGACACCCAGCGGCTCCAGACGCCGAGGATCAGCGCCACGCCGCCGGCAAGCTCCGCCGCCATCACGAGATAGGCAAGCGCACCCGGAAAGCCGAGGCTTTCAAAGAAGGCGGCGGTTCCAGCCGGCGTGAAGATCGCCAGTTTCAGCCAGCCATGGGCGATGAACAGTATTCCCAGAGAGACGCGCAGGATTGTGGCTGCTAGATCGGCATTTGCCACACCGGGAATCACCGGTGATTGAGGCGGGTTATGATGGTTTGCGTTGGACATTGTCTTTTTCCTTTGTTCGGGAGGTTGGATCAGGCGGAAAACTGCCAGCGCGGCGCGATCTCGGTGCCTTTTCCGAGTACATAGCCGAACTGGATATTCAGGAAGCCAAGCGGCTCGAGCTGACGGGCGGTGGACAGGGGGCCGGCATCGACCGGCTCGAACCCGGCCTCGGCGGCCAGCGTTTTGACGGTGTCGCGCACCGTCTCGTCGTCGGCGGCGACAAAGGTCTGCAACGGTTGACCGGCCAGCTTGAGATCCCCGGCACAGTGCTGGGCGAAGATCGTGTTGAAAGCCTTCACGACGGATGCCCCCGGAACGAGCGCGGCGATCGCCTCGGCGGCCGACGTGGTGGTGCCGAGTTGCAGGGCCGAGAAATCCTCGGTGACGGGGTTGGACACATCGATGACGATCTTGCCGGTGAAGTCTGCCTGATTGGCGATTTCGACAGCCGACCCATAGGGTGTCGCGAGGATGACGGTGTCGGCCTCATTCACGGCGTTTGCCACATCGTCGGCGCGACCATAGGTCCTGACCTCATGTTTTGCTCAGGACATTTGCCAGACCGGATCCGACATTGCCGTTCCCGATGATTGCGATTTTCATAACTTGCTCCTTTCAGTGCGCGCTTTCACGCGCTGTTTGATCTGTCAGGAAGATGCACCTTGCCATCAATCAATGAAATGACGACTATAGAGAATGACTATCTGCAAAATGTACTAAGTGATTTGCCTTGGACATCGTCGACGAACTCCGGGCTTTCGTGGCCACCGCGCAGACTGGCTCGTTCACTGCGGCTGCCCGTCAACTCGGCGTGTCGAACCGACTGACCTCCAAATATGTGGCCGAGCTCGAGCATCGCCTTGGCGTGCGACTGCTTCAGCGGACGACAAGAAAGGTGGGGCTGACGCCGGCGGGTGAGGAGCTGATTGCGCGGGCGCCCGCGCTCCTTGATGATCTCGATGACCTGCTCGGCAGCGTTGCCGAAGGATCGCGCGGCCTGACCGGCGTCATTCGCATTTCAGCTCCTGTGACGTTCGGCGAAGTTTACGTTACGGGGATGCTGGCACGGTTTGCCCGGCAGAACCCGGCTCTTACGCTCGATTTGCGGCTCGATGACCGCTATGTCGATCTGGCCAGCGACGGCATCGACCTGGCTTTTCGCATTGGCCGGTCCGAGATGCTGTCGCTCAAGACGCTCAGGCTTGGCACCTTCAGCAGCCTCCTGGTGGCGAGCCCGGACTATATCCGAGCACACGGGAAACCCGACTCGCCCGAAGAACTCACCAACCATACCTGTGTTGTGGACACCAACCGGCGGGTTCCGCACAAATGGGTCTTCGAAAGAAATGGGACCGAGACAGTTGTTCAGATCCGGGGGCGTTTTCAGGTCAACTCGGCGCGCGCTGCCATGGATCTGGCCGTCGGCGGCTTGGGGATCGCCAACATTCCGCGGTTCGCCTTGCGCGACACCATCGAGACCGGCGCTCTGGTCCCCTTGCTGGAGGAATTCGGAGGCGACAGCGGTCCTGTCAGCGCGGTCTATCTAGAGGGTCGGGCCCTGCCACGCAAGATCCGCACACTGATTGACTTCGCCGCCGAGGATATCCGGTCTACCACGACCCTCTAGAGCATCGAGCCTTTAACTTGATCCATTTCCTGCTTCGCAGAAGTAATTCCAGCATTCAGGCGGTGTGAACAGATCGCAGACTCCGCGAATGCGTCGAAAATCTGGTCGAATGTTCTGGCCCCTGTCCGTCGCAAGTGCGCCTTGAGTTTCGAGAGCGCCATTTCGATTGGGTTCAAGTAGGGTGAGTACGGCGGCAGATTGTCAATCTGCATCAAAACTGGGTTAGAGCCGATCATCAACGCCGACGGCTCAGTTTGTGAAGGCATCGATAAGGTTGATGACGGACAGGATCTTTCTGGTGTCACGATCAACCCGATAGGCCCGGTTGCCCTCTCGATAATAGCGCCAATCGTCACGCGGTTCTAGATTTAGCCTACGGGGATCGCGGATAACCACGTAGTCACCGATGCGAAGGACATCCCCGATTCTAGAGCCGTAGTGATCATAGGACTTGCGTGCCTGCCCCGGCGGCACACAGGGCGGGTTCTTTTTTGCAAGTCCCGGCGGGCAATGTCCTGCAAATCCGTTGGGGTGATCGCCGCGCGCCTTGCCCTTGCCGTGCCCAGGGTCTGCCGATGCAGGCACGGCGGCCATCGATACGGCTGCAATCGCCATTACGGCCAGTGTTCGAGAAAATCTCATAGCTCGCTCCGCTTCAAGTGTTGCCGGATAGATAGTGCTGAGCGCGACAGAAGTCAGGCATAACGAACATCACCAGGCCATAATGCGGCAGAAACGGCGGTCTTCCGCCGGCCTCGTTGCCGCCTGCGAACAACGAAAGGCTGGGTCGATAAGCCTGGACGGCCCGGCCTTGAGCTAAGTCAGTTTAGCATTCGGCATGATGCGGGCTGGCTGAACCGTGGTGCTCGCGGCCTTAATCGCTTATCTCGGTGCGGTGCTGGAGCCGAAACCCAATAGCGTGTCCGGTGCAATCATCACGCTTCTTGCGTTGTTCCTGCCTGGCTTTGCGCGAGAACAGGACCGCGCTTGATCTGCCGACAAGCATGCAGGCGTGTCCCGAGTTCGCGTCTTGGGCGCGCAACACGGGCGGATTTTTCAAGGATTGGGGTGATCTGCATCGGGTTGCTGAACCACTCAGGCCGATGGTGGGAATTTCGGAGCATGTCTGGAACGTGGCGCAGGAGCGAATGGGCACACAGGTGGCAACGGCAGCGTTTCCGCTCGTGTTCGAAAAGCATAGCACGGGTGAGGTTGCCTCGCCGGATGGATATCTGTGCGGCATGGTTGAGAAGGCGGGGGCAAGAGATCTGCACCTCTAATACTGCTTCTATTGCAGACTTGGCGGCAAGGCAACGTGATGCTTCAAGATTGGAAAATGCACCGTATGCGCAGTTGTAGGCAGGTCTTCAGGGAGATTTCTGCCGATATGCGTTGCCGATCTTGCCTGTCGATCTGAATGGGCTGTGCCAAATCAAAGGCTTCTGGAGACGACACGGTATTGAGCATTTTGTTGAGGGCCCGTTGGTTTTGAGAAGGACAGGGTCCGTGCCCAGGAAAAGAGAAAGTGTCCTTCGGGTTTTGTGACTGACGGATGAGGGCCTTTGGGGTCCCTCAGATGGGTCCGAGCCGGGTTCCGGTCTGCCGTTCCTGATGAAGGGCATTCCCATGCAAACAGGTATCTTGCGCGTGTTGCGCGCGACCGCTGCCTCGTGGTGGCGACACAAGGAACTACGCCGAACCGGCCAGACGGGGCAGGCACAACGGCTCGAGCGCGAGACCGTCCTGCGTGATCTCGGCTATCTCAGGCAAGCGGCGTCATTGCCAAACGCGCATATGATCTGCGGAGAGGGTGGGACATTCATCCATCTCGGTTGGACCACCGTGTCGACCTTTGCGCCGATCGAGCGCTTTCCCTTGGCCACTCTTGCGGTCGCACGAGGGACGCCCTTGATCGATATCCGACCCGTCACCGATGTCATCGCCTTTGCGAACCTGCCGCGGGTGACGCGGGACGGATCGGCCGACCCTGAACCTTGGGGCTGGGCAGTTCTGTATCGCTGATCACCTACATCGACATGGTCGAACAGCTTGGCGCGAGCATCACCAATGATCCGCGCCCCTGTCGGTCAACCTAGTCACCACTCACTCTCATCAACACTCGAAAGGAGGCCAGCCATGGCCCGATCCCGCACGCCCAAATTCGATGCCTCCGAGGTCATCACAAACGAAATCATCCGTATCATCGAGCGCGGCGTCCTGCCCTGGCGCAAGCCTTGGACCGCAGGCGGCAGCTCTCGTCCCCTGCGCGTGGGCGGTGAACCCTACCAGGGAGTGAACAACTTCCTGCTGACCATGCGAACCGTGATGGCGGGCCACAGCTCGCCCTTCTGGATGACGCTGCCGCAGGCCAATGCGTTGGATGCAAAGGTGCGCAAGGGAGAGAAATCCTCTGTCGTCGTTTACTACGGTCAAAGCCGGAGAGACGCCGGCGATGAGCATGATCACAGCGACGGGGATGATCACTCCGAGGAAGCCCGTATCTTCCGCTTCCAGAAATCCTACCGCGTGTTCAATGCCTGCCAGATCGAGGGTTTGCCGGATAGCTTCCATCCCGAGCCGGACCCGGTGCCTGAGCATCCTCCGTCCGAGCCCATCCCGCACATGCAGGCGTTTTTTGACGCTATCGACATCACGACCGTCTTCACAGGAACAGAAGCGTACTATTTGCCGCCCGTGGACAAGGTCTACATGCCGTCCATCACGCGGTTCCAGGATCCGCGCAATTTCTACGGGGTCTGGGCCCATGAGCTGGCCCATGCCACGAAGGCCCCCCATCGACTGAACCGTGATTTCGGGTTCTCGAAGTTTGGCAACACGTCCTATGCGCGCGAGGAGATCGTCGCGGAATTGACCTCGGTGTTCCTGGGTCAGACGCTCGGCTTCACGGCGCATACGCTCGAGATGAATGCCGCCTATCTCCACAACTGGTTGCGCGTTCTTCGGTCGGACAAGGGTGCGATCTTCAAGCACGCCGCAGATGCGCAGCGCGCCTGCGACTATCTGATTGCCAGATCGGAGGTGGGCAGGGCAGGGCGCAGTGCCGAGGCCGCCTGACCACAGCGAGAACGGAGACACCTATGCCACGCAAGGAACCCAAGACGCTGCTGGTGGCCTGCTTCGCTGACGGCCGCCGCAAGATCATCACCTTCAAGCGCAGTGCCTATTGGTGGAGCGCGTCCGAGGGTGCCTATCCACTCTCGGCAGCGCTCGAGACCATCAAGGAACAGGGTGGCTGGGTCGAGACCATCCCCAACCCGAATTACAGATCCAAGGGGCTGTTCGGGTAGAGGGCACCTTCTCCTTCGGTCCTGCCGCCAGGCGGAAAGGAAAAAGCAGGCTTTGAGATGGGTGTTTCAACTTCACAGAGGAATGCCCCATGACCATCACCGCACAACTCCAGACAGACCGCCCTGATCCGAGTGTGATCGCAGCGCAGAACGACGCGTTTCGCAAGCTCGCGTGCCTTGGAGTGCCGCCTGCGCAGCCCATCCAGGGCCGCATGCATGTCACCCGCTCGCTCATGGAGGCTGGCGACGGCTTCATGGCCGAGGCGGTAAAGGCGACCGGCGCGTTCGAGACCTTCGAGCCTGAGAATGATCCAGAAGGCTGGCACGATTTCGGGGCGGTCGAGATCCGGGGCGAGACCGTGTTCTGGAAAATCGATCTTTATGAAGCCGGTTCGGATTTCCGCTACGGGGCTGAGACCCCGGACAATCCTGCCACCACCATGCGCGTTTTGACCATCATGCTGGCGCGCGACTGGTAGAAGGGCGGGGGACGCCTCCCCCTGACATCTCAGACGATGAAGGCCCGCTGCCCCCAAAAAGGCAAAGCGGGCCTTTTGTCGTGGTGATCCCCGAAGCCGGGGATTGGTCACGCGCATGAACGCGCGGGCCGCTCCAAATCCATCGAGAAGGATATCCCATGACCGCAAGCTTCAAACCCGTCTCCGTCGCCATCGGCGATCTGGTCCCGCATCCCGCCAATGTGCGCAGCAATTCGCCGGAAACCTACGACCCCGAGAACATCGCACACCTGAAAGCCAGCATCGCGGTGCTGGGTCTCCTCCAGCCGCTCCTTGTCCAGAAGCTCGACGGCAAATACGCCGTGCTTGCCGGTGGCCGCCGTCATGCCGCGCTGAACGAGCTGGTCGCCGACAAGGCCGCCAAGGGGTTCACCGCCAAGACCAAGATCGACTGCCGCCTCGTGCCGGACGACTGCGATGTGACGACGGCGCTGTCGCTTGCTGAGAACATCACCCAGGCGCCGATGAACGCCATCGACGAGTTCGAGGCTTTCGCCCGGATGATGGAAGTCGACGGCCAGACGCCCGAGACGATCGCCAAGACCTTCGGCACCACGGTGGCGGCCGTGAAAGGCCGGTTGCGCTACGGTCTGATCCATCCCGACATCCGCGCCGCCGCTCGGGCGAAGACGATCACGCTCGACACGATGAAGGCCTTTGCGGAGCATCCGAGCCAGGAGGTGCAGCGCGAGGTCTTCGAGGCGCTCACCAAGGAAGATAGCTACCTGCAGGCCTATACGGTCCGCCAGGCGCTCAAGTCCCGCGGCGTGCAGGTCAGCGACGATATCGGAGCCTTCGTGCGCGCGGACTACGAGGCGCGTGGCGGTGCCGTCGCGGCTGACCTTCTGGAAGAGCATTCCGTGCTCGAGGATGCGGTGCTGGTCGAAACCATCCTGCTCGAGAAGCTCGGTGCCGCCGCCGAAGAGGCCCGCATAAAGCTGGGCTTTGCCTGGGCCGATGCGATGGTGCGCTATGATTACGCGACCATGGCCGACTACGGCCGCGTCTATCCCGGCCCGATCGAGCCGGATGAGGCTGCCCGGAAGCGCATCGATGAGATTACCGCCGAGCTTGAGAAATTGCAGCTCGAGATGGAGGATGAGGGGCTCGAGGACGGTGCCTACAACGCGCTTTACGACCGCGTGGATGCCTTGGAAGAGGAAGCCCGCGACCTGCAGGAGGCCTACAGCGCCGAGGACCTGGCGCGGTCCGGGGTAATCGCCTCGTGGTCGAATGGTCAGGTGACGCTCCATGTGGGTCTCGTCCGCCCGGAAGACACCGTCAAAGAGGAGGGCGCGCGCGGCTCCTCGGCAAGCCCGACCGCGGAGGAGGCCCCGGACGCCGGCGAAATCACCTACCCAGCCTCACTGGCTGAGGACCTCAAGACCGAGCGAGCCATGGCGCTTGGGGCCGCGATGGCGCTGCATCCGGAAGCCACGCTCGATCTGACGCTCTTCAAGCTGGTCAGTGACGTCCTTGGCGCCGGCATGAGTGCCACGCAGGCGATCAAAGTCGACGCCCGCAAGGAATATCGCAGCCACGCCAAGATGGATGAGATCGACGGCACCTCGCTCGAGCAAGTGGCTGCGGCCCATGATGCGCTCGATCTGTCCTGGTTGGACGAGGCCCGGTCTCCCGCCGATCAGTTCGCGGCGTTTCGCGCGCTGAAGCCGGGCGAGAAGGCCAAGCTCGTCGCCTTTGCAACCGCCAGCACCACGCAGTCCTGCTTCGCGCGGGACCGCCAGCGCGACAGCCTGATGCATGATTTCGAGATCGAGATCATGCCCGACATCCGGGCCCACTGGACGCCGAACGCGGCGCTGTTCAATCGCTTCAAGAAGGCCTGGCTCCTGAAGATCCTCGGCGAGGATCTGGGCCTGGCCCAAGAGGCGGTGACGCTGGCCTCGTCGAGCAAGAAGGAGATCGTCGCCTTCTGCGACAAGCTTTTCGCCGAGCCCTTCGCCACGCTCACGGACGCGCAGCGCGCTGCCGTGGCCGCCTGGTGCCCGCCTATCATGCAGACCGCCGGTGTCGCCTGTGATGAGGCGGAGCCCGCTGCGGAAACCCCGGAGTCTGATAGCGAGGTCGCGCAAGCGGCCTGAGTCCTCACGCGACCCGCGCGTGGACCACGCAGCCCGCGCGGGTCGACCCTCCCACACCCAACGGAAAGACATCCCATGGCTATTCTCAAGTTCTCTGCGTCCGCTGTCGCGGCGCAAATCGCACATGCGCGCGCCTGCAAAACCTTCCTGCCCAACTGGAACGGGCCCGTGGACAGGCCGGCTCTGATCCTCATCGTCGGCAATGGTGTGCATCTGCGCTCGAACGGCATCGATGGCACGACCACCCGTATCGTCACCACCGAACAGGCCGATCCCTCCTTCGCCTTCGCCGACGGCATGAACCCATTTCGGGATACCGACTGGATGGCGCAGCGCCGCATGGCGTTTCGCGATCTGACCGGCCAGTTCTACACCGACATCCTGGATGACGTGCAGGTGCTCATCGACCGGGGGCGGGGTGCGATCCGGCTCGCCACCGATGGCCACAGTATCCGCGTCTTCGTGCGCCGGGCCTCGGACTATCTCATCGGCGGGACCTACGAGGTGCCCTCGGGGCTTGGCGGTACATTCCGGGTCATCCTCAAGGATGCCTGCGACACCTTCGCAATCGTGCAGAACTGCGGCAATTGCGAGGATTTCGATGCAATGCAGCCCTATCGCGTACCGCTCGATGCGCTGATGGAGCTCGATGATCGGAGGGTGGCATAGTGGGCTGGCTGTTCTATACCGACCGCCGCGTCAAAACCTACACAGATGAGAAAGCGGAGATCACACGGCTCTGCACCTTCGAGACCGATACGCGCAAAACCGAACTGGTGAAAGCCTGCAAGGTCGGCTCCACCTGGTATGCCGCGGCAAAGGTCACCAATCTTGACGGCACCCCCATCGAGGACGCGACCTATGTCACCGATCCTGACGGCTCGATCACGTTCGGTGCCGTTTTCCTCACCCGGTATGACGATGGGTGCTGGGGCTACAAGGACATGGAGGAAAGCGCTGGCCCGAACGAGTCGCGCGCTCCCCTTGGGTTGATCGAGCTCCTCTCCCATCTGAAAGACCCCGACAGCTACGCCCATGCCTGGCGCCAGCGCTGCCGGGATTGGTCTGCGATCCCGGACTACGAGGAAGGCGACAAGATCAAGCTCGCAGCACCGGTGACGCTCACCGATGGCAGCTCCTGCCAGATCGTCACCGCGACCCACTACAGGCGGGGGCGGCAAAAACGCCGCTGCTACCGCATCGAGGAAACCGGTGGGCTCGTACGCCTGTCGAAGGCCTCGCTTGCGGGCTCGGAGCTGCTTAGCTCCGCGAAGGGCGCGGCAAGTCCTGTGCTGGCGGAGTTCCTGGCGGGACAGGGCGGCTGAGTTTCCCGCTGAGACAACACCACGGGACTACGCGCGCACATACTGCCGACTTGAATTCGTATCTCAAATGAGATACATCACTCCCATCAACTGGAGGACCATCCATGCCTGCCCAAACATCCATGCTTCATGTCCGTGTTGACGATCAGCTGAAAGCACAGGCTTCGGACGCACTTGCGGGCGTCGGTCTGACGCTCTCCGACGCGGTGCGTATTCTTTTGACCCGCGTAGCCGCAGAAGGCGGCTTGCCTGCCGGATTGACCGCTGATCCGGATGCCTATGACGCCTGGTTCAGGGCGAAGGTACAGGAAGCGCTGGACGATCCAAGGCCCACAACGCCCCATGCCAAGGCGATGCAAGACGCCCAGGCATTGATTGACGGGAAGCGCCTTGCCAAATCTTGAATGGAAAGCCACGGCCATAGCCGACTTGCTGGCAATTATTGACTACATCTCTGACGACAACCCGGATGCCGCCCAAGTTCTCAAAGACGAGATTGAACACAAGACGTCCCTTCTTTCAGAACGCCCTCAGATGTACCGCGCGGGCCGTGTGGACGGGACTAGGGAGATGGTTGTTCGGCCGAACTACATCGTGGTTTATGCTGAAAGCCCTGAGATGGTGACCATTTTGCGCGTTCTTCATGCTGCGCAGCAGTGGCCATGATCAGGGTGCAGGCCCCCCGCTAAGAAATTGCCCGCTCTACGCCTTCAAAGTGTAGAGCGGGCTTTTTGTCCTTTGGAACTCAGACCCTGATCCAAAGGAATTTCCCATGTCCAAGCCTCTCTCAGCGCTCCCCAATCCTGTTGAATCCGACGCTAACCTCACCTCTGCCCTCGCGCAGATCGGCGCGGAGGTCGACAACCAGCCCCTGCGCAGTTCAGCGCTCGCGCGTATCATGCGCGAGACGTTCCATGGCAGCGATGCCAGCGGTGCTTGGGACTGGCGGATGGCCTATGACCTGATGCAAGCCGCGGCCATTCAGGTGCTGTTGCGTGGGGACGGTGCAACAGGTGACATCGCCGCTGCAAAGCTGCTTGCCTCACGGCTGCTGACGGAAACGCGTCGGTCAGAGCAGCAGATCCGGCTGCAGCAGTTTTCCACGCCGCTGCCATTCGCGGCGCTGGTCTTGCGGGCGGCAGCCATTCGCAAGGGCGAGACCGTTCTGGAGCCCTCGGCGGGCACCGGTGCCCTCGCTGCTTTCGCTGCCCGGGCCAGTGCCACGCTTGTGCTCAATGAAATCGACCCCTTTCGCCAGCACCTCCTGCGCGCGGTTTTCGGTGGCGAGGTCACAGGCCATGACGGCGAGCATATCGATGATCTGCTGCAGACGCCGGTTCTACCCGACGTCGTGGTGATGAATCCGCCCTTCGCCTCCTCGGTCGATCGCTCTCGAGACAAGCATATCGCCGCCAAGCATCTCATCGCGGCTGCAAAGCGCCTGGCACCCTGCGGGCGGCTTGTGGCGATCATGCCGCCGGGATTCACGCCCGAACGCGATGCCGCGCATTGGTCCCGCGCTTGCGGTCTCCTGACGCCGCGCTTGGCCCTCACGATGCCGGGACAGGTTTACCGCAAGCTCGGCACCTCTGTGGAAACCCAGCTGATGGTCTTCGACAAGGTGCAGGAGGACGGAGAGATGATCCGCGCCAGCGTCAGGGACTTGGATGAAGCCCTTCCTTTTGCCGACGCCGTGGCCGCAACCCGGCCCGAGGCGCGCCCCGTACAACAGGCGGCGAAAAACCCTCATGCGCGATCGGTCGGTCCAGTACCTGTCACGCGCAAGCGACCAGTTGCTAGAGTTGTGGCGTCCAACGCTCAGACCAACGCCGCCATACCGCTCACTTTCACAAGCCTTGAGGCCGCGCGCGACAACACGCCCGTCTCGGATATCTATGCGCGCTATCGCCCTCAGCGGATCGAGATCGCTGGTGCGCAGGAACATCCCACGCCCTTGGTCGAAAGCATCGCCATGGCTTCCGTGGCGCCGCCCGTGCCTTCTGGCGCGGCCAGTGCGGAATTGCGCCTGCCTGCCAGGCTGATCGAGGAGGGAGACCTCTCCGAGGCGCAGCTCGAGACCATCATCATGGCGCATGATGCCCATGGGCGTGATCTGCCCGGTCGGTTTACCATCGACGAGGACCAGACCAAGCTGACGCGCGCCGATGATGATCCAGACGCACGTGCCTATCGCCTCGGCTATTTCCTCGGCGACGGCACCGGCTGCGGCAAGGGGCGCGAATGCGCAGGGCTCATCCTCGTCAACTGGCTGGCCGGGCGCAGGAAGGCGATCTGGGTCTCCAAGTCCGCCACGCTTATCGAGGACGCGATCCGCGACTGGGCCGATCTGGGCGGCTCGCCCGCCGACATCCAGCCGCTCTCCAAATGGAAACCGGACCAGCCCATCCCGATGGGCGATGGTATCCTCTTCGTCACCTACGCCACGCTGCGCTCCGCGGGCAAATGCGGCACCACGCGGCTGAGCCAGATCCTCGACTGGATGGGCGAGGGGTTCGACGGCGTGCTGGCTTTTGATGAGGCCCATGCCATGCAGAATGCGGCGGGGTCCGAGCAGGGCAGGGGGGCCAAACCCTCCCAGCAGGGCCTCGCGGGCCTGCGTCTGCAACTGGCAGCACCCCGCGCCCGCGTCTTCTACATCTCGGCCACGGGTGCCACGAGCGTGCACAACCTCGCCTATGCCGCGCGGCTGGGGCTCTGGGGGCAGGGCCCCGAATATCCCTTCCCGAGCCGCGAGAGCTTTGTGTCGGCGATGGAAGCCGGCGGCGTTGCCGCCATGGAGGTGGTCGCCCGCGATCTCAAGACGCTCGGCCTCTACACGGCCCGCGCCCTCAGCTTCGACGGCGTGGAGTATGACGTGCTCGAACACGCGCTCACCCCGGCCCAGATCGAGATTTACGACGCCTATGCGGGTGCGTTTCGCACCATCCACCACAATCTCGAAGCCGCGCTGACGGCGACCGGCGTCAACGACGCCTCGGGCGAGACCAATGCGTCGGCCGCACGCGCCTCGGCCAAGTCCCGCTTCGAGAGCACGAAACAGCGCTTCTTCAACCATCTCCTGATGGGCATGAAGGCTCAAAGCATCATCCGCGCAATCAAGGACGATCTGGCGGCGAGCAAGGCTTGCGTCATCCAGGTGGTCTCGACGGGCGAGAGTCTGCTGAAACGCCGGCTTGAGACGATGGACCCCGAGGATGAACTTGTCGAGGGTACCTTGACGCCGCGCGATTACGTACTGGCCTACCTCGAACAGGCCTTCCCGATCCACGCGCAAAAGCTCGTGGAGATTGACGGCAACATGGTGGCCGAGCCGCTCCGCGATGAGACTGGCGCGCTGGTCGTCTCGCGCGAGGCGCTCGCCCTGCGCGACGCGGCCATGATGGAGTTGATGACGCTGGCCCCGATCCCTTCGGCGCTCGATCAGATCCTCTGGGCTTTTGGCGACGAGGCCGTCGCAGAGGTCACGGGGCGGTCCATCCGGCCCCTCAAGGCCGAGGATGGCCATCTCTTTATCGAAAAGCGCGCCGCCAGCAGTAATTCGTCCGAGACCCAAGCCTTCATGGACGGCGAAAAGGATATCCTGATCTTCTCCGATGCAGGCGGTACTGGCCGATCCTATCACGCGGCGCAAACGGCGAAGAACCAGAAACGGCGCCGGCACTACCTGTTGGAGCCCGGCTGGCGCGCCGATGCGGCCATCCAGGGGCTCGGCCGCACGCATCGCTCGGCCCAGGTCAGCGCGCCCTTCTTCCGGGTCTGCACCTCCGATGTGCATGGCGAGAAGCGTTTCACCTCGACGATTGCCAAGCGCCTCGACCAGCTGGGGGCCTTGACGAAGGGCCAGCGCGAGACCGGCTCGCAGGGCATGTTCCGCGAGGAGGACAATCTCGAAAGCCCGATCGCACGAGCGGCGCTGCGCGGGTATTTCGCCGATCTTGCTGCCGGGCGGGCCGAGGCGATGAGCTACGAGAGCTTCACCGACTGGACGGCCTTGCGGCTGATCGACAAGGACGGGGTGCTTCTCGAGGAGCTTCCCCCGATCCAGCGGTTTCTCAACCGGGTGCTGGCGCTGCCCATCCACATGCAGAACGCGCTCTTTGCCGAGTTCATGCGCCGGATTGCCGATCAGACTGAACGGGCGCGCGCGGCGGGCACACTCGATCTCGGCGTCGAAACCCTGCGCGGCGAAAAGATCGAACAGGTCTCCACGGAGGATCTCTGGACCTGCCCGAAATCCGGCGCCGTGACGCGGATCATCGGGCTGGAGGTCACCGACCCGGTCCACGTCCTTGGGGCCGAAGAGGCCATATCGCGCAACCCCGACAAGCTACCGATGGTGAATCGCGCCTCCGGCCGCGCGGCGCTCATCTCGGCGCGCCCTATGCAGATGTATGACGAGGACATCGTTACGCTGATGCGCAAGGCGGTGCGTCCAAACGGGTCGAGCTACCTCGAAGAGGCACGGTTTGAGTCCTCGGCCTGGGAAGACATCGGAAGGCCCGAGTTTGCAAGGCTTTGGGATGCCGAGGCTGCGTCCCTGCCAAAAACCACCACGACCAAGCTCTACCTGCTGACCGGGCTCTTGTTGCCGATCTGGAAGGACATTCCGACCACCAATGAGCGCATCTACCGGGTCACGCCCGACGGGGCGACCGCGATGATCGGGCGCACGCTGAGCGAGGAAGGGGCGGCCGCGCTGCGCGCCCGCTTCCTCGTCTCCAATCCGCAAACGCCGCAGGAGATGTTGACCGCCGCCCTCGGCACCACTGCGCCGGTCGATCTGGGCCGGGGTCTCACCTTGACCCGTCGCCGCGTCGCAGGCGAGATGCGCCTTGAGTTGTGCGGCGTGGACAGGGGCATGATTGATGGCCTCAAGGCCCTCGGCTGCTTCACCGAGATCATCGCCTTCCAGCTACGGGTGTTCCTGCCGCATGGGGATGGGATCGACACGAGGGGAATTCTGGCCCGGATCGTGGGGCAGGGGCCTGCTATCACGGCGGACCAAGCCGCCTGAAAAGTCAAAGCGGGCTTTGGGTCGGGCGTCGCAGATCGGGATTTGTCCGGTCTGCGCGTTCCGGGCGCGCGCGGGCCAATGCCACGCCCGGCCCCCCAATTGCAGACAAGAGGACAAACCCATGACCAATCCCCAGATCGATTATGCCGCAATGGCGGCTCAGTGGCGTGCAGAGCGCGAAACCACCTTGAAGGCATCCCGAACGGAGCTGCTCGCGCAACTACGTGCGCTTGGCATCAGCGAGGTCACTGCCGAATATGAAGGCTATGGCGACTCCGGCAATGTCGAGGATGTGACGGTGCAGCCTGCAGAGGTCAACCTGCCGGAGGCGCTTGCCACAGAAGTTGGCGACTTCGCCTGGTCGCTCGCCTATCACCATCACCCGGGGTTCGAAAACAACGAGGGCGGCTTCGGCACGCTGACCTGGGACTTGCGCAACGACAGCATCATCCTCGATCACGCGGACCGCTATGTCGAATGCTCGCACAGCTATGACGAGGGGCTTTGAGATGGCCCATCCGCTTCATCATGCTGAAAGCTCTGCCCGGAAATTCGGCGGGGTGCCGTCTGACTATCAGTCTGTGCACGATTGGTTTGACGCCTCGAAAGAGCACCTCGCGCTCTTCACGCACCGAGCCATGCGCCATCATGCCCAAGGCCTGTTTGAGGCCGAACGTGTCTTCGGCCTGTCCCTGACCAATAGCGCAGGTCGGGACATTCCCGTGCGCTGGATCGGCGAGCAGCATATCCGTGAAGACTGCCAGGGCCGCATTCCGAGCATGGCCGACTGGCTGCGACGGATCCAGCCTGAGCCATGGATGGCCAATGGCCACATCGACCGGCATTTTGGCGATGAGCCCTGCGGTGACCCAAGGGTTGCCTGGGCCTCCGAGGTCGCCGCCGGAAGAACGGTTCTTGGCCTGAAAGATTGGATGGCGGCGCGCGCGACACAAGCCACGCAAGGTGCCTGATAGGTCCCGGCTCTTCGCCAAATGAATGCCGCACAGAAGCCCGGTTGGACGACCGGGCTTCTTGCGTGGTTTCCCCACCATTTTTCTTGAGGAGGATCCCATGACACTCCGTGAAATCAAGGCCGCTGTCGATTCTGGCCAGACCGTGCATTGGGCCAATACCGGTTACGTTGTCCACAAGGACCGGCTCGGTCAGTACCTCATCACCTATGTGCCGAATGATAGCTGCATCGGCCTGACCGACCGAAGCGGGCACCGGTTGAACGGCAAAGAGGCGGAGTTCTTCATCGCGCAATCGAAGGACGCCGCGGAAAATCCGGGCCGCCAATCAAGATCAGACGGACAGGAGAGGGGCGCAGCACCCGGGCGCGCGGTGGCACACCCATTCGGACGACAGCCCTGACCCACGGGCGGGGATGAAAGGAAAGCTGGCTTTCTGATTTGTGATCCCAGGAGGGGTCGAGAAAGCAATCCCGGATGCGCTGGCAAGAACGTCAGGCACCGGCCAATCCAAGAAGGAAATATCCCATGTTCGCAGGAACCCTCACCCGCAATGTCGAGACCGCAGCCGCCGAGTACACCGGCATGATCCACTCGACGCGCTTTGATATCGCCATCCAGCTGGAAGCGCGGGCCAAGATGTCCGAACGCAGCCCGGATTACGACGTGACGGCGGTCAACAAGTCTGGCCGCAAGGTGCGCATCGGTACGGCCTGGAACGAGACCGGCACGACCAGCGGCAATCCCTACATCTCGATGCAGATCGATGTCGGCCTCGGCCCGTTCCGCGTCAACGCGGTGCAGACGAAGGAAGCGCGCGCGGCCCAGAGTGGTGAATTCGAGATCATCCCGCTTGTCTCGAACGGCCTGATGAAATCCGGCTCGATCTCCGGCGAGCTCACCGCCATGGACGCCGACAACGCTTTCACTGGCTACATCGCCAACATGATGTTCGATCTGGAGTTCATGCTGATCGAAAACAGCTACAAGACCGAGGAGACCCACCCCGACTACCGGATCGAGGTCAGCTCGCCCCGGGGCACGCCAATCCGCGTCGGCTCAGCCTGGATGGCGAGAAGCAGCCGCACTGGCAATGACTACCTGTCGCTGCTGATCAACACGCCCGACGGCGACCTGCGCGTGAACGCCGTGCAGAACGAAGAACAGCGCGGCGGGCAGACTTTCTCGATCATCCCGTTCATCGACAGCGGTGAGCAACCGCAGGACGCGGGCGCGGGGCTGTCGCTGGTCGCGTGACCTTGGCATGAGGATAAATGACCTGAACAGCGAGGGGAGCCGTGGGTTCACGGTTCCCCTTTTGCTGTGCTTGCTTCAATAGAGCGATCGAACTGCCACTTCATATGGCGTTCCGGTGTAGATGAGACTGCTAGATCGGAAGTGCCGCGCGGAGTTTCGATTAAAGTCAGACTTGTACAACTGCTTGAGCGGCAATCAATGCGTCAACAGCAACTTGAACCTCGGCGTAGAGCTCGGTGTCCAACTCTGCTGCGTCGATTTCCACAATCAGTGCGTAGCGTACGGAAGGCAAACTCTCAGCGAGAAGCTTTTTCGACTTCCACCAACCGGTGACTGGGTGAACAGCCAACAAGTTTCGCCTTGCGAGGTCTGATGCCTTGCAAGTCAGTTGATCGATGTGCAGCGATCCGACATGGCGCCGATTGCTACCGTAGTCCCAAAGATCATCCTCGTCGTTTGCGGGACCGTCGGGCTGTTCGGCCGCCTTGCTGATCCGAGCCAGGAATTGGGCTTCGTTCTCGCCGGCGCGATTGAGTTGGAACCGCAGATTGTGGGATGCGTAGCGATAACGAACGCCGCGTGAGGCTTCTGACGGGTTTGGAGCAATAAAGCTGCTTAGCGCCACCCGCAAGGTAACGTCGGCATTGCCGAGCGCGCGCAAAGCCTCAACGGGCCAGGGTAGGGCGAAGAGCTTCAACTCATTGTGGACATCACCGCCGGTCTTTTCGGAGATTCCGTAGGGTGTAATCGTGTCTTCCACGATGAGTGTCAGCGCGTTCGACGCGCTGCGGCGGGCACGGGCCATGTCCGGAACGCCAAATCCATAGCGCTGAAAAAGCGGCATGTAATGACCTTTGTTCGCTTGGGCCGGCAAATGTGCTCGCATCTGCTGAGTCCAACGCGCGGAAGACACATAGAGACCACGGACTGTCTCGGGCCAAAGTGTCGGATAATCCGACCAGAGTTCCGTTACATCCTTCGCTGCAAGCGCTGTCGCAGCGCTGGTGTCGAAGGTGAATGTGAAAGATCGGACCGGATAATTATGGTGCGTTGAAAGGAGCGATAACCATCCGTGCCGCATTGGCGGAGGCATGGCACTTAGCGCCCAGTTTCCGCCCTCAAGGACAACGTCCGGCTTGTTCGGCCAATGGGACGACCACGATGCAGTTCTCGAAGCTGGCGATAGATCGCCGAATGGTGCAAGCGCTTGGGCTGGCTCTCCGTTTGGTAGTACAGTCTTCTCGGTAAAGGCTCCAACAGACAAAACATTCCACGCTTGGGCAGGCGACTCGATCTCGTTGTCTTCGTGATCGCATCGGTCAAGGTAGTTTCCGGCACCAAAGGTGAAGTTGTCGGTATTCCCTGCCGAAACCAGCACCAGGCGCTGCTGTCTGAGTCCACCTGAAACACCGGCGGCAAGCTGATCGACTTCCGTCGACCACGAGGTCGGGGCACCGTCGTGCGGCGTGTCCTCACCCGTCGTCGTCGTCATGGTGAAAGTACGGCGTCGGGGACCAACCTGTTCGACCGCATTGATCGCCTGCCTGGTCACCGCGCCTAGGAGATGATGCGGGTTCATACTGGCATCTGGCAGGAGTTTGACGGATTCCAGACGGTTCATGACCATAACTGGGTTCGCCTGATGAAGTTTTTGCGTCAGATCGCCAAAGAGCGCGAGTCCTCCCATCTGCGTTCCATGGCCCTTCACATCCTCCAATCCCCAAGCCGGATTTGCGGCATGTCGATCATCCACGCTAAGCGCCGGCTGAATCAGAGGATGCGCCCGACTGACACCAGTATCCAGGAGCGTAACGTAGCCAGCATTGGGGTGATCCGAATAGGTGGTCCGGCCTGAAAGTTCATCGACCCACTGTGCCTGTTCGGCCACCGGCAAGCCGTCAAAGAAATCTGCAGTGATTGTCGGAGCGGCAAGTGCGCGTACGCCACCCAGTCGCCGGACGGCTTGGGCAAGCTGATTGCGATCGGCCTGGACGACCACCACTGTATCTTCGGGAAACTCCAGCCGATCTGCTCCCACAGTCACACCATAGTTAGGCGCTGCTGCAACGAAGGCCTCGGTCATTTGGGGCTCGAGCCAAACCTCCCAGACTGCCGCAATATCCGCCGCGGGAAACTTGCCCGGCGGGCTGCGCCAGAGGGCACGCAATCCCGCTTCCGTGATGGCAGCGACGCTCTGCACTAGATCCGCGTTCTTCGGACGGCCTGGGATGAATTCACCATCCTTTTCCCGGTCGGGTGTGTCTTCCGTCCGAAACTGCTCGACCTTCTTGCGCAGCTTTTCAATACCCCTGGCTGTCGCAAACACCGTCGCGCGCTCTTCGGTGCCACCGGGATCAGGGGTCTCGGCGACGCGAAGGAGAGTCAGGCCACTAGCGTCGAGGCTGCCTTTCTTCAGGCGCTCGTCGATACGCGAGCGTACTTCCAGATAGACGCCGGGAAGTTCGGCTGCTGGAATATCTGGCAGCGCGTCGATGGCCTGAAGCAATGCTTGGGCGTGCGCCGCGCGATTGGGGACATCACTTGGTCTTTTGGACCCGCCCCCGCCCTTTGCTTGGAACGGGCGAGGTTGTCCGAGATTGCGAAGGTGGAAGTGCCGAAGGTCTCGTGCCATTGTCATCGGTCCCTAGTTCTTGGAGCGACCGTCGGCGTTCGAGGGCATCAAGCAAATCCTGTGTCGCAATCTTGTCGGTATCATTCAGAACAGCACGTCGAGCGGCATCTTCCGCCGCTGCCACAACATCGGCCGTTGAGAGGCCTGTGGCAACGTCTATAACCCGTTTCCATCCCATGCGAGCGAGTGAGAAGCCGATCAAACGGCGTTCGAGCGCCTGCCGAATGGCAGGGCCATCGGGCATGACATATGGCAAAACAAGATCAAAGCGGCGCAGCACAGCGCGGTCAAGAATTCCCGGCAGGTTTGTAGTGGCAATGACGATCGAAGGCCCGGTATCCTCATCCAGGAATTGCAGGAACGAGTTCAGAACCCGCCGGGCCTCACCGACATCGTTCTCACCGCCCCGGGCCGCGGCCAAAGCGTCGATTTCGTCGAAGAGATAGATACCGCGCGTCGTCTTGACGGCATCGAATATCATCTTCAGCTTCTGCGCTGTTTCACCCATGAATTTTGTGATCAGTCCGTGGAGCATGACCGAAAAGAGAGGGTATTGCAGCTCACCGGCAAGCGCTGAAGCACTCAGGGTCTTGCCGGTTCCGGGAGGACCGGAGAGGAGAACGCGCCGCCGTGGCTTCAACCCTTTCGCCTCGAGCTTTTCGCGCATTCGTGTCTCTACAACGAGATGCGCGAGTTCGCTCTCAATCCTGTCTGGCAAGATGACATCGATGAGGCGCTCGGTCGGATAGGACGCGGCAAGGAACTCCGCCAGATCACCGCGGGGTGTTGCGATAGGAGTGATCGCAGGGGTTCGCTTCGAAGGCGGCTTCTGTCCCGCTTCGGCCCATTGTCGCAACTGTTCAGCCAGACGGGTATGTCCCTTCTGCTCTTCAGCCGCAGAGAGTTGCATCGCCAGATCGTAAAAACGATCAGCGTCCCCTTCTGCATGGCTCTTGACGAGACCGATGAGTTGTTGGGCGGAAGCCAAGGTCGAGTTGCTCTTTCTGAATGATCATTTTCAATGATACTAAGGTCTTTTATACATTCGAACCCCTCAGCAGACCAGACAATTTGCGCTGTTTGGAAGCAGAGTGTGTCGGTTTTGTGCTCTCGAGCATCGACTTGGATGCTTGCCTTGCGGCCTCCCCCGCTCGGCTTCGCGTGTCGCAGGGGAGAACGGCCCTTCGGTCCGTCGCGCATTCGGCCATGCGGCCTCACCGCGGCGTCGCGCCTGGCATTCCGGTTTGCCCGCCTCGCGAGCACGTCCCTCCCCGGCCGCTCCGCCGGATTGCGCTCTGGTCTGTTTTGCGGGGCAAAACGATCCCGCCGCTTCATCCGTCTCCCGCGTCCGGTCAGGCCGTTTGCCTGCTCGTGTCGGGCAAACCTACCGTCAAAACACACACACATGAGTGCGGAAGCATATCCTCCGGATGGCCCCCAAATCAGCCCGCGTCAAGGATCGCAAAACTTTTCGGCGAGGGCGCCGCTTGTGGTGCGGCGCGGTCCCGTGCGTGAGGGCGCGCGTGTCTCGGGTGTTGCGCGCGGAAAACTTTTGCGCCCGGCAAGCCGGCGGCTGCGCCGTCCCTGACCCGGGCAGATTCGGAAACCAGGCATTCGGCCATGCCCCCACACTCACGTGGTGGCCTTGGAACCGAACACTGGAGACCAGACATGGCTTACGACACCGCAAACACCTACGAGACGATCGAACTTTTCGGACTGACCGAGAGGGACGCGCAGCTGCCGATCCCGGAGGATCACGTCCTGACCGACCACATCATCCGCGAGAGCTTCGAGGCTTTGCTCGGTCAGCTGCGCGGGACCGGGCTTGAAGCAGAGATCGAACCGCTGGCCCATGGGCTCGCCACGATCCTGCAGCGCCGCAAGGTGGCGCTTGGCAAGGAGGTCGACCGCACCGCCGACAAGATCGGCGCGCTGGCAAAATCTCACGACGGATCGGAGATCGCTGAGACCGCGCTCGAAGAGGCGCAGGCGCGCTTTGTGCAGCTGCGCGAGATTGTCGGCGCCATCGAGGTGATGAGCGAGGCAGCGGCGGAATGCTACGAGATCGAGACGGGCCACGCCTTCATCCCGGCAGCCGGGTCGCGCGCAAGCGTCCGGGCGCAAGAGACCGGTGCGGTCTTCGAGGCGCGGCAGCTCCTCGAGCAGCACGACCGTGAAACCGCCGAGAAGTCGAAAGTCGAGGGGGTTCCACTGATCGTCTCGGGCGCCACCGACTGGACCGATGTCGATGTGATCTTCAACACGCTCGACAAGGTTCGCGAGCGGATCAAGCAGAACCGCAACCAGGAGATCTTCCTCTGCCACAAGGGTGGCAAGCACGGGGCGGAGATGATTGCGGCTCGGTGGGCCCGGGCACGCGGGATAGCACAAGCGCGCTTCGATCCGCGCTGGTCCGCGCACGGGCGGGCGGCACCGTTCAAGTGCAACGACGAAATGCTGGACGACAAGTTCGCGGCGACGGGGGTTGTCCTCTTCGGCGGCAACGGGGTCGCGCTGAACCTCGGGCAGAAGGCGGAAGCGAAAGGCCTGACGGTCATGCGGGTTGCTGACCCGGCGAAGAAGACTGCGCAGGATTGAAGAGAGGGGGTCGCGCTTGGCGCGGCCCTTTCGTCATGTCTCATGGCGCGTGCGATCGGTCATGCGCGATCGGCAGTCTGCGGCGGCCAGCACCGTTATCCCTCTACCCAGTCCGTCAGAGTGCGGCCCATCCGCATCGGTACGGGCTGGGGATGGTGCGCACCTCACGCACATCGTCAGCAGCGCAAGACACGAGGGGTCGAGACGTCGCACATGAGGCTGAAGACCTGCACGTCCCTCGGGGCGTGTTTCGGAACATCGCATCCACGCGGGCGGGCTCCGTCAGCACCCCGGCCAGGCTCGGCGAGACGCGGACGCGGATGGTGGCGGCTGCGTGATGGCAAGGGTCATCCGGATCACTCCTTTTTGCTCATAGATGTGGATCGCACGGGGTCGGCCCAATCGTGCCCTCAGCTCACGCTTCGGCAAGCACAAATACGGCTTCCACGGCTAGCCGCGGACCCTCCGCATTTGCGTTTGCGACCGGCCCTCCTGCCCCCGTGCCGGGTGATCCCCATCGCAACAAGGAGAGACCCAAATGACCAACCACTACGTCGCCACCGTCCCCGTCAAGTTCACCGATACCGATGGCCAAGAGCGCACCCGTTTTCAGCGCGTGGGTGCGATGTTCCGCAACACCCGCAACGGGGATGGATCGGAGTTCTTCAGCCTCAAGCTCGACTTCCCGGTCTCGGTCTCGGAGCTGGTGATGTTCCCACCGAGCGCGAAGGATCCCCAGGATTAAATCCCCTGACGAGGATGGGCCGCCCCCCGGGGCGGCCCTGTCCCTGTTCCAGGGATGCCGCCACTGGCTGCGGTGATTGCCGCCAGCGACCTCGCCTTGCTGCCGGTCGCGGCGCGATCAAAGGAAGATCGCTGACCGGAAGGGTCAGGCCGCGACAGACCGGCCAGTCAGCCTCAAGGGGGCCATCCACAAAAACCTGTCGGCCAGGGCCTCCCGGTTTTTGCGGCAGAGATTTGGCGGAGCCAAATCTGGCCCTCCTTGACCCTGCCTGTCCGCCCCGTCGGTGGGGTTTGCGCCCGCCCGCGGTTCCGTCCGAACACATGCGTGTTCGTCCAGACCCTCGGGCGGTGCTGGAGAAGGGGCCTTTGAAGCTGGAGGCTGTGCTGGTGGTGAGGGCGGCAGAGCCGCGTCCCTGCGGGCCGCGGCGTGAAGCGGACACCAAGGCTGCCTGAGCCTGAATGCTACGTAAGTATAGAATTGACAGCTTGGTATATTATCGTAAGGTGGGGGCAGCCTTGGTGGAAGGTGGCAGGAAATAGGGGGTCTTTCTTCGCATGTCTCGCTCAAAACGTCTCA
>NZ_CAXHZD010000006.1:0-167389 GCF_964021855.1 uncultured Sulfitobacter sp.
ACCGAAGTTTCGGTCGACCAACAAGACACACAAGCCAGTACGCCCGCACAGGAGGTGAAGGCCCCTGCCCCGGAGCCGCCGGAAGAGGAAGTCTCCGACACGCCGACACCTGAGGTGACCGAACCCAGCCAGACAACAGAAGACCTGAATACCGAAGAGGTGATCCCGAACCCCGAAGTAACACTGATGACGTCATCGGTCAGGCCAAAGATACGGTCCAAACCGGTGAAGGATGTCGTGCTCCCTCGTCCCGCGAGACCCAAACCCGCGCCACAACCCAGTCCGCAAAAGAAATCAGCGGCCTCTCAATCAATGGTTAAGGCGCAAAACCAGCAAGCGCAGAAATCCGCACGCAACGCCGCAACACAATCTGCGCGCGGCAGCGGGCGCACAATAAGCCCCGCAAAATGGCAATCCCGTCTTTTGGCACATCTAGAGCGTCGCAAGCCCCGCTCTAAGGGCGAAAGAGGCGTGGCCTATGTTACCTTTCGACTGGATGCTGCCGGAACGGTTTTGTCCGTCCGGCTTGCCCGGTCGTCCGGCAATCAAGCGATCGATCAGGCCGCGGTCAGCCTTGTCCGGCGCGCATCCCCTGTTCCCCCTCCCCCGCCTGACGCATCGCTTACGATCACCGTACCTGTGAAGTTTAACAGACGATAATTGTCACCGCCCCACGGCAGCGGAGACCCGATAGCGCGGAAAGCCGCCGAGCTTGTAAAAAGCATAATGAGCCGTGGGAACCGTTTGTGAAATCCAACGTTCATCCGTCACGATACAGCAGTGTCGTGACCCACATTTTTCTTATCAGTAAAGAGGACGTAACGATGGCCAAAACGAAGACGCTTGAAGACCTTTTTCTAGATACCCTGAAAGACATTTACTATGCCGAGCGCAAAATTCTAAAGGCATTGCCCAAGATGAAGCGCGCGGCGACAAACGAAAAGCTGGCCCAGGCTTTTGAGAAGCACCACAGCGAGACAGAAGAGCAGATCGAACGGCTGCAAAAGGTCTTTGAAAGCATGGGCAAGACCGCCCGTGGCAAGACCTGCGACGCCATCGAAGGCATTATCGCCGAAGCAGAAGAAATCATGGACGAATTCAAAGGCTCTCCGGCCCTTGATGCTGGCTTGATCTCCTCAGCTCAGGCTGTCGAGCATTATGAAATAACCCGCTACGGTACCCTGCATCGCTGGGCGAAAGAGCTGGGCATGAAGGACGCGGCCAAGCTGCTGAATGAAACATTGCAGCAAGAATGGAAGACCGACGAGGATCTTACCAAACTTGCAGATAAAACAGTGAATGATTCAGCAAAAGCGCCAGAAAACGCCTAAGGCTGAGGACGGCGGGCGGGGTGCGCTGGCCCCTGCCCGTCAACCAGATCTGACAAGATAGAGGTTTTCAGCAGCGCTTGGCATGATCTGAGCGTGTTTGTCTGACACAAGCCGACGGATCATGAGGATGCTGCAATCGTCCACAATGCCGTTTGGCGGCATATCCGCGCCTTCCAAGAAACGGCGTTGTGCATCATCGTCCATTCCGGCCCAAAAGCCATCCGTGGCGACAACAAGCGGCGCGGTGCCCTCACCCTGAAGGGTCGATATATCAGGGGCAATGAATTCCGTAGCCCGAAAACTGCGTGTCAGCCTATTTCTTAGCGGTGAGCCTATGATCTCATCTAGGGGCACATCCTTGATCGCGTTGGCCAATGTGTGTGGTTTTATCAGCCACTCTATCGCGGCATGTGTACGGAAACGTCCGATCAGACAGTCACCAGCGTAAAGAATTTCTATCTGGCGTTTGGGCTCGATCAGCGCCACAAGATAGCTTGCCGACGCCCATCGCAGTGCCCTCGAGCGTTTGGTATGAATCTGTCGCAGCTGATCGACGATGTCATTGGCGGATACACGTGTTTTCGCAGATGTGAACCAATCGACCAAATCGCGCGCGATCAACTGTGCCAGCTCACCGCTTTGCGGTTTTGCGCTTGCCCCGTCTAGCACAATGCACAGCACCGTATCATCCCGCAGGCCGATGCCACAGTAATCCTGATTGGTGTCTGTGCCCTCGCCCCTAATACTGCGCCAGCTTATCTCAACACCCACTTCACATATGCCCATCATCGGCCGCGGCCAAAGCCGCAAAACGTTTCCGAACGATATCGGCTCGCCCCTCTGGCCCTCTTATGTTTCCCGCGACGAAACCATCAAAATCCCAATGTCGCTGCAGCGCCTGGCATTGTTCGGCGATAAAAGAACGGATGTCTGCATCAGCATTCTTCACATCCTCCACCAACGCCTCGCGCCCGTCCACGACCAGCAGAATATCCTCGATATCGCGGCTCATCAGCAGGTCGTCATCCCCGCGCCCCAGGAATGCTTCGAGCTTTGTGGCGAGAAATAGTTCTGGCACGAGGTGTTTGATTTCCAGCTGATCTGTCAGAGGGTACGCAACTGCTGTCTCGATACCTTTCGCATACCACCGGTTGCTGAACCCCAGTATTTTTTCGTCGTCAGGCATAAAGTCGACCTTCAGCTCGCCCAGGCGCATCCGGCAAATCACATTGTCCTCGTGGGTTTCTGAAAACCCCTTTTTGCGCAACTGCATCTGCAATTGCGCCCACTCCGCATAACCGGCCAGATCAATGATAAGATCCACGTCATCCGTGGCCCGAACATCCTCAAGGGTTATGGTGTCTGTGATAAACAGCGCTGTTGTGCATCCGCCAACAAAAACAAAACGTTTTCGCAGTTCGGGACCAAGCGCCGCAGCGACCGTTTCAAGCATGTTTCGCAATTGCCCGTGAACGGTTGTCATCTGCTCAATAACTTTTCTGATAGACGGTCAGATGCAAGCTTGGCTTCCCGTTGGCGGCCCAATCGTATCGCATCAATGAGTGCGAGGTATTCGTAAAGTTTCTCATCTTCTTGAACAGCATCCGGTACGGATTTGAAAAGGGGGTCAACGGCTTGTCCCATTTCCGTGCCATAGGCATATGGCCATACGTAAATATAGCTGCCACCCGCCACCAAATACGGCTCAAGCATCGGGGCTGAAAAGGCGGTTGGGATACCTCTTATCATCGCGCCGGGCTTGGCTGGAAACACAAATTTCAGACCATGTATGATAAAGTTGTACAGGTCGCGGCGATTTGGTTTGGCATGTCCGTCTGGACCGCCTTTGAGGGCAAGCCCGGATGAGCAGCTGCGGTTGATCGAGGCATTCACCTCGGACTTGCTGATACCAAGGGACGCCTCGAGGCTGCGAACAGAATACGGGTCTTCGCGCGAAGGCGGGCTGTTGTGGTTGGAAGCGCGTTCTTGTTCTTCAAGGCTCACGAGCTTGAGCAGTATGACAATGTCCTGGCTTTTCATATGGTACCTTTATGCGTCCCTTGTCCATGGACTGCGGACAGTTAAGCACACTACTGGCCATTCTGTCAAAGGGGGTACCCGCAGCGCGTTCCCGGAAACATCAACCTACGGACGCCCGCGCTTTTCAAACCACTTCCGACTGAAGCCGACAAATGCTTTGTCTGGGATCTTGGGCGCATCCAAGCCCCCGTCATCCATCCAAGTGCGCCACTCCTGCTCTAGGTGGTAGACATCCCACCCTGGTGCGGCCTCACGCGCGGCTTCATACGCCTGAGGCGACAATTTGATGCTGCTGATTTCGTCATTGACCGGCCCCTCTTTAACCATGGTTCCCCGGTTTTGGAAAACCATGAAATTCCCATCCAGACGTACCGCATAGTCTGGCATGTGATCATGGCTTTCGTCTTGGGCAACAATGCTGCCCACAAGACGTTTGAACTCGCGGCTCGTAGAGGTCGACCCACATTTCCGCTGCAACACTTCCAAAGATACACGCCAAGATTTCTGACGCCCGCAATGCTTGCGCGCAATTTCATAGATACGTCTTTCAAGCGGTTTCCTCAGGCGGAAATAATTCCGGTGAAGGGTCAGCACCTCTTGGGCCTGGATCGCGTTGAAAACCCAATCGGATAATTGCACTTCGATCTCTTGCATGCGGCCATCGCGGGTCTGGCGCACGATGCGGGCGCGGTCGATGATACTGAACAGGTCCATCTGTTCCGTGCCACCGGTGACAATATTCGTTTCGATCTGCGTCCCTTGCAGGCGGGTAAGCGCGCTTTTCAAAGCATCATAGCCGCGCCCATCCGTGACGCGGTTTGTCGCCTTTAACAGGTCAAACGCACGCAATCGTACGGTCCGCGACACCTGCCTGCCCTCGTTAAGGGCCGCCATAATCTGGCTGATACAGTAAATCAGGACATCCCTGTCATGGATCGTCGCCACACCCTCGCTCGAGGGTTTTACTTCAAGATAGTTCTTTCCTGTCTCATCTTCATATCTGCGAACGCGGTGGTCAGGTTTTGTAGAGAGAGAAAAAATAGGATGCGCCATCGATGCCATGTCGCCCTTGGGAGCCGCATCAAAAATATCGCAGACAAAGAAGTCCCCCTGCTCCTGCCGATCTGGCAAAAGCGGTGATCTGATTTCTTTCGTGATTTCACCCACACTATTTCCCTTTTCGTGTTTTTACACACAAATCCCTACACTTTCGTGATTTCACACACACCCTGCTAAGAATCGTGTTACCAATAGAAAGAGTCGAATCGAGTCACAGATTTCGTGATTTCACACACGGGGTCAAGGTTTTTCGTGATTTCACCCACACATTGGGTCCCGTCGTGACTCCGCACACGTAGTTTTGTGAGTTCACACACATATAATCGTGACTTCACACACGCCATGTTTTGAATAGGTATTTGATCTCAATTAGTTACCATACCAATTCAGAGCCCTAACACCCTTTATAACACATATATAACACTCTACAGATTTAGGCTTATCCGCCTTTGATATCTCATAGATATGCAATGAAATAAGGCTGCACATAGCCAAGCAAGCGAATCCATCCAGACTGACTGAACCACAGGGCTAAGAAAGCTAATCGGCATCCGCCCCATCACAGATGACTTTGACTTCGGCCCGGAAAGAGGCTGTCATCAATGGCGATACGACTTTGGTTGCCAATCCGATATCAAGCGGATCATACCAGTTGCGCAGGCGGTCCATCTCGTCTTGAGAGAGCGACACAGCGACCCTCAAGGTTTCCCCCCCTTTTTCAAACTCATCAACGGTGGGCTTCTTGGTCACTGTAATACGCCGGCGGAAATTTGCGATCGTCTTTTTTCGGGCGGCATACAAAAGATCATCAATTGGGACACCAAATTTCTCGGCCGTATCATGTAGGCGTTTGGTCAGTGGCACACCCAAGTGGATAATCCGGCTGACAATTTCACCCTTTGAAGGATCTTCATCCTGCTCAGTTTTTACGCGGGGCTTGGGTCGCGCGGGTTTTGAAGGGGCAGCGCGCTTGACCGGTTCTTGTTTCTTTGCCGGCTCAGCCTTGGCCGGTGTTTGTTTCTCAACGGGTTGTTCAGGTTCAACCGCCCTGCCCTCTTCTACAGGGCCGGGCTTGCCAATAATCTCTTTGGTGCGAAAATATTGCTCATCGGTTCCCTTAAGCTGCAGTGGAACTCTTTTACGTTTAACCATTGTTCGCCTCCGCTATCTCAAGACAAAGATCCAAAAACTCGGTCATCTCGTCCAAGGCATCTTGCAAGTGCTTGGGGTTCTTAAAATATCTTTCTTTACGCGTTTTCTCGGTCTGGATCATGCGGTCTAGCAGGCCTTCTTCGTCCATCCGGCGATATGCGTCGCGCTGCTGCACGTAGCGCGGCACAAACTTAAGCTTTTCGACGGGCGGGGATTTACCGTCGCCGACCAGCTTGTTCGCCCGCGCATGTAACATCACCCCAGATTCTGTTTTCGTCGGTTTTGAACCAACGCGGTTAATCGCCGCCCGGAACGGTGGAAGCGCAGTCGGGTCCTCTACCCTCGCCCGCATCCGGTACATCCAATTTGCCGTACCGACGGCAGTAGAAAGATCGCTGGTGGATGGCTGAATGGGGCACAGAATCAAATCGGACACAGTGGCCAATTGATCATGCAGCTCGTTTGCGTCGCCCGGGGTATCGACGATGAAAAGGTCCAGATCGCCTTCGTCTTCCAAATCCAGAACCATTTCGCGGGCTTCTTGCGGGTTAAGCGTTTTGAAAGCTTCGACTTTATCGCTCCAGTTGCCAGCGACAGTCGCGCGCCCTGCCCACTGCACAAGATTTTCGGTCTTATCTGTATCCAGAAACCCGCAAGAAATTCCTGCCGCGCTCGCCGCGCTCAGCAGACCGCGCGCAATCGTCGATTTTCCTGCGCCGCCTTTTTGATTGATCAAGGTGATGACCAGCATTTCGATGCCTCATGTAAATATGTAAAATTGCTGCAATGCCTTTCTGTAAAAATGAAGGCTTGTAAGCAGTACTACGTGTAAGTGTGTATGAAAGCAATATGGTAAATTGTGAGAATGTAGATGTGCAAAATGTATTTGCTTAAATGTGTAATGTAGCGAGTTGTAAATGTGCATCTTTGTAAGTCGGTAATGTGTTGAAGTGCCGGTTTGTAGTGTTGCATATCTGTTGATGTGTAAATAATTGCGTCCATATAAATACCATCACTTGTGATGGTACCCACATGGTGGTTTTGGCTTTAGTTGGCATCTTAAGGATCGTTATGGCGCTTCTGAGGCATAGTTCAGCGCAAGATACTCCCCGCATCTTACGTTAGATGTCCGAATCCACGGAAATATTCCCAAAACCATGGATCTGACCACGCTACCTCTTCCAAATGCGGTCAAAAACAAAGTGTCTGTATTCGGCGCACCAAGAAAATGCTCCACTCTCGCCCCCGTGGTTCGAGAAGGGTATCTTAAAATCATAACATTGATAAGCCGAGACCGCTATGCCGCATGTAAGCGCATCTTTGCCTCGCCGCGCGGCGAAGGCCGGTGCGTGGGAGCAATGTTTTTGATGTCTCGGCTAATGAGGGGTCCAAAAGATGTTTTCGCGCATGGCCGTCAGCTCACATGACAGAGCGGCCGCGGCCTAGCCTGTCACTACACTATATATACTTTCCGAGGCGGGCATAACTTCGGCAGTATATATAGTGCTCTACCCAAGATGCGCTGGAAGCTGTGATCGCCGAACGCATCAGCACCCTCGCTCAACTTATTGTACTCAATGCAAAAACAATAACGTCTTTTTGCCGATTATTGTCGCTCCGGGTGCCACTGATGCAGGGACCGCCTTCAATAAAACTTGGCCCAATTTTCAGAAAAAGCTTTGCATGAAGGCCAGTTATTGACATGATCTGGGCATAAATGTGTCAAGATTGTGATTGCCGTGGGCCAGTGTTTTTTAGGGCCCGACTTTGTTTCTAGGGTTTCTTCTGCCTATTTGGCTTGGAATGTTTAATGTCCGTTTGGTCGTTGTTTAAGAGAATTGTTCGGAAGGATGGCGTGCGCGCTAGCCCTTCTCGATTCCATTCTCACGGCATCCTACGTGACCCTTCCAATGACAGCCTAAATCGCGAAGAGTCTTTTCGCGTCGAGGCGTTAGAACCCCGCATCCTGTTATCGGCTGATCCCGTCTTGGGAGAGATGGCGCGTATCGCGGACAAGGCCGGGTGGGATGATCCCTTGGCCACCACTGCCGCCATCGTCGACATAATTGACGATGTTGCCGGGCAGGATAGCAAAGTCGCCGAGATCAAAACCCTTGAACCTGTAGATCCCGAGGTCATCTGGCCAGAGGCTTGGTCTGACGAAGCTGCTTCACATACTGATCATCTAACGTTGGTGCCCGACAGTGTAGCGGCGGCCACTGCAGAAGATGCAACTGCTATAGACATGGCGGCTGCCCAAGCCACAATCGATAAAGCGTTGGCGTTATGGGCCGCGTTGCCCGGGTTTACACCTATCACGACAACATTTGCCGTCGCTGATTTGGGGAGCGCAGCGCTTGCGTCAATTACCGACACACATATCACTATCGATGACAATGCGGCAGGTGCTGGCTGGTTCATTGATGCGACGCTTTCCGACAACGCTGAATATACCACGCTTGACGGATATACCTTGCGCGCCGGGGCAGGGGATGCCGCGGCGGGCGTTGATTTGCTGACGGCGGTTCTGCACGAGCTTGGCCACGCATACGGCTTTGATCATGGTGACGGCTTGGCGCTTATGGGCGCAGAGCTGGATGTGGGTGAGCGGCTGTTGTTGCCGACAACTGTCCCTACGACCCTTCCTGCGCTGAGCACCCAGCTTTATTATCAGGTCTTGGCGGACGGCGCGATCACCGCGTATTCCGACGCTGCCTTGACCGAACAGGTTTTGACGACAACCGGTGTCACCGAACTGATCGGTTTGTCCGGGGGCACTGACTCCTTGATCGGGGCTGATGCGTTGTTCGACAACGGCGCGGGTACCTTTACCGTAACGGGCCCTGACAGTGGCACCCTTAGCTTTGCCACAGATGCGAGCACCACCTACACATTGTCATACTCTGGCATCGGGTTGCTGCGCGGTGGCAATGATACCGACACCGCCCTTTATGTGATCGAAGGCCAAGACGTAGACACTGTGTGGGATATCACATCGGTGAACGCTGGCACGCTGACCTCCGAAAACGGCACCACAACGTTCGAGAATATCGGCAAGCTGGTCGGCGGGACGCAGGACGACGCGATCATCTATGCAGCGGGTGCGCTGCTGACCCACGGGTTTGACAACACCAAACAGGACGCAACTACCGGCGCAACCAATGTCTATGAAATGACGGTCGCTGATTTTGTAACCTTGTCGCTGGGTGATGCCACATCCGTTAACTCTACCCTTCTGCAAAATCAAACCGTCCAAGGGTTTATGATTGGTGGATCGGCCGTAACGCTGGAAGGCGTTGATGTCGCCACCCTGACCGTCACGGCCGCGACGCTCTTTGCTGGCTCTGACGGCGACGCGTATTTTACGAACAAGGCGAACGGGGATGAAAACCTAGGCACCGGGGTTGAAGGCGAGAACTTTAATTTCGATCTTCGGTTCTATCGCCAAGCTTATACCGATGGCGCGGTTTCCGGCTATCATGTCTGGGTGTCGCTTGGCGCATCCATCGACCAACTGACGCTGATCAACGCAGACGCGATCAAAGGGTCTATCGGTTCGGCTGAAATTCTGTTGAACGCCGCATCCGAAGGGGCGGTGATTTCTGGGATCAATACCGCAGGCGCGGTCGTGTTACGAGAAACAACGGCATTTTCTGCGGCCACTGCCGAATTTGCCTCGGTCACCGGTACGGCGGCATTGGCGTTCCAAGAAAAGGCCGAGCCGACGACGGGCAATTTCACCTATACGGATGTGGCATTCTTTGCCGGTGGCGTGACGCTGACCAAAACCACGGCAGACGTTAACCTTCCGTCCGGCGACACGGTTTTTGGTGATCTGCTGGTATTCCAGCTTCAGGACGCGTCGGCCTTTATCGGGGTTGGTGTCGATCTGCCCAGCGTTCTGATTCCGCCGGCGGAGGTTGAATTTGACACGACCGACGCCGAAGGGGTGCTTGCCACCGATTTCAACTTCACCTTGGGCCTGTTCAAAACGCAAGCGACGACAACCGTTCCGTCGGTGATTTATGGCGGGGTCAGCTTTACCACCGCAGCACAGGCCTTTGGATTGCCGGAGACTGAGCTGATCGCACGTGAGCTGTCGGTCAAATTGAATGCGGCGTCTGATCTAAGCACAGCGCTGGACTGGACGCAGGCCGCGCTGGAAAATCCGGCGGGCGATTCTTACCTTGATCTAGACTTTGACGGCATCGAACTGCTGGCTGATGTTGAGATCGCGATTGCGGACACTGTCTCCATCGCGGGTCAAATGGAGCTATCGGTTAAGACGGAAACAATTGACGATGGCGCGATCACGGCGGCCAATGCCACCGTGGTGACCTTCAAGCTCAGCGATGGCTTTTTCGCCGCTGGTACGTCGGCCTCTACCTTTGATACCGACGGTACCCTGATATCCGAACCCTTTACCCGTAATGTTGTCGATGGTCCGCCCACGGGCGTGACGGCTGCGTTCCAAGGGTTCTATGGGGCCAGCATCGGTTTTGAATTGGCGATTGTGGCACGCGGTGCCCAAGATGCCGCTGGCGCAGAAAGCTGGGTCGCGTTCCGGGCAACTGTCGATGCGATAGATGTCGTTGGCCTTGGTGATCCGTCGAGCTTTAATATCGATGGGCGTGATTTCTTGGTCACCGGCAACTTTGCGTCCACGTCGCTGACGCCGACCATTATGAACTGGCAGAACCTTTCCGATGACCTGACCGGGCCGCAACTGGATTTGACTGATGCGACGCTTGGCCTGAACGGGCTTGAGCAGTTCAAGATCGGCGGCACACTGACGTTGGAGGTTCCGGATGCCGTCTATCTGACCTCCACGTTTACAATGGCTGTGGTCGCGGATGCTGAAGCAACTGCCGTGGGCACTGTGACCGGTGACCTGCTGCTGCTAACATTAAGTGAAACAACCGTCTTTGGCGGGTCCGGTGCGCAGTTTGTCGACAATGGATCAGGCGAGCCGGTGATCGAACGCGGCAACGCAGCGGGTGTTTACATCGAAAATGCCGGACTGGCCTTGGGCGTCTTGATTGATCAAGGTGCTGATCTGACCGTTGCGACTGACGACACCACCTATATCGGGCTGGTGGGCGGTTTTGACCTCGCACAGATATTAGGCCTTGGTAATGTCGAGGCGCAGGCCAATGATGTGAGCCTCAAGTTCAACATCGCGGAGGATGCGTTTGGTGCAGAAGTTTCCAAACTGGATTGGGCCACGATCAATTATTCCGATGCAGCGACGGCCTTGGCCGATCTTGATAGCAGCATCGACTTTGCCCTTGGCGGGTCGCTTTTCTATGGCGACGGCTTTGTCTATCTTGGCGGTGGTTTCTCAATCGCGACGGGTGGCTACACCGTGTCCGGCGGTGGAACGGCTGCCGACGTAGCCGCGAATGTCACGACCTTTACCGTTTCGAATGCCGCACTGTTTGCGGGTGTCGGGGGCGGCTTCACCTACGACACTACCGACCCGACGGTGATCACTGGATTGATCGCTTTGGCCGACCTTGAGGGCGCAACCGGGTTTAATGCGAGCGGCGTGTCGGCTGAACTGGCCTTTGTGAACGAAGAAGCCGGTACCTTGCGCAGCTGGTCAGCCGTCGACGTCAGCGTTGCGTCGGCTGATCTGGCGGGTTTGCCAGCCGGATTTGTAGCCAGCACCACGAACCTGAGTTTTCGCACCAATGTTGCAGATGCAGTTTCTGGTACCAAACTGGATTGGACCAGCCTGAAACTGGATGGCAGCGGTTTTGATGTTGTGACCGGGCTAACTCAAGTCGCCGAGATTAACAGCACCTTGAATGTCGCCTTTGGCGGTTCTTTCCACGGAGAGATTGACGGGTCGGTATTGTTGGCCGGCACCCTGTCGGGCGAGATTGTGACGTTGGACACGCTTGATGCCTTGCCGGGTGATGTGGGCGCAAATGAAAACGTCAATGTCATGCGCTTCTCGGTAAACTCTGGCTATGTCTTTGCCGGTGTCGGGGGCGGCTTTACGCAAACGGACGGGGTCGTTGATGGTATTGCCGCGGGCGGTACCGGGTTTGCGGGCCAGAACCTGTCGTTCGACTTGCTATCGATCAGCCAAGGGCAATCGGACCCGACAATCCAAGGGACCACACAAAGCTGGACCGCACTACAAGCGGGTTCCGCGCAATTGGATGTCCGTGGTATCAACGGGATTGATCTCAAGGCCTATGACCTTGAAATTCGCCTGAACTCGGCCGCCACGACAGATGCGGCCGCCACGGCGACCAAGCTGGACTGGACCACGCTTGAAGCCACGGGCGTGCCCATCTTTGATGCGGTATCGATCACCAATACGGCTGATGGCATTACCTCTGATCTGGACTTCAGCGTCCAGGGTGCCGTTGAGGTGCGTATAGAAGACAACGTGCTTTTGTTTGGTGCTTTCGGAATTAGCGCCCAGACCAAAACCATCAACGACGGCAACGGCATTGAAGTGGCAGACGCGTCAGTTCTGTCGCTGTCGGTCACTGGCGCGACTTTGTTTGCAGGGGCAGGGGGCGCGTTTATCTATGATGGCACCACGGGCCGCGCCACCGGACTGGAGGGCGCTGGCACCGGTATTGCGGTTCAGGGTGCAAATCTCGAGCTTGGGATCATCAGCCAACCATCGACAGCCACAACACCGCTTAGCTGGGTGGCTGTGGCGGGTGAAATCGGTCAGGCTGACTTGCGCGGTATCGACGGAATTGTGGCCATCGCACGCGATATTACGTTCAGGTTCAATGGTGCCGCCGCTGATACAACCAAGTTGGACTGGTCCGGCATTTCTGATTTCAACGGCACGCGGATTGGCACCATTGAACAGACGCTCGACCTGTCCTTTGGCGGCGAGATAGAGCTGAACATTCAGGACAATGTGATTGTTGCGGCGGGCTTCTCGGGCTCGGTTCAGTCGGTGGCAAATGTCACGGATGGTGCCATTACGATTGCAGACGCCCGGTTGGTTCAGTTCAACCTTACTGATGCGTATCTGTTTGTCGGGGATGACGGTGCCTTTACCCGCGTCGACGACCTGGCCAGTGGTGTCGTCAACGGCGTGGCAGATCAGGGAACAGGCTTTGCCGTCACCAATGCAGCGCTGGACCTTTATGTCGTGAACGAAACCCCGGCAGCTGTGGGCGCATCGGCACGCAGTTGGACCGGACTATATGCAACGGCTGCTCAGGTCGCACCGCGCGGAATGCCTGATGGCTTTGAAATCGCGGTGACCGACATTGCGATCACCTTTAATAAGGCGATTAATGCGGACACCACAGCTGGCACCAAGCTGGATTGGGTCAATGTTGCGCAGTTCAGCGCCGTGCCGGATGTGTTTGACGCGGGCACCGATCTAAAGGTGTCTGGCACGCTGACACTGGATGCCTTTGGGTTCGTTGATCTTGGTGCGACATTCGACTTGCAAGTGATCTCTGGGGTGACAGCGCAGCTTGATACGGATGCGGCATTAGAAGATGCCAAGCTGCTGTTGCTGGGTATGACCCTGACCGATCCGCTGTTTATCGGTCAGCCGGGTGGTGTGGGGATATCAGTCGGCAGCGGTAACGTGGCTGTGGCCTTGTTGTCGGCGGTTCCGGACGCGGTGCCAACCGCGACGGTTACCACTATCCCAAGTGCAACGGCGATCACCGCAAACTTGGGCGATGCCACAATCACCGGGCTGCCATCAGAGGTCGATTTTGTGATCACTTCAGTGACGCTTGATTATTACACGCACGTACCTCTTACCGCATCTGATCCCGGGTTCGACTGGACAACAGTTGTAATCCCAGACGAAGCAACCTCAGGCGAGGGGGTCTTCTTTGAATATGGGCCGCTTGGCGCACCGTTGACCGCGCAGTTTAATGCCACGGCGGACCGCACGCTTGTGACCGGTGCCGTATCCTTTAGCGCGTTCGAGTTTATTGCCGCTGATGCGACATTCAGCTTTGCGCAGGATATAGTGGACGTTGATATCAACAGCGACCAAAGCTTTGATCTGGCGACTGACATGGATAACGCAGCTTTGACCCGGATTAGCTTGGGCGTTGTCGGAACGGCTGCGGATCCGGGCCTGACAATTGGCATTCGCGATGGGCCCGGCGTTTCGGTTGCCAGTGCTGAGCTGGTGTTTGCCAGCATCACGTCCTCAAACCCTGCCTTGGACGCTCGCGGTTATTTCGGCCTGAAAGCGAATATTGATACTGCCACCCTAGAAGGGGTGGATGCGATCGCGGCGACGCTGAACAACGGCACCCTTGAACTCAACTCTGCCGCCACCACAGGCAGCCTTGCACCTCTAACCGTCCTCAACTGGACCCAAGCCGTTAATCTCGATTCAACCGAGTGGTCAGACGGCACAGTCATCACCCCCACCAGCTATGACGTTCTTTCGGCAACCAACACCAACGGTGTGGTTGAGCCTGAAACCGTGACCGTACTGGACCTGAGCCGCGATGGCGTTGCCCTTTATGCGGATGCGACAATCGTTGTGGGTGACTTTGTCCATATCCGCGGTGAGGCAACCCTGATCGCCGAACAAAACGTCGCTGCGCGGACCTTGGATAACGCCACTACCTTTAACACGTCGGTTCTGCGCCTTGGCCTTGCCAATGTTGTTGTCTTTGCCGGTACAGGAACACCTGAATATCTGACCGATGTGACGGGGCGGGCAACCGCCGTTGACCCAGACAGTGATGTGGTTGGCGTCGCGCTGACCGTGGACAGCCTTGGCATTCTGCTGGTGTCTGAAACACCTGAATCCGCAACAGCTACAGCGCAGTTGAAATCATGGTACGCGATCAAGGCAAGCGGCACGGCGGCCCTGCTTGGGATCAATGGGCTAACGCTTAGCGGCACGTTGAATGTTGCAATCAATGGCACGTCGACCCCGACGCTTGGCACCAGCACTCTTGATTTCAGCGACACGGGCATCTGGAATGTGACCGTCGGATCAAACCCTGCCATCACCTTTGATGATCTGAACGAAAGCGTGCTGGAAGTACGCGGATCAATCGTGCTGGGTGTCGAAGAATATGTGTTCATCTCGGGTGAATTTGCCTTCCGTAAGGGTGACGCCCTGCTGGATGTTGTCTTGGCGGATGGTCAGATCAGAAAAATGAGCGCGATGACTGTCGGTGCGCGTGATGTGAATATCTTTGTCGGTACCGGTTATGACCAGACCAAGGCATTTGGCGCGCAAACCGATCTGGTTGGTTTGCAAATCTCTAACGGATTTGTGGCGCTGGCGTTGTTGCAGTCGGTTGATCCTGTAACCGGACTTCCCATCGCTGCTGGTGGGGCAAATGCCGGATCCTATACCGCACTGAGCGCCGGGGGCGACGTGACGCTGGTGGGTGTCGATGGCCTGACGCTGGCGGCCTATGATTTCGAGGTGTCTTATAATGCCGCGTCGGTCGGACGCGCGATAGACTTTGACACGAACAACCTGACCATCCCGACCGGTCTGAATGCGGCAGATGATGTTACCCTGTCGATGGCTGCGGAAATTCTTGAGGTGACGGGTTTTGCCGTCATCGGGATTGACCAATATGTGTTCCTGTCCGGGAATGTGACTTTCTCCAAGGGGTTTGTCCTTCCTGCTGCTGCCAACCCGACCACCAAGAATTTTGCCGTGACCCAGATCAGCGGTAGCAACATCAACGCCTTTGTCGGCGTTGGCGGCCCGTACTTCGTGCTTGATACGGACGCGCGCACCTCGACAGCGCCCGCTGTCGCTGGAAATGCAGTTGGTGTCGCGATCGAGAATATCACCTTCGATTTGGCGCTCTTGAGCCAAGTTGATGAAGTGACCACCGGGACCAACACGTCTTATGTGGCGACCGTGAATGGTGACCGCTATACTGCGCTTTATGCTGAGGTCGCGGGTGTTGATCTGGTGGGCGTTGGCGGCGTCGCGCTTGAGGCCAACAACATCAAGATCAAGGTCAACCAAGGCCGCGCTGGCGCGCCCACGGGCCCACAAGTTATTCTGCCTGCCTTCGACTTTACCACGGTTACCGGCCTATCACCGGGGACAGCGACCACAGAAGCAGATTTCCTTTATACGTTCAAAGAACAGGGCTTTGCCGATACCGTTATAGGGTTCCAAGCCATCGGGGCCACAGCCGGAACCGGCGCATCGCTCCTTATCAATACTTCCGGTGTAAAACCGACCAGCGTTGCAGACGCAGACTTTGCCCTTCAGGCCGACATCACGTTCGAGCGGACTACCCTCAGCAACGGCCAGATCGTCACCAAAATTTCCGCCACTGATGTGACTGCCAGCCTTGGCACGATAGACTTTGCCGCCACAGGCAATGCGCTGATCCTGATCACATCTGCGGGTCTAAGCGCCAATATCGATATAACATTCTCGGCGGTGTCGTTCACGGATGGCCGGAACACCTTTGCATTCGCATCCCCGACATTCCGCCTTGAGATCAACACAGCAACAGTTGCCGTGAACCAAGAGTTCAACGTCTCGGAATATGTCGATGGCGACGGGATCACCCAGACGACTCGGACGCTCACGCTGCCAGCGGGCAAGTTTATCCGCATCACGGGCGAAAACCTGGGCCTCAAGATTGACTTGGGCAACGCGACCGGAACCATCGGTGCCTCCGATACCCCCGAGCTTGAGTTTAGCGGTACGATTTCTATCGCGCAGGTCACGGATGTTTCAACGGCAACACCAACAAAACGTACAATCTTTGCCTTCACAGATGTGTCTGGCACCTACCGTGATCCTGACAGTTCCGACGTGTTCGGCCTGACCGAAGGCAAGGGCGTGATCATTTATTATGATGACGGTCCTGCCGCGACGCAAAACGGTCTTGCCGGTCAGATTGAACTGACGGCACAGGGCGGTGCAGGTGATTTCGCAGCCGAGGCGACAGCGATCTTGCGGTTCAACACCACAACACGCACCAACATCGCTCAAAGCGTCAGCATCGGAGATGCGCTGTATCAGCTGAACTTTGGCGCGGGCGAGGGGGATTTTGTCCAACTTGCGATTGCTGACGTTACGCTGACCTATGACCCATATCTGACCATCACCGGTTCGGTGAATACGCTCAACATTGACGCGATTGCCAATTTCAAAGCTGCGGGTGTTACCAGCGGGATCGCGGGCCGTAACATCAGCATTTTCTTTGGCGACAAAGGTGCGGATCTGGAAAGCACGGCAGATGATGTGGGTCTTTTGATCACCAACACCCAACTGGTGGTGCTGGAATTCGTGACAAGCGGTCTGCGGACATTCGCCATCTATGCCAAGGGTGATGCATCTGTCGTAGGGATTGATGGCCTGCGCATCGAGGGTCAAGTCGAAGTCTGGATCAACAACTCCGGCAAGGTGATTGCCCCGACGCTGGTCAATGACGTGCCACGGCTTAACCCTAGCGAAACACTAGAGCCGCTTCAGGTCAAATTCACATCCGGCACGATGGAGCAGGTGTTTGGTAATGTGTCGATTGGCATCGGTGCCACGGCGGGTGCCGATATCGTAACGATTACATCGGATGACGTGCTGTTCACCCGCACACCGTTGGGTGTGATCGAAGTATATGCGCCCGAGACCGTGATCCTTGTGAACCCCGAAGGGGATACAAGTCGCGCCATGGGCTTTGGTGGGGCCGCGCGGTTCAGCTTTGGCGGGATAGATGGGTTCCAACTGTCTGATATCCGGCTCACCAGCTATACGATCAACGGCGAAAGAGGCGAAATAACCAGCACCAGCACGCGCGGGCTGGTTAAGCTGAGCGCTGATCTGGCATCGCCGCTGCAAGACCAGATCGTGCGCCTTGATCAGCTGGAATACATCGACGTCATCTTTAACAACAACAACTACCTGACCAGCGAAGCGAACCCGAATGGTATCGTTGAAAGCTCGATTACAGATGTCGAACAGGAATTCCTGATCCGGGCCATCAACCAGAGTGGTGATGTCTATAACATCGAAGTGTCAGGTGCCGCGACACGTGTTGAGGGCACGGCCAAACCGACTTTCCGCTATCAGATCCTGTCAAAACCGACCGAGATTACATCGAACAGCCCGATCACCTATGAGGTCGAGTTCCTTGCTAATTCCTGGAAAGACAGTGCAAACCAGCTGGGCGCGCGCGAAATCGAACGTTTCCGTGTATTGCGCAATTTGACATCAGAATTTGGGGCCGCTCAATTTGAACTGGCGCGCCTTGCTGCGGCACAAGCACCAACAATTGCCCTGGCCAAACCGTTCTCTGGTGCCACGGTTGATGCGACGCAGTTGAACGCCAGCGGATTTATCGACGTGACGTTCCGCACCATCGTCGGGCAGTCGTTGAACGTGGACACGATTGATGGCAACGAAATTCGTATCTCCGCCGTCGGTGGTGCCGCAAATGTCGGCAGCGTTGTCGGCGTTGCACAGGTATCCGCGACCACATGGCGTTACTTCATCGCGGCCAAGCCACCTGCGTTGGCTGCGGGCCCGACCGGCACCGCTGCGAATACCCGCTCAAATGCGGCCTTCGGCGTGGGTGATGTGACCGTCCAGTTCTTGGCCGGTACGTGGTCCTATCAAAACTTGAATAACCAGACCGTATTGTTTGGTGCCGATGACGGGCTGACACCTACCGATCAGACAGACGCAAACAGCGTCAGCACCATGGTTGTCTATTCTTCTGTCTTTACCGTCGCCGACATTCCAGAAACGCAAACCAGCGGCCTGTCGCTCAATGTTGGTCCTGTCACGATTGAAGCGCCCTCTGTCGGTCTTGATAAGCTGGCGTTCAAAGATGGCCGCCTGATCTTGACCATTGCTATCGGCGCTGACCGCGCGGCGCTCGCGTTTGGCAGCACCACACCGGCTGGCGGCACGCCGTCCAATACCGGCGGTACAAGTGTTGTAATCAACGGTTTGCTGGTCAAATTCGACGTCGGCATTGATGTCTTGGCAACCATCACCGGTGGCGAGCCGGACATCGGGTTCACTGGCAAGTGGGAAGTCACAGCAGATAGTCTGCTTGGCACCATCCCCGAGGTTCTGACCTTTGAGGCATATGCGATCAAAATTGGATATGACCCTGATTATGATGCGTCAAAAGCACCGGCGGAAGTTCTGTCCGATGCCGGACAGAAACTGGTTGAAATTGGCACGGTCAAGGTCACGTTCCCACGCTTTGGCTTGACGGGCCTGATCACTGGCGACGTCACTACGCCGGGTCTGATTGTTTACGAAAACGGGTTTAGCCTGAAGACGGCGCAGCTGATCTATAGCAGTCTGTCCAGCAACCCGCAGTCGGCCACCCGTACGGACGGGCAGACCGGCACGATCAAATTTGGCAGCTTGCTTGAATTTGTTGATCTGCGCATCGGGGTGACAGACTTTAGGGTGGTCTTTGGTCAGGCTGTGACCTTTGACGGATCGATTTTTGTCGCCTCTGGTGGTGCAAAATTTGCACCCGGCAAACCAGTTTCAGCCGATATTCGCGACCGCACCACTGCGGAACTGACCGATACTGTGGGCGCGCCGGACACAGAGGCGATCCGCCTTGGGTTAACCTTTACCGACGGCCGTGTTGACGGGTTCATCTGGCGGATGGACACCTTCCGTATCACCTTGGGGCCAAACCTTGTTCTGACGGGCGTTGACCTGAACCTTGATACCGGTGCCGCGAATGACGAAGAGCTGATCAGCTTTGCCGCAATCGGCGCTGAACTGACCGTGGGGTCGGTGACGCTGATGGGTGAGGCACGGCAGTTTGCATTCCTTGGCGACGGCAGCTTTGTCACCAAGCGCGGCTTTGGCGTGTTCATCGGTGTTGGGTCGGCCACCGGCGCGACGTTCAAATGGCCGGCATGGCTGCCGATACGTATCACGGAAATTGGCGTGCAATGGGCTGATATTCAGGCCGCGCCCGAGAAATTCGTGCTGACGCTGTCCGCGACGATCACTGGTCTGCAGGGCAACCCGGGCCTTAAATTCGAAGGCACCGTAAAAGGCATCCAAATCGATGTAGGGCTGTTGCTGGATGGTAAGAACCCGATCATCGGCATCGAAGCATTGGGTGTGTCGGTTTCGGGCAACCTGTTTGGCGGCCAGATCGAAGGTACGCTGATCGGTGGCATTATCAATGTCGATGCGTCAGGAAACGAAGTGCCGACGCTGGATACGACAACAGTCGTGGCCGACCGTGTGTTCTTTGTCGGGGTTGAGGCCGGATATGCCTTTGCGGGTCTGTCGGGCTTCACCATCCGCTTCGCGATGAGCGAACTTGGCCCGTTGGGTGTTCTTGTGACCGCGCAGATTCCCGGTGGTATCCTGCTTGAGCCGATTTCGGGCCTGACGATCAATAACTTTACCGGCGGCGTTGATTTCTTTACCTCTCTGCCTGATATCACGACGCCGGGTGAATTGACGGGCCCTGCATTCCAATTGCCTGCGAACGTAAGTGTAGATGGTTGGCTGGATATGGTGCGCGGTCAGGTCCTGACCCAGTATCGTCTGATGCAGGCAAACCCATCGCAAAGCGGTTTTGCGGCCGCGTTCCAAGCGCCGATGGTGTTTTTTAATGATACGGCGACCACCGAGATCTACACATCCGAGTTGACCTTTAACGGTCAGGTGACGATCAAGATTTCCACAGACGGCAAAATACTTGTTATCGGCCAGCTGAATTTTGCTGCTGACAACCTGTCACTGTCCGCGCGGCTTTATGCCAACCTAAGCAAAATTGCCGCGGGTGAGGCGACGATCCTGTTCTTGGCAAAAATTCCGGATCAAGTTGACATCATCACGATCGAAGGCAGCTTGCGCTTTGGCTTCCAAACGCTGCTTGGCGACGATGTCGAGATTGAAATTGTTCAAGACCGCGCAGCCAATCCGACGCAGGAACTGGCAGGGCCCGGTGCAGGTACCGAAATTGGCGCTTCTGCGATTAACGGTGCCGGCTATATCGACGTTACATTCGAAGATTTGGGCACCGCAGTTCTGGATAAAGCATCGGTTCTGGATCTCGCGCCGGAGTTGATCATAACCACAGCTGGCGTAGTGCTTGATGATACGCTCGCGCCGGTACATCTGACTGGTACGACCTATCGCTTCTGGGTCATTGGTACGGCGACAAGCCCCATCAGCTATCAATATGTAAACCAGGGTTGGTCATACCTGAACGAACAAACGGGCGAGGTGCTGTATAGCACGGTTGTTAATGAGAGTTCATCCGCTGTGGGGACGGCTACGGTTGTCACCGGCCCTTGGATCGACATCCGCTTTATCCCTGAAATCGGTGCCGAACTGACCGCTGCAAACATGCAAGCGATTGCTGCCGGTGGCGCGCCGTTCGTTCTGCGTAACCAAGCGGGCGAAGTGGTCGAGTTGAAAACCACCGGGGAGGCTAACGACAAGCGCGTGATCGTTGGCAAGGATGTGATCCGGTATTTCCTGGCAGACACCAGCCTGCCGTTGGGCAAGTACACTGTGACCTTTACAGATGGTGCTTGGAATCGTGATGGGTTGGCCAATATCGCGACTGCCAGCCAAAGCTTTGAGATCGTGAGCCCAAGCGCATCGATTGTAGGACCGTTTGCCAAAACCGAAACCGGGTACACCGCTGATGTGAACGTCTTGAACAGTGGCGCGAAACAGCTGATCATTTCCTTCCGCGCGCCGTCCGGCAATGCGCTGAATTACGCCTCCATTCTAGACAGTCTAGCTGAATTCACGATGACGACCCCAAGCGGTGGTAGTGTTACCGTGGGTGACCCAGCAGCCGTACGGATGGTGATGGGTTCTAATGGTGCGGTAACGTACGAGGTGATCTCGGACGCAGGTATGACCCAAGCGGAATATTACGAATACCTGACCTCCGAAGGGATCACGCAGTTCCAATATACGCTGACCGGTCTGACTTACGCACCCGGTGTCTATGAGATCAGCTTTGACGCTAATGCATTCCGCGATGCTGCTGGTAACCAATCTATCGCGACAGCCACACCCATCGAATTGGTTGCAGAAGGTGCCACAGCCACGCTTGTTAATCCGGGCGAAGGCGCATCGATTGATGTTAACCGTCTTGGCGCGCGCAGCTATATCGACATTCAGTTCCCAACGGTGCCCACCGACTTTACCGGATATGACCACCGCTCGATTATTGATGCGGCCCCTGAATTCACCCTGTCTGGTGCAGGTTTGAACACAATCGCGCTGGATCCAGCACAGGCACCAACCCGGATCGGTGAAAATACCTACCGCTACTGGTTGACGGGTGACTTTGCCGATGGCGCAGAGACCACCAGCATCACAGTAACCGCAATCGCCGGTGCTTGGTCCTACACCAAAGCAGCAGCGGATATCACTGTAACAGGTACGGTAATCGATGGGGTGCTTCAGATTGGTGAAGTTGATGCTGTTACAGGTATCCAGAACCCGCTTACCTTGACGGGTATTTTTGGGGCGCCTCCTTCCGGATATGTCTTTGACATTGAATCAATACTGGATGCAGGGGCCGAGTTTACAGTGACTGCGCCCAACGGGGAGTCCTATACAGCCGAGCTGGTGACGACAACAGATGTGGTGCGGGCAGACGATGGCACGGGTAGCGATAGCGCCGTCCAGTACCAATACGCGATCTTGCTGACTGGAACAGTGGAGACCACTGAAGCAGTGACGCTGACCTTCGGGGCGGACCTGATCTCCTACAAGTCGACGAGTGTGGAAACGCTGACGCTTGTGGGTGCAAATGGCGGCACGGGTGCGATCAACAATTATGCAAGCTACATTGATATTCTGATTACCCCGGCGACGGGCGATGCAGCGCCTGATTTTGCCGCTGGTGATCTGTCGAAACTGACCCTGACTGTCGGCGGTGCCGCCGGGCCGGCTGTCGTTTCGCTGCTTGATATGGGCAATGGCGTGACACGGGTGTTCCTTGACGGTGCTGTTGCGGTCGGTGATGCGGTTCTGACAATTGCCAAAGACGCGTTCGGTGCCGATGGTGCCAAAAACCGTGCCCTGGCGCTGAATTTCCACATCGCCGGGGCGCAGGGCACGATCCAGAACCCCGGGCCGGATGGCACGATTGGGATCGGGACGTTGAATGGTCGTGGCTATGTCGATCTGAGCTTTGCCCGCCCAGACGGTGGCCTGCGGATTGGATCGATCATTGATCTGGCCCCAGAGTTTGAGTTTATCGGCGGCAATGTGACAATCGCCTTTGACGACACGCAGGCCCCAGAGTGGCTGAACCCTGATGACCCGACCATCGATCCGGATACGATCACCGAAGATTACCGGTTCCGTTACTGGACCACGGGGACCTATACACCCGGCACAACGATCAATCGTATTGCCAGCATTGATGGCGAAGCCACCGTTCTGCGCAATGATGGTACGGCTGCGGATAATGCGGGTACAGCCGGGTTTGTGGCGACGACCCTTGATACATCCTGGATCGATATCCGGTTTACCCCAACGTTTGGCGATCAGATTGAATTTGACACCCTAGGCGACGAGATCACCGTGACAGGTGCGACCCTTTCTGGCGACGCCATGCGGATCGGCGATGGCCTGACAGTGCGTTACTTCATAAGCGGCAATGTCGCGGCGGGTTCCGTGAATGTTACAATCAACGCAGGTACCTTCAGCTCGGGTGCAAATGCTGGCGAAGGGTCCGAAACGTCCTTCCAAGTGTTGCAACTGTCGGGCGCGCTGGCTGATCCTGTCGATGGGGGCGTGATTGGGCAATTGGATCTGAACAACCGCGGCTATATCGACGTGCGGTTTGTCAAACCGTCCTACGCCTTTGAGATCGACGTCGCATCGGTCCTTGATCTGGCCCCCGAAGTTATCTTTAGCGCGACGGGCGGCACCATTACTGCTGATCTGACACAGGCCCCGCTATATCTGGGGATGGATGGCGATGATGCGGTCTTCCGGATTTGGTACATTGGCAGCTTCCAAGGATCGGACGTTGCTGACAACGTTACTGTTGAGTTCATCGGTGGCAGCTTCAACTGGTTGGACACCAGCGGTAATACCATCGACGCGGTGGCCGCGAACAACAGTGTCGAACTTCAGGTCCAGTCAGCGACGAGCGGGTTCTTCTTGCTGTTGCAGCTGGGCACGAGCGAATTGCTGGATACTGGCAGCTTTGTGAACGGGGCCTTTACCCTTACCCGTGCGGACGGCTCAAGCCTGACCGTCACAGGGAATACAGCCCGCGCACCCCCGGGCCAGATCGAATTGACAATTACTGGCGGCACCTCCGCCAACCCGCTCGTAGCAGGCGAATTCGTAACGCTCAGCTACGGCACAGACGCTTGGAAATACGACGACGATATTGCGATTGAGGCTCAGGCCACCCAGACGCTGAGCATTACAAGCGACCTGACAAACGGCTATATCGACGTCACATTCGCCATGTTGGGCGACCTGACAACAAACCCTCTGTTTGCGTTGAATATTGCAACCCTGAACGGAGATGAATTTACCCTCAGCGGCGCCGGTTCATCGGTCAATATTCTGGCAATCGCCCCTGATGATATGGGCAATGGCACGTACCGCTATTACACCACAGGTGCCTTCAACACCGGCACTGTATTTGTTAAGTTCGAAGCCGGAACATGGGCTGACCTTGCTGGAAATACCGGCGCGGAAAGCACCGAAAGCTTTAAGGTTATCGACCGTGTTGCAGACGGTTCAGCCCCGGCTGACGGTGATACATCTTCGCGCATCTTCTATATCGAGATCGCAGGCGGCATTCGTTACAATGTTCCTGGCATCTCTGATCCCTTGCTGGAAGAACGCGGGATGGCCCGCCTGACCTTTGGTACTTACACCGATCCGGACCGTGGTGATGTCTTCCGCTTTACGTTGAAATTCTCGGGTACTGCCAAGGTTTATAAGCTGGGCAATATCGGGTCTATCGCCGGATCCTTCACAATCGAAGATGGTGGCGACACCGGACGTCCTGAGTTTTGGGGTGTAGCGGCTGTTCAGACAAACCTTTCTGCGCTGGCCGCGTTTGGTTTGCACGTGAACGGCAATGCCTTGCTGCAAATCAACCTGTCGGGCCAAGAGCGGACCGAGACGATCTCGCTTGAGGGGATTTCCGGCGACCTATTGGGTTCTAAAATTACCGGTGCCAATGTTAACGCGCTGGTTCTGAATAGAACCGCGAGCCTGTTCGCCGAAGAAGCGGTTGATACGACTGTAAGGCAGGCATTTGCGGTCAGAGACGTTGCGCTGGATGAGAATGCAACCATCGCGCTTACCAAGCGGTTTGATGGTGGTGTCTACCAGTGGCGGATTACCAGTGGTGCCAGCACCTATTATGTCGATCAAGATGGCGACAACACCCTAAGCCTGAGTTCCGAAGCGCGGGAATTCACGATGCCTGCCGGATCTTTTGCCTTCGAAGTTCAAGGCTCGATCAAGCTTACCATCCCTGGTGGTAACCCAGACACTGATGCCTTGGCTGAATTGAGCGGCGGCTTCTATATTTCGATCACAAGGGATCGAGCAGAAGTCTTTGCTCTAGCCAATGTCGTCGTGGGTCCATCGGATGCACCGCTGATTGAAGGGCGCGCACAGGGTCTGTTCATTGTGAATTATAGCGGTGCCAACGATGGTATTGCGGGCAAACTGTCGCTGGAGCGGACTGGTGGCAGTGAAGAGGATGGAGGGTCTCAAGCCAATAACGATTTTGCGGGAATTGACCCCACCCAATTCCGTCTTGATGTCACCATTTCGCTGCAGTTCAACACGACGCTTGCCTTGCAGGAATTCACCGTTCCGACATCCTTCTTGGGACTTCTACCGCCGGATGCCGAACCTACCGTCAAAATTTCGGCAGGCCTTCCCAACTTTAGCGATCCGGATGATCTATCCGCAGCGCCTTCTGTCTACTTCATCGCTTCGCTCAAGGGCTCGCTCACTCTCTTTGATGCGATAACATTGAACGGATCGCTGACCCTGACCGTTTCCAGCACGCCTGAATTTATCAACGGTGTTGATGCTGCTGGTGGCGAACGGACAACATCGACGGTCCGCCTGACGGGTGTGGTAAATGGCAATATCGCCTATATCGGCTCCGTCTTTGGTACGGTGGATTTGAAGTTTGAAAGCATTGCAGAAACCGTAAACGGCCAAACGACGTTGACTGCCGGTCTTGTAGGTCGGGCGCAACTTAGCTTGGTGGGTGGCTTGGCCATTCCGGGGGTTGCTTTGGATGCGGCAGTGTCGTTTAGCCTTGAAATCAACACCTACGATGAAACGATGCCGCTGGTCACATTCTTGAACGATGAGGAATATGTGCTGGCTGGGACCGTTGGTAACGCACGCTACTCTGATGCGGCCATTGATGCCAATGGTTTCAAGACCGGTACGATCCAGATCGCAAATGGCCTGTACCTGAAATTCAATGCCGAAATGAGCATTCAGAACATCGTCAAGCTGAATGGTAACTTCGAACTAAGCATCAGTAAGGCGACCGGGGTCATTGTGATCGAGGCCGAGCTCGACGTTAACGCACGGGTTGTTGGCGTCCTTGATAATCTGTCGTTGCAGGGCAAGCTTGTACTCTCTGAAGGTGGGATGATCATCTACGGTAGTTTCGGGATCAATGCTGGTATCAATGGCATTCTTGAATTCAAGGGCCAGGCGACCTTCGGGCTGAACACGTTCTCATCGGCGCGCGTCATTAGCGTTGGTGGTCAGAACGTTACTGTAGGGTCCGGCGTCAAGCTGGTCATTCAGGGCAGCGTTGAATTCGTGGGCTTCGCCACTGCGGCGGGGAAAACCACCATCGCGATCCTAAGCGACCGGACCGAAATCTCGTTTGATGTTGTCTTTGGTCTGGGTGGTCTTAACGTCCGCGCGGCAGGGGCTGCTGGGCTCTATTACACCGGTGTTAACATCACCGGTATTGCCATTGCGCTGAACGTGTCGATCGACGCAAACATTGCGCGGATCATCGATATCAGCGCCAGTGGCCGCCTGACGTTGAACACCACCGGTTCTGTGCAACGGATTGGCAGCTTCACGCTTGCGGCCAACAGCTTTAGCCTCGCGCTGACAGGGGACGTGCAGTTCCTCAAGACGATCAAGTTCAACGCGTCGTTTAACGTCACCATTCTCAACAACGCATGGAACGTGAACTTCAACGCCAACATCAACTTCTTTGGCATCGCGACGCTGGCGGCGAATGGCTGGTTCAAAAGCGATGGTACGTTCGATGTCAGCTTGCGCGGGGGCGTCTTGCTCGGCAGCCGTGGTTTCGGGATGGAGGGCAGCTTCTATTTCAACGTGTTCTACAAGCCCGTTGGCGGGGTCGACACAATCGGTTTCTCGGGCAGTGCGTCTGTTAGCCTTTATGGTCTGGGGATCAATTGGGGTGGGGCAAGCCTTAGCTTTGGGGCAAACATTCCAATCGGCAACGGCGGGAGCGTACCAATCAGGGTCAGCGCAAGTGCTAGCGTCAAAATTGTCTTTGTCCGCATCCGGTTGAACCTGAATTTCACCATTGGATATCTGCAACTGCCCGAACCGATCAAGCTGGCTGAAGTAGACAACGGCAACCTGATCCTGAACATGGGTGACGGCAATGGCGACCGTGGTATCGGTGAAGGTGCTGAGGACGAGACCTATGTCATCGAGCAAATCGCACCGGGTACGATCAGGGTTACCTACTCGGGCCGCGAACAAGTCTTTACTGGCGTAAATAGGATCACTGGCTACGGCGGCGCTGGCAATGACGTGATCCTTGTACGTGAAGGCGTGACTGCTGATCTGCTGTTTAACGGCGGCAACGGCATTGACCTTGTCGACTATCAGGGCAGTGGCAAAGCCACGATCAATCAGGGCGAAGCCGTCACAGACTTTGGTGACCAGATCACCATCGGGCGATTTGCCCAAGCGGAATCTGTAGTACACGGTGCCAATGTTACACGCGTCCTTGCCGCGGGCGAGACCCCCAGCCTGTTGGGCGATCGGATCGTTTCACACAGCAATCAGTCAATTTCGATCTTTGGGCTTGGCGGCGATGACTTTATCCAGCAATTGGGTGCCGGAAGCGCGACTATTGAAGGCGGCAATGGCGCTGACATCATCTTTGGCGGCGCAGGTGCCGATGCCATCAATGGCGGCAATGGTGCAGACCAAATCGACAGTGGTGCTGGAGATGACAGCGTTGACGGCGGCGCTGGCGCGGACCTGATCTTCCGTACCTTGGGTGCTGCTGGCATTCTGACGGTCAACGGGTCTGGCAGCGAGGATACGCTTTACGTCACCGGCTCTTCCAGAGCGGACACAGCGCGTTTGTCGCGTGGGTCTGTTGTGATCCGCAATGTGGATAATACACGCGGTGCAACGATCACTGGCGGCGTCGGCACCGTTCAGATCCAGTTGCTGGGCGGGCAGGACACAATCATCGTCAACGACATCTCGGGCCAAGGGGTCAGCCGCCTGATTATCGAGGATGACCTTGCGGTCGAAGGGCCTGGCTATACCGGGTCTGCAGCATCGCGCGAGGGCACCACGGACAACAACGCCGATATCGTGATTATCAACGGTACCGCTGCGGCAGATACGTTTGCATTGGTGCAAGACGACGTTGATGGCACTGACATCAAGGTGAACGCGACTTGGAATGGTGCCACTGCGGTTGCCATCGTCCTGAATGATTTCCGCCGCGACGCAGGTGACAAGCTGTTTATCAACGCAGGCGGTGCTGGTGACGTGATCGATGCCCACGCCCTGACCCAAAACACCGTGGCGCTTGAGCTAAACGGTGACGCAGGTAACGATACAATTATCGGTTCGCAGTATAATGACGTCATCGATGGTGGGGCCGATAATGATACGATCACCGGTGGTGAAGGCTTCGACATCTTCAGAGATGGCGGCAACACCTCGGTGGGTGACACGCTGATCGAAACATTCACTGCGTATGACTTTGGCCTGTTCGAAGACCGCTTTGTTGTGGGAACCTTGTCCGGCACGTCTGGCGATGTCTGGACTGCGGCAACTGTCGAAAATATTAATGGTATCTTCGAAAACGTCATTTTGACCGGTGGTAACGGTGTTGCCAATCGCATGGTGGTTAATGACCTGAACCGTCAAATCCGTGTCGCTGGCAGCGTCGTATCCGTGGCCGCGTTTGATGGCACCGTGACGCTTGACGCCAAGTCAGAAGGCACGCCAGAAACCTACCATATCAACGCGCCCAAAGGCTCTGATTTTGTCGTTAATATCAACGACACCGGCATCGGCTTTGCGACTGTGCGCTTTGACGGGTCGGATGATGCTGATCTGATTATTGTAAATGACGACACGCTTGCGGTGACAGGTGCGGCGACGGTGACGATCACGCACATCAACACGAACCAGGTTAATCTGAACACCGCAGGTGGCGGCGATGAAATCACGGTCCAAAGCACCGACATCCCGCTCTATATCCGGTCCGGTCTGGGCGATGACACGATCCGCATCGGTAACGCAGGTTCGCTGACCGAGATTGATGCGCTGGTTGATCTCGATGCCTATGATGTCTTTGGCGGCGGTACATCCCCAATCGACCGTGGCAGCGACACGTTGCTGATCGACGGCAGCAATGATGCACATACATCTGCAGGCACACTCGGACTGCGCAATCTGGCCGCTCTTGAGGGATGGATTGACGTCACCGGCTTCAACCTGTCGGCGGCTGGCATCAGCTATATCGCGGTCGAGAATATTGAAATTGATCTGGGTGCAGGGGCGAATATCGCCACGATCACCTCAACAGGTTTGGCCGACAAAACCACACTGCGCACAGGCGGCGGTGTCGATACCGTAAACCTTTATGCGATGAACGGCCCAACCTTCATTGAGACAGGGACCGGTGTAGATAGCGTTGTGGTCGGCAAGCCCGTGATGACGACGCCAGTTACAACATTCACCGTAAATGACATCCTGTTTGGTCAACTGACCATCAATGGCGGTTCCGAGGCTTTGGCCGCAAACGAAGGTAACGACACCCTGCGGGTCAGCGACAACGGTGACAGTGCCGTTGATCGTGGCAACCGTCTGACCGCTGACGAGATTATCGGCCTGGGGATGACAGTCGGGATCAAATACGCCGGGTTCGAAACCCTCGTGCTGGAAACCAGCAACGGTAACAACGAGCTACATGTTGACGGTACCCACGCCGGATTGACCAAGATTGATATGGGCGACGAGACTGTCTCTCCCACCGACGATTCCAGCAATGATGTGCTGAATATCGAACGGCTGGGCGGCCCGACCGAGATCAAGCTGGGCCAAGGCAATGACATCGTGCGCGTTAACTATGACGAATACGGTCAACAGACATTCGTTAACGGCCTGCAAAGCGGCAGCCTGAGCGTAACCTATGTGCTGGAGCTTGATGGTGAGCAGGGGTCGGACTTCTATCAGATCGGGCTGGCGGGCGAAGGTACTGCACTGATCCGTCTGCTGGATAGCGGGTTGCCAGATCAAGGTGCAGATAGCGCTGAAATCAACGGGACCAACCGTGCCGACCTGTTCCTGTTCCGTGCCAACCTGAACCCGGCGGTTGCCACTGGTGTGGTTGCGGCCCTGCAGCTTGATGCCAATGGCGATCAGATTGCCGGCATTCTAGAGCGCGTTGAATATAATGGTGCCCTTGAAGGGGATATTCAGGTCAATGGCCGCGACGGCGACGACATCTTTGTTCTTGATGACACATTGGCGACCTTCAACATCTTTGGTGACGCGGGCAATGATACCTTCCAGGTCGGTCAGCTGTTCGCCTCTGCCCGTGACGCGTCTAACCCGTATAACGGTCTGGACGGCATTGATTACTATGCGACCACGCAAGTTACGCTTGGCTTCCTGTCCAACGGGATCAGCAAGAACGCAACGCTGAACGGCGGCACTGGCCAAGACAACTTTACCGTCTATTCCAACAAGGCCGAACTGTTCCTGTTCGGGGACGAAGACGATGACAGCTTCCTTGTCCGGTCCTTTGTTCGCGTCGATCCAAATGATCCGGCCGCGCCATATACAAATATCAACGGCGGGCAGGGCGCTGACTTTGTTTCCTATAACATCAACGCCCCTGTGCGGATTGATGGCGGTGATGGCTTTGATACGCTGACCATCGTCGGCAGCGAGTTCGGCGATGATTATGTGATCACTGAAAACGGTGTGTTTGGCGGCGGTCTGTTTGTCAGCTTTGTCGGTCTTGAGAAGCTGGTAGTCGACGCCTTGCAGGGCAACGATACCTTCTACATCGAAAGCACAAATGAAAACGTACAGGTCGAGATCATCGGCGGCATTGGCAGCGACAACATCAACATCGCTGGCGCTGATCTGAATGCCATTACCGAAGGCGGTGCGATCACCGTCGTTTCAAACAGCCTGAACGGTCACAACGGTCTGATCCAAACCATCGTCAGCAGTAACGATGCCCGCTATAACGCAATCTTTGCAAAAGATGTCGTGGCGAACATCGCCGACAACGACGAAGCCGGGATTATCGTCTTTAACGACTACGATGCGCTGCGTGTGTTCGAAGATGCGCTTACGTCGCCGTTGCTGATCCACAACTCCTATGGGATCGCCTTGTCCCGCGCGCCAGAAGACATCGTGACCATTACCATCACGCCAACCCGTGGCACTGAAAGCAGCCAAGCTGCGGGTGGCAAAGGTGTCATGGTCAACGGGTCCGAGATTTACACCACACTGACATTTGACGCGTCCAACTGGGATCAAGTCCAATACGTGACAGTGACGGGCGTGAACGACGCGCTTGCCGAAGGTCGTCAGGTTATCAACCTGCGCCACACCACCGTTCAAGGGACGATCAGCACAGACGAGCAGGCCTATGACGGGGTCGTCGTAGCCGACGTACTGGTCGAGGTCATCGATAATGACAGCGCCAAGGTATTGGTATTCTCGCGGCTTGAAGCCGGTTCGACTGTTGATACCATCGATGCGGATGTTGTCGGTGAGGATGTTCTTTTGACCGCAAACGGTGACAGCATTTATGTCGCCCTGTCGCGCGCACCAACGGGCCCTGTCACGGTGACGTTCAATGTGAATGATGGTGCGACGGTATCCTTTAGTGGCCCATCCGGTACGCAATCGGGCAGCTCGGTTACGATCGGCTTTGACAGCAGCAACTGGAACACGCCGCGCCTGCTGCAATTGGCGGCCAACGACGATAATGCGCCCGAGGGTGTACATTATACCCGCGTCACGCCTGTCATCACGTCGGGCCAGGATGCATTCCTTGGCTTGGGGCAGGGTGACATTGCACGCGGCCTTGCGGCGAATATCAACGCCGATATTTCGCAGACCCGCAATGCCGTTGCCTTGTATCGTTCGGCTGATATCCAGATCTTCCGTGGCACGCAAAACGCCACGATCTCGGAAGTATGGACCGTCACGATCAATGGCGAAGAATACAGCGCTACGTTTGGCGCAGGGGCGACCAGCCTTACTGTGGCGCAAGGCCTGCGCGATGCCATCAGATTTGATGCCCGCAAGCCAGAAGGCCTGACGGCCGTGGTGATTAGCGGCGTTTTGAGAGTGGAAGATACGGCTGGTTTCAGCATTGATGCCAAAGTTCAGACCCCGTTCTATAATAACGGGTTCGAGATCGAAGCGACCGCGAACACCACAATGCGCGTGTTTATCGACGGTCAGGCATTCGAGCTGGAAACCCTTGCACCTGCGGGCGCGACTATGCCTGTGGTTGGACAGCGCGCCCTTGAAGTTGCGGTTGTGACGCTGACCTCTTCCGTCAGCGACGGCACGCGGAACGCCGCGGGCGGTATTGTGATCGGGGCGACATGGAATATCGTCTTGGATGATCTGACCGTTTCGGCGACCGCTGTTACCGGCGACACGTTGCAAAGCATTGTCCGTCGTCTGATCGGTAAACTGGCTGGTAGCGATTATGCGGCATCCGAGCTGTACCGGTCGGCGACCATCGTGCCATCTATCGTGGGTGGGATCACAGCGGATGCCACTTGGAACATCCTGCTGGACGGTCAATTGGTCACCTATACTTCGGTCGCTGCTGATGTGCCGAATGGTATCTACGGTATCGGTGAAAAGATCGCCGAACAGATCACTGCATTGAATCAGAACTATGTCGTTTCGGTTCGGACCGGTGGCGCGATTACTGTTTCGCGTCCACTAGGCAACCCGTTCTCTATCGTGTCAGTTAGCTCAAACGGGGTGACTGATCTGGTTGCAGCAGGCGCGAACAGCATTGCACCGCCGCAGGTTGTTGAAAATGCCATCGTGATCTTCAAACGCCCCGAGGCTGCCGGTGTGCCACCGTTCGGCCTGCAGGTTGTGCGTTTGTCAAACCCCGCTGCACCCACCAGCCAGAACGGTGCCAGCAGCAGCCCATTGCGCGTCTTGAGCAGCACCTATTGGGATTATACATCAGTTTCGATTGCGCCGATCACGGGTGTTATTGCGCAGGGCACGACATGGGGCCTGCGTCTAAGCGCGGCTGACATTGCCCAAGGTGCGGATGCCGCAATTCTTGAGAACTATGACTACGTGGCCGGTCAGAACAACGAACAGCTTGCGCCGTCTGCCTTTGATCTCAAGCTGTTGGATGATGACGCCCCGACGGTCGAGATTATCGAGAGCGGCAATTCCACCGATCTGGCAGAGCGCGAAGAAGAAGATGCGCGCGTCGTTGACAGCTTTGATGTGGTCTTGACCGGTGCGCTGACGGGTAACAAGTGGGTTATCGTCGATGTGACCCCGCTCAAGACGCGTACTTACAATGGCGATCTGGCCTTTGACGCATCTGCGAACTTTGGCGAAGCCAACCGCGTTCAGGTCCGCGTTGCAGCACCGATTGCTGAATTGTCATTCACCGGGTCGGCTGTTGCGGGTGAAGTATGGTCTGTCGCGCTATATGATGACAGCACGTATCAGGCGACCATTTTGATCGTAAATTACACTGTTCAAGCGAGTGATCAGCTGTCTGACATTCGCGGTGGGCTGATCACGCAGATCAACGCGCAAGCGGGCTATCAAGCCGTATTGGCGGGCGATGCAATCAAGATCACGCGGGCGGGCGTAACCCCAACGCCACGCTTCTTTGTCGAGGCGACGATCACGCCAGATACCCGCGGCACGATCCTGACGCGCACGGTGCCTGACTTTAACTTCGACAATGTGCTTGAGATTGAATTTGCGGGCATCCCTGCCGTCGGCGAGACATGGGACGTCACCTTTGTTGGTAAGCTCTACAGCCAGACTGTTGCCGCCGGTGACAGCCTTGCAACGCTCGCGGCCAAACTGGCGGCTTCTATTCAGGCTGATGACGATGCGCGTATCGCGGCCGGTGGCGCGCGGCTTTATGACGTTAGCGTCGATGGCACCGTGGTTTCGGTTCAGGTGTTGGCTGACAAGCGTGCCACGCTGGCAGCATCAGGCGAGATCACGCCAGTCGGTACGGCCCTTGCGGATAGCGACGGGGCGATGGTGCTGCGCCAGTATGTCAAATTTGACGCAGGCAATTGGAATGTGGCCCAGACAATCACCGTGATGGCGATTGACGATGAAATCATTGACGGTGGCGATGCCAAGGTCTTTGCCGCCTTTGACGAGCGTGTGAATTCTATTCGTGGGCCGATCAGCGTTATCGGTGGTGTGTCGCCAACAGCGGTTGAATTGAACAACCCAATCCTGCTGCCGGGTGAAAGCAACGAAAAACTGCCAAGTGGCACGGCTGACAGCATCGAGACCACTGATGGTGTGACCACAGTCACCGATCATGCGCTGACCCATGTGAACAAGCTTTATGGTGAGCGCCCAGGCTTTGATCCGCGCATCAATGGCACCGCAACGATCTATGATATCGCGACGATGGGCATTACAGGCACCAGCGACCGCGTTGATATCCTAAGCTCGGCGCAGGATATCCTGTCGTTTGCAAGTGGCACCAAGATTGGTGAAGGCACCCCATTCAGCGTAAATCTGACGGTCGACGGCAATGACGCGACAGTGACAGGTGCCGCCGAAGTATTTGGGACACCGGACCAAAGCGCCGCAGTTCTGGGGATGCTGGATTGGTTGGAAGCAACCGTTGACCTGACAGCTGGTGCAACGACTGGTCTTTACCAGATCACACTATCGCCGACCGCTGGCTCTACCGTGGGCCAAGAGGTGTTCAGCTATACCACGACTGCAGGCAACAACTTTGCCGGAACGATCGCGCTGGAATTGGCGAAGGCGATTAACCAGTCCAGCACACAGTTCCGCGCACGTGCCGTTGTTAATCTGGTGGGTGAAACACGTTTGCGCATCGTCGAAGTCGGTGACGCAACGGGCGGCTTTGATATCGGTGTCGTGACCCCGGCTGACGCCAAAGTCATCATCGGCGGCACCCCGGTTGCCGGGCAATATGCCCAAGCGGGCGTCAAGTGGACAATGGCCGCGATCCGCGTGCTCGATACAACAGCCGGTGCGACATGGACGCTAAGCGTCGATGGCACCGTGCGCAGCGCGCTTTCCACGGGTGACGCGGCATCGATCACGCAAACACTGGCGAACAAGCTGCCGGGAAGCCTGCGCCCCGTCGTGTCCGGTAGCTTTGCCACAATTGCAGCGGCACTGCCTGCCAACTTTGCGACCGGCAGTGATCGCCTGTATTCCTATGCACCCGTTAACGCCAACCTGCGCGTTGATGAGGCCGAGCAGGTCGATACCTTGACCATCTTTAACGGCCAAAGCCCTGCGGCTGATGTCGGTGTATTGACCTCGACCCGTCTCAGCGGTCTGGGTATGGGCGATGATGTTGTGATCGCGGGTAAACGCATCCTTGGCGGCATCACCTATAGCGGTATCGAAGCGCTTGATATCCGCCTGGGTCGTAATGGTGACGTGCTGACCATCGAATCCACGCATGAGGGCAAAACCCGCATCGATACCGGAAACGGCGATGATGTCGTCAACGTAAAGTCGACGTCGGGCCATACCTTCATCACCACGGGTCAAGGCAATGACATCGTGAATGTCGGGTCTGATCGTGGTGTCCTTGACCAGATCACCGGTATGCTGGTGCTTGATATGGGCGACGATGCAGGCGACAGGTTGAACCTGGACGACAGCTTGGACGTCAAAGCAAATGTCATGACATTGACTGGCAGCCGCCTGACCGGGTTGGACATGCCATCGGTTGCAGAGATCCAGCAGATCAATGTGCGCGCGATTGGCGGCACCTTTACTCTGAGCTTTGCCGGATCGGTTGGTATCGCGACACTGGGGGCCTTTGATTACGATGCGATGTCTGTATCCGCCATTGCCGCCGCAGCACAAAGCGCGCGCGAACAGATCGCCGCGATCACGGGCTATGACGTTACAGTAGAAATCATCCAGACCAAGAACGGCATCGCCTATCTGGTTGAGTTTGGCGGGCTGGCCGGTGGTCTGGACGTCGCCATGCTGAGCGTCGAAAGCACCGCTAATTTGGTGGCGGCACCTGACACCACAACCGATGTAAATGTTGTTGAAGTACGCGTCGGGACAACAACGCCGCGCCGCGACAACGTCGAAGTGTTGCGCCTGTCAGCCGACAGCGGCACCTTTACGCTGAGCTTCTTGGTTCCTGATGTGAACGGCATCGTGCGTCTGCAAACAACCGAGGCGATTGCCTGGGATGCAACCGAGGCACAGATTTTGGCCGCGCTCGATCCGATCCTGAATCCGAACAACGGTTATGACTTCCTGCCTTACACGCATAATGTTGACGTGGACCGTTTGGGCGGTGCCATCTATCTGACGTTCCAAGGTGCCCTTGCCGATGCGCGGATCGCAAGCATCGACACGCGCGGCTTGGGTGGCACCTATACCCAAACAGATATCAGCATTGCGACACCCGTTGTCGGCGGTATCTGGACGGTAACGGTTTCCGATCTGGTCACACCAACGCAGATTGCCGGTTTGCCCGCAGCGCAGTCGGTATTCAGCTATACCGCTGTCGCAGGGGATACCGCGCAGACAATCGCCCGCGCGCTGGCCGACTTGATCGCGGCGGCCCAAGGCCCACATCTGGTGACTGATGCGGTTGATGGTGTTCTGACGATTATCAGCGGGTCGGCAAACCCAATCACCGTTAACGTCACAGGCGCGCTTGGTGCTGCGGGCCAGCAAACGAACCGCATCGCGACCACGTTGCAAAAAGACGGGATCGGCTATCATAACGTTGAGTTCCTTGACCTCACGCTTGGCAGTAATGACGACGTTCTGAATATTCAGGGCACAACAGCACACACAACCTTGCATCTTGGTGAGGGTGATGAGCGCATTTATGTCTCGTCAGAGGCTGCAGAAACCCTGACCAGCGACACACGGTTCCTGACCGGTCACCTGAACGGTATCACCGGATTGCTGAACATCGACGCAGGTACAGGCCGCCATCAGCTGATGATCTCGGACGAGGCAGCGATCTTGGGCGATGGCACGTCGGATCAGCCTGCGGTGATCACGGATAACCGCGCCAAAGCGCAAGCCGCTGCCAGCGCACGCGGTATCGACGATACCTTTAGCACCGTGACTGATATCTACGTGGTTGGCATTGCTCCGGCTGCCATCGGCTATACCGCTGATGCGCAGGGCAACTTCCTGAGCGGTGTGACCTATTGGACCGGCTTTGGCGACGACACGATCTTTATCGACGCGTCTCATATCCGCGATATTCCAGGCGCGCAGACTGTGACTTCGCTAAACACCGGGTTGGGCAATGACACGGTCATCATCACACTGGATGCTGGCGATGGGTTCTTTGCGCTGAACACCCAAGGGCCGTACAACCAATACGCTGATGTCCGCGATGCAGATACGGTCACATCCCCCGGTACAACACGTCCGTTGGTGATCTTTGGCGGTCAGGATAACGACAAAATCGATACGGGTTCCGTTGACGACATCGTCTTTGGTGATCGCGGTGTGCTTGAGTATCTTGACGAAACCGGTGCCGTCAGCCTGCGTCTCGGGACCGGCGGCCTGACAGATGTCACCGATGGCGTTGCACGTGCGCCGACATCGTTCAAATCCACGTTCCTGAATGTGGGTGGCGTGGATACCATCAACACCTTTACCGGCACAGACATCATCATCGGTGGCCAGGCTGGCGACGTCATTGATGCCGGTCAGGGCGACAATATTGTCATCGGCGACAATGGCGAAGTTCTGCTGGCAACCGAGGCACCGAACTTTGGTACATTCCGCTATGCGCTGATTAGTGCCTTTACCGTTGATGCGACCACAGGCGGCGATGACATCATCCGCACCGGCTATGGCGCTGACTTGATCCTTGGTGGTTTCGGCAATGACACCATCACCGCCAATGTAGGCGAGACAGCAACGCAATCCGATGCGGTCAACCTGATCTTGGGTGACTTTGGCGCTGCCTTCTGGAACGACGACGGCGACCTTTCGACACTTGATCGTGTGGTTTCGACCGACACCTTTGTTGGCGGCAATGATACGATCCGCACAGGCCGGTCCAGCGACATCATCATCGGTGGTGATGCAAATGACGACATCGATGCCAGCCAAGGGGTCAACCTGGTTATTGGCGACAGCGGTGAAATTCTATCGGGTGCTGCGGCCACGAATATTCATGCCTTCGGTCTGGCCCTGCAAACCATCCGCACCATCGAAGACACACGCGGCGGTGTCGACATCATCCGCACCGGCGACGACACAGACATCATTCTGGGCGGTCAGGCTGGCGATGACATTGACGCCGCACAGGGCAACAACATCGTTCTGGGCGACAACGGATATGTGATCTTTGAGACCGACGCCCCGAACTTTGGCAACTTGGCCATCGCATTGGTCGAGATTTCGACCACATCGCCCACCACGGGTGGCAATGATGTTATTCGCACTGGGTTTGGTGCTGACCTGATTATGGGTGGTGGCGCAGATGACACCATCACAGCCAACGTAGGCGAGACCGCAACCCAAAGCGATGCGATCAACCTGATCTTCGGCGACTTTGGTGCGGCCTTCTGGAACATCGACGGTAATCTGGCGACGCTTGATCTGGTGACCTCTATCGACACAGCATTTGGCGGTCGTGACATCATCAACACCGGCCGCGGCGATGACATTGTCTTGGGTGGTTATGAGCGCGATGAAATCTATGCCTCAGAAGGGGCCAACATTGTATTGGGTGACAGCGGTCTGCTGGAATCTGGCGCAAGTGAAACCAACGTTCCGGGCTTTGGTCTGGCGCTGCGCACGTTGAAATCAATCGCTGACGCGCTTGGTGATGACGACAAGATCGCGACCGGTGCCAGCACTGACCTGATCTTTGGTGGCAACGGGAATGACATGATCGATGCGGGTCAGGGCGATAACATCGTTCTGGGTGACAACGGCACGGCACTGTTTGACAGCACGGTGACCAACTTTGGTAACCTGCCCATCGCAATCCTAAGCGTGACCACGCAAAGCCCCACCATTGGCGGCAACGACATGATCACCACGGGTCTTGGCAATGACATCGTATTTGGTGGTGCCAAAAACGATAACATTGTGACGGATTTTGCTGGTGGCTTCGCTGGTACGGATGGTCAGGATATTGTGCTGGGTGACCACGGGTTCATCAACTTTGTGAACCCGGTCACAGGTGCCTATACCTTCCTGCGGGATGTTGTCTCGATTGATCCTGAATTCGGCGGCAATGATGTGATCAGCACGGGCCTGTCCACTGATATTATCTTTGGCGGTAACGGCGATGATGTGATCAACGCCGGAACGGTCGACAATGAAACCGACATTGTCTTTGGCGACAACGCCAAGATCACCGTGAACGAAACCGGTGTCTTTACCGGGTCCACCGCTGCTGATCCAAGCGGTCAGGAATACGGCGTGATCAGCTTTAACTTTGGCAACGGCCGCTATCGCCATGACACGACAGTTGATGGTGTCGCAGGCGCGGATGGATCGGCATCTGACAAGCCCGCACCGAAGGCAGAAGGCTGGAACGAACTGGACGGCGGTCGGGGTACCTACGGCGACGACGCCGCAGAATTCGTGCGCGACGAAAGCGGTGTGATCATGTCTGGTGTCACAATCGACTGGAGCGTGCGCGACTACAAAGGCCGCATCCGTAGCGCATATGACGATACCCATAGCGATATCCGTTACCCAGACACAGCAGACGAGCGCCTGTTCGAAGGATACCTCTATGCCGGTCACAATGACACGCTGGTCGTAACGTTGAGCGGTCTTGATCGTCACTACGAGACATTTGATCTGTATCTCTATCTTGATGGTGATGACGGTAAGACGAAGCGTCGCTATGGTACTGTGCGTCAGGTCACCATCGGATCTGAGAGCTATTTCGTGAGCGACCCTGATAACGTGAACTTTGACGGCAGCCTGATCCGTGTGACATCGCAAGATCCGAATGCGCCGGGTCTGGGGAACTATGTCGTCGCGACGGGCCTATCTGGCGGAGAGATTACCATCGAGATCTCGATCCCATCAAACCAGCGCTATGGTTATCCGGTGCTTTCGGGTCTGCAGATTGTTGGCCAGTCCTATAAAATTGACACATTCGAGACTGTCGCAGACAGCATCGGTGGCAATGATGTGATCCTGACCGGTGGTGGCGAGGATATTATCCTTGGCGGTGCCGGTGGCGACATGATCAACAGCGCTGGCGATGCGGATATGGGGCGCTTTGATGCTGACACGGTTATCGGTGACGGCGGCATCCTGACCTTCCTGCGTACCGGCGGCGTTGGCCCGGCTGAATTCGGCGAACTGCGCGAAATCGTAAGCCGCAATGGCGACGCGGGTCCGAACTACAACGACGTAATCGTGACAGGAAATGGCACAGACCGCGTGATTGGCGGGCAGGGCGATGACAACATCAATACCGGTGACATCTTCGTCCACAACGGCGTCGATGACGCAACTTCGGGCACAGATGTAATCGCTTGGGGCATGAACTTTGGCGCACAAGTCAATGAGGGTTGGGTCGACGGCGAAGCTGGTTATGTGGCGGGCGGCAGTTGGGTGAACTTTGTCGATCAGGGCAACTTTACGAAAACCTATTCCGAAACCCACGGTTGGGGCCGCCACTACCACACACACACCTATCACAAACCTGTCGCCTCGATGCTGACGGCTGATGGTATCCGTGTCACTGTTGGCCAAGACCTAGAGTCCAAGCATGGCCGCGATGCCTATGTCCAAGACCATGATCAGATTAATGCCGACACTCAGAACGGCAGCCTGTTCAACGGCTACATCTACGCCAAACACAAGTCGGAACTGGGTGTTGATGTCTCGGGTCTTAGCAATATCTACGGCACTGGCAGCTATGACGTGTACCTTTATATCGATGCCGAGGATCGCGACGCAGCGCGCAATGGCGGTTATCGTCTGGTGTCCACCAATGGCGATATCATCAGCCTGAACGACCCGCGTGGTGCGAACTTTACCGGCGAATTTATTGAATATGATCCGTCGAACCCAAGCCTGCCTGCGAATGTCGTGGTCTTCCGCGGCATAACTGGCGATGCATTCGAACTGCGGATCAACTCTGGCGGCTATTACAAATACGGCAAGTGGTGCTGGTACGATCACGACACGCCAAGCATCGCAGGCTTCCAGATTGTTGGCGGTGCTGACAAAGATAACGTGGTTCAGCAAGGTGACTGGGATACCGATCTGGTTCTAGGCGATCAGGGCTTTATGCGGGTGTTTGACGACGCTGTGTTTGAATTTGCGTCGATGACCGGTGCCCCTGGAACGTCGAACGATACCATTCTGGGTGGGATTGACGGTGATGTACTGATCGGTGGCGACGGAAACGATACGATCCGCGGCGAAGACGGCGATGACCGCATCGTCGGCGACAATGCGCATGTTATCATCATTGGTGGTAACATCGTTGGTCTTGACCGCTTCTATGACAACAACAGAAAAGAATATCATCACAGCGAGCTCGACAAGCTTGACCCCTATACAGTCGTTGGGTTGCAGCTGATTGACGTCACAGTGGGCGGCAACGACGTGATCGAAGGCGGCGGCGATAATGACTGGGCATGGGGCGGAACTGGCGACGATACATATGTATTCGCTGGCTATGACCTGGGCACAGACCGCTTGGTCGAATCCGATGTTGTCGCAGGCGGCCACGGATCAAAGCATTATGGCCACGGTACAACGCCCGAAGGGCTGTTGAACGACACAGGCGACGCGCTTGACTTCAGCGGCTTTGAGGGTCCGATTAATCTGGACTTGGGCAGCGACAGACGCCAGGTAATGCCGGGTGCCCACGCACATGGTAAGTACGGTCATGCACACGCCACGCTGTCGATCAAACTGTCCTCGGCTGGTGGTTTCGAAGATGTTTCCGGTTCCAACTACTCTGACGTCATCAAAGGCAATGACCGCAATAATGCCATTGCCGGAAATGGCGGCAACGACCATATCAAGGGCGTTTCCGGGTCGAACTTCTTGGACGGTGGCGATGGCCATGACCATATAGACGGCGGATCGGGCCGGTTCGAAGACAGACGCGAGCATCGCTATGGCGACCTTGCCAGCCAAGTTATCATGGGCGGCGCGGGAGATGATTTGATCCACGGCACCCGTGCAAATGATCTGATTGATGGCGAAGACGGCAACGACCGGATTTACAGCTACGGAGGCTCGGATATTGTGTTCGGTGGGGCAGGGAACGACCGCCTGTACGTGTCAGGGTATAACAACATCGTCGTTGGCGGCGCGGGCCACGATTACATCTCGGGTCACCGCAAGTCTTACAACCATTTCGCCTTTGGTGATCGCTATGGCCGCTACACCCCGTCAGGTCACGGCTATGGCCACTTTGGTAACTACTGCCACTGGTCCCACCGTTCGAATACATATGTCCATGGTGATCTGGACGACGCGTTGCGCACCATGGTGACGCAGCAGTTCCTAACGGCGTTTGCCCATGATTTTGCCCGCGCGGATTTCACATTTGATGTGCTCGGAACCAGTTCCTTGCGGTTCGCGCTGACGCCTTTTGTGACGTCAATCTCTGCCCCGTGAAATTTGGAGATCATCAAGCCTAAGATATTCAACCAAAATATTTTTTTAGATGGGGAAATTGAATGCAGTTTTCTCTTACTTTTAAGTTACTATCGTTGGGATGACATGTCCTGACTTCTAGGAATTGCACTTTGACTGAACACACCACGGCCGCCGGATCTTCATCTACTTCTGATGAGTCTTTTTTGAACGCAGACACCTTAGACAAGCTGCGCAGCGGAACAGATATGGCGCAGGTCGCTGCGGCGTGGTTGTCAGCCTTTGCAAAGCAAACGCCGAGCATACAGCAGGGGCTTGTTGTTATGGCAGGCACGGGCAAAGCCAAGTTTGAACCGATTGCCATGTGGCCTGACGGTGCCAGCCCTGCACCTGAGCTTATGCGCGCGGTTGATGGCTGCCTAAAGGGCAAGCGCATGCTTGTTGAGACGGGTGCCAATGACAACGCTGCCATCGCTGTTCCCCTGCTGATCGGGGGTCAGTTGCGCGGTGTGCTGGCCGTACTGGCTGACAATTCCGTCCAAACGGATTTGCGCCGCGTTGTTGAGCAGTTGCAATGGGCATCGGGCTGGATCGAGGCCGTTGTGCGGCGCCAACGGGTTAGCGGAAATGATAATCTGGTAACGGTGATTGAACTGCTCGCGACCAGCCTGCACCACACACGTTTTTCCGAAGCGGCCACCGCCGTCGCGACTGAATTGGCCGGTGCACTAGGCTGCGAACTGGTGGCCATCGGCATGATGCGGGGCAAGCACGTGCGCCTGCGGGCCTTGTCGAATAGCGCCACATTCGGCAAACGCGCGACGCTGGTAAGGCTGATCGAAGCTGCGATGGACGAAGCCGTCGATCAGCAGGCCGTGATCGCGCATCCACCGCTAGAAGGATCGCCCGCGCGGGTGCGTCGTGCGCATTCCGCACTGGCCGATCACGAGGGCGGGACCGGGCTGTGCACGGTGCCCCTGACAGAACAGGGCAAAACAATCGGTGCCATGCTGCTCCAACGCAGCAGCAAAGACGGGTTCGACGCCGGTAGTATTCAAATCGCTGAACAGGCCGCCGTTCTGGTGGGGCCTGTCCTTGATCTCAAGCGCCGCGAGGATCGTTGGATTCCTGCTAAAATCTGGGATGCAACCAAGAACGTTTTCAAGATGCTGTTCGGCCCGCGCCATGCGCTTTTGAAGCTGGGGGTGATCACTGCAATCGCAGTGGCGGCCTTTTGTTGGTACGCGACAGGAACATATAGGATCACGGCAACCACAGTTGTCCAAGGCAAGGTTCAGCGGGTCGTCACAGCCCCGATTGCAGGGTATTTGGTTCAAGCCGAAACCCGGGCGGGTGATTTGGTCGCAGAGGGTCAGATTATGGCGCGCCTCGAAGACCGGGACATTCGCCTTGAACGGTTGAAATGGTTGGGCGACCGTACCAAGCAAGAGCAGGAATACAGTCAGGCCATCGCACAGCGCGAGCGGACGAAGATGCGAATACTGGCCTCGCAAATTGAACAGTCGGACGCGCAGATTTCTTTGCTGGATCAACAGCTGGAACGGATGACAATTCGCGCGCCGTTTGACGGGTTGGTGGTGTCCGGTGATCTAAGTCAAGCGCTTGGTGCGCCGCTGGAGCGCGGTGATGTGCTGTTTCAGGTGGCCCCGTTGAACGAATACCGGGTGACAATGCGTGTGGATGAACGCGACATTCGCGATATTGAGGCAGGCGATGCTGGCCCGTTGGTGCTCAGCTCCTTGCCTGACACGCCTTACCGCGTGGCCGTGCAACGCATTACGCCGATTTCCAGCCCACTGAACGGCGCAAATGTCTTTGAGGTCGAGGCCTCGATAGAGGACGGTCCGATTGCGGCATTGCGCCCCGGAATGGAGGGCGTTGCCAAGATTGAGGTCGATGAGCGGCGTCTGGTAAGTATCTGGACCCGAAGGCTTGTGCTTTGGGCCCGTATGACCTTCTGGTCTTGGAAGCCTTAAGCGCATGGCCGGTTCGCTATTCTCTCCTTCGTGGTACAGGGTCAAAGACCTGAAGCCGCGGCTGCGCAGACATGTGAACATCCATCGTCATGATTACCGTGGCCGTATCTGGTTTATCCTTCAGGATCTGGCCACGGGTCGGTCACACCGATTTTCACCTGCCGCCTATCGCATGGTCGGGCTGCTTGATGGCAAGCGCAGCTTGGGCGAAGTCTGGGACATCGCAAACGAACAGCTGGGCGAGCGCGCACCGACCCAAGACGAGGCGATCCGGCTGCTGGGGCAGCTTCATTCAGCGGATGCTTTGGTCGCGGATGTATCCCCCGATAGTCGTGAACTGTTTCGCCGTCACCAACGTCACAAACGGATGGAGATCAAACAAAAGATCTGGTCGCCGTTGGCGGTACGCATTCCAATCTGGGATCCCGACCGGTTTCTTACTGCAACGTTGCCTTTCGCGCGGCCGTTTCTGACCAAAACCTTTGCGGTGATCTGGTTGCTGCTGGTGCTGACCGCAGGGGTGTTTGCGGTAATGAACATCGGCGCGTTAACCTCAAACCTTACCGACCGTGTGTTGAACCCCGGTAATCTGGCGGTCCTGTGGCTGGTCTATCCGGTGGTAAAGGCGTTCCATGAATTGGGGCACGGCTATGCCGTCAAGAAGTACGGCGGCGAGGTGCACGAGATCGGGATCATGTTTCTGGTGCTGATCCCTGTCCCTTATGTCGATGCGTCAGCGGCGTCGGCGTTTCGGGACAAACACAAGCGGATGCTTGTTGGTGGCATCGGTATCATGATTGAACTGCTGCTGGCCTCTATCGCCTTGTTTGTTTGGCTCAATGCTGAATCCGGTGCCGTGCATGCGATTGCCTTTAACGTGATGCTGATTGGCGGTATTTCGACGTTGTTGTTCAATGGGAATCCCCTGCTGCGTTTTGACGGCTATTACGTATTGGCGGATTGGATCGAGATCCCCAATCTCAGCGGGCGATCCACCAATTACCTGAACTACCTGATACAGCGATATTTGTACGGGATGCGCGACGCAGACCAGATTACATCGCTGCGGTCCGAGCGGGTATGGTTCGTTTTCTACGGCATAGCAGCGTTCATCTATCGCATGTTCATTATGTTCGCGATTATCGCCTATATTGCCGGCCGCTTTTTTATCATCGGGGTGGTGCTGGCCATATGGGCCGCGACCACACAGCTTTTGCTGCCCATCGGAAAAGGGATTAAGTTTTTGTCAGGAAGTCCAAAGCTCCGTACCAATCGGCCTCGGGCTATTATCACAACTGTTGGCATTATCGCGGTTATTCTAGCCGGGTTTTTCCTGATGCCGTTCCCGTCTTACAGCATCGTGGATGGCGTCGTTTGGCCCAGCCAACAAGCGCAGGTTAGGGCAGGGACCAACGGGTTCGTCACGAGGGCTGTCATTTCCACGGACCAACCGGTGGAACCTGACGATTTGATGCTGCAGCTTGATGACCCTTTCATGCGCGCACGCCTTGATCTGATCGACGCGCAATTGGCCGGGCTTGAGATTCAGCGCAGCGCATTAATTCGCAGCGATCGTGTGCAATCCGCCCTGATCGCTGAAGAAATCGACGTGGTATTGAGCGACCGCGCGCGCCTTGTTGACGAACTGGATGCGCTTGATATTCGGGCCCCCCGGTCTGGTATTGCCGTGCTGCCTAACGCCGCTGATCTGAAAGGTTCATTTATCGCAAAGGGCAGTGTTGTGGGCTATGTCGTGTCCCCTCAGGATACCCAGACCGTGCGCGCGATGGTAAGTCAGAACAACATCGATCTTGTGCGGAACGACACCCGTTCCGTCAGTGTCATCCCGGTGGAATGGAACCCCGAACCGCTGCAAGCTGAGATTTTGCGCGAGGTGCCGGGTGCCACGCAGCAATTGCCGACGCCCGCCTTGGGAACCGCAGGCGGGGGCAAGGTGCCTGTTGATCCGGGTGATCCAAACGGGGTGCAGACGCTGGGACGTTTTTTTGAAATTGAAATCCTGATGCAATCTCCGTCCGACGATATCTTGTTGGGGCGGCGGGTTCGGGTCCGGTTTGATCACGGGTACACGCCGCTAGGGTTTCAGGCCTACCGGTCGCTGCGGCAGCTGTTCTTGAGGCTATACAATGTCTGATCGCATGATCATGCGACCGGGTCTGTTGGGCGGCTTTTATCCGGAACGCAGTGATGAAAGGCTCAGCACGCCGGACCGGATTATGGCCAATGCCTATGGCCGTCTGCAGCAGGTTTTTGCGCGGCGTCCTGTCTCGAAACGTCTGTTCTTGAGGCGGGTAAAGCGGGAGGGTCACCAACTGCAAGACCTTAGCAACTCAGAATTAGCTGAGATGCGTGTTGCCTTGGCAGAAGACTTGCAACTGAACGGATTGGGACGTCAAAATACTGCTGAGGCATTTGCCCTCGTGCGCGAGGTATCAGGGCGCGTTTTGGGGATGCGACATTTTGATGTCCAGCTGGTTGGTGGCCTGATCATGCTGCAAGGGCAGATCGCCGAAATGGCCACAGGCGAGGGAAAGACCCTGACGGCCACGCTGACTGCCGCCGTTATGGCATTGTCCGGGGTGCCGGTGCATGTGGTTACGGTCAATGATTTTCTGGCCAGCCGCGATGCGGATTGGATGCAGCCGCTGTTTGCTTTCTTGGGACTTAGCGTTGGTGTGATCCTTGAGGATATGGACGTTGACGAACGCCGTGCCGCCTATGCCTGCGACATTACATATTGCACCAACAAGCAGCTCGCGTTCGATTATCTAAAGGATCGCCTGATCCTTGAGGCAGAAACGCGGCCCCTGCATATGGCACTTGAGGGGTTGTTGCATGATCGCGCGCGACGGGAAGAGGTCATGATGCGTGGGCTGTGCTTTGCCATCGTTGACGAGGCGGATTCTGTATTGGTGGACGAAGCGCGCACACCCCTGATCATCGCACAAAAGGGCGACGCGTCTGAGATGGAAACGATCTATCGCCAAGCGATCAACACCGCCCGAACCCTGCAAACGCCACGCGATTTCACCATGTCGGAACGTGACTTCCGGATTGATTTCACCGACCTTGGCAAAGCGCAGCTTAGACGGTCTACGCAGCAGTTGGGTGGTGTGTGGGCAACTGAAACCCACCGCGAGGAATTGGGCCGTCAGGCATTGTCGGCGTTATGGCTGTACAAGCGCGACAAACATTATCTGGTTCAGGACGAAAGCATTCAAATCGTCGATGAATACACGGGCCGTGTTATGGCAGACCGCTCTTGGGAACGCGGCCTGCATCAGATGATCGAGGTCAAAGAAGGTGTCGACATTTCGATGCGCCAAGAAACCTTGATCCGGATCAGCTATCAAAAGTTTTTTCGCCGATATATCCGCCTGTCTGGCATGACCGGCACCGCGCAAGAGGTCGCCGGAGAGTTAAGCTCGGTCTACCGGCTGCGCACGCGCAGGGTGCCCACGAATAAGCGGTCGCGTCGGTGGGACAAAGGCGAATACTGCTATGCCACGAGTGATTATAAGTGGCAGGCGGTTCTACGCGAGGTCGTTAGGAAGCACAAAAAGGGCAGGCCTATTCTGATCGGGACGCAATCGGTCGAGGCGTCGGAACACTTAAGCGGGCTGTTGACCCAGCAAGGGCTGCACCACCGCGTGTTGAACGCCCGCCAAAATGAAGCGGAGTCCGAAATCATCGCCCAAGCGGGTCTGACGGGTCGTATTACCGTTGCGACGAATATGGCGGGCAGGGGGACGGACATCTCGTTGGATGATACCACTCGTGCCGCTGGCGGCCTGCATGTCATTGCGACCGGGCGCCATGATGCCGCGCGCATTGATCGGCAACTGTACGGCCGCGCGGCCCGCCAGGGGGACCCGGGAAGCCACATCACCTTTGTGTCGCTCCAAGATGATTTGCTGCGCGTGTTCTACGGGAGCAAGTTAAAACCGCTGATCGCGCTGACCTCGTGGGGCAGGGGGTGGGTGCCCGGATTTATCGCGCGCCCCTCTGTGAACCTAGCGCAATGGACCAGCGAAAAGCGGAACAGTAGGATCCGGCAAAACCTGCTAAAGGCAGATGACAGCCTTGATGAATTGCTTGCATTTAGCGGGCGCGGAGAATGATGGAGACGATAATGAAAACCCTTACACTGACATCCGCACTGGTGATCGCGCTTGGCAATTCGGCTGCCTTGGCCGGAGAATTTGACTGCCTGATGGACCCGTCTCTTGTGGTCGAGATCGGGAGCGCCGAGGCCGGGATCATCGAGAGCGTTTCGGTGCAAAGGGGGGATTTGGTCACCCAAGGGCAGCTTGTCGCAAAGTTGGAATCTGGGGCTGAACAGGTCGCCTTGGATTACGCCCATGCGCGCGCAACCGACACGTCACCGCTGGAAATCGCGCAAAGCCGCATTGACCTGTTAGCCACCGAAGCACAGCGTGCCAAAGATCTGGGGGCCAAGAACCTAGTCCCGCAATCCATCGTCGATTCAGCCGTCAGCCAACATCAACAGGCGATCCTTGAACTGCGTCAGGCGGAATTTGAAAAACGGCTCGCTGCCTTGGATGAAACCCGCGTCGCCGCGCAACTGGCAAGACGTGACATTCATGCGCCCGTCGACGGGATTGTTATCACTCGCATGATTGGGCCCGGCGAATACGTATTTGCGCAAGCCCCGATTATCCAAATTGCCCGCATCGATCCGCTGCATATCGAGGTTTTTTTGCCCACTGAGCTTTTCAAAAACGTAAAGGTTGGCCAGATCGCCAAAGTCAAACCAGCAGCCCCCATCGGGGGAGAGTACGATGCCGAAGTGATTGTAATAGACCGCGTCTTTGACGCGGCAAGTGATACATTTGGCGTGCGTCTGAGATTGGACAACCCCGAGGGAAAACTGGTTGCGGGCATTGATTGCAAAATCGAGATCGGCGGATTGTAAACGCGAGGCTGACAGCGTCTCTTTATAGAGTTTTAAGGATCACGGTGAGACAGTTCGTTGTTTTCCCGCAAGGCTGCCATATTCGCCTTAAATTCTTGCGCCGGTATATTGTTTGGTAAAAACCTGAATGCAAGCAACTCCGTCCTGCTCCCACAGCAAGGTCCCCTGTACGATACCGTAATTCCCAGTCCGCACACAGGCTATCTGTTCTTTTGAAGCCGGTTTCGCATCGTGAGATGCCTTCCATAGATTCACATTTTGGTGGATCATCTTCTAAACTCCTGTTTCGCTCGGTCCATTGTTGCAGGATTTTCTAATAAATCTCGCATTCGGAAGGCTAATTTTTATATGCTTTCGGATAGGCCTGCCCACGGGTCGACCAACAATATTAGCAGTGAGTGTGTTCACTCCGGATGAATTTCCAGCGGTTCTGCATTGCTCAGCTATTATTACGCGAAAATATATTGCTTATATGAGCGTCGAATTCATTCCAGGTAATCACAGCGCGATTTCCAGCATTTCCATGATAATATGAGCGTCCGGTTGACGTCGGAAATCCTGCCCAGATGCGTGCGAGGTTTTCCATAAACTGGTGCCTGCTGATCTTACCTTTGAGGAAAGCACTAAATCCAGCGTCTTCAAGCAGGATATCCGCCAGGCGATCCTGAACCTGAGGTGTAAAGCGTGTATCGTGAGACAGGCCCAGCTCATGCACGAGGTTTCTCAATGTGAGGGGGATGAACTGGTATCGGCCAATTGCGTGCTGCTGGCGTGGTGTGTCATCAATCCATTGATAAATCTCACCTATCGTCATCTGGGTAGGTAATGCTGATGGTTTAACCTTTGCTCCGTATTGCACAGCATCATACCCATGGGGCCCTGCCTCAGCCAGGCCAATAAGACTTTTCAAATATGTAGCGGAGCTGGAGCCATCACTGTCAGGCGCTACAAATGAGCTTTCCTTCTTAGTGTTCTTGGCGGGAGTGACATTGAGATGAATACGGCTACTTGGCTGATTAGGCAGGAATGAGAATTCTAAGTTACCACTGTTTATCAGGTCGCTCGTCGCGAAAGAAGCGGTGTCAGCTTGAACCGTCTCCCCGACCAATAAAGCAAAGAGTGGTAAGGCGATAATTGCTTCTCTAAAATTCATCTTTTTGGTCTCCATTTACCCATGTTTGTTAAGGAGACCATGCCGCTTTCCGGCTATATTATCATGTGCGCAAACAGCCATTTTATGCTGCAAAAGTATAGGCATATCATCGCTTAGTATACGCCGGAGCCCCAATTGGATTGGTCAGGTGTCTATTCGATGTAGGGCGACGCCGTAGATACGCTTGCTGCGTGGCCCTTCTCGCTGACCTGTGCCACAGCGTCCTTTTTGAACTCATCCGTAAATCGAATTACCTTGTTCATATCCGTCTCTCCTTGGTTCCAAAATTACCAAGCAAAGCGTCTATCAATCTAGGGGCACCTCAGGGCAGAGAACTACAGGCAACGGAGGATGACTTATGTGCCGAGAAACTGATCCAACTGGTCCCAAAGGGAGTTGTCGAGTAATAAGTTGAATCGGAAATAGAAACCTTCCTGATACAGGTCAGCTGACCGAGCGGTCTTTCCTTTGGCCTTGTTGTACCCGATGGCCAGCATGGTGCCCTTGGTTGGGACAAACCCAAATTCGGCACCCAGCCCGTTGGTCGTGTTGCCAGCATCATCCCAAAGGTGCGCCGCGTTTATGCCTATCTGAAAGCGGTCATCAGCGAACTCGTAGTTCACCCCGGCCTGCAGCAATTGTGTTGTTGAAGCAGCCGAATTGCTGTCGCCGACGTGGGCTTTTTGGTGCTGACCCGCATATTTGCCATTCAGGCGTAGATCGGAACCTGCTTCGTAAGCAGCATCGGCGGACCAAAGATGGCTTTCAGTTGTACTGTATTTCTCCTCGAGGCGGTGCTCATACCAGGCGAGAACTTCCAGTCGCGGGTCTGATAGCGGGCGGTATGCTCCACCAAGCCGAGTACGCATTCGCCGTTGATTTTGTCCATTGCGTTGATCCAGTGCAATTCGGCTCCGACCTAGGACGGTAATTTCGGGTGTGATCTGACCGGCAAGGCCAAGGCTTGCATAATAGGTGTCGCCTGAGTTTTCGAACGTTGCATCGAAATCCGCATCGCCAACCCAGCCGCCATCGCCGGAGTCCCATTTCACCCCGACCGCGGTGCTTGTTAGCTCGCTCTCGTTGGTTTCCATCGAGCGCGAGTGTTCGATTCCAAGGCTAAGCGAAGTAGCTTTGTTCAGCTTGAAATCGGCGTCGACGGCTTGGGTCAGAACGGTATCTGTCTGCCACCCCCCATTGCTTAGTTCCGTCCGACCGCTAACCCATTCGTTCAGCGTGAAGGTAAAGCCATGCGTCGCGCGAGACATCACGTTTTTGTCGTCAAACCGCAGTTCGTACTCGCCATGGACACGCCAACCTGGCGCGGCTTCGCGGTACATGCCCAATGTTAGTTCTATTGGTGCATCGCCGGCACTCAATGGATGCCTAAGTTGCGCTTGTATCACGGTATTTGGGCGGTCTTTTGGCGTCCAATGTGTGCCAAGAACGAGTGACGTTTGGTTTTTGGAAGCACCCTGCAAACGGTCATAACGATACTCAAGCCCGATATCGCCACGCAGATATTTGCTAAGCTGCCGTGTGTATAGCGCTTCAACGGACACCCGATCAGTATTATTGATCCGGTCACGTACCAATTCGGCTCCGAGCTCGATATCGCTTAACCGGTCGATCTCGTACCCGTAGTTCAGCCGCGCCTGGGTTGTGCCAGAACGTGCCAGACTGCCGCGCGCCAGAAAGTTTGTTCCGGTGTGAACTGTCGTAAGACTTAGGCGCTGTCGTTCGGTTTGGATTTCGTATGATAGGCGGGCGGCACCGGCTATTTTGCCGTCAGGGTCTTCAGAACGTGCAACTTCCGCTTCCCAGATGGCACCGAACTTGTCTTCGTGACGAAGATAGCCAGACTGCAACCGTTCACGGGATGGGTTTCCGGTTGGCGCATCGGCATGGACAGCACGTGCACCGATGGTGGTACGCTCGCCCAAAGCATAGTTCACTTCGCCACCATATAGCCAATAGGTCTCGGACCCTGCCGTTTCCACCTCATATGTTACGCGGATCGAAACGAGATTGCCTTCCCGATCAAACTGACGGACGGGCGCGTTGAAAGTGATTGTATTGCGAAAAAAGTCGAGAATGTAATCCGTGCCGCGGCGCATAGAGGTTGAGGACAGAATATCGCCGCCCTGTTTGTCACGAACGAGTATTTCGACTCGTTCAGTCCCCTGAACATAGCTGCCTAGTTCCAGATCATATGGGCCTGAAACACCACGCCCTCGTATTTCTTGCACCTTCTGCTCTTGCGCAGTGCGCGCGCCAAATACCGTGACAGATACCTTGTCGTTTTCCCAGTGGGCCTTGGCTCCTGTCGCTACGCGGCGCATGCCGTCCAGTTTCAGCGCACTTGCTTCGGGTTCAGTGGCGATATCACCGTAAAGAATATAGGATCTACCCTTCTCGACCTTTACGAAGAGGTTACCCGATGATTGTGCGTCTTGGCCGCGTTCGGAGCTATCGCCATACACTGGGTAGTATTCATCGCCACGAACGTCGCGGAACAAACGATCTTCGGTATCACGATCCGAGCGGTAGCGCAGGGTCAACAATGCGTCTCCACGGATCGCACCTTTCAGATACATTTCGCCGCGCAGGCCCGTTGCTGTATCTTCAAACGAACTGAAGCGGTCTTTATCCAACAGCGTGCCGCTGTTTTGACCCAGCGATACTGCCCCTTCGATGACGCCGATTAGGACGCGTTCTTGAAGATCGGGAGTAAAGGTAACGGCGACTTCGGCGGTGCCAAAGCTGCCAGTCACAGTAATGAGGTCTTGCCCCGCAATCTGTGGGGGAATTATGCCGAAAGTCGCCTCGCCATTGTCGAGGTAGGCCTGAACACCGGGGGTGCCAGGGCGAATGTCGGTGACGTCCCAAAGAGCACGGCGGGCACTTAGTGTCACCGTACCTGAGGCAGGCACCGGTAATCCGCGGGCATCCAAAACACGCACAACAACAGGCACAATGGAAGCCGGCGAAGCAGCGGCCTTTTCGGGCATGATGATCTCGAACTTTGAGGGCTTACCGGGGGCGATCAGCTTGATTTCTTTGCGCATTCGTTCAATGCCGAAACCGTCTTTACCGATCAGGGTCAGGGTGTTTTCGCCCGCGTTCAACTTGACAGCAGTGAATTCCATCGCCTGAACATTGGTCTCTTCCCACTTGGTACGCTCCCCGATCCGGTCCGAGCCTAGCGCGCGCCCGTTAAGCAATAATGCTAAGGTTAAGTCAGCTTTCCCTTTGACGCGAATACTCTGTGTGCTGCGGACTACTGTTTGCTCGTTCTCAAGGTCAACAAAACCTAGCGTCGAATCTAGCGTTTTGATCATCGCATCAAGAGTTTGGCGGCGCGCCGGCACTTTGGCCTTGGCCGCAATATCTTTTATAGCTTCGTCTTCGTCGATTAGCATCTGCGACGTTAGCTGTGTGGTCGTTGCAATCCCTTGCTCACTACGGGATGACCGCACAGCTGCGCGTCGGCCACTCATAGGCAAATCGGCAGCTGTCAAAGAATTGGGCTGCTGTTTGGCCTCAAAATACGCCCGGCGCTTTGCAACCTCGGCCAAAGCATCCACTGTGCATTCTGCCAGAGCAAACTGTTCAGACCGCATCTCACCCTTGCGGAGCGGAACTAGGCGGGAACCGCGATGCTTCAAGTCGTTGGTGCGGGTCACGGTGACTTCAGTTCCGACCGGTAAAGTCTCTTCTTGAACAAGAAAAGCATGTGTTGCAGGACGCAACCCGTTGAGAGAGTATTTGCCATCAATATCAGTAACGACGGAAATACCTTCTTGGGTTACAATCCGCACACCCGGGACGCCAGGTTCAGAGGTGCCGCCGCGGATTCCGTCTGCGTTACAATCCATAAAGACAGACCCGATTACAGTGCCTTGACGGGAAAATACGCCACCGGAATTATCCAATCGTACCATAGTGCGTGCAACGGGTGACTGACGCGGTGTACCTGTACCAGCTTGGCGGCCAGATAGAACTGCAGTGTTTTCATTCCGACCTTCACGCGCTGCGGCGGTGAATTGCATGACGTAAGTCAGTTCATGCGATGTAAGCGGCTCCAGAAGGCCAAGGTCAAACAACATATCACCATTTTGGTCAGTTTCAGGCTCCGCGATAGGCAAGCCGTTCATGAAAACAGAACCAGCAACGAGAGTGACACCGAAGGGCGGATGATCGAGCAACTCCGTACCAACAAGACCTTGATGCATGTTGTTGGTAAAATTCAGCGTGTAGTTTACGAATTCGCCAGTGTTAACGGTTTCGCGGTCGGCGGTCTTTAGCAAGGACAGCGGTGCCCCATAGTGAGGATCAACGGGTATGTCCGAAACGGACATCATGCCCCCAGTATGGCTAAAAGAAGCGCCAAAGCCTGCCTGCATTACAGTTCGGCCCGTCCTGGAAAAGTCGGCACGGACCGAAGGAAATTCCCATGTTGGCGCATCGATAATTTCGTAGTGGTATTGTCCGGCTGACATATCTCCGAAGGTAAAGAAGCCACGCGGATCGGTATCGGTCATGGCTAGTTGACGACCCGACGTCGCATCAACCAGCGCGATTGATATTCCTTCCACGGGTGCATTTGTTATCGAGTTGAACAGAAAGTTGCCCGGGTTGACCAGCAGGTCATCCTTAAGTCGATTGTCGCCACATTGAGCTGTCGCGGCTAGAGTGTCGCCGCGGTAGGAGGCTATGACGCCGTCGCCAGATGTAACAACATTCATGTCGGCGATCGGGAGCGCGGCAGTTTGAAATATCCCGGTGTTGGGGCCAGTTTCTGTGGCAGCAATCATTTCGACGTCGCCAGTTTGGACGCTGCGGATCGTGACCGTGGTATAATCCACATCCGTTGATAAATTGCACTGACCCGAGGTCAGGCGCAGCCGTGTATCGCTGCCGAGAACACCAAACTCTTCATCTTCTCCAGATTGCGGATTTTCAAAGCGAAGCGCACCTGCGCCGGTATTAAGCCGGTCGAACACCGTCGTGTTCGAGTCAACAGCAGCGCTAAAACCATCAGCTTCGAGGAAAGCCGTGGCCGTGTTCACTACTTTGACGTCGCCTACAGCGGCTGGCAAACTAACCGAAAACGCTGGATCCGTAGCACGTCCGACAGGGTAATCCCCCTCAAGGAAAAAGCCGATGGCGTCGATCTCTTCGACCTGCTGTGGTTGGGTCGTTTGGTAAGTATGAACTGGTGTGCCAACCAGATGAAACATTGCTGTCATACCGCCGGTGTCCGTGATCGCGCGAAACACCGTATTGAGGGGGATCATGTCACGCACCAGAACGCCTGTACGGTCTGCGCCATCAATGTTCAAAACCTGGCCGGAAACTGTAGAATAGCTTGGTACGGGAAGCTCGGAATTATTGCGAACCCGCAGCGTGTAGTCGATGATCGTCGCCGTGTCAGTATCACGTAGCACTTGCGATTTTTCGATCTCAAGCGAACCGCTGATAATTTTTGCTTCGCCTTGCCCTGCGGCTTCAATGCCCAGTGGCACGGCGGCATTGTCCTGTGTTGCGGCCGTCACTAACAACATCGATTTCAATTGGTTGCCGGGTGTGGCGTTGGATGACACGCGGAACTCATAAATCAGTTGCATACGCTCGTCTGCGAGCAGCGAAATCGGGGCAGAAAGATCAAAGCGACGCTCTCGATCATCAATTAGTCCATCGGCGTTTAAATCCGCCATCAAAACACCGTCACCCATGAGCGAGGCACCAATTTGGTCTTCAGCTATCAACTGTGCATCTAGTGGGACGTTGCCGTTATTGTGAATTTCAAAGTAGTATTGTGCCAATGCGCCACGGGTTAAATACAAGTTGGAAAAGCCCGAGACTTCGATGCTTGGAATTGCAAGAACCGTAGCTTCGACAGGGTTTGAATAGACGGTTTCAACCATTCCAAGACTACTGTTGAAATACGACGTTTGCGCGATGTTCCGAATAAGGGTGCCACCGGGGGTCGGCGCTGCCATCGCGGTCTGAGAAAGAACAAGAAGGGCGACGAGCACAGTCTGGATAATAGTCACGGCACGTGGGCCTGCTGTCTGAAGAAAACTGCGCATCAGTCGGCTCCTTTCAAAATTCAAGTTTGGGGATTGGCGGCTGATGGTGACCCCGGCCGAGGGACGGGAGCCGGGGCCACGAAAGCCTGCTTAGTTGTTCACCTGAACGGTGAACTCCAAGCGGGCAGACCCACCGGGGAGGATCGAGCCATGGGTGCTCGATACGTTGGACGGCGTAACCGTCGCGGTGCTGCCGGCAGGAAAGAGGCTCTCTGAACAAAGGCCACCACAGTTGATGACGGTGGTATAGGCTGGGGCAGCATCAGAGATCGTCACGTTGGTTGCTGTCGAAGAACCGGTGTTTTCAGCTTCGACCATGTAGCGGATACACTGGCCAGGTTCGACTTCTTGACGAGTTTTGCTGAAGGTGCCGACGGTCCCATTACAATCTGCGTCAATGTACTGGTACTTGCTCAGTGTCATGTCGCCCGAAATGATTGTGATCCGGTCCTCAATTGCATTGTCGGCACCGTCAGCATCGGTCTGGGTTCCATTGTTCAACGTTGTATCCAAGCTGAGGGTGCCAATTTCGGTCACGCCTGCGGTCGCAGTCGATGGGGTCTGCACGCGGTAAATCAGCGAGATGCTGTCGCCCGGAGCAAGCCCGTTTACGCCAGCCGAAACACCATCTGTCAGGTCGTCAAAGTTGTCGACAACTGGCTCTGAAGGGTCAATTACGCCGTTGCCGTTTTGATCCCAGAAAATTGCGCCTGAAAAGTTGGTCAGACCAGTTTCTGTGATTGCCCCTTCGGTAATGGCAACGTTGCCTTCGTTGGTGACCGTGTGGGTCAACTCTACAATGCCACCAGGTGCAGCCTGCGCGTTTTGATCATCAATGATCCTAACGTCGTAAATTTCGTTGACGGCCACCTGATTGACGATACGGTCGCCCTGTCCTGAAACCGAGGAGACAAGTGCGATATCGACTAGCGTGTTACCTGGAAGCGCGTCCTCGGTAGGTGTCACGATGACTTGGAAGGTTGTGCTATCACCCGCCGGAATGGTGCCGGTGTTGGTTGCCACGCTGCCGTCGGCCGCGCGGAATTGGACTGTCCAGCCTGCAGGAAGCGGCTGCGCCAGCGACAAGTTGAAGCTGTCGGAGACCGGACCTTCGTTTTGAACCAGCATATCGAAGGTGACGGGCTGACCCGGGTCGGTTGGTTCGGTAATCCAAGCTGCACCGGCATTGGTCGGGGCCGCACCATCGCCTTCGACGCCAACTACTGCGTTTTCAAGATCGACCGAAGCTGCAAGAATAGCGCCTGTGAACTCGGCAGTAGACACATCCGAGACGCCAGAGCCATCCGAAGTGGTGGTAATTGTCGCAGTATAGTTTGTGGTGGTCGTGGGTGTCAGAGCAGTTGGCAAGGTCGCAACTAGGATTACTTTTGCGCTGTCGCCGATGGCCAGCGGGCCAACAGAGCCAACAATTGGGGTTACACCATCAGCACCGACAAAGCGAAAGGTCGTACCATCAGGGAAGTCGACGTTATCGACCTGCAAAGATAAGCTGTCCGCTTTATTGGACCGGTTAGTCAGGACGAATTCTTGCTTGATCACGCCACCTTGATAGACATCGCCGGATTCGGTGACGACGTCGTCGTTTGCCGCATCATCGTCGGTTGCTGAAGCGATTGCGGTGTTTGGGGAACCGTCTGCGTTGATGGCCGTGTCGGCGATGGAAATAGCGTATTTGTTGTCAACAACGATGGAAGCAGTGTTCGACGGTGGGAAGGCAGTGCCATCTACCTCCTGCGAGGCCACGTTGGTAATAGTCCCAGCATTGGCTGTGTCAGCGACAACCGCTTGGAAGGTTACGCTGCCTGACCGGCCTGAACCGACCGATGACAAGTTGAAGTTTATTGTTTGGGCATCGTCGTAGTCCCAAGCGATGGTTTCGCCCGATCCATTTGTGCCATCAGTCAATGTCGAAGCGTTGTCGTCATCAAGCGGAGCAGTTGCGTCTGACCAGCGTGCCGAACCCGGCACATAAGACAGATTGTTGTCCAAAACATCCTGTACCACATAGTTATTTGCGGCGGCGAGTCCGGTGCTCGAGTAAGTTAATGTGATCGTGACAGTGTCACCAGCATCGACGATGTTTGGATTGCCGGCCGAAGCTGCGTCAGCAACCATCGATTTGACCAATTCCACAATGGCATCGTTCGATATGGTCAGCGTGTCGGTGTTTGTGCTTAGCTCGGATCCGTCTAGCGCTGAAACCGCAGTAACGGTGATCGTGTCGGAACCAGCAGCATTTGATGGAACGGAGGCTTCGATTACAACGCCAAACTGTTCGCCTGGTGCCAAGACTGGGGTTTCCGTCAAAGGTGTCGCGCTGTCGGCAACGCCATCCATGTTAGCATCCGGGTAAAAAACCAACTGTGAGGTATTCAGTGTACCAGAATCGTCCTCAACGGCAGTCAGCAAGAAATTATCTGAACCGTTGCCTTCGTTGGTGATGATGTGTGGCAGGAAGGCTTTGCCACCTGGTGCGATGGTCTCGGTGTTATCAGAGGTCAATGTGACACCAGCCACCTGCTGAACGATTGTTTCGACTGTGTTGGAGGTGACGGTGATCGTATCACCGGCCGAGTTTGTATAGGTTGCCACGGCTTGGTTGCCGATGACCGAACCTGCTTCGGGGGTTGCGCCGAAAGCACCGGAGCCGAGGACGGAGCATAAGGCCGCCGCACTTGCTGAGCGCATAAAACGAGAATGATAGGCCACTTTTAAAGTTCCTTGATATGATTGATGTAAGAGTAAGGGGTAGGGGTGACTGATCAGTCGACCCGGACGCGGTAGGTGTTAAGGGCAGTTTCACCGGCCTTTAACGGTTCTGAGAATGTCCAGCGAACCGAGGCGATCTCAGTTTCGGGCAGGGGCTCTTTGTCCAGGGTGCCATCAGCGTTAGCGACCAAACGCATCGCGGGCAGTGTGGACCACTCAAGACCTTCTTGCTCTGGATCGAGTTCAGCTTGGACTTCGAATACCGCTGCGATCGAGGCGGTTTCGCCGCCCAGCGTGAGCGACACGCCCTCGGGCACAGGAGCCGCGATCACGATGCCTGCCATTGCGTCGGCAGAAGTATTTTCGTGCCGCAGCTGGTATTGGATAATTTCACCCGGCCGGACACTGGTGCGCTCGACAAGTTTTTGCTGACCGTCGTCGTTCGTTTCAACTACGAGGAAGGAGAAGCTACTAGATAGGGCTTCTGCGGCGGCTGGAAGAACCATCATCGACAGGGCCATTCCGGTGACGATCGCTCTTGGTATATTGGGGAGATAAATATGCATTTGGGTTTCCCATTCAGGCCAAATCGAAATCCGGCTGTTACAATCAACGGACCCACAAAGAGCGCCGTAGTTGTTATATTTCCGGAACGGGATTCAAATGCATCTGAGCAAAAAGGTAGAAACAAGCACCTTTAGATTTCGAGCTATACTTTCGAATATGGATGACCACCAAACGTGCCAACTTTCGTGGGTTTATGTTTGAAATTGCGCTCGGTTGGAAAATTTTCGGGTGTTCAACACATCAGAAACAAACAAATTTCGACGCCAGCATGATGGAGTTTTGAAGCCATTATCCATCAGTTTTGACTTTTGAAATTCTGAAGCGATTGAGTGCGTGTTCGTCCAAATTTAAATTTGGGAGCAGTGAACGAAGTGGTGTGGTATGCCGGGGTGTGAGCCTTATCCACCTATTGATCCTGCCGGTGTGCGGGCAATGGTTGAACTTGGCCCTTCCACATTCGCAGGAGATCGCGATCTCCTGCGTGGTGATGCTGATGCTACTTTATGGGCGGCAAATAAAAATGCCCGCCAGCAGCCATCAATGTCGTTCAGATAAATCCGGCGCTTCGAGCAATCATTGCGGCATCCGTGCGGTTTCTTGCATCCAGTTTTTTGCACAATGTCTTAACATGCAATTTGATGGTCACTTCTTGAAGGTCTAGCTCACGGGCAATTTCCTTATTGGATCTTGCGTTCATCAAACCTCGTAGAACTTGCCTTTCACGTTCCGAAAGCGCTTTTTCAAAATCGGTCTCTTCAGGGTCGTCCTTGCCTGACATGAAATTAACCGGCGCGTAGATTTCTCCGGCAACCATGAAACGTACAGCATTGACCAATGATTTCGCCGGAAGCGTCTTCGGCAGGAAACCAATCGCTCCCATAGCTAGCGCCTGCTCGGCGATCAGACGTGTCGCTGTGCCGGAAATAAGCCCGACAGGTTTTCCGTCATTAGCATCCAGCACCGTCTGTAGACCGTCCAGCCCGTTCATTCCGGGCATGGTGTAGTCAAGTAGAACGAGATCAAACGGGCCTTCTGATTTAACTTTTGCAAGGGCTTCTTGCAGATTTGATGCGGCGGTTGTTTCAGACGTGCCATCTGCATCAAGAAACATGGCGATAGTCTCACGAACCATGTCGTGATCATCGGCGATCAGAATTTTCATAGTGAAAAAAAGCCCTCCTCCTAGCCACCACCAGTTAAATCACGAACACCTATACTGCAAAACGTCCGTCAATAACACAGGGTATTGTTCGTTGAAGCAAACCGTTCCCATGGTTTGGTAGACCAACAAATAAGTGTCTAGGATACACAAAAGTGGTTTGGGGCTAAATAGTCAATGCCGCTTTGGTGTTGAGTTGCAACGCGCCGTTTGACATGATGAAGTGGCTTTAGAGACCGTTTATACCGAAACCGCCAACCAACAAATAGGTACTGAAACAATAGAAGACGCTGAGATTTCCAATAACTCCGTTCTGCACGGCCCCAAGTACTCAGACCTGCTTGAATTGCTTGGCCACGATAGGCTGTCGGAACGGGTTGTGGCGCTAATTCAACGTATTGAGGCAGATTTGCCTGCACTGTTAGCGGCATCGACGGTTTCGGATCTACAGACGCGGGCGCATGCCATGGCGGGACTGTGCGGTATATTCGGCATAGATCGCCTGTACGCTTTGCTTGGCGAAGTTGAATCCGCCTGCAAGGATGACGATTGGCTAAAAGCGCAAGATATTGTCGAGCTTCTTCCGAGAATTTGGCAGCAGACCCGCACTGCTTTGCGTCAGAAAATTGCTGGCCCAGCGTAGGGCCACTTCCAGCAGCTGGCCTTCGGCCCTGATAAACGGCGCACTCTGCAGATTAGCTGCACTCCTTGCCCTGCGGCGCACGTATGGGAACTATGCTTCAGGATAGTCAAATTATACACAAGTACGGGCGCGCGCTTGTTCAGGGTAAGCTATCATTAATGCACGCCCTCCGCGACTGAGTGTCAGACGCAAGAGAACGGAACATACCGACCTAGCGCTACGGCCACGGGTCAAAGCGCCGATTGAAAGGGTCTCGTGAGACTTGAGACCTGTCTTTATCTTGCAACCTGACATGCCGCTCCCCATGCCCCCCAGGGGGGCGGCATTTTCTTTTGTAAAAATACTCTTGTCGTATTCGCCTCCGCTGGGGGTCCGACATCGGCGAATGATCGATCCCACGCAAATTCTTGAATTTTCTACCCCAAAGCATAGCCAGCTATGCGCCTTGGTATGGGAGTTGGCCGTCTGATCCTTAGCCTTAAACCCTGCAAGCTGCGACATAGGGCAACATAAGAGGATCATGGCAAAATTTCGTAGCGGGGGCCTCATGCGCGAGCCCTAAGTTCGCCGAATGCCGTGATCCGCAAGTACTGAATGTATGTCAAACTTAAGGTGGATGAAGTGTTTAAGGCCGTGACTAACCGATTTATGAACGTACTGTTTAGCAGCACAGCTGCTATTACAGCACTGTCGGCACCAGTGTTCGCTGAAACCTGTTCTGTGTCTCCTGACTTTGTCAACTGGGTTACATCTGGCACAGTACAGGGTCAAAACATAAACCAATCGGCCAGCCTGCAGTGGGGCTCAGCCTCTACTGACATTTCCATTTCCGGGCCGTTGTTTATTTTCGGGTCCGAGACATCAGTTACCCGCATTTCTGAATATGCTGATTCACGTGGTACATATTCGGTAACGTTCAATTCGCCTGTTGTGCATGACCTCAACATCTTTTTGGGTAGTGTCGGGCGGAACGGTTTGCAGCCTCTTGAGTCCGGTATCATTGGCGATTTCAATATGCAGCTTTCCGGGGGCGGAACTGCCAGCAACTTGTTTGGGTCGGTCACGCCGCTCGACAATCAGGGGTATTTCCAGACTTTCGGGTCTGACACAGAAGGCATCGCGCCCACGGCGTTGACAGGGAACGGTGCCGACGGATTGCCGTTGGATGGCCGGTTCTGGGTGCATGACCCGAATCTTGCTGTCGGCGACCCAAGCAATGGTGGCGAAGATCAGGCCTATGGTATGATCGATCTCGCATATTCTACCCCAACTGCGGTATCTGGAAGCTCCGATACAATTTCACAACTGACCATGCGACAGGTGGGAACCGGCGTTGGGCCTACTGTAACCTTGGGGGTGCAGGCGCGCTTGCGGACATGCATCAACGCATCAGATGATGACTTTTCGGCCACCCCAATTGATAGCGCTTCCGGAGGTACCACTGGTAGCGTTCTGACAGGTGACGCGCTGAACGGTGGTGCCGTGGATACAACTCCGATACTTGGTAACGTTGACCTAGCAGTGATTTCCGTACCAACGCCTACGGCGGGCGCAATTACTCTTGCGCCTGATACAGGCGACATCACAGTCGCGGCGGGCACGACGCCCGGTACATACTTTGTTGAATACAGCCTGACTGATCGACCAGCGGACGGGGCCCCGGCAAATACCGATACCGCAACAGCAACTGTTGTTGTGACGGGGGAGCCACCAGTGGCGGAACCGCTCGTATGCACACCTGTGTCGGTTTTTGACCAGCCGAGCACTCAGCTGGCCGGATCAGGATCGGCGACGTCATTGACACCGTCCGATATATTTCTGTTCGAAGATGTCACAACCGATATAACTGGCGCGCCTATTGACGTGGTGTTTCAGTTAGAGAGTGTCTCCAATGCGACCGCTATCGCGCTCTCTACACAGATTGAGGCGCGGATGACGCCGACCGACAACGGGTATCTGACTTACCGCTTACGGTTGGTAGAAGACGGCACCGCAACAACCACAAATCCGCAGGGGGTAGCCATTGACCAGCGTAGGATCAAGGGAGTTGTGGTACAGCAGGTTGATGTCGACAGCAGGGGGACTGCGGACGATTCCTCGGATGTTGTAGGTCCGGTGGATCCAGTCAACGACATCTCATATTTCAACACAGCGCCTTTGTCTGGTTTCCCCGCGGCGGGCACTGTCATTGCGATGGACCCGGCCAAAGTCGGTGACCCGAACAACTGGCTAGACGAACCGAACGAAACGAATTTTGACAACTACGTAACATATGATTTCGACACCTTTGTCGAGGCGCGTTTCATCCATGGCTATACTGGATCGTCGACGCGAGCTGCTACGCGGGGATCCGCGATTCTTCTTTGTGCCAACGCAGAAGGCTCGGCCAATGTGGTCGCCGAGGACGACGACTATACCTCTACCCCAGTTAACGCCCTTTTCGGGGGCAGTGCGGGTGAAGTGCTTACGAATGATACCTTCGAAGGCCTGCCAGCCCTATTGCCCGGTGTTACACTCGAGGTTTTGACAGAGGCTGTTCCTGCAAATGCAGGTGATCCTGTTCCATATCTGGTCACCAGCGGCGTTGATGCAGGGCGTGTTGTCGTGCCAACAGGCGTACCCGCCGGAGTTTATACAATCGACTATATATTGTGTGATGGGGTCAATACGACCGATTGTGACAGCGCACGTGTTACACTAGCGGTGTTCGAAGGCGCTGGATTGGATTTCGGCGACGCGCCACTCAGCTATCTTGTTCCGTCACATACAATCCCCTCGACACCGACAGTTTATCTTGGTTCGGTTGCACCCGATCCCGAGTTGATCGCACAGTCTGATGCTACTGCTACGGCGGACGACCTTACTGCAACAGATGATGAAGACGGTGTCACTTTCCCGGTCCTTACTCAGGGCGTTGTCAGCACTCTAGACGTTGAAGTTACCGGCAGCGGTTATCTTCAGGCCTGGCTAGATTTTAATGGTGACGGTATTTTCGAAGCCCCGCTTGGAGAAAATATCGCAACCAATTTGCGTGACGACGGCACTGTATTTGACGATATCGCGGGCGATGGGGTGATACAGGTAGATGTCTCGGTACCCGCTGAAGCTACTACAACGCTAACATTTGCTCGTTTTCGTTACGGAAGCGAACCGGATCTTGGCATTACAAGCTTAGCTCTTGATGGTGAGGTCGAAGATTATTCCCTTGTCATCACCGCTGCCGACCTTGTTGACCGTGGCGATGCGCCCGCCAGCTACGGCGACCCGCGCCATGTTGTGGTACCAGAAATTTATCTTGGTGCGGCACTTCCCGATACCGAAGTCACAACACAACATAGTATCGGGGCTGACGGCGATGACCTTGGCGATCAGGATGACGAAGACGCTGTTGCAGGTTTTCCCACGCTCGTTGCGGGCACAACCATTCCCCTGACTGTCCGAACTCACGAGACTTTGAGCGTACAGTACGACCTTGGATTGCCAGTGCTAGTACCTGGCGTCACCAACCTACAAATCTGGATCGACTTTGATCAGAATGGCGTGTTTGATACTTCTGAACAAGTGGCCGTCAATTATCGTGATGGTGGAACCGGCGACACCGACGGCATCTTTAACAACCAGATTACCTTAAATATCCCTGTACCAGCCGATATAGGAAACGGCAGCACTTATGCCCGCTTGCGCTGGTCTACCAGCAGTGCTGTCACCTCCGATCCGTTCGACGGCGTAAATCTGGATGGTGAGGTAGAGGATTATTTTGTGACGCTGTCTAACCCGAACGGACCGCTGACGTGTTCATCAGACTTTTTCATGATCGCGACCGAAACCGGAACGAATTTACCGTCTATGGAGAAGCTTTCTATCAGTGAAAGTGGCGGCACCTATACCCTTAGCCAAACGGGTTTGCCGCCTGACTATACCGGGAACTACCTTGTCACAGGCTGGGGTTATAACGAGTTGGACGGCTATATCTACGGTGTCGGTCAATCGCCCCGCAACCTATATCGGATCAGCGCATCCGGAGCAGTTAGGGCGGTCGCTGACATTTCAGGCCTGAGTCTTGAATCCCCAGATGCCACATCAGACATACTGCCCAACGGAATCTTGGTCTACAAGTCTGGCACTGACAATGGTCGCTATCAGCTGCTCGACATAACCGATCCGGCCAATCCAGTGGCGCTTGGCGTGCTCAATGCTGGTGCAGGCGCGCCGTATGGTCGGGACATAGCCTATAACCCCCGCGATGGACTGATGTATTTCTTTGATCCGTCCCTAAATCTCTATTCGATGGATCCCAAAAACGGGGTGCCCGGATCAACAACGGTCAACCTAGTGAGTAATGTGCCGCTGCCGTCGGGGAAATTCTCGATGGATATTGATTCAGTTTGGTTCGACGGCAGCGGTTTTATGTATGCCTTTGACAACCAGTCCCGGCAGGTATTCGCGATCGAAGTTGGTGCCGAGGGTAACCGCCCCGCAAGCTATCAGTTTATCGAAGTGCAAGGCAGCGTCGACAATATCACTTACCAAGGCAACGATGGTGCCTCCTGTCGCGCGCCGGGTCCATTCGTGTCGAGCATCTTTCAAGAAGGCGCTATCTCAGGCACGCTATATTATGATGAAAATGCCTCTGGTCTACGCGATGTTTCAGAACCTCCTGCGCCTGCGGGTATTACAGTCACCGTGTATGACGACAATGGAACGCCCGACGATCCGGGCGATGACAACTTGTCCTTCACGACAGAAACAGCCGCTGACGGCAGCTATGCATTCACTTCGATAAACTCCACTTTAACCTATCGGATCGAAGTCGATGTGAACGACCCCGAAATCCCTGCAGGCCGTAGTTTGTCTACCCCCAACCCATTGACTGGCGTTTCTGTTACAACCGGAGGCGAGACGACCGACCAGGATTTCGGTTTCGTAACCGCGCCTGAGGCCGCCGATCTGTCGTTAACCAAAAGCGTGGTCCGTACGTCGGACCGTCAAACGGCAACACAGGCAGTCGCTGGTGAGGAATTGGAGTTTATCCTGACGGTTACTAACGACGGGCCGGGGGCAGCTACTGGTGTTCGCGTCCAAGACTTGCTGCCCGATGGTTTTGCATACGCTTCTGATACTGCGAGCGCGCAGGGTGACAGCTATGACGTCGGCACAGGAATTTGGGAGCTCGGCAATGTGCCCTCGGGTAGTAGCCACGTTCTGAACATTATCGTTACAATGCTGGACCGCGGACAACACACCAATACCGCCGAGATCATTGCCAGCTCTCTGCCCGATCCGGACAGTGATCCGACCGTTGGTGCGCTCGTCGATGACTTGGGCGACGGTTTGGCGGATGATGACGAGGCCAGCGTGACTGTGACCTTTACAGGTACAGGGGCGACACTCTCAGGTGTAGTATTCTTGGATAACGGAGCTGGCGGGAGCAGTGCTTTCGATGCCCAGCAATCAGGTGACGAACCCATTTCAGATAAAGCCATGATCGAGGTTTTGGACAGCGCAGGGGTATTGCTTAGCACGTCTGCGGTAGCTGCCGACGGTACTTGGACGCTGACGCTTCCCAATGACTACGCCGATGAAATTACCCTTTCCGTACTGCCTGAAAATGGCCTGCGTACCGTGTCAGAAGCCACATCGTCTCTGCCCGGCTTAACAAACTCTAACGCACGCGACGGGTCGTTTTCCTTTACGCCGGTCGCAGGCACATCCTATGAAGAATTGAACTTTGGCCTTATCGAAGAAGCTAGGTTGAACCTTGATCAGCAAACGGCAATCCAACCTAGTCAGGTCGTTTCCTTGCGCCATGAATATGTGGCGCATGCGACAGGTACAGTGACTTTTGACGTTGAAGCTTTAGCGAGTGCAAGTGCCGCGGCTTTCTCAAGCGGGCTATTTCTGGATGGGGACTGCGACGGTGATGCCGATACCCCCATCACTGATCCTATTGCCATTCAGGCTAACACGACCCTCTGCGTGATCGTGCGGGTCTCGGCATCTTCAGCGGTCGCCCCATCTTCATCGTATAGTTTTGATCTCATTAGCCAGACAGTCTATGGTATTTCGGGCCTGACTGAAGAAGACCGAAACACCGATCGCGTGGTGGTTGCATCATCGCAAGGCGCTTTAAAGCTCACAAAAACAGTACGTAATATCAGCCAAGGTACAGCCGAAGGGATTTCCAATAATGCGGCTGCCGGCGACGTGTTGGAATATCGAATTTATCTTGAAAATATTGGAGAACTCCCGTCAGCCGATATTGTTATTTATGACAGGACACCGCCTTACACGGTTCTTTCGGAAGGGGTCCCAAGTCCCATCATGCTTGGTAATGACGTCACCTGTAGCAGCACCGCACCCGGGTCAGACAGCTCCGGTTATCAAGGTACTCTTCGGTGGGATTGCACCGGGCTTTACGAACCGGGACAAAGCGCATTCGTGACATTCCAAGTTAAGATCGCTCCTTGATTGGCGCGCGGCGGCATTGAAAATTGCGCCTTCCAATTGTACGGGGATTTAGTGTTGATCGTACCTGCTCCCCAATGGAGTTGCTACGTTGGCTTAGTCTCTTTCAGGAACAAAGATCGTTGGCTTTTCTTAATGTAAGTCCAAGCAATGAAACGGCTCGTTTTTTGGCCTTGTGCCATTTCGACTACTTTAAAATCAGCGACTTTGGCTTTCCTTAAAATTCTGTGAAGTGGTTGAAGGTTGTCCTTTTTCGAAACCAACGAGCTAAACCAAAGGCACTGGTCGGCGAACTCCATGCTCTGTTCAACCATGCGGGCGATAAACTTGATCTCGCCACCCGGGCACCAAAGCTCGGCATTCTGTCCACCAAAATTAAGCTTTTTTGAATTCCCTTTGCCGAGGTTGCTCCACTTACGTTGGGTGCCTTTATTGGCTTTTTCGAGGGAGGCATGGAAGGGCGGGTTGCACAGGGTGATGTGAAAAACATCGTCGGGTTTGATCACGCCTCTGAAGATATCCTCGCGGTTGTTTTGTTGTCTTAGGGCGATGTTCAACTTGTTGGATTGGCAAATTTGCTGCGCCGATTTGAGAGCGGCCGGATCAATATCGACGCCAGTGAAGTGCCAGCCGTATTCGCTCTGGCCTGTAAGGGGGTATACCAAGCTCGCACCTGTGCCGATGTCGAGCGCTTTGATATTAGGTCCGCGCGGGATTTCTTGGTTGTTGCTGGAGGCAAGCAGGTCCGCCAGATAATGGATGTAGTCGACACGACCGGGAATAGGAGGGCATAGATAATTGGCAGGAATATCCCAATAATTAATGCTGTAATACGTCTTTAGCAGCGCCCGATTAAGCATACGCACCGCCCCCGCGTCCTGAAAATCAATTGTCGTCTGACCGACAGGGTTACTGACCGTAAAAGCCTCAAGTTCAGGTGAATCCGCCACCAACCGCGCAAAATCGTAGCCGTCCCTGTGTCGGTTGCGAGGGTGCAGCTTGGTTTTATTGGCCATGGGAAAGCCTTTGTTAAAGTTGGTTGAGGTGCCTTGCCAGACCGCGTGTTGAATTTAAACCCTTATCTATAAATAGCAAAAGTAATAGGGTGACAGGGAAAGCCGACCTTCGATGCAGTCGTAAAGAGATGTCTGTGGGGTCGAACCGATATGCCGCGTGGGACAGGTTGCCCTCTCGACTTGCTATGCCACTGGCCATGCCCTCATCGTGAGGGTTCTGGATATTGCGCTGGAAAGGCCCGGCTATGCGTCAGTAACCTCGACAGTCTTGCCGCGCTGAGTGGTCGTCGGCTTTCCGGAGCATATCGCGACAATGTGCTGGGGGCACCTCATGTAACTTGATGCACGAATAAGTTGCAAAAAACCTCAACTCCGATAGCCTTTTGCTCCTGCCTGTCCAACGGGCGAGATATCTGGGAGGATAATATGACAAAGACTGCATGCGCCGCGATTGCTTTGGCCGTTGCTGGAGTTCCGGCTTTTGCCGAAACAGACTTTTCAGGGGTTCTGGAGAAGATTAATCTGCCTGACGGCTTCAAGATCGAAGTTTTCGCTGAAATGCCCAAAGCCCGTTCCATTGTGGTGGGCAAGCCGAACGGTGTTGTTTACGTCGGATCACGGCATGGGAACATCTATTCGATGGTGGATTCCAACCGCGACGGTGTGGCCGATGAAGTCAGCGAACGTGTCACCGGCTTGAATGTACCCAACGGCGTTGCGATGCAGGACGGGATGCTTTTTGTTGGTATGCAGGACCGCATCGCCATGTGGCCAATTCCAGCAGAGTTTGACACCGCTTTGCCGCTTGATCCACTGGTGAGTGTCTATGAGGGTATCGATTCCGGCTTCCTGCACGGCTGGCGCTATATCAAATTCGGGCCGGACCGGAAGCTCTATGTCTCCCTTGGCGCGCCTTGCAATATCTGCGATTTGGCCGATAATACCGGCAAAATCATTCGCATGAACGCCGATGGTTCGGACGTTGAGGTTGTTGCGGACGGCGTGCGCAATTCCGTAGGCTTTGACTGGCATCCCGTCACGGGCGAGTTGTGGTTCACTGACAATGGCGCGGACGGCATGGGCGATGACACGCCCCCGGATGAGTTGAACCGCGTGACTACCGTGGGCGCGCATTTCGGCTTTCCGTATTTTGGCGGCAAGGACACCAAGCTCACGGGCTATGAAGACAAGGAGCCCAGCATGGCGGTCACTCCTGCCGTGATTGAATTTCAGGCGCATTCTGCCAATCTTGGGATTGAGTTCTACAACGGCTCCATGTTCCCGTCCGAGTACCAGAACGATGCCTTTGTCGCCCAGCACGGATCGTGGAATCGCACGTCACCTGTCGGCTATCAGATCATGCGGATCAAGTTCGATGAAGCAGGGAACGCGGTGGGCAAAGAAGTTTTTGCCGACGACTGGTTACAAGGCGAAAGCGCCGTGGGCCGTGTGACGGACATCGCGGAAATGGCAGATGGATCATTGCTGGTCTCCGACGATTTTGCGAATGTCGTCTACCGGATCAGCTATGATCGCTAAGTGGTACCTTGCAGGCGGGCTGATGCTCGCCTCAACCGCTCCGACTTTGGCGCAGGATGCCAAAGTAGGGCGGGACAAAGCGCAGCAATGCAGCCTGTGCCACGGTGAGTTGGGGATCGCGAACGTGCCCAATGCGCCAAACCTCGCAGGTGAAAATGCGTCTTATATAGCGGCCCAGCTCAAGGCGTTCCGGGGCGGCAAACGGGAACATCATCAGATGACGATCATCGCGTCCGGATTGACGGACGAGGACATTGCGGATCTCTCGGCATGGTTCGCCAAAATTAAGGTCGAGGTAACGGCACCGGAATTGGACTGAGATTTGTTCTTGGTCCGGGCCATCGCCTACCTGCCGCTTGCGTGGGCAATGGCCGGCCCTAGCTGAGAGCTCTGGTTATGGTCTCTTAGCGGCTCCCTGCCGCTGAATGCTTAGGTCGAAACCACGTGTCACGCTGGTGTCCGAAACTCGGTATTCATTCTTGCGTTCAATTATCGCCCTGCAAGCGGTCGGAACCCAGTGTCGTTTCGGCACCGTTGTATCTTGGAAAGAACCAAACCTTTCACTAATGTGTAGAAAAGCGGGGTCCCATAATGGCCGAAATCTTGGCGCTTGCCAGCGCGAACCTTTTGTCGCCGATCATCTTGTCATTAGGCTTGAACGATTGGATGCGCTTTTGGAATCTGCCTTTGCGGTCGTTGAACGGCATATTGGTGTCGTCTCTGTCAGCGATACGCTTGTCCTTCGGGCAGAACGTTTCTGACGATCTTCGTGCCTAAGCTGCTCGTGTCTTTCTCGTCATTCGCTCCTTTTTTGGCTACATTGAACAACGAACACCTTCTTAGACAATGTCTTTGGTTAGGTTCATTCGCGTTGATGCCAGACATCTGAAGCAGTGCAACCATAGGTGTATCAATCCAACCGAATCTCGAGCGCCCTGATGTTCCGCTGATGGTGTTGCGGTTTAGCCGAGGGGGCGGGAGCTGTGCACCAGAGCCTAATGTTTGAGGTATCTGGTTTTATAGAGCTTTGTTCTATTAGGACTTTTCCTAGTATATTGTTGGTTAAATAAGGGGATATCCTCTTAATTACCTAGATAAACTGGACTATTGACTCATATTTGTTGGTCAAATAGCGTGCCTTTAACAGATCCACACTCAGGACCTGCTCACAAGGGAAGCCTAATGAACACGTCGTCCTTAGATGTTGAAGAGCAAGAGCCACGTTCCGTTGTTGATGACGTTGTGGCGCAGATGCGCGAGCTGATCAGTGAACGTGGTTTGACCGTCGGCGATCAATTGCCCACTGAAAAAGAACTGTGCGAGGCGTTCGGTGCATCACGAAATACCGTCCGCGAGGCAATGCGTATTTTAAAGGCATACGGCGTCGTTAAGGTGCGCCAGAAAGTTGGTGCAACCATTGTCGACAACAGAATGTCTTCGGCGATGGAGATGTTCTCGTTCAACGTCATGGAGATCTCCCGCGACACCTTTTCAGACATTCAGGGCTTTCGCTGCCTGCTTGAGGTTTCATCGGTTGAAGAGCTTTTCGACAAAATCACGGACGAAGACATTGGAGACCTGCGCGACATCAACGCCAAGCTTTTAACGACCGAAGGAGTCGAATTCGCAGCGGAGCAAGATTTCCTGTTTCATACCAGATTGATACAGGTCCTGCGCAACAAGGCTATTTTAGATGTCTACGGCTTGATGAAGCCGGTGATCCTTAGGATTATTCAAAAGGGCAAGACGCGGCGCACTTTTGAAAATGACACCTACCGCGAACATGAGGAGGTTATTGACGCCATCGCTGCGCGTGACCGCATCGCCTACCAATACCTGATGAAGACCCACCTCGAAGCGGGCTACGCGCATTTCAACGTCACTGATCCGTTCCCAGAAAAACCAAAATAACAAAGAGAGGTCCAGAAGCGTCCAATGCACGGTTGGCAAAACCGGCCGGCACTACACACCAACGTCTAAGGGAGAGAAGAATGACATATAGAATGACACTTATGGCAGCAACGGCGGGTACGCTTTTTGCAGCTTCCACCGCCTTTGCTGGACCAGAGATCGTGCAGGGGCCGGCGTCAATCCGGCCTGTTTTGCTCCATGGGATGACAGTACAAAACACATGCAATGGGATGCGCGCGAAGGGCCGTTTCGTGTCGCCGTGGTGAATGGCTTGTCGGTAATACATGGCGTATTCAGATGATCAAAACAGCCAAAGCATTTGCCCAAGACCCAACCAATGCATCCGCTATCTGCAGCCGTTAATTTAAGAGCGTAATTTGGTCCCATCGGGTTCATGGTTCTCTCCGAGGTCGGCGATGCCGCCTCATAATGGCATCGGGGACTGGTGCCTCAAAAAGGTCCGCTGCGAGGTCACCTGAGTTTAGGCGCATCGACATTGGTAGGCGAGGTCATCCGGCCACCGTCCCGATGGGACGTCTTTACACCCAGACGGGCGTATTCGGTTTTGGATTATTTCATGCAGGCAGCACCTCTTTGGTCCAGGCGAAGGTCGTGCCGTCACGCCAGATGCGGGTCATGATGACAGCCAATTTTCGCGCAGTCGCGGCGGGGGTTTTTCTCATTCCCCGTCGCGCGACCAGCCGCATGGCCCACGCCTTGAGCGGTGAGAAGCGGGACACGCGTTGGATTAGGATGTTGGCTGCCTCATAAAGGCACCATCACTGCGTTTCGAGATACGCCCCGGCCAATCTGTGCCGCTGGATTGGTGCCGTCTCAGGGTCGGTCCCAAATACGCACCTACATCTGTTGCTCTGCCACATCGTCGACTTCAGGAGCAATGGTACGAACAATTTCATCAGGATCAGTTGCACACGAGCCTTCAAAAAGGTCGTGCCAGCATCATCCACAATGCAAAGGGCGCATTGCTCTTGGGCGACATCAATTCCAACGCAGCGTTTCATTGTCGTTCTCCTCTCGCTTTAGGGGGGTCACCATCGACAATAGCGATGTTTGAAACCTCACAAGCCGGATTCGCCGCAGATACGCCATGTCAGCTATGTGCCGATCTAGCGCACGCGCTATGTAGATAGACGGTACTTTTGTATCAGCTTTCCAAAGGTCGCCAGACGGAGTAGGCATTCCAATCTTTGAAAGATTGGGAAACACCATGGCGCAGAATGCCACCATTTACAAAATTGAACTCTCAGTCTCCGACATGGATCGTCATTATTACGAGGTTCATAAACTGACCGTGGCCAAGCATCCTTCCGAGACGGATGAGCGGCTGATGGTCCGCATTGTTGCCTTTGCGCTGAATGCCCACGAACATTTGGAAATGACCAAGGGCCTTTCAACGGATGACGAGCCTGACATTTGGCAAAAGAGCCTGAGTGGAGAGCTTGATGTGTGGGTGGCTCTCGGACTTCCAAGCGAGAAGGTGGTGCGGCAATCTTGTGGTAAAGCCGGCAAGGTGGTGGTCTATTCTTACGGCGGCAGGACCGCCGAGATGTGGTGGGATAAGATCAAAAACAGCACCACCCGTTTTGACAATCTTCAAGTGATAAACTTTTCCGAGACCGATACAGGCGCACTGGCAAAACTGGCGAGCCGCGCAATGAAGCTGCAGGTGAATATTCAGGACGGCGACGTGATGGTGAGTGTCGATGACAGCGTTGTCTACGTCACCCCCGTAAAATGGAAGGGTGGCGACCAAAACTAGCGTTGGACTGTTCTGCCACGGACTAGAGAATAATCACCTCTGTTGCTTAACCCGTCATTGGCGTTGACTGCTCAGAGATATCCCACACAATGGTGCACCCACCTTAAAAAGCGAATGCACCACGCTTAGAGATAATTTAGATCTCAGATAGAAACTGCGTCACGTCCTGCGCAAACTGATCGGCGTGCTGAAAAAGGAACGCGTGTCCTGCATCAGGATAGATGGCCAGCCGCGCGTTAGGTAGTGCGCGCACCAGTGCAACCGAGTTCTCGACTGCGAATGCCCTGTCCTGATCGCCATTTGCCACAAGAACCGGGACGTTAATTTTGCCCAACTGTTTGAATGCGCCGTCCTCTCCGAAAAAGAATTTGCGCGTGGCGGCCCCCTGCGCGGCAACAGTTTGCATCGTCGTTTTGGACGCTGCGCCTGCGGCTGCATCCCCTTGGCCGATACGCGCAAGCGATGACAGGCCAGCGCTGCGGCTGGTTTCGCTATCGGCATAAAACAAAAACTGCATGTCTTCGGGTGTGTTTACCTCCTTTGTCGCAGTCGCAAGCCATTCCTGAGCCGTTGGCACCGTGCCTTCCAATGCAAAGCTCGGTGTGGTTCCAGCGAGGATAAGGCCGCCGATCTGGTCGCCGTATTTGGCGGCGAGGATCTGGGCAATCATGCCGCCCATGGACCAGCCCAGCACATGTGGCCTGTCCAGCCCAATGGCTTGCGCTAATCCAATCGCGATATCTGCAGCGCCTTCCAGCGTATCTGGAACATTGCCCTCGCTTGCGGCGACACCGGCACTGTCAAAGGTGATGACTTGGTATGTGCGCGCCAAAGCGGAAATTAACTGCGGATCCCAGTCGTCTGTGGCTGCGCGAAAGCGGTTGAGCATCAGTAAAGGCTGACCTTGGCCCGTGCTGCGCCACGCAATTTGTACATCGTCGACCTGCGCAAAATTTGTTTCATTCGACTTATTTATGTCCAGTGACATAGGATTTCCTTTCGGTTGAAGTGGAGTTTCAAGAGGCGTGTGTCCGAGTAGCGCGGTGCATTCCGAGAGACAGGACAAGGCCAAGAAGAGCAAAAAATGCGCCCGTCACCGGGGCTGCAGCCAGCCCCCATTGCGCGATGGCAAAGGCACCGCAGGCCACGCCAAGCCCCTGGCCGAGGTAGACCATGGACCCGTTCATCGCGAGCGCGAAGGTTGCGGCTGGTCCCGCTGCGTGGGCGAGGCGGCTTTGGACAATAGGGGCTGTACCAAACTGGGAGGTGGGCGCGATCAGGATGCTCAACACCATTGCCACAAGCCCGTAAACGGACGCCGTCCCGATCGAGAGCGGGTAGACGAGAATTGCCAAACCCAAAGCGATGCCGGCAAAGAGCAGCGGTAGTCCTCTCTGCGTGGGATGTGTGGCAAGGGTGGCCCCAATGCGCAGCCCGACGACGCCCGACAGACCAATCAGAACCTGTAGACCGGCGATCCCATAGGCACCAAAACCTGTAAGCGCAGAAATTACCGGCCCGATGAAACCAACCATGGAAAACATGGCGGTGAAGGCCAGCAATGTGACAGCAAGATATCCGTAAGACCGTGCAGGCATAGCGCTGGCACCTTTTGGTACCACATTGGCAGCCAAGTTTGGGACATGGATGGCAACCAGTACAAGGGAAACGGCGCAGAATGTGGATGTCATCCACAGGCTGGCCCGCCAGTCGAATAGCCCGCCAATCACCGATCCAGCAGGAATGCCGATCATCAGCGCCAACACAACACCTGCATAGATTGCAGCGATGGTCTTTGCGCGTTTCTCCGCTGGGGCGGCGGCAACGCCCATTGCAACGGCCAGCGGCACCGCAAGCGCACCCAGGCCGCCGATCAATATGCGCGTTCCCATCAAAGTGGCATAGTCTGGCGCAATGGCCGACCATCCGTTCACCACTGCCAAAAAGGCCAAGGTCGCCAGCAGCAAAGGTTTCTTACGCCAATTGCGGGTCACGTGAGCGATAAGCGGTCCGCATATCGCACAAGCAAATGCATACCCTGCTTGAAGCGTGGCGGCCTTCGCAATTGAGACGCCAAGCGATGCTGCCATCGGCTCAAGCAAACCGACAAAGACGAACCCACCTAAAGTAAAGACAAAAGGCACGGTCATAAGGGCGAGGACGGGCATCACACTAACCCTTTTTGATGATGCTTAGAAAACATGTGGTTGTGCCTGTTGCCAGAATTCGGCCCGATTGGTCCTCGACGCGTGCTTCGGCTGAGGCGGTCTGCCGTGTGCGGTCAATCACTGTGCCGATGGCGCGGACCTGTCCCATTTTTGCTGTGATGGGGCGTAGAAATTTGACCTCGGTGCCAAGCGACACATAGATTTCGCCCGCGTCCAGAATGGTTTGCACCGCACAGCCCATTGCGCTGTCCAGCAACGCCATAGTCCAGCCGCCGTGCACAAGGCCCATGGGGTTCAGGTACTCTTGCGATGGATTGCCGCGAAACTCTGCGCGGCCTTTTTCAGCGGTCTCGATCCACTGCTGCAAGGTCCGTGCCATCGGGGGCGCAGGCAAAGCACCTGTTGGGATTGAACGAATGGCCTCGAGTCCTGAAAGCCCGATTACCTGTTCAGGGCGGGCGATTCCGAAGGGGACGTCGGGCATCATACTTGGGGTGAATTTCGGATCGGCGTTTTTAACATCTTGCATGGCTTGGTCCTCGGTAAGGCAAAGGTTGAGCCTCCGGTGGGAGGGCGTGCATTAAGCGTGCGATCATAATCTAAGTGAGTCAATAATAGAGTTTGATTGTAATCTATGTTACGTCACGTTAGATGTCGTTCGATATCTTATCGCGCCGAACCGGCCGGCCAATCCCGCTGCGGGGGCAGGGGTCACGTTAACAAAAGGGGCAAATCAGATGAGAGTGAGCCGCGAGACTGCAAAGAAGAACCGACAAAACGTTGTGCGTACGGCCAGTGAGCAGTTTCGCACGCACGGCTATGATGGCATCGGCATCGCAAGCCTGATGAAAGCTGCGGGGATGACCCAAGGTGGTTTTTATAAACAGTTCGAGAATAAGGAGGCGCTTGAATGTGAAGCGACCGAGCTGGCCTTGAATGATAACTTCGAACTCTGGGCCAAGACGACAGCAGGGGAGAGCGACCCGGTGGCCGCACTTAAGGAGTGGTATTTGTCGCCTCAACATCTTTCTGCGGTCGGGCAGGGCTGTGCCTATGCCACGCTGGCTGCTGAAGCAAACCGCCAGCGTCCAGCATTGCAGAAAATTTTCAATGCCGCCGTCGCGCAGCAGATCGAATTTTTAGCCCAAGCACTTGGCGACAAACCTGACAGTCGGGCAGAGGCCATTCAAACAATGTCGCAGATGATTGGCGCATTGATTTTGGCCCGCTCAATCGACGACGAAGACTTGCAGCAAGAGATCCTGACGGCGGGAAAATTACCCGCGGCCCAGAACCATAGTGAATAGAGAACGGTTTTTGCAGGAAACGGATTTGGTCAAAAATGCTGGTTCGCGCTAGATTGACCAGCTTCGAAAAGGCGTGTGATTGAATGTGGGCGGCTCGAACCTACCGTGCGCCGTGCATGTCATGCGCAGCAGGTCCGTCCACGATCATAACAGGGTTCCCGCGTGAGCAACGTTCGACCCGGCTTTCAATACCATAAAGGCGACGGATCAGGGCAGGGGTCAAAACGTCGAGGGTGGGACCGCAGGCAAGGGTGCGCCCTTCGGCCAGTGCTATGGTCGTAGAGCAGCAGCGCATCACCTGGTTCAAATCGTGCATAGCCAAGATCAACACCGCTTGCGTTTCCTCGGCATAAAGACGCAGTGACTCTAACACTTCATACTGGCGGTTGAGGTCCAGCGCTGAGGTTGGCTCGTCCATGAGAACGACTTTTGGACGGCTCACGAGCGTCTGTGCAATTGAAACCGCCTGCCGCTGCCCGCCGGAAAGCTCCGACAGTTGTTGATCCACCAAGTGCGTGATGTTGAAGCGGTGCACGGTTTCGTCAACGGCGCGCAGTTCTTCAGTGCTCAACCGCCAGCCACCGCCGCCCTGTTTCAGGGATAGTATGATTGATTCATAGACCGTTAGCGCGGCCGTCATGCCTGTATCTTGGGGCATATACCGCAGGTCATGGGTATGGGCCCCTTCTAATCGAACGGCACCCGCACCACGTAAATGTCCGGCGATGCGGCGAAATAGGGTGGATTTTCCGGCCGCATTCGCCCCCACTAATGCCGTCAACATACCGCCTTGCAAACTTGCTGAGGCATCAAAAAGGATTTGGCGCCGGCCATAGCGCGCGCCAACCTTGTCTAAGGTCAGGCTTACCATGATTTGCGTCCCTTCGTCAGGATCAATGCCGCAAAGAACGGCACCCCTACAAGGGCGGTGATAATTCCGATAGGAAGCACGGCGCCCGGCAGGATTGCCTTGGACAGAACTGACGTGGCCGAAAGGATTACTGCGCCGGACAGCATCGAACCGGGCAGGAAAAACCGCTGGTCTTCGCCCAAAAGCAGCCGCGCCACATGGGGCCCGACGATGCCGATGAATCCGATCGTGCCGACAAAGCTTATCGGCACCGCGGCAAGAACCGAGACCAACACCAAGGCCTCAAGCCGCAGTCGTTTCACGGGCACCCCCATAGCCGAGGCCCGAACTTCGCCAAGCCGTATTGCGGTTAGCGCCCAAGCGCGTCGGGCAAACAGCGGCGTGCAGATTGCCAAAATGATCGCTGTGACTGCGACCTTGCCCCATGTGGCCTTGGACAGGCTTCCCATGGTCCAGAAAACGACTGCCGAAAGTGCTTGCTCGGAGGCAAAATATTGAAGCAAGGCCAGCGCTGCATTAAAGGAAAACACCAACGCGATGCCCAATAATACGATCGTTTCCACCGTCACGCCCCTAAGCGTCGACAGGCCAAAAATCAAAAGTGAAGCCGCCATAGCCATGGCAAAAGCATTGATTGGTACCATCAAAGAAATGGCGCCGGGAAACAAAGAAACGCCCAGTACCATCGCCAAGGCCGCCCCGAAACTTGCAGCCGCCGAAAGGCCCAAGGTAAAGGGACTCGCCAGCGGGTTTGCCAAAATCGTCTGCATCTGCGCGCCGGCCAGCGACAGGCTTGCCCCAACTGTAACAGCAAGCAATGCCATCGGCATCCGAATGTCCCAGACAACGACCCGTATCTGCAAGTCTGCGGCACCCGGCGCAAAAAGTGTTTTCAGTACGTCCCACACGGCATAGCGCGCAGGCCCCAGTGATACGTCCACCGCCACCGACAACACCAGCGCCACGGTCAATCCGCCAAGGATCGCGATGCGGCGGGCCACCAGCCCGCGGTAACTTTGTACGCTTGCGGATTCTGATGGATCTAATTCGGCGGTTGTCATCGTGTATCCAATGGTATTCGGCGGCCCATTACGGGCCGCCCAGTTTAGATGAAAACAGACTTAGTTGTTGGCTGTGTCACCAAGAGAAACCCAATAGCCTGGGCTGTAATCCACTGGCAAAAAGCGGGAATGCAGCTCTTTCAGCGTCGCTTCGGGGTCGAGATCAGGGAACAGGTCGGGGTGAAGCCATGTTGCCAACCTTTGCACCGCGATGAAGCTGTAGGGCGAGTTGTAAAATTGGTGCCAAATGCCGTGTACTTGACCGTTATTTACTGCTTTCACGCCTGTATAAGCGGGCCGCTCCATCAGGGCTGCAAGTTTCCGATCTGCTTCGGCCATGTCCGAGCCGGGCCCCATGCCAATCCATGCGCCGCCGGGTACATAAGCGTCCCAATTGCCGCCCGTAACCACGATTTGATCCGGGTCCGACGCGATGACTTGTTCGGCGTTCACCGTGCCAAAGGTGCCGGGAATAAATTCCGACCCCATGTTGGTGCCCCCAGCAAGTTCGACGAAACGGCCAAAGTTGCCGTTACCAAAGGACATGCAGCAATCCTCGGAATAGCCACCGGCGCGCTCGACGAAGACCAGCGGACGCTGCAGATCTTTTTGCGATGCGATAACATCGGTGACGCGCGCAAGCTGTTCTTCGTAGAAGGCCTGGAATTCAGCGGCTTTATCGTCCTCGCCAAAGAGCTTGCCGACGATATTCATCGACTGTGTGGTGTTCTCGAACGGCTTTTCACGAAAATCTACATATACGATGGGGATGCCGACCTTGGCCAACTTGGCCTCGTATCCTGCTTCGTCCGTCGCGGCCTTTGATTCAAGGTTCATGATCAATACATCGGGGTTCAACGACACCGCTTGCTCGATATCAAAAGACCCGTCCTTGAACCCGCCAAAGGTCTCGATATCCTTCAGTTGCGGAAATTTCTCGGCGTAAATATCATAGCTTTCCGGCGAGGCTTGGCGGAGATCGTCGCGCCAGCCAACTACGCGGTTGAAGGGGTTTTCGTTATCCAAAACGGCGGTAAAGAAGACCTGCCGACCCTCGCCCAGAATAACGCGCTCGACCGGTGCATCGACCGTAACCTCGCGACCGGCGATGTCGGTCAGGGTGATGGGATCGGCTTGCACAAGGCTGGCTGCGAAAAGACTCAGCGCACTGGCGCAGAGAAGAGGACGAAGGGTCATGTAAAGCTCCTGAAGAATAATCTCTTCAAACCGCCTAGTATTCCCGACTGTTCTAGTCAATTAACAAGTTGACTGTTTTACTCGACTAAATGAAACAGCGATAACACCATCAGAGTAACATCATGACATCAACCAACCGAGATTTGCGCGACGATATCCGCGACTATTGGTCAGATCGCGCGGCCACGTTTGACGATGACCCTGGCCATCGCATTGATGACGGTGCCGAAATGGCGGCATGGGAGGTTCTGTTTCGGCGTCACCTTGGCGATGGGGACGGGCGCGCGCTCCTTGATCTTGCATCAGGCACAGGGGAAATCTCGCGCTTGTGCCAGCGGCTGGGTTTTGCTGTCACGGGCCTTGATTGGGCGGAACCGATGCTGGAGCGCGCGCGCGTAAAACTGCCGGGCGTGACATTAATACAGGCCGATGCAGAGCGCACAACGCTGCCCCCGGCAAGCATGGATGTAATCGTAACACGCCATCTGGTCTGGACCTTGGTGGACCCGATGGCCGCCTTTGCCGAATGGTTTCGCGTGCTCAAGCCGGAAGGAAAATTGCTGATTGTGGATGGCGATTTTGTGTCCCGTAGTCTGCTGGGCCGGATATTTCAGCGGATGGTGCCAACTGGATCGCACAGTGCAATGTCCGATAACAATGCCGAGCGCCACAAGGATATCCTCGCCAGGGTGCATTTCAGCGGTGGCGCACGGGCCGATCAAGTGGCTGCATTGCTATCTTCCAGTGGATACGACGAGATAACTATCGATAAACGGCTTGCACCGATCCATCGCGCACAGGCCCCACATTTCGACTGGCGAAAATCACTTCTGCGGCGATCCGAACATCGCTATGCAATTTGCGCGACCAAGCCTAGAATGCCTGAATAGAACATCAAAAGCAGCACGCTACGCATATCACCGCATCCACGAGCCCGACCAAGATGGACACGCTGAAAACGCTCGGGGCCGATGCGGCGATGGACCGAAACGATGCAATTCCTAAAGACACCTTTGACATTGTGCTGGACCTGGTAGGCGGGCCGCGCTGGCCAGAACTGCCATTTAGAATGGCTTCGGCAAGATCTGCTTTCGGTAGGTTTCTTCAATCTCTGACCATATTTCGCAGCGATACCGCTGTATTTTTGGAACCTTTGATTAACGCTCTCGTGTTTCCCACCATGAGTGCATTTCCTTGAATGCGGGCATCAGCCCAACCCCGTCTTCAGTGGCGCTGTATTCAACTTTTGGCGGCACCTCGGCATAGACCACTCTTTCAACAAGACCGTCGCGCTCAAGATCGCGTAGTTGCTTTGTCAGCATCGTCTGTGTGATTTCAGGGATCGCTTTCCGAAGCTCTCCAAACCTCTTTGTCCCATTAAAGATGAGTATCTGCAGTATCGACAGCTTCCATTTTCCACCGATCATCGCGAATACAAGTGGTGCGGGACAAAGGTTCGAACTGGATTTGTCGTGCAATTGAAGCTCCTTTAGTATCGTTTTGATACTTAAGTATCAAAATACTGCCTACTTTTCAAACCGACTGCATTGAGTAAGTCTAGATCAACCCAGCAAAATGGAGACTAGCGTGGTCGAACCGTCAAAAAACTATGAAGAAGTCATTCAAGTTTCTGCACCTCAAGAGGCGTGTTTCCAAGCTGTTGCGAAACAGATGGACAAGTGGTGGACCCGATCTGTCGAAGGTGGCCTAGGCGGGGTTGGTGACAAAGTGACTGCGCGTTTCCCGCCCGACTATGGGTTTTGGACGTTCGAGGCCACATCTTTCGAAAGTCCCAACCGTATCGAGATGATGTGCACTGACGCGCACCACAAAGTCGAAGGCCAACCCAAGGAGATCGATCAAGAATGGCTAGGAACAAAGATCATTTGGGAGTTCAAAACGGTTGGAGACAGGACCGAGATCAAGATGACCCATGATGGATTGACGCCGACGCTGAACTGTTGGGAGATTTGCCTTGATGGCTGGAACCATTTCTTCAAGAACAGTCTGAAGGCGTTCTTGTGTGGCGACGAACCAAGCCCGCATGTCTCAACCTAGCGGACAGTCGAGCGAAGCGCAGCATCATGCAGATTGGGCGCTTAGCAGGTTGTGCGCCCTGAACCGGTTTTAGCGCGACCAAAGAGCAATCTCAGATTTCGCTTGATGATGTTCGTCCAAATCAAAAACGGTAACCCTTTGAAAAAGTCAGCGGCAGACCCTTTGCCAGCGTTGCCCAGTGTCCTCAAAACTGTCGTGGGAAGTGCTGGCCGAAAGTAAGGCTTTGCAGTGACAGCGTGCCCAGCAAGCAGGGCGATCAACGCCTTGCGCGTCGCCGACGGGTTGTTCCATTCAGCGCGATATACGACGCATCCGTTTTTATTGATGATAAAGACAGCGTTCGGCATGCTGCCATAGGCCGCGTGCGCTTTGCCTTCCAGCCCGTCAACAAAAACGGTTCTGCTCTCGCCGTCTTCGGTGGTCAGGCGCGTGGCACAGGCCTTTTTGTCTTCAAAACTCTTATGGCTTTGGATGTTGGCTCTGGGATGGGCTTCTCTTACATAAAGCACGGCAGAGCTGGCTCCGTCTATGTGGGTCAGTGTCTCCATGATGCCGCGCCTGCTTTGGTATAAAGGGCATGTGATGCTTCCCATTTCCAGCACCAAGAATGCGCCCGAAAAATCAAGCAGGTTCTTGGTTTCGCCGCTTGCTGTTGTCAGTGCAAAGTCAGGGGCTTTGTCGCCAACATCAGGGCCGAACGCCGTATCGAAATCATAGTCTCCGGTCGAGAACTCGTCTTAGTTATAGTCGGTCATTTGCTGTTTTCCTTTTCCTTCAAAGCACTTTGCGGCGCGACGGATAGGTTCTCTGTCATGATCCGTAAGGTGCGTGTTGTGATTTCGATGTCTGCGGGGGAAATCCCGTGTAGCGCTTGCTTGATAAGCTTTTGGGCAGTTGGCACCAACTTGGCTTCGAGGTTTGAACCAAGCGCGCTAAGGGTGACCACATCCCGCCGCCCCCGACTGAACCCCAGGTTGGCGGACATCCTCCGGGTCAACACTGCGATTTTTTTGTTGGGAAACACAACAACCTGTTCAAGACTTGTCAGGTTTTTGCAGTAGCCGAAGGCGTAGCCTCTGCATAAGTTGACCTTCCGACAATCGTTCGACAAGAAAATCCATAAAGCACCTGACTTTCGGGGTCAGAACGTTGGATTTCGGATAGATGAGCCACAGCACTGATTGATCGTTCAGGCACCATTCGGGAAGGATTTGCATTAACGTTCCTACTTCGAGGTCATGGGCGACGCTCCAAAGTGAGTTTATCGAAATGCCCAACCCCGCAAGCGTTGCGAGGCGTTGCGATGTGCCGTCATCAAGCACCGTTCGGCAAGTCATTTTTTCAGGATCGAGGATCGCCCTTTGACCGTCTCGGCGCACAATCTCGCGTGGGGCCATGTCCGACCACGCTAAAAACCGGTGGTCCTTCAAATCTTCTGGGGATACGGGCGCACCAAACCGATCCAGATAGGCGGGAGACGCGCAAAGCACACGAATGTCGTCAGACAGCTTTCGGCCCAAAAGGCTACTGTCTTTCAACGGCGCATTCCGCAGGGCAAGATCAAAACTCCCGTCAATAATATCGAAGCGTTTGTCAGAGAGCCGTAGATCCAGTGTAATATCCGGGTAGCGGTTCTGAAAGTCAGGTAACAGCGGAATGATATGGAGTTGTGCAAAGCTGCTGGGGGCTGCAAACCGCAGAATGCCACTGGGGCTGAGCGTATCTTCCCCAATTGCGGCACGGCCTGCCTCTGCCTGCGCGATTATTTCGCGTGCATAAGGGAGGAATGCCGCACCATCTTGGCTCAGCGACACCTTACGTGTTGTTCTATGGAGCAGTTCGACCCCCAACTCCTTTTCAAGCTTTGCCAGGCGGTTGCTGGACATGGCAGGCGCGAGGCCAAGGTCGCGGCCTGCTGCGGTGATATTGAGCCGCTCGGCAGCGGCGACAAAAAGGCGAAGAGTGTCTGTGTCCATGGCCCTTCATTATATCGAAAATCAGAATTATGAAACCAAATATCCGCTGTTTCTATAATTTTTGGTGATGGTATTTAGCTTACTGAAACCGCACATAGGAGCAGAACGATGAAAGCAATCGGATATACGCAAGCTGGCCCAATCGATGGCAATGGCGTGTTGCAAATGATGGATGTTGCCAAGCCGCAAGTCGGCCCGCACGACCTTTTGGTTGCGGTCAAAGGCATCTCGATGAACCCCGTTGACGTAAAACTGCGCGAAGGCCGCCCGCCTGAAGGTCCCACGAGCATGTTGGGATATGACGCCGCAGGAACTGTTGTCGAAATCGGGTCTGACGTGACGGACTACGCGGTTGGCGATGATGTATTTTATGCAGGCGATGTGACACGTGCCGGCACAAACGCAGAACTGCACGCGGTTGACGAACGTATCGTTGGGAAGAAACCAGCGACGCTCGACTTCACAGAAAGTGCGGGTCTTCCCCTAACGTCCATCACTGCTTGGGAAATGCTATTCGATGCCTTCCGTGTGACTGAAGGCGGCGGCGCGGGTCAAAGCATATTGGTTATTGGCGGTGCTGGTGGTGTGGGCTCAATGCTGATCCAACTGGCAAAAACGCTAACCAATCTGACCGTCATCGCGACCGCCTCCCGTCCTGAGACCCAAGACTGGGTACGCAAGATGGGCGCAGATCATGTGATTGATCACCGTGGCGACTTGGCGGCTCAGCTTAATGACCTTGAGCAGACGCCGACTTATGTTGCAGCTTTGACAGCTACTGATCAGCACTGGTTTGCGATCATGAACCTGATTGCCCCACGTGGACACATCGCGTTGATTGATGACCCGCAGAGCATAAACATCACGGATGCAAAGCCAAAGGCCCTGACGATTTCTTGGGAATTCATGTTCACACGGTCGATGTTCAACACCGCTGACATCGCTGTCCAACGTGATCTGCTGAACCGCGTGTCCGCTATGGTCGACGCGGGAACGCTGCAATCCACCGTTACGGAACGCACCGATGTGCTGACTGTCGAAACGCTGACTGACGCGCACAAACGCCAAGAAAGTGGTCGCGTGATCGGCAAGCAGGTTCTTCCTGGTTTGTCCGCGTAACTTTGAAAAAAAAGGAAGTAATTATGACTTACTACTCGGTACTTGATGTGACCCCCACCAGCGAAGACTGGATTCCTGACTACCTGCCGGCGGCGAATGCCCGTGTCGCGGCCCACGGCGGGCGCTACATCGCCCGCACAGCCAGCCACGAACAAGTCGAAGGCTCACCCCAAGAGGCCGGACTGCGTATCATCATCGAATGGCCATCCAAAGACGCCGCAGAGGCCTTTATGGCGGACGACAAATATGCGCCGCACCTCGCGGAACGGACCAAAGGCTCTGTCAGCCATCACTACCTGATCGCGGGCAAAGACGACCTTGCCTAATACTGCTGCGTCGCCCCGTCAAAGGGGCGGCGCACATCACGGGAGACCTCAAGTGCGCGACGAGACCAATACCGCCTTTTCGCAAATCAATCGCGGCTTTGATGCGACGTTTCAGAACGGCCAACTCAGCCTCGGTCTGGTCGTGCCGATCGCACAATACGGGCGCAGCCCCGTGCCGGATATGTCTGACCACCTGCGCCGAGTAAAACAAGCCGAGACGCTTGGCTTCAAGGCTGTCTGGTTGCGCGACGTACCGTTTAACGTACCCAGCTTTGGGGACGCGGGGCAGCTCTTTGATCCATTCACCTATCTGGGATTTTTGGCCGGCCAAACTTCGGAGATTGCCTTGGGCGTTGCCAGCATCGTCCTGCCCCTGCGCCACCCCGCGCACGTGGCCAAATCCGCCGCGACCGCCGATGTGCTGTCAGGCGGGCGGGTGATCCTCGGCGTGGCCTCTGGTGATCGCCCCGAAGAATATCCGGCCATGAACAAAGATTTCAATGCACGCGGCGATGCATTCCGTGAGAGCTTTGAATACATCCGCGCCATGGGGCAAACGGCACCGCAGGTCAGCAACGGCTTTGGCTCGGTAAACGCGCCCGTCGATATGCTACCAAAACCTGCTGGAACAAAACTGCCGCTTTTGATCACAGGATCAAGCCGCCAATCCCCCGACTGGATTGCAAAGAATGGCGATGGCTGGATGACTTACCCACGCCCCGGCGTGGCGCAAGACCGCGTTCTGCAAGACTGGCGCGAAACCTTGTTACGACTTGGGCAGCCACCGAAGCCGGTATTGCAACCATTATATATCGATCTGGCCGAAGACCCTGATGAGATCCCAAGCCCGATCCATCTCGGCTTTCGCTCCGGCCATCGCCCACTAACGCGCTACTTAAAGCAACTCAAAGAGATCGGCGTAAACCACGTCGCTCTGAACCTGCGGTTTAGTACCGGCCCCATTGAAGATACGCTCGAACAACTTGCCGAGCATGTTTTGCCAACTTTCAGTTAAGGAAACTAAAATGACAAAAACCATCCTGATCACCGGCGCAACCGACGGAATTGGCCGTGCCACCGCTTTGGCCCTTGCAGCCCAAGGGCACCGCATGATCGTTCACGGGCGCAGTGCTGAGAAACTGAATGCTTTGGCGCAAGAGATTGGCGGCGATGTCACGACTGTTCAGGCCGATATGTCCGATCTATCGCAGGTCGCTGAAATGGCGCGCGACCTCAAGAACAGCAACGACAGGATCGACGTTGTGATCAACAACGCGGGCGTGTTCAAAGTGCCCGAACCACTTACGCGTGATGGTTTGGATGTCCGATTTGTAGTGAACACATATGCGCCTGCGCTCCTCTCTGACCTCTTGCTGTCCATCATGCCGAACGACGGGCGATTGGTGCATCTATCGTCAGCCGCGCAAGCCCCCGTCGACGTTGATGCAATGCAGGGCAAGCGACGCCTGAACGACATGGAGGCCTATGCGCAAAGCAAACTGGCGCTGACAATGTCGAGCCAGGATTTCGCGGCACAGCATCCCGACGGGCCGCTGTCGGTGGCCGTAAATCCGGGGTCTCTACTGGCCACGAAGATGGTGCGTGAGGGCTTTGGCACCGCCGGAAATGATCTGAACATCGGCGTTGATATCCTGACCCGTGCGGCGCTTTCGGATGAATTTTCAGATGCGTCGGGTCGGTATTATGACAATGACTCTGGTGCATTTGCCGCGCCACATGTCGATGCGTCTGATGCGGGCAAAGTCGCAAAGGTTGTTGCCGCGATTGATGGACAGATTAAAAGCGCGCTTACGTAGCGGCGGCTACAACATCAAATCAGAACGATGCGCAATGATGTGATCAATCAGTCGTCGGGTGAGCGCTTTTTGCGTTCCAGCGTCATCATGGATGGAATTTGTGTTACCGCGATGCAGTCATGAGCATCGACATCCACGAGTGGGAAGACGGTGTCATCGCTCGGACCTACCACGTCGAAGACTGGGCGGGCGCGTTGCAACAGCTTACAGGTCAATAAATCGACAGGTAGCGGCCCAGAGAAATCTGGGCCAACACCCTTTTGGGGGTACCGTGGGGCATTCGTGACGCCCGCCCCCATCCATTCGAGGAGTTCAACCATGACCATCGCGATTACAGCCGTATCAGGCCAACTTGGCGGAGCAATTGCCCGCAATGTGCTCACATCCGCGGGCGGTGAAACGATCATCGGCCTTGCCCGCACCCCGGCGAACGCACAAGATCTTGGAATTGAAATTCGCCCTGGCGATTACGGACAACCGGAGCAATTACGAGCGTCCTTAGCGGGCGCTGATACAGTGTTGTTGGTGTCCGGCATGGACGCCCCCGACGCCCGTGTTCAACAGCACCGCAATGTGATTGAGGCCGCCAAAGCCGCAGGTGTGAGGAAGATTGTCTACACAAGCATTCAAGGAGTCGAAGAAGGCACAGCCTTTTCCCCTGTCGTACAAAGCAACCGCCAGACCGAGGCCGATGTGCGCGACAGCGGGCTTGCCTATGCTATCGGGCGCAACGGCATCTATATCGAGCCGGACGTGGAGTATATCGACAGCTACAAGGCCAGAGGCGAGATCGCCAATAGCGCCGGTTCGGGCAAATGCGGCTACACAACCCGCGACGAACTGGCCCATGCCTACACGCGCCTATTGACCGATGACAGTTTCAACGGCCAGACGTTTAACCTATGGGGCACGCCCATCAGTCAAACCGAGCTGACCGGTTACCTGAACGATGCCTTCGCCACATCGCTGACCTATCGCGAAATGACGCCACAAGAGTATGTCGCGGATCGCACGGCCGAGTTGGGCGATTTCATAGGCCCAATCATCGGCGGCATATATGAGGGTATTCGTCTGGGCATTTACGATGTGCCCAGCGATTTTGAAGCTGTTGCGGCCAGAGCGCACCAAAGCTGGGCCGATTATTTCGGATCACTCACAGGCTGAAGGCTTCGACCACAAAGGAGCCGGAATGATCGCGCCGGGCTTCTTCGTCATCTCGATCTCCTAATCGATAAGATGAACCAGAAATCCTCCCTTATTCAAATCCTTAAATCTGCCCCAAGGGTCCTGACGGCAGGCAAATGTTCACTGGACCGCATTATGATCTGTCAGCTGAGGAATATGCTGAGCAAAGCGCATAGCGGGACATGACAGCCTAATTTTCACTGAAAATGTTTTATTGTTTGATACTGCCAATATATGCTGGCAAGTCATATTTGATAATGTTTTGTAAAACAGCGGAATTAAAATGCAAGTAAGTGTTCGTGATAACAACGTGGATCAAGCGCTTCGGGCGCTCAAGAAAAAGCTACAGCGTGAAGGTGTATTCCGCGAAATGAGGCTCAAAGAACATTTCGAGAAGCCATCAGTTCGGAAAGCGCGCGAGAAAAAAGAATCCATTAGCCGTCAGCGTAAACTGGCACGTAAAAAAGCTGAACGTGAAGGCTGAGGCCAACATATAAAAACCATGCATGGTATCGATCGGGCAGATCTTAAATAAACCGACAAATCTCGAGTGGACTAGCTTACTCTGTTTCGACCTCAGGCCAAAGCGCGTGATCCAGGCCCTGCAGAAAAGGGGCCAGTAGCTTTCGGCGATCCTGCCACTTTCCAATAGATTGCTTGTGAATAGGCGTGCGCAACTGGTTGGCGCTCATTGTCAGGACCTGGGACGTCGTTTGATCCGGCGATGCCATTTGAGAGTTCCATTCGATCCCGCAATGCTCGGCAAGCTTGCGACCTTCGCCTTCAACGTCCTCAACCAAAGCCTCATAGCGAATATCGTAGATTTGCCCTGGGAATACCCGATGCCAATGTTGCATCATGCGAGCGTATAGATTGAAGTAATCGGACATGGCCTTCCGATCATAGGTATAATTCAGCGCTGAGCTTGAGAAATGGGCCTGGAACATCGAAAGGGCGATGTCGCGCGGATCCCGCCGGACGTTCACAATTTTAGACTCGGGATATATTGATTTGAGGAAACCAACTATCCGGAAGTTTGCAGGCATTTTATCGACATAGGCCTGTGCATCAATAGGCAGTTCAGGGAGCAACCTGACGTCCTCGGCCCTCAGCCCTTCGATCTCGTGCGCAGTAAATGGCAGGCCGCGATGGATTGTCTCTTCGAGAAGAAAACCGATCGTGCCGCGTTCACCCAAGGGAACGACCTTGTCGTGGCGTCCAAGCATCGCCTCCACCAGAGTAGTACCCGATCTTGGCAGGCCTAAAACAAAGATCGGCGTCGGCGCAGTGCAGGTTTCCTGTTTCGGTGGCAGAACATTGGGGAAACGTTTCAGTATACCCTCAGCGGCCTCGCGTTCGGCTTTTGCATTATAGCGGCTGCGGTTGGCGAAGAATTTATTTGCTTGGATAATATCTCGATCTGCCTGTTCACGCGCGCCCTTATCCGAAAGGATATGAAAACGAGCGAAAAGCAGAAAGGCTTCGTCTTCCGAACCTTTGTCAACGCGGGATAGCGCGTCGGCAACCTGTAGCTCCAATTCAGCCAAGTCTTCGCCCTTCAGCATTTCACTTAAAGCTTTCAACGCGCTGGCCTGAGAGGATTCCAAGCTCAACACATGCCTATACCGGGCAATTGATTGCTCCGTTTTCCCCATCTCTGAAAATTGCGCCGCGAGGCGCAGCTGCGCGCTTATGTTGCCGGGATCAATCTCCACAGCGCGCAGGGCTGTGTTCAAAGCATCATCGAACCTCAGATGGCGCGCCAGCGGCAAACTCATGCGCGTCAGCGTCTCCGCATCCTGCGGATCGATTGAAATTACTTTTTCGTAGTCTTCCAATGCATCAGCGATCAACCCAAACTGAAGCCTAATGAATGCCCTAAGCTTGTAGCCTGTTTTGTCCTCTTGATTGCCTGCAATGTATTGCGTTGCTGTCGCCAGAGCGTCCTGCTTTCTATTCAGAGCCGCCAGACCCTGTGCTTTCAAATATAGGACATCAGGTGTTTCAGGCACGGCATGCAGGGCGAGAAGCGCATTCTCGTACTGTCCCATAAGCAAGTAGGTTTGAGCCAAGTTCTTTCGGGCTTCTGCATAGCTGGGGTCCAAGAGAATGGCCCGCTTGAAACTGTTGACCGCTTCGCCGGGGCGCGACATTGCGCTGAGTGCTATGCCGGCCAGATTATCGGGGACAGGGGACCGCGGCGCTTCCTTTTGCGCCTTGCGCGTATATTTTAGAACGTTCTTGAATCGGCGTTGCGCGAGCTCCTGTTGGGCCAGCACAATATTCGATACGGCTGATAGCAAAAAGGTCGCTCCTTAATTACAGTTCTGGCAAGACCTTTTGCACAAGTCGCTACCGCAATTGCCCTGTAGCAAATCCGCTAGGGTACGTGCGGCTGGCAATCCATCTGTGCGTGAAAGATATTAGAAATAATACCATGGGGAATACTGACATTCAAATGGTATTGCTGAACGGCGTTTCCATCCGCACTATAAACTTTTGTGAACGCCGCAGAAGTGGGCAATTCCCTGCTGGTCGTGGATGGCTGCGGCTGACAGCGGCAGCGGAAATTCGTTAGGACCACGTCTAAAGTCGGCTTCCGGCGGGATGGTGGTCCTTCGCTACAAGCGAGATATGGAACGTAAGTATCCCGCACAACAGACCTCGGTACAAAACGCAGTGAACGACCGCGTATATTAGCGTCGCTGGGCTGCAGCGCCCCGAAAGCGGACGTAGGCATGAGACCGCAGTAATACGGCGGTAATAAGGGCGGCTTTGCTGGACAAAGTGTGAATTCGCTTCCCTTCCGCCAAGGGCGGTTTTCGGTCTGAGCACCAGCAGCTTTCGTTAATGCGAGATGTTGTTTGCGTCGGTTCACCACTACTACTTTGGCAAAAACGGCGTCATTTACTTGCTTCATTCGCAAATATTATCTGAGGACGCCCTAAGCGAGAACCGTTTTAGCCCCCCGATGTTTCCAGTGCACTTAGGTGTCCCATCGATCTCACGGCATAGCGCAACTGGATTGAGGATTACACCGATAGGATTGGTGGTTGCTTCTCTCGCGCGCAACAACATGTAACTCGCGCCGCCAGCATGATCAGACCTACCATCTAAGAAAAGCATCGGGCCAGACTGATCCGCAAAGATGCGAGGCGCAGGCCCTTGCCCACCACCAAATGTTAAGTCCCCATCAATGACTTCAATGCGCGTTTCCCAGCAAGGTCCTGCGCCGATTTGCAAGTACGCCGGCGTCTCTTGATCCATTGATCTGGCTATAATCGAAATCAAATTCTCGGTTGCGGTGGAATTTTCAGCTTCCGCGCTTGTGGCACCAAACATTAGGAAGAGAATTAGAACAGATCGCATTGCGGACGCCTTTCGCACAGTTTCGCGACCTAGGTTTGGGTGGCTAATGAGGTTCGACATTAGCCGAAATTGAATGAGGTGTATACGCCAGAGTAGGGCAGGGCCGGGTGCGCGACGTCGATGTAGCCAGCGACGGTTCGGTCGTGATCCTCACTGATGCAGAAAACGGCGCATTAATCCGAGTGACGCCTGCGCAGTAGAGCACTCCAACCGTCCTGTGTCGTCAATCACCCGAGGTATACTGGAGTAAGCCTAAAACCGGTTCGGTTAATGATGTCACTGCAATACGTCCATCTGGAAGCGTGACGGCACCGGTCGTGAGCGCGTAGCTTCCGGTGGGGTCCTGAAGCGTCTCTAGCACCCGGCCGTCGGCATCTATTCGCAGAATGAAGCCATAGCGCGTCGGCGCGGGTTTCATCGTATCCGGCAGACGCATGATAAGGCGCCTTAGGAATGGATTGCCGGACAGTTTGTCCATGATCGCATTTCTCGGACTGACAAGGCCCACCCAGAATGTGCCATCAGCTGCATTGTTGATGTTGTCTGGAAAGCCCGGCAAATTGTCCAAAATGACCTGTCCGGGACCGCCATCCATAGGGAAGCGCCAGACGCGATACGCGCCTGTCTCAATCACAAGCACCGCAGCGCGCACCTCGTCGACGGCAACGCCGTTGGCAAAATTTAGTCCATCGGCGAAAACCGTCGTCTTGCCCGAAGCAGGGTCATATTTCAAAATACGGCCGTTCGCGGAATGCTCAACAAGGTCCAAGACTGACGCAGGTAACGTCCCGCCATTTGTTTGGGCACCAAATCGGGTTGAGGCATCTGAAAAATAAACGGTGCCATCTGCGGCAACATCAACGTCGTCCGCATAGTGGATAGGGCTCCCATCCTCCGCTTGGTTGGTAAGCAAGCTGACCTGACCGGTCCCGTCGACTGCCAACAACCCGCGGTAGGCATCCGCCACGTAGAGCGTTCCGTCCGCAGCAAATTCAAGGCCAAGAGGGCGCCCTTGTGTCTGTGCAAAAGGTGAAACCGTGCCATCTTTCCCAATGCGCAAAATCTCTCCGTCGTGGGTCGCGACATAGATCAGGCCATCTGGCCCGATATCTGCGTCTTCGGGGCCCGTCCGCCCATCCAGTTCGATCAGCTCAAGCGCCTGCAGACGATTATTCGGTGTGAAAGCCCCAGTATAACCCGCATTTTCCGGCGCTTCCCAAGCGACAGGGCGCACCGACACAGGCCACAAAGCGAGATAGGCGATCAAGCAGGCGAACGCTAATCCTATAAACCAAAGGGTGTTTCTCACTTCCACGTCTCCTCGCATACGACAGCCCACAAGAGGCACGACCGGACCACAAGGTTGCCGATATGTTTACGCAGAGCAAGAGCATGCGTGGTGGGGGTTTGTCGGTTTGCTAGGCGTGCTGCATTATGCGGTACGTTATCTACGGCTTGCTGCGATAAATATAACATAAGATAGATTACAAGACATATTTAGCGCAGAAGGCCCATTCTATTTCGGGTTTCCCCCATGCCCCCAGCTCATACAGCCGTTAGCCATCTCCTTTAATGTGAGGGTTTTTGGCTTCATATTCGGCTCGTGTGGCACGGTTGTGATCGCCTTTCAGTCGTATCGAAGCCAGCGCGCGGTCAGTGTATATCTCTGAGCGCAGAGGCCAATCCGCTGCCTCATCGAACAAACCCGGCATCAAGTCGTAGCCTTGATCATCGCCCTTTAAGTTTCGCATCCAGATATGGGACCCGCAGGTCGCACAAAAGGCACGTTCAGCGAAATCCGTCGAGGCAAATCGCGTCACTGGGCCATCAATAGAAACGGCGTCTTTGGACGCATAAAAGCACAAGAAAATGCCACCTGACCATCGCTGGCACATGCGGCAGTGGCAGACACCTGGTCGGGGGTCGTGCAAACCATCAATGCGGATCCGTACATCGCCGCACAAACAGTGTCCTTCAAGACATCCTGTTACATCGCTCATGAACCTTCCTCCCCGGTCCTGAATAGCATTATATTTTGGAATAAGGCGGCTGGCTACCGTCACTTTTGTATATCCAAGCTTCAGCCCTAAAGGCATCAGATGTCTATCAATCTGGGAACACCTTACACCGAAAATATAACCTATAATTGCACAAATGCTTCGAATGCCACTTTCGAGACTTCCCTAGCGCGCGCAAAATTTCCTATTTGCAGTGGGAGTTTGCAAAATGGATCAGCACTGGGGTGTTCAGCTAAAAAAGGCAATTTCGAAACGAGGCTATCGAAGCGGTCGCTTTGCTGGCCCGCTGCTTGCGAGTACCATGGCAAATCCTAACCACTGGCACCGCACATTAATCGTCCCTCTCTTCGAGCAGATTGCGTAGATCGTTGCGCGTTAACCCTATGTCGTTCAGCCACCGGTCGTCCTTACGTCTCAGCATCCAGCCCATTGATTGCCGTTGGTGCCGCAGGGCATGCCAGCGCTTCAAAAATTTCCAAATCATACTCTGCCTGCCTTTCCAATCGGTAGGACAGGCATCGGCGATTAGTTGACATCAATCAAACCAATAGTAATTATATATGACATAAGAAATTGTGATATGAGGTCACCATGCTCCCGCCACTCGACAGTGATTTGATGCGCGGCTTTCTAGCTGTCGTCGATACGGGTTCCGTGACCCGAGCGGCCGATCAGTTGGGGCGTACACAGTCGGCTGTCTCCATGCAAATTCGCAAACTTGAGGAAAGCTTGGGCCAGAGTATTTTCGTCCGCGAACCACGGGGCGTTAGCCTGACCGAAAGAGGCAAGCAACTTTTGCCCTATGCGCAACGTGTTGTCGGCCTGCTGGATGAAGCCGCGACCGCCCTGCGGGAAAAGCCGTTGTCGGGGCCCGTCCGCGTCGGCATTCCCGATGAATATGTGCAAAGTATTCTGCCCTCCGCGCTTGCGTCGTTTGCGCAACGCCATCCCGACACACAAGTGACCATACGTTGCGATTTCAGCGCGCCGCAACTTGCTGCGCTGAATGCCGATAAAATCGATCTCGCGGTGGTTTACGAAGGCTACAGCGCGGACGAGGTTGAGGTGCTCGCTGTCGATCCAACCGTCTGGGTGACGTCCATCGCCCACGCCCAGCATTTACGCAAACCGCTGCCGATTTCGATCTATTTCAGTTCAGACTGGTGCCGCGACTATGCCTTGCATTCGCTGGATCAGATCGGGGTCTCGTATCACCCAGCATTTGAATGCGACACGTCTGCCAACATGCGCAGCGCGGTCATCAACGGAATTGCCATAGCGCCCTTGGCGCGAAGCTCCATCCCGCCGGGCTGTCGCGAACTGACGGATGAGGACGGGTTTATGCCCATCGACAATGCCCGCGTGGTGCTGCGTCGTAACCCAGCAGGATCGTCACCAGCGATCGAAGCTATGATTGCCACATTGCGCGATGCCTTCAGCCCGTTGACCAATAATGGACTGCTAGACGCCCCTGATACGAGATAATTCGAACCATCTTTTTGAAGCTCTAAAAGGGTGGGAAGCTTTGCTCAGCACCCGCAAAGCATTGCTGAACAAGACAATTGATTTCGCAAATGAAGTGCACGGACTGTTGAAGGTCTTCGGCCTCCGTCTTCCCAAGACAGTGCAGCATGGCTGCTGCGCCAAGCGCGTTGTTTTATCCCTTGATAATATGGGGCTGCGGTTCAACCAGAAAAGCTGTATTGCTTGAGCAACATGGGCATGGTGCTCATCCAGGATCGAAAATGAATAGAGTTTGAAGCGGGCTGCCGCAGTGTTACGCGTTGATTTTGTCGAAGGTTCAGTAGCGCATCGACTTCGGTTTGGTGGCGGTCGTGGCCAAGACTTAGCGAAGGCAATGGGCCTGCGTGCGGGCAAAACACCAATGATTATTGATGCGACAGCGGGGTTGGGGCGGGACTCATTTCTTTTGGCGTCTCTAGGTGCCCAAGTGACCATGATCGAGCGCTCGGAGGAAATGCATATGTTGTTGACCCAAGGGATGGAGCGCGCGGAAAGAGAGGGCGGTCATTTTCGCGAGATTATCGGCCGCATGACACTTTTGAAAGGAGACGCCAAGGATTTGATCCCTGATCTTCATGGCGAAGCAATTCTGATTGATCCAATGCATCCTGAACGAAAAAATTCAGCGCTGGTGAGGCAGGACTTGCGTCAGGTCCGCGCCATCGTCGGCACCGACGATGACGCCGGTGATCTGGTGCGATTGGCGATCAAACATGCAAGTAAGCGGGTGGTGCTTAAATGGCCTGCTAAGGCTGATCCGATTGAAGGTATTCAGAAATGCTCCCACCAAATCCGCGGGAAAACGACACGATATGATGTTTTTATGACGGGTTAAGAAGCATCTCGTCCCCGTTGGCGCCTAGTTAGATCCAATCGTAAACCACTTGCTGGTGATCAGACTTCGGCAATCTCATATCCAGCGCAAGTGATCGCAGACGCCAACAAGGTTCAGGTTCGAAGTATCCATCGGCTGATCAGGTTTTTCCATGAGACCTTGGTGCGTAGCCCCCTGTCGTCCATTGTTCAAGCTGTCCCTTACCAGCGGCGTTGCGCGCTGATACAATTGTTCAGCTGCCCGCCGCGAGGAGGCAAACCACGCTATAGCGCATGGTACGACTAGTGCGTATTGAATCCACGTCTTGCTATTCGAGGCGCTGTTCCATATGGATTTATCTTCGGGCGCTTCACACCTGCGCGCGACAGCTTTTCTAAGGTCAACCGTGGCTGATCAGGTTGTCTGAACCGTTCTCTGGAAATTTTCGGACAAAACCCAACGCCAGCCAGATCAATGTGCGTTGATCACTCTTTGCGACCTGAAAATTTGCTCGAACACACGCATTACCGATCAGATGCTGTTTTCAGCGCATGATGCACGTCTGATACCTCATAAATGGCGGGATCAGGCGTTCTTGGATCTAGCCTGCAAGCGTTCAATTTTCGGACGACGTACCAACAGCCACACGTGATGGCTGCTCTTTCGAACTCGATTTGTGCCCTCTCGATGTCCCTGCCCGGTTCCCGTGCACTGACGTATCATGGGCGTGCCGACCTCATGGTTTTCGCCATGGTGTCGTTGGAGCATGACCTAATCTTGGACAAATACCTGCTTTTCACCCCTGGCCCTGTGAATGTGGCCCAGACTTTGCGTGCCGCGATCAGCAAGGAAGATATCTGTCATCGTGAACCCGATTTTGATAACCTTCTTAGAAGCATCGAACATAAATTAATTTCACTGTTTCAGATCAGAAACCGGGCGCGGTATCGCGCCGTGGTGATCACAGGCTCTGGCACGGCAGCAAACGAGGCGATATTGTCTTCTGTCGTAGGTAAAGGCGCAATCTTGATCCTGTCGAACGGTGAATTTGGCGAGCGGTTGCACAAAACCTCTTTGATCCACAATAAGCGCACCCATTTCCTCGAAATGCCTTGGGGCACGCCCTTCGATGTGTCGAAAATCGAAACCTACATGTCAGCGCATAAAATTGATGTCGTCGCCATGGTCCATCACGAGACCTGCTCGGGCATGTTGAACCCGCTCGCCCAAATTGGCGCTTTGGCCAAAAAGACCGGCGCGTTGTTCGTAGTGGACGGTGTCAGTTCTGTTGGCGCAGAGGTCATCGACATGGAGGCCTGCCACATCGGCTTCGTGTCCAGCTCAAGCTCCAAGGCCATAGGCTCCTACCCGGGGTTGTCCTTTGTCGTTGGGCGCAAAAAGCACTTCAAACGACTGAAAAGGCATGCTGCGAAAACGACCTATCTGAACCTTGCGACCTTCTATGCTTTCTTGAGAAATCACAGCCAGACGCCCAATACCCCCGCTGTTCCATTGTTCTTTGGACTTGAACAGGCACTGACAGATATTTTGGTCGAAATCACTGCGGGTCTGGGCTTTTCTCTCCAGGAAAACTGGTCGTAGTTCCTGAGGGAGCAACGCAAAATACTCGTCTTTGATGAAGGCGTCTTCATCTTCATGCTCTCAGTCGGCCTGATATTTGATCAACTAGTCCCGATGCTTTTGGTCTTTGCGGCAAGCCAAGTTTTCTGGGGCACCTACAAGTCCTGGCTCAGGGGCAAAAACATTGGCGAAAGCCACAAACATCGCTTCGAAAAATAATCTTTCTCACCCCGGCACGAATAGGAAAACATCACATGAATCACGAAATTACCCGCCCCCCTATGGCCGTAATTCTGGCAGCTGGCATCGGTTCACGGCTTAGCCCTCTGACGGACAATTGCCCCAAAAGCCTGCTGTCCGTCGGCGGATCCGTCATTCTGGAACGAATGATCCGTCACTGCCTAAGCTGTGGTCTGTCGCAGTTTGTTCTGGTGCTTGGCCATCGGGCGGACGAAATCAAACAGTTCATCGACAAGACTTTTAGGGGCATCCGCGTCACCTATGTGATCAACGAACGGTACCGCGACACGAACACAGGCTACTCTTTGATGCTGGCCGCGCCCGCGATTGGCGCGGCCGAGTTTATCAAGTTCGATGCTGACGTCGTATTTGATGTCAAAATCCTGCGCCAGCTTGTTGATACTAATCAGCCAAACGTGCTGTGCATCGACCGGAACATCGCACTTGAGGATGAAGAAGTTAAAGTCATCACAGACGACGACCTGCAGGTCCTTGAAGTCGGGAAAACTGTAGATCCGAAGTTGGCATTGGGTGAATCCATCGGGATCGAAAAGATCAGCTCTCAGACCGGTCCACTTCTTTTTGCCGAGCTCGCAAAAATGATGGAAAACTACGCGAACCTACAAGAATATTACGAGGCAGCTTATGCACGTCTGGTAGGGCAAGGCGTGGTTTTCCGCGCCCTTGATATCACGGGCCTAAACTGGACCGAGATCGATACCGCCGAAGATTTCGCGGCGGCAAACGCAATGTTCGGATCCCCGGTCATAACCATTTCGCGTGGCCAGCAAAGGGCGATAGACGAAGCGCCCAAAAAAGCGGTTAAGCTAACGTAGGCCTGTCAGATCAAGACCACTTTTGCCCAAGACAGGCAAAGGTATACGACCGCAGCAATGCCCCTGCCATTCCGGCACCGGATCGCTGCATACCGGAAGGACATCCCATGGCTAAAGGCAAGAACAGTAAGAAAGAGGTCAAGAAACCAAAGCAAGAAAAGGCCAAGGTTTTAGCGACGGCAAATTCTCTGACGGGTAAGCCGACGGTAAGGATTGGCGGGAAAAAGGTGAAGTAACCGCCGATACTGCTCCCCTAATTATCAGGCTAATCATACGCCCTAGTTGCGCGATCCATTCAACTAGGGCGCATGCTGACAGGGGCGAAAATAATGAGGCGAGCAGCTGCGGTGCAACATCGTGAAGCGGACCTCGGTTAAGTAGCGAGGATACTTACTTAGACGGGTGGGGAACATCTTAGGAGTACGCGAGCTTTGCTTTGCACCGGTCGGGGGCCACCAAGAGGCACTCAGCCAGAACTTAACGTACCTAGCCAATCCAGAAACACGCCCAACCGGCGCAGGCCAGAGATGCGGGTCAGATAAAGGGCGGTAATATCGAGCGGCTCGGATTGCAGCTGACCCGGCAAGAGTTCGACCAGACGGCCTGCGGCAATATCATTAGCAATCATAAAATCGGAGAAGCGCGCAATGCCGAGGCCACCCAGCACCAGCTGACGTACCGCCTCGCCATTACCGGCTGTGATAGCGGCGGGTACGGCAATCGGTTCCGAATGGCCTACGAAACGCAACGTATTGATGTGTTCTGGCATCGCAAAACGCACTTGTTCCAGCCGCGCGAGATCTGCTGGCGTTTCGGGCCAGCCGTGGCGGTCCAGATACTCTGGTGTCGCCACCAGTTTCCACGGCGTCCGCCCCAGGGGGCGATGTAGCATCTCGCTGTCAGGAAGTCGGCCCAACCGAATGGCCACGTCGGCATGACTGCCAATCAAATCAACCAGCGTATCGGTCATGTCGATCGACAATTTAATGTCTGGATACTGCGCGTGGAATTCGGCCAAGCGAGGCGCGAGCACATGCAGCACAAATGGCACAGGCGCATTCACGCGCAAAGGTCCAGCGGGGGCCTGCCCGCTTGTCGCTATCTCTTGTAGGCTTTCGCTGCGGTCCAAAATCTCCCGCGCCTCGGCCAGAACTGCGGCACCTTCGGGCGTGATCTCGATTGAACGCGTGGTCCGGCGCAGCAATGTGACCTTCAGTTGCTCTTCGAGCCGTGTCACCGAACGGCTTAGCGTTGACGCGGACAGGCCCCTGCGCCGCGCGGATTCAGCAAAGCCCCCATCATCGACGATCCCGACAAAGGCAGCCAAATCCCCCATGCGAAGTAATTCGTGCAGTTTCTGCAATGATCCATTCCAAACATGTCTATTCTCGCAACAGATAGCCGCTGGCATATACGTCGTCGACATCTAATTAATGGAGATACCGATGCCACTTGCCCTTTGGGCGCTGACCATCAGCGCTTTCGCCGTCGGAACGACCGAGTTCGTTATCGTCGGCTTGCTTCCGACCATCGCCGCCGATCTTGGCGTGTCGATCCCCTCTGCTGGCCTGTTGGTCAGTCTTTACGCACTTGGCGTGACTATTGGCGCCCCAGTGTTGACAGCAATGGCCGACCGCGTGCCGCGCAAAACGCTGCTGCTGCTCTTGTTGGCGCTTTTCACGCTCGGCAATGCTTATGCCGCCTTTGCGCCGGATTACGGCAGCCTTGTCGCTGCGCGCTTTATCACGGGCCTCGCTCACGGCGTGTTCTTTGCAATCGCCTCGACTATCGCGACCGATCTTGTGGAGCCAGAAAAAGAAAGCTCAGCCATTGCGCTGGTGTTCCTTGGCCTGACCGTCGCGCTTGTGACGGGTGTTCCCTTGGGGACGTTCATCGGCCAAAACTTCGGCTGGCAGTCGACTTTCCTTGGCGTTGTCGCGCTTGGCGTGATCGGGTTCATCGCGTCTGCCATCTTGGTGCCTGCCAATCTGACCAAGACCGCGTCAGCGGGGGTCAAAGCCCAATTACAGGTGCTGACTTCGCCGCGCCTTCTGCTGGTCTATCTGATCACGGCTGTCGGCTATGGCGGAAACTTCATCGCCTTTACCTTCCTTGCGCCGATGTTGAACGAAGTCACGGGTCTGTCTGCGGGTGCGATCAGCCTCGTGCTACTGCTCTATGGTGCATCTGTCGCCGTGGGGAACATCGCCGGCGGCAAACTGGCTGACCGTATCGGTGCCGTACCTGCGTTGACAGTGATCTTTGCCGGGCTTGCAATTTCACTGGTCGCACTTGGTGCGACCCTTACCAGCCCGATTGCAGCCATCGCGGTTGCGGCATTTTGGGGCGGTTTTGCCTTCGCCAACGTGCCGCCCCTGCAATCCTATGTTGTGCAGATCGCACGCGAGGTATCACCGGGTGCCGTTGACGTAGCCTCTGGCCTGAATATCGGCGCGTTCAATCTGGGCATTGCCGGTGGTGCATGGGCCGGTGGGCTCGTTGTGGAAGGCATCGGTTTGGCCGCTGCGCCCTACATCGCCGCCGGAGTTGTAGCTGTCGGGATCGTTCTGGTGCGCCTGTCTGGTCGCTTGAACGCAACAGCACCCCAAACTGTTGCTGCTGAATAGCACCCTCCCGCCCTGCCCCATAATTGATGCGGCAGGGCGGGAGTTCGTTCCAGAAAAAATGCGAAGCTTATCAAGTGTCCAATTTGTCCAACGAAGTCCTGCTATTCAGCACTTAGAACCCCAACGCCATTCCGTCCTTTCTGGAATCGCTACCACCAGAGAGAAGCCCGCTTGCGGGACAGATGTGGATCGCCTGGCTTCCGCCGATTGGGCTCTTTTGCAGGGCCAGAACATGTCCTCTCGACGCCAGAACTGCCCGTGCTTCCTCGGACACGCCTGGCTCAATATCCAACACCCCGTCATGAGCAAAGCTGCGCGGTGCATCCATTGCTTCCTGAATTCCCATCCCCAAGTCTAAAACGCCAGACAAGAAGGCTGCGTGGCCTGCTGCCTGATAGTGCCCACCCATGACACCAAAAGGCATAACCGCGGTTCCATCTTTGCACAGCATCCCCGGAATGATCGTGTGCATGGGGCGTTTGCGCGGGGCGATGGCATTAGGATGCCCTTCGATCAGCCTGAAAGACGCACCACGAGAGTGGAAGAGAACGCCCGTTGTAGGGTCTAAACGTGTCGACCCGAAGCCATGAAAAATTGAGTTGATGAAGGACAGCGCGTTGCCCTGTTCATCTACGACACAAAGATAGATTGTGTCTTTATGCTCGGGTTCATCCCAAAGTGTGGGCGGTAAGGCGCGGCGCATGTCGATGCGCGCCGCCAGTGCGTCGACGACCTCGTCCGACAGCAGTGTTTCAACCACATCCGGGCAGGTTGCCGGATCGCTGATTAACGCATCGCGGTGATGGTATCCCAGTTTGGTCGCCTCCGCGTGCAGGTGAATTCGATCAGCTTCAGACAGGCCTTTTCCCATGTCAAAACGCGATAATATACGCAGGATTAGAAGAGCGGCCAAACCTTGGCCGTTCGGCGGGCATTCATATACATCATGATCGCCATAACGCGTCGCAATCGGATCCACCCAATGGGCCTGATCACGCCCTTCGTTGAAGTCGGCCTCGGTGTGCAAACCGCCAAGAGATTGCAAATGGGCCGCCATCTTGGCGGCAACCTCGCCTTCATAGAATCCTGCGGCACCCTTTGCTGCGATGTCACGCAGGCGCGCGGCCAACAGTGGTTGAGCATGTGTTTGACCGACAACAGGGGGCTTGCCATCTGGCAAGAAAAGCGCTGCCGCGTGCTTATCACCTGCAACGGTATCAGCGTTAGCTGCCCAATCCATTGCGACGCGCGGTGTCACTGGATAGCCGTTCTCGGCATAATCAATCGCACGCGCAAACAATTGCTCCATCGGTAGGGAGCCGTGGTCTTTGTGCAGGAGGCACCACCCCGAGATCGCACCAGGGATTGTAACTGCATGGGGGCTGGTTTGGGGGATTTCATCCGTTAGACCAGCCGCTTTTAATGCCTCAACTGTAGCCGCAGCCGGCGCACGCCCCGATCCATTAAGCGCCTTCACCTTTCCGCCTTTCGGAGCATAAAGGGCAAAACAATCCCCACCAATGCCCGTCATCAACGGATCGACTACGCATTGAACAGCAACGGCAGCAATCGCCGCGTCGACAGCATTGCCTCCCTTGGCAAGAATCTCATGACCGACTGAGGTTGAGAGCGGGTGAGAGGTCGCGATCATCGCTTTTGAAGCAAGAGTGCTGGGGCGGCGGGCAGAAAAGAAGTCAAACATATCGGTATTCCTGTGATTTAGACACTTGGGGCCGCGCGGCGGCAGTAAAGCGGCAAGAGGCGTTAGAGTTTTGCAGGTTAAATTTGGGTAAGTGGCTGCAGACAAGCAACTGCCCGTTGTGACCCGAATTTTCCCAGCTGCGGGTCTTTTAACTGACAATCCGCCTGTGCTTTTGGACAGCGTGTCGAAAATCGGCACCCTTTTGGCAAATCAAGCGGGCTTGGAATTTCGCCTGAAAGCGGCTCTGACAATGGTTCAAAGAATTGCGGAGCAGCCGCGCGTAGTGCTGCGGAGTACGGATGCGTCGGTGCGTTTAGCACGGCATCGGTGGGACCTGTTTCAACGATACGGCCCAAATACATGATCGCAATTTCTTCACAAAGGTAGCTGGCAACACCAAGATCATGCGTAATGAAGATTAACGTCAGCCCCATATCGCGCTGTAAGGATTGCAGCAAAATCAAAAGCTGAGCTTGCGTGGATACGTCAAGACCAGAGACAGCTTCATCCGCAACAAGAACTGAAGGTTCCGACGCTAAAGCGCGAGCAATAGCAACGCGGCGCACCTGCCCCCCGGACAGCCCCGAGGTAAAGCGGTTCGCCGCATCAGCAGGCAAGCCGACCCGGTCCAGCAATTGCGCAATGCGTGCAGCTTCTTCTTCACGCGGAACGATGTCGAAATGGCGTAAAGGTTCCGCGATGAGAGCGCCAATCGTCATGCGCGGATCCAGCGATCCGCGCGCGTCTTGGTAAACCATGGCCACATCGCGGGCGAAATCCGTCCCGCGCGAACGCGCCTCGAGGATAGGTTTGCTGTGATACAACGCCCGGCCGCCGCTGGGCCTGTCGAGACCAAGCAAAACACGCAGTAACGTCGATTTTCCTGAGCCACTCTCGCCGACAATCGCTAAGGACGTACCCTTGCTAATACTAAGGCGAACGCCGTCTAGCGCCCTAAGTCCCACGGTATCGCGACTGAACAGGCGTCGCCCGGGTTTTGGGACCTCAAAAACCTGCTCTACTTCAATCAGTTCAAAGATGGGTTGCTCGGAAATTTGTGCCGCGGCTTGGGGGAGAGCTTGCATCGTCATTCTGGATTCCAACACGCTATATGATGATCAAGCGGGCCAGACATGGCCTCGCGTGCAGGGATAAGTGGCGGCGCTTCATCCGTACAACGGGCCATGACGCGTGGACAGCGTGTGGAAAACCTGCAGCCTTTTGGCATCTGTCCGTGAGATGGCACCGTGCCTTCTGGGGCGGTCAAATCCTTTGTACCAATCTCTAACACACAGGATTTTAGCTGGTGCGTATAAGGATGGCGGTGGCGCTCCAACACATCATGCGCAGGGCCGCTTTCTACGACTTGGCCCGCATAAAGCACGACAACCCGGTCACAGGCCTGACTGGCGAGCGCAAGATCGTGCAGTACAAAAATACAACTTGCTCCGCGTTCGCGGGTCAACGTCAGGATCAGCCGAACAATCTGCGCTTGGATCGTAACATCAAGCGCCGAAGTCGGCTCATCTGCTAAAAGCAAATCAGGGCTACCTGCCAAGGCAATAGCAACCATAACACGCTGCTGCATCCCTCCTGATAATTGATGAGGAAAGGCCGACATCCTGCCTTCGGGATCGTTGATCCCGACCGAAGTAAACAGTTCTACTGCTTTCTGCCGCGCTTCGACTTTGGATAACCCTTGGGTACGGTACAACGTCGTGCTGAGCTGCCGCCCGACTGTGTAGGCCGGGTTCAGGGCCGCACCTGCATCTTGGAAAATCATAGAGAGGCGGCGGCCGCGAAGTTTAACCATCTGGCGCTCAGTAAGAGCCAGCAGATCCCCTTCGCCCGCCAGCTCGGCGCTGCCTGTAACTTTGGCGTTATCTAAAAGCCGCATAATTGCCGTGGCTATGGTTGATTTCCCCGCTCCACTTTCGCCGACCAAAGCCAGCGTTTCCCCCTGACCAAGGGAGAGCGTAACACGATCCAGAATTTTGGATGCTCCACGGAAGACTGTCAAATCCTTGATAGAGAGGACAGGTTTTAGGGCTGTATCTGTCATGAATCTCTCCGAAGTTTTGGGTCAAACTCCTCGCGAACGCCGTCTCCCACGATGGACAGCGCGATAAGCAAAAGCGCCAGTGCAAAGCCAGGCATGGCTGACATCCAAGGTGCAAAACTGACAAAGTCGCGGCCCTCGGCGATCATCAGTCCCCAATCGGGTGTGGGTGGTGTAACACCAATGCCCAGAAACGATAGCGATGAGGACACCAAGATTGCCTCGGACACTCGGATTGTCACTTGTACGGCCAGCGGAAAGATCACGTTCGGCAGGACGTGGCGCAAAACCACCCGCAGGTATGAAATAGACATGAGTTGCGCTGCCTCAATAAAGAGCTGGATACGCACTTGCATCACGTCACTACGCACAGTGCGTGCGAAGGGGCCGATCATCGACAGACCCACGGCAATCACCACTTTGTCGACGCCTTGACCTAGGATCGCGATGAAAGCTACGGCCAGTATAAGCGAAGGCAACGCGAGTATTGCGTCGATCAGGCGCATTAACGCCCATTCAGACCACCCACCAGACAGGCCGGCAGCAAGCCCGATAATGAGGCCACCTACAGCACCTATCAACACAGAGAAGATGCCGATAATCAGCGCATAACGCGCGCCAAAGATGACCCGTGACAGGATGTCTTGACCGTAGCTATCCGTGCCCATCAGATGCGTCGCGGACGGCGATTGCATCATGACATTAAAGTCCTGTTTCACTGGATCAAACGGCGCAACATAGGGGGCGAAGACGGCGGCCAGCACGTAACCTACTGCAACAATCAACGCGATTGTGAAGAATGGCCGCCGCGCAAAGACCGACCGACGGGCCTTTGCTTCGGCGGTGGGCGCGGCTGTGATTGGCACAGCGGCAATCCCTTGGGGCGCTTGAATACTCATTTACTGGACCTCAGCCGTGGATCGAGGAAGGGGTAGGACAAATCAACCAACAGGTTGACGCCGATAAACAGCACAGCTGTCATCATGACACCCGCCTGAACCACAAGGTATTCGCGCCCCAGAACCGCTGAAGTGAGCATCTGCCCAACACCTGGAAGGTTGAACACTGTTTCAGTCAAGACTGTTCCTTGCAAAAGCACGCCCAGTTGCAAGCCAAGGATCGTGACCAGGGGCATCGCGATGTTGCGCACCCCGTGCACCCAGACTACCCGCCAGTTCGGTTCACCGCGTGCACGCGCTGCGGCGATGTAGGGCTGCTCCAATACTTCGATCAACGTCGCACGGGTGAGGCGCGTGATCATGGCAATAAAATAGGTAGAAAGCGTCAGCCCGGGGAGGATCATATGGTAAACACCCAGCCGGAGATCCTCCCAAGGAGATACGTACCCCATGACGGGAAACAGCTGAAGCTTTACCGCGAAAAACCAGATGAGCAGAATTCCCAGTAAGAAGGACGGGAAAGCAGTGCCAGTGAGAGCCAGCACGGCGGAACCTGCGTCCAAGATCGTGTCTTTTTTAACGGCGGACAGCACACCAAGAGGTACGCCCACCAGAATTGCAAAGAGGAGGGAAAAGGAGGCGAGGGTCAACGTGACTGGTAACGCCTCCTTGAAGGCATAGGTGAAAATCTCGGCGCGGGCGACATAGGATGTTCCCCAGTCACCCTGCACAAACTGCACCGCCCAATCCGCGTATTGAACGAGGAATGGTTGATCCAGCCCAAGTTCGGCTTTCAGCGAGTCGTAGCTGGCTTGAGAGTACTCAGACCCAAGCATGATTTGGATTGGATCGCCGGGCGCCAGCTTCAGAAGTCCGAAGCTGGCCACAGAGACGAAGAACAAGACAACAAGTGTCTGCGCGATTTTCCCCAGTGCCTTTAAGAGCATTAGCCAATGCTCACTGTATGCAGGTTCACAAGATCGGCAGGGATGTATTGGAAGCCCTTAACCCTGTTTGAAAACACCTTGTAGATCGGCATGTGCGCCATAACCGCGATACCGGCTTCATCCATCAGCAGATCTTCGGCTTTGTTGTACAGAGCGCTACGTGCCGCGGGGTCCAGCTCGACCTGTGCTTGGGCGCAAAGATCATCGAAATCGGTGTTCACCCAACCGCCAAAGTTCCACGCCCCGTCAGATCTGAACTCGGGATAAAGCGTTTCATCGGGATCAAGGTCCGCTACCCATTCAAAATCATAAAGATCAAAATCGGAGCCATTGCGCCGTTTGACCCAAGTTGCAGGTTCGACCAGCTCCAGCTTTGCCTTGATGCCGATTTCCGCCAGCATTGGCGCAACAGTCTGCGCCACACGGGTGCCAACAGGGCCGCGTTCCGCCATCATATAGACCGCTTCGATTTCACCTTGGTTTGCAGCTTTGGCGCGGTATGCTTTTGCCTTTTCCAGATCGAACCACTGGCCACGACCGCTGGTCGCAATATCAGGGTCAAAGAAGTCGGTCATGGGGGGCGAAATTGGCGTGAATGCCTTTTGCGCGCGCCCGAAATACGCTTGCTTTACGAGGGTATCCCGATCAAGCGCCCAAGCTACGGCGCGGCGCAAGTTGATGTCATCAAAAGGCCCACGTTTGCAGTTCATGCCAACGAATGTGTAGTTGCCCTCAATCTCACCGTACAGGTTCGCATTGGGGAACGCTTCCACCTGATCGACCAGTTGCATCGGGCAATCCGTCATACCGTCGATTTGCCCTGCCAGCAACGCTGCAAGTGCGGTAGAGGCTTCGTTCATCAGCACGAATGTGGCACGTTCAAGCTTAGGCAATCCTGCTTCAAAATAGTCCGGGTTGGCCTCCAATTCGATGGCGTCGTTCTCTTTCCATGACACAAATTTAAACGGGCCAGTGCCAACAGGGTTACGGCCATAATCGGCACCGTATTTCTGCACGGCAGCCGGACTCACGATTGTACCCGCGCGGCCTGTTGAGCCGTTCAGGGCAACGGGCAAGAACGCGTAGGGTTGGGAAAAAGTAAGTTTCACGGTAAGCGGGTCGACGACGTCGATACTTTCCAAAAGCGCCAGTTTCCATGCGTGCGGAGATTTGGGTTCACCTTCTTTGACGCGCAGCAGTGAAAATTTGACTGCTTCGGCATCACAAGGGGTGCCATCGTGGAATTTCACGCCGTCGCGCAACTTGAACACGTGAACTTTGTCACCTTCAATATCCCAGCTCTCGGCCAGATCAGGCTCAAACGTTACGTTTTTGCCATCATAAACGATCTTGAGAAGGCCGTTGTGGATGTTGTTGATAATTTGAATGGAGGAAAGGAAGCCCGTAAAGTGGGGGTCCAATGTATCGATCACCTTGATCGATGCAATTTTAATGTGGCCGCTTTGTTGCGCCTTCACAAGTGACGGCGCGCCTGTCGTCGCTGCAGTCAAAATACCAGCACCGAGGCCTTTGAGAATAGTTCTACGCCCGAAGCGCGCCGAAAGGCGCTCTGCGAGAATTTTTTTGTGGTCGATCGTTGTCATCAGTTATCTCTCCTGTTCGCATTGTCTCCTCCCTGTTTTTTATCCAGCCGGTGCAAATTAGCGGTGGGTTTGCCCCAATTCGCTCGCCTCGGACCGGTTTCGAGGCATTTTTTGTCGAATCCTCCACTTCATTCGACAAGTTCGTGATTTCAGCTTGCAAGCACATGTATACAAATGAAAGCTAAAAGTGCACAAAGGCATTGGATTGGATGACAGATGATTATTCGTGCAGCAGATAGCATTTTTGAAAGCCTAATAGACGAGATCATGGTCGGTCGGATGGCACCCGGCGAGCCCCTGGTTGAACAAGCATTGGCCGAACAGTTTGGGGTATCACGAACACCCGTGAGAGAGGCGTTGCACCGGTTGGCGCAAGCAGGCCTTGCCGAGCGCGGCGCAAGAAGAGCTTACATCGTGCGAGCGATGGCCCCCGGTGACCTAGCAGAACTGTTTGAAGCAACGGGCGAAGTGGAAAGCACACTTGCTGCTCTCGCTGCAAATAGGATGAGCGAAATCGAACGGCGCCAACTAGTGGCAGTCGTGGATAGCGGCGATGCCTGTGACGATCCAGCGGCCTACAGCGAAATTAACAGTCGCTTCCATGAGATGATAAAGCTTGGTGCGCGAAATTCGATCCTCGCCTCTACCTTGGATGAATTGAGCATGCGAACACTTGCGTGGCGGGCTGCCAATTTTCGGGAAGACAATAGACGGCTGGCATCTTCGCGTATTGAGCACCGTAAGATTGCCGAAGCAATACTTGGTCTGGATGCAGACACAACGCGGCGACTGATGTGCAGTCATGTCGCGTCCTCCTACCTCGTGCTGTCCGACATTCTCGCGCGCCGCACGTCCTAATGATGTTCTGAGCGATCCTGACCTAACCGACACCCAGAAGATCGAGGTTCTTCGTCGTTCGGAATACGGCGCAAGCGAGGTTAGTGTCGCTGAAGAAGAAGGTATGGCCCATACTGATGGCATTACACTCTATCAGGTCTTGCAAACTCTGTACCAACTGGTCCCTGATATCGACTCGGATCGACGCCCACCCAGCAAACAAGGCGGGCTGGACCGTGGTGCGCTTGGATCTCGTCTCAAGAAGGCCTGATTAGGCCTTCGGCAGCTGACGAACGGCCTGCCAGTTGTTGTTTTATGGTCCGATAGTCACTTACGCGACGCCAATGCCAGATCAATCTCTCTTTATGGCCGTCGCCTCGATTTCGACCTTGAACTCTTCGCGGGTGAAACCGCTTACGATAAGCAGGGTGGAGGCAGGGCGGATCGCGACATCGGCCAGCCATTCATCACGCACAGCCATATAGTCGGCGAAAAATGCGCGGTCGGTGACAAAGGCGCTGAGCCGGACAATATCAGCGCGGCCACAGCCCGCCTCGTGCAGGATCGCGTCGATGTTGGCAAAGCACTGCTCAGCCTGCTTGCGCACGTCCGCTGAACAGCTTCCATCAGGGGCAAGCCCAAGCTGCCCTGAAGTGACGACGAAACCGGACACAGGGCCGCTTTTGATTCCGTGGCTATAATCGCCAAACGGCGGCGCGATGCTGGTCGGATTAAGGGCTGTGGTCATGGTGGGGAATGCCTTTTCGCGCCAATTTTGAGTCGTCACGTCATGCCATAAATGGCCAACACACGTATAGCGCGCGCCTAAAACAGAGCGGAGTTAAGTTGTTTTTGCCCATTACTTGGGCGGCTCGGCAAGCAACGCGTAAAATTTAACCCAAAAGGCTCACGACTTTATGAAACCTGTCGATCCCTCTGTGCTTCCCATGGGGGCAACACACTAACGTCGTCTTCGGAATTCACCCTAGGAGACTATTATGACCCTTAAGCAATCCGTTGCCTTCGCAACGCTGGCCGCCGTGACCGCAAGCACCGCGATGGCCCAAGACCTTACGCCTGTTTCATTCGGCACCAACTGGTTGGCGCAAGCCGAGCACGGCGGGTTTTATCAATCCGTAGCAGATGGCACCTATGCGGAATGCGGTCTGGACGTCACAATCGTGCCCGGTGGCCCGCAGGTGAATAACCGCGCGCTAATGCTGGCGGGGCGCATTGATTATCACATGGGTGGCGATCTGTTGCAGGCCTTTACGGCCGCCAAAGAAGGTATTCCTGTCGTGGCTGTTATGGCGACATTCCAGAAACACCCGCAGGTTATCATTTCCCATCCAGGTCAGGCGAAAACATTCGCAGACCTCAAGGATTTGACGTTGTTGATCGGCGACAACGGGTTTGCATCATACTACCAGTGGATGATGGCGGAATACGGTTTTACCGTTGAACAACGCCAACCCTATACTTTTAACCCCGCGCCATTCGTCGCCGACAAAGGGATGGGGATGCAGGGCTATCTGTCTTCCGAACCTTATGTGATCGAAAAGGAAGCCGGTTTCGTGCCCGACATCTTCTTGATCGCGGATGCCGGATACTCCACCTACGCGACGACGGTTGAAACGATGGCCGATACCATCGCCGAACACCCCGAACAGGTTGCGTGCTTTGTCGATGGGTCGATCAAGGGTTGGTACAATTACCTGTACAACGATCATTCCGCAGCCGACGCGATGATCACCGCCGCCAACCCTGACATGACACAGGACAAGATCGACTTCGCCATTTCAAAGATGCTTTCAGAAGGCATCGTCGACAGTGGGGACGCGCTTGAACTTGGGATCGGGGCGATGACGGACGAGAAGATCGGCGACTTCTACGGCAAGATGGTCGAGGCCGGCGTCATAGAAGGCGATCTGGATTATTCGTCCGCCTATAACACTCAATTCGTCAACGCGAAGGTTGGAATGGACCTTCGTTAACCCACGTCCGAATTGACTGACAGGGGCGACATCCTTCGCCCCTGTCACTGCTCAAGAAAGCATGAAATGTCCAATACCTCTTCAATTCCCCCCATGGGACAGCGTGACGAGCTGTTGCAGATGTCCAATGTCGACAAGGTTTTTAACGGCAATGTCGAGGCCCTCAAGGACCTGAACCTGACCGTAAACCAAGGAGATTTCATATCATTGCTTGGACCATCGGGTTGCGGGAAATCCACCGCTTTGCGTCTGATTGCGGGCTTGATGCGCCAGACGTCGGGGCAGATCACATGGAACGGCGGGTTGAACGAAGGAGATCTTGGCGTTGTGTTTCAAGAACCCACGCTGATGCCTTGGGCGACCGTTGAACAAAACGTTTGGCTGCCGCATCGCTTGCGCGGCAAATCCATGGACGATGTGCGCGGTGATATTATGTGGGCGCTTAAAATGGTAGGACTGGAGAACTTTCAGAAATCCTATCCCCGTGAATTATCGGGCGGTATGAAAATGCGGGTTTCGATTGCCCGCGCGCTGGTAACGCAACCGCGGCTGATCCTCATGGACGAGCCCTTTGCGGCACTTGATGAAATCACCCGTCACAAGCTCAACAATGATTTGCTGATGCTGCGCGACAAGCTCAAATGCACCGTCATTTTTGTCACCCACTCTGTGTTTGAATCGGTCTTCCTGTCGGATCGTATCGTCGTGATGGCAGCGCGGCCCGGTCGGGTGTCCGCCGAAGTCACCGTCGATGCGCCATACCCGCGCACCGAAGAATTCCGCACATCTGCTGATTATGCGGACCTGTGCCGCAAAGCATCCGGTGCGTTGCATGGCGCGATGAACCAACATGGCGAAAGGGCATCAGCATGAGCGTGTCAGATATGCAGACCCCCATCGTGGACCTTGAAGAACAGGAATATGCCCGGGCCAAACAGCGTGAAAAAATCGCAAAATGGGCCTTGCCCGCGATTATGCTGTTTCTGGCGATCTTTCTTTGGGACCGAATTGTCGTATGGAACGGCATTCCCCACTATATTCTGCCGCGCCCTGGTCTGGTGATGCAGACCCTCATCGAAGATTGGGCGATGTTGTCAGATGCACTTTGGGTGACGCTCAAAATCACGCTTATGGCGCTTGGCGTTGCTGTCGTTGGTGGTGTCGGGCTTGCGGTTATGTTCACGCAGTCGCGTTATTTCGAAATGGCGTTTTATCCCTTTGCGGTGATTTTGCAGGTTACGCCTGTCGTCGCGATTGCGCCGCTGATCTTTATCTACGTCGACAACCGCCTTGCCGGACTACTTTTGTGTGCGTGGATCGTGGCGTTCTTTCCGATCCTGTCCAACACGACACTTGGCCTTAATTCCACCGATCACAACCTGCGCGACCTTTATAAAATTTACGGTGCTACACGCTGGCAACGTCTGAGGTTTCTGCAATTGCCAACGGCCCTGCCTTACTTCCTTGGCGGTCTACGGATCGCGGGCGGGCTGTCGTTGATTGGTGCGGTTGTGGCAGAATATGTCGCCGGAACCGGCGGCATTGGTTCAGGCCTTGCGTTCCGCATCCTTGAAGCGGGGTACCGCCTAAATATTCCACGTATGTTCGCGGCGCTTTTGTTGATCGCCGTCACCGGGGTCGTGATTTTCACACTCGCCTCACTACTCAGCCACGCGCTTTTGCACAAATGGCATGAAAGCGCCATCAAACGGGAGAATTAATGAAATTTTGCGTTTTGCCCAGCGGCGTGAAGACACTTCGAAATGTCACCATACCGGCCTGTCTTATCGGTCAAAGCGGTGATCTCATAACCACTGACCTCACCATCAAAGATGGTATGATTACATCAACGGACGCTGGGCAACCGGCCGAAACTGTAATCGAAATGAACGGCGCAATGGCCTTGCCATGCTTTGTCGATATGCACACGCATCTGGACAAAGGGCATATCTGGCCGCGCGCGTCCAACCCTGACGGATCGTTCATGGGGGCGTTAACGACAGTACGCGAAGACCATGTGAACTGGACGGCGGCAGACGTAGAGGCACGAATGGATTTCGGCTTGCGGTGTGCCTATGCCCACGGCACCAAGGCCATTCGCACCCATATCGACAGCGCCGATGACCTTGCAGTGTCGTCCTTTGGCGTGGTGGCGAAACTACAGAAAAAATGGGCGGGCAAGGTCGCATTGCAGGCGTCCTGTCTGGTCGCCATTGACCGTGTGTTCCGCGACAAGGACATCTTTCCCGAGGTTGCCAAAATTGTCGCAGATACGGGCAATGTCCTAGGCGCCGTGACCTACCCGGTGCCCGACCTGCAAGACCGCCTCAACGACTTCTTCCACTTCGCGCAGAAATATGACCTCGACGTGGATTTTCACGTGGATGAAACCAACGACCCGACTTCAGACACGCTGCGCACAATCGCTGAAACGGTGCTTGGGCTTGGGTTCAAAAACAAGGTCACCGTGGGCCATTGCTGTTCAATTTCTGTGATGCCTGATGACGTCGCTGCCGAGATCATTGCGCTTGTCGCCAAGGCAGGGTTGCATGTCGTGTCCCTGCCGATGTGCAACATGTACCTGCAAGACCGCGAAGCCGGCCGCACACCGCGTTGGCGCGGCGTCACAATGGCGCATGAATTAAAAGCGGCAGGCGTCAACGTCTCGTTTGCATCCGACAACACCCGCGACCCGTTCTATGCTTACGGTGATCTCGACATGGTTGAAGTCATGCGCGAAGCCACGCGGATTTGCCACCTGGATCACGGGTTAACCGACTGGCCCACGTCTTTTGTCACCAACCCAGCACGCGCCTGCGGTTTCGAAACCCCAAGCCTGAACGCGGGCGCACCCGCCGATCTGATCCTGTGCAGTGCACGCACATGGACAGAGTTTTTCTCTCGTCCTCAGTCGGATCGCATCGTGTTGCGAAACGGTGATCCGATCGACCGCACCCTACCGTCCTATACAGAACTCGACATGATTGTGAGCAAGCCATGACCCCCAATATCGCCGATGCAAAAGCCAAACTGTCCCATCTGGATATGGAACAAAACCCTGCTACCGTGCGGAACAAGTCGCGTGATTTCTTTTGGTATTCCCCGGTTTTGAAGGATGCGATGGATCACCTTGAAGCTGACTTTGTGATCAACGCAAAATCCGAAGACGAGATCATCGAGATTTTGCGTGTCTGTTACGCCCACGATGTCCCTGTCACCATGCGCGGGGGTGGCACAGGCAACTACGGCCAAGCCATGCCGCTTGCGGGGGGCTGCGTGATCCATGTCGCCAAAATGAACAAGGTCAAGGAAATCGGCGCGGGCTACGTCGTGGTGGAACCCGGCGCAGTGATCAAAGAACTCGACGACGAGTTAAAGGAAAAGAGCGGCCAAGAATTGCGCATGTATCCATCAACCTATTCGCAGGCGACCATCGGTGGATTTATCGCTGGCGGTTCGGGGGGGTGCGGCTCTGCTGCGTGGGGTGCGTTGCGCGATATCGGCAACATCAAGCGCCTGCGCGTTGTCACGATGGAGGCTGAACCACGGGTTCTGGAATTCACGGGCGAAGAGCTCCACAGGGTGTCTCATGCTTATGGCACCAACGGCATCATCACCGAATTGGAACTGCCCTTAGCCCCTGCCTATGACTGGACGGAATTGTTTGTGCGGTTCGACACCTTCCGCGCGGCGACAGAGTTTGCAGGTGTCGCCACCGCCGAGCCTGGAATTTTGGTTAAGCTCGCGTCGGTTTATGCGGCCCCCATTGCACATGCTTACTTTCAACGGGTCAAACCCCATGTCACCGAAGACGACCACCTTGTCGGGCTGATGGTGGCGCCCCACAATATGGATGGGTTGGTGACTTTGCTCGAACGCTTTGAAGGCGGCAATGTGATCTATCGTTCTGACGACGTCACATGGGACCGCCATCCCGGTCCTATGTATGAATTCGGCTGGAACCACACGACATTGCGGGCAATGAAGTTCAACAAGGGCCTGACCTATTTGCAGGTCCGCTATGGTAGCGACATTGAAAAAGTCATGGCCGCCTACGAGACCTTTAAGGGCAAGCTACACATGCACCTTGAGGTGATGCGCGACGGTGCGGGCATTTCGTTTGCCGGGCTGCCAATTGTGGAACCGATGGACAAAGATGCGCTTGATCAGTTGGTCGCAGAGCATGAAGCCATGGATTGCATGATCTTCAACCCACACCGCTACACGCTTGAAGAGGGCGGGCGGCAATCCACGGATATGCGCCAGCTTGATTTCAAACGCGAATCCGACCCCAAGGGGCTTCTTAATCCTGGCAAGATGATTGCGTGGGACGAACCGGATTTTGATTACGCTGATATGTATTCGTACAAAAACATCCGCACCAAGCCCGAGGCCGTCGAATGATGGCAGCATCACCCAAAGGACGTGTATTGGTCCTTTTCGCCCATCCTTGCCCCGAAAGCTTTAATGCTGCGGTGCATGACGTCGTCGTGCAAACGCTGACCAAATCGGGCTGGGACGTTGATGATTGCGACCTCAACAAAGAGGGGTTTCAGCCTGTCCTGACCGAGGTCGAGCGGCGTGGTTACCACGAGGAACCCGAGAACATCGAGCCGGTGCGGCCCTACGTCGAACGCGTCAAAGCGGCTGATGCCATTGTGATGGTATTTCCGGTGTGGAATTTTGGGTACCCCGCGATCCTCAAGGGTTTCTTGGATCGTGTTTTTCTACCCGGAATTTCGTTCAAATTGGTCGATGGAAAGGTGCGGCCCGGCCTGACCAACATTAAGAAGCTATATGCCTGCACGACATATGGTGGCACCCGTTGGCGCGCCATTCAGAATGCAGACCCACCCCGCAAAACAGTGACCCGCGCGGTATGGTACGCCTGTGGAATGCCGCAGAAAAAATACATCGGTCTTTATGATATGAACCGAAATTCCGAGGCGACGCTTAAGGCGCACCTTGAACGGGTTCGCCGTGAGATGGAGGCGTTTTAGCAATGAAAGCGCTGGTCGTGTACTGCCACCCCCGCGAAGGTTCATTTAATGCCGCGATCCGCGATTTGGTCATTTCACAGTTGAAGGCAAAGGGCGTAAAATATCGCTTGCGTGATCTCTATGCGGAGCGGTTCGATCCAACGTTGTCGGCACATGATCACGAGGTCTACGAGACAGTTCCCGAAAACCGTGCGCGCGTGGATCGCGACTGTCGTGATCTGGAATGGTGTGACGCGCTGATCTTTATCTATCCGACATGGTGGTACGGGCTGCCCGCAATGCTAAAGGGCTGGCTGGATCGTGTAATGGTTCCTGGGGTGTCGTTCATCATGCCCGATACCGATCGCGGACTAATCAAGCCAGGCCTAACGCATATCACAAAGCTGGGTGTTTTTACGACATGTGGTGCGTCCCGTTGGCTTACCTTCTTTGTCGGGGCACCGGGCAAACGTACGCTTTTGCGTGGTGTCCGTTTGCTGCTGGCAAAACGGTGCAGGACCAGGTTTGCAGCGCATTTTTTGATGGACAGCTCCACGCCTCAAACCCGCGCAGCACATCTTGATGTTGTCAAAACCCGCCTTAACCAACTTATTCATATATAACGTACAGGAAACCTAACGATGGACATACCTGTCATAGACTGGAGCCGTTTTACGAGCGGCGACGACCCTGCTGGGGTCGTGGCTGATTTGGGTCAGGCCTGCCGAGAGACTGGATTTTTCGTCATCAAGGGTCACGGTATTCCCCAAGATATGATCACGAATGTCTTTGCGATGGCCGACAAGTTCTTTGCGCTTTCCATTCCCGAAAAAGAGGAAGTTGCCATTTCGAAAAACCCGCATAATCGCGGGTGGGCGCAGTTGGGCAGCGAGGCCTTGGATGAAACGTCAGGTCTTAAAGATCGGAAGGAAGCTTTTAACGTTGGGTTCGACTTGGCCCCCGATGATCCGCGCGTGCTCGCGGGTGATCCGTTTCGGGGTGTGAACGTCTGGCCCAACGTGACTGGCTTCAAGGACGTCATGCTAGATTATTACGCCCGCGTCCTCACCCTTGGTCGTGAATTGCATCGCGCGTTCGAGGCGGACTTGGGTCTGCCGCTTGGCTATTTTGAACCGCATTTCACCGAACCTATGGCGACTTTGCGGGTGTTGTCATACCCCGCCGCCCCGGATGGCGAGGGGATCGGCGCGGGGGCGCACAGCGATTACGGGTCGGTCACGCTATTGATGACCGATGGTGTTGCAGGCCTGCAGGTCAAGCCGCGCGGGGGTGATTGGACGTCCGTGCCCCATATCAATGGCGCATTTATCGTCAACATCGGGGATTGCCTGATGCGCTGGTCCAACGACATCTACGTGTCGACGCCACACCGCGTATTGCCCCCGAAAACCGCCCGGCGATCTATCGCGTTCTTCCTTGATCCTAATCCCGACAGCGTCATCGCCGCGCTGCCTGGCACAGGACCCGCCAAACACTCACCAATAACGGGCGCGGACTATCTGCGCGCGCGCCTTGATGCCACCTACAAGCCGGAGCCTACACAATGAGACGCCTTAACTGGTCCGAATTTCGCACAACAGAATTTGCCGATTTCGACCCCGAAAAAACCATCGCAATTTTGCCCACCGCCGCCATCGAGCAGCATGGGCCGCACCTGCCAGTAGGGGTGGACACGTTCATCAACGAAGGGATGCTCGCCCGCCTACGCGAGACTTTGCCCGATGACATCACAGTTCTGATCCTTCCTGTTCAGGCTGTCGGTAAATCTAACGAACACATCCACGCCAAAGGCACGCTGACGTATACAGCCAAAACGGCGCTGGACGCATGGACGGAAATCGGCCTGTCCGTGGCGCGCGCCGGCATCAAAAAGATGGTGATCGTCAATTCTCACGGCGGTAACCTTGATCTGATTTCCATTCTGGGCCGCGAGTTGCGGGTGCAGGCGGGAATGATGGTGGTTAAGTGCCAATGGGGAAATTTTGGCAAACCCGAAGGGATGTTTTCCGATCAAGAGAACAAATTCGGGATACATGGCGGCGACTACGAAACATCGTTGATGCTACATTTCAAACCTCACCTTGTGGACATGGCGCAGGCTAAAGATTTCCGTTCAACCGCAGAAACCGCGCCCATCTCCCCGATTGGTCCCGTTAATCTTGCATGGGTTTCCAAAGACCTGAACGTGGCCGGCACCGTTGGCGAAGCGCACCTTGCCACGGCGGAAAAAGGAAAAGCGGCCTGTAAACTTCAGGTGGCGGGGTTCATCGACATGTTGGCGAAGTTGCGTGACTTACCGACAGATGGGTATGCCCGCACAATCCCGGATAATTGAGCCGCGAAAATGCACCTAAAGCGGCTGTCTGATTCCCGCCCTTTGTGAAGGATGGCACGATCGGCCCAGAGCCGATCTTTGCGGTGCAGTTAAATTTCTGTCGACCTTTGACCGCCCAAATGGGGATGAACTTCGCAGGATTATGCTGCTCACATCGACTTCAAGCTCAAGCGTTTTGGAAGCCGCGCCCATCGGGCGGACATTCTATGCTGGTCTATAACAGATGCTTGAACACACCGAAAAGATCGCGCTGTGACGAAATAACGAGCTTCCTGTAAAGGTTGCGGCGGTGGACCTTGCTGGTCTCGGTTGCAATATCAAGGATCTTAGCGGCCGAGCCATTTGAATGCCCTTTGAGCACCAACCCTGCAATCTGCGCCTCACGCTGGGTGAGGTTGATGTTCAATCGGTCCCGGGCGTGGGCTCGGATTATATCGGCCAGCGGTGGCCGTGCAGAAATCGGTTGGGCAGAGGGCGGCGGGGCCGCGGCCTCGCAATGCTGCAACAGTAATTCGAGCAACAAAGGTGCATAGGTTCGCAAATACCGTAATTCGCCCCGCCGAAACGCCCCCTGTTCGCCGCGCCGACTCATCGACAAATGGGCGACGCCTCCGTTGCTCATGGGCGCTAGTAGGCCCACCTCGTCACAAAGCCCGGTGCCGCGATAGTATCGCAGATAGTATTCGCTCGAAAAGAAACGGTCCGGCGCGATGTCCGAGAGGCGGAACAGCCCCCCGCCTTCCGGCAAATTTCGGTGCAGATAAAACGGATCAAAGCCGTAGCTGCCCTCCATATAGTCTTCCAGCGGCCTGCCAAGCAGCTTCTCTGGCTCAATCCAACGATTCAGTAGCACGGGCCGCTGGCCCGGATCAAAGCGCAGGATCAGAAAGGTGCCAAAGGCCATGCGCGCAGAGAATATGGCCTTGTAGGCCTCGAAAAAATCCGGACTCCCGACGGCGCGCAGGGCGTTTCGAAGTTGGCCAACTGCCAAGTCTGTCAGCGTATCGCTCAAAAAATACTCCGGAATCAGATCGAAAAAGGCAAATATCTACCCCTGACGGGGTATATTCTCCAATTCAAATTGGCGCAATCATGCAGACTAAGTTTTGATCAAAAACACAAAGCAAACGGGCGATCAGGGGGAATAATGACCGTAGCAGTTAGCGCCGAGTCCTTGCGGAAAGTGTATCCGGGCAGCCCGCCCGTCGAGGCGCTGGCAAGCATTGACCTGGAGATACAGGACAACGAATTCTTCACCCTATTGGGGCCTTCAGGCTGCGGCAAGACCACTCTGCTGCGGCTAATTGCTGGATTTGAGCATCCGACTTCTGGTCGTCTGGATATGTTCGGTGAAAGCCTGCTGGAATCCCCGCCCTACAAGCGACCGATCAACACCGTCTTTCAGAACTACGCGCTTTTCCCGCATATGACTGTGGCCGAAAACATCGGCTTCGGATTGCAAATGCTGGGCACGCCAAAGGACTCGATCAAAGCCACCGTTGGCGAGATGATGGAACTGGTGCAGATGTCCCAATTGGCAGATCGGCAGACCAGCCAGATCTCCGGCGGGCAACAGCAGCGCGTCGCCCTTGCGCGTGCGCTGGCACCGAGGCCCAAGATCCTTTTGCTGGATGAGCCGCTCAGCGCGCTGGATTTCAAACTTCGTAAACAGATGCAGCTGGAGCTCAAGCGCCTGCAGACCGAAACCGCCATCACATTTATCTTCGTAACCCACGATCAAGAAGAAGCGCTGACCATGTCGGACCGCATCGCGGTCATGTCCAATGGTGCGATCCGGCAGATTGGCCGCCCGCGCGAAATCTACGACCGCCCGGCGGATCGTTTCGTGGCCGACTTTATCGGTGACACGAACTTCCTCTCAGCGGAGGTGATCTCAATCACCGGCGAAACCGCGCAGCTCCGGCTCTCTTCGGGCCAAGTGGTAGAGGCCCACGCGAACGACGGGTCGCAGGGTAAGGTGACACTGGCTCTGCGCCCTGAACATGCGCAACTAACGGCTGAAGGCGCAGGTGTACTCGCAGGTACATTACGCGAGGTAGTTTATTTCGGCACCGATACGCATCTCTATGTCACGCTCGATGACGGCGATGAGTTCATCTTGCGTCAGCAAAATGCGCCGACGATCGACAACAGCTTTACTGCGGGGGACCGGGTTGGGGTGACCTTCCCTGCTCGTGCCGCTCAGGTTCTGAGGGATTGACCGATGGCTGAGCTTTCAAACACCGTCGCCAAACGCGCCTCTCGCACCCGCTGGCTGCTGCTGACGCCGGCGCTGATCATCCTAATTTTCGCCGCCAGCGGACCGCTTTTGATTACGCTTTTCTATTCCTTCCTCACTCCCGGCGACTATGGCGGTGTGGTTTGGGATTTCTCGACTGACGCGTGGTTCGGCGTGCTAATGCAGCGCGATATCTTTGACGACACGCTGGGCTGGTCAGACGCGCATCTGAGCATCTTCTGGCGGTCGCTGAAGCTGTCGATCCTGACTACCATCGCCTGCCTGTTCTTTGGCTTTCCTACCGCCTACTTCATCGCGACGCGGCCTAAAAAGCAGCGCGAGTTTTGGATGTTGCTGATCATCATCCCCTTCTGGACCAATCTTCTGATCCGAACCTTTGCGATCCTCGAATTGATCCGAAATGAGGGGACTGTGAACTCGATCCTGATTGCACTGGGGATCATTGATGAACCAATCCAGATGCTGTTCACCGAATTTTCGATCATCCTTGGCATGGTCTATGTCTACCTGCCGCTGATGGTTCTGCCGATCTACGCCTCACTTGAGCGGCTGGACTTCCGGCTCGTTGAGGCGGGTTATGACCTCTATGCCACGCGGCTGCATGTGCTGCGTCGGATCATCCTGCCCTTGGTCAAGCCCGGCGTGATTGCCGGATCAATCCTCGTGCTGGTGCCATCGCTTGGGGCCTATGTGACACCGCGTGTCATGGGCGGCGGCAACCAGCTAATGATCGGCAACCTGATCGAATTACAGTTTGGACAGGGGCGGAATTGGCCTTTAGGTGCGGCGCTGTCGATCACCTTGTTGGCAATCGTGATGGTCGCCCTGCTGGCCTATGTCCGTGCCGCAGGGAACGAGGAGGTGCAGCATGGCTAAACGCGGCTTTGACATTCGCAAGCTCACCGGCTTTTCCAGCATCGCGATGGCCTGTTTCTTTATGCTCTACATCCCAATTGTGCTGCTGGTGGTCTATTCCTTCAACGCTGGCACCTCCATCGCGATCTGGGAGGGATTTTCATGGCGCTGGTATGTCTCGGCCTGGGACAACGAGATGGTGCAAGAGGCGACGGTCCGCAGCCTCGTGATCGCAGTCTCCGCCGCCACCATCTCAACCTCTGTCGCGGTGCTGGCCGCCCTTGCCACTACACGCACTGGAAAATTTCGCGGGCAGACGGCGGTCTTTGCGCTCATCCACCAGCCCCTGATGGTGCCTGAGATCGTAACGGCAGTGGCGCTCTTAATTTTCTTTGCCTCGATAAAGGTCGTGACGGGCTACACTGGGCTATTGTATCTGATCATCGCGCATTCGGCCTTCTGCATCCCCTTTGCCTATCTGCCGATCCGGGCGCGGTTGCAGGGCATGGACCTCAGTCTCGAACAGGCCGCGGCGGACCTTTACGGCACGCCATTCAAGGTCTTTCGCTACATCACCCTGCCGCAGCTTTGGCCCGGCATCCTCGCCGGAGCGATGCTGGCATTCGTCATCAGCCTTGATGATGTGGTCATTACCGAGTTCGTGAAATCCGCCGGGCAGGACACCCTGCCAACCTATATGCTGGGCCAATTACGCCGGGTGGTGACGCCAGAGATCAACGCAATTTCGACCGTGTTGCTCTGCATCTCTATTATAATGGTGATCGCCTACACCCTACTCAACAAAGTCAGAAAATAACCAACCAACGGGAGCTTAAAATGAAAAAGACACTGACCGCACTTACCCTCATTCTCGCCGGGCCGGCCATGGCCGAAGGCGAATTGAACATCTACAACTGGGGCAATTACACCAGCCCCGAGATGATCGAGAAGTTCGAGAAGGAGACCGGCATCAAGGTCACCATCACGGACTACGACAGCAACGACACCGCGCTGGCCAAGATCAAGGCGGGCGGGCATGGCTTTGACATCGTCGTGCCGTCGGGCACCTATGTCCCGATTTTCGTTGGCGAAGGGCTGTTGATGGAAAGCAAGCCGAACGAGATGGAGAATTTCAAGTACATGGACCCGCAGTGGATCGATGTGGAATTCGATCCCGGCCGCAACTACACCGTGCCGTGGCAGTGGGGCACCGTCGGTGTGACGGTGAACACCTCGGTCTATGGGGGCGACATCAACACCGCTGCCGTGATCTTCGATCCTCCCGAAGAGTTGAAGGGCAAGATCAACGTGGTGCCTGAGATGAATGACGTTATGGGCATGGCGATCCACTATGCGGGCGGAGATCAGTGTACGGCCGACAAAGATGTGTTGAAAAAGGTCCGCGACATCCTGCGCGAAGCGAAACCCAACTGGCTCTCGATGGACTACGGCAATATCGAGAAATACGCCAAGGGCGATCTGGCCGCAGGCGTGAACTGGAACGGTGCCTCCTTCCGGGCGCGCAACCAGAACCCCGACATCGCTTTCGGCTATCCGCAGGAAGGCTATCCGGTCTGGATGGACAACGCCGCGATCCTGTCAGACGCCAAGAACGTCGAAGAGGCCAAGACCTTCCTTAACTTCATCATGCTCCCGGAAAACGCCGCGATGCTGTCTGAGTTTGCGCGTTATGCCAATGGTATCGCAGGCTCTGAGGAGTTCATGCCAGAGGACATGAAGAGCGCCCCCGAAGTTGTGGTGCCCGAAGAGCTGAAGGGTGCGGCCTATGTCGCCAAGGTCTGCCCTCCAGAAGCGCAGAAGCTATATACTGCGATCTGGACTGACCTTCAAAAGTAAGCCCTCGGCCGAACAAAATACTGCGCCCTGCCCCTAATTGGGGCGCAGTTCAAGCACTTCCCCCCATGAATTAAGGACTATCGGCCATGTTGGCAGATATCATCATCCAAAACGGCGCGCTGATCACCTTTGATGAAGATCAGCCGGCGGCCACCGCGCTGGCGGTTGTTGGCAACAAGATTGCAGCGGTAGGCACGGACGCGCAGGTTTCACCGCTGATTGGTCCCGAGACACGAGTGATCGACGCGCGCGGTGGCACCGTATTGCCTGGCTTTATCGACAGCCACGTGCATCTTTTTGGCGGCTCCGTGGAGTTGGGATACCTCAACCTCTACGGCGTCAAAGGGCTGGAAGAAATGCGCAGGCTGATCCTGCCCTACGCCGAAGCCAATCCCGACGACAGGATGCTGTTCTGCGTCATGGCGGACTACGGAATTCTGGGCACTGGCAAGACCCTCACACGCCACGATCTGGACGCCATCCTGCCAGACCGCCCCCTTGCCATGTTTGCCCCGGATCACCACACGATCTGGGCCAACACCGCCGCGCTGGAAGCCGCTGCGCTGCTTCAGGGTGGTGAAGTCGATGCCGGGTCGGAAATCGTCTTGGGGAGCGACGGACTTGCCAGTGGCGCGTTGCTGGAGCCGGGGGCTTATAGCCCCATCTTGTCGCTCACCCGCCACGGCGGCCGCGACATGCTCGGCCTCACCACCGGGAAAGACCCTGAGCCCGCTGCTACCCGCGCTGAACGCGAGATGGATAAAGATGCCATCGCCCGCGGTCTGGCCCATTGCGCCGCGCAGGGGATTACCGGATTACATCTGATGGATGGCAATCGCTACCAGCTTGAACTGCTGTCAGAGCTGGAAGCCGAGGGCCGCTTGCTTTGCCGCTGCCATGTGCCTTTCCACCTCAAGGGCACCGACCCAATCGAGCGTCTGACCCGTGAAGCCTTCGCCATGCGCGCCGACTATAAGGGGGACAAGGTGTGCTGTGGCCACGTCAAAATGTTCATCGACGGCGTGATCGAAAGCGGCACAGCCTTGATGCTGTATCCCTATCCGGGCGCGTTGGGCGAAAATGGCAACACGGGGGACGAGGTCTTTACCCAAGAGCATTTCGTGGCCGCCTGCGTTGAGGCCGACCGCCTTGGCTTTCAAATCGCAATTCACGCCATCGGGGACGCCGCCGTGCGCCGCACAATCGACGCTCTTGAGGCTGCGCAAAAGGTCAACGGCAAGCGAGACAGCCGCCACCGAATTGAACATATCGAAGTGATCCACCCCGATGACATTCCCCGATTGGCCGAACTGGGCATCGTCGCCTCGCTGCAGCCCGGCCATGCACCGCGTGGCCATGTCTTCCCGCCTGACGGTGTCGGGAACTACATCCGTCCTGAACAGATTGAAGGGGCCTATGCATGGCAAACCATCCGAGAGACGGGTGCCAAAGTGATCTTTTCAACCGACTGGCCCGTGATCCCCATCGACGTCATGCCCAACATCAAAGCTGCAATCGCACCGTTGGACCTCGGCCCACTTTGGCCCGACCAGACCCAAAGCCTACGAAATACCCTCGCCAGCTACACCCGCGACAATGCCTGGGCCCAGTTTAAGGAGGCAACGCACGGTAAGCTGAAAAAGGGAATGGTCGCCGACATCGCGGTGTTGAGCGCTGATCTGACCTTGCTGGCCCCCGAGGCAGTAACGGAGGCTGCTGCGACAGTCGCCATTATGAACGGGACGATTACCTTTCAGCGCGCAGAATGAACCTGCATTGTGATGCCATCAAAGAAAGGGGTTTCTCACGATCAGGGCAAAACCTGCGAGTATCGACTTGAATAAAGATACCTCATTGCCTCGAATGACAGCTTACCGTCCCTCGCTGTCGATCGACATGATCGGCCCTAACCCGACACCCAGGTGTGCATCAAATCCAGCACGGTAGTGTTTCAAAGCCGTCATTTCTGCCTCGTACAGAAATTCTCCCGGTCGAGCGTCTGAGTTGTGGGAACGACCGCTTATTCTGAGGCCATAACACTACACTCTCGCAATCGCCTCCACCTCTGACCTCAACCTGCGCTCAGCAACACCGGGCGCAGCGCCCCAGACCGCGATCCAGCGGTAGAAAATCGGCGTGAGGAACAGGGTAAACACTGTAGCAAAACCCAAACCACCGACGATGACCCAGCCTACGGCAATACGGGCTTCTGCACCTGCGCCGGAGGTCAGGATCAGAGGAAGGCCACCGAAGACTGTTGAAACCATCGTCATCATCACTGGTCGGATGCGCAGGCGCAGCGCGCTTCGAATTGCGTTATCAATGTCGTCGCCCGCTTCGCGCAACTGGTTCGCGAATTCGACGATCAGAATGCCGTTCTTGGCCATGACCCCGATCAGCATAACAAGTCCGATCTGACTGTAGTAGTTCAACGAACCGCCAGTAATTGAAATAGCCAGCAGCGCGGCGGCAAGGCCAAAGGGCACCGTCATCATGATAACAACCGCGCTGGCAAAGCTTTCAAACTGCGCCGCAAGCACCAGAAGCACGACGATCAGGGCCACGCCGAAGACCATGTAGATACCGCCCTGTGAGTCGTCGAGCGTCGCGGCCTCTCCGGTGAAGGTAATGCCCATACCGTCGGGCAGGACCTCATCGGCTATCGCTTTTTTAATGATACGGCGACCACCGAGATCTACACCTTCCCCAAGGTTTGCCTGCAGAGAGACAGACAAGGCGCCGCCCAAACGTTCGATCTGGGCATCGCTTACCACCATGTCGAGCGATGCTACGGTGGAAAGCGGGATATAGGCGCCGCTGTCGAGGCGGATTGACATGGATGCGATATCGGAGGGATCATCAATCGGTGGTCCGCCGGGGACGACATTGACGTCTACTTCAACGTCATCAGAAAAGACGCTGACCGCAACATTGCCTTGCACCATAGCTTGTATGAGGCTGGTGACATCCGCGCTGTTTAGCCCCATGTCCCTCGCGGCGCTGTCATCAACGGCCACTTCCAATTGTGCATTAACGCTGTTGTTTGACAGTTGCGGGTTCAGGAAGGTGGCATCCTGCGACATCGCCCCGACAAGAGTGTCAGCGGCTTCGGTCATTTTCGTAAGATTGGTGCCCGTCACGGCAAAGCTCAGCCCGCCGCCCGCGCCACGAATGTTGAGACTATTGGTAGAGCGCGCGCTGACCTGCACGCCGGGAACAGAGGCCAACTGGCCGCTGATCTGCGCGATTAGTTCTTGTTGCGTCGTGTCGCGCTCGGTCCAGTCTGGTAAGCGCACGACGATAAACGCACTGGTGCCACCACCGACGCCAATGATGCTCTGCACCGTCTCGATCTGGCCGCTTTCTTGGTATGGTGCGAGGATACCCTCAACAAGCTGGACCTGCGTATCAAGGTAATCAATCGTTGTGTCCGAGGCTCCGCGCGCCTGCACGAGGAAAAAGCCACGATCTTCTTCGGGGGTAACAGTAGAGGGCAGCGTCATCGCGGCCCCCATGGCTATGATGGCGAAACCAACGGCGACCGACAGAACCAACAAAGGCGTGCGGATGGCGAAATCCATCACGCGGTCAAAACTGCGTGACAGCGCACTGGGTTCGGCTGGCTCGGCGTTGGTCTGAGTCTTGCCGGGGTCCAGAAGTGCCGACAGGACCGGCGCAAGCGTCAATGCGGTAATCGACGACAGCGTGACGGCAAAAGCCAGCACAAAGCCAAATTCCGAAAAGACACCTCCCGCCTGCCCCGGCATGAAAGAAATCGGAATAAACACCGCAGCGAGCGTTGCGGTTGTAGAAATGACGGCCAAGAACACCTCGTTGGTGCCAGATGCAGCGGCAGCAAAAGCCCCCATGCCCGACTTGCGCTTGCGGACGATGTTTTCAACCACCACGATGGCATCATCCACGACCATCCCGGTCGCCAGAACCAGTGCGAGCAGGCTGATCGTATTAACGGAAAACCCTGTAATCCAGATCGCAGCGAGCGTGCCGATCAACGCCACCGGGATCGTGACCGCGGGGATCAAGGTTGCCCGTGGAGAGCGCAAAAACAGAAAGATCACGGCGACCACGATGCCAGTGGCCATAAGGATGGATTTGACGACCTCGTTGATTGATCCTTCAATGAAAATACCATCGTCTGAGGTGACTAACAGCTGCACATTTTCAGGTAGTTGTGCGCGCAATTCATCCACAGCGATCGTGACATCGCGCGAGATTTCCAGCGTGTTGCCAACCGATTGCCGCGTGATATCGAGACCAATGGCGGTTTCACCGTTTACGCGGGTGTAAACGCTGGTGTCTTCCGGGATCAGTTGGACAAAGGCGATATCGGCCACTTGGGTCGTGTCATTGATCGGCAGCTGGTTGATGGTCTCCACAGTGACAGCTTCATTTCCGACGCGCAGCGAGAGCGTCTGGGACTCGCTTTCAAGCGCGCCAAGGGCAGTGTCGTCGCGCAGTTCCGCAAGTGCGATTGAGACGTCAAAAATGGTCAGCCCGCGGCTCAGCAATGACGGTATGTTCACTGCCACCCGGAATTCATTAGCGCGATCGCCGCGCAGGGTCACTTCGGCGATGCCGTCGATCAAGGAGAGACGCTCGTAAACCGTGGTCTCGGCAAGTTGCGTGAGCGTGTCGAGGCTGGCATCCCCCAACAGGGCAAGGCGAATGATCGCGTCAGCGTTGCTGTTGCTTTTGCTGACACTTGGGTCCTCGATATCGTCGGGCAGAGAGCGCAGGGCAGCCGATACGATCTCGCGCGCCTCATTGGCGGCCACGTTGACGTCCGTGCCATCCGACAAATCAATAGTAATCTGGCTCGACCCTGTGCTGGACGTGGATTCAATATAGGCCATCCCCTCAAGCGCGCTCAGTGCATCTTCGAGTACTTGAGTGACTTCGGTGTCTACCGTGCTTGCCACGGCACCCTCGTAAGTGGTCCTGACAGAGAGCACAGGCTGATCCACGTCCGGCATTTCACGGATGTCGACGCTGCTGAACGCCGCCAATCCGGCGATGATGATAAGCAGGTTCAGCACGATCCCGAAAATAGGCCGCGCAACAAAAATGTCTGCGAAACCTGCCTTGTGAGCTCTTTTCTCGAAACTCATGCGCCCGGACTCTTGTGTGCGTTGGCGACTGTGATCTGTGCGCCGTCTCGCAGCTTCGATGCTCCCTCAGCCACGATCTGCGCGCCCAGGGCGGCTGTTGTCTCAACCCAGACCTGATCACCTTCGCGGTAGCGGATGGTGACAGGAATGCGGCGAGCGCTGCCTTCTTCGGCGACCCAAATTCCTGCACCGGTGCGGTCCCACGTAATTGCCGTGGCGGGCACAACGGGCAAGGGATCGGTTTCTTCGGTCATGCGGATGGCAAATGTCATCCCGGCAAGCAATAGCCCTTCGGGGTTGTCGATCTCCGCCTGCACCGTGGCGCTGCGGGTCACGCTGTCGAGCCGACTGTCAAAAGCGGTGACTTCACCTTCAAAGATCCGCCCCGCATAGGTAGGTGTCGAGACAAGAACCCGCTTGCCTTCCGTCAAGAGACCGATGGAGCGTTCCGGCACTTCGAAAGTGGCGAGCAGACTGGTGGTATCGTCAATCGTTACGATAGCATCCCCGCTCGATACACGGTCTCCCACGCTAACGTCACTAAGCCCCAATTTGCCCGAAATTGGTGCCACAATCGTGCGGTCGTTTAGCGCGACCTGCGCCAGCCCCACATTGGCTTCAGCCAAACGCAACGCCACGCGTGCCTCCGACAACGCTACCTCAGTCACAACAGAACTGCCGTTGCTGCGTAGCCCCTCATAGCGCGTCACAGTCGCCCGTGCCTGATCGCGGTTCGCCTCGGCAATCTCAAGCGCCAACTGTTCCGTGCGGTCATCCAAACGCAAAAGGACATCGCCTTTTTCCGCCATCCCATTGGCATGGAGTGCCGTCTCAACTACTTCGCCCGCACCGGTTGCGGTTACGTCGGTGCGGTGCAGTGAGACAGCACTGCCAACGGTCCGCAGAACAAGCGTGTACGCGCGGGCTTCAAGTGGAGTGAGAACAACTATTGTCGCTCGGCTTTGTTGCCCTCCCCGCTGTCCTGGTCGTGCATCGTGAGGGGCCTCAGATGTCTCGGTCGCGCTGCCGCCCCAAAGCTGAGTGACCTGATCAGGAACACCGAAAGTGACGCCATAGGCACCCGCGATGATGATGAGGGATAGAATGGCGAAATATGCTCTTTTCAAGGTCTTCTCGGCTCCTGAGGAGTGCTGTCCATGCGAACATAGCGTTATAGTTTTTGGTAATCGGGTTATCGAGTTCAAACGCGGACGCGCCGGCCGAGGAAATGACATGCAAATCAGTCTGCAAAGTCGGAGAGTTTTGTCATGAAAGGTTCCTGCAGTGTTTGTTCTTGTCTTATACGGTCATCGAAACGCATTCCGTCGCTCGGATTTGAATTTAGTGAGGTAAAAGGAATTTTCTATTAGCCGGCGCAAGATAGGTGGCAATGAACTGAAGCATCCAACGCCACAGACACAGGGGGGCAGCATCGATAGCATTCGAGGTCTTAACTGTCGTTCAAACCCACACGGAACAGCGCGGAAACTGCATCAGCGTTGCCGAACTACTTTAGGAGGAAAACAAACTGCAAATTCAACGAAGGTCGGGTTTTCGCATTCCTGCTGGTGTGCTTGCTGATGCAGCGAACGCCCCTACCCGCCCTATTGTTGATCGACGTGGCCAGATTGACAGATCAGGGTGTTTACGGCATCGATCCACAAAGCGTTGAGATTCAATTGTAACGTCACAATTCTCCCAAAATCTGACATCTGAATTGGAATACATATGCCCACAATGATTCCAATTGATCGCAGGGCAAACCTGATGGGCAGTATTTGGATGATTGCTGCGATGGCCATTTTCGCCGTCGAAGACGCATTTTTAAAAGCAGCGTCAACGGTGCTGCCTGTCGGTCAAATTCTGATGATCTTCGGCTTGGGCGGTGCTGCGCTGTTTGCATGCTTGGCGCGTCTGAATAATGAACCCCTGTTTGTCCCAGAGATCCTATCCCTGCCGATGCGCATCCGGGTGGTATTCGAGATTGCAGGCCGGCTGTTTTATGTCCTCGCCATTGCGTTAACACCATTGTCTGCCGCAACCGTCATCTTGCAAGCCACCCCGTTGGTCGTGGTCGCCGGTGCAGCATTGGTGTTTGGCGAAAAGGTTGGTTGGCGCAGGTGGTTTGCGATCTTTATTGGTTTGATTGGGGTCGTTGTTATCGTTCAACCGGGCACGGACAGTTTTTCGGCCCTATCGATTTTGGCGGTTATCGGCATGATTGGATTTGCGGGGCGTGATCTGGCAAGCCGTGCTGCACCGGCAACGCTCAGCACAGTCATTCTTGGGCTGTATGGTTTCCTGGCAATTGTCGCGGCTGGTGCGCTTATCGCCGTTTGGCAAGGGGTGCCTTTCGTAGGCCCAGATGTTGGGACGTGTTTTTACTTATTGGGGGCCATCTTGGCAGGTGTCGTTGCCTATTCATGCCTGATGAAGGCAATGCGGACCGGCGAGGTATCCGCCGTCACGCCGTTCCGATACACAAGGCTGCTTTTCGGGATCACATTGGGTGTTGTACTGTTCAACGAACAACTGAGCCCGACAATGATACTGGGTTCCGGTTTGATCGTATTCTCGGGGCTTTTCATTCTTTGGCGCGGAAAATCGGCAAGGTAACCGAGATACATCAAAGCTTGATCAGCTGATCCCCAACTTTGACGGTCCCGTCTTGCACGATTTTACAAAGAATTCCGCGCAACCGAAGGTCGCGATTTTCGCGTTTGTTGATCCAGCGTAGACTATCATTCCCGTACCGCTCATGCCACTTGATGCAACCGGTGTTGAATTTATCGCTGACTTCTAGGATCGCGGAACCAGCACTTAACCGTGCGCCCACAGGTAGGTTCGCGGCGCCAAGGTCCATGTCGACAACGATAGGATCGCCCGGATGAACCGTGTTTGTACGATCACGCCAACACAGGTCCATGACCCGCTGCGCAAGAATGGATACCTGTATTCTGGGATCCGGTTCACCGTTGGGCAGCGTTAACCACGGCTTTTTGGTCCACCTTTCACCGATAATCCCGCGCTCGACGGTCATCTCTAGCGTGTCAGGGAAAGTCCGAAGGCCGTAATCAGGTCGAAAGCACAATTGCCCAATTGTGGCACCGCTTTTAGGTGCTGCCAGAATGTGATCCAGCGCGGCGTTACATTCAGCAGTTGTCGCGTGCGCAGGCGTATGCGGTGTCATCTTATCCAACCTCAGAAATCCCTGTCTTGTATCCCTACCCTTGGTCCTGTGCCCAAACAAGGGGCGCTACAAAGCCTCAAAAATCGATATTTTGTATACAACACGGTAGTAATTGCGTTTTCTCCGCACGAGGGCTAACGTTCTTACTATGGAACAACGCAGTGCTATTAACATAGCTAGCTCTCTTGAGAAAATGATCTTTAACGGGACTTTTGCCGATGGTGACAGGCTCGACGAGGTGCGTTTGGCCGAACAGTTTGGGGTCTCGCGCACACCACTTCGAGAAGCGTTACAGCGACTGGAAAGTTCTGGACTTGTCACGTTGATCCCGCGGCGCGGTGCCTTTGTACGTCAACCGGGCCCGTTGGAACTGTTTGAGATGTTCGAAGTCATGGCCGAGCTTGAAGCGGTCTGCGGTCGATTGGCCGCGCGGAGGATTTCAGACAAAGCATTTGATGAATTGCGTGCAGCAAATGCGCGGTGTCAGGCGGCATCGGACGCTCAGAATGCCGACCTCTATTACGACGAAAACGAAACTTTCCATGCCACCATATATCGCGAATCTGGCAACAGCTTTCTTGAGCAGGAAAGCCTGAAACTGCAAAAACGTCTGCGCCCTTTCCGGCGGCAGCAGCTGCGTTTGCGTGGCCGTATGGCACAGTCTATGGCCGAACATGAGGCCATTGTTGATGCGCTGGTGTCAGGCGATGCAGAAAGTGCGGCCAACGCCCTGCGTAATCATGTCAGCGTTCAGGGCGAAAGGTTTCACAGCCTGATGACAGGGCTTAGCGCAGCTGCAAGCTAAGGCCCCGACATAAAAATCCGCCCCCTGCATATTTAAGTGGTGCCCAGTTTAGCATCCTAAACGTCACGAAATGTTCCCAGCCCTCACGCGATGCGCAGGGCTTGTTCAGTTGTGCATCATACTTGGGTAGCAATATCCCGGCCCCGACAGAGGCAAGGACATATTTATAAATTGCTTGACGGGTCACAAATGGCCAGTCTTGTATACAATATGTTAAAATACAAATACAAATAATCCATCACCAACAGTGAGGACTGGATGACTATCAAAGCACTGATCACCGGTACGGCCCTTGGCCTGATCGCCGCATCATCCGCATTTTCCGGCAAGGAATGGAATGCGCCCGACATGTCCCCCCTGCCCACGGTCGTCGCATGAGCGGGTCGTTCTCACGCAGCCAATCGACCCGTAAACCCGGGGTCACGGCAACATCCGGGGGGGTCGTCGCAGCCCAGCATGTTCAGGCCGCTGAGGTCGGTGCCGACGTGTTGGCCGCGGGCGGTGATGCGGTTGATGCGGCGGTCGCCGTCAGTTTTGCTTTGGGCGTGCTGGAGCCTTGGATGTCCGGCCCAATGGGTGGCGGTGCGATGATGCTGTGGCGCGAGGACGAACGCCGCGCCGTTGCCCTGAACTATGGGATGCGCTCTTCAGCCGGGCTTGATCTGGCGCAGTACCCCCTATCTGGCGCGGGCAAGGCATCTGACTTGTTCCCATGGGAGTCCGTGGTTGACGACCGCAACGTGACAGGGGCCACGGCCGTGGCTGTTCCCGGCACCATGGCGGGCATTTCAGCCGCCCACGAACGGTATGGCCGGATGCCGTGGTCGTCGCTGCTGTCACCAGCCGTCGCGCTGGCCAAGCGCGGTTTGCATGTGGATTGGTATGCCGCGCTGATCATCGCCTCCAGCGCGCGGGATCTGGCGCGCGATCCGGACGCAGCAGCGATTTACCTCGATGACGGGGTTTGGCCCAAGGGGTCCGGCTGGACTGCGCAGGCTGATCAGCGTCTGGACCAAAGCGCGATGGCCGCAACACTGGACCAGCTCTCCCAAGAAGGCGCGGCGACCTTTTATCAAGGCGACATCGCCCGCGCCCTTGTGCGCGATGTGACCGACAAGGGCGGGTTTCTGTCGATGGCAGATATGCGCGACTATCGCGTGACGTGGTCCGATCCGCTGTCCTTCCGGTTTCGCGACGGCGTTGTGCATGCTGTTCCCGGCCTCACTGCGGGGCCGACACTGGCCGATGCGATGGGCCACTGGGAAGACAGCTATGACGCCGCCGAAGCCGAAGCGCCGTCCGGGTATCTGGCCCGGGCCGACGGGCTGCACCGTGCTTATGCACACCGTCTATCGTCGATGGGGGACCATGAAAGCGCGCGAGCGCCGGGGTGCACGACGCATTTCTCGATCGTGGACCGCGCCGGCAATATGGTTGCCATGACCCAGACGCTTTTGTCTGTGTTCGGCTCAAAGGTCGTGTCGGGCAGCACCGGATTGATGCTGAACAACGGCGTCATGTGGTTCGACCCCGAACCCGGCAAACCCAATTCGCTTGGCCCGGGCAAAGCGTGTCTGATGAACGTTTGCCCCGTGATTGGTGAAACCGCGACCGGTCGCTTTGCCTTGGGGGCGTCGGGCGGGCGCAAGATCATGCCGGCGGTGGCCCAGATCAGCAGCTATCTGATGGAGCAAGACATGACCCTGCAAGATGCAATCGAGGCCCCGCGTCTGGATGTTTCAGGCGGTGCGCAGGTGTTGGCCGACACCCGTCTTGCTGGCCCTGTGACGGATGCGTTGGCCGCCAAATTCCCGCTGGCTCTGGCCCAACGTTTGCCATTTCCCTATGCCTTTGCCTGCCCCGCAGCTGTCATGCGCCACGGCACCACAAATTCCGGCACGACCGAGACAATGTCCCCTTGGGGCGGTGGCGTCGCAGAACCCGAAAGCACAAAGGACCCCCATGAGCCTACATGACGCCGCATACGCCAATATTGAATCCTATTTCGACACTGGCGCGTTTCAGACCGAATTGGCCGCTTTGGTGGCCCGCCCGACCGAAAGCCAGGACCCGCGCGGCAAGCCGCATTTGCATGCCTATCTGCACGAAGACATCGCCCCTATGCTGCAAGAGATGGGCTTTACCTGCCAGTTTCACGACAATCCTGTGCCAGACGGCCCCCCGATTTTGACAGCCGAGCGGATCGAAGACGCGACCCTGCCCACAGTGCTGAGCTATGGTCACGGCGATGTCGTACGCGCGCAAGAAGACCAGTGGCGCGAGGGGCTGACCCCCTTTGAGTTGATTGAGGAAGGCGACCGTCTTTATGGGCGCGGCGCCGCTGATAACAAGGTACAGCACCTGATCAATCTGCGGGCAATGCGCGCGGTCATTGCCGCCCAAGGGCATCTGGGTTTCAACGCCAAGATCATCATTGAAATGGGCGAAGAGGCCGGATCACCGGGCCTGAAAGAGTTCTGCGCCCAACAAAAGGATTTGCTGAAGGCTGATGTTTTTATTGCGTCGGACGGGCCGCGGCTGCGACCGGCAGCACCAACCATCTTTACAGGATCACGCGGTGGGGTCAGCTTTGATCTAGAGGTCAACCTGCGAGATGGGGCAAACCATTCCGGCAACTTTGGGGGTTTGCTGGCCGATCCTGCGATGATCCTTGCCCATGCCTTGGCCAGTATCACCGACGACCACGGCCAAATCCAGATTGCCGAGTGGCGGCCCGACAGCCTGACCCCCCGCGTCCGCGAAATTCTGGCCGCCCTGCCCGCGCATGATACCGGCATCGCGTTGGACCACGATTGGGGCGAAGCAGATCTGACCCCCGCCGAACGGGTTTTCGGTTGGAACAGCTTTACCATTCTGGCGATGAAGGCCGGGGTGCCAGAAGCCCCGCTGAATGCCATTGCGGGCTCTGCTCGGGCGACATGTCAATTGCGTTTTGTGGTTGGTACCGACGTGGACGATATCTTGCCCGCCCTGCGCCGCCATCTGGACCGCGCAGGTTTCGACAAGGTCAAAGTGGTCGAACACGGCGAAAACAGCTTTCCTGCGACGCGGCTGGCCCCCGATCATCCGATGGTTCGCTTTGCCAGCGCGTCAATTGAAAATAGCATAGGGGTCGCGCCGGATATTCTGCCCAATCTCGGCGGTTCGCTCCCCAATGACTGCTTTGCCGAAGTGCTGGGGCTACCCACAATCTGGATTCCCCATTCCTATGCCGGGTGTGCGCAACATGCCCCCGACGAACACGTGCTCAAAAGCCTGTCGCGTCAGGCGTTGCTGGCGATGACCGGTCTGTTTGCCGACCTTTCAACGCAGGGCTCAAACTTGAAATAACAGTGAGAGGAACGAAAACATGGTTCAGACAAGTTTTCTTGGGGATATGCTGACTTCGTTGTTCGAGCGTCGCCGCAACACCAGCACCAGCAGCGATACCCGCCCGATAGAAGAAATGTGCCTGTCGCTTTTGGCATCTGCGGGCGAGGTGTCTGGTATTTATCTCGCTAAGGCGATCCTAGACCGCTACGCGGAGCTTGGCACCGCCCAGAAGCTGGAATTTTTTCGTTTCCTGAACGACACATTGGAAATGGATGCTGGCAATTTGTGTGACCTGACACAGGCCTATCTCGATACAGGTAGCGTTGCGGATTACCGCGCCATCACAATCGCTGCCGAACCGCGCAGGCAGGAATTGTTGCGGCGACTGAACCAATCCGCTGGCGCGACGGCGCAATTGGTTTCAATGCGGGTCGATCTGCTCGGGTTTTTGAAAGACCACCCTGAACTCAAACGGTGCGATTTTGATTTCCTGCATTTACTGCGCAGCTGGTTCAATCGGGGCTTCTTGGTGTTGCGTCAGATCTCTTGGGAGACACCCGCCAGCATACTCGAAAAGATTGTAGAATACGAAGCCGTCCACGCCATCAATGATTGGGAAGATTTACGGCGCCGGCTCTATCCCTCGGACCGCCGTTGTTTCGCATATTTCCACCCCACAATGCCGGACGAGCCGTTGATCTTTGTCGAGGTAGCGCTGATGAAGTCTGTGCCATCCTCGATCCAGCATGTGCTGGCTGAAAACCGCACGCCGTATCAAGCCGCCGATACAAATGTCGCCGTTTTCTATTCCATCTCGAATTGTCAGGACGGGCTGCAGGGCGTGAGCTTTGGTAACCTGCTGATCAAGCAGGTGGTCGATGAGTTAAGCCAGCAGTTGCCGCAGCTTGATACCTTTGTCACACTGTCGCCCATTCCGGGGTTCAATGACTGGCTCGCGGCGCAGACAGACACCCCTATCACACAACATGTTCTAGCGGGTGATGCGTCTGAAACGGAAGTCGAAACGGCCGCAGCACATTATCTGGTCAACGCCAAGCGCCCGGGCGGAAAACCCCGCGATCCCGTCGCACGATTTCACCTAGGTAACGGTGCGATCCTGCACGAAGTTCACGCGAACGCCGACCTGACAGCAAAAGGACGCGAGCAATCAAGCGGCGCAATGGTGAACTATCTCTATGACCTGAAGCGGATTGAGAAAAATCATGAACAATTTGTCCATGGCCAGACGATTGCCACGTCCAAACCCATAGCGTCCAAGGCGGCCGCCTTTGTAGCAATGCAAAAGGCAGTGCCCACAAAATGACCAATCGCCTTTAGGGCGCATTGATCGCGGACAAGTTTGTCACGAAAACGCCCCCTACCCCAAGTTGGGGGAATTTACAGGAAGCGTCCCAAGCGTCCGTATTTATCTACTATATCTACATGTTGCTGACATGATGGCCGCTCATCAGGAGCCTTCAAAAAACCCTTGCAAAGGAAAAGCCGTACACCTCTGGGGACTGACCACCCCGCGAGCTGGATTTGGATGGTGCAGAAACCATTGACGAGTTCGCTCACATGGTGACGCGCAACACGCCGGCAGGTTCCAATTCTATCCCATGGCATGCAACGCTTTGGTCTGTGTAATTGAACCAGAACCGCTCTGCTTTTGTTGTACGAATGCGGACACCGTCGGGCATGGGAAGGGTCTTGATCTGTGCCGCGGCACAGGTCGTCACGATAAACTGGTCGAGAGCTTCATCATCCAGCCAGCCAGCCAGATAAGTTTGATTGCCTTGGCACATCGCAACCGGCTCACCCGCTTCGCTTTGCAGTGTAACTTGGGCGCTGCCCTCCAACACCTCGCGGTAGCGGATGACCCTCCCCCCACTTTGTAGCGAAACAAAGATATCGCTGCGCAAGCTTTCGATCTGGGCGACCGTTACATCCAAGTTTGGAATGCTAGGCGGCAACGGCACAGGGATCGCCATTTCCCCATTTCGCGCCCCTGCACGCGGGCCATAGACAACCGCGCTGTCGCAGCTTGCGAGCGCTTGTTTCAACGCGTCTTGCATGAACATCAAACCGGGGGCCAGGATCAGCTTGTAGCCGTAAAAATTGCGCGTAGTGGCAGGCAGAATATCCACTGATAAACCCTGTCTTCGCAGCGCTTTATACGTATGAAATACCAACCCGAAATAGCTTAGGTCGCGGCCATGGGGTTGGGTTGCCCATGCAAAATCCGCGTCATAGTCAAACACAATGGCAACGGGGGCTTGCCCGCTGACCACATCCGGCGCGTCGCGCATTTCTGCATTCACTTTCCGGACTTCCTCCATCGCAAACGCTTCTTTGCTGTCAGGGCGCAGCAGGCCTGCATGCAGCTGCTCTTGCGCAAATGGCGCTTGCCGCCAACGGAAATAGCACACCGCTTCTGCACCATGGGCAAATGCCTCCCAAGACCACAGGCGCACCATGCCTGCCAACGGCACGGGGTTGTGCGGGGCCCAATTCACAGGGCCTGGCTGTTGTTCCATCACCCACCAGCGGCCGCGGCCCACGGCCCGGTAGAGATCGTGATGAAATGCCTGAAAATCGGGATCACCTTGGCGGGCAAACTTATGCTGGTGCGCGGCATTGGCACCGACCCTGTCCTCCAAGAAACCCAAGGGGTAGCTGTCCCATGTGGCGATATCCAGATTTTCGCCCACGGCAAAATGATCGAAATCGGTGATCCTGCCCATATAGTTATGACTGACAGGCGCGGCGCTGTGACGTCGGATCACGTCAAGCTGTAGCTGGTTAAACAGCACCACCTGATCCGAACTGAAACGACGGAAGGCCAAGCTATGCGCCGGGTTCGCTTCGGTCACGGTCAGGTTTGGTGGATCGATATCTTCAAAGCAGTCATAGTCCATCGACCAGAACGTGTTCCCCCATTCAGCATTCAGCCGCGCGACCGTCCCATAACGGTCTTCGAGCCATCTGCGAAACGCAACAGCAGCCGCATCGCTGTAAGAGATCGTTGTGTCATGGCAGCCATATTCGTTGTCGATCTGCCACGCTGCGACATGGGGATTGCCGCCATAGCGGCGCGCCATCAATTCGGCGATCTTGACGCATTCTTTCTTGTAGCCTTCGTGGCTAAAGCAATAGTGCCGGCGCGACCCGAACTTGCGTGGCCGTCCTTCGACATCCACCGCAAGCATGTCGGGGTGACGTTTCAACATCCAGCGCGGCGGGGTCGCCGTGGGCGTGCCCAACACGACTTTCAGTCCGGCCGTACCCAATGTCTCAATCGCAAGATCAAGCCAGTCCCAGTGATACTCATCGGGTTTAGGCTCTAGCTTGCTCCATGAGAACTCCCCGATCCGCACCCATGTCAGACCGGCCTCGACCATACGGCGGGCGTCGCTCTCCCACATCTCGACAGGCCACTGTTCAGGGTAATAGCAGGTCCCAAGGGTTCGTTTCATCATGCCTCACAAAATTATCCGGTGTTCCCGCTGGCCTTTGACCCCTGCCGCAAAGCTAAAGGTCTGGCCATCCTGCGCGCCATGACGCCCTTGCGCAGCCGAGGTTACAAAAACGGTCTTAAGGTCAGGACCCCCAAAAGCAGGGCATGTGGCCTGCGCGGCGGGTACGTCATATGCTTCTATCAATGCGCCATCGGGCGCATAACGGGCGACCTGCCCCGCACCCCATTGCGCGTTCCAAAGGCATCCTTCGCTATCCACAACCGATCCGTCGGGGTTTCGCTTGGTCTGCTTGAGGTCCACAAAAACTTCTGCATCACCCGCAGGCCAGCCGTCATCCGCGTCGAGAGCAACCCTCATAATCTGCCGCGTCGGTGTGTCCGTATAATAGGCAAAGCGACGGTCAGGCGAAAAGGCGATGGAGTTCGAGATTGTGATGTTTCCAAACAGCTTGCGCAATTCGCCTTTGTAGAACCTGTATATCGCGCCCATCCCACGGTCTGCGTCAAACCCCATCGTGCCGATCCAGAAACCGCCCCAAGGGTCCGCACGCCCGTCATTTGAACGGGTCAGCGGCTGGTCCGCTTCCAACGGCGCAACCAACGCGCGTTCACCACTGATCAGATCAAACTGCCAAAGACCGGTTTCCGAGGCCATGAGCAGCGTGTTTGTATCAATCCATCCGGCAGCAGAGACACATTCGTCAAAGTTCCACGAAAGGACGTCACCACCCTGTCGCGACAACAACGTCTTGCCAAGAATATCAAACCAGAACAGCTGCGCACGCTCGGGGTGCCACAATGGCCCTTCCCCCAAGGTACACGCACGTGCATCGAAAATCTCAGCGGTCACTGGCGCAACGCTTTGTCATAGGCCGCCACCGCTTCACGTGCGTTTTTTCCAACGTCGGCAGTACTGTAGCCCGGTTTATACAGGCTGGACCCAAGGCCAAATCCAGTGACGCCGGCAGCCAGCCATTCGGCAAAATTCACGGGGCCCACACCGCCCACGGCAAAGGTCTCGGTCCCTGCGGGCAAAACCGCATTGATCGCTTTCAAGCCCTCAATGCCCAGCAAGAACGAAGGGAAGAACTTCAGCCCGTCCGCCCCGGCCTTGAGGGCCGCAAAACACTCGGTCGGGGTCATCACACCGGGATAGGATATCATGCGCGCTGCCTTGCTGGCCTCAATAACGGCGGTATCGGCATTGGGCGAAACAATCATTTTGCCGCCCGCATTCGCAACGTCCGTGACGCTTTGCACGTCCAGCACGGTCCCCGCCCCGATCATCGCTTGCGCGCCATGGCTGCCGGCCATCGCTTCGATTGATTTAAGCGGTTCTGGCGAATTCAGCGGCACCTCGATCCGGGTGATGCCTTCTGCGATCAGTGTCGCGCATATCTCGGCGGCTTCATGCGGTTGGATCCCACGCAGGATGGCGATGATATTCCGGCTCATGTCGATGCCCCTTTTCTTAGGTTATATGCAGAGGTCAGACCGGCAAGCGTCAAATCTGCGCTCTCCAGCACCTCGGCTTGAATGCCCTGCTCGGCCAATGCGCTTTGGTAATGCTCGGCAACAGCATCCGCACCAAGGATCGCGACATGACGCCCCAGCCAATAAGGCTTTGTGCCAGCCAACTCCAAACCGATCAACAAGCCAGACAGCCGCGCCCGCCCTGCGTCAGCAGAGGTGCCCAGCAACAACCCTGCGGCGCGCATGCCGAACAGTTGCGCGGCGAAAGCCTGCGGACGGTCCATCGCGCTGGCCACCCCGGCCAGAAAGCTGTCCTGATCCCAGCCATCACTGGTGACGGAATGGCGCAGCACAGAATGCTGGGACAAAAGCGCAAATATCTCGCCCGTCATGCAGGTCTGGAAACTGACAATTTCGCCTGCGCTGATATGCACCCATTTGGTGTGGGTACCGGGCAGACATAAAATACCGTCAAAATCGGGCTGAGCGCTTAGCACACCAGCGATCTGGGTTTCCTCACCGCGCATTACATCAGGGGGGGACATCTGTTTGACTCCCGGCAGGATGTGCACGGCTAGTCGCGGATCAGTGCTGGCAGGGGTGACAGCGGCCTGCCCGCTTGGTGGGGCACAGGGCGTCGCAACATAGGGCGCTTCCATCCACCCTTCGCGTGCGCCGACCATGCCTGAACAAATGACAGGCGTCACACGGTCCGGCGCAAGATAGGGTTCAACCAATTCCAACAACGCGGGCTCAAACGCGTCACGCCCCAGACCAGCCATTCCATTTTCAGAACTGTCTTGCGCAAAAGGCAGACCATCACGGCCCATCATCCAGACCCGCAGGTTAGACGTGCCCCAATCAACAGCAATCCATTCAGCGCTTTGTTGCACAGTGTCCATCCCCTATCCCGTGACCACGACGCCGCCGTCAACCGCGATCAGCTGGCCTGTCATCATGCGGCTAGAGGTGGACGATAAAAACAACACGCTGTCCACGATGTCTTGGGGCTTTAGCGTATCCTTGAGGCATTGCCGGTCGATATGTGCCGCTAGCGCTTCGGGTGTGACCCATTTCTCGATCTGCTTATCCGTCAGTACCCACCCGGGTGCCAGCGCATTGAGGCGGATTTTGTCTGGCCCAAACTCGCGTGCAAGCGAGCGGGTCATGCCGTTAATCCCCGCGTTTGCGGTTGTGTAGGACGGATAGCCCGCGTTGCCCATCATGTAGGAAATCGAGCTCATGTTCACAATTGCACCGCCCCCCGCCGCGCGCATGCCCGCAATCACGGCTTGGCATGCAAAGAAATAGGATTTGAGGTTGATCGCTTGGGATTGGTCCCAGAATTCCTCGGTCACTTCTTCTGCTGAGTGGCGCGCATCGTTTGCCGCATTGTTGATCAGGACAGTGACAGGACCGTGCGCGTCGGCCGCCGCAGCCAAACATCGCTTGAGCGCTGGAATGTCAGAGATATCACAGGTCTGGTCAAAGGGGCGACGACCGTGTTTTGCTTCCATCTCGTCACAAAATGCGGAGGCATCACTGCGCTGGACAAAGCTGACCTTTGCCCCCTGCGCCATAAAGCCGTCGGTCAGGAATGCGCCAATACCGGCACCGCCGCCGGTGATGAAAACCGACCGTCCGCGCAGGTCCGGAAAAGTTGCATGTGTGGTCATCAGTGGCTTTCCCTTGTGACAGGGCGGGTGTCTTTACCCACCAGAAAATCAAGGTCTGCGCCTTGGTCGGCTTGTAAAACCGTATCGATATAAAGCTTGGCATAGCCGCGCACGTAATGCGGCGGTTCCGGCATCCATGCGGCACGGCGTGTCGCCAGCACCTCGTCCGAGACCAGCACATCAAGCGTGCCGTCAGCCACAGACAAGCGAATGCGGTCACCGGTTTGGACCAGCCCAAGATTGCCGCCCGCGTTCGATTCCGGGCTTACGTGCAGAATGACTGTACCGTACGCCGTGCCAGACATACGCGCATCGGATACACGCACCATATCGCGCACCCCCTCTTTGATCAGGCGCGCAGGGATCGGCATATTGCCGACCTCGGGCATGCCCGGGTACCCTTTGGGGCCGCATCCCTTGAGAACCAGCACAGTGTCGGCCGTCACAGGCAAATCCTCGCGGTCGATATTGGCTTTCATATCCTCGATATTCTCGAACACATAGGCATCGCCCTCATGCTCCAACAGCGCATCTGTGGCGGCAGATGGCTTCACAATCGCACCGTTGGGCGCGATGTTGCCGCGCAGCACCTTAAGCCCCGCGGCAGGACGCAGCGGATTGTCCAGCGGGCGGATCACATCCTCGTTGTAGCATTCGGCACCTTCTGCATAGGCGAGGATATCACCGCCCATCACCGTTTTTGCAGGACGCAATTTATCGCGCAGATGCGACAGCACGACAGGCATGCCACCCGCATAGCAGAAATCTTCCATCAGGTATTTGCCCGAGGGCATGCAGTTGACCAGCAGGGGAATGTCCGAGCCAAGCTCGAAGTCATCCAGCGATAGTTCGATCCCCACACGTCCCGCAATCGCAAGCAGGTGGATCACCGCATTGGTCGAGCCGCCCACAGCCGCATTGGCAAGGATCGCATTCTCCATCGAAGCGCGGGTGATGACCTGCGACAGCCTGATGTCTTCCTCGACCATCTCGACAATCCGTTTACCCGTTAGATGCGCCAGCGCCATACGCCGTGCATCGACCGCAGGTAGCGCGGCATTGGTGGGCAAGGACATGCCCATCGCCTCGACCACACTCGCCATTGTCGAGGCCGTACCCATGGTCATGCACACACCCTTTGAACGGCTCATGCCGGATTCAGCGGCCATGAAATCTTGCAGTGTCATCTCCCCCGCACGCACAGCTTCTGAAAACTTCCAAACGTCCGTACCAGAGCCGATATCCTTGCCCTTCCACTTGCCATTCAGCATGGGGCCAGAGCTGACCACGATAGTCGGCAAATCAACGCTTGCGGCCCCCATCAACTGACCCGGGGTTGTCTTGTCACAGCCCCCCAGCAACACCACCCCATCGATGCCATAGGCGCGGATGCTTTCCTCAACATCCATCGCCAGCAGGTTGCGAAACAGCATGGCAGTCGGCTTCATCTGCGTCTCGCCAAGGCTCATTACCGGGAACTCGACCGGAAAGCCGCCAGCCTCCCAAACACCGCGTTTCACACCCTCGGCCAGATCGCGCAGGCCCGAGTTGCAGGGCGTGAGTTCGGACCATGTATTGCAAATGCCAATGATCGGGCGGCCATCAAAAACGTGGTCGGGGAAACCCTGATTTTTCATCCAGCTGCGGTGGATAAACCCGTCACGGTCATTCTTGCCATACCATGCGCGGTTGCGTTTTTCTTTTGTCATAGCCGAGTTCCTTCAACGACCCACATACGTTCAGGGAACGACCATGGCAGGGTCACGCCATGGTTCATGAGATATTTACCCGACAGCACAAGATCACGATCTTTTAAGGCAGTTGTGCCGCGTGACAGGCTTACCACCTCGTCGCGGTTGGCAAGGGTGATTTCATACATCGCGGCGGGGTCAAGCCCCGTAAGCCTTAGCGGGCGCGGTGAGATTTGGGCAGAGGTGGCGGCCTTGCCTGCGAAGACGACAAACCGTGCGCCTGACGGGTCTTGTTGCTGCTCTGCGACCACCGCCGGATCGGCGCTATCGAGACGCAGGATATCGGCGGTACGCATCCACGAACGGTTGTCTTTCCACCACTGCGTGACCCGCATCAACACTTCTGTTTCACGGGCGTCCAGCTCACGCGGATCCATCTCGAACCCCATGTGACGCTGTGCGGCGACCCATGCGCGAAAGGTAATATCCAGCGTACGACCAGAGGTGTGACAGTGACGCGGCCCGACGTGACTGCCAGTGACAGCCGAAGGCAGGAACAATGCGGCGTCATGCTGAATACGCAACCGCTCAAGCGCATCATTGCTATCGGACAGCCACACCCGCTGGGTTCGCGCCATAATGCCAAAGTCGATACGCCCGCCGCCAGAGGCACAGCTTTCAATCTCGACAAACGGGAAATCCGCGCGCAGGCGGTCCAACAACGCGTAGGTGCCACGCGTTTGGGCCGCATCGGGTGTCGGCAAGACACGGTTATGGTCCCACTTGATGTAGTCGATAGGATTGTCGCGCAGAATGGCTGAAATACGGGCATAGAGGAACTCGCGCACCTGCGGCAGCGCCATGTTCAGCACCTTTTGCTGCCGCCCCTGTATCTGGTCCTGCGGACCTAGCGCCCAGTCCGGATGGGCCCGATAGACATCGCTATTTTCCGAGATCATCTCGGGCTCGAACCACAGGCCGAACGTCATGCCAAGGCTGTGCACATGATCAATGAGCGGCGTCAAACCGTCAGGGTATTTGCGGGCGTCAATGATCCAGTCCGCAAGGCTGGTTGTGTCGTCGTCCCGCAGACCGAACCAGCCGTCATCCAGCACAAAACGCTCTGCCCCCAAATGCGCTGCGCGCTCTGCGATGTCTTTCAGGGCAGGCCATTTATGGTCGAAATACACCGCTTCCCAGCAATTGTAATGCACAGGGCGCGGGGTATCGGGCTTGGGCCACGTCACAATCCGGTCGCGCAAATGGCGCTGAAAGCTGACGGCACAGCCGTTCAGCCCTGTATCGGAGTATGTGAGGTATAGCGGCGCAGTCTCAAAGCGTGTGGCCGCCGCAACCTCGGTGCCCGTTGCGTGGCCCCATTGCACCTGACGGCGGCCGTCCTGCAACTCTTCTGCGATCATCGTGTGACCGCCCGACCAGCCGTAATGAAAACCGTAGCATTCGCCCTGCGTATTCGTGGCTCCTGTAACGGGGACCATCAGGCCGGGAAAATGCTCGTGACCCGTACGGCCTGTGCGGTTATCGCGGGTGCGGATACCTGCGGACCATGGCGTTCTATTCAGCTGAAATTCACCGCACCAACGGCCCGAGACATCAATCATATCCATCGCCAATTGCGGGGCGGGCATCACAGGTGCGGCAAGCCACTGCAACCGAACGGGCTGCGTCGCGTCCAGCGTGGTTTGGCAGGTGATAATTCGCGTCTGCGCATCGGCAGCAAATTCGAACGTGAGCGTGAGACCGTTGCCTGCATCCTGACAGACGAAACGCAGGGCATCCCCCTCCTCCACGTTGTGCAAGCGGAATTCTGGCAGCAATGGCGTACCATCGCTGGCGCTCAGCGTCAGACCCGCCTGCCCTTGAAAACTGCGCGCAGCCTCGGGGCACAGCGACACTGCGGGGTTTTCGTCAAGCATCCCACCCGTCACGTCAATCTGATGGGCCGCGCATAGCGCGCCGAGGTTTTCACCTGGCGGCAAGCTTCCGCCCCAATAAACGACCTGCGGCAGCCGGTCATTTTCCGAGGCCAGAACAAGCGTCTGACGCCCGTCATCTAGGCGGTAAGTCTTTGTCATATCTATCTACTTTACAGCGCCAAGCGTGAGGCCGGCAATGAAGTGCTTTTGCATCAGAAAGAACATCGCAACCGGCGGCAAGGCCGCCACGATCGAACCAGCGCTCATCAGGTGATAGGCCGCGCGGAACTGCGAATTGAATTCAGTGATCCCAGCGGTGACGGGTTGCGCACTTGGCCCTTGGGTCAGCACCACCGCCCAGAAATAATCGTTCCAGATAAAGGTAAAGATCAGCACGGCAAGTGCCGCAAGTGCGGGCTTCATCAGTGGCAGTACGACAAAGAAGAATATCCGCCATTCGGCCACCCCTTCCACCCGTGCTGCCTCGATCAACGGAAAGGGCAGCGCGCGGATAAAGTTGCGCATGAAAAGCGTGCAAAACCCTGTCTGAAACGCGATGTGGAACAGCACCAGACCTTGAATGCTGTCGTACATACCCAAGTTGATCGTAAGGTCGCGCACCGGCACCATCAGAATCTGGAACGGCACAAAGTTGCCGGCGATAAACATAAAGAAGATCAGCAGATTTCCTTTGAACCGGTACAGTCCCAATGCAAATCCTGCCATGCTGGACAGTGCAATCGCCCCCAGAACCGTAGGCACAGTAATAAAGACGGAATTCAGCAGATAGCGCGGCATGTTGCTCTCGAAGAAGACTTTGCCGTAGTTGGCAAACCCCTCAAAACTCGAAGGCCAGCCCCAATAATTGCCATTCGCAAAATCAGCCGCAGGTTTGATGGAGAACATTGCAACGGCGATCAGCGGTAGCAACCAAAGGATCAGCGCAAAAGGCAACAACGCCTGATAGGTCAGCTGCCAACTGCGGGACTGTTTTGCGATGGGTGTTGGAAACATCAGTGTGCCCCCCGCTCGTCACGCCACATGGCATAAAGGAAGTAGGCGATAAACCCTAGCATGATCAGGAACAGGATCACTGCAATGGCAGAACCGTACCCCATGCGGAACCCGAACTCAGATAAGGATTCCTCGAACATATAAAATGACAGCACACGGGTAGAGCCGAACGGCCCGCCGTTGGTCATCACACTGATCAGATCAAAGGAACGCAGCGCGCCGATGATCGTCACCACAAAGGCGATGAAAGTCGCAGGCTTGAGCTGGGGCAGGATAATATACCACAGCATCTTGCGCCCCTTTGCCCCGTCCAGACGCGCGGCCTCGATTTGTTCAGGGTCAACTGCATTCAGCCCGGTAAGATACAGGATCATGCAATAGGCGGTCTGGGGCCACAGCCCCGCAGCAATAATCCCGTAGGTCGCTGTTGTCGGGTCGCCCAGAATGTTCACCGGCCCTGCCCCAAATACCGCAAGGATTGCGTTCAAAAGCCCCTCGCGTGGCAGGTAGAACCACGAGAAGACCAAACCGACCACCACCTGAGAAATCACGAAGGGAAAGAAAAAAAGCGATTTATATAAACGAATTCCGCGCACCGTCTGGTTCAGGAAAAGCGCGATGAACAGGCCCGCAGGTACCGCCAGCATATAGAGCACAAGCCATTTGAGGTTATTCCAGAACGACGTCTCGAATTTGCGATCCATTTTCTGATCGCCAATGCCCAACAGACGTTCGTAGTTTGCGGTGCCTACATAAGTCTTTTCACCCAGGCCATCCCACTCGTGAAAACTGATTGCGAAACTCTGACCGATGGGAATGATCACATAAACCGCAAAGAACAGCATCGCAGGGAACAGAAACAGCCACGGCGTCAGCGCAATCTCGTTGCGCCTGTACCAACTGCGTTTGGTGCGTGTTGTCATTGATGACATGCCGTGGCCTCCGGAAAATCAACGCATGCGAAAACCCCGGAACATCAGGCTTGCGGATAGGTTGAAAATGGGGTGCGCCCACCCAAGGTGGGCGGGCGCAGAAATTTAAGTTACTGGTAGATGCGTTGACGCGCTTCTTCGAGACGCTCAAGGATGTCATCAAGGTTGTCAGGCACGACCATGAACTCCTGAAGGCCTTCCATGCCGACGCTTGCCATTTCCGCGCTAAAGTCGCGGTCAAAGAACTGGGCAACGCCGCCCTTGGCATTGGTTGTCAGCATCTCGAAACCCTGCTCCAGAAACTCGTCCGCATCAACGGAGGAGGCCGCGTTGACAGGAAGCTGGCCCAAAGCATCGCCCGCGTTGATCTTGGTCTGCACATCGGCAGAGGTCACATACTGAAGGAACGCCCGGGCATTTTCCTTGTTTGTGGCACCTGACGGGATGTGGAATGTGTCGGTTGGCGCGTCCTCACCCTGTGGTACATCCGCGATTTTCGGGAACTGATAGAAATCGATCTGCTCGTCGGTCAGCCCACCTTCACGCATCGCCGCAACCGCAAAGTTGCCCATCAGATAAGACGCCGCCTCGCCGTCGATCATAAAGTTCAACGCTTCTTGCCAAGAATACGACTGGTGGTCGGCGATATAGCCGCCCATGTCGATCAGCTTGCGCCAGTTCGCAAATGTCTCGCGGACGCGCGGATCGGTCCATTCCACCTCGCCGCGGGCAAGCTGCATGTGGAAATCGAAACCGTTGGTGCGCATGTTCAGGTAATCGAACCAACCGCCTGCCGTCCAAAGGAACTTGGTCCCGATGGCGTAACAGGCACGACCCGATGCCACGATTTTCTCGCAGTTGGCCAGCTCTTCTTCGAAGGTCGCCGGCTCGCTTAGACCCAGTTCTTTAAAGATGTCCTCGCGGTAATACATGCCCCACTGATAGTATGTATAGGGAACGCCCCACTGCTTGCCATCCATGGTCAGGGCACCCTTGACGGACTCCAGACCCGGCAGATCGCCATTGGCATACATGTCAGAGATGTCTTCGAACAAACCGGCAGACACATAAGGCCCCATACGATTGGCCGCATACCAGTTGATCACATCCGGGGGGTTCGCACCCAACGCATTGCGGATCTGTGTTTTCCATGCCTCACGGTCAACAATCGTCAACTCGATATCCAAGTCCGGATGCAACTCTTGGAACCCTGCAACAAGCCCCTCCATCACGGCACGGGGTGCGGGGTTCGACATGTCCGACGTGATCTTGAGATCTCCAGACAACTGGTTCCCGTCTGCAAAAGCAAACGATGTTGAAAAACTCGCCGCGACGACGGCCGCAAGTGACGCCTTAAGAATGGAATGCATGGTATCCTCCCTGATGCTTCCGCAATTCAAAACCGTCTCATTATTTGAAACTTAGTTTTGTATATTGATATATAACGGCAAGCTCGCTAGCCTTGTCAACAGTTTGGTGCGGTGCATGCATGCCCGGAATACAGTGTATTGGATGCCAAAACGCACAGAGACAGAGGGACGGCGGAGAGTGATATGAATGTTGTGACCAGCGATGGCACCGTCGCAAAAGCACTAAGTGTGCTTGACCAAGTAACCGCGATGGGGCGGCCTGTCAGAATGCGCGAACTGCTTGAAACGTCCGAGTTTCCAAAACCGACCTTATACCGATTGCTGCAAACTCTGACGAACCAACGCATGCTGAGCTATGATAAAGAACAGCAAACCTATGCCCCCGGTATCCGGTTGGTCAGCCTTGCCCATTCCGCATGGTCGCAAGCGTCGCTTGCCCCGATTGCGGCCCCACATATCAGTGCGCTTGGTGCCAGTTTGCGCGAGGCGATCCACCTTGCCCAGCTCGACAATGGCCAGGTTGTTTTCGTCGACAAAAGACAAGCCAGCAACCGCTTTGCAACATTGGCACGCACCGGTCAGGTTGCGCCCGCCTATTGCACCGGCGTCGGCAAGGCCATCCTCGCCCATCTTCCGAAAGAAGAACAAGCCCAAGCGCTGCGGCAGCAGGCGTTCCTTAAATATACCGATGCAACCCATACCAGCGCTGAGACACTCCTGCGCGAGCTTGAACAAATTCATTCCGAAGGTGTCGCCTTTGACCGCGAAGAGCACGAGGTTGGCATCATCAGCATTGCAGCCCCCATCTTGACCAATACAGGCCGTGTTGTGGGCGCTGTGTCGATCGCGACTGCCACAAACCGCCATACATTGGACGGGCTTAATGCTTTCCGCCCTGCCCTGCTTGACTGTGCCGCCCTTATCGGGGCCGAGGCGCAATCGTGGCAATCCCCCTCCGTCCCTTCATAAAAGGAATTCCCTTATGGCCGGTGTCGTCCTGAAAGATGTCGTAAAACGCTATGGCGAAGTTCAAGTGATCCACGGGATCGACCTTGAAATCGAAAACGGCGAGTTTTGCGTTTTTGTCGGGCCGTCGGGCTGTGGCAAATCAACGTTGCTGCGCATGGTCGCCGGGTTGGAGCAGACGACCGAAGGAAGCATGAGCATCGGGGACAGGGATGTGACCCGCATGGACCCGGCAGAGCGCGGCGTGGCAATGGTTTTCCAGACCTACGCGCTTTATCCCCATATGACCGTGCGCGACAATATGGGTTTCGGCCTCAAGATGAACGGCTACCCCAAAGCGGAAATCGCCCAGAAAGTCGCCGAAGCCACGCGGATCCTAAAACTTGAAGAGTATCTTGACCGTAAACCGGCTGCCCTGTCGGGCGGGCAGCGACAGCGTGTGTCAATCGGGCGGGCGATTGTACGCGGCCCCGAGGTGTTCCTGTTTGACGAGCCGCTGTCGAACCTTGACGCCGAACTGCGTGTGGAAATGCGCGTTGAAATCGCGCGGCTTCACAAGGAAATCGGTGCCACCATGGTTTATGTGACCCATGATCAGGTGGAGGCAATGACCCTCGCTGATAAAATTGTGGTCCTCAGAAAAGGCAGGATCGAACAGGTCGGCGCGCCGCTCGAACTTTACCGAAACCCTGACAATAAATTTGTGGCCGGATTCATCGGATCACCGGCGATGAACTTTATCGAGGGCACATCAACAGGCGACGCTGTCACGCTTGCTGGCCTTGACGGCACCTATGCCCTGCCGATAGCACTGCCTAAGAAAGGTACAGCCGTCATCCTTGGCATTCGCCCCGAACACATCGAAATCGACCCCAGCGGGAATAGTTTCACGGTAGAGATGACCGAAGCACTGGGTGGTGTGTCCTATGTTCATCTGCTGTCCGATACCGGCACAAAAATCATTATTGAGGAACGCGGCGACGAGCGGTCGAAAGAGGGCGCGCGTGTTGGCGTGAAGATACCGCTGAACCGCGCGATGCTGTTTGACGCCAAAACGGAAAAACGCCTGAGATAGTGGCAATTTACGCCGCAGTAGGCGTCCACCCTACATCTATTTAGCAAATATTGATTTGTCGGTAAAAAAACTCAGCACGTTGCGCCACTCAGCGCACGAGCCGCAGTGCAAATCGGCCCGCGCCGCATTTCAGCGGGTTCGACCCCTTTGTTCATATATCTTCTGCCCGCAGGTATGGGCATGTCGAAAATTTTTATTTAAACACCTAGAGTGATAGGTGATAAACCACTAAGACAACCATAGCGGGCGGGTGATATGCAGGCATATGTGCGCTTTAGGCCCACCACCCCAATAGGCGTAGCTTGTGGACGGTAATTTGAAGTTTAATTTTTCGAAGCAGACAAAAATCAGCAGTATCTGGGCTTTCGGGGTATTATGCGCGGCAATCCTGCTCATATTGATCACCGCGTATCGATTTGATCGCCTTTTGTATTCATCATACATTCAGCAAGTGCGATCCGACACTTATTTTGAGCTACTCGAAGTTCGGGAAAGCTTTGAAGAAATCACACATTCTCAATCCCTTGTCCTAAGAGAGCTGGCCACATTTATCAGTGAAAATCCGGACGTCAGCCAGGATGAGTTTGCGGCACGCGTAAAGAACATTCGCGGCTTGGACGACTTAATGATCAATATCGCTGCTGCCCCTGATATGGTTGTTTCGCTCATCTACCCAGCCGAGGAAAATCAGGGGGCCTTGGGGCTTAACTATCGCGAGAACGCCGAGCAGCTTCCAGCCGTGTTGAGGATGATAGAAACCGGAAACGAACTGATCACGGGACCGGTCAATCTGGTTCAGGGGGGCTTGGGGCTTATTCTGCGGGCACCTGTCTATCTTCCTGATGCTGATAACACCACTGACGACGACACCGTCCAATCGCTCAGAGAGCCGTGGGGCATCGTATCGTTGGTGTTGGACTACGATCAATTTCTAATTGAATCCGGCATCGCCGAAGCAGAAGAAAAATATGATCTACTGATTGATATTGCCGAAAACTCAGACGGGGCCCAAGGCTCCTTTGTGTATGGCGATCAATCATTGGTCGGACAGGATACCGTAAACCTGGCATTTGACTTTGAATTCGAGGACTGGATATTACACGCTATCACGAAAGGTGGATGGCCGGAAACTTCTCCCGACCAATGGCGGCAGCGAAACATCATGCTATTGGCAAGTTTGGCACTGCTGGGCACCTTGATTTACATCCTATGGCTTTCTCATACGCGCAAGCGCGCCGAATTGCTGCTGAATATGGGGATTGAGGCATTGGAAGATGGTTTCGTCATGTTCGATGACAATGACCGACTGATACTTAGCAACTCAAAATATCGCAAAATCTATGACCTTCCCGAGAAGGTTCTGAAACCCGGCACCCCCTACCGCAACATCATAATGGCAGGGGTCGAGAGCCGACAGTTCCCACCCAATACCCCTGATCAGTCTGACTGGATCGAACGCAGGCTTCGGCTGCATCGTTCCGGAGATCACATTGATTTAGAAAACCATCTTATTGATGGGCGCGTTATCAAAGCGTCAAACCACCCCTTGGAAGACGGCGGCTATGTAGGTCTGCGTGTCGATGTAACGGAATTAAGCCAAGCAAAAGAAGCCGCCGAAGCAGCAAGCGAAGCCAAGACCAATTTTATGGGTGTTCTCAGCCACGAGCTTAGAACCCCGTTGACGGTCATAATGGGCGTTGCACAGATCCTAAAAAATACCCGGGGGCTCAGTAAGTCAAAGGAGCTGTCATCTGCCTACGACCAAGGCGACGTTAAACCGGAAGACGCCAAAGCGCTGCTTAACGAGCTATATGATCAACTTGACGGATTAATGGCGCGGATGACCCAATCCGGCGAGCATCTTCTACATTTGATTAACGAGATTTTGGACATTACCAAAATTGAATCCGGTGGCCTGATTATCGAGCCGGAGCTTTGCCAAATTAGCGATATCGTGGACCCGGTCGCAGAGCAGCTTAAGACGCTCACAGTTAAAAAGGGGCTTGATTTCGAGGTCGTACAAGACGCCGAAACGGTATTTGCCGACAAAGTCAGAGCACGCCAGATTCTGTTCAATCTGATCGGAAATGCGATCAAATTTACCGATGCCGGATTTGTCCGTCTTATCGTCAAGACGGACGGCGACATGGTAAGGTTTGAGGTTCACGACAGTGGCATGGGCATACCCGAGGACCAGCTCGAAAGTATCTTTGATGTCTTCTATCAGGTCGATTCAACGGCGACCCGGCGCGCAGGGGGCACAGGCATGGGGCTGGCCATTTCAAGAAGCCTGGCCGAATTGCAAAACGGCCGCCTCACCGTAAGCAGCACAGCCGGAAAGGGCAGCTGTTTTGTACTGACCCTGCCCGCCAACAAAGTCTTTACGTAGCTCTTAGCTAGCTACCTGTCTCAACACTCCTGCTTGGAAATGCGTGTTGCTGATGCTGACGTAATCAGCTAAATCTTGATTCGTTATGTTATAACATAACGAATCAGACACCCGGTGACCAACCGAATGGAGATCACACATGCATTTCACAGCCGCAAAAAACCTTAGCACTTTCATTGTCTGCGCGTTTGTCGCACTAACCGCACCAGCCAGCGCACAAACCAACCAAGCCACCGACAAGGCGCACACGCATGCGCATACATCGGATGACATTTACCGCGGGATTTTCGAAGACGACCAAATCGAACCGCGGCAGTTGTCAGATTGGGAGGGTGACTGGCAGTCCGTCTACCCGTTCTTGAAAGATGGAACTTTGGATGAGGTGATGGTGCATAAGGCACAGCATGGCGAACGCACTGCCAGTGAATACAAAGCCTATTATGACATCGGATACGCGACGGATGTGGAACGCATCCTGTTTCAAGGCAACACCGCAACCTTCTTTCGCAATGGCGTTCCACTTCAGGGCGAATACAAGAATGACGGCTACGAAGTACTGACCTATGCAGCGGAAAACCGGGGCGTGCGCTATATCTTTAAAAAGGTAAGCGGCGACGCCGATGCGCCTCAATACTTCCAGTTCAGCGACCACCGTATCGCACCAGCCAAAGCCGACCATTACCACCTTTATTGGGGTAACGACCGCGCCGCGTTGTTAAATGAAGTCACCAACTGGCCGACCTATTATCCTGCCAACCTAAGCGGGTCCGAGATCGCCGACGCGATGCAAGCACACTAATTTCGCGCAGGCATGGCGGGTGAAACACTCTCGGCATGCCTGCTTTCAGTGCGATCCGCCCGCCCAAACGCATATCCCGACACACCCAAATACCAGCCTCGATTGGTGCATAAACCGGCATCTCATCCTACGGTAGCGTACACACACTTAATTCATACTATTTTTGTCAGATATGGGGTTGATTTGCATGCCAACAAATGGAATTGGTGAAAACGCACTAGGAGGACCGGTGAATATTTTCACCTGGCGCGAACCTCGTACTGCCACGACATAAATGAGCCGTTTCAGGAAAGTTCTTTGAATTGCTGTACGAAAGTCGGAAAAGCTTCTTACTCGTTTCGTATCTGGACCATTGGCACCAAATGCGCGCGACACTGGTGCGCCGGCTTGGATCACACGACCTTGCAGATGAGGCGATGCAGGAAACCTGGTTGAAACTCGAGGGGATGAAGGCAAACAGCAGCACGATTGCCAATCCCCAAGCCTATCTTTTACGCATCGCTGGAAACATCGCAATCGACATCATTCGCAAGGAACGCCGCCATAGCGACCGCATGGCCTCTAAGGACATCAACCTTGAAGAGCTGATTGACAACGCCCCCACCACCGAGGCCATTCTTATCGCCCGCGAAGACCTAAAACAGCTGGTCCGCGCGTTGCTGGGCCTGTCGGACAAAGCCAGAAAAGTTCTTTTGATGAACCGAAGCGTTGGTATGAGCCACCGCGAGATTGCCGCAGCCCTTAATATATCCGAGAGCATGGTGGCAAAATACATGGCCCAAGCCCTGCGTCATTGCCGCGATCATTTCCGCGAGGTCGATTAACGTGAGAAACCTTGTTTTGATCAAGATTGTATTTCACGCTGCGCCACAGCGCAGAAGGACGGTCTAGATGCCGCAACAAATCATCAAAGAACCCGATCCCCAAACCCACCGCCTCTCCAGCCGTGCGTCAATCGCGCTGAGCGATCAGGCTTTGGACTGGATCATCCGCCTCAACTCTGGCGACGCCGTGCCGCAAGAACAGCTGGACTGGGCCGCGTGGCGTGAACAAAGCCCCGAACACAGCGCCGCGGCAGAAGAGGCAGAAGCACTTTGGCAAGGGCTTGGCCCTGCGGGCAGTGCTTGGGGCAAAACCACGAGCAACCGGCGGGTGACACGTCGGGCCATCTTGGGCGGCAGTGCCGCACTTGGCGTCGCGGCTGGCTTTAATCAATTGGGCGTTCTAGGGCCCCATCTTCTTGCGGATTATCAAACCGCAGCAGCCGAACGCCGCGATCTGGTTCTGGGCGACGGAACCCAAGTCGCAATGAATGCGCGCACCGCATTCTCGGGGCATTTCGACAGCGGGCAACGCGGGGCAACGATGTACCGGGGTCAGGCCCTTTTTGACATAAAGCCACAACCAGCCACACCATTCACACTGCAGGCAGGCCCGCATCGTATCCACAGCAAGAACAGCGGCGTCGACGTAGAATTTGAAAGTGACAAGCTGACAGTTGCGGTGCTGAACGGCGAGGTCGATGTGACCGGGGGTGCCACCCCGATAACACTGCGCGCAAACCAGATGTTGCAGATCAACGGACAGGGTATGCAGGGGCAAGTCCAAGCGGTTGACGCGCAAGCACATACCGCGTGGCGCAGAGGCAAGTTGATTTTCAACAACCGCAGTTTGGCTGATCTAGCCACCGAGCTTGAACGGTATAGAGGCGGGCGCATCGTCGTTATGGGTGATGCCCTTGCTGCGATGAAAGTTACCGGCGTTTTCGACCTGTCCGACCCCGAGGGGGTGCTCGACAATTTAGGTCAGTCACTGCAAGTGCAGGTGAGCCGAATGCCGATGATTGCGGTTATTCGAGCAGCGTAACCCGCTGAAATACAATAACTTTCAAAGTAACTTAAAAATATTTGCGATTTGGACTGCAAGTCAGGCCTCTTCGCTTCGTCTTTATTAGAGAGGACGAGCCAGATCATTTGAGAACCAGCCAGCCACATAGAAACAATTAACTCGGCTGGGACAGATGACTAGAAAATCAAATAAAACGCAGGCACTGCGCGCTTTGTTGCTTTGCACGGCGGCATCCTTTGTGATCCTTCAAGATGGTATTCAACAAGTCGCTTTCGCACAGCAGGCCGAACAAAGGCTGGACATCCCCACCCAAGAACTCGGCACCGCGCTCACCCGTTTGGCGGATACATTGGGACTGCGGCTGGTTGTTGCCACCGATGTAATCGCGGGAAAACGCAGCACTGCATTGTCGGGCGTATACTCGACCAACGGGGCCTTTGCGCAGCTGCTGGCAGGCACCGGGGTCAGCTACAGCTTTCCCAACAACGGCACCGTGCGCATCACTGGTCCGGCAATCGATGAGGCATCATTCGACGGCCTTTTACTTGACCCGATTACGATTTCAGGCGGCAGCGGCGAAGAAGCAATCTATGAAACGCCGGGGGCCGTCGCCCATATTTCCCAAACCGATATTGATCGTTTCCGTGGGTCCAGCCCGGGCGATATTTTCCGGGGCACACCTGGCGTGATCTCTGGCGAGGCGCGGAATGGATCGGGCGCAATTGACGTCAACATTCGCGGGATGCAGGGCATGGGGCGTGTTGCGACCACGATTGATGGCGCAGAAAACTCGATGCAGGTCTATCAAGGCTATCAAGGCATCTCGAACCGGACCTTTATGGATCCCGATCTTTTGGGCGGTGTGGACATCTCCAAAGGGTCTGATGTGACATCGGGGGGCATCGCCGGCACGGTCGCAATGCGCACCCTTTCCGCCGACGATATTGTCAAAGACGGCAACGTTTTTGGCCTGCGGCTCAAGGGTGGCTTCGGCACGAACACCAGCTCGCCAAATGCGGGCGATAGGGCGGGCTATAGATTTAGAAATATCCTTCGCGGCACCGGCACTGCAACGGCCTCCGAAACCGGCATGGAGCGTCCGGGTTTACTGGACCGGACCCAAGGATCAGGCAGCGTCGTTGCCGCCATGAAAACCGAAAACGTCGATCTTTTGGCGGGCTACGCCTATCGCAAGCGCGGCAATTATCATGCGGGGGAAAACGGGCCTGCGGCGTCGCCGGAATGGATCGGCGGCTATGGCACCGACCAAGGGCTTTATTACGACTACGTTCAAAACAGCGGCGTTGCCAACTACCGCGCTGGCGAAGAGGTGCTTAATTCCGAGCTCGAAACAAAGTCCTTTATCGCGAAAGGGACATTGCGGTTCGGCAATGGCCACGCGGTCGAGCTCAGCCACTCGTCTTTCGACAGCGAAGCAGGCGATTTCCTTGCCCGCACGCTTACGTCAAATACCAGTCAGGCAACGCAGTCCGATGAAACCTCAGGCACGCGGCTTAGCACGCAAACGCTGAAATATCGTTGGGACCCGATAGACAACGACCTGATTGATCTGAAGTTCAATCTTTGGAACACAAATCTTGAAACTTTGAACCCGCCCCGTTGGGGAGTGGTCGATCCTGTTGATCTGGGTCTGCCTGCTGGTTACCGCGTCGGCTCGCAAACCACGATGTGGGGGCTGAGCCTGGACAACAGATCGGTCTTTGACATCGGCTCAGGCTCTTTTGATCTGAGCTATGGTTTCGCACATAAAAACGAGGATGTGCACGAGCGCCCTTACACGTCAGAAATAGAAAACGTCGCCTTTCGCAATGCCGAACGCGAAGAGACCAGCATATATGCAAAACTGGCCTACAGCCCGTTGGATTGGCTGACCGTGAATGGTGGTTTGCGGTATTCCCATTTCAAAACCCGCGACCGCAACTTGTCTTATAGTGCTGTGCTCGAAGGCCGCGAGGACACAGCATATAATGCTGCACTATCCGATTCCGGGTTCAGCCCCAGCATCGGCGCAACGTTTGAACCTTGGGCGGATACGCAGTTTTACGTGAACTATTCCCAGGCCAAGCGGATGCCAAGCCTTGTGGAAACAAGCGCCAGCTTTGTCTCTGTTAACCCTGCCATCACACCCGAACACGCCAGAAACTGGGAAATCGGCACGAATATCACCCGCGATGGCGTGTTCAACAGCGACGATACCAGCATGCTTAAGTTTGGGTTCTTTGATTGGAAAGTAGACGATTATCTTTCCCGCGAATGGAAAGCTGGCGCAGAAGGGGAAACATCCACCCTGCAAGTGTTCAACATCGACCGCGCGCATTTTCAGGGGCTGGAATTGTCGTACCGCTACATGCTTGGCGGGTTCAGCGCGGAACTTGCTGCCAACTATTACACCAAGGTCGAATTCTGCCGCACGGACGCAACCTGTGAAGACAAGTCCCTTTATGCAGATTACGCGACCAACCAAGTACCACCGGAGTATTCTGTCGATCTGACGGTGTCGCAAAAATTCAGAAATGACGCACTAACGGTAGGCGGACGGGTTTCCTACACCGGGGGCCGCGCCATCGGTCACGGCGATGCAACCGGACAAGGCATGTCGCAATTCATCACACAGGTGAATTGGGAACCGTACACGCTGGTCGATGTATTCGCTGAATACGAAATCAATGATGCTTTCACCGCGTCTGTGCGCGTCGAAAACCTGCTTGATCAATTTTACGTCGATCCGATCAGCATCGTTGCCATGCCTGGACCGGGGCGCACGATCTACGCCTCTTTGACCGCCGAATTCTGATCCCGAAAGAGTGCACGCAGGGCCCTGCCCCGTGTCTGCATTCGGATCTGCTGCAAAATATTTAAGGAACGAAAAGATGAACACCATCTTGAACAATGTAGGCCTCGCAACAGGTGCAGACCTCAACCTGATCCCCACCGCCAAAATCAGCATCAGGCGTCGGCTGCGCTGTGACGTTTTCAGTGCACCGCGCTGCGGTTTCGAAATCCCGGTCGCAATGGCCCTGTTCATGGCTGTAATTGCGGGCACACCGGTCACCGCCGACACATGGACCGGTGCCGCAGGCACAGCCGACTGGCATACCGGAGAAAACTGGCAAAGCGGCACGGTGCAAACCGTGACTTCGGCTGATGCTGCGATCATCGACACTGGCGAAACCGTGGTGATTAACGGGCGCAATGCAACATCAGGCTGGTTGGAAATGGGTGTGGATTCCCCGAACGCGGGTCTGACCATCACCAATGGCGGTTTTCTAGAAGTTTACGCTAATTCCTATGTCGGGAAAAACGCGGGTTCCAGCGGAACGCTGACAGTCAGCGGCGCAGGGTCCAAATACAGGGGTACCGGATACGGCACGACCTACGTGGGCTATAGTGGCGACGGGACGTTGGTTGTAACCGATGGCGGCACCGTCGATGCCCCTGTTGCAGTCGCCCGGCAAGCAGGCTCGACCGGCACAGTCACCGTATCGGGCGAGGGGTCATCCATCAGCGCCATTAGCTCCTTGGGGGCCGGTGGAACGGCGACGTTAACGGTCACGGACGGCGGCAGCGTGGGTAACATCAGCGATATTACCAACGCCGACATTACAATTTCGGGTGCGGGTTCGTCTGTTGCCGGCAAGATAGGGATAGCAGGCGGAACACTGTTGGTGACGGATGGCGGCACTGCCAACGGTTCTGAAAATACTGCCAACTTTAGAGGAACGGCCACATCGGATGGTCAGGTAACGATAACCGGCACGGGCAGTTCATTGAGCGCTCAAAGCCTAACGGTGGGATCATCGCATAAAGCCGATATGCGCGTCGCAGATCGGGCGACCGTCACCGTCAAAAATGGCCTGACGATCAGCTCAAGCGCCGGATTCTCATATGGTATCCCCGGTTTGGAGTTTCTCGATCAACCCGCGTCCGAGGGCAACCTGACTATCACAGGTGAAGGCACCACATTTACCGCTGGCGACGGGATGCGGCTGGCACAGGGCGGCAAAGGGACGTTGACCGTATCAGATGGCGCTGTTTTCACATCCGGCGGCATCTCTAGGTTCGCTAATCACGTTGATGCCATCGCGACGATCAACCTTGGCGCGGCTGCCGATGAAAGCGCCATCGCCGCAGGATCAATCGACTTGGGATCTGATGTGCGCCTGTCCTCGGGCACCACCAATATCGTGTTTAATCACACCAGTGATGACGCCACATTCAACGCTGCGCTGACAACTGGCACCGGCAGCGCCACGATCAGCCAGATGTCGGGGGGCACCACGATATCAGGCGACAGTTCCGGGTTCTTTGGCACAACGAATGTCACAGGTGGCACGCTATATGTCACCGATGCGTTGGGTGGCACCTTCAATGTGACTGGCGGCACCTTGGGTGGCACCGGCACGATTGGGTCGGGTGCCACAGATACGACTGTGGCGAGCACCACAACAATTGGGTCGGGCGGGGTCTTGGCACCCGGTGCCTCGGGCGCGACGGGCACGTTGAACATCGACGGTGATTTGGTGTTTGAAAGCGGGTCCAAGTACGCAGTTCACATCGCCGGTAACGAGACGTTGGACCTGACACTGGTCGGCGGCGACGTGACCATCAATTCGGGCGCAGAGCTTGAGGTTTATGCCCTTGGCATACAGGCAAATTATGGCGTCAACTATTCCGGCGACGGGCATGTTTATACGGTTGTAACAGCCGAAGGGGCGCTGACGGGTGATTTCACCCTCAGCCAAGAAGAAACCGCATTTTTGCGTTATGAGACCAGTTCGGATGCTCAAAACGCATATGTCACTGTGTCCCTGCTTGGTGACGTCCCCGACGAGGTTATCCCCGTCGAAACCCCGGAAGACCCGGTAGACGACCCCGAAGAAGATCCAACGGAGGAGCCTGTCGAGGACCCAACAGAAGAGCCCGAAGACGAAGGGCCGTTTACGCCAGCCGCGAACACAGCCAACCAACATGCCACGGCGCAAGCGTTGGAATCTCTGTCACAAGACAACACCCTGTGGTGGATCATGGCCAACAGCTCCGACTACGACGAGGCACGTATCGTTCTGGATCAGGTGTCCGGGGCCGAGCATGCCTCCACTCAAAGCGCCCTGGTCAATCAAAGCCATCAAATCCGTACACTGGCGGTCGACCGCCTGCGCTATGTTTTTGAGGGGCAAGCCCAAGCGCAAAACGCCCTGCCAATGACCGTCTCGCGCAATGCCATCGGAGATCAAAGCATCGCGCAAATTCCAAGTGTTTGGGCGCAGGCTTACGGCTCTTGGGGCACCATCTCGGCCGGTGACGAGGCCGAGCAAGTCGATACGTCAGCCAGGGGTTTGGTGCTTGGTGCAGATGTTCAGGCGGATGCATGGCGTTTCGGCGCAATGGCTGGCTATGGTCAGTCCAATTTCGACACTGCCACATCCGACGGTGCGTCAGATTCCTATGATCTTGGCGTCTATGCCGGCACGCAATGGGGGGCATGGTCACTACGTTCTGGGGCGAACTTTACCAACCATAGCATTTCGCGGACACGCAATGTCAGCTATTCCAGCGATGTGTTGACCGCCGATTATGACGGGCAAACCCTGCAAGCCTTTGGCGAGCTTGGCTATCATTTCGACGCCGGGAATGCCTCGGTCGAACCCTATGGCAACCTTGCGCATGTGCGATTGAAAACCGACGGCTTCACCGAAAGCGATGGTACTGCCGCGCTTAGCGTCCAAGAGCAGACGATGAATACCACCTTCGTCACGCTGGGTGTGCGGGTGGCATCAGCCTTTGAACTGGGCGGGATGGATATCGTCGCACGTGCAGATATCGGCGGGCGTCATAGTTTCGGAGATGTTGATCCGCAATCGACGCAGTCCTTTGTAAGCGGCGGCGATCCCTTTACGGTATCCGGCCTCGCCAATGCCCGAAACACAGCCACCATCGAGGCGGGTATTGATATCGATATGTCGCGGGCAACGACATTCGGCCTGTCCTATGTGGGTCAGCACAGCTCCAACTCTAACCAAAGCAGCATCCGGGCGAGCTTCAACATGAAGTTCTAAGACCAGAAAAGGTTTCTGGCGGCGGGATTACACCTGCCGCCAGAGATGACCCCGTGTTGTGCCAAGCACCGCACGCCACCCAAAAACAAGAGCGACGGTTCATGCCAGCAACGGCCAAACCTGCCCTCCACAACTCTAGGCCTGTGCCGATGAAACTATTGATTTTCCCGACCCTAGCGATTGCGCTGTTCCTCATCACCCAAAGCGGCCCACCGATGGCAAATGCGCAAACTCAGGCTTCGGCATCCGCGCGTCCCGACGTGTATGAGAACTGGGCCGTTACTTGCGCATCCGGCCCACAACCGGCCGCCTGCGTGATGTCACAGCAACAGCGCAAGCAAGCCACGGGACAGCTTGTTCTGGCTGTCGAGCTGAATGACGTCTCGGCACAGCACGCTAAAGGGACAATCGTTTTTCCTTTCGGCCTAAGCCTGCCTGATGGAGCCATGGTTCAGGTGGATGACATGCCAATCCTCAGTTTCCTGCCCTTTGAGACCTGTTTGCCCGTCGGCTGTATCGCACCGGTTCTATTTGATGCCGACACCCTTGCCGCCCTGCGCAGCGGCGCAGTTCTACACCTCATGACCAAGGCGCACGACACAGGGCAACCCGTGCGTTTTACCGTTTCGCTAAAAGGATTTTCCGCCGCCCAAGACCGGGTCACGAAACGGCGAGAAACCGAATAACGGACCTGCCCCCATCCACATTACCCTAGACAGGACAGCACCAGATGACCTCTGAAACCAAAATTTTGCATCCCGCACACACTCCCGAACAAGAGCTACTCTCGGATCGGTTTCGGTCGGAAACACGAACCACACATGAAGGCGTAGATCACGCGATCATGGCAGCAGAACCGTTTGCTAATATCGCAAACTATGGTCTGTACCTGCGCGTGCAGCACACCCTCCACCGCGATGTCGAACCGTTGTATCACCACCCTGCCCCGTCGGAATTCAAAGATGTATTTTCTGTGGTTCAAGGCCGCTCGCGGTTTCAAGATGTTACACGTGATGCGGCCGATCTGAATTTGGATATACCACCCCACAATGCCAGCCCCTTGTGCAAAGAAATGGAACCCGCTGCGGCCCTGGGTTGGCTCTATGTGGTTGAGGGGTCGAACCTAGGGGCAGCGTTCTTGCTGAAGTATGCCAAAGAAATGGGGCTGTCTGAATCTCACGGTGCACGGCATCTGTCGGCACCCCCGGAAGGGCGGGCCCCTTATTGGCGGGCGTTCAAAGAGACCTTGAATGCCCTTTCTTTGAGTGTCGAGCAAGACGCGCGGGCGATGGATGGCGCACGCGCGGCATTTGCGCATGTTCACACACTGGTACGGCAACATCTTGCCCACGCTTAAGCCGGGTCCGCCCAACAGTCTCCATCACGATCCCCGAACAGAAAGGCCCGCCTGTGTCTAATACCTATTTGCCCCTCCTTTCACTGAAAGCAGCCGCTGTCGGCCTGTGCCTTTTCGCATGCGGCCCAGTCTGGGCCCAACAGATCGCACCGCAACCCCTGCAGGCCGAGCAAGACGCCGAAATCGTCCCCCAGCCAGAGGGCGCACCGCAAACCGTGACCCCGGAGACAACGGTCGCAGAACCGCTTGACCCGTTCCCATCCCCGTTGGACGATCCACGGGCCGCGATCCGCTGGTTGCTGACGCAGACCGAAGGTCAATCGCACGATCTATCACCTGTTGGCATGTACAGGGCCGCTGATATCGTCGTGAAGATCGTCATGCTGGGGCTTGCTTTTGCCTCGGTGATCACATGGACAGTCTGGATCGCTAAAACGCTTGAGCTTTGGGCTGCGCGCAGACGCACCCGCAGCGCTTTGAAGGCCTTGGCGCGGGCACATTCGCTGGCCGACGCACAGCGGTTTATCAAGGCGCCGCGCGGCACCGTCGCATGGATGGTCGCCGAGGCGGGAGCAGAAGTCGCGCAATCCGAGCCCGCGCTAGATTACGCCGGCGGTAGCGGGCTGAAGGAACGCGTCGGTGCCGCGCTTGGTCGGATCGAGGCACAGGCGGGCCGCCGCATGGCGCGGGGCACTGGCGTATTGGCAACCATCGGATCGACCGCACCTTTCGTTGGGCTGTTTGGTACGGTCTGGGGCATCATGAACGCGTTCATTTCGATCGCAGAAAGCAACACAACCAACCTTGCCGTGGTTGCGCCGGGCATCGCCGAGGCGTTATTGGCGACGGCCATCGGCTTGGTCGCGGCAATTCCAGCGGTGGTAATCTATAACCTATTTGCACGCTCCATCGCGGGGTATCGATTGGCCTTGGGCGATGCCGGTGAACGGATTGAACGGTTGGTCAGCCGTGATCTTGACCGCCGGGCATTGCCAGCAGCGACGGTATAGACAATGGCTGCCAAGCTCAGAGAGAACGCAGACGATCTGATTGAAAACAGTGAGATCAATGTCACGCCATTCATTGATGTCATGTTGGTGCTTTTGATCATTTTCATGGTGGCCGCCCCCCTGTCGACTGTCGATGTGGCGGTAGATTTGCCGGGCGCGGCAGCCAAACCTGCCCAACGTCCGGATGAACCGCTGTATCTGACTGTGCAGGCTGATGGAGCACTGTCGCTGGGGGAAACACCCGTGACGCGCGACGCACTGGCGGGTGAAGTCGAACGCGTTACCGAGGGGGATCATGACACCCGCATTTTCCTGCGGGCGGACAAGGCGATAGACTATGGCACCTTTATGGAGGTGATGAATCTGCTGCGGCAGGCCGGGTATCTCAAGATCGCTTTGGTTGGATTAGAACAGATGCATCCGGTCGATCAGGCTATATCAGAAGGCGGCGCAACAGGCGCGGACACTACTGAAGTAGATCGTGATGAGTAAGGCCTCGCAAAACTATCAAGACATATTGTTTACCGATCTGATCCTTTGGGCGGGCGCATTTGCAACGGTAATAGTTGCTTACGGAAGCATTACGGCGTGGACCATGCAGGAAACACCCACGCTACCTGCAGATGCCCCGCCGCCTGTCATCATGATCGAACTTTCACCACTGCCCGAAGCGACAAATACAGAGGAAACCGAAGTTTCGGTCGACCAACAAGACACACAAGCCAGTACGCCCGCACAGGAGG
>NZ_CAXHZD010000007.1:0-117739 GCF_964021855.1 uncultured Sulfitobacter sp.
ACGGATAACGTGGCACGTTTCCCCGCGATTATAACCCCGGTGGTGTGGATACTTGCCCATACGTGCCGAAACTCGCCTGTTCAGACGGGGCGGATTTGCGAAAACTCGCTTGTTCTCAATCGGTTCTGCATATTTCTGTGGCGGCGCATCGAAACCGGACATAATGGATCATCTAACATGGATTTGTCCTGCGACTGAGTCGTTTGGGCTTGGGCCATCTTTCTTTAACTAAGTTATTGGGTTTCAATGTTAAATAAACCTGGATCCCCTAAGCAGGATCTGTTCCCTCTGACCCGCCGCAGCCTCTTGGGCGCGCTTGGCAGTTCTGTCGCTGTCATTGCGTTGTCGCGCGGTGCAATGGCGCAGGATATCGTGGCGACCGAGAGTGAGGCCGCTGTTGAACCAACAGCGCCCGCGGTGCCGCAACCGTTCTCGTTTGAATGGCTCGACGCGCAGATGAAACGGGCGTCTGAGGCTGAGTATGTGCCAAGCGGTGACGCGCCAGAGGTCATCGAAAACCTTGATTATGATGATTACCGCAAAATCCAGTTCGATCCGAAACGGTCGCGGTGGCAGGATGATGGTGGGTTGTTCCGTTTGCACGCCTTTCACCCGGGGTGGCTGTACAAGCAAACCGTCGCCATTCACGAGGTCGTGGACGGGGTGCAAACGCCGATGGGCTTTTCCACGGATGATTTTCTGTATTACGAAGACCTTGCCCCACGGGTGCCGCAGCATGCGCAATTGCCGGGCGTCGCCGGGTTTCGCCTGAACACGCCCCTGAACCGGGCCGATATGTTTGATGAGCTGATCGCCTTTGTCGGCGCGTCGTATTTCCGCGCCTTGGCGCGGGATAGCAGCTATGGCCTGTCGGCGCGGGGGCTTGCGATCAACACAGGCCTTGGCCGCGAAGAGGAATTCCCACGGTTCACCGAATTCTGGCTGGAACGCCCGAAGGCGGGGCAGGAAAACGTCGTGGTGTATGCCGCACTCGACAGCCCGTCCTGCACGGGGGCCTACCGTTTTGTGATCCGGCCGGGCGCTGAAACAACCATCGACGTCACGGCCAAGCTGCATTTCCGCAAGGATGTGGAACAGTTGGGCGTGGCCGCGCTGACATCGATGTTCCTGTTCGATGAAAAGAACAGCGATACATTCGATGATTATCGCCCTCAGGTCCATGACAGCAATGCGTTGATGGTGGTGCGCACCGATGGTGACGTCTTGTGGCGGCCCCTGAATAATCCGCCGCGTCTGGCCAGCACCTATCTGAACGAACCGAACCTCAAGTCCTTTGGCCTGATCCAGCGCGACCGTGATTTCACTGATTACCAAGATGCAGGCGCGCAATACCAAGATCGCCCGTCGGTTTTGGTCGAACCAAAGGGCGAGTGGGGTGCGGGTGCGATACGGTTGGTTGAAATCCCGTCCGACCTTGAAGGCAATGACAACATCGTCAGCTTTTGGGTGCCGTCGGAAAAACCGCGCGCTGGCGAAAGCCGCGAATATTCATATCGTTTGCGGTGGGGGACACTTGGCACCAACCGTGACGGCGACCGCGCGTGGATTGTGAACACGCTGGCGGGGCAGGGGGGGACGTCGGGTGTCTCTGGTGCCAAAGCATCGCTGCGCAAGTTTGTGATCGATTTTGACGGTGGCCTGATGGCCGATCTGCCGCCAGATGCCGAGATGGAGCCTGTGGTGACCCTGTCGCACGGTAAAATCCAGCACATTGCCCTGTCCAAGATCGAAAACACCACCAAATGGCGGCTTGTGATCGATGTTGATGGCGGAAATGAACGTCTTGTGGAACTGGTTGCCCATGTCGCGGGTTTTGGTCGGAAGCTGACCGAAACATGGATTTATCAATGGATGCGCGCATGAGTACCCAGAGTGCTATGAATTCACGATCCGACCTCTCTGCGTTTGAACTCCGCAAAGCGGCAATCTTGCGCGATGGTGCCTTGCCCGATGCCCCCTTGGCGATGCCACGGCAGGTGATTGAACTGCCGCGCGTCACCGTTGTCGATAGCGCGGAACGCGGGTTGCGGCGGGTGATGTCTGTCATCGCGCACAGCTTTGGCTTTGTGGCGCGTGGCCGCTCGTAAATGAACGCTAAATCCTTTTCGGGCAGCGTGCTTTCGGCGCGTGTCTTTGCATTGGTGATGAGCATTGGCCTTGGCACCGGTGCGGCTGCGCTGTTTTTGCAGTTCGGTTCGGCGGATGGCTATCAGCTGGTCGACGGGGTGCGCGCCGCGTTGGTGTTTATCACGACGTTTTGGCTGGCTTGGGGTGCGATGCAATCGGTCGAGGGGCTGATCGCCATGCGTCGCGCTGCTGCCCCGATGACAACGCCGATTACTAGCCGCACGGCAATCCTTATGCCCGTCTATAACGAAGACCCCGGCGCTGTTTTCGCCCGCGTGGCCGCGATGGATGATGCCATCGCACGCCTTGGGCTGACGGATCATTTTGATTTCGCGATCCTGTCAGACACCCAAGATGCCGCTGTGGCGGCCGAGGAGGAACGCTGGTTTGTTCATCTGTGGGAGGACCGCCAGCAGGATGCCCGCAAGGCTAACGGCAAAGCACGACGGTTCTTCTATCGCCGTCGCCATCGCAATACTGGGCGCAAAGCTGGCAATATTCAGGAATTCTTTGAAACCTCTGGGGCGAATTACGATTTTGCGCTGATCCTGGATGCGGACAGTTTGATGGAAGGGGCGACCATAGCGGAGATGGTGCGCCGGATGCAGGCCGCGCCAGAACTGGGGCTGCTGCAGACCTTGCCACGGATTATTGGCGCGCGGTCCCGGTTTGGCCGTGCGATGCAGTTTGCGGCCGGGTTTTATTCGCCCGTATTTGCCCAAGGGCAGGCCGCGATGCAGGGGGCCACGGGGGCGTTTTGGGGGCACAACGCCTTGGTCCGTGTGCGCGCCTTTGCCGAAAGCTGCGCATTGCCCGAACTGTCTGGCCCACCCCCCTTCGGCGGCCATATCCTAAGCCATGATTATGTCGAGGCCGCCCTTCTGGCGCGTGCTGGCTGGGTGGTGCGTGTCGATCCCGATCTTGAAGGTTCCTTTGAAGAAGGGCCGGAAAACATGATCGACTTTGCCAAGCGTGACCGGCGTTGGTGTCAGGGAAACCTGCAACATGTCCGCGTGATTTCCGCGCCGGGGTTGAAAGCCTGGTCGCGGTTTGCGCTGTTCCAAGGGATCCTCAGCTATATTGCGCCGCTGTTCTGGATGATGTTCTTAGCGTCAAATCTATACGCCACGGCAACCGCGCCCGAACCTGATTTTTTCCCAGAACCCTTTCAACTGTTTCCGGTTTTCCCGTCTGATCAAACCTCAAAAGCGGTCGGTGTTGCGGTTGGGGTGTTTGGTTTGCTGGTCCTTCCCAAGGTGCTGATCCTTTTGGATGCTGCCCTGCGTGGGCGGGTGTCGCAATTTGGCGGGGCGCTGACCGCCCTACGGGGGATGCTGCGGGAATTGGTGATGTCGTCGATCAATGCGCCGATCATGCTGATGTGGCAAACCCGCGCCGTGCTTCAGGTGCTTAGCGGGCGTGACGGCGGTTGGCCCGCGCAAACCCGCGGCGATGGTCGGTTGACCCTGACCGAGGCCTTTGCCGCGGGGTGGTGGATACAGCTTTGGGGGATTGGGGTTATTTTCCTGACCTATAGTTTCGCCGCTAACCTGCTGCTTTGGGTGTTGCCGATTGGTATTCCGCTGCTGCTGGCACCTGTGGTGATCTGGTTCACATCGCAGCCCTCGGACGGGGTGGTTTTTGCCACACCAGAAGAACTGTCCTTGCCGCGTGTCATTGCGGATCATCATCGGATCATGGGCCAATGGGCGCAAACCCCGGTTTCATTCGCCTCGCCCGCTGCGCATTCCGCGCCTGTTCCAGCCTGAAATGTCTGCACCCATGCCCCTAGCCAGCCACCCTGTGTCCGCGCGCGACCCGCGTCTTGATTTCTTTCGCGGCTTGGCGCTGGTGATGATTTTCATCAACCACGTGCCGGGCAATCCGCTTGAGGTCTTTACAAACCGCAACTTCGGCTTTTCTGACGCGGCCGAGGGGTTCGTGTTTATGTCCGGCATGGCGGCAGGCTTGGCCTATCCGATGGCATTTGTGCGCTTGCCGCTTTGGCGGGCGGTGGTGAAATGCTGGGGTCGCGCGTGGACGCTGTATTCGGTGCATTTGGTCATTACGATGATCAGCTTGGCGATTATGATGGGGTCCGCGTATTGGTTTGGTGCTGAAAAGATGTGGGGTATCAACAATGTCGCCCCGTGGATCGAGGCACCTGTTCAGGCTACCATCGGCATTGCCACTTTGGGGCATCAGTTCGGGTATCTGAATATCCTGCCGATGTATGCGGCTTTGCTGCTAATGACGCCGGTCATGATCTTGGTCGCGCAACGCAATATGTGGGTCATGCTGGGTGGGTCGTTGTTGTTGTGGGTTGTTACTGGCGAAACCCGGCTGAATATCCCTGCGTTTCCCAACCCGGGCGGGTGGTTTTTTAACCCGTTTGCGTGGCAGTTTCTATTTGCGATTGGTCTGGCCACCGGGATGCGGTTGAAATCCGGCAGGCGGCTTGTGCCGAATGCAGCGTGGGCGAAATGGATGTCGCTGGCGTTTTTGGTCTTTGTTCTGGCGTGGATGAAAATTGATATCGTTCAGTTCTATGGTCGGGCCGGTCTTTCGTTCCTGCGCGACCACGGCTTTCCCTTCTACATCACAAGTTTCGACAAAACCTTCCTTGCTGCGCCGCGGTTGCTGCATCTTTTGGCGCTGGTCTATTTCCTGTCGACGCAAACGTGGGTTCTGCGCCTGTCGGCCAGCCGTTGGGTCTGGCCCGTTGAGCTGATGGGGCGGTTTGGGCTGGCCTGTTTCGCGCTTGGGACGGTGTTGTCCATACTGGGTCAGTCGATCAAAGCGGCGTTGATTTACGATCCGTGGATCTTTGACATGGGGTTCGTTTTCGTGGGGCTCGCGCTGCAAATGGGGTTTGTGCGGATCAAATGGCAATTGGCGCAAAAACCGGGGTGAGGGGCCTAAGGCGTCAGGACCCTTTCAAAAAATTCCGACAATTCACCATATGCGTCCAAGGGTAGAATTTCGGCGATATATTGATCGGGTCGCACGATCACGATGCAGCCCTTTGCCCTGTCGATTTCACGCATGTCGAAAATATCGGATGACGGATCAGCGCTGAATATCTTTTCATAATCCGTCAGGCGATGTTCCCCCTTTTGGGGCAGCAGCAGCGGTGTCAGACTGCGCAGGTCGATATCGCGGTGCTGGGTTTGATAAATGGCCCGCAGATCAATGACGGAATCGATGTCAGCACCATCGGGTGTCATTTTGACGATGGGCGAGGATTTCGACCCTAAATAGCCGCATAGCGCCTGCAAATCGTCGTCTTGCCCAGCGAATGCCAGAATACGCCAGCGGCCATCCGCCTTTAACATATGCCCCAGATGCACCGGTTTTGCATCTGCAACGCGGATCACGGGCGCTGAGTGAAAACGCATACCCACAACCAGCCCTTTTGCCAGATGTTGGTGCCGCGCATCGCTGATCAGTGCGGAGGGGCCGTAATGCAGGGAGGTTCCGGCGGTAAAGCGGCCCTGCTTTTGGAAATAGCGCTGAAACTCTGCGGGATCGACCGTGTCTTGCCCGGCATCCTGCGCTGTCTTAGGCCGTGCGCTGAACATCTTGGCAAAGGCGCGATCGAAGTCGATCAGCTCCTGCGCGATGGCCTGACGTTCAGAGGAATAGCTGTGCAAGAGTGCGGGGGCAGATTGCCCGCGCAGGACCGCCGCCAGTTTCCAGCCCAGATTAAACGCATCGCCCATGGAGACATTCATGCCTTGCCCGGCTTTGGGGCTGTGGGTGTGACCGGCATCGCCTGCGATAAACACCCGTGGGTCGGTATCGTTTTCAGCGTCATCAAACTGGTCGCACAGGCGTTGGCCGATCTCGTACACCGACCACCACGCAATTTCTTTCACCTCTAACGTATAGGGGGCCATGATCCGCTGGGCGGCGGCGATCAGTTGCGGTGCAGTGATGTTTTTCTGCGAGACGCGCTCATCCGGGTTCAGCTTGTCCAGCTCGATATAAAGCCGCACCAGATATCCGCCTTCGCGCGGGATGATCAGAACGGAGCCCTCAGTGGCGGAATGGATCACGGATTTCAGCCGGATATCCGGAAAGTCGGTTTCGACCAGCACATCCATAACGCCCCATGCCTGATTGGCGGCATCGCCAGACAGATCGCGCCCAATCGCGCGGCGCACACCACTGCGCGCGCCATCGCAACCGATGACATAGCGGGCATGGATCGTCTCGATAACAGGGTCCGGGCCGTCGGGCTTGTGTTCAATGGTCACGGTGACGGGATAATCGGCGCTGTCGTCGCGGGTCAGACTGATAAATTTGCGATCATAATGCGGTTCCAACCGCCGCGGGCCTTGGCGTATCACATCAAGGTAGAAATCATGCACCCGCGCTTGGCTTAGGATCACATGGGGCATTTCCGACAGCCCGTCTTCGGTGTCTTGGATACGGCCACTGCGGGCGATATGGTCGGGCTGCGTAGGGTCAGGTTTCCAGAACGTTGTTTCGTTCACCCAATAGGCCTCGCGCAGGACCCGTTCGGAAAAGCCAAAGGCCTCGAACATCTCGACCGAGCGGCAGGCGATGCCATCGGCCTGACCCATTTGTAACGGGCCGGATTTCTGGTCGATGATGCAGGTCGATATATCGCCAAAAGCGGACAGCTGCGCCGCAAGGGTCAGCCCGGCGGGGCCGCAGCCAACGATCAACACGTCGACCTGTGCCGGGGGCGTGGTGGGATGGCCGGTGCCGATGGGGCGCGCGATGTCGGGGCTGCCGGTGCGAAAGCCATTCAGGTGATACTGCATCTTGCCCCTCCAGATTAATAAGTACACTTACTATAAGAGGTCTTTCATGACCGCGTCAATATGATAAGTATACATATCAATTAGAGGTGACACATGCCCTTAACCGCGATGCCCGGCCATCTGATCCGGCGGCTGCACCAGCTTTCGACCGCCACGTTTTCTGAAGGGATGAAGGCGGCGGGTATCGATATGACGTCGGTGCAGTTTGCGGCCCTGCAGACGATTCACGACACGCCCGGCATCGATCAGGCCCGCCTTGCGCATCACATCGCCTATGATCGGGCGACCATCGGCGGTGTGGTTGACCGGCTGGAGCGTAAAGGCTGGGTCACCCGCAGTATCAACCCCGAGGATAAACGCGCGCGGCAGGTCGCGTTGACGGGGCGGGGGAGGGCGATTTTGCGAAAGGCCGCGCCGATTATCAGTGACCTGCAAAGCGACATCCTGAGCGGGCTATCGGATGCCGAGCGTGCGCAGTTTATCGCATTGGCGAACAAGGCGGTGGGCGTCGAGGGCGGGTTTGACCCGTCGCGGTGATCTGCTAACACATCCTAAATTTTTTCAAAGGTGGTAAGTATTATGTCCCAACCCCATGTCCTGATCGCTGGTGGTGGCATTGGTGGGCTGGCCCTTGCCTTGACGCTTGATCAGATTGGCGTGCGCTGCACGGTGTTTGAATCGGTGCGCGAACTGAAGCCCTTGGGCGTCGGGATCAATATCCAGCCAAACGCCGTGCGCGAGTTGTTTGATATGGGCATCACCGCCGCCGATCTGGATCAGGTCGGATTGCCCGCGCGTGAATGGGCTTTGGTCGGGCAGCAGGGGCAGGAAATATACGCCGAACCGCGCGGGACCGAAGCGGGTTATAACTGGCCGCAATACGCGGCACACCGGGGCAAGCTGCATATGCTGATGTATGACGCGCTGATTGAACGCGCTGGCCGCGATGCCGTGCAATTGGGGGCAAAGGTCACTGGTTACACGCAAAATGACGACGGAACAGTCAGCGCACAGATCGCCCACGCCGATGGCCGCGAGAGCGTTGAAACAGGCACGTTGCTGATTGGTGCGGATGGTATTCATTCGGCGATCCGCGCGCAGATGCACCCCGATCAGCCGCCGATCCATTGGGGTGGTGCATTGATGTGGCGCGGTACGACGCGGGCGAAACCCAGCCGGACGGGATCGTCTTTTATCGGGCTGGGCACGCATCTGCAACGGATGGTGATCTATCCGATTTCGCAGGTGGATGATCAGGGCTATGCCGATATCAACTGGATCGCCGAAGTCACGTTTGACGAAACCGAAGACCGTAAAAGCGGCTGGTACAAGCCCGCCAAGGTTTCGGATTTCATCCATCATTTCGAGGGCTGGACCTATGATTGGCTTGATGTGCCTGCGTTGTTGAACGGTGCCGAGATTGCCTATGAAAACCCGATGATCGACCGTGATCCAGTTGAGACTTGGGTCGATGGGTCTGTGGCGTTGATGGGGGATGCCGCCCATGCGATGTACCCGACCGGGTCAAACGGGGCCAGCCAGGCGATCATAGATGCCCGCACAATCGGGGCGTTTATGCTGGAGCATGGTGTAACACCCGCCGCGTTGAAAGCATATGATGACGCGCTGTGCGGCCCTGTGTCAGAGCTGATCCTGCGCAACCGTGGGGCAGGGCCGTTTGGCCTGTTGAACATGGTGAATGATCGCTGCGGAGGTGAGTTTACCGACATCAATGATGTGGTCCCCGAGGAAGAACGCAACGCCTTTATGGCGCGGTATAAAGCGGCTGCCGGTTTTGCGATTGAGCAGCTGAATAATGCGCCGCCGACGATTGCCCAAGGGGCCAAGGTAGTCCAGTAGCGGGCTGCGTATTATTCTGCATCTTTCCGGCTTTTCGATTGAATTCCCCCGCGCCCCGCGCAACATTCCCGTCAAATTCAATATCGGGGGCGGCGCAGGCTGCCAGGGGGAAGACAGACTATGGAACTTCAAGGGCAAGCGGCAATTGTAACAGGCGGCGCATCTGGTTTGGGCGGCGCTACAGCTGAAATGCTGGCCAAGGCCGGTGCCAAGGTCGCGATCTTTGACATGAACGCCGAGATGGGCGAGGCCAAAGCCGCCGAGATTGGCGGCACCTTTTTCAAGGTCAATGTGACAGATGAAAACGCCGTGGCGACCGCGATTGCGGATGCCGAAGGTGTGCATGGCAAGGCGCGTATCTTGGTGAACTGTGCGGGCATCGGACCACCGGCCAAGGTTGTCAGCCGCGAAGGCGACGCGCTGCCGCTGGAGAGCTTTGCCAGTGTAATCAACGTCAACCTTTTGGGGTCGTTCAACGTCTTGTCGAAATTCGCGGCGGCGCTGCACAAGGCTGACCCCATCGGGGAAGAACGCGGCGTGATCATCAACACCGCGTCGGTTGCCGCGTTTGACGGACAAATCGGGCAAGCCGCCTATGCCGCGTCCAAGGGCGGTATTGTGGGCATGACCCTGCCGATTGCCCGCGAGCTGGCGCGCTATGGTATCCGCGTGATGACAATCGCGCCGGGTCTGTTCCTGACGCCGCTGCTGGCCAGCCTGCCCGAAGAGGCGCAAACGTCGCTGGGCGCACAAGTGCCGTTCCCCAGCCGTTTGGGTGACCCATCGGAATACGCCAAAATGGTTGGCGCAATCATCGACAATCCGATGCTGAACGGGGAAACGATCCGCCTTGATGGCGCGATCCGTATGGCACCGAAGTAACGATCTTTCCGGGAGGGGAAAACCATGGCTGACGCATATATCGTTGAAACAGTTCGCACGGCTGGTGGGCGGCGCGGGGGTGCTTTGCGGGACTGGCATCCGGCAAATCTGGGGGCCGAAGTGTTGAACGCACTGGTTGCGCGCAGTGGCATTGATGGGGCAATCATCGACGATGTGATCGTGGGCTGTGTGACCCAAGCGGGGGAGCAATCATTCGCCTTTGGGCGCAACTGTGTGCTGGCGTCCAAGCTGCCCCAATCGGTGCCCGCCGTGACGATCGACCGGCAATGCGGCAGTTCGCAACAAGCGGTGCAATTCGCGGCCCAAGCGGTCATGTCCGGTACGCAAGATGTGGTGGTGGCCATGGGTGTCGAAAGCATGACCCGCGTGCCGATGATGTCGAACGTGACCTTGCACGCCAAGGCGGGTTTGGGCGAGGGGCCGTTTAGTGACCGTATCGCGGAACGCTATGGCACCAAGAACTTTAGCCAGTTTATCGGGGCCGAGATGGTCGCGCAAAAGCACGGGTTTAACCGCGAGGAACTGGACAGCTTTGCATTGAAAAGCCACCGCCGGGCAACGGAGGCCAGTAATGCGGGCGCGTTTGATGCTGAAATCGTGCCGCTGGCCGTCGAAGGCGGCATGCATACCCGCGACGAGGGCATTCGCGATGATGCCACATTAGAGACTATTTCAAACGTAAAGCTGCTGGACCCGAACGGCATGATCTCGGCCGCGAATGCGTCGCAGATTTGCGATGGTGCTGCAGGCGTGTTGGTCGTGTCCGAAGCGGCGTTGAAAAAATACAACCTGACCCCCAAGGCGCGGATTGTGAACCTGACGGTGACGGCGGGTGATCCTGTGATCATGCTAGAAGAACCATTGCCCGCCACGGACCGTGCGTTGGAACGCGCAGGGATGAAGATCGACGATATTGATCTGTTTGAGGTGAACGAAGCCTTTGCGCCGATCCCGATGGCGTGGCTCAAACACACCGGTGCCGATCCTGAAAAGCTGAACGTAAACGGTGGTGCGATTGCGCTTGGCCATCCGTTGGGGGCGTCGGGGGCGCGGTTGATGACGACGCTGGTGCACAGCCTGCATGCGCGGGGCAAGAAATACGGGTTGCAAACCATGTGCGAGGGCGGCGGCATCGCCAACGTCACGATCATCGAGGCCGTTTAGACGAAATGATGCGCTTGGGGGATAGCGGACGCAACGTTTGTCATTCCCTAAGCAGCCAAGCCCTGACAAGTTGCAGGCAAAAGAACGCTTCCCGGAGGAACCCCCATGACGCTACCCGCAATTTTCGACACTCTGCGCATTCCGCTGATTGGCAGCCCGCTGTTTATCATCTCGAACCCAGACTTGGTAATCGCCCAATGTAAGGCCGGGATCGTCGGCAGTTTTCCGGCGCTAAACGCCCGCGAGGCCGAAGGCGAACCGATCGAGCTGGACCGCTGGCTGACCCGCATCAAAGAAGAGCTGGACCGTCACAACCAAGCAAACCCCGACAATCCGGCGGCACCCTATGCGGTGAACCAGATCGTGCATAAATCGAACGCGCGGCTGGAACGCGATGTCGAAATTTGCGTGAAGCACGAGGTGCCGTTGTGGATCACGTCGCTGGGTGCGCAAAACTGGCTGAACGATGCGGCCCATGGTGCGGGCGGCGTGGTGTTGCATGATGTGATCAACAACCGCTTTGCGCATAAGGCGATTGAAAAAGGGGCCGATGGCCTGATCGCAGTGGCGGCCGGGGCAGGGGGGCATGCGGGCGCGTTGTCGCCGCTGGCCTTGATCCAGGAAATTCGCGAATGGTTTGATGGGCCGTTGTTCTTGTCCGGTGCCATCGCAAGTGGTGCCAGCTTGCTGGCGGCGCAGGCGATGGGTGCTGATGGCGGCTATGCCGGGTCTGCATTTATCGCGACCAAGGAAGCCAATGCAGATGAACGCTACAAACAGATGATCGCGGATTCAGGCGCATCGGATATTGTCTATTCCGACCTGTTTACCGGTGTCTGGGGCAACTACCTCAAGCCGTCGATCGAGGCGCAAGGCATGGACCCCAACAACCTTGAGCGGTCAGATCCGTCGAATATGAATTTCGGGACCGACCGTGAAAAACCCAAAAGCTGGAAAGAGATTTGGGGCGCAGGTCAGGGCATTGGCGCTGTTAAGTCAGTGGTGCCCGCAGCCGAATTGGTTCAACGCTTTGCGACTGAATATGCAGCGGCGCGCCAGCGGTTGATTGATCAGACTGCATAAGTTGGGTGCGGGAAACCGCATCATTTCTGAACTGCCATAATATGCGATTTATCTGCTTGCGTCCGGCATAATTCCGGTCGCAGGATGGGGTATGAAATTTGATACACCCTATGATATTCGCCGCGGTCCTTTGCTGGCCCGTAATGTGGTCGCAACATCGCAACCTTTGGCCGCACAAGCCGGGCTTTCGATGCTGTACAAGGGCGGAAACGCCATTGATGCGGCCCTTGCTGCCGCGATTGCGCTGACGGTTGTTGAACCGTCGGGCAATGGCCTTGGCAGTGACGCATTCGCGATTTTGTGGGATGGCGACGCGCTGCACGGGTTAAACGCGTCGGGCAGATCGCCAGCGGGGTTGACGGCGACCCAAGTGACAGAACGCGGGTGGGGCAGCGTGACGGTGCCGGGGGCGGTATCAGGCTGGGTTGCGCTGTCCGATCGGTTCGGGGCGTTGCCGTTTGAAACCCTGTTTGGCCCTGCAATAGACTATGCCGAAAACGGGTTCCCCGTGTCGCCGATTATCGCGCGGCTTTGGGAGATTGCGGGCAAGGCTTTGGGCCAGCAACCGGGGTTCGCAGAATGCTTTTTGCCCAATGGCCGCGCGCCGAAAGCAGGCGAGATATTTCGCAACCCCGCGCAGGCGAAATCGCTAAAGCTGATTGCCGAAACCAAAGGTGCTGCTTTCTATACCGGTGTTCTGGCTGAACAGATCGTTGCGGATGCAGCGCGCCACGGGTCGGCCTTGGCGATGTCTGATTTGGCTGATCATAGCCCCGATTGGTGCGGCACCTTGAGCCAAGACTATGCTGGCGTGGCCTTGCATGAAATTCCACCAAACGGGCAGGGCATTGCCGCGCTTAGCGCGCTTGGTATTCTGGGTCATTTCGATCTTGCAAGCCACGCCCCCGACAGCCCGCAAGCGCTGCATTTGCAGATCGAAGCGATCAAACTGGGCCTTGCCGACGCCGAAGCGTTTGTAGCGGATCCCGCCCATATGGATGTGACCCCCAGCGAGATGTTGAACCCTGCGTATTTGGCACGGCGGGCGGCAGAGATTGACCCTGACAAGGCGAAAACCGCTGTTGAAGGCGCGCCAAAGCATGGCGGCACGGTTTATATCACGGCGGCGGATGCGTCGGGCAAAATGGTGTCGTTGATCCAATCGAACTACATGGGTTTTGGGTCGGGCGTTGTTGTGCCTGATACAGGGATCAGCCTGCAAAATCGCGGGGCAGGGTTTGTAGAAACCCCCGGTCACGCAAACCAGATCGGGCCAAGCAAACTGCCGTTCCAAACGATTATCCCCGGCTTTGTCATGCAAGATGGTGCCCCGCTGATGAGCTTTGGCGTCATGGGTGGGCCGATGCAGGCGCAGGGGCATGTGCAAATGGTGACGCGGATGATGGTGCATGGGCAATCGCCCCAAGCTGCCAGTGATGCGCCGCGCTGGCGCTTTGTCGCGGGGGTTGAGGTGGCGGTGGAAAGTACCATGCCGGATGAGACCGTCGCCGCGCTGGAAAGCATGGGCCACAAGATCACTCGTGAAGCACCTGATAACGCCTTTGGCTTTGGCGGTGCGCAGCTGATTGCGCGGCAGGGTGACGGGTATGTCGCCGGGTCTGACCACCGCAAAGACGGCTGCGCGGTGGGGTTTTAGGTAAAGCGATGGCAACGATCACCCCAGAAACGCTTTTGCGCGACTTGTTCGATGTTGCCGTCGAAGTGGCCGACCCGATGCAAAGTCTGGCGCGGTTTTTGCCGTCGCGCCCTGCGGGGCGGGTTGTGGTGATCGGCGCAGGCAAAGCCAGCGCGCGCATGGCCGAGGCGGTCGAGGCCGAATGGGGCCCCTGCGAGGGGCTGGTGATCACCCGCTATGGATATGCGCGGCCCTGTCAGGGGATCGAGATCGTCGAGGCGGCGCATCCTGTACCGGATCAGGCGGGGGTCACAGCCACACAGCGTATGATTGCGTTGCTAGAGGGCTTGGGCGAGGGTGATTTTGTTTTGGCGTTGATCTCAGGCGGCGCGTCGGCTTTGTTGGTGGTACCTTCGGGTGAAATAACGCTCGCCGAGAAACAGGAGGTCAACCAAAGTCTGCTGGCGTCTGGCGCGCCGATCCAAAAGATGAACGTGGTGCGCAAGCATTTGTCCCGCGTCAAAGGCGGGCAGCTTGCTGCGGCGGCGTACCCCGCGCAAATGTTGGCATTGATGATTTCCGACGTGCCGGGTGACGATATGGCGATGATCGGATCGGGGCCGACGGTGGGTGACGCCAGCACGGTCACGGATGCGCTGGCCATCTTGGACAAGTGGGATATCGCGGTGCCGCCTTCTGTCAGCGCCGCACTTGCGCAGGGATCGCAGGTGGTCACGCCCGGGGACACGCGACTGTCCCGTGTGACGAACCAGATTTACGCAGCCCCCAAGCAGTCGCTGGATGCCGCCGAGAAGCACGCCCGTTCGATGGGATTGGATGTTGTCCGGCTTGGCAATGATCTGGAAGGCGAGGCGCGCGATGTCGCCCACGAGCACGCACAACTTGCACGTGCAACACAGGCCAAGCTGAAGGCAGGTGATCCGCCTGTCGTGATGCTGTCGGGTGGTGAGCTTACCGTGACGCGGCGCGGCGATGGTATCGGCGGCCCGAACGCCGAGTATTGCCTCGCATTGGCATTGGCTTTGGACGGTGCGCCAAATATCTGGGCGCTGTCCTGTGATACGGACGGTGTTGACGGCGCGGACGAGGTTGCGGGCGCATGTATTGGGCCGAGCACCCTTAGCAAGGCCAAAAATGTTCCCGTCGACCCTGTTAACGCATTGAAAAACAACGATGCACATGCTTTTTTCAAACAAGTTGGCAGCCAGATTGTGACGGGTCCGACCCTGACAAACGTTAACGATTTTAGAGCGATTTTGGTGTATCCTGAGGCTTCTTAAGCTTGCGGGGTATCTTTATGGCTCTCATTGTTTCATCATTTGCAACAATATCTTGCGATTCAGGGGCTTTTGGGTTGTTTGAGAGTCTAGCACAACCTATAACTGCATAACGTCCGCCTTGCTTCACCGGGCTGTGGGTGCTGGCACAAGATTAAATGGGTTAAGTGGTTGTTTAAACGTCTCGATATAATTTTGGTGGTCTTGTGTGTTTTGATAACCTTCGGGGTCTTCGCCGAGAGTTCACGAATGGGCAAAGCGGCAGCCAATGCAGAGTTTCAACGCATTACTGATATCGCTCTTCAGGCGCTAAGAACGCGCTTGGATATCTATCTCCAAAGTCTTAATGGCGCGGCGGGCATGATGCGGGCATCAGAAAGCATCGAAGTCGATGATTTCGAGATATTTGCCAGCAGTCTGAACTTGAAAGAAACCCTGCCGGGGATAAACGGAATTGGCTTTATCGAACCTGTACTCGCCGGCGAGGTGCCGGAATTTGTCGCCGGTATGCGCGCAGCGGGTGTCGAGAATTTTACCGTACATCCGGAAACGGACAGCGACGTAAAATATATCATCAAGTATATTGCGCCAACCGACATCAACGCGGCGGCGGTCGGCCTAGATATTAGTTTTGAGCAAGGACGCCGCGACGCCGCGAACCGTGCCCGCGAAACAGGACTGCCCCAGTTAACGCCGCGCATTCTTTTGGTGCAGGATGACACGGCGCAACCGGGTTTTCTTTTGTTGCGGCCATATTTTGACGCTGACGATTTTAAAGGTTGGGTCTATGCGCCTTTTGTCGGGCGTAACCTGTTGGAGGGATTGAATCCCCAGCAGGGGCGGCTGTTTGAATTCCAAGTTTATGATGGAAGCGCAATTGACGACGATGCGTTGATTTATAGCACCCATGAACATGAGCACATGGATAGGCTTTATACTGCCAGTTATACCGTGGATATGTTCGGCCGCCAATGGACGCTTCACTATCACAGCACGGCCCTATTCAACGGCGTTCACGCCACGCGCGCGCCGTATTTCTTGCTGTTTGGCGGTTTGCTGCTTTCTATGATGTTGGCGTTCGCGATGCGTGCATTGCGACTGCGAAACGAAAGCCTAGCCGAGGTCGCCAGTTTGCGGGCGAAAAAGATCAACGCCCGCGAGGAAGAAAACCGGTCTTTGGTCGAGAATACGGTCGTCGCCGTGATGATTTTGGACGAGGACAGCAATATCGTATTTGCCAACCATGCGGCGACAAACTGCTTTGATGGCAAGCGCGATGGGCTGAACGGCCTGTCTTTTTCCGATTTTGTGACCGAGCTTTCGGAAGATGACGCGCATCAAAGTTATAACGCCTTGGGTCACACGCTGACCGGGCGGGAATTGTTTCTTGATTTGCATACAAACGGCTGGGTCACGTCATCTGGCAAACGCCGGACCACCGTGATCTTGCGCGATGTCACCACGGATGTCGAAATAGCGGATGAGTTGGTGGTCACCAAACAGCGCTTCGACGCGGCCTTGTCCGGCTCGCAAATCGGCGTGTTTGAGATTGACCTTAAGACCGGCACGTCGGTCGTCTCGCATACGTGGCGCGACATCATGGATATCGACCAAGAGATCGACAACCCTCAAGAAGTGTTCATGGAGCGGATCCACCCGGATGATATGACGCTGCTGCTAGAGGCCGATCGCAGGTGTATCCGAGGTGAAACAATCCGGTCGATCGCTGAATACCGCGTGGCATTTGGCGACAACTGGCGCTGGATGAGATCGGATGCCGTCGTGGTTCAGCGCGACGAGGACGGCAAAGCGCTGCGCATGGTCGGCACACAAACTGACGTGACCGAACTGCGTCATTCCCGCAATGCGCTTGAGGCGAGCGAGAAGCGGTTCCGCGTTGTGCTTGAGGCGGCACCGGTGGGTATGGCGACGCTTAACAGCGGTGGCTTTTTCATTGGTGTGAACCCCGCGCTGACCGAGCTGACGGGCTACTCTGATATTGAGATGCTCAAGGATTTCAATTTGGACCGGATTATCCCCAAAGATGATATGGACCGGATGATCGCCGCGGTACTAAGCACCGTGCACGCGGGCACCCAGGATGTGTATCGCGAGGAGTTCAGAATCCTTCACAAAAACGGTGGACACCGGTGGGGCTTGTTCAACATCACATGGAACTATGACAAAAACATAGGATCCTATGTGTATATCGCCCAGGTCGTCGATATCACCGACAAAAAGAAGATCGAGCAGATCAAAAGCGAATTCGTTTCAACCGTCAGCCACGAACTGCGCACGCCGCTTACATCCATCAAGGGTGCATTGGGCCTGATTGAAATGGCCGCGCGTGACAAGCTGCCTGCATCGGCCCTGCGGTTGGTACAGATCGCGCAATCGAATTCGGACAGGTTGACCGATATCGTGAATGATATTCTGGACCTTGAAAAGATTTCCTCGGGCGAGATCAGCTTTAACATGGTCGAGGTTGAGCTGTGCGAGTTGGTCCGGTCTGCCCAAAGCGAAATGATGCCCTTTGCCGTCACGCATAAGACCAAGCTCGAACTGATCTTGCCTGATGAAGAACTGTATGTCGTCGCGGATTCAGGACGGATGATGCAGGTCATGGCCAACCTGATTTCGAATGCGTGCAAGTATTCTTACGACGATACTGATGTGACGGTGACGGTCGAAAAGCTGGATGATGTTGCCATCGTCTATGTTCAGAATATCGGGGCAGGGGTGCCTGAATCGTTCAAAGGGCGCATTTTCCAACGGTTCTCGCAAGCAGACGGATCGGACACACGTGCCAAAGGTGGTACCGGTCTGGGCCTGAACATCACCCGAGAGATTGTCTGGCGGCAAGGCGGCGAAATCGGCTTTGAAAGCAAACCTGACGGCCCGACTGTGTTCTGGTTCACCTGCCCGATTGCACAGGCGTCCGAGGTACAAACGCCCGCGCTGCAGCGGTCGTCGCGCCCCGAGCCCGGCAAACGGCTAAAGGTTTTGCATCTCGAGGATGACGAAGATTTCGCCGAAGTCATCCGCGCCGGGATCGGCGCCTATGCTGACGTGCATAACGTGACTCGGATCAGGAATACCCGCAGCTTGCTAACCGGCGAGACGTGGGATGTGATCATTCTGGATTGGACCGTACCGGATGGGGACGCGTCAATTTTGCTGGATGAAATTATCGAGAAACAACCAAATGCGCGTATTGTTGTGCTGACGTCAGACGGCATACGCGCAAAAGATGAGCGCGTTTGTGAGCACATTGTGAAATCTCATGCTGATATGGACCGCATTATCGATTGCGTTATTAATTTTGCCGAAAACGGGGCATAATTCAATGAAACCTTGGGCTTAGACTTTGCCAGGTGGCCGGGTCCAACCCTAGAGAACAGATGATTTTTTACTTGGGAGGGTAATGGTGATAAAAATTCTTCACGTTGAGGATGACGAGTCGATCCGCGAAATCGTGGATCTCGCGCTAGAAATGGCGGGCGGTTTTGAAGTTGTCCAATGTGACAGCGGTGAAGCCGCTCTGGCGCGGGCAAACGACTATATTCCTGATGTTCTACTGCTTGACATGATGATGCCCGGATTGACCGGCCGTCAGACATTGGAGCTGTTGCGCGAACGGCCAGAGTTTGCCGAAATTCCTGCGATCTTTATGACGGCGCGGGCACAGCCAAACGAGATGGACGAGTTACGGCAGATTGGTGCAGTCGACGTGATCAGCAAGCCGTTTGACCCGATCACATTGGGCGACCAGATTAAAGCAGTGCTTGATTAAAGGGGTAGATTAAGAAGGCTCAACCGTTGTTTCCGGTTGGGCATCAAGAACAGTCTGGCAAAGCTGTACAAAGCCGTCCAAGTGAAAGAACAAAGGACCGGGACAAATGGCAAGGTCCGCATCGGGTCCGTTCAGATGCTCATCAATCTCGGTCTCAATGCTTCGCGCTTCGTTCCCTAGGTCCTCAAAACCAAGAGAACCGGCAGTGCCGGCGATCTGATGCAGCAATGTGCGTGCGCTTACCAACGCACCGTTAACTTCTTCTAGCTCATGGCTTTCCCAAGCAACCAACGTGTATTCGGCAATTGAAATCTGTCGCGTCTTCAGCATCTCAAGAAACCGACTTCGGATACGATCGATCCCTGGGAGTTTAAGCTTTTGATGCATCATGCAGTCAGACCAATTTGCCACGCATTTTTATGCGCATCCTCATGGGCAGCAACAGACTCTTCCGACGAGGCATGCGCTGCGGAAATCGCGTCCATAACGGTCGCGCTTGTTTTCCACATTAACCTAATCGCCTCACCGGCGCAAACCCGCGGTTCGATCCGCTGACCTTGATTGTCAAACAGTTCTGTCTTGGCGAGGGTGAGGTTAACACTTAGGGCCAGCGCCTTCATATCAGGCTGCCAGCCGCTTTCTGTGATGCAAACGAAAGTGCCGTTTCCTGCGTAGGACATCAGGAACTGGCCGTCGCCAAGGGTGTCCGAAATGATTTCGGCAACATCTGTCAAAACCGAATAGAATTCAAACGGCGACATCGTCGCGTGATACTGGGCGATCCCGCGAATTGTAAACGCAAAGGCGGTCGAACCGAACAGGTCGTTCCGGCTGAGCTGACGGATATAATTTTCGAATGCCATGAAATCGATCATGTTGTCGATTTCATAGATTGCGACCGGTTCAAAAAGATCGATTGGCGGTGTGCCCTTACCCTGGTTCGGGTTCACTTTTTGAGCGGCGAAAATTTTGGTTGTGCGCGCTTCGCGCTCGGCAAAGGCACGTTCAACAAGTGCCAACCGCGCCTTGAGTTCGAACATCTCAAATGGTTTGGTCACATAGTCGGTGGCACCTGCAGCAAAGGCCGCATCAATATAATCTTTTTCCGACATCGCGGTGAGCATCAGAATGGGCGTATCGACATAATTATCAAGCGCACGAATTTTGCCAGCAAGGGCGATGCCATCTGTTCCGGGCATTTGGATATCCAGCAAGAAGCAATCGAAAGGCGCGCGTGCATTTGCTTTGATCACTTCAATAGCTTCATCGGCACAAGAGGCCATAACCAGCTTGTGTTCCGTCATTGTCTCGATGAAATGCGCAAGCAGTTCAAGGATGATTGGATCGTCATCAACCGCAAGAATTTTCATTTAACTAGCCCCACTAAATATAACAAGCAAAGCAACACTGCCCCGCCAAACGTGTTAACAACCTGTAAGGGAAACGTGTCAAAATATGGGCAATATTTATACTTTATCAGGGAATCTATGTGTATGCGCATAATTTTTGGCAGGCTGCGGCAGAAAGACGGGCGACTTAATGGTCTATAATTTCGGCTTAAACCCCTATGGAAAAAAGGTAAAAGCGTGTGAATTACGCTTAGGCGGCGCTGTCGCACGGGTTTTATCCTGGGGTGCCACAGTTCAGGATTACAGGGTGGCGGGCATTGATCACAGCCTGATCTTGGGTGGCGAAACGATTGATTCGTATTTTGATCAAATGCACTATTTCGGCGCCATTGTCGGGCCTGTGGCCAACCGTATTGCGGGTGGCCGCATGCAGATTAACGGCCAGTCTTTTGACTTGGACAAGAATGAAAACGGTCAGACGACACTGCATAGCGGTTGCGCGGGCTTTAGCGATCGGTACTGGTCCCTTAGCCAAGTGTCTGACGCCGCTTGCGAATTAACGCTGCAACATCCTGATGGCTTGGGCGGTTTTCCGGGCAATATCCGCGCGACTGTTATCTATAGTTTGACCGCTTCGGGGGCGTTGGAGGTTGAGATTTCTGGGCAGGCGGATGCGGATATTTTCTTTAGCCCAGCTTTTCACGGATATTGGAATTTGTCCGGCGGGAACGACCTGTCGGATCATCTGCTGACCGTGCCCGCAGATACATATTTACCCGTGGATGATGAGCAGATCCCTATTGGCGACCCCGCGCCGGTGGAGGGCACCGCATTTGATTATCGCAAACCACGTCACATTGGCCCGGTGCTGGATCATAACTTTTGTCTTGGGTCTTCTGACATGCCGCTGCAGACCGCTTGTCGGGTAGAGGCATCAGGTATTGTATTAGAAGTTCAAACCGATCAGCCGGGCGTGCAGATTTATAACGGATGTCATATCGATACAGCGCCTTTCAACGGGCATCTTGGCAAACCATATGGACCTTGCGCAGGGCTGGCGATTGAGCCGCAGTTCTGGCCGGATACGCCCAATCAACCCAGTTTTCCCTCAAGCCTGCTGAAAGCAGGGGAGCGTTTTGTCAGCCGGTCCCGGTTTGAAATTTCGGATTTACGCTAATGGGATAGGCCGCGCGGTGTTGAACGCTGCGTTGTTTTCTAATTGTTAACGATAAAATTTGACAGGGAAGGCACCGATGCTAATTCTGATATATAGTAAGGCAAACTTACAAACAGAATAGTGGACCCCTAATGCGTAAGACGATTGATACCGATAGTTTTGGCTTTTTGTTTAATGATATTGCGCGGATCACCCGTGGCGTTTTTGCCCGAGAAATCGAAGCGAGCCAGCTATCAGTTACGGCAGCCGAGGCCCGCGTTCTGGCGCATATGGCCCGCTGTGGCCCGACGCGCCAGCATTTGTTGGCTGAAAGCCTAGGCATGACCCCGATGAGCTTGACTGGTTTTCTTGACCGGCTCGAGGGGGAGGGGCTGGTCGCGCGGGAGGCAGATCCGAAAGACCGCCGTGCGAAGATCGTGACGCTCACACCAAAAGCGGCAGACACTTTATCGCAAATCGCGCAGGCGGGGGAGCGGACGGAGCAGCTGATTTCCAGCGGGCTTTGCCCCAACGATTGGAAGGCTTTCCTTGAGACAGCACGCAAGCTGCGCGCCAATATTGACGGCCCGCGCGTTGCTGTTTCGAAACCGGATAACAGGGCATGACCGCCCCCATAATGACAGAACGCAGGGTCAGTATTATTGGCGCGATGCTGGTGGCGATTGGGCCTGTTTCCATGGCCCTATACACCCCCGCCATGACCGAACTGGTGCGCCATTTCGGGTCAACTGAATCCGTAATCAAGCTGACCCTGACCTTGTATTTCGGGGGGTTCGCCTGTGCGCAACTGGTGGCGGGGCCGCTATCAGATGCATTGGGCCGGCGTCCGGTTACCATTGCTTTCATGGGTTTGTACTGCGTTGCAAGTCTGGCGGCGATGTTGTCCCCCTCGGTCGAGGTTTTGATGGCTGCGCGTTTTGTCCAAGGTCTTGGCGCGTCGGTGGGGGTCGCGATTTCACGGGCGTTGGTGCGCGATCTGTTCACCGATGATCAGTCGTCGCGCATCATGAATTTGATCGGTATTATTCTGGCGCTTGGGCCTGCGTTGGCCCCCACAATCGGCGGTCTGATGCTGCCGTTGTTTGGTTGGCGTTCGATCTTTTTGTTAATGACGCTGTTCGGCATTGGTATCATTGCGGTGGTTATTTTTGCGCTGAAAGAAACCGTCGTTCCCGACCGATCGCGCCTAAATTTTCCAGCACTTGGGCGCACTTACAAGATGCTTTTGACGAACAAGCACTTCATTTCTGCGTCACTGGTTATGGGGGGCGCGTTGGGTGCGATTTATGCGCAGGCGACGTTTCTACCGTTCATCTTGATGAACGAGGTCGGCCTGTCCCCCGCGCAATTCGGGGCGTCTATGTTGGCGCAATCGGGCAGCTTTTTCGCGGCGTCGCTGATCTGCCGCAAGCTGATGAGACGATATGGCGCGAACGCATTGGTGGCCCCTGGCCTAATGTTCGTTGCCTTGGGCAGCGTTGGGACTTTGACGCTGCTGATGTGGCCGCCCAGCTTTCTGCATGTGATGATTCCGGTGGGGGTTTATTCCTTTGGGATTGCATTTGTGATGCCGGCCATGTCGACAGCCGCCCTTGCGCCGTTCGGGCGTGCCGCGGGGTCTGCAGCATCTTTGCTGGGGTTCATACAGATGGGGTCTGGCCTGCTTATGGGGTCGCTGGGTGCGTTGATGGGTAATGCCGTGATTGCGATGGGCACGTTAATTCCGATCATGGGCCTGACGGCCTGTCTATCGTTTGCGTGGTATCGCAAGCTTGGCCCCGCTGTTGCGGAACCTTTGCCCGATCAGGCGCGCGGTCAATGTGGGCCGTTGACTGCCCAATCCACCGCGGTGACGGCCCCCGACAAATAGGTAAATAGCCTAGGCGTCAGAAATGCAAAAGGCCGCCCCAAACAAGGCGGCCTTTGTTGCGAAATGCGAAACGATCTAGTCTTTGAAAACGGCTAGCCCCAGCCATTCGCAGATCAGGGCAGGGGTTTCCTCGCCCTCAATCTCGACCGTGAGCAGGTTTTCCCGCAGCATGTCGGTTGCGTTGCGCGCAGTGACCTTTTGCAGGGTAAACCGCCCACGCAGGCGCGATCCGGCAGGGACGGGCCGTAAAAACCGCAGCTTGTTCATCCCATAATTGATGCCCATCACCTGACCCGGCATCATGTTAAAGCAATCATAGGCAAAGCGGCTGGCCAGCGACAATGTCAGAAAACCATGAGCAATGGTGCCGCCAAACGGGGTTTCTGCAGCGGCGCGTTCGGGATCAATGTGAATCCATTGCATGTCATGGGTAGTCTTCGCGAATTGGTCGATCATTTCCTGATCCACAGTGATCCAATCGGACACCCCAACTTCGGTGCCGATCAGGGTTTCGCTGTGCTCAACCGCCTTTTTCAGTGCAGACATGGTGGCTTCCTCCTATGCTGGATCAGCGGCAACGCGCACCATACGCTTGCCTTTGTTTTCGCCCGCTAGCAGGCCAATCAAAGCTTGCGGGGCGTTCTCCAGACCTTCGACAATGTCTTCGGTTACCTTGATCTGGCCGTTTGCGACCCAAGTCTGCAACGCGCGCAGGGCTTTGGCATCGTCATGGGCCCAGTCCATCACGATGAAGCCTTCCATGCGCAAACGCTTGACCACGACCAGACCGGGCAAGTTGCGCGGACCGGTCGGTGTTTCGGTGTCGTATTGGCTGATCGCGCCGCAGCAAACGATACGACCCTTTTCGTTCATGCTGAACAACGCGGTTTCCAACACGGTGCCGCCGACATTGTCGAAATACACATCGACCCCATCAGGGCAGGTTGCACGCAACGCCTTGGACAGACCCGGTGCGCGGTAATCAATGCATTCATCAAAGCCGAGCTCGTCTTTCACCCATTTGCATTTTTCGGCACCACCCGCGATGCCAACAACGCGGCACCCAAGCGCCTTGGCGATCTGGCCGACATAGCCGCCGACCGATCCCGCCGCTGCCGATACCAGCACGGTTTCACCTGCAATGGGTTGGCCAACGGAAATCAGCCCGTGAAACGCGGTTTTGCCTGCGATGCCATAGACCGACATCAGGTTGGACAGTTCCGGCACCTTGGGCAGCTTTTCGCATTTGCGCGCCTCGGCGACGATGTAATCTGACCAAGTTGCCTCGGCCGCGACGATATCACCAACGGCCAGACGGTCTGACTTGGTTTCGATGACTTCGCAGATTGCATATGTCGGCATGGGGTCACCGGCATTCACGGCGGCGCGGTATGTTGCGCCTTTCATCCAAGACCGGTTGGCCGCGTCGATGGACATCAAAATGACCTTGAGAACCACCTGACCGTCGCCCGCCGTGGGCATATCCGTTGTGGTTTCTTTGAAATGTGCGGGCGTCAGCGCATCGGTGGGCAGTTCCGCAATAACGATTTGTCGGTTTGTCATGTTACTTTCCTTTCAGGCTCACGCAACGTCGAGCACGACTTTGCCCAGAACCTTGCGATCCTGCATCAGGGTCAACGCATCAGCGGCCTTTTCCAACGGAAAGCGGGCAGAGATGCGCGGTTTGATTTGACCGTTTGCGTACATCCGGAACAGATCGGCCATGTTTTCGGCATGGGCTTGCGGTTCGCGGGCGGTGTGCGCGCCCCAAAACACGCCAACGATTTGGCACCCCTTAAGCAATGTCAGGTTTAACGGGATTTTCGGAATGCCGGCAGGAAAGCCAACGACCAGATAGCGGCCTTTCCACGCCAGCGCGCGCACGGCGGGTTCAGCGTATGCACCGCCAACCGCGTCATAGACGACATCAACACCGTCACCGCCTGCAAGTTTTTTGATCTGGTTCGAGAACTCTTTTTGCGTGGCGCGGTCGTCCATATCGCGGCTGTAGACGATTGTTTCGTCCGCGCCCAAATCACGACAGAACTGCGCTTTTTCCTCAGACGACACGGCGGCGATTACTTTGGCGCCGGCAGCTTTGCCCAGCTCAATCGCGGCAGCACCCACGCCGCCCGCAGCACCAAGGATCAACAAGGATTCGCCCGCCTTGATTTCAGCGCGGTTTTTCAGCGCGTGATGCGAGGTGCCGTAGGTCAGCACCAAACATGACGCTTCGTCATATGGCATCGCGTCGGGGATTTTCATGACCCGACCGGCGTCAATACACATGTCGGTCGCAAAGCCGCCAAAGCCGGTCATCGCCAGAACACGGTCGCCAACAGCAACGTTTGTGACACCTTCACCAACCGCATCAATATCGCCTGCAACTTCGCCACCGGGGGCAAAGGGGCGGGGGGGCTTCATCTGGTAAAGATCCTGAATAATCAATGTGTCAGGGAAATTCAGGCCAGCAGCACGGACGCGAATACGGACCTCGCCCTTTTTGGGTTCGGGCTGCGGTAGCTCTGTCAGTTCCAGGGTTTCAGGGCCACCGGGGGCGGTGCTTAGCATGGCTTTCATTTCGACATTCCTCCTCAAGAATTTGCAAAGCAATAGGCGCGTTCAGAAACTGTCTTGTCAATCGAATTTCGAAATGCAATTTTGCAGTGCGGAATTGTTATCCGCAAAATCGAGGGGGGAGAATACGATGCAGTCCAATCAGGAACTGGAGGGTTTCCGAGTTGAACTGCGCGATTGGCTGGAGGCAAATTGCCCGGCCGAAATGCGCGGTGGCGAAGCCAGTGAAGCATCCATTTGTTGGGGTGGCAAGAATTTTGAGTTTGCATCAGACGCGCAACGCGACTGGATGGAACGCGCTGCATCCAAAGGGTACACCGTGCCCACATGGCCGGTCGAATATGGCGGTGCCGGGCTAACCCGTGCCCAGGAAAAGATTCTCAAAGAAGAAATGGACCGTATCGGTGCCCGCAGTCCGCTGGACAGCTTTGGCATCTGGATGCTGGGGCCAGCCTTGCTGCACTTTGGGTCGCACGAACAAAAACTGCACTATTTGCCCCCGATTGCACGCGGTGAAATCCGCTGGTGCCAAGGCTATTCCGAGCCGGGCGCCGGGTCCGATTTGGCCAGCGTTCAGACCAAAGGCGAAGACAAGGGCGACCACTGGCTGGTGAATGGCCAGAAAATCTGGACCTCTTATGCTGACAAAGCCGATTGGATTTTCGCGCTGATCCGAACCGACCGCGAAGCGCCGAAGCACAAGGGCATCTCGTTCCTGCTGATCAATATGGAAGACGCAGGCGTTGAAACCCGGCCGATCAAACTGATCTCGGGCGCGTCGGTGTTTTGCGAAACCTTCTTTACCGATGTGAAGGTGCCGAAGCACCAGATCGTTGGCACCGAAAACCGTGGCTGGGACGTGGCGAAATACCTGCTGACCCATGAACGCGAGATGATCTCGGGGGGCGGTCAGGGGCTTTCTGGTGGGCGTGCTTTGGGCGCGGTGCTGAATGAATCCCTTGGCGAAGGTCAGGAAATGGAAACCACCCTGCGCGCCGACGCGATGCGCTGCGAGGTGGATGCACTGTCCATCGGGTTGACGCTGGAGCGTTACAAAGACCAAGCCGAAGCCGGAACGGGCGCAGGTGATGCGTCCGCGATGCTGAAATACATGGGCACAGAATTGAACAAACAGCGTCACGAATTGCTGATGGCTGCGGGTGGGTCTGATGCGTTGGAATGGGACGGGCCTTTGGGCAACCGCCCTGCGGATTGGTTGCGTACCAAAGCGAACTCTATCGAAGGCGGCACATCCGAGGTGATGCTAAGCATCGTATCGCGCCGCGTTCTTGGGTTGGGGGCATAAATCATGGCAAATCTGGTAATGACCGAAGACGAAACCATGCTGGCCGATGCCGCACGCGGCTTCCTTGATAAATCCGCCCCCGTCAAAGCGTTCCGCGATCTGCGGGATGCGGGCAAAACCCACGACGCGAAAATGTGGAAAGAAATGGCTGACATGGGCTGGGCCGGCGTGCTGGTCCCTGAATCCGCCGGTGGGTCCGACATGGGCCACGCCGCTGCGGGCGTTCTGGCGCATGAAATGGGCAAGACATTGGTCGTCAGCCCGTTTTTGTCGACCGCTGTGATCGCCGCGACGGCGCTGCGCAATGTCAGCGATGCGCGGGCCGAAAAGGCGCTTGCCGCAATTGCCACGGGCGATGTGACCTATGCGCTTGCTGTTGACGAGACATCAAAGTTCAACCCCGAAGCAACTTCTATGGTGGCGACGCGCGAGGGGAACGGTTTCCGCCTAAGCGGTAAGAAAACATTCGTCGTCGATGGCGCGTTGGCCGACCGTTTGCTGGTGCTGGCGAAAACCGATGACGGTCTGACCCTGTTCGATATCCCGGCAGACCGTGCGGGTATCACGCGCAACGCACAAAACATGATCGACGCACGGGATTCCGCGCGGATCGATTTCGACAATGTCGAGGCGACGGGCGAAGATGTCTTGGGTCAAGTGGACAGCGCGATGAGTGTGCTGAAACCCGCGATTGAAGCGGGTCAGGCAGCGCTGGCCGCTGAAATGGCCGGGCTGTCGGCCGGTGCCTTTGGCATGACGGTCGCCTACCTGAAAGAGCGCAAGCAATTCGGCACGGTCATCGGCAACTTTCAGGCGTTGCAACACCGCGCCGCGCATCTGTGGTGCGAGATTGAAGTAACGGCATCTGCAATCGTGAACGCGGGGCGTCTGTTGGACGAAGATCCCGACAACGCCACTATGGCCGTATCCCTTGCCAAAGCCCGCGCCACGTCGACCGCGCAACTGGCGGTGCAAGAGGGTGTTCAGATGCATGGCGGCATCGGTATGACCGACGCTTATGACATCGGATTTTATATGAAACGCGCCCGTGTGGGCGCTGAATGGCTGGGCGATTACGGTTATCACGCGAACCAAGTCGCCAAGCACAGAGGATTTTAAACCATGGATATCAATACACTTTTCGGACTGGAGGGTAAAATCGCCCTCGTTACAGGTGGTGCGACAGGCATTGGGCGTATGGCCGCCGAAGGTTTGGTGCGTGCAGGCGCGACCGTGCTGATCGCAAGCCGGAAGGGTGATGCCTGCGAGGCCGTCGCGAAAGAGCTGAACGCAATGGGCGCCAGCGGCAAGGCCATCGGGTTTGCGGGCGATGTCGGCACCGAAGAAGGTGTCGATGCGATGGTGGAAGCCGTGAAAGCCCACACAGACCGCCTTGATATCCTGATGAACAACGCGGGGATCACATGGGGCGCACCCTTGGGTGAATTCCCGTTCAAGGCATGGGAAAAGGTGATGAACGTCAATGTGGCCGGTCTGTTCGATCTGACACAAAAACTGCTGCCGATGCTGAAAAAGCACGCGACCATCGAAGACCCTGCGCGGGTTGTGAATGTCGGGTCGGTCATGGGCGAACGCGAGATGGGCGATGGGGCCTATAGCTATTCCGCGTCCAAGGCCGCTGTGATCCACCTTAGCAAAATTCTGGCCAAGGAACTGGCGGGGGATGCGATCACTGTGAACGCTTTGGCACCGGGGCCGTTCGTGTCGCGCATGACAGCGTTTGCCACCCACGACAAAGATATGCGCAGCAAAGTGGGCCAAGACGTGCCGCTGCGCCGCGTCGGGACGGACACGGATATTGCCGGCTGTATGCTGTTTCTATGCGGGACCGGCGGTGCCTATATCACCGGCGCTGTTATTCCCGTGAGTGGCGGCATCAACGTGATGAGCGGCCCGAACATCTTTGAACAAGCACTGCATTAAGGGGCGATGATGGACATCCGATTTGATAACCGTGTGGCGATCGTCACAGGTGCCGGTACTGGTCTTGGCCGCAGTCACGCCTTGGGGCTGGCCGCACGGGGTGCGCGCGTTATGGTTAATGACCTTGGCGTGACAACAGACGGGCAGGGCGCATCATCGACCGCTGCCGAAGCCGTCGCACAGGAAATCCGCGATGCGGGTGGCGAGGCGATGTCGCACGGCTGCGATGTGTCGGACGAGGTTGGTGTGGCCGATATGGTCGCACAGGTGATGGAGACATGGGGCCGCATCGATATCTTGGTGAACAACGCCGGTATCCTGCGCGACAAAACGTTTTCCAAGATGGAGATGTCTGATTTTCGCAAAGTCGTAGACGTGCATCTGATCGGCTCTGCCAATGTGACTCACGCCTGCTGGCCGATCATGCGCCAACAGAAATACGGGCGCATCGTGCTGACGTCGTCGGCATCGGGCCTGTATGGCAACTTTGGTCAGTCCAACTATGGGGCGGCCAAGGCGGCGATGATGGGGCTGATGAATGTGCTGCATCTGGAAGGCGCGCGTGACAACATTCGCGTCAACACGCTGGCCCCCACGGCCGCGACGCGGATGACCGCCGATTTGCTGCCCGAACAGGCTCAGGAATTGCTGGCACCCGAAACCATTACCCCCGGCCTGCTATACCTTGTGAGCGAAGACGGCCCCAGCCGGGTGATCCTTGGCGCAGGGGCAGGCAGCTTTGCCCAGACCCGCGTTTACGAAACGGAAGGCGTGACGTTGACCGGTCAGGACAATACCCCTGAGGGCGTCGCAGCTGCATTCGACAAAATTACGAACGAGGCAGGCCAGCAAGAGCTGACCGACGCCTTTAGCCAGACCAAGAAATACGCTCTCAATGCAGCCAAGGCCCAAGGCCTTGATCTGGATTGGGGCTAACAGACTATATTTTAAAGGGAGATCACCATGCGTGACGCAGTAATCGTATCCACAGCCCGTACCCCGATTGGCAAAGCCTATCGCGGTGCGTTCAATGCCACCACACCTCAGGCCCTTGGCGGCCATGCCATCAAACATGCGGTCGAACGCGCGGGTGTTGACCCTGACCAAATCAGCGATTGCGTATTTGGCGCGGCGTTGCAGCAAGGGCATTCTGCCGGCAACATCGCCCGTCAGGTTGCCATGCGCGCCGGTCTGCCTGTCACCGTTGGTGGCATGTCGTTGGACCGTCAATGTGCGTCGGGCATGATGGCAATCGCCACAGCGGCCAAGCAGGTCGTGATGGACGGCATGGACATCGTGATCGGTGGCGGCGTTGAAAGCATTTCGATGGTGCAAACCCCTGAAATGCGCGTCAAGGCAGACCCTTACCTTAAGGAAAACATGCCAGACCTGTACGTTACCATGCTTGAGACAGCAGAAAATGTTGCATCGCGCTATGGCATCAGCCGCGAAGCACAAGACGAATACGCCGCGCGCAGCCAAGAGCTGACCCATCAAGCGCAACAAGCTGGCAAGTTCGACGATGAAATCGTTGCCATGACCACCACAATGATGACCCAAGATCGCGAGACCAAAGAAATCTCGTCGCACGAGGTCACGTTGGACAAGGATGAGGGCAACCGCCCCGGCACATCCAAGGAAAGCCTTGGTGGTTTGCAGCCCGTGTTCAAAGATGGCTTGGTCGTTAAAGAAGGCAAATTCATCACCGCCGGTAACGCATCGCAGCTGTCCGATGGCTCCTCTGCCTCGGTTATCATGGAAGCCAAGCTAGCCGAACAGCAGGGTCTGAACCCGTTGGGTCGTTATGTTGGCGTGATGGCTGCTGGCTGTGAACCTGACGAAATGGGCATTGGTCCGGTTTTCGCTGTGCCAAAGCTGCTTGAAGCGCATGGCCTCAAGATGAGCGACATCGGCCTGTGGGAACTGAACGAAGCCTTTGCATCGCAGGTTCTGTACTGCCGTGACAAGCTGGGCATCCCTGACGAATTGCTGAACGTAAACGGCGGCGCGATTTCTATCGGTCACCCTTATGGCATGTCGGGCGCACGCATGGTCGGCCACGCGCTGATCGAAGGCAAGCGTCGCGGTGCCAAATACGTTGTCTGCACCATGTGTGTTGGCGGCGGCATGGGTGCTGCTGGCCTGTTTGAGGTTCTGTAAACCAAAATGGGAGAGCTTTTGGTCATCCGCCACGGACAGGCGTCATTCGGGGCTGACAACTATGACAAGCTGTCGGACCTCGGACACCAGCAATCTGCGGCGGTTGGTCAGGCCCTTCGAGAGATGGGATGGGTGCCGGATCGGACGATTACCGGCACCCTGACCCGCCAAAAAGAAACGCTTGCCTCGATGGGGTTTGAGGCGGGCGATGAACACGCAGGGTTCAACGAATATGATTTTCAGGATCTGTTAAGCGCACGCTATAACGGCGATGTGCCGGATCTGGTCAAAGGCGACCGCAAGGTTCATTTCCGCACCCTGCGCGAGACGGTATTTCAATGGCAGGCCAATGAAATCGAAAACCCTGCCGAAAGCTGGGGCACATTTACCGGCCGCGTCGAAGCGGCGCGTCTTGCCGCCTGTGCCACCGGGGCAGACCGCGTGTTGGCCGTCAGCTCGGGCGGGGTGATCGGGCAATTGACGGCGGCGTCACTGGGCGCACCGGATAAGATGATGATGACCCTGAACCTACAGATCAAGAATACGTCGATCACCAAATTTGTTTTCACCAACTCCGCGTTTTTTCTGCATGAATTCAACGCGACACCGCATATGATGTCTGGCGACGCCGCTGGCATGCTGACCTATAGCTAAGGAATGAACCCATGAGTACCGATACGCAAACGCTCGATATTCCAAAGGTCACTGCCTATCTGGAAAAGCATCTTGAAGGCTTTGAAGGCCCGCTTGAAGTGTCGAAATTTCAGGCTGGCCAGTCCAACCCGACGTTCCTTTTGAAGACACCCAGCCGCAATTTTGTGCTGCGCCGCAAGCCCCCCGGTGTTCTGCTGAAATCTGCCCATGCGGTTGACCGCGAATTTCGTGTGCAAAAGGCGTTGCAAGACACGGACGTACCGGTGTCAAAAATGCATCTGTTGTGCGAAGATGATGATGTTATCGGGTCGGCATTCTACATCATGGACCACGTCAACGGGCGTAATTTCATGGATCCGCGGATGCTGGACGAGACCAATGAAGTGCGCGCCGGGATCATGGATGAAATGAACCGCGTTCTGGCGGCGCTGCATGATGTCGATATCGATGCTGTCGGGCTGGCGGATTACGGCCCCCCTGGAAACTATTACGAGCGCCAGATCGCCCGATGGACCAAGCAATACCGCGCCTCGGAGACCGAAGATCAGCCCGCGATGAACGAGCTGATTGAGCGCCTGACAGCTAGCATTCCAGCCGATGACGGGCAACGCACGTTGGTGCATGGCGATTATCGCATCGACAATATGATGTTCGAGAAAGACGGCACAAAATGTCTGGCGGTATTGGATTGGGAACTGTCCACCATTGGCCACCCCTATGCCGATTTGGCCGCAGTGATCATGCAATGGCAGATGCCTGCCGGCACCGAAGGACGTGGATTTGGGGGCGCTGATCGCGGCGCGCTTGGCCTGCCAACGGACGAGGAATTTATCGCTAAATATTGCGAACGTCGGGGTTTGGACGGGATCGACAACTTTGGCTTTTACGTCGCCTTTTGCTTTTTCCGCATGGCCGGGATCATTCAGGGCGTGTTGAAACGTGCGCTGGATGGCAACGCGTCAAACCCGGAACGCGCAATGAAGGTCGGTGCCTATGTGCCGGTTTTTGCCGCTAATGGCTTGAAAGCGTTGGAAAGATAATAAGATGGCAAACCACGAGTTCGCAACCGATCCGTCAGAGGCAAAGGATAGAAACTTTGTCACGGCCCTGGCGCGTGGGCTCGATGTTTTGCGCTGTTTTCGCCAGAATGAATCCGCGCTGACGAATACCGACTTTTCAGAACGCACCGGATTGCCCAAGGCGACGGTTTCACGGTTGACCCACACCTTGTGCGAACTGGACTATCTGATCGCTGATCCGCGCACGGGCACTTACCGGTTGGGCGCGGGCGTATTGCAACTGGGCTTCGGCGTGCTGACGAGCATGGAGATTGGCGACCGCGCTGCCGAAGAGATGAAGGCGCTGCGGGACGGTCCGAACTCTTATATCACCGTCGCGATTGGTGAACCGTATCGCTTGGACGTCGTTTATGTTTGTACGAAACGGTCCCGCGAAGATGTCGCGCTGCAAATGCGCGTCGGGTCACGTTTGCCGCTGTTCGATTCCGCGATTGGCCGCGCCATTATGGTGGGCATGGACGAGGCGATGCGCGAACGGGCCTTTGGCATCGCTGCGCAAACCGATGCTGCATTAGAAAAGCGCGGTCGCGAAAGCTATGCTGCTGCGGTCACCGAATTCGCCGAAAAAGGGTTCTGCTCAAGCTATGGGGACTGGCGGCCAGACGTGAACGGGATTGCGGTGCCAGTGTTTTCCCCCAACGGGTCTTTGGTCTATGGCTTGAACATTGGCGGCCCCGCGTTTCACGTTAAAAAGAAGCAGCTTGAAACGGTCTATGCAAAACGTTTGATCAAGGCGGCAGAGGCAATCAGCATCCGGATTTAACTGCTTGCCTGGCCGTGCCGTTTGTCCTCCAGAATCAAGTGAAAAACCCTGCTCAAATTCGCGTGCTCCGCGAAAATTCTGTCATGTTGCGAATATGATAGCGGTTTCGGAATGCGCCAATTTGCATCGTCAAAAAAAAGTGACGTAAGGGAAAAAAATTTCGCTCCATTGTCTGGCGGACGTTTGTCAGGAAGCTGTTCAATTTGTTTGCAACGGCTCAAATTTCGCTGGTTTGGGAAACGATATAAATAACAAACGCTTAACAACCTCTCTGCCCAAAATATCGGCGACAGAGGAAAATTTGATCATATATTGCGCAAATATTTGATGGCGCAATATATGACATAACATGCCCCATATTGCCGCAACTTTTGAACAGAGGCGCTTGACAATGTAAGCCATTGTGCAAGGCTTCGACCAAGGCTTGGCATTCCATAAAAAACGCATCAAAGCGCCGGGCCGTCCTTGGGAGGATTAAAATGAAAAATATCACTAAACTGGGCGCTGTATCTGCGCTTTCTTTGGTCTTGGGCGCAAGCGCTGCCTTTGCCGAAAATATCAAAGTTGCATTCATTGACCCACTGTCTGGCCCGTTTGCCAGCACCGGTACGAACGGCCTGCATCAGTTTGAATTCGCTGCTGATTATATGGTCAACGAAAAGGGCGGCTTGCTGGATGGCCAGATGATGGAAGTCATCGGCTATGACAACAAAATCAGCCCCAAGGAATCGCTCATTCAGCTTCAGGTCGCCATCGACCAAGGTGTTCGTTTCATCGTTCAGGGTAACTCCTCGGGCGTTGCAAACGCGCTGACCGAAGCCGTTGACAAGCACAACCGCCGGAACCCTGACAGCCGCGTTCTGTTCTTGAACTACGCCGCTGTTGACCCTGCATTGACCAACGACAAGTGTAACTTCTGGCACTTCCGTTTTGATGCCAACGCAGACATCAAAATGGACGCGCTGACCGATGTGATCGCCGAAAACGACAGCATCAACAAGGTCTACATCATCGGCCAGGACTATTCCTTTGGTAAGTCGGTTTCCGCCGCCGCGAACAAAATGCTTGGCGAAAAACGCGCTGACATCGAGATCGTTGGTGACGAGCTGCACCCAATCGGCAAGGTAAAAGACTTTACCCCATATGCCCGCAAGATCGTTGCTTCGGGTGCGGATGCGGTCATCACCGGTAACTGGGGCGCAGACATGCTTGGCCTTGGTAAGTCCATCATCGAAAACGGCTTTACCGGCCCGATCTACACCTATTATGCGGCAGGGTCCGGTATCACAGCGGCATTTGGTGAATCCGGTAAGGGCATCATCCGTTTGGTGGGCGAAGGCCAAATCAACCCGCCAGCCAGCCAAGAAGCGTCTGACTACTACAACGCGTACAAAGCGAAATATCCAGACGGCAACATTGACCAGGCGCGTATCTCGAACACAATCGGAATGCTGGCCAAGGCGATTTCAGAAGCAGGTACTGCTGATGACGTCGTAGCGATCGCCAATGCGCTGGAAGGCATGGAATACGAAACCATGTGGGGCGGCAAAGTGTTTATGCGTCCGCAAGATCACCAAGCGATCCAGGATATGCACATCAACGCGCATACCAACGAAGGCGTGACATTTACCTATGATAACTCGGACTACGGTGTTGTCACCGAATCCACAGTTGTCATGGCGTCGATGGACAGCCCAACCACTTGTGAAATGAAGCGCCCATAATCAGCGTTTCCCCGGCCCGTCTGGTATATCCTGACGGGCCAATTTTCTCTCGTTTTTGCCACCACTCACCTGGAGGGGCCCAATGGACCTCATTCTCGTCAATCTGATCGACGGGCTGGTAACTGGATTGCTGTTGTTCATGCTTTCCGCCGGTCTGACCCTAATTTTCTCGATGATGGGTGTTCTAAACTTTGCCCACGCCAGCTTTTACATGCTTGGTGCCTATTTTGCCTATCAGATCAGTATTGCCGTCGGCTTCTGGATGGGACTTTTGATCGCACCGCTGATTGTCGGTGTTTTAGGGGCAGGGGTCGAACGCTATGGCCTGCGCCGCGTTCACCAATACGGACACGTGCCCGAGCTGATCTTTACCTTTGGTTTGGCCCTGCTGATCGAAGAGCTGGTGCAGTTCATCTGGGGTAAGAACCAGATGCCCTATTCGGTGCCAGATGTGCTGAACTTCACCGCATTCGCGATCTCGGGCAACTCTATCCCCGCGTATAAAATCTTTATGATCTTTATTTCGATCGCGATCTTTATTGGTCTGCTATATGTTCTGACCAAGACCCGCGTTGGCATGATTATTCAGGCCGCCCTTAGCTATCCCCGCACGGTCGAGGCATTGGGCCACAACGTGCCGTTGATCTTTATGGGTGTGTTTGGTGTCGGGACGGCGCTTGCCGGTCTGGCGGGCGTGATCGCCGGCCCCGTTCTGGGTACCTTCCCGGGTATGGCCTTCGTGCTTGGCTCTATCGTGTTTGTGACAATCGTGATTGGCGGGCTTGGGTCCCTTTGGGGGGCACTGGTGGCATCCCTGTTGATCGGTTGGATCACTACCTTTGCCAAATCGTACAATATCGAAATGGAGGACTTGCTGAACGCGATAGGTATCTCAACACCTGAAAACCTAAGCGAAAGCGTCTTTCGCGACTTCTGGAGCCTGACAAGCCCGCAGATCGCTGACATTCTACCTTATATCCTGATGGTGCTGATCCTCATCTTCCGCCCAGCAGGTCTTTTCGGAAAGCGCCAGTCATGACAGTTTCAGACCCTAAACACGACGTTCCAGAAGGCGCGCGCGAGCAAGATCAAATTACGACTGATCCTGCAAAAGCGTCCGAGAGAATGCGCGCAGGTTCCATGACACTGACGCTGGCCCCTTGGGTGATTGCGACTGTTGTCTTGGTGTTTTTGCCAATGTTTTTCACGAACAACTCGGCGCTGACAATCATGAACCAGATGTCGATCACCATCGTGTTCGCGCTGGCCTATAACATGCTGTTGGGGCAGGGGGGCATGCTGTCCTTTGGCCACGCGGTTTATGCGGGTGTGGGCGGGTTCGCCTGTATGCATATCATGAACATGTCGGATTTCTTTGAGTCAATTCCGCTGGTTATCCTGCCTGTCTTTGGCGGCCTGTTCGGCATGGGCCTTGCGATGATTGTCGGATCGTTTTCAACACGGTCGGCTGGCACTGTATTTGCCATGATCTCGCTCGGCGTGGGTGAATTGATCGCCGCGTGTTCTGTTATCATCGTGGCCTTTTTTGGCGGCGAAGAAGGGATCAGCGGCGACCGTACATATGCGCAACCGTTCTTTGGTGTCGAATTCCTTCAGCAGATCGAGGTCTACTACCTGACGATTGCATGGCTCGTAATTTCCGCAGCACTTATGTACCTGTGGAGCCGTACACCCGTTGGCCGCATGGCAAACGCGGTCCGCGACAACCCGGAACGCGCACAGTTCTTGGGCTATTCCGCACGTTGGGTTCGCTACTACAGCTTTATCGCGTCGGGCTTTTTCGCGGGCGTTGCGGGTGGTCTTTTTGCCATCAACTACGAGATCCTGACCGAAGAGAACCTCAATACCGCATCCTCAGGTGTGATCTTGCTGGTGACCTTCTTGGGCGGCGTTGGTTTCTTCTTTGGGCCGATCATCGGGGCGATTGCCTTTACCTTGCTGCAAACGGTTCTCAGCCTGTCGACCGAACTGTGGGCGTTTTACGCAGGGACGCTTTTCGTGGCGACGGTGATGTTCTTTCCGGGCGGTTTGGCCGGACTTATCATGATGCATGTACCGGCGTTCAAATTGGGCAAGGCCAGCGGCCTTGTAATGCCCTATATCAAGACGTTGCTACCGGCGGCGATCGGGCTGTTGGGACTGGCCGCATTGGTCGAAATGACGTTCCATTACAGGCACGCAGCCACCGGAGACGTCGAAATGACGCTGTTCTGGACAACCTTTAACAGCCACGAGATCCTTCCATGGATCATAGCAGGGGCCATTACGGTGATCGGGCTTGGCATCGCCAAAGTTACAGCGCCATCCCTGAAAGAAGCGTGGAACGAAGCAAACACAGCAGGAGGCGCATCATGAGCACACCAGCCCTTGAACTGACCGGCCTCAAGAAAAGCTTTGGCAAAGCCGAGATTATTCGCGGCATTGATCTAAGCATCGGCAAGGCCGAACGTCACGCCATTATCGGCCCGAACGGTGCCGGGAAATCGACACTGTTCAACCTGATCACCGCGCGGTTTGCACCGACGGCAGGTACGGTGAAACTGCACGGCGAAAATCTGGCGGGGCTAGAGCCGTTCCAGATCAACCGCAAAGGCCTAAGCCGGTCTTTCCAGATCACCAATATCTTTCCGGCGATGACCGTGTTTGAAAACGTGCGCTGCGCTTTGCTTTGGGCGCAGGGGTACAAGTACAGCTTTTGGCATCTGGTCAACAGCAAGCGCGACCTGACAGAAGGGGCCGAGGCCATTTTGGACCAGATCAACCTGTTGGGACGGCGGAACTTGCCGGCTGGCACGTTGTCCTATGCCGAACAGCGCGCGCTAGAGATCGGGATTACCATCGCAGGCGGTGCCGATGTGATCATGCTTGATGAACCCACAGCGGGGATGAGCAACACCGAGACGGATTACATCACTGATCTGATCCTCAAGGTCACGGCAGGTAAAACGCTGATCATGGTTGAACATGACATGAGCGTGGTCTTTGGCCTGGCTGACCGTATCTCGGTGCTGGTGTATGGCGAAATCATCGCCACCGGGGCACCCGCAGACGTGCGCGCAGACGCACGCGTTCAAGAAGCCTACTTAGGCGCCGCATTGGAGGCAGAACACTAATGATGCTCGAAGTCACCGATATGCACGCCTATTATGGCAAATCTCACATTCTTCAGGGTGTGAACCTGAACGTAAAAGAGGGCGAAATCGTCGCGCTTTTGGGTCGTAACGGCGTTGGTCGTTCCACCACCTGCAAGGCCATCATGGGCGAGGTCGAACCCCACGGTTCGGTCAAGTTTCAGGGTAAGGAAATCGCCGGCAAGAAGGCATTTCAGATCGCGAATATGGGCATTGGTTATGTGCCCGAAAACCGCGATATCTTTCCCGGTCTGACCACGCGACAAAACCTGACGCTGGGCCTGAAACCCGGCCAAAAGGATGGCGCGGGACGTTGGTCGATGCAGGCCATGTTCGAGATGTTTGAAAACCTTGACCGTCGCGCTGACGTCGAAGCGTCGGTTCTGTCGGGGGGCGAACAGCAGATGTTGACCATGTGTCGCACGCTGATGGGCGACCCTGATCTGGTGATGATTGACGAACCGACCGAGGGGCTTTCCCCACAGATGGTTCAAAAGGTCGCCGAGGTGCTGAAAGAGATCGCAAACCGCGGTATTTCCACATTGCTGGTCGAACAAAAGCTTTCGATTGCCATGGATATCGCGGATCGTGTCTATGTCATGGGCCACGGTCAGGTCGTGTTCGAAGGTACGCCAGCTGATCTCAAAGCCCGGGATGATGTGCGCAAGGAATGGCTCGAGGTCTGATCCTCGGGGCCGTTTAGGCAGGTTAAAAACGTCGCTATTGGCGGCCTCATCCTCCTGAGGCGCTGATGCGTCACAGGAGGATTTTTTATGGGTTTTGATAGCAGTAGATTAGACCGTATTGGCAGCTGGATGGACAGCTATGTGGATCGCAACCGCTTTGCCGGGTGTTCCGTCTTGGTCGCGCAAGCGGGCAAGGAGGTCTATTTTAACGCGACAGGTCTGCGTGACGTCGAAACCGGCAAACCGTTTGAACGCGACACCATTGCGCGCATCTATTCAATGACCAAGCCGATCACGTCGGTCGCGATTATGATGCTGGCGGAACGCGGGTTGTTTCACCTTGATGCGCCATTGTCCGATTTCATCCCTGCCTTTGCCGATATGCGCTGCCTTGTTCCGGGGGCAACCAGCATCGATCAGACCGAAGCCTGTCAAACGCCGACCCTGCATCATCTTCTGACGCATACATCGGGCCTAAGCTATCCGTTTAATCCCGGCGTACTGCCCCAAGCGATGGACGATCACGACATTCTATTCCGCGCAGATCAGGGATCATTGGCCGAGATGACTGACCGCTTGGCCGAATTACCGCTGGCCTTCCAACCCGGCAGCCGCTGGGAATATTCGGTCAGCATTGATGTGCTGGGCCGCGTGGTCGAGGTGGTATCGGGCAAGACGCTTGAACAATTTCTGGTCGATGAAATCCTTGGGCCATTGGGCATGGATGAGACACGGTTTTCTGTGCCAGAAGGCACGCAGGAACGGTTTGCCGCGCTCTACACACCGCTTGCGGGCAGTGCTTATGCCATGAACGAAGCGAAACCGGCAGAACCCACGCTGCGCTGCGTTGATCGGCCTGAAAAATCGCCGTTCTTGAATGCGCAAATGCATTCCGGTGGCGGTGGGCTGGTTGGGACAATTGATGATTATCTCAAGTTCACCGAAATGCTGCGCACCGGGGGGGCAGGGCTGATTTCGCCCAAAACGCTCGACTTTATGATGCGCAATCACTTGCCCGGTGATATCGCATCAATGGGTCCGGCCAGCTTTGCCGAGCAACCGATGGAGGGGATGGGCTTTGGCCTTGGCGGGGCGGTTGTGCTGAACCCCGGCCGTGTGCGTGTGCCGTCCAGCGTCGGCGATTTTAGTTGGGGCGGTATGGCGTCCACCTTCTTTTGGGTCGATCCGGTGCTGGATTTATCTGTCGTCTTTTTCACGCAACTGGCACCGTCCAGTTCTTATCCTGCGCGCCCCGAGCTCAAGGCGCTGATCCATGGAGCAATGACATGAACGAAATTCTGTGGGAACCGGCGCTTGACCGATACGACGCATCAACCATGGCGGGGTTCGAGAGGTTCTTGAAGGACACCAAGGGGCTGAGCTTTGACGACTACAATGCCATGTGGCGGTGGAGCGTCGATGATCTGGCGGCGTTCTGGGGCGCGATTTGGGAATTTTTCGACGTTCAGGCCAGCGCCCCCTACACCAAAGTGATTGCAAACCGTCAGATGCCGGGTACCGAATGGTGCCCCGGCGCGATGCTGAACTTTACCGATCAGATCATGAAGCATGTCGACAGCCAGCCGGATGGCGATGCGCTGATCGTGCAGTCGGAAACCTTTGGTCGCAAGGTACTGTCGTGGTCCCAGCTGCGCGCGCAGGTGGCTAGTGTGGCCGCCCGTCTGCGCGGCATGGGCGTTGAAAAAGGTGACCGCGTGGTCGCCGTTCTGCCCAATACCGAAACCGCGATGATCGCTTTTCTGGCGACGGCCAGCATTGGTGCAATCTGGTCGCTGTGCGCGCCGGATATGGGTCACGTTGCCATTCTGGACCGGTTTAAACAGATCGAACCCAAAGTGCTGATCGCACAAGATGGCTATGTCCATGCCGGAAAAACCATCGACCGTCGCGAGGTTCTTGCAGGGATCGAAGCAGAACTGCCCAGCCTTATCCAATGCGTGACCGTGCCTTTTGTCGGCGACCTGCCCGCGGGTCATATCGCGTGGGATGATCTGCTGCATGACAAGGTCGATTATACCTCGACCCAAGTGCCCTTCGATCATCCACTGTGGATCGTCTATTCGTCGGGCACCACGGGTAACCCTAAACCGATTGTTCACGGCCATGGTGGCATCATTCTGGAATCGGCCAAACAATCGCTGCACCATGATTTCAAACCCGGCGGGCGCTATTGCTGGCTGACCTCATCCGGTTGGATCATGTGGAATTCGCAGTTTACGGCCCTTGGCCAAGGCACCACTGTCGCGATGTTTGACGGGGCCCCGAACCACCCCAATATGGGCGTGATCTGGCGGTTCGTTGCAGATGAAAAACTGGATTTTTTTGGCGCCGGAGCGGCGTTTTTTAGCGGCTGCATGAAGGCCGGGATCACCCCGAGGGAAGAGGTGGATCTAAGCGCGTTGAAATCGCTGGGGGCCACGGGATCGCCGCTTAGCTCTGACGCTTATGACTGGATATATAAAGACGTCAAAAAGGACGTCTGGCTCGCGCCAATCTCGGGCGGGACCGATTTGGCAGGCGCGTTTGTGCTGGGCCATCCGGGGATGCCGGTGCGGGCAGGTGAAATGCAGTGTCGCGCCCTTGGCAATGCGGTGCGCGCCTATGACGAAGACGGCAATGAACTGACCGGTATTGTCGGCGAATTGGTTTGTACCGAACCGTTGCCGTCTATGCCGCTGTTTTTCTGGGGTGACGACGATGGCAGCCGCTTGCATGACAGCTATTTTGACACCTATCCCGGCATCTGGCGCCACGGCGACTGGATCGAGATTAACGCCGCAGGCGGATCGGTGATCTATGGCCGGTCTGATGCTACGATTAATCGAAAAGGTCTGCGTCTTGGCAGTGCTGAAATCTATCAAGCCGTCGAAGGCCTGGACGAGGTGATGGATAGCCTTGTTGTCGATCTGGAATTTCTGGGCCGCGAAAGCTTTATGCCGTTGTTCGTTGTGCCTGCCCAAGGCGTGGCCGTCGATGATGCGCTTAAGGACAAGATCAACGCAGCAATTCGCAAGAACGTTTCCGCCCGTTTTATCCCGAACGAGATTATCGAAGTCGCAGAAGTACCCCGCACGCTTTCTGGCAAAAAGCTTGAGGTTCCCGTGAAAAAACTGTTGCTTGGGCAAGACCCCGAAAAGGTTGTGAACCGCGATTCAATGGCCAATCCGGACAGCTTTGATTTCTATATCGCCTATGCCGCAAAACGGGCGACCCAAAAGGACTAACCCATGACAGACGTCGCCCGCCAATTGCTTGAACTGCTCGACATTGAACAGCTTGAGGTCGATCTGTTTCGTGGCATCGGGTCGGGCGGGGAAACCACCACACGTATCTTTGGCGGGCATGTTATCGCGCAGGCGCTTATGGCCGCCTATCGCACGGTACCCGACCGGATGTGCCATTCGCTGCACGCCTATTTCATCCGTCCGGGTGATCCGTCTATTCCGGTGATCTATCAGGTCGACCGCGCCCGTGATGGGGGCAGCTTTACCACCCGTAGGGTCGTTGCGATCCAGCATGGTAAACAGATTTTCAACCTGTCTGCTTCTTTCCATGTGGAGGAAGAAGGCTGGGACTACCAGCACGCCATGCCCGATGTGAAAGGCCCCGAACATTGGCTGGACCGGCCCGACCTGCGCGAACCTTACATTCAGAAAATCCCCGAAAAGCACCGCGATGATTTCCTGCGTGAGCGCCCCATCGAAATCCGCGAGGTCGATCCGCGAGATTTGTTCGAGCCTGAGAAAACCTCGGACAAAAACTATCTTTGGTTTCGCATGGAAGCGGCCAAAGGCCAATCGCCGATCATGCAGCAATGTCTGCTGGCCTATGCGTCGGATATGAACCTGCTGGGGTCGTCACTGCGCCCGCATGGGCTGACGTGGTTTCAGGGCAAGGTGATGACCGCCAGCCTTGACCACGCCATGTGGTTTCACGCCCCCATCGATTTTTCCGACTGGCATCTGTACGAGCTGGACGCGCCTTTCACAGGTGGCGCGCGCGGATTTAACCGCGGGCTGATCTACAATCAAAATGGCCAGCTGGCCGCCACCACGGCCCAAGAAGGCCTGATGCGCCCCTATAAAAAGAGAGACCCTTCCGCATGACCGAGACCGGTGGCCGCTATCCGGGATGGCGCCCCGGTATTGAACTTCGCGATGATTGGTTGGGTTTGGTGACTGAGGAAATCATCGATCCGGCCCGCGAGATCGTGGACCCGCACCATCATTTGTGGCGGCACGGCACCGATGAAAACCCGGCCGTGTACGAGATGGACGCGTTATGGCGTGATACAGGATCGGGGCATAACGTGGTGCAAACCATGTATATCGAATGCCGGTCTTATTGGGATTTGGACGCGCCTGCACATCTGCAATCCGTCGCCGAAACCCGCGCGGTGGCGCAGATGGCGGCGACCGCCGGCGCGGGACAGGCCAAGATTGCAGGTATCATCGGGCAGACCGAACTCGTGTTGGACCCCGCGTTATTGCACGAAGCACTGGATGCCCATGCCGAAGCGGGCGGCGGGTTGTTCAAAGGCATCCGCAACTCCGGTGCGCGTGATCCGGAACCGGCCAGCCTTGCCATTCCGGGGCGGGGTGTGCCGAACCAATATGGCGACCCTGATTTCAGACGCGGTGCAGCGATCTTGGGTGAACGCGGGCTGACGCTGGACAGTTGGCATTATCACCACCAGCATCAGGAATTCCTTGATCTGGCCCGCGCGGTTCCCGGCACGATGCTGATCCTTGACCACTTTGGCACGCCCTTGGGCGTTGGCCGTTTTGAGGGTAAGCGCGACGAGATTTTCGAGGCGTGGAAAGACCATATGGCCGAGCTGGCCGAATGCCCCAACGTGATGGCCAAGCTGGGCGGCCTGTGCATGCCGGACAACGGCTATGGATTTATGCACCGCGATTTGCCGCCCTCGTCAGACGAGATCGTCGAGGTGCAGGGAAAATGGTACGCGCATATGTTAGAGGTTTTCGGCCCAAGCCGCTGCATGTTTGAAAGCAATTTTCCCGTGGACCGCACGGCGGTCAGCTATCCGGTGATCTGGAACGCGTTCAAGAAGATGTCGGCCCATCTAACCGAGGCCGAGAAGACAGCACTGTTTTCTGGTACAGCGCGCAGGGTCTATAATCTGCCGCCCGCGTGATGCGGACGGCAGTTGGTTCGCCTTAGGCAAATTTGAAAAAGCAGATTTTATTGCCGTCATGGTCGCGGACATAGGCACCGTAAAAACGGTCCGGAACCCGCTGCCCCGGAGGGCCATCACAGGTTGCCCCCAACTCGATCGCGCGGGCATATATTTCATCCACTTCCGGCTTGGTCTCTGCGGTAAAGGCCACCATCACACCGTTGCCGGGGGTAGGGGCCTCTTTGTTATAGGGCTCGCAGACCGCGATCATCGGCGTGCCACGACCCGTCCCGATCATCGCAAGGCGCCCGACATCTACCAGTACCTTGGCACCCTTGCTCTCAAACAGATCGCAATAAAACTGTTTGGCGCGCTCCATGTCGGTCGTGCCGACGGTTGTATACCCAATCATGACGATGCTTTCTTGGGGTTGCGAACGTCGCCAAACTGACGGTTCAGCTTGCGCATCCCGCCAATCCAACGATCATAGTTGTCGGTCTTCTTACGCATGTAATCCAACACCTGCGGGTGCGGCAGAACAAGGAACGTCTCATTCCTGATCGTCTCGACGCAGGCTTCTGCAACGGGTTCAGGCTCTAACATGCCGTCCAGTGCCGCCACAGATTCCTCGTGACCGCGGGTCATTTCGCTGCGCACGGCTTGTGGGCACAGGACCGAAACCTTGATCCCGTCATCACCATGGGTCATCGCCAACCATTCGGCCAAGGCAACCGCTGCATGTTTCGTCACGCCATATGGTGCGCAGCCGACCTGGTTCAGCAGACCCGCTGCCGACGCGGTGTTCAGCAGATAGCCGCCGCCCCGTTCGGTCATACGTGGCACCAGATGACGTGCAGCCCAGACATGGGACATCACGTTGATATCCCAAATACGCTGCCAATCATCGTTTGAGACATCCACGCCACCCGCCGTCAGAATGCCAGCGTTCGAGCAGAACAAATCGATCGGACCGATATCAGCCTCGACGGCTTCGATCATGTCCGCGATCTCTTGCTCGACACCGACGTTCACGCCAAACGCGACGCCACCGATGCTGTCTGCCACCTCTTGCGCGCCGTCCTTGTTCAGATCGACGCAGACAACTTTCTTGGCACCTTCAGCGGCGAAACGAATGGCCATCGCCTTGCCAATACCGCTTGCGGCACCGGTGACGACGACAATTTTATCCTTCAGTTCCATATCAGCCCCTCACGTCCACATGTTTGATCCGCCACACACGGTCAGCGCCTGACCGGTCATGTAGCGGCTGGCATCAGAGGCCAGAAAAACAGCAAGACCCGCGAAATCTTCGGCCTCGCCCAAGCGGCGCAGCGGGATCTCGTTTTTGATGCGGTTCTCGACCTCGGGATTATCCCAGAGCTCGCGTGCGAATTCGGTTTTCACCAAACCCGGACAGATCGCATTAAAACGAATACCTTTGGGGCCAAATTCCGCTGCGAGGTTCCGCACAAGGCCGATCAACGCCAGCTTGGACATGCCATAGGTGCCCAGCATGACCGATGGTTTGAACGCACCGATAGACGACGTGAACGCCATGGAGCCTGCGCCCTTTTCGACCATGTCAGGGGCGACCATCTGCGCCAACCACAGGTTCGACTGCACATTGGCGTTCATGGTTTTTTGATAGGCATCGTCGGGAATTTCTGACGTGGGGCCGTAATACGGGTTTACGCCCGCATTGCCGATCACGATGTCGATTTTACCCGCCAGCTCATGTGTCTTATCGACCAACGCTTGCAGCTGATCCTTGTAGCCGACGTTGCAGGCGACGCCATATGCCTTGCCTTTGCCAAGCGCGTTAATCTCAGCCGCAGCAGCATCAAGCTGATCCTGCTTGCGTGCGGAGATCACCACGGTTGCGCCATGTTCGGCAAGGGCGGTGGCCATCGCCAACCCCATACCTTTGGAGGCGCCGGTTAACAGCGCCACCTTTCCGGTGAGATCAAAAAGGGTCATACGCCCCCCCGTGTCCGACCTGTCGCGATTTCCTCGCGGGCCCGGGATGTGCGCAGGTTGGATTCTTGATAATCCTTGACCTCGGCGCGGGCGATAACGTGGTGGTGTACTTCATCGGGGCCATCCGCATAGCGCAAGGTGCGCTGCGACGTGTACATGCCGGACAGCGGCGACCATTGCGAAATACCGGTCGCGCCATGCACCTGCATGGCTTGGTCGATGATGTTGCAGACTTTTTCTGGCACCATCGCTTTGATCATGCTGACCCAGATGCGGGCCTCTTTGTTGCCCAGAACGTCCATCGCCTTGGCTGCTTTAAGAACCATCAAGCGCATGGCTTCAATCTCGATCTTGGCACGAGAAATGGTTTCCATGTTTTTGCCCAGATCGATGATCTTTTTACCAAAGGCTTCACGGCTCAGACCGCGTTCGATCATCAGATCCAACGCCTTTTCCGCCGCGCCAATGGAGCGCATGCAGTGGTGAATACGGCCAGGTCCAAGACGCACTTGAGAGATTTCAAAACCTTTGCCCTCACCCCACAGGATGTTGCTTTCTGGTACGCGCACGTTGGTGAATTTGATGTGCATATGGCCATGCGGCGCGTCGTCGTGACCAAACACATGCATGGGGCCAATGATTTCAACACCAGGGGTGTCGATGGGCACGAGGATCTGCGACTGCTGGCGGAAAGGTTCAGCATCGGGCGATGTTTTCACCATTGTAATCATGATCTTACAACGTGGATCGCCGGCACCCGAGATATAATATTTCTCGCCGTTGATGACCCATTCGCCATTTTCAAGCACCGCCGAGGTCGAGATGTTTTTCGCATCCGAGGACGCCATATCAGGTTCGGTCATCGCAAACGCCGACCGGATTTCACCCGCCAGCAGCGGCTTGAGCCATGTGTCTTTTTGCTCCTGCGTGCCGATCCGTTCCAACACTTCCATGTTGCCAGTATCAGGCGCGGAACAGTTCAGCGATTCAGACGCCAGCGGGCTTTTGCCAAGCTCGGCGGCGATGTAGGCGTAATCAAGGTTCGACAGGCCTTCGCCGGTTTCTGCATTAGGCAAAAAGAAGTTCCACAGCCCGCTTTCGCGCGCCTTCTTTTTCGCGGTTTCCAGCAGTTCCAACTGGCCCGGCGCATGGGACCAACGATCGGCGCGCCCTTCACCAAGGCGGAAATATTCATCTGTAATCGGATCGACGTTTTCGCGGATATGTTTGATCACGGCAGCCAAAAGCGGCTTGGCCTTTTCAGACATTTCCAGATTGTTCATTCCGGCCATTGCTTCGTTATGTGACATTCGGTGCCTCCCGGCTGTTAATTTCGGCTATTATTTGTTGACCCAATTGGGTTTGCGTTTCTCGACAAAGGCTTGCACGCCTTCTTTAAAGTCTTCCGTTTGGGCCAGATCGCCCTGAACAACACGGCTGTATTCAAGGCTTTCGGGCAGGCCTTCGGCCACGTTCATGCTGTTCAGAATCCGCTTGGTCGCTTTGACCGACGACGGCGAGACAGAGCACAGCTGTTCCGCCAGTTCCATCGCGCGCGCCATCAGCTGGTCGGCTGGCATCACTTCGTTGCAGCAACCAAGTTTGAGCGCTTCGGCGGCATCAATCGTACGGCCTGTCAGCATCAGTTCCTGCGCGGCAAGGCGCCCGATGTAGCGTGACAAACGCTGCACGCCCGAGGCCGAGGCGAAAAACCCGACTTTAACTTCGGGCAGGGCGAATTTCGCGGTATCAGCGGCAAGGATAATGTCGCAGGACAGCGCGGTTTCAAAACCGCCGCCCATGGCGAACCCGTTCACGGCGGCGATGATCGGTTTTTCCAGATCAAAGCGCGACGACAGACCGGCAAAGCCCGTGGGTGCCAGCGTTTTCTTGGACCCGCCCGATGCGGTGGCCTTGAGGTCATTGCCCGCCGTAAACGCCTTGTCGCCCGCACCTGTCAGCACCGCGACCCAAAGATCTTGATCGGCGGCAAATGCATCCCAACAATCGCTCATTTCCTGATGCATTTCGGCATGAACGGCATTGTACACTTCGGGCCGGTTCATGGTGACGATTAGGATGTGACCCTTTTTCTCCGTCTTGATGAATTCATAGCTCATGTTTTCAGCCCTCCGGTATCAATCTCGGTAAATTTTCCGCCGTTTTTCGCCAGATCCCGCAGCAATTGCGCGGGGGCAAAGGCGGGGTCTTCTGCGCCCAAACGTTCCATCACATCCAGCACGGCCTGCGCGCCAACCATGTCGCCATAGAACATCGGACCACCCTTATCGGCGGGCCAGCCATAGCCGTTCAGCCAGACCACATCGATGTCCGACGGGCGCTGCGCCTTATTTTCCTCAAGGATTTTGACGGCCTCGTTGATCATTGGATAGATGCAGATTTCGATGATTTCATCGGCTGACATCGACGAAGATTCAGCACCTGTGATGTCTTTGATCACGCCTGCAACCACATCCGACGGGATCGGGCGGCGTGCTTCGTCATAGTCATAGAACCCAGCTTTTGTTTTCTGGCCACGACGGTCCATTTCGCACAGCGCGTCACGGATCGGGTTATCGGTCTTGGCCCCTTTGGACCAACCGATATCCAAACCCGCAAGGTCGGACATCTGAAACGGGCCCATTTTAAACCCGAACGCGTTCAGCGCAGCATCAACATCCCAAGGCATCAGCCCCTTAGCCAACAGTTTGTTCGCTTGAATTTGGCGGGCGAACAGGATGCGGTTGCCAACGAAGCCGGGGCATACACCAACCAGTGCCGCGATCTTATTGATCTTTTTCGCAAGGTCCATCGACGTCGCGACCACATCATTTGCCGTGTGTTTCGCCCGCACGATTTCCAGCAGCTTCATCACGTTGGCGGGAGAGAAGAAGTGCAACCCGATCACGTCTTCGGGGCGTTTTGTCATCGCCGCGATTTCGTCGATGTTCAGGGCCGATGTGTTGGTGGCCAGAATGGCACCCGGCTTCATCACGCGGTCAAGCTCGGTGAAAATCTTGCGCTTCAGCTCCATGTTTTCGAACACCGCTTCGATCACCAAATCGCAATCAGCAAGGGCAGAAATCTCAAGCTGGCCGTTAAACCGGTCCATCCGCGCTTCGACTTCGTCTTGTGGGAAACGACCCTTATCACTGCTGCGCTGATAGTTGCCGCGCACAACTTTTAGACCACGATCCAGCGCCTCTTGCGTGGTCTCAACGATGGTCACGGGAATGCCAGCCGTGGCAAAGTTCATCGCGATGCCGCCGCCCATGGTGCCAGCACCGATGATGCCGACGGATTTGATATCGCGCAATTTGGTACCCGCGGGCAGGTCAGGAACCTCCCACGCGGCTTTACCGGCGGCGCCGATATAGGCACCGATTTCTTCGTCTGTGGGGTGGTTCATCTGTCTTCCTTTCAGCAAAGGCTCAAGGGCCTAAAGTTCCAGACACGCGGCGCGGATCGCACGGCGGTCAATTTTGTCGGTGGCACCACGGATTAAAGGCCCGTCTTGGCACCACAATTGTTCGGGGATTTTGAATTTCGCAATATGGCCATCCAGATGTGCGGCCATCTCGGCAGGGGTCATCACCTTGCCGCTGCGGGTTTGCACTGCGGCACCGACGACTTCGCCCAGACGTTCATCTGGTACGGAAAAGGCACAGGCCTCGATCACGTCGGGATGCGTATGCAGCGCCCCTTCGACATCCAGACAGGCGATGTTTTCGCCGCCCCGGATGATGATGTTTTTCTTGCGATCCAGAATGGTAATGAACCCTTCTTCGTCGATCACACCCAGATCCCCGGTGCGCAGCCAGCCGTCTTGCATCGTCTCGGCGGTGGCGTCGGGTTTGTTGAGGTAACAGCGCATGTTGGCGGGGCTTTTGACGGTGATTTCGCCCAATTGGCCAACTGGCACGTCATTGCCGTTATCATCCAGAAACCGCACGTCTTGCAGCGGTGGGTGCAGTTTACCGGCGGCGTTGGGGCGTTTGTTATATTCCTCGCCGACCATGCCGATACCAAGGGCGTTGGTTTCCGTCATACCCCAGCCGGTGGCAATCTCGGCGGCGGGAAACTGGTCTTGCAATTGTGCGACTTGGGCGGCGGGGCGTTTTGCACCACCGGCACCCAGCCATGTGAGCGTGGGCAGTTCCTCTCCCATCCGTTTTGCCGCCTCCAGCAGATCGGCGGACTGTGTGGGAACCCCCAGAAACCGCGTGACTTTTTCGCGGTTGATCACCCGCACGGCTTCCTCTGCATCCCATTTATGCAACAGCGATATCTTGGCCCCCGCTGGCAAGCTAAGCAGGAACAACGGGTGCGTTGCTGTAACGTGGAATAGCGGGGTCACCACCAGCCCGGACGGGCGCGGCGGTTCAGGATCGCCGGGCTGCGGCGGGTTCACCAAGGGGGCGGCGACCGCCTGAATAAGCCAGCTAAACACGGCACTTACGGCGCTGCGATGCGTCTGTACGACGCCCTTGGGTTTACCGGTACTGCCGGAGGAATACATGACGGCAAAGTCGTCATCGGTGTCCAACGTGATACCGGCAATCGGCGTATCAGGCATGTCAGCAGCAAGTGCGGTGAGCGAATGATCCGTCATCCCCTCGCCATCGCGCACACCAATCAAACGCAGGCCAAGGCTGCCTTGCAGCGGCAACATACGCTCCAACCGCGGGCCATCGGCAAAGATCGTTTTCGCGCCGCTGTCTTGCAGGGCGTAATCCAGCTCTTCTGTCGTCCACCACGCGTTGACGAACACCACCACAGCGCCCGCAGATGCAATGGCGAGTGTGAGCATCAAAAGTTCTGGGTAATTGCGCATGGCGATGCCGATACGGTCGCCTTTCTGGACGCCCAAACTATCGCGCAGCGCGTGAGATATGCGGTGCACCTGCGCGCAAAATTCATCATAGGTCCAACGTTCATCCTGATAGACCAGAAATTCAGCGGCACCGTTGGCATGCTGTTCGCGGCTGGCCAGCATCAATGCGGCAACAGTACCGGGAATGTTCTTAAACGTGCGATACGTAACACCGCGTACATCTGCCTCAACAACCTCAAAGGTCGGGTTGGTGGCAACGGTGTGGCGAATGGCTTCTTCCATCGTCATGCCCGTCATACACGGCCACCCCGCATTGGCAGTCCTTCCGATTTCTCGGCCATATATCCCCCTCCCTAAACGAGCCTTTGCGAACACTCCTCCACGATTGTTCGCGACTCTGATTTGCGTAGCCTAAGCCGTAAAATCCCATCTGCCAATACCGCATAACGGAACGAAGTTCCGCAAACTGACATTTGGCAGGATTTGGCGGGTCTTACCCCTATGCCATGGCTTGATCTGCGCAATACTAGCGAAAACTGAACATGCCTGCCCCCAGAAAGAAAGCACTTCTTTACGTCACGGGGGAATTTCGGTGCCCGATGTCAGTCAATCGCAAACAGGGACATTTGCACCAACCCGTTTAGCCGTGCGCCGTTTCCGACAAACAAGGTATGGTTCACCCAATCATAGCGGGTATCGCCCGTCTCGAGCCGGGCGTGGGTACGCATGTAATACGCATCCGGCCGCACATCTTCGCCACGTACCAACGCATCCAGCACATCGGCTGGACCGTGCCTATAGCCATAATTCTTGATCTCAATGGTTGCCCCATCATCGGTTTCGATGGCGTAGCGCGTATCAAGCTCAGTCAGCCCACTGGCAAATTGGGTTTGCCAATCCGCCCCGACATTCAGGATTCTGCCGTTGATCGCGGGCCCTTTTGCACTGCCGCCAATGATGGGAATAATCCGGCGCACCCCGGCACGACCTTGGTTCATGTGCCGGATCGGGTCCAAGGTGACGGTAAGGTCGGTCACATGGCGAAGGGGAGGGGCAGGCAAAATAGACATATATTTCCTAAGCGGCATATGGGTTGATCCGATCATGCAATGACGGGGCCGACACGAACAAGCCCTCGCATCGGCCTTGCAAAAAATCATTGGTTCGGAATACTGTTCGGTATCAGAACATACTGGGGCACGTAATGAGCAAACAAGCGGACACTTCGACGGGCGCGCGCCAAAACAGCGAATTACTGTCCCCCATCTGTAACAGTGCCCTTCCTGATTTTACCGGCTACCTGATTAAACGCAGTTGGGTCACCATCCAAAGGGATTTGCGTGAATTACTGCTGGGTTTTGGCCTAAGTCAGCGCAGCATGTCCGTGCTCTCCGTTGTCATTGGGAACCCGGACATCAACCAAAGTGACGTCGCCGCAGCATTGTCCATTGAACGGTCTGGCATGGTGGTAATCGTCGACGAATTGGAAGGCTTGGATTTGATCCGCCGCGAACGTGCGCCTACGGATCGTCGTGCCTATGCGCTGCGGGCCACGTTGAAAGGGCATCAGCTTCATGACCGGGTGCGCGCGGCGATCATTGCCCACGAAGATCGCGTTTTTGCCAACATCAGCGCAGCTGAACGCGAAAACCTGCATGCAATACTGTTAAAGCTGGTCGAAGACTGATCGCGCCACGCGAATGAGAGGCGACCCGATATGGGCCACCTCTGCTATATCACATGTCTGACTTGTCTTTGATCAACGCCTTGGCCTGATCAATCAGTGCCTGACCGTCAAAGCCTTTGCCTTCAGCCTCTGCCACCCAACGCTGGATCACGGGCTGGGCCGCTTCCTTGAAACGGGCAACTTCGGCGGCGTCAAGTTCGATGATGTTATTGCCGTTCTTCACAGCAATCTCGCGACCCGGCGCGTCATAATCAAACATCACCTGTGCCGCGAATTTGCTAAGCACGGCACCCGATTCCTGATCAATCGCCGCACGCTGTTCGTCGGACAGGGATTCGTATTTATCCTTGTTCATCACCAATACAATTGTCGCCGTATAAAGCGCTTCTGGACCCGTGAATTCAGTGTGGTTGGTCACCAGTTCGGTCAGGCGGATCGACGGGGTCACCTCCCACGGGATCACGGTGCCCTCGACCACACCTTTGGACAACGCCTCGGGGATGCCGGGCAGGGGCAGACCCACGGGCGTCGCACCCAGCTCGGAAAGCATGTCGTTGATCACACGTGTCGGGCCGCGCAGTTTTTTGCCAGCAAGGTCTTCCAACTTGATCACCGGTTCCTTGGTGTGGATCACACCGGGGCCGTGCACCCATGCGCCAAGAACTTTCAGGTCTTTGTATTCACCGGCTTGCAGGTCATCTTCGACCAGCTGCCAAAAGGCCTCTGATGTCGCGATGGGATCGGTCATCATAAACGGCAGTTCGAACACTTCGGTCTTGGGATAGCGGCCGGGGGTATAGCCCACAACGGTCATCGACATATCAACGACGCCGTCAATCGCTTGGTCCATCAGCTCCGGCGGGCGGCCACCAAGGGACATGCCATCGAAATGTTCGATTTTCAGGGTTCCATTCGACGCCGCTTCGACGCGTTCGGCCCATGGCTTTAGAATATGTTTTGGCACGGTCGCCACAGGGGGCAAGAACTGGTGCAGGCGCAGTGTTGTTGTTTCGGCCGACGCAGTCGTACCCGCAAACATGCCGCTTGCGAAAACCCCCGCCGCCACGGTTTTAATCAAAGAACGTCTATCCATCGTTTCCTCCCAGAGTTGATGATACAGCTTTGTGCTGCTTATGAACTGCCGCATGGTGCGCGACATTTTGGTGATTTCCTAGCGAAACTTAGGTGCCCGCTTTTCCAGAAATGCGCGCAAACCTTCGTCTGCATCGGGGCCCGATTGCGACACCGCCGCACTCAGGCTTTCGACATACAGACCATCCGCCTTTGACATATCGTCAATCCGGCTGATCGAGTTGATCATCATGTAGTTGGACATGGGTGCGTTACGCGCGATCTTGCCGGCCAATTCCATGGCCAGCGCCAGTGCTTCGCCGTCGCCCACCGCGTAATGCGCCAGCGCCAGCTGCACCCCTTCCTCCGAGTTAAACTTGCGGCCTGTCAGCATCATTTCGGTCATCCGGTCGGCACCAAGGATACGGCCCACACGAACGGTGGCACCGCCCCCCACAAAAATCCCGCGACGCCCCTCGGGAAGCTGAAAGATCGTTGAAGGCTCTGCAATGCGGACATGAGTGGATGTTGCCAGTTCCAGCCCGCCGCCGATGGCCGCCCCAAAGATTGCTGACACAACCGGCAGCCCGCCAAACTGGATCATGTCCATCACTGCGTGCCAGCTACGCGAATGATACAGCGTTTCCTCGGTTGACCGTTTGACGTGCTCGCTTAGGTCCAGACCGGAACAATAATGCCCGGCGGTTCCGGTCAGCACGACGGCGCGCGCGTCCTTGGGTGGATCCATGAAAAATGCCTTAAGCGCACCAAGCAAATCATCGTTCATTGCATTACGCTTGTCCGGGCGCGTCATGGTCAGCACCGCAATGTTGCCTTGCAGATCAACATTCAGAACATCGGGGTTGGCAACGGCGTGGGTCATGGCGGCATCATCCTTGGGACATTTAATTTAGGTGAATAGAACAATTGTTCTATTGAATAGCAATATATTTTGTACCAAAGTTGCACAAAGCCTAAGCAGGGGAGCGACCTTAATGATCGACTTTGACAAAATCCGTGCCATCGATTTTCACACGCATGCCGAAGAACCCTGCGGTTGCCATTCTGACGACGGCTATGACGATTTGCAGTCCACCATGGCCAGTTACTTCGGTGCCCCTTGGCAGCACCCCCCGACGGTTCAGGAAACCGCTGCACATTACCGCGAACAAAACATCGCGGCTGTGATCTTTCCCGTCGATGCAGAGCGTGAAACCGGATACCGCCGTTATAAAAACGAAGAGGTCGCAGCGATAGCCGCCGAAAACGACGACGTGCTGATCCCCTTTGCGTCAATCGACCCGTGGAAGGGCAAGATGGGCGTGCGCGAGGCACGGCGCCTGATCAAAGATTTCGGCATCAAAGGGTTCAAGTTCCACCCCACGATGCAAGGGTTTTTCCCGAATGACCGCATCGCATACCCATTGTACGAAGCGATCGCCGAAGAGGGCGGCATCGCGCTGTTTCACACCGGGCAAACCGGTGTCGGGTCAGGCATGCCGGGCGGTAACGGTATGCGGCTGAAATATTCCAACCCAATGTATATGGACGATGTCGCGGTTGATTTTCCCGACCTAAAAATCATCCTCGCGCATCCCAGCTTTCCTTGGCAGGAAGAGGCGCTTTCGGTCGCGCAGCACAAACCCAACGTCTATATCGATATGTCCGGTTGGTCGCCGAAATACTTCCCCGACATTCTGGTGCGCTACGCCAATTCGATCCTCAAGAAAAAGATGCTGTTCGGGTCGGACTGGCCAATGATCTCCCCCGAACGCTGGCTGAATGATTTCGAGAAGATCGCGATTAAGGACGAGGTGCGCCCGCTGATCCTCAAAGAAAACGCGATGCGGTTGCTGGGGGTCAGCTAGGGGCGCTTACGCCCCTACTGTTCCTTTCACCAACTCCGGCAGACGTGTCGCAGGCGGGGTGTTCCGGCTGCGCAAGCTGCGCACGACACCGTCAATCACGGTCATGCCAACGCCGGGCAAGTTACCCAGTTGCACCGATTCCAGCAGGTTCTTACCCGGTGCGTGTTGCGCCTGATCCATCACCACAAAATCGGCGCATTTGCCAACCTCAATCAGGCCGGTATCCAGCTTGCGCTGCCGCGCCGTGTTACCGTTGGCAAAGCAAAACGCGATCTCGGCAGGAACGTCGCCCAGTGACGACAACAACGCCACCATCCGCATGATTCCCAACGGCTGCACGCCAGAGCCTGCAGGCCCGTCCGTGCCCAATATCAACTGGTCCAGCTTACCCAATTCCCGCGCCGTATTCAGCGTCAACAATGCCGCGCGTTCGTTGCCGTTATGCACAATCTCAAGCGCGGCTTGGCAGCCTTCGCAGATGCAAATGATCTGATCATCGGGCAGGGCAGTATGCCCGCCATTGATGTGACCCACGACATCGGTACCGGTTTCCAACACCATATCCGCATCGATCAACCCCGATCCGGGGATCGACGGACCGCCGGTGTGGATCGTGCTTTGCATCCCGTATTTACGCGCCCAGCCAACCATTTCGTTCGCGGTCTTGCCGTCCTTGACGGTCCCCAGGCCAACCTCGCCAATCAGCGTAACGCCAGCCTCGCCCATTTGTTTAAAATGATGCTCCTCCAGCCCCTGTTGCAGCAACGGTGCCCCCGCGTGCACCTTGACGCCGGACGGGCGGAAATTTTCGTACCAGCGCTGCGCGGCAATCGCCATTGCAACGGTGCCAACAGGGTCGTTGGGCCGCCCGGGCATGTGGACTTCGCCGGCTGAAATCAGCGTCGTCACGCCGCCGTGCAGGGTCGAATCGATCCAGCCCAATTGCTGCTGGCGCGGGGTGTAGTCACCAACGACCGGATGCACATGGCTGTCGATCAAACCGGGGGAAAGCGTGGCACCATGGGCGTCGACGTCGGTCGTGGCCCCCTCGCAATCCAAATTCTTTTCCTTGCCCCATTCAGTGATCTTGCCATCAATCGCGATCAGGCAATCCCCGTCTAGAATGGGTTCCTCCATCTTGCCAGACAGGATCATGCCGATGTTGCGGATCACAAGCTTTGCGGGGGTGTCTGACATGGGGTCGCCTTTCAATCAGCTGGGTTTCATTTGAACGCTAACAGAAAAATCAGTCCGATCAAGATGAAACGCTTGACAGATAATCATATGTATACAAACAATATGAGAAATCGCAAAAAGGACGCCCCGATGCAGATAGCAGCAACACTCGACACCCCGTTCCCGATACCTACGGGCGTCTTTGCGCAAACAGTGACCCAAGTGGAACATTACACGGACAGCCTGTTCCGCTTTCGCATCACGCGCCCGGACAGCTTTCGCTTTCGGTCCGGCGAATTTGTAATGATCGGCCTGCCCAATGCGGAAAAGCCGGTGTTCAGGGCCTATTCCATCGCGTCCCCCTCGTGGGATGAAGAGGTCGAGTTCTATTCGATCAAGGTGCCAAACGGCCCGCTGACCGAACACCTGCAAAAACTGCGGGTTGGGGACACGGTTTTAATGCGGCGCAAACCCACGGGCACCTTGGTGAATGACGCGCTGTTGCCGGGCAAGCGGCTGTGGATGTTCGCCACGGGCACCGGGGTCGCGCCTTTTGCGTCGATCATCCGCGATCCGGAGACATACGAGAAATTCGATGACCTGATCCTGTGCCACACCTGCCGCACCTCGGGCGAATTAACCTATTCACGTGATCTGGTCGAAAGCCTTAAAACGGACCCTTTGATTGGGGAATTTGCCCAACGGTTGACCCTATATGACACGCTGACGCGCGAGGATTGGCCGCGCATGGGGCGCCAGACCGATCTGATGGCCTCGGGCAAGATTTTTACCGATTTGGGCCTGCCACCCATCAACCCGGAAATCGATCGCGGCATGATCTGCGGATCGATGGAAATGCTTGCCGACACAAAGCTGGCGCTTGAAGGGTTCGGCCTTGAGGAAGGTGCCAACAACCGCCCCGCCACTTTTGTGGTCGAAAAGGCATTTGTGAGCTGACGCGCAGGCGAATTGATTTGACAGAATCCGCTGCATCGAATTCTTATTAGTATACCAACGAATTTTGGCAGATAGGAGCACGCCCCCATGAGCTATATCACCGCGACCACGCTTGAGGATGCGCTGACGGCTTTGGCGGCAGGGCCTGCGTCGGTGATTGCAGGCGGCACCGATTGGTTCCCTGCCCAAGGCGACCGACATTTTGATGGCACGCTCATCGATATCTCGCGGCTGGCCGATTTGCGCGGCGTGACCAAAACAGATCGGGGCTGGCGCATTGGTGCCGCGACCACGTGGACCGATATTATTAAGGCCGATTTACCCCCTGCTTTCGACGGGCTGAAACTGGCCGCGCGCGAGGTCGGTTCGATCCAGATCCAAAATACCGGTACGATTGCGGGGAACCTGTGCAACGCGTCCCCCGCGGCCGATGGTGTGCCGCCGCTGCTCACGCTCGATGCCTCGGTCGAGCTGACCTCGGGCCAAGGCGTGCGCGAGATCGCGTTATGTGATTTCCTGCAAGGGGTGCGCAAAACCGACCGTGCCGCGGATGAAATTCTGACGGCGATCCATATCCCCGATCTGCCAGACGGGTCCAAGGGCGCTTTTGTCAAATTGGGGGCGCGCAAATATCTGGTCATCTCGATCTGCATGGTGGCGGTCGTGGTGCAGGTTAAGGATGGCACCGTCACTGACATCCGCATTGCCATCGGCGCGGCATCGCCCGTAGCGCAGCAGTTAACGACGCTGGAAACTGCGTTGCGCGGCTTGCCAACAAAGGGGCTAACCAATGCGATCACCGATGACCTGATCCACGGCCTTACGCCCATTTCGGATGTCCGCGCGACCGCTGATTATCGTCAAGCAGCCGCAGCGCAGGTCATTCGCCGTGCTGTTACCCTAGCCTTGGAAGGGGATGCCTAATGGATAAATCTGCTGCCACCATGGCCACGTCTTTCACGTTGAACGGTGAAATCGTCCAAGTTGATCCGACCGCCGGCGAACGGCTTTCCCATTCTTTGCGGGAACGGCTGGACCGCAAAGATGTCAAAATCGGGTGCAATGCGGGCGATTGCGGGGCTTGCACCGTATTGGTTGATGGCGCACCGGTTTGCGCCTGTTTGATGGCCACGCAACAGGCAACCGGGCGCAAAGTCGAAACCCTTGCCGGGCTGGTCAAAGCCGACCCAGATGCGCAAGCGTTGATGGAAAGCTTTCAACACCACCAAGCGGCCCAATGCGGGATTTGCACGCCGGGGATGATGGTGTCTGCCGTGGCTTTGCTGCGTGCCACGCCCCAGCCAAATGACGCGCAGGTCCAAGACGCCCTTGGCGGTGTTTTGTGTCGCTGCACGGGCTATCGCAAGATTATTGATGCCGTCGTGGGGACCCATGCCGCCGATCAGTTGGTTCCAGCGCCAACCGAGCTTGGCCATAATGCGCGGCGCTTTGATGGATTGGCCAAGGTGAACGGTTCCGAGCGTTTCGGCGATGATGTTGCCCCCGCTGGTGCGCAGGTCGCCCGGGTGATCCGGTCGCCTTATCCCTCGGCCAGCTTTACCCTCGGCGATATCGATCTTTGGCAGGCCAATCACCCTGGAGTAGAGGCTGTTCTTACGGCAAAAGACGTGCCCGGCCTGAACGCTTTTGGCGTTATTCCCGGTTTTATCGATCAGCCAGTATTCGCCGTTAACCACATCCGTTTCCGTGGCGAGGCGGTTGCCTGTGTTGTGGGTGATGCTGATACGATGGCGATGCTGGACTTGGCGGGCTTTCCCGTCGAATGGACCCCACAAACCACGCTATCGGATATTGGTGACGCCATCGCGCCCGACGCGCCGCTGCTGTTTGAGGACCGCAAAGGCAACATTATGTGCGGCGGTTTTGTGCAATGCGGCGATGCGGATGCGGCGCTTGAAGCGGCGGATGTTACTGTCGAGGCGTCCTATAAAACCAGCTTTGTCGAACATGGCTATATCGAACCCGAGGCTGGATTTGCCGAGATGGTCGAGGGGCGTTTGCATGTCCACGCCTGCACCCAAGCACCGGGGATGGACCGTGAAACGCTGGCCTCAGTTCTGAACATGCCGATGGCCGATATTCGCATCGTTCCGACTGCCGTCGGGGGCGGGTTTGGGTCCAAGATCGACGTGTCCTTGCAGCCCTTTATCGCCTTGGCCACGCTGAAAACCGGCAAGCCCGTGCGCATGACCTACACCCGAAACGAAACGATGCAATCGACCACCAAACGCCACCCTGCCCAGATCAATATCAAGCTTGGGGCCAAGGCTGATGGCACCTTGTCCGGCATGCGTTTCGACGGCGATTTCAACACCGGGGCCTATGCCAGTTGGGGCCCGACAGTCGCGAACCGCGTGCCGGTTCATGCCTCTGGCCCCTACCACATTCCCGATTACCGCGCGCGCAGCCGCGCCGTGCATACCCATTGCCCACCATCCGGCGCGTTTCGCGGTTTCGGCGTCCCTCAATCGGCCATCGCGCAGGAAACTGCTTTTGATCTGCTCGCTGAAAAGCTGGGGATCGACGCGCTGGAATTCCGGTTAAAGAATGCGCTGGCCGACAACGTTCCAACCGTCTGTGGGCAGGTGTTCACCCAAGGCGTCGGGATCAAACCCTGCCTTGAGGCGCTGCGCCCTGCATGGAAAATGGCCAAAGCAGAATGCGCTGAATTCAACGCGACGCATAGTGGGTTTAAACGCGGCGTCGGCATTGCCGGTGCATGGTATGGCTGCGGGAATACGTCCCTGCCGAACCCGTCAACGATCAAGGCGGGGGTCCGTGCCGATGGCACTGTTGTCCTGCACCAAGGGGCGATGGACATCGGCCAAGGGTCCAACACGGTCATCCCACAGATATTCGCCAAAGCGCTCGGCGTGTCGATTGATGGCGTGACCCTGCTGGGCGCCGATACCGACATCACCCCAGACGCGGGCAAAACATCAGCCTCGCGACAAACGTTCGTGTCGGGTAACGCCGCCCTGAAAGCAGGCGAAACCTTACGCCGCGAGATTTTGTTGCAAGCCAATGTGGGGCCTGACGCAACAATCACCCTTGAGGGCGGCAAAGTGACCGTCACCGATACGGGGCAGGCGCAAACCCTTGATCTGTCGCGGTTGGAACCGAACGCTGATGGCTATGTGCTGATGGCGAAAGAAACCTATGACCCGCCGATCAAACCGCTGGATGAAAACGGGCAGGGCATCCCCTATGCGCAATTCGGTTATGCCGCGCATCTGGTGGTGGTCGAGGTCGATATCGCCCTCGGTCTGTGCAAACCTTTGCGCTTTGTTGCCGCCCATGATGTGGGCCGCGCAATCAACCCCCTGCTGGTCGAGGGGCAGGTGCAAGGCGGCATTGCCCAAGGTCTGGGCATGGCCTTGATGGAGGAATATATCCCCGGCCGCACCGAAAACCTGCACGACTATTTGATCCCCACAATTGGCGATATTCCCCCGATTGAGACACTGATACTGGAAATCGCAGACGCCCACGGCCCCTACGGTGCCAAAGGGTTGGGCGAACATGTGTTGATCCCGACGGCCCCTGCGATATTCAACGCCATCTATCACGCGACGGGCGCAAAAGTGACCCACGCCCCTGCAACCCCCACGCGCTTGCGTGCTGCCCTACAGGAGGCCGGACATGCCTGACGATCTGCGCGACGCCAAACCCGCCAAAATTCGCTGCGACGCCTGCCCGGTGATGTGTTTCATCGCCGAAGGTAAATCCGGTGCCTGTGATCGCTATGCCAATCATGCCGGCGAACTGGTGCGTCTTGATCCGCTGACGGTGATCCAATCGGGGGCCAAGGCCGTCGCGTTCCTGGATCAGGGCGAGAACGCCCAGGATTGGGACGGCGATGTCATTCAAGGCGGACGTGATTTTGTAACCGCCGTCGGCGCGGGCACGACCTATCCGGACTATAAACCCGCACCCTTTATCGTCAGCCAAGAGGTCGAAGGCGTCGATATGGTCACCGTCGTGACCGAGGGGATATTTTCCTATTGCGGGGTCAAGGTAAAGATCGACACCGACCGTCACATTGGCGACGAACGCGCCGTGGTGCGGGTGGAGGGCGAGGCCATCGGCCATGTCATGACCTCTGAATACGGGTCGAAAATGTTGTCCTTGGGCGGTGTCGAACACCTGACCGGCGGCTCCAAGAAAGAGGGCCGCGTGACCTGCGATGCGCTGCTGCGGCTGTGTAATCGCGACGCGGTTGAGATGACTATTGATGGTGGGGTAACCATGGTGGTCGAGGCGGGCAAAGCGCCCGTCATCAATGGCACGCCGGAAAAGCTGATGCGGGTTGGTTGTGGGTCGGCGACCATTGGCATGTTCGCCAAACAATGGCACGGCAACGTGGACGAGGTCGTTGTCGTCGATGATCACATTACCGGTGTGCTCAGTGAACACGAGGCTGGCAAAGGGTTGGACATGACCCCGTCAGGCATTCGCATCAACGGGCGCCGATCCACGCCAGGCCGCTATTTTCAGGTCGCGGATCCCGGCACCGGCTGGGGCGGTACAGATGTCGAAGACCCGCTTACCATCCTGCGCCCCGCTGATCCCAAACGGGCATGGCCCGGGCTGCGGTTGTTGATGATCTCAACCACCGGGGAGCAGTGGGCGTACTTCACCCTCGATGACGATCTTGAACCACAACCGGCAGACATTACCCCCGAACTGCTTACCGTTGCTGAACGGATCGCTGAGAACTGCGAACCATCGCTATGTTCGGTTTTGTTCATGGGCGGTGCGGGTGGCAGCTTGCGCGCAGGCGTCACGGAAAACCCCGTGCGGCTGACACGGTCCGTCAAGGAATCGCTGACCCATGTATCTTGCGGCGGGGCAGCGGCCTATGTCTGGCCCGGCGGGGGGATCACCGTCATGGTTGACGTGATGGACATGCCGACGAATTCATTTGGCTATGTCCCCACGCCCGCATTGGTCGCGCCTATCGAATTTACCCTGCGCCGCGAGGATTACGGCACCCTTGGCGGGCATATGGAGCATATCCAACCCGTCGGCGATGTTGTCACCACCGACGTGCGCCGCGTTACGCAACAAGCGCTGCAATCCGATCCGAATGCCCGCGAAAACTATGGCTGGTCAAAGGGCGATACATGAACGCACACGCCGCCCTTTTGCCCGGTGACAGGTTGCATCTGTCGCATGGGCCGATCGATCTGATCATCGGCTGCGATGGCGCGCGCGACGTTGCTTATCGTGCGGCATATGCGCGGTTCGAGACTGTATTGGCCGAGCTGATGGCCGAGCTTCCCCTGTTGCGCCAACCCGTCAGCACCAAACCAACCGGTAAAATTGCCCGCCGGATGTACCGTGCCGCGTTGCCCCATGCCGACGGCCTGACAACGCCGATGATCTGCGTCGCTGGTGCCGTGGCCGAGGAAGTGCTGGCAGCGATGGTTGACGCAACGGACCTGACCCGCGCCTATGTGAACAACGGCGGCGATATCGCCCTGCACCTGACGGAAGGTGCCTGTTTTAAGATCGCCGTTGCCTCGCCTGATGGTCAAAACCTTGGCACGATTGCGATCACCAGCACCGACCCCATTCGCGGCATTGCCACCAGTGGGCAACGTGGTCGCAGCCTGAGCCTTGGCATCGCAGACGCCGTAACCGTGCTTGCGCGGTCTGCGAGTATGGCGGATGCAGCGGCGACCCGGCTGGGTAACGCCGTTGATCTGCCAGATCATCCTGCCATCAAACGCGCCCCCGCAAACAGCTTGCGCGACGATACCGATTTGGGCGTCGCGCCCGTCGTCACCCATGTCGGCATGCTTTCCCAAACAGATGTTGCACGGGCGCTTGAACGCGGTGAAACTGCGGCCAACGGGATGCGCGCGGCGCATCTGATCCATGGTGCCGCGCTGTTCCTACAAGGGCAGCACCGAACGCTGGGACTGCCCGAAAGAATGAAACACATACAGAAAGACCCGCACCCATGCCTGACGTCATAATCCGCAAGATGGTCACCAGTATCGAGGAAATCTTTCACGAAGGGGGGCCGCGCGCAAATACACCGCTGAAGCGTGGATATGTGATGGCTGTCATCCAAAACCCCTATGCAGGGTCTTATGTCGAGGACGTCCAACCCTTTATGGAAGACCTCAAACCGCTGGGTGTCGAGATGGCACAAAAGCTGCTCGCCGCCCTTGAGGTAGAGGCAAAACAGGTCGAAGGTTACGGCAAAGGGTCCATCGTCGGCACGGGCGGAGAGTTGGAGCATGGCGCGCTGTGGCATGCGCCGGGCGGCTATGCGATGCGCGATGTTTTGGGTGGGGCCAAGGCAATTGTGCCATCTACCAAAAAGGTCGGCGCGGCTGGTGTGCGTCTGGATGTGCCCGTCACCCATGTCGACGCGTCTTATGTCCGCAGCCATTTCGATTCCATCGAAGTCGGCCTGAATGACAGCCCGCGTGCAAACGAGATGGCCGTGATCCTGGTCATGACCACAGGGGCGCGGGTACACAGCCGGGCAGGGGGCTTGGACGCCCAAGACATCAAAGGGGAGGATGGATTAAGATGAGCGCCGAAATTCGCAAAATCGCAGTTTGGGTCGAAGAAACACACCGCGAGATCGGGCAGGTTATATCGCCCGCCACACGCAAGGCCGTCGCCGTCGCGGTGATCAAAAACCCCTTTGCAGGCTCTTATACCGAAGACTTGACGCCGCTTATGGATATCGGGGCCGAATTGGGCGGGTTGCTGGGCGATAAATGCGTGGCCGCCCTTGGGATCGAACCGGCACAGGCCGAAAGCTATGGCAAAGCCGCCATGGTCGGCGAGGGCGGAGAGCTGGAACATGCCGCCGCAATTTTGCATCCCAAATTAGGCGCGCCCTTGCGGGTGGCCGTCGAAAAAGGGGCCGCTCTTGTGCCATCATCGAAAAAGATGGGCGGGCCGGGGCAGGTGCTGGACGTGCCATTGGGTCACAAAGACGCCGCCTATGTGCGCAGTCATTTCGACGGGATCGAGGTGCGTTTGAACGATGCGCCCCGCGCCGATGAAATCATGGTCGCCGTCGCCGTGACCGACAGCGGACGGCCTTTGCCGCGCGTGGGCGGGCTGACACATGCGGACGCCGAAGGCAAAGATGGCCTGCGATAGGGTCTAAAGCTTATCCAACAACGTCAGCAACCGCTCCACCTCGCGCGGGGTCAGGTTGCCGACAGTTTCGGCCGAGATATCAAGCGCGGTCTCAACCGCATCGGTCGCAAAGGCAACACCCGCATCGGTCAATGAAATCTCAAGCCGGCGCATGTCGGTCGCAGAGGGGCTGCTTTGCACCAGTCCTTTTTTGCGCAGGCGGTCCACCACACCTTTGGTTGTGGCGGCGTCCATACCCACAAGACGGCCCAGCTGGTTCTGGCTGATCTTGACCTCGTCGCGCAGCTTGGCCAGCACGGCAAATTGGGTCGGCGTAATGTCCGGCATCCGGCGATTGAAAATCTCAAGATGGCGCTGGTTGGCCAAGCGCAGCTTGAAACCGACCTGATCCTCAAGCTGGTAGGGGGCCGTTTGGGTTTGTAGTTCCGCCAGATTGGTCAATGTATCGTCCAGTATTTTACTGCAATCGCGTATTTGTTGTGCATTATCATCCCATGGTTTTTATCTGGGGTCCACAACAGAACCGATCATAAATATTGTTTGACAGCTAACAAGTTTTTGGTCCTTCATGAAGACAGTTAATACAAGGAGTCGCATGTGTCCTTTGTCAGAAACGCCTGGTATGTCGCCGGATGGTCCACAGATTTTGACCACGATCTAGTGCCGTTGACACTGCTTGCGCAGAACCTTGTTATGTTTCGGTGCAGCGACGGAAACCTTACCGCTTTAGAGGACCGCTGCCCGCACCGCTTGTTGCCGCTGTCCAAAGGTAAACGTATCGGCGACACCATTCAATGCGGCTATCACGGGATGACATTCGGGGCCGACGGCAAATGCGTGCGCGTGCCGGGGCAGTCGAATTTACCCGCCAGCGCCTATGTTGACAGTTTTCCTGTGCTTGAACGTCATGGCATCGTGTTTGTCTGGATGGGCGATGCCGACAAAGCAGACCCTGCGCTGGCCTTTGATATGCCGGAACTGTCGCAAGACGGCTGGCATCTGCACCACGGGGACAAGCTGCATATCAAAGCGAATTACCTGAACGTCGCCGAAAATCTGGTGGACCCTGCGCATGTCAGCTTTGTTCATCCAACGACCTTGGGGAATGCAGCCTCGGAAAACGTGCCGGTGCATGTGAAAACCGCGGATGAGGTCATCGTCGCGTGGCGGTGGATCAGAGACGCGGAACCCATCGGGTTCTTTAAGGAATTCGGCGGTTTTGACGGCAACGTTGACCGCTGGCATTATTACTATCTGCACATGCCATCAACCGCTGTGATTGACTTTGGGTCGGCCGATGCCGCGCTTGAACTTCCCGAGGAACAACGCAACAAGGGCGTGCGCATTTTTGCGCTGCATTTCGTCACCCCCGTGACCGAGGATTATACGATCGACCACTGGATGCATCTGCGCAATACCGCCCTTGGTGATGATGCCGCGTCTGAAAAGATGGACGCGATGTTCCGGATTGCCTTTGCCGAAGACAAGGCGATCCTCGAGGCCGTACACGAGGAAGAACAGCGCCCGCAAAAGCGCAAACCCATCCGCATCGCCATCGACAAAGCGCCCAATGTGTATCGCAAGCGCATTCGCGACCGGGTCGAGGCCGAAGCCACTGATGATCTGGGCGATCCCGTTTCGCCGGTCTTTGTCCAGCACGATTAACAAATTAAAAATGCCGCAAAAGACGGCACCCACCCACCAGAGAGGACACCAAATGAACAGAAGTACATTCCTGAAAACCCTTGTCGGGGCCGCGGCCCTTAGCATGACGGGCATTGCCGCTTTGGCCCAATCGGGCGAACCGATCAAGGTTGGCGAAATCAACCACTACAAGCGAATGGCCGCCTTTGCGGAGCCCTATAAACAGGGCATCGAACTGGGCCTGGAAGAAATCAACGCTGCAGGCGGTGTTCTTGATCGCCCGCTCGAGTTTATCTTTCGCGATGACCAAGGCGACCCCGGCGAGGCCATCAAAATCGCCGAAGAGCTGATGACCAGCGAAGGTGCCGTAATGCTGACCGGCACAATCCTATCGAACGTGGGTCTGGCCATTTCATCTGTCGCCGCTGAAAAGCAGTGGGTGTATCTGGCCGCCGAACCGCTGGCCGACGCGCTGACATGGTCGCAAGGCAACCCGTGGACGTTCCGTTTGCGCACGTCGACCTATATGCAGGCCGCGATGCTGGCTGAACAGGCCGCCAAAACCGATGCGATGAAATACGCGACCATCGCGCCAAACTATGCCTACGGCAAAGATGCGGTTGCCGCGTTCAAGGAGGTGCTGACCGAACTGAAACCCGGCGTTGAATTTGTCGGCGAACAATGGCCCGCCTTGTTCAAGATCGACGCAGGTGCCGAAGTGCAAGCGCTGGAACGGTCCAAGCCCGATGCGATCTATAACGTGACCTTCGGACCCGATCTGGCCAAGTTCGTACGCGAAGGCACGACACGCGGTCTGTTTGACGGGCGCACAGTATATGGCCTGCTGTCGGGCGAGCCTGAGTATATGGAACCGCTGGCCGATGAAGCACCCGAAGGCTGGGTTGTCACCGGTTACCCTTGGTATGACTTCACCGAGGAAGACGGCGCGAACAAAACCTTTGTTGATGCCTATCAGGCGCGTTTCAACGAGACACCCAAGCTGGGGTCGCTTGTTGGCTACATGACCGCAGCAACCGTTGCGGCGGCGATCCAGAAAGCCGGATCAACAGATGGTGACGCGATCCGTCAGGCGTTTGAAGGCTTGGATGTGGCGACGCCCGTCGGCGACATCACCTTCCGCGAGATCGACAATCAGGCGACCATGGGTGCCTTTGTTGGTACAACCGCGTTGAAAGACGGGGGAGGGGTCATGACAAACTGGACCTATCTGGATGGTGCGGACTATCTGCCGTCCGACGAGGAAGTCGCAAAACTGCGCCCTGCAGACTAACGGCTCGCACCGCTCCGGAAGGGAACACCTTTTCCGGAGCGGTCGACCCTATTCCCCAAATTGATCGAGGTGGCTGATGGGCCTTTTTATCGCACAGATTCTGACTGGGCTTGCAAACGCTGGCGCACTTTTCATGGTTGCTTCGGGCCTATCGCTGATTTTTGGCGTGACCCGCGTCGTGAATTTTGCCCACGGGTCCTTCTATATGCTGGGCGCTTATGTCGGCTATTCGCTGATGCAGGTGCTGCCCGGAATGGTCGGGTTTTGGGGCGCTATTCTGCTGGCTGGCATTATCGTTGGCCTGATCGGTGTTATCGTCGAAATCTGCGTGCTGCGCCCTGTCTACAGCGCGCCTGAACTGTTCCAGCTGGTTGCGACCTTTGGCGTGATCCTCGTTATCCAAGACCTCGCGCTGATGATCTGGGGCCCGCAAGATTTGCTGGGACCACGCGCGCCGGGTCTAAAGGGTGTGATCCGCATCATGGGCGAACCGGTGCCGCAATATGACATCGCGCTGATCGTGATCACGCCCTTTGTCGCGATTGGTCTGTGGTATCTGATCACCAAAACCCGCGTCGGCACATTGGTGCGCGCCGCCACCCAAGACCGCGAGATGGTCAGCGCCCTTGGCGTGAACCAAGCGTGGCTGTTTACCGGCGTGTTCTTTCTGGGCTGCGCCTTGGCAGGTCTAGGTGGCGCGCTGCAACTGCCCAAAGGCGGCGCTGACTTGCTGATGGACTTCACCATTCTGGGGTCCGTCTTTGTGGTTGTGGTTATTGGCGGCATGGGGTCGCTGCCGGGTGCCTATCTGGCGGCGGTGATCATTTCCGTGTTGAACGTCTTTGGCGTCACCTATGCCCCGCAATCCACGCTGGTTCTGATGTTCGTGGTCATGGTTATCGTGTTGATGTTCCGCCCCTTTGGCCTGCTGGGCAAAGAGGAAATCGCGGGCGAGCATGGCCAAGTTGGCGAACCTGAACGCCCCATCAAACCCGCGGGCAACCGTATGCGTTTGCTCGTCGCTGTCGGGCTGCTGATCCTTGGGCTGTTGCCGTTCTACAGCGGTAACTTTGCCGTCGTTCTGGTGACCGATATCATGATCTTCTGCCTCTTCGCCGCATCGCTGCACTTTATGTTGGGTCAGGGCGGGCTGGTCAGCTTTGGTCATGCCGCGTTTTTCGGCGGCGGGGCTTATGCGGCCGCGCTATTCGTCACTTACTCTGATACACCGATGGAGCTGGCACTGGTGCTGGCACCCATCTGCGCGGGCCTCGCCGCAATCGTGATCGGCTGGGTTTGCCTGCGGTCAACCGGTGTTTATTTCGCCATGCTGACCCTCGCCTTTGGTCAACTGCTCTGGAGCCTCGCGTTCCAATGGGGCGATGTGACCGGCGGCGATGATGGTTTGGTGAATATCTGGCCGTCTGACTGGGCATCAGATAACGACGTCTATTATTACCTCGCATTTGTGCTCTGTGTCGGCGGTATCTTGTTGCTGCGCCAAGCCGCCCACGCGCCTTTTGGCTATGCCATGCGCGCCGCGCGCGACAGCGCCCGCCAGGCCGAGGCCATGGGCATAAACACCAAGCGCATTCAGTGGGTCGCCTTTACCTTTGCCGGTATCATGGCGGGTCTTGCGGGCGGGTTGTTTGTCTTTTCCAAGGGCAGCATTTTCCCGAACGAGCTGGAAACCGCGCGCAGCTTCGACGCGCTGATCGTCGTGTTCCTGGGTGGTGTGAAAACGCTATCCGGCGGCTGGGTCGGTGCCGCGTTCTTTGAGGGGATCAAAGATTACCTGACCCGCTTCGAATACTGGCGCCTTGCCTTGGGCCTGTCGATCATCGTCGTCGTGATCCTTGGCCCCGAAGGCATCGTCGGATCGCTGCGCAAAGCCGGTGAACGCTTTGGCATTCTCAAGGTACCGGAGGACGCGAAATGAGCCCGATCCTGTCTGTTCGCAATCTGTCACGCAATTTTGGTGCGATCAAAGCCGTTGATAACGTCAGCTTTGATCTGGCCAAGGGGGAATTGCTCGCGTTGATCGGCCCCAATGGCGCGGGCAAAAGCACCTGTTTCAATATGCTGATGGGCCAGCTCAAACCATCCTCGGGCACGGTGCAGTTGATGGGTAAAAACATCGCTGGCATGCAGCCGCGTAAAATCTGGCGCATGGGGGTGGGGCGGACGTTTCAGATCACCGCGACCTATGCGTCGATGACCGTGGTTGAGAACGTGCAAATGGCGCTGATCTCGCACCACAGGCGGCTGTATTCCCTGACCACCTTCGCCCATAAACTCTACCGAGAAGAGGCGCTGGCCCTGCTTGATACCGTGGGCATGGTCGATCAGGCAGAACGCCACTGCGCCGTGCTGGCCTATGGCGATCTTAAACGGTTGGAACTGGCCGTGGCACTGGCCCATGATCCGATCCTGTTGCTGATGGATGAACCCACCGCCGGCATGGCCCCGCGTGAACGCATCGCATTGATGCAGCTTACCGCCGACATTCTAGACGCCAAAGGCATCAGCGTATTGTTCACCGAACATGACATGGATGTGGTTTTTGCCCATGCGCACCGGATTATGGTTTTGAACCGGGGCGAGTTGATCGCCAACGGTACGGTCGATGAAATCCGCAATAACCCGCAGGTCCAAGAGGTATACCTTGGCGGCGGCACCCTGTTCAAAGCACAGGAGGACGCCCATGCTTGAGGTCAAAGACGTCAATTCATTCTACGGCAAGGCGCATGTTCTGAATGACCTGAACTTTAGCGTGGATGCAGGCACTGTTGTTGCGCTACTCGGGCGCAACGGCGCGGGCAAAACGACCACGATGAAATCCATCATGCAGCTGGTGAAACCCCGCAGCGGGACCGTCACCTATAAGGGTCAGAACATCACCGGTTGGGCCAGCCACAAGGTCGCGCGGGCCGGCTTGGGCTATGTCCCCGAAGAACGCCGGATTTTCACCCAGCTTACCGTGTTGGAAAACCTTGAGGTCGGCCGCCAGCCCCCGCGCGAGGGCTGCACCACGTGGACCGACGACATGGTGTTTGACCTGTTTCCCAACCTTGCGGAGCGGCGACATAATCGGGGCAAGGCGCTGTCGGGTGGCGAACAGCAAATGCTGACGATTGCGCGCACCTTGATGGGCAACCCTGCGTTTATTTTGCTGGATGAACCCTCCGAAGGCATCGCACCCGTGATCGTCGAACAAATGGCCCGCGTCATCCTTCAGCTGAAAAGCGAAGGCCTGACCGTGCTGCTGTCCGAACAAAACCTGCATTTTGCCCAAGCTGTGGCAGATGGAGTGGTGATCATCGAACATGGAACGCAAAAATTCGTGGGCAGCCTGTCAGAGCTTCAGGCCCATCCGGAAATCCGCGATCAATATCTGTCTGTCTAACCCGATACGCCTTAGGAAACGCGGCGCAAAAATGCCTTGGTACGGGGGTCTTGCGGCGCTTCCAGCAGTTGCTTTGGCGGCCCTTGTTCGACGATCTTGCCACCGTCCATAAAGATAATCCGATCCGCAATCTCGCGCGCGAATTGGATTTCATGGGTGACGATCAACATGGTTTGCCGTTTCTCGGCCACCCGCCGCATCAGATCAAGAACCTCGCCCACCCATTCAGGATCAAGGGCCGAGGTTGGTTCGTCAAACAACATCAGATCGGCATCCAACGCCATCGCGCGCCCGATCCCAACACGTTGCTGCTGCCCCCCCGAAAGCGCTGCAGGATAGGCATCCGCCTTATCCGCCAATCCGGTCTCGCGCAGGGTTGCGTCCGCCCGCGCAATCGCATCGGCCTTGGACTGACCTTTGACGGTGATCAGCGCTTGGGTAATGTTTTCGCGGGCCGTTTTATTGGCAAACAGGGCGTAGTTCTGGAAAACGAACGACGTTTTCCGCCGCAGCGCCAGAATATCAGCGCGCGACGCCGTATCCGCATCAACGCTCAAATCACCGATGCGAATAGTGCCGCTGTCAGGGTGATCCAGATAGTTCAGGCAGCGCAGCAACGTCGATTTACCCGTGCCGGACGGACCAATCACAACGACCCGTTCGCCCGGCGCGATATCGAGGTCGATACTCTCAAGAACACGGGTCGCGCCAAAGGACTTGCTGAGACCTTTGATGGAAATAGCGGCTGGTTTGGTCATCTTGCATGCGCCTTGTTCAAATAAACCTCTAGATGGCGCTGCAGAAATGCCAATGCCTCGACCATGATCCAATAGATTGCCGCCACGACCAGGAATGCCTCGAAATACAGGAAACTCCCTGCGGCTTCTTTTTGCGTGGCCCCCATCAGTTCGGTCACGCCGAGGGTAAAGGCCAGCGAGGTCCCTTTGATCATGTCGATGAAATAGTTAACGAGGGTCGGCGCGGCGACACGGGCCGCTTGGGGTAGGATGATGTGATACATCATCTGGCCTTGCGTCATGCCAACAGCTTCGGCCGCTTCCCATTGACTGCGGTCCACCCCAAGGATCGCGGCGCGGATGCTTTCGGCCATATAGGCGGAAAAATGCAGCGTCAGCCCCATGATCGTGGCGGTCACACCATCGATATTCGTCAAAAATGACAAGACCTGCGGCACGCCGTAGTAAAACAGAAACAACTGCACCAAGAGAGGCGTGCCGCGAAAAAAGCTGATGAACAGCCGTACAAAGCCGTCGAGCACAGGGATTTTAAACACCCGCTCCACCGCCAGAATGGACGCCAGAATAAGCGCAAAGAACATGCCGATGATGGCCATGAACAATGTCAGTGGCACATAGCCCAGCAGAACGGGCACCAGATCCAGCATGTATTCGAAATCCAGCGCCCGCATCAGCGTTACTCCGCTACTGTAATGTCAGTTCCAAACCACTTTTCCGAGATGTCGGCCAATGTGCCATTCTCGCGTAGCGTTACGATAGCCGCGTCGAACTTGTCGCGCAGCGCTTGGCCGTCTGCATCATCGCGAAACGGCAGCGCGTTGCGGATTTCGCTGAACGGTTTACCAGCCAAAGCCAAAGGCAGCGGGCTTTCGGCGATCAGCTGCGCAGATGATACGCGATCCATCACAAATGCATCGACGCGGCCCAATGCCGTGTCTTGCGCGATGTTGCTTTCATAGGTGCGAATATCGATCTCGTCTGCGTTCGGCAATTGGCCAAGCAATTCTTCGAAATTCGACCCCAGGTTTACGGCGACGGTCTTACCGCTCAGATCCTCAACACTGCCGATCGTTGCCTCGTTACCCGCTTTAACCACGACCTGCGCGCCATCAAATACATAGGGCTGCGAGAACGCGAATTTCGCCTCGCGGTCGGGCGTAATCGTGATCTGGTTGGCAATCGTATCAATACGTCCGGCTTCCAGCGCCCCGATCAGGCCCGAAAATGACATGGTAACAAAATTTACCTCATCGCCCGTCTCGGCGGCAATGGCATTGATGAAATCAACCTCGAACCCTTGCAACTGATCCAGTTTGACAAAAGTGAAGGGGAAATAGCCACCTGACATCCCGACATTGAGGGTTTCGGACTGCGCCGAACCGACTGAGGCTGCAAAGGCGAGCGTGGCTGCTACAAGTACATTTTTCATAATCTGCTCCGTTTGTTCCCTGAGCAAATAGTCTAAGCACAGCCGCCTTCAATAGACGTAGTTACGACAAGTCCACTGTGATCGGATTACAGCCGCTATCAGAACAAAGTTCTGCAGGCGGTGGTTTTTCTGGAACGCTCTGAAACAGAGGTAGCGATAGATGCGTCAATTACGCGATGTTGTTCTATCGGTAGCTTGGGGAAACCCTTGTTCCGACACCAACTTGAGAGAATCGGACTTCGATCAAAAGATTACATAACTAACCTTATGGCGCATATCTTCCACGGGCGGGCGAAGCCCTAAAGCGCAGCAACATGAGGCAGAATGAAACTGCTGTTGTCCACCGGTGCTTGATTGACCCTTAGCGAGCACCCGTAGGCCTGCGATAGCACCTTGTCGGTCATGACGTCCTGCGGCGTGCCCGCGGAAAGAATGCTACCTTGGACCACCATCACCATGCGATCGGCAAACATGGCCGACAGGTTTAGGTCGTGCATCACCGCCACAACCCCGCCACCACGCGCGGCGTAGTCTTTTAGCAAGCGCATCACCATCAGTTGGTGGCCGATATCCAGGCTGGCAACAGGTTCATCCAGCAACAGCCACCGCGGGGTGCCTGCTTGATCAACGGGGTCCCACACTTGGCACAGAACCCGTGCCAGTTGGACACGTTGTTGCTCGCCGCCTGAAAGCTCTTGATACAATCTGCTGCTGTACCCCTCCAGCCCGACGCGGGCCAACGCGGTATCGGGCAAATGCTCTTTCTGCCCGGAATGGCCGCTTAGCAGCCCCATGCGCACGACTTCGATCACGGTAAAGGGGAACGCAAGCATCGTGGATTGCGGCAACACACCCCGAATGGCCGCCAGATCCCAAGGGCGCGCCTGCTCGGCGTCGTGGCCGTTAAAACGTATCTCGCCCGAAAAATCGATCTCGTTTGTGATGGCCTTGAGCAGGCTTGATTTGCCCGCACCATTCGGGCCGACGATGGCCGTAAGCTGCCCCGCTACCGCGCGAAAGGACACATCCTGCAGAATGGTTTTATGGCCAATCCACGCCCTTGTGACATCTGCTTCTAACATCATAGGTCCACCAATCCGCGGCGGCGCAGCAATATCCACAAGAACACGGGCGACCCGAGAACCGCTGTAATAATCCCGATCGGCAGCTCGGCGGGGGAAATAATCACCCGGCTGATTACATCGGCAATCAGCAAAAGGCAGGCCCCCAGCAGTGCGACATTGATCAGCAACGGCCGGTGATCCGGCCCCGTTGCCAGACGCATAAGATGGGGCACAACGATACCGATAAACCCGATGCCACCCGATACCGCGACCGCCGCCCCTGTCGCGGCAGCGACGGCCAGCATCGCGATGCTTTTGACCCTTTGCACCGGGATACCCATGTGGGCAGCCGTTGCTTCGCCAAAGGCAAGGCCGTTCAATCCGCGGCCCAGAAAGGTCGCAGACCCCACGGAGATCAGGATAACCGGGACTGCCACCATCGTCTTTTCCCACGTGGCACCGGCAAGCGATCCAAGACCCCAAAAGGTCAGGTCGCGCAGCTGTGCATCGTCGGCAATATAAATAAGGATACCCGCCGCTGCATTCGCCAATGCGGCCAAGGCGATGCCCGCCAGCAGCATGGTTGCCACCGATGTGCGGCCCCGTCTGGTGGAAATCCGGTACAATAGCATCGTCGCACCCCAGCCGCCGATAAAGGCAGCGATAGGAACCAACCAAAAGCCAAGGACCCCTTTCAGCCACAGAGGCAGCAAACCACCCAACACGATAGCAAGAATAGCGCCCAGTCCGGCACCAGCACTAACGCCGACCAAACCCGGATCCGCAAGGGGGTTGCGGAACAACCCTTGCAACACAGCGCCTGACACGGCCAAGGACGCCCCAACGCAGATACCCAAAATGACCCGCGGCAACCGAATATCCCACAGAACGATCCGTTCCATCTGGGTCAGCGGTTCGCCCACGACCAGCTTTTGCAGCGCACCCCATAGCGACGTGCCTGACGCGCCAATGGCAAGGCTGGTAATACTGATCACCACCAACGCGCCGGCCAGCCAGAAATGGGCCAGCCGCGCGGTGGTGCGACGATCACGTGGCATTGTGATATCTGCAACCTGCACCATTCTATCAGCTGCCGTATAGTGCGGCAGACAGGTCAGACACAGCATCCGCAGTCCGGGGTCCGAACCCCAATAGATACAGACCATCCATGCGGATCACCGCCCCTGTTTCACCAGCAGGTGTCGACGCGATCACGGGCAGCGCCAACAGCTCGGCAACGGTACTGTTATGATCGCCTTCGCGTTCCATCATCAAAATCGCATCGGGCGCGGCAGAGATCACGGCCTCGTCCGTCATGGGTTTGTAGCCTTCAAACCCTGTTGCAGCATTCTGCGCGCCAGCCATTTCGATCATTGCCGACGCGGCTGTGTTCTGACCCGACGCCATAATCCGCCCACCTTGCGTGCTAATGATAAACAGCACCTTCTTGGGCTCCTGCCCCGCGTTTTTCTGGGCTGTCTGCACAACCGCATCCAGTCGCGCTTTCAGATCATCGGCCAGTTGCTTGGCCTTGTCCGCCTCGCCAATCGCCTCGCCAACTGCGTTGATTTTGGCGGCGACACCCTCGGCTGTATATTCCTCGGGAACGGTCATGAAGGGGATATTCGCCGCCTCAAGCACGTTGATCGTTTCTAGCGGGCCAGCGCCGTCTTCCGAGATAATCAATTTCGGATCGACAGACAGCACCCCTTCGGGGGAAAGCGCGCGCATGTAACCGACATCAGGCAGATCCTGCGCTGCGGCGGGATAGTTTGACGTGGTATCGCGCGCAATCAAGCGGTCACTGGCACCTAGGGCAAAGATGATCTCAGTGATTGAACCGCCGATGGCAACGATGCCATCGGGTTTATCTTGGGCCAACGCCGGGAATGCCGTCGCAACCAACAGCGCAAACGCAGACGCCCGCAGCGTGAGACCTGAACGACGCCCCATCATGCCGGCACCTCGGTTTTCAAACCTTCAAGACCGTCCACAAGCTTGCCCCATGCCGGGCGGCTGTCACGACCTTCTTTGCCAACACCAAAGACCTGAAAGATCAGCCCGCCATCTTTGTTAAATGCCTCGACCGATACGGCCGGGCCGCGTTGCGTTGGTTTATCAACCGCCCAAACTTCGGCGATGTGATCCAACCGCAGGTGCAGGTTGAACCGTGGGTCCAGCACGTTCTGCCACGGCCCCATCGCCTTGAGTGTGTCAATCGGGCCGGAGTGGATCTGGATACAGCCCCGGTTGCCGGTGAACACCATGATCTCCAGATCGCTGGCCGCAACCTGTTGCAACATCTGATCCACGGCACCCGGCTCCAACGCGCGCACAAACGGCGCGCCAGCGATGCGATATGCACCCAAACGGTTCATCTTAAGCTTCGACGTCAGACGCATGAACTGATGCGTGTCGGTCATTCTGGCCCATTCCTTGCGCAGGATATCAACCTTGGACTCGTCCGCCTTTGGGGTTTCGTCTGGCTTGCGCTCGGCGACCTCAACCGTTTGCGACTGGTCGTCCAGCTTCAGGTCTTCTTTGGCTTGCGCCCATGCGTTCAAGTCAGAACCGTCGCGCAGGAAAATCTTGTGAACGGCATCGCCCGCCGCATCAAACACTTGCAAGCTGCGCCGCACGCCTGTTTCAACTTCTTTCTCAACCATAAAGGCGTGGCACCAATGGCTGGGGAAAATCCGCAGGTCGATTTCATCATTCAGGATCATCGACGCATGTGGACCAGAACGGTAGTTGTCATACACGCCAACCTTTTCGTTCACACAAGACGGGTTGCGCGTCAGGGCCATCACCTCGCCCAGGGTTTGGGCAACGCCCATCACCTTGTCGGGGTGCGCGTCAATCCGGGTTACCCCTTCGCCACAGGACGCAGCGATAAGCTGGGCCTCGCTGATGTTAAGCTTGTCCGCTACGTCGCGTTCGCGCAGTTTTGCATGTTCGGCGCGAAATTCGCGGATGTATGCGGGGGTTACCGCGTCTTGATTGGTCATGATGCACCTATTGGCTGATATATTGATCGGTGATGGGGCTGGCATCGTGCATCAAGACACGGGCTGGCGTGAGCTGAGCAAAACACTCAACTATTATTGTTGACACTTTTAGTAAGCCTTTCTAGAAACCGCAAGAGCGCATCGATAATCGGCGCAGAAATTCAAAACGCCGTAGCCAGCCCACAGCAAGCACTAGGCCACCTACATGCTTGCGAGGCAAAAAATATGACCCCGACCAGAAAACGTACCCTATTGCTGGGTACCACCAGCCTGTTACTAATCACGATCAATACTGCAGCATTGCACGCGCAAGAAGCCGACCAAGGGTTTTTGGGCACGCTGGTTCTGGGTGAAAGCAAGCGTAAAGTTCAAACTGATACGGCGATTCCCCAAACAACTGTTGATCAAGAAGAAATCAACGACCGCCAAGCTGGCACTGTCGCTCAGCTGATCGATTCCGTACCGGGCGTTAACCTTGTGAACGGGTCCACACCCCAAGGGTCGGGCATCAATATCCGGGGCTTTGGTGCCAACAGCACCTACGGAACCGACCAGAAAGTTGCGGTTCAGATTGATGGCGCAAACGTCGGTGCCGAAGAACTGTACCGGATCGGGACGCAATTGTTCACCGATCCCTTCTTGTACAAAAACGTTAACGTTATCCGCGGCACGGTTGGCAGCTTTGAATTCGGGTCCGGCATCGTCGGCGGCGTTGTTCAACTGGAAACCAAAGACGCTTCCGACCTGACAGGCGGCGAACTGGGTCACGTTCTGGCGCAAACGCTCGAGTTTTCGAGCAACGGCAACGGCCTGACGTCTTCCAGCGTACTGGCATGGCAGCCGACCCAAGACATGGAGTTCATGCTGAACTACACATGGCGTGATCAAGACAACCAACAAGACGGCAATGGCGACGACATCGGCAACAGCGCCTTTAACCTGCCATCCGGTTTGCTAAAGGCGAAATACACCTTTGGCGAAAACCGCGATCAATCGCTGACCTTCAGCGCGACCAAAACAACATCCAGCGAACGCGACGCGCCGTATGACACGTTCATCACAACAACGGACATGTTTGGTAATGTCGATCGCGACACCGAATCAAGCACCGCGACGCTGACCTATAACTTCAACCCAGAAGACAACAATCTGATCGATCTGGATGTGCAGCTAAGCTATGCGGACCAGCAGATTGACCAGACCTATGTCGAGGGCAGCTCATCGCTTGAAGGTTCGCCACAAGAAGGGCAAGTGCGGGCACTGACCAACGCCGATCACCGCTACCGGACCACAAAACTGTCGTTCAAGAACACCAGCTTGTTTGATACGAACACAGTCAGCCACGAATTGCGCACCGGGCTAGAATTGATCCGCAAAAAGCGGCTTGATGCGAATTCGGCCACCGGTGGTGTGGATGACAGAATTGCCGTTTACGCCGTGGATGACATGCGCATTGGCAATGCTTGGACAATCACACCAGCGCTGCGCTACGAGACCTCTGAAATCACAGGGTCCACAGCACCAAATGATGGCGTTTATGATAATGATGCGCTGATGGGCGGTCTGTCCGTGCGCTACGCCTTTGACAACGGCTTTGCCGTGTTCGGCAGCGGCGCGTACACTGAATCGCTTCCCATCCTCGATGACCTCAACAACGCGGCGTATATGACGTTGTCCGAAAAGGCGAAGACGTTCGAACTGGGCGCATCCTATGATGGCGGCGATCTGTTCCGCAGCGGCGACAGCTTTGCGATCAAGGCGAACGTATACAAGACCGAACTCTCTGACGTGACATCCTATACGAATGGTGGCCGCCCTTCCATCAATGTGGACAGCATCGATACCGAAGGGTTCGAGCTTGAGGCATCCTATGCCATGGAAAGCGGTCTTTACCTTGATATGAACGCCAACGTCACCGACGGCACCCAGCATCTTGCCGATGGCACCCAAAATGATTGGAGATTTACAGGGGCTGACTCGCTGCGGTTCACCGTGGGTAAAAAATTCGGCGAAGAGCTAGATCTAAGCTGGGAAATGGTTGCCAACGCATCGATCGAAGTAAACGGTGCCGAAACAGCCGGCTTTGGCGTACACAACCTGCGCGCCACCTATATCCCGCAGCAAGGGGTGTTGAAGGACACGCAAATTCGCGTCGGTTTGGAAAACGTGTTTGACCGCGATTACACGCCACATCAGTCGACACGCTCTGCACCGGGTCGCAACCTCAAGCTGACGTTGTCGCGCACGTTCTAAGAAACAACGAGGAGCAGACCGCGCTTCGCTATCGCGTGGTCTGCCCTCTCTCGAATCTGCTGGGCTTGATTGGTGGCTTTAGCGGACGGCGGGGTGCCCATCCCCTCGGGTGGGTGCCCCGTTTAAACATCAATCACCGGCAAAACCGGCCATCCACAACGGCGCGCGCTACATCCCGGGCAGCCAAAGCGCCAGTTGCGGAAACAGGATCAACAACGCCACCAGCAGCATCGAACATCCCATATAGGGAAATGCTGACAGATAGATTTCGCGCATGGTCGTGTCTTTGGGGGCCACCCCCTTCATCACGAACAGCAACAATCCAAAAGGCGGGGTGGTAAAGCTGATCTCGAGCGCGAGCAGAATGATCAAGCCGAACCAGACCGGATCAAACCCAAGGCTTGCGGCCAAAGGAAAGAAGATCGGCACGGTCAGCAGCATCATCGAAATCTGCTCCATAAACATACCCAATAGCAGCAGAACACCGAACATAACGAGCAGCATCGCAACAGGTGCCAAATCAAACGACGTCGCCCAGCGGATCAGCCCCGATGACGCGCCGGAAAAAGCCAGCAACTGGCTGAACGTGGCAGAGCCGAACACGATCAGATAGGCCATCAAGGTCACACGCAATGCGCCGATGACGGATTTCTTCATCGCTTCCCATGTCAGACAGCGAAACAATACCGCAAGGATCAGCACGCCAAGCGCACCAAAGGCCGCCGCTTCCGAAGGGGTGATCAGACCGCCGACCATGCCAATCACGATCAATACCATGACCGACAGCATCGGCATTACATCCCCGAACAGCAGCCGCATTTTTTGGCCCCAGCTTAGCGTCTCAACGTCATAGGCGGGCGCGGCCGACGGATCGATCTTGGTCTGGATATAAATCGTCGCGATATAAAAGCTGGCCAAGATCAAGCCGGGGATGATCCCCGCAATCAGCAAAGCACCCACATCGATCCGCGCCAGCGTCGCCAGCAGCACGGCCAAGGCCGACGGCGGGATAATAATCGCCAAACCGCCCGTGCCGAGGATCGGCCCGATGGACATGTGTTTCTTGTAGCCGCGCGTGGTCATCTCGGGCACCATCAGACTGCCCAGCAACGCCGTTGACCCCATGGACGACCCCGACAAGGTCGAAAACGCGGTGCCGCCCAAAACGGTGACATAGGACAAACGGCCCGGCAGTTTGCCCAACAACCGGTCAATCGCGTTGAACATCCGCGCCCCAAGACCGGTGTGAAAGAAAATTTCACCCATCAGCAAAAACAGCGGGATCGGTACCAGCGCATAGTTCGTCAGCCCGCCAAAGCCGTTGTTCAACAGCAAGGTGATGCCCTTGGCACCGCCCATGAAAAACCACGCCCCAACGATGTTTGCCGCCAGAAAGGCCAGTGCCACCGGCATGCCAATCGCCATCAAAACAAGGATCGAGCCCAGTAAAAGGGCCAGCGATTCAAACCATTCCATTATTCGTGTATCCCTGCTTCGCCGGAATGCATCAGGTCATCGCCAAAAACAAAACGGGAAAATTCAATTGCCATCAGGCCAAAGCTGACCGGAAAGGCGATGGTAAGTATCCATTTCGGAAAATAATAAGCGCGCACATCCAGATCGTTGCGCGTGATATTGCCAAGGAACAGCTCGGCCCCTTTCCACGCAAGGATCAGCGACACCAACACGCAAAGCGCGGCCACCAAGCGGCTGACGACCCTGCGTATCCCCGTGGGCAATGCCGCCGTCACCAATTCGATATGCACATGCCCCTTTTCACGCACCAGCCAAGGCGCGCCCAGCATGGTCATGTAAAGGATCGCGTATTCAGACGATGTGAACAGCCACGCAAAAGGCTGTAGCCCGCTGTTGCGCATCACCACCGACATGATCACGGAAATCATCAGCCAAACCAGCATGACCCCCGCAATGCCCGCCATCGAATACAGGAACCCCCGATATAGCTTGCCGACCGTTTCCATACGCTGCCCCTCGCTCACAAAAATACGGCGCGCCAGACATCCGGCGCGCCGCCTAGGGTTTTACTTTTTATAAAAAAGCTCGATCAGCTTGTCATAGTTACCATCACCCTGTGGACTGTCGGCCATCAGGCCTTTCATGCGGTCCCATGTGTTTTGCGTCGCAGCCGCCAGATAGGCGTCAGCCGCGTCACCTTCCAAGGTAACCACTTTCATCCCAGCCGCTTCCAGCTTGGCGAAATCTTCGTCACGCACGGCACCCAGTTTCTCGGTGCTTTCGGCCTCATGCGCGATGGCGACATCTTGGACGATGGTACGCGCTTCCTCGGACAGGGAATTCCACTTTTCAAGGTTCACAATCGTGCCCAAGTCGGTCGAGAAAAAGCACGGTTCGATCCGGTAGTTCAGGAACTCGTTCCACTTCAGATCGATCAGACCAATCTGTGTCCAGCCCGTCGCATCGACAACACCGCGTTCAAGCGCCGAATATACTTCGGTCGTGGGCAAATCGATAACCTGCGCGCCCAGATAATCGGTAAAGAACGCGTTATAAACCGCATTGCCGCGCAGTTTCAGGCCCGACACATCAAGGTTACCACCATCGTCCAGCGTTGGTGCTTCGCGGGTCCACAGGTTGTAGCAAACACCAGAATCAAACCAGCCCAGATATTTAACGCCCATCTTCTCCTGATGGATCTGGTCGATCAGTTCGATGCCGCCATTGGCGCGGGTTTCGGGTGCGGTCATGTTCGACGTCACCAGCGCATCTTTTTCAGGCAATGCACCGGCGTAAAAGCTGCCTGGTGTATAGACCATATCGACGACACCATCGCGTACCGCGTCAGGCTGTTGGAACATGCCGATGGCCTCTGGCCCGCCGCGCACTTCGATCTGAACCACGCCTTCGCCCGCGGCGTTCACCTTGTCGACAAACTCAAGGAACGACTTGGTGTAAATCAACGATTCAGGAAAAGCGTGAACCGCCGTAATCGTCTCTTGCGCAAACGCCGCTGATGTCAGCGCCGTGGTGGCAAGAATACCGCCAAAAATTGTATGTTTCATAGTCTCGTTACTCCCAGTTGGTGGGGTTCCTTTGTGGACCCCTTTTGATTTTTGTCTCCGGCCACTGTGCAGCGCGAAAACGTCTTAGGATGCGGGCAAAGCCCACGGGTACGCCGCAATTCGTGCCGCGCGAAACTTGGTAATCTTGTCACTATGCTGGGCCGTCAGATCGATATCATCCCAGCCATTCACCAGCTTTTGTTGCCATGCCGGGTCCAGATCAAAAGACAGCTGCCGCCCGCCGATCACCGCCGTACCGGTGGCCAAATCAACGGTCGCTGGCGCATCGTTTTCGCCCATTTGACCAATCAGCGTTTCGATCTCGTCCTCGGTCAACCGCGCAGGCAGCAGCCCGTTATTGACCGCATTGCCACTGAAAATATCGCCAAAGCTGGGGGCAAACACGGCTTTGATCCCGAAATCCACCAGCGCATACACGGCGGCCTCGCGGCTGGACCCGCCACCAAAATTGCTGCGTGTGACCAACACATCGGCGCGGTCGTATCTGTTCAACACATGGTCCGGCTGATCCTGCCGCGCGTCGTGCAACAAAAACTTTCCGTACCCTTCGCTGCGCGGGGACGACATGAACCGCGCGGCAATCAGTTGGTCGGTATCTATATTGGCCTGCGGCAAGGCCACGGCGATGCCGTTGATGGTGGTCCAACCGCTCATGATCGTCCCTCCAACAGCGGGCGCACATCAGCGAGATGCCCGGAAACCGCCGCCGCAGCCACCATGGCGGGGCTCATCAAATGGGTGCGCGCGCCGCGCCCTTGGCGACCCTTGAAATTCCGGTTGGTGGACGAGGCACAGCGTTTGCCCGCTTCAACACGGTCGCCGTTCATGCCGACACACATCGAACAGCCCGAACCGCCCCATTCCAATCCGGCATCTGTAAATATCCGCGCCAGCCCTTCGGCCTCGGCCTGTTTCTTGACCCCAGCCGATCCGGGCGACACCAAACCCGGCACCTTGGCCTTGCGCCCTGCCAACACCTTGGCGGCCAGTCGCAAATCCTCGATCCGGCCATTGGTGCAGGACCCGATAAACACCTCGTCCACCGCGACATCCTGCAACGGCATCCCAGCACGCAGACCCATATATTCCAGCGCCGCGCGGGCTTGCCCCTGCTTTGCCCCACCAAGCTGGTCGGGGTCAGGCACATGGCCGGTAATGGGCAATGCATCCTCGGGGGATGTGCCCCAAGTCACCGTTGGCGCAACATCCGCTGCATCAAACGTCACCTCTTGATCAAAGGCGGCATCTGCATCTGTTTTCAGCTGGGCCCAATCGGCCACCGCCTGATCCCACGCCGCCCCTTTGGGCGCGTAATTACGGCCTTTCAAATAGTCGAAAGTCACCTGATCCGGCGCAACCAACCCCAGACGGGCACCGCCTTCGATGCTCAGGTTGCACAGGGTCAGACGCCCGTCCATGCTCAAACCCTCGACCGCGGAACCGGCGTATTCAATCGCATGCCCCCGCGCGCCATTGGTCCCCAACTGGGCGATCCAGTGCAGCGCAAGATCCTTGGCCGACACCCCCAGGCCCAAGGCACCGTTAAACGTAATCCGCATTGTCTTGGGCCGCTTTTGCCAAATCGTCTGGGTCGCCAGAATATGCGCCACCTCGGTCGCCCCCACACCAAAGGCAAGCGAGCCAAACGCACCATGGGTCGATGTATGGCTATCCCCGCAATTGATCAGCAAACCGGGCAAGGTTAGACCCTGTTCCGGCCCGATCACATGCACGATCCCCTGCCCCGGATCACGCAGATCAAACAAGCGCACCCCATGGGCCCGCGTATTGCGACCCTGCATGTCGATCATCCGCGTAATATCCGGTGCCACCGCCCCCGCGCGGGTCGGGGCATAGTGATCAACCACGCCAAATGTCAGCTCAGGTGCGGCAACCTTCTTGCCGCGACCGTCCAGCTTGGCAAAAGCGTGATGCGATCCCTCGTGTACAAAATGCCGATCCACCCAAAGCAATGAAGTCCCGTCTTCGCGCTGCATGATCTCATGCGCCGCCCAAAGCTTGGCCAACAAGGTTTGGGGCGTGGTCATTCTGCCGCCTCTTTACGGGCCGGCTTTATCACCGGCTCCCAATGGCGGGCCTTGCCATCACCAACCCGTGTCAAATCCATCTCAAGCTTGAACATATCGGGGCGATACAGCGCTGAAAGATACTCAACCCCGCGCCCCTCGGCGTCTTTGACAACGCGATCAAGCGATAATAACGGCGCACCAACGCTGACACCCAGCACATCCGCCACATCGGGCGAGGCAAGTGTTGCGCTTACCGTCTGATGCGCGGCATCCACCTTGACGCCGGACCGCTCTAACAAGCGAAACAGCGGTGTCGTGGCCAATTCAGCCTCGGTATAGTTTTGCGCAATTTCCTCAGGCACCCATGTGGTCAGGTGGGAAAACGGCTCCCCCTCGACCAGACGCAGGCGCACAGCGGCTTGGACACGCGACTGCGCTGTCAAACCCAATGCGGTCGCCACCCCGCCCGGCGCGGCACCATAACTGAACGACAACAGCCGCGCGGTGGTGTTCTGACCCATCTCGACCAGTTGCGGCATCAACGCGTTGAAATCCGCCGCCATTGATGGAAATGCCTTGGGCGCGCGCACCGTTGTGCCCGACCCGGCACGCCGCTCGATCAGCCCGTCACCTTCCAACGCATCCAGCGCACGGCGCACGGTGACCCGCGACACGTCTAGCGTGACAGCCAGCTTTTGTTCACCCGGCAGCACCGCACCGGGGGCGTAAATACCGCGTGTGATCTCTTCATGAAGGTGCAGATAGACACGCCGCGCTTTGCCCCCCTCAGGAAGCCCCCTGCCCTTCAAAGATGTGATTCCTTGCGCCATTGTCACCCTTTCAATTCAGTCCAACCCTAGCGACGGATTTTTCAAACGCAAGAAATCTATCTTACAAAACGCAAAATATTTGACCTATGCATATCAATTAATCTGTATTACAAAAAATACAGTTTGGCGAAGGAGACCCCATGCCCGTTATCGAACTTCATGTCATGCAAGGGTATAGCGACAGCGACAAATCCCGCCTCTGCGAGGCCCTGACCCATGCCGTTCGTATCGTGGTCCCCGCCCCACCCGAGGCCGTCACCGTGATGATTCACGAGCTAGACCCCGCCGGATACATGCGTGGCGGTCAACATCGCAAACCAGCCCCCGCCCTGCCCGATCCGGCAGCGATTGTGCGTGAGTATCTAAACGCCATGGAAGCGCGCGATATCGACAAGGCCAGCGGCATGCTGGGGGCCGGATTTACCATGGTGTTCCCCGGCACCGCCCCCATGACCAACCTGGAACAGCTGATCGAATGGGCCGCCCCCCGCTATAAATTCGTCACCAAAACCTACGAAGGGTTTGACGCGCTGCAAACGCCGGGCGACGCCGCCGTGGTGTATTGCCGGGGCACGTTATCGGGCGAATGGCCGGACGGGACGCCCTTTGACGGTATCCGGTTTATTGACCGCTTCGAATTAACCGATGGCCACCTCACAAGGCAGGACGTCTGGAACGACATTGCAGAGACAAAGGCAAACCCATGACCCAAGATATCGACCCGATCACCCTCGCGGTTTTGGCCGGACGGATGGAACAGATTGCAGACGAAATGGACGCAACCCTGTTTCGCGCGGCTTTTAACCCCATTATCGCCGAAGCACATGATGCCTCGCACGGCCTGTATCACGCTGTGTCCGGCGATACGTTGGTACAGGGCAAATCTGGGCTGCCGATCTTTGTCGGGGTCATGTCCTTTGCCGTAAAAGCGGTAATCGACAAGGCGGCCGAGAATGGCGATCTGGAAGACGGCGATATCTATATCTTTAACGACGCCCATCTTGGCGGCACGCATCTAAGCGATATGCGCCTTGTTAGGCCCTATTTCCATGATGGAAAGCTGTTCTGCTATCTTGCCTCGGTCGGCCATTGGCATGACGTGGGCGGCGCTGTGCCCGGTAACTATAACCCCGCCGCGACGGACGCGTTTCAAGAGGCGTTTGTTCTCCCCCCCGTCCGGCTGGCCAAGGCGGGAACCATCCAGACCGACATCATCGACATCCTCATGCGCAACACCCGTTTGCCGCAATCTGCGCAGGGCGATCTGAACGGCCAGCTTGGCGCGCTTGATCTGGGCGTTAAACGTCTGGACGAACTGCTCGCCGAATATGGTGCCGACACGGTCCGCGCTGCCCTCGACGCGCTTGGCGACCGGGCCGAAGTTTTGATGCGTTCTGAGCTGACAGACCTGCCTGATGGCCGTTGGGAGGCCGAGGATTTTCTTGATAACGACGGTATCACCGATGTTCCCCTCAAGATCAAAGTAGCACTTGAGATCAGCGGCGATACCATGACGCTGGATTTCGCAGGCACCGCCGATCGCTGCGCGGGGCCCGTCAACATCGCGCTGCCCACCGCCGTTGCCACCGCCTATGTCGCAATCAAACATATCTTTCCCAGCCTGCCCGCCAACGCCGGCGTCATGCGTCCGATTGATGTGAAAATCCCTGATGGCTCCCTGCTCTCTGCCCCCTTCCCTGCCCCCGTCGGTGGTTATACCGAGACTATTTTGCGCATGATCGACGTGATTTTTGCCGCCGCCTCAAACGCTGCACCTGACCGCGTGGTGGCCAACGCCTATGGCACGATCAACGCGCTTTCCATCTCGGGCAAGCGCGCGAACGGGCAACCTTGGGTGATGTTCAGCTTTTACGGCGGCGGTCATGGCGGGTCGATTGAAACCGACGGCCTGAACCACGGCAACGCGCCCATTTCAACGGCCACGATCCCCCCGATGGAGATCCTAGAGGCCGCCTATCCCGTCATGTTCAAGCAATGGGCCCTGCGCCCCGACAGCGCCGGTGCCGGAACGCATCGGGGCGGCATGGGGGCCACCTACGAGATTGAAGTGCTTGAGGAATCCGCGACCGCCTTTCTGTTTGGGGAACGCGGTCGCTTTGCCCCCAAGGGGGCGGCGGGCGGCGGCGATGCAGCCATGAACGTGTTTGCCTATGAACAGGACGACGGGTGGCACAATCCGCCAATGGCCTCAAAAATGGTCGGCATCAAACTGCAACGCGGCCAGTCCGTGCGGCTCGATACGCCCGGCGGCGGCGGATATGGTCCCGCTGCGGGTCGTGCCCCTGCCGATGTGGCGCGTGACGTCGCAGGCGGACTGCTTACCGACACTTACGCCACAGAAACCTACGGCCCCGCTTGGAAAGAGATCTCGCTATGACCAGTACAAACCGCATGATCGGCGTCGATGTTGGCGGCACATTCACCGATATTTTCGTGCTGGACGAAGCAACGGGCATCGCCGAGGTTGCCAAAGTCCCCACGACGCGCCCCGATCAATCCGGCGGCTTCCTTAGCGGGATCAGCCAGCGCGTTGATGATCTATCGAAGGTATCCGTCGTTGTTCACGGCACCACCGCCGGCACCAACGCCCTGCTAGAACGCAAAGGTGCCAAAATCGGCGTCATCACCACCATGGGCCTGCGCGACGTGCTGGAAATGCGCCGCCGTGACCGGCCCCGCACATGGGGCTTGCGCGGTGATTTCACCCCCGTGGTCGACCGCGCCCTCCGGCTTGAGGTCCCTGAACGCACCCTTGCAGATGGCACCATCCGGACGCCCGTTGATCTGGACGCCGTACGCGTGGCGGCACAGCAGTTGATCGACGATGGTTGCCTTGCCTGCGCGATCTTGTTTGCAAACAGCTATGCAAACGCCGGAAACGAGCGTCGCGCGGTCGAAGCGGTACGCGAGATGTGGCCAAACGCACATGTCTCCGCCTCCTCCGAGATTTTGCCAGAGATCCGCGAATTTGAGCGGTTCTCCACCACGGCGCTGAATGCCTACCTCCAACCCGAGGTTTCAGGCTATTTGGCTAGGTTAGAGACTGCTTTGAAGGCAGGTGGCTTTGCTGGTGAATTCATGATCGTCCAGTCAAACGGCGGGGTCATGGATGTCGATACGGCTGCAAAACTGCCCGTACGCACAGCGCTGTCCGGCCCTGCGGCGGGGGTCATTGCGGCAGGCTACATCGCCCAGGCGGCAGGCTATCCTGATGTCATCACCGGCGACATGGGCGGCACGTCGTTTGACGTCAGCCTGATCGCCAAAGGCCAGTCGATGCTGTCGCCGCAAACCTCGATCGACTTCGGGATGGTTGTTCGGTCACCTATGATCGAGATTACCACCATTGGTGCCGGTGGCGGGTCCATCGCATGGGTCGACAAAGGCGGTTTGCTGAACATTGGCCCCGAAAGCGCGGGTTCAACTCCCGGCCCTGTCGCCTATGGCCAAGGTAATACCCGACCCACGGTCACAGATGCCAACGTGGTTTTGGGCCGGATCGACCCTGACAACCCCATCGGCGGCAAACTGGACCGTCTGGACGTCGAAGCCGCTAAGGAAGCCATTCTTGAGCATGTCGGCAAGCCCCTGAATCTTGACGCGCTTCAGGCTGCCGAGGCGATTTTGCGTGTCGCAAACAGCCGGATGGCCGGTGCGCTGCGATTAGTCTCTATTGAACGGGGTTTTGACCCTAAACGCTTTGCCTTCATGCCCTTTGGTGGCGGCGGTGCCCTGCATTCCGGCGCGATGATGAACGAGGTTGGATTGGCCAGATCCATCGTGCCCCGCTATCCCGGCGTGACCTCTGCCATGGGCTGCGTAATCGCGGATATGCGGCAGGATTTCGTGCAAACCATCAACGCCACGCTATCAGGCATCGACTTGCCCAGCCTCACCGGCTTTATGCAAGCGCATGTGGACAGCGGCCTTGCAACCCTAGATGCGGCACGTACCCATTTTGAAGGACGCGATACCGAATTTACCCTTGATATGGCCTATCTCGGGCAGACGCATACGGTGTCGGTCCCCCTGCCCGTCTCGCTGACGGATGGCACGGTCACGCCCCCCACGGAACAAGACATCGCCGCCGCCTTTGATACCGCGTACCGCGCGACCTATGGCAGGTTGCTTGAAAACGGCACCAGACGGGTCATCAATCTGCGCTCCGCCATCACTGGTCGCCGCCCGCGGTTTGATCTGGCCACGCTCGCCCCCAAGGGCGGCAGTGTTGAGGCCGCGTTCAAAGGCGTGCGTCAGGTGCATTTTGGGGATAGCTGGTATGAAACAAAGCTGTACAATCGGTTGGAGCTGCCGGTGGGCGCGGAAATCGCGGGCCCTGCCATCCTTGAACAGCCCGATACAACCGTGCTGATTGAACCCGGTCTGGTGGGCAAAGTTGACGCGTATGGGAACACATTGATCGAAAGGGCCACTGCATGACCCCCTCATCAACCGCTTTGCTGACCATTGATCTGCAGAACGACTTTCTGCACCCTAATGGGGCCTATGGTCGTGCAGGTCAGGGGGCAGATAGCATCCTTGCCCTACCCGACCGCATAGAACCGTTAAAACAGGCTCTAACCCGCGCCGGAGGGACGTATATCTCGGCGCAGTTCACGCTGGTCCCCGGCCGCAATGATGAACCCTTGATCGCAGCGCATCTGAAAAAGCTGCGCCCGTTTCTAACCAAGGGCGATTTTGCTCCGGGCAAGTTTGGGCATGCCTTGGTTGATACCCTCGCCCCCGCTGATTTCACCATCGAAAAGGTCGCATATTCCGCCTTTTACCAAACGCGACTGGAATACATCCTGCGCGCGATGAAGATTGATACGTTGATTATTGGCGGCATCGTCACAAATGGCGGCGTTGCCAGCACGGTCCGCGACGCGCATCTGCGCGATATTCACACGGTTCTTTTATCCGATGGCTGCGCCGCGTTTAACGAAGATGTGCATGAGGCAACGCTAAAATCCCTTGGTTCAGTGACGGAAGTCATGACATGCGCCGGTGCCATCGAAATGATTGGAAAAGCGACATGACCCTTCGCAAACGTCTGGCCGCCCCTGATATTCTGATCGCGCCGGGCGTCTACGACGGCCTGACCGCCGCCCTTGCCACCGATGCGGGGTTCGAGGCGCTATATCTGTCTGGTGCCGCCGTCGCCTATACCCGCCTAGGGCGCCCCGATATCGGGCTTAGCACCGCGTCGGAAATGACCGATACGATGGCATTGATCGCTGATCGCACAGATTTGCCCGTTATCATGGACGCCGACACCGGTTTCGGCAACGCCCTGAACGCCCGGCGCACCATGCAAAGCTATGAACGCGCCGGCGCATCGGCCCTGCAGATCGAAGATCAGACCTACCCCAAAAAATGCGGGCATTTATCTGATAAGTCACTGATTAAAAAGGATGAAATGTGTGGCAAGATTGCCGCCATGGCCGATGCGCGGCGGCACGACACACTGATTATCGCCCGTACTGACGCCATTGCCGTCGAAGGGTTCGATGCCGCGATTGACCGGGCGGGCAGCTATATTGATGCCGGTGCCGACGTGCTGTTTATCGAGGCCCCGCGCGACAGTTCAGAGCTGTCAAAGATCGCGGATACGTTCAAGGGTCGGGTGCCGCTGCTGGTCAATATGGTCGAAGGCGGGGCCACCCCCATATCGTCAGCAACGACGCTGCAGGACATGGGTTTTGACATCGTCATCTTCCCCGGTGGCATTGTCCGCGCCCTGGCCAAAACAGCGCAAGATTACTATGTCAGCCTGAAAAAAGCAGGCTCTAATAAGCCGTTTTCGGACAGAATGCATGATTTCGATGGCTTGAACGCGGCGATTGGTACACCTGAAATGCTCGCCTTGGGAAAGAAATTCGATGGCAACACCTGACGTCACCGCGCCACCAGCTGACTTTGACTTTGAGGTTCAAACGCTCATCATCGGCGCGGGCGCATGTGGTTTGGTCGCAGCCCTTGCCGCCCATGAGGCTGGCCAAGACGTCTTGCTGATCGAAGCGGATGCTGTGCCATCTGGCTCAACAGCGCTCAGCGCGGGGCTCATCCCCGCACCGGGGACCCGCTTTCAAAGCGACGAAAGTATCGACGACACCCCCGATCTGTTTGCACAGGACATCCAAGCCAAGGCGCATGGCGAGAATGATCCCGATCTGGTGCAGGTCATGGCGGTTACCGCCGGACCAGTGATTGAATGGCTGGCGGATACCCACGCCCTGCCCTTCTCGCTTGTCACTGATTTCGATTACCCCGGGCACAGCCGTCGGCGCATGCATGGCTTGCCGTCACGCTCTGGCAGAGAGCTGATTGATGCGTTGCGCACCCGTGTGGAGGCGCTGGATATCCCCCTGATCTGCGACCGACGCGCGACGCGGTTGTTTGCCCAAGGATCGCGGATCGCGGGCGCGCATCTGACCCTGCCCGATGGCAGCACTGAAAAGGTCAGCTGTGATCGCCTGATCCTTGCCTGCAACGGTTTTGGCGGCAATCGCGCCATGGTATCGACGCATATGGCCGAGATCGACAACGCCGTTTGGTTTGGCCATGACGGCAACCGGGGCGAGGCCGTGCAATGGGGCGACGCATTGGGGGCTAAAACGCGCCATCTGGGGGCCTATCAGGGCCACGGCAACGTTGCTCACCCCCATGGCATCCTGATCACCTGGGCGACCGTTACAGAGGGTGGTGTGCAGGTGAACGCCCAAGGCAACCGGTTCTGGAACGAAGCGCAAGGATATTCGGAGGCTGCGCGCGCCGTATTGGCGCAACCAGATGGCATCGCATGGGTCATATTTGATGCGCGGATCGCCGACATTGCCCGCCAGTTCGAGGATTTCAAAAATGCCGAAAGCCAAGGCGCGGTGTTTCGCGACGAAACCTTGGACGGCTTGGCCCGCAAAACCCGGTTGCCGGCGGATGCTCTGGGCAGCGCTATCGCTGATATCCCCACCGATGGCCGTGACGCTTTCGGCCGCCAATGGGGCACCCCTACCCTGTCCCGGCCCTTCTGTGCCGTCAGAGTGACTGGCGCGCTGTTCCATACGCAGGGCGGGCTTGAGGTTGATCCCAGCACGGCAAAGGTGCGCAAGGCTTCAGGCGGTACGTTCGACAATCTATATGCCGCTGGTGGGGCCGCTTGCGGGGTCTCGGGCAAGGGCGACAGTGGCTATCTGTCTGGCAACGGCCTGCTGGCGGCCGTCACCTTGGGTTTTATCGCAGGGCGCGGTTAACCCTTTTCCAGCTTCTCGCGAATGTCCTGCATGATCGCTTCGATCATGTCGGTCGAGGTGCCCTTGCCACTGATACGGATCAGAAACCCCTTGTCGTCCAGTTCGCGTTTAAGGGTCACGCCCGTGGCTGTCGTCAGCGTGTCGCTGCCCTTCCAACCGGGCGCAGGAGGCATGGTTTTTGGCCGCCCCCCGCGGTTGGTGTCGGGGGCTTCGCCCTGGTACTCTGACAACACTTTTTCGATCAGCGCCCATTCGCTTTTGGCGTCACCGCCCTGCCCCGCGCCCAGCACGTCGCGCAGCCGCGCCTCGGCACCGGCGCGCAGACCTGCGGCCAGACGCAAGCCGTCTTTCTCGCGCATATTTTCTGGAAATTCCAGCATATCGCCCAGCTCTTCAAAGATCATGGCGAAGGACCGGATCTTGCTCCGCTTGGCCTTTGAAGCTGCCGCGAACATCTGCGCAACGGCGTCTTCGGTCGAGGCAAATGCGCCCTGCTGCGCGGCGATTGCAGCGATACGCCCGCGTTCATATTGGCTCAGGTCCTGGCGGATTTCGTTCTCTTCCACCATCGCCACAAACGCGCCGCCCATTTGATTGGGGTCGCGCAGAACGGCCTTTATGGCCTTGAACCGCACGTCGCCTGTGCGGGAATAGAGATTCTGCTGGGCGACTAAACGACGATACCCAGACAGCAGCCCGTATTGCCGACCAGACGGCGCGCTCTTGAGGCTGTACAGCTCGATCGGCATCCGCAGGCCGTTGGCATTGATTGAATGCTCAAGCTCGTCCATTGCCTCTTGGTCCAGCACGGTTCTGTCGCGCTGCATCGAGAGTGGCTCAATCGCGTCAATTGGTATCTCAAAGATAATCAGACCGGCTGCATCGGCGTCGCGAAACCGCTGTGCTTCGGCGCTGTCGCGGGCACGGGCGGCGCGTTCTTCGGTCGTGCCAGCCTCGTAAGCATCTGCGGTATCAGCGGCAACCTGTGCAATGGGTGCAGCAGCGCGGGTAGGGGTTTCGCGGCGAAACTCCTCTTCGATACGGCTCATATCATCCGCAGATGGAGCTTCTAACTTTCTACGCTTCGCCATTGTTTGCATCCTCTTGTTTCAGCGCCTGCAAATCACGCCACCACGTTCCCAAAACGACCTCTTTCACCTCGGCCCAGGTGCGGTCAAAAGTCTCTCGGCCGCGCACATAGGTATCACGGTTGAACTCGCGATAATCGGCCTCGTAGATGCCGTTAACCTGTTCGCCAGCTTGGCCGACCATCGCCGTGACCTCTTGGCGGTAGGTCGTCATGAAGTCGCCAAAATAGGCCTGAATGACATTGGCCAGATCGGTCTGCTGGCCTGCGTCAAAACGAGTGATCAGCGCGCGCACGGCGTCCCATTCGAACTTCATCTCTGACAGGCCTTCCTGGCGGCGAATGCGATTTTCGCCTTCCTCGATACTGGCAAAGGTCGAATAGAGCATGTCAAAAAACCGGCCCGTGGAATCAAACTCAAGGAAGGATGCACCGAGCGGAACCAGCAGAATATCGGCAGCGGCCAAGGCGTTGATGGTCAGATATCCGAGGGCAGGGGGGGTATCTATGAAGATCAGGTCGTAGTCATCCAGCGCCCCTTCGGAGGATAGCGCGTTGGTTAGCGCGTCCCAGAGCGGCCATGACTTGACCTGCATGCGCCAGACAGGCACCTGAAATTCGGCCCAGTAAAGGTTTAGCTGCGCGCCGATCAGATCAATATTCGGCCAATGCGTCGACTGGATGAGGTTTCGCGGCGAAACCTTGAGGCTTTCTGTGAGGGTTTCGTCGAGGGGCAGCTCTGGCGCGCCGCGGGCTTGGCGGACGGCATTTTCGGCTTGCAGATGGCGGGCAAAATCCTTGGCGAGCAGGGGGAAGGCGGTGGACCATTCGTCAGGCACCTCGCCGCCCATGATGGATGTCAGCGATCCTTGGCTGTCCAGATCAATGACCAGCACCCGGTAGCCGTCGAGCGCCGCAGACATCGCCAGATGCGCACAGGTGGATGTCTTGCCGACACCGCCCTTGAAATTCGCGACGGAAATGATCTTGGCTGGCAACCCTTCCGGACGCCAAGATTTATATTGCTTGTTCGAGGCCCCCTCAGTCGCGAAATGCTCGCGAAGCTGCAAGACCTCTTCAAGGGTGAACCACTTTGATCCGGCTTCGCCGCTGCCTTGGGGAAGGTCAGGGTGAGCCTTTAGGACGCGGCGCAGATGGGCAGGGGCCACGTCCAGCAGGTAGCGGCATATCTCCCATGTTGAGAACTTGCGCAGGCGTTTTTTACCGTCTGGCGCATAACCACGACGGGCCAAATCATCCCGACCCTTGCTGGCGAATGCGGCGGCTTTCGCGAATCGTGCGGTATCGATAGGATCAGAAAGACGGGCGGCTGCCGCTTCTGGATCGATATTGAAATACGAAGGTGTCGGTGCTTTGGGAGTTGATGACATATATCCTCGGCCATGTACGCGAAACAAGTGAGTATCCGCTTATCTATCGCACATCATAGCCCTTATGTGAATCTGAATCCGAGTATTTCTGGAAAGCCTAAGCAATTATACCAAAAGAACAGCACATATAGTGTAAGAGTCTTTAGTCTCTTTAAGATGTTTGTGGCTGATAATCTAAAGTAAATCAGTTATTTAGATGAATATCGGTGCCTGAATACAGGAGCAAAGGTACCTTTAAACAGGGCCAAAGGTGCCTGAATACGGGGGAATAGGCACCGATTCGCAGGAAGACGGGTGCCGATCTGCGGTAGTGTCAGGATTAGGGTCTAATTTGTCCTGATTAGGGTCTGTTCGCGAAATTCGCATTTTGACCGATCCCGTAAATTGGCACCTTTAATTGCGCCACTGCCCGGTTGAGATTGCACCACTAAAGGCACCCATAGCCGTATTGCTTTGAGGTGCCTTTTAACGCAAACTAGCCATGAGGCAACAGATCGGACCCGAATCCGACAGCCAAAGGGCCGAGCGATGAAGCGACAGGATATTGATATACCCAAAGACCGGCTAACCGGCGCGCTGCGACGCGGGTCGGTGAAAAAGCATGTCGCGGCGATCCATGTGTCGGGCAAGCTGACATTGCTGCAACGCAAGCTGAGCAATGTTTTGCTGCTGAACGCCTACGACACCCTGACCAGCCAACAGGTGCATATGATCGATGCGCGCACCTTGTGTCTGATGATCGGCTATAATTCGAATGACATGGATACGCTGAAACAATCCCTGCGCGGTCTGGCCGAGACTGTGGCCGAATGGGATATGCTGGATGAAAAGGGCCAGCAGGAATGGGGCGTGTCCAGTTTGCTGAGCTATGCCAAGCTTAAGGGCGGTGTCTGCGAATATGCGTATTCCCCTGCATTAGCGTCGAAACTGAACGACCCCAAAGTATTCGCGCTGATCAATTTGAATATCCAGCGGCGGTTTACCAGTGGGCACGCCTTGGCGCTCTACGAGAACTGCTATCGCTTTGTGCGCACAGGCAGCACCGGCTGGTGGTCGCTTGATCTGTTTCGCAGGCTTATGGGCGTCGAGGACAGCGCCTATTACGCGGTCTACAAACAGCTGAACGCCAAGATCATCAAGCCGGCGGTGGCCGAGGTGAACAAAACCTCGAACATCGTTGTCGTGCCGGAAATTCGCAAACGCGGGCGGGCTGTCACGGATATCAGGTTCAAGATTTCCGAGAACCCGCAACTGGCTATTCTGGATCTGGACGATGGCGAAGGCGTGCGGAAGTCGGATGTGTATAGCCGGTTGCTGGCGTTGGGGGTGAGCGACCGCTTGGCGCGCCAATGGATTGCGCATCATGGCGAGGATCACGTTGGCGAAAAAATAACCTATGTGGCGGGGCAGGGGGGCGTGCAAAACCCTGTCGGCTATCTGGCGGCCGCCCTGCGCGACGATTTCACGACCGAGCCCGCGCCCACGAAACCAACCAGCGCCCGTGCCAAACTGCTGGAGCGGGTGCGCGATCTGGTGGCGGCGCGCACGCCCACACAGCGCGACGCGGACAGACGGCTGTTTATGTCGATGATCGACAGCGCAGATGCGCGCGCCGACTTTGAACGCCATGGCTGGATGTCGGCCCTGAACACCGCCGCCATCAGGGCATTTTGGCAAGACCTGCATCCAGATGCGTTTGATGATATTTAGCTTTGATCATCTGCCGCAAAATAGGTATGAGCATTTCACAGCGGTCCCGTAGCTCAACTGGATAGAGCACCTGACTTCTAATCAGGGGGTTGGGGGTTCGAGTCCTCCCGGGATCGCCATTTTCAATTTCAGTGTAGATGAGGCATAAGTGCGCGCAATAAGCCCGTTTCTCGTGCGCACCCCTGTCAAGAAATACTCTCGAAAACTGCGCGATTTCGCTTAGTGCATTGAATTTAATATATTTATACATTTCCCTTGAAATCCAGCATGGATTCTTCGGAAAATCGGTACAGCTACGCGTGCTACTGTACTGATGCACTTTAACTTCGTTACTTGAGCGCTTTGACTGCCTCTTCCCTTAGATAGACGGGACCAAAATCCTGACCCTCTGGGGAAAAGCGATTAACACCGGCTGCCGCGAAAAGGGTTTTCAGTGTGTTACGATGGTACCCAGTTTCCTCGATCAACGTGATTAGCGTCACAAAACGACGGTGGAACGATGAGATGTCTTCGGCGCTGAGGCGATATTGAACGCGTTTTGTGCGGGGGTGCATGTGTTGCAGCGCAGGTGTCTGGCCAGCCTTGACCAATGCAATGAAGCTTCCATGATCTCGCAGCCCGACGGTGCGACCGAATTCGGCAGCACTTATTTCTCTTGGGGACAGCAGCTCGTTGGGGATACTGGCTTTGGGCGCAAAGAGGCGAGGAGGTCGACTTGGATATTTTGGACGACGATCCCGTGAAAACCCGTAACCCCCAATCCGTTGCCCAACAGATATCTGTTGGGCAACGGACAGCTTGGATCAGGTCCGAAAGTCCCACCCCTGTCCGGTGTTGTCACGTTAACTCGCCGAGCTTGCAAGTTGGCATGCCGATCGTTGATCAAGCGACGTTTGTCGCGGATTCCCACGCCCCGAATGCGTCGAGTCGATGGTAGCGGATGGTGAGAGCGGAACAACGGTGGGCTGGTACAGAGAAGGAATTGCGTATTGCAGATTGCACCGAGACGAAGCGTTGTAAACTACCCGACGATCGGAAACCCCTGCATCACCCGCTCTCGTTTTCGAAAAAGAAGATGGCTGTTTTCTGCGCGGTTATTGAGCCCCTTGTGGGACCAATGATCAAGGCCAGGCACGACCTCGCGTTTTGCTGCCCCGTAGGAGCGCAGCTTGTCCATAATGATCCTTTTGGGAGCGAAGCCCCAGCGTTTTATCAATTTGAAAAAAATCCGTTTTGCATTGCGCTTGTCTCGCCTGGATTGAAGGATTTCCTCAAGAACGGTGCCGTGTTGATCGACCGCGCGCCACAGCCAGTATGACCGGCCTGCTATCCTCACGACGACTTCGACTAAGTGCCAGATATCGCCCGGGCGCGGCCGCCGTCGCCGCAGAACGTAGGCGATCAGAGGGCCGAACTTTACGGTCCAGCGCCCGATCGTCCCGTACTAAACGTCCACGCCACGTGCCAGCATCAGCTCCTCGATCTCGCGCAGGCACAGGTTGAACCGGACGTAGAGCCAGACAACGTAAGCGATGATCTGATGCTGGCACGTGGCGCTTGCAGCTGATTTTCAATGTCTGCATCGAAATCCCCTACGCCCAGATCAATGCACCAGCAACCTCAGGCCCGTTAACGTGACAACACCAGTGGCGATGTATGCGGAACAGCAGGCCGCGATCGCCGACAGCGATGAACAGCGGTTGCGCAGACTGATCGTGAACCGCATCGACGGTTATCACCGCCAGGACGTCGGCGTATATAGGGCCTGTCTCAGGTGGGATCGGACATCCGGGATACCACGGCGCGAACCTGTGCCACGAATTTCTGCCTGTCCTCGGCTACGGTCCGAGCATCGCGATTGCACAGTACACGATAGCGGGCCTTCAACGCCGAGATTTCCCGGCCGACGGCATCGCTGCCCGGCGACGCCGCGATCATGTCGCGGAACCGGCGTGACAGAATGACCCACGAAGATCCGAGCCGGGCATGTTCGGCCAGAAGCAGGGTCGGCGAAACCGGCGGCGTATCGGACAGCGCGCCGATACCGCCAATCCCGAACGGCATGCCGTAGGCGACAAGCCCTGCCGCTGCGGGGTCGATCACACCGTTGGCGAGCGGTTCGAAAAGAAAACGGTCGTGCCGTTGCAGATGGAGATCGTTCAGGCCGATATGCAGCCGGTCCACGCTGTCCAGGGCCGCGATGGCGTCGATCATCCCGAGGGAACTGACGGTCTCGATCAAGGGTGTGAAGCGCGCCCGGCCATCCAAGGCGGCGGCAAACGCTGTGACATGTTCTAGCGTCTCGATCATCGGCAGCATCAGCCGGTCCGCTCCTAGTGCCGTGGCCCGGTCGATCTGGGTAGGCGACCGGTCGGGGTGCCAAGGATCCAGTCGTATCATCAGCGCGTCGGCGGGGGTCGCGTCGCGGATCGCGGCGACATCGTCCCAGTTGGTGCTTGTCATATGTGCCAAGAGTGTCTTCTGCCGGTGCTGCTTTCCCTCCCGTTCAAGATCAATCATGATCACGTCGGCTCCGCCCTCGGCCGCCGAGGCGGCATTTTCGGCCGTGCTGGCAATGAATACCGTCTGAAGAGTGTCGGCTATGGTCATGGGAAATTCTCCGGATTCAGGGGGTGCTGGTTATTGGTCAGGGATGGCACGGCGCGATACCGCAGGACAGGGACTTCTTCGAACAAATAATAATATTGACCTTTTTGTGCCATTTCTATCTAAGACGAACATTATGTCAGGATTTCGGGCAACGAAAATGCGTATTGTTCTTAAAGACATGCCCTGTGTGCCCGTCACCGGTCACATGGCGACCGGTGACGGCGGGCCCGAGAAATAGTTCCAAGGATATTCGAAGTGAGAATTGCAGACCGTATTGTCGGCCCCGAGGCACCTCCCCTTGTCATCGCGGAACTCGGCATCAACCACGGCGGATCGCTCGAGACGGCCAAGGAAATGGTGCGCGCCGCCGCCATGTCGGGGGCTGAATGCGTCAAGCACCAGACCCATTTCGTCGCGGACGAAATGACCGAGGAGGCCAAGTCGGTCTTCCCGCCCAACGCGGATGTTTCAATCTGGGAGGTGATGGAACGCAGCGCCCTGTCGCGCGACGACGAGATCGCGCTGAAAGCCTATGCCGAGGATCTTGGGATGATCTACATCTCCACGCCGTTTTCGCGCTCGGCCGCCGATTTCCTGAACGAGATCGACGTGCCGGCCTTCAAGATCGGATCGGGCGAGGCCGACAATCTGCCGTTGATCCGGCATATCGCGGGGCTGGGCAAGCCGGTCATAATGTCGACCGGCATGCAGTCGATCGACACGATCGGCGCCTCCGTCGATATCCTGCGCGACAGCGGTGTGCCTTTTGCGCTGCTGGAATGCACTAACCTGTATCCCTCACCGCCCGAAATCGTGTCTTTGCGGGGGGTAACGGACCTGATGCAGGCGTTCCCCGATGCGGTGGTGGGATTTTCGGACCACTCCATCGGGCCGTCGATGGCCCTGGCGTCGGTGGCACTGGGGGCCTGTATCCTGGAGCGGCACTTTACCGATACGCGCTACCGGCAGGGGCCCGACATCTCGTGTTCGATGGACCCTGCGGAACTGCGGTTCCTGATCGACCGCAGCCGCGAGATCCATACCGCCCTGCATCAACCCAAGCAGCGCACTGCGTCCGAAGAGGCGGTGTACCGGTTCGCTCGCGCGTCAATCGTGGCCGACCGGGACCTGCCTGCGGGCCATGTCCTGACTGCCGACGACATCTGGGCGCGCAGGCCGGGATCAGGCGAGATTCCGGGCTATGAATTCGACAAGGTGGTGGGCCGCACCCTGACGCGTGCCGTAACGCACAACACGCAGCTGAAACGGGCTGACCTGTCCACATGACTGAGGATCGCAAGAGTATCATCTTCGTGACCGGCACCCGTGCCGATTTCGGCAAGATGGAACCGCTGGCCGTGGCCGCACGCGAGGCGGGCTTTGACGTCAGCTTTTTTGTGACCGGCATGCACATGATGCAGAAATACGGCCTGACTAAAACCGAGGTGCACAAGGCGGGCGGGTTCGATGTGGTCGAGTTCGTCAACCAGCGCGATGGCGATCCGCAGGACACGATCCTGGCCAAGACGATCATCGGGTTCTCCGATTTCGTCCACGAGATACGCCCCGACCTGGTGGCGGTGCATGGCGACCGGGTCGAGGCGCTGGCCTGTGCACTGGTCTGTGCCACTAATTACATCCGCTGCGCACATGTGGAGGGCGGCGAGGTGTCGGGCACCATCGACGAGATCTTCCGCCACTGCAACACCAAGCTGTCGACCGTGCATCTGGTCAGTTCCGATGTTGCCGCCAGCCGGATCCTGCGCATGGGAGAACCGCAGGATTCCGTACATGTGATCGGATCGCCGGAACTGGATAAGCACGCACTGTCTTCGGGAGTCGATCTGGACGAGGTCCGCCGCCGCTACGACATTCCATTCGATGACTACGGTATCGCGGTGTTCCATCCCGTCACATCAGAGGCGGACGACATGGGCGCGCAGGCCGAGGCGCTGTTTGCGGCCTGCACCGCGTCGGGTCGGAACATGGTGGTGATCCTGCCCAACAACGATCCCGGCTCTGACGCCATCATGGCGGTGATCGACGCTTTGCCACAGGACCAGTTCCGAGTCATACCGTCGATGCGGTTCAACTATTTCTCCGAGCTGCTCAAGAATGCGTCGGCCATCGTCGGCAATTCCAGTGTCGGCGTCCGCGAGGCGCCGTTTCTGGGGGTGCCGTCGCTGGATGTGGGGTCGCGGCAGTCGAACCGGTCCGACGCGGGATCGGTCACGGCGTGCAAGGCCCGCGACAGTGCAGCCATCGCGGCCTTTCTGGCCGATGAATGGGGCAACGCGTACCCCGCCTACGTCGGCTTCGGGTCGGGATCGGCCGCCGAAGCCTTCAAGACCTTGCTGGCGGGCGATGCGTTCTGGACGCTGCCCTTGCAGAAATACTTTGCGACCCCGCCCGCCTGACCAGGACCGCAGACAGGACATTTATCGTGACTCATTCCTTTGCACCTCTCGCGCTTGCCCTGATCCCTGTCAGGGCGGGGTCCAAGGGCCTGCCGGGGAAGAACGTCCGCCCCTTTGCCGGGCGCCCGCTGTATGAACATGCCGTGCGGCAGGGATGTGCCGTGGCCAACCGCTGCATTGTGTCCACCGATATCGTCGATATCATCGCGTCGGGCGGACCGGCAGGCTGTGACGTGCGCGCGCGTCCCGCCAATCTGGCGGGTGACACTGCACCGATGGACTCGGTCATCACCGACGCCATCGTGGACGCGGGACTGGAGGCGGGCACCATGGTGCTGTTGCAGGCCACCTCTCCGCTGCGGCGCAACGCGGACATCGCGGCGGCCGTGGCCCTGTACCGGACCGGCGCGCATAATCTGGTCATGTCGGTCATCCGAACCGATCCCGGTCCGCTGAAATACGGCTTCATGACCGACGGCACGTTCCGCCCGGTATCCGATCCGCGCTTTTGTTTTGCCAACCGGCAGGCGCTGCCGTCGCTATTTCGACCCAACGGCGCCGTCTATGTGTTCGACATCGCCTGGTTCTTGTGCAACGGTAGTCTGGCGACCGACAGGATTGGCGCCGTCGAGATGGACGCCTCTGTTTCACTGGACGTCGACACACTGGCGGATTTCGAACGGGCCGAAGCCCTGTTTTTGTCATCGCGGGCGCGTGACAACCCCGAAACCAACGGGTAATAAGCAACGATGCGACTGATTTCACGAATAGACGTCAAGAACGAATGGGCGATCAAGGGGATTCACCTCGAGGGCCTGCGCAAGGTGGGCGATCCCAACGCGCTGGCCGTGGACTATTACAAGGCCGGCGTGGACGAAATCGTCTTCATGGATGCGGTCGCAAGTCTTTACAACAGGAACAACCTGTTCGGCGTGATCGAGAAGGCCTGCGAAAACGTCTTTGTGCCGATCACGCTGGGTGGAGGGATCCGCAGCGTGGCGGATGCGGCAGCGGCGCTGAACGCGGGCGCCGACAAAGTCATCATCAACACCGGTGCGGTGCATGATATCAACCTGATTTCGGATGTGGCCGCGCGTTTCGGATCGCAGTGTATCGTCGGCTCGATCGAGGCCAAGAAAATCGATACCCACTGGGAGGCCTATATCGACAACGGCCGCGAGGTGACCGGTCTGGATGTGGTCGACTGGGCGCAGACGCTGGAAAAGGCAGGTGTGGGCGAATTGATGATCACGTCGGTCGACAAGGAAGGCACGCAGCGTGGGTTCGACGTACCGCTGGTTGCGGCCGTGCAAGAGGTCACGCGCCGTCCGATCATCGTCAGCGGCGGTTATGGCCAGCCCAAGCATCTGGATGCACTGCTGGCGAAGGTCCGGCCGAGTGCCATCGCCGTGGCCGCGGTGCTGCACTACAAGAAACAGGACATGGCCGAGATCAAGGCGCAGATGAATGGCTACGAGGACACGGACCCGTCATGAGCAGGATCGAAGTCGCTATCGTCGATTATGGGATCGGCAATCTCAAGAGCGTGGCCAACGCGGTCGAGCATCTGGGTGCAGTGCCGCGTGTGTCGTCAAACCCCGCCGTGCTGGATGCCTGCGACCGGCTGATCCTGCCCGGCGTAGGTGCTTTCCCACATGGCATCGCAGAGCTGACAGCGCAGGGGCTGCGGGACTTTCTGGGCACCTATGTCGCCAGCGGACGGCGCTGTCTGGGAATCTGTCTGGGCATGCAGCTGCTACACACCTGCAGCATGGAATTCACGAAAACCGAGGGTTTGGGCCTGCTGGACGGCACCGTAGACCATCTGACCCGCTATGCCACTGATCCCGACAGGGTATACCGGATGCCCAACGTGGGCTGGCTGCCACTGGAGCGTGTCACCGACACCGGCGATTTGGCCAGCCGCATGCTGTCGGGTGTCACGCCGGACGATGCGGTCTATTTTATCCACAGCTACGGGGTGCCCGCCACGGCCCCCGATGTCGCGGCGGTATCGCGCTGCGACGATCTGCGCTTTGCCAGCGTAGTGGCGCGCGACAACCTTGTCGGCACTCAGTTCCACCCCGAAAAAAGCCGGGAAACGGGTCTTGGCATGCTAAAGTCATTTATATTCTAACTCTTGAAAGAGGTTTTTCCCATGGTCGACCAATCCGAACTCGAAGCATTTTTCGGGCTGCCTAATCAAGTCGCCTTTTGCAAAAGCTGCGTCATTTCCAACCAGCGCCCCAGCTCGACCGTCGAATTCAAGCACACCCGTAACGAAAAGAAGGCCACGATCGGCTTCAACGAACAGGGTATCTGCGATGCGTGTAGCTATCAGCAGGTCAAGGCGCAGCAGATCAATTGGAAGGACCGCGAGGACCAGTTGGTCGCCCTGCTGGACCAGTATCGCCAGAAGACCGGCTATGACGTCGTTGTGCCAGGCTCGGGCGGCAAAGACAGCGCGTTCACGTCGCATGTGCTGAAATACCGTTACGGGATGAACCCGCTGACGGTGACTTGGGCACCGCATCTGTATACCCGAATCGGTTGGGAAAACTTCGAGGCCTGGTGTCATGTGGGCGGTCACGACAATATCCTGTTCACCCCCAACGGCAAGCTGCACCGCTATCTGACGCGCGCGGCCTTCCACAACCTGCTGCACCCGTTTCAGCCATTCATTGTTGGCCAGCGCATCATCGGCCCGATGATGGCCGCCCGCTTTGACGTGCCGCTGGTCATGTACGGTGAAAACCAGGCCGAATACGGCAACAACGTCGACGATAACTACGTGCCGACGATGGATCGCAAGTTCTTCTCCACCCAGGACCCGCTGGAGATGGTGCTGGGCGGCGAAAAGGTCAGCGATATCCTTGAAAAGACCGATTTCACGCTCAACGATTTCGCACCCTACATTCCGCCGGACGCCAGCTATCTGGAAAGCAAGAACGTCGAGGTGCATTATTTGGGTTACTACCTGCCGTGGGACCCGCAGGAGTGTTATTACTACGCCGTCGAGAACACCGGTTTTCAGGCCAACCCCGAGCGCACACCCGGCACCTATTCCAAGTATTCGAGCATCGACGACAAGATCGACATGTTCCACTACTTTACCACGCGGATCAAATTCGGCATCGGCCGGGCGACCTATGATGCCGCACAGGAAGTACGCAACGGCAAGATCACCCGCGAAGAGGCGGTCCACCTTGTGCAGAAATACGACGGCGAATTCCCGGCCAAGTTCTACGAGGATTTCTTGGAATATATCGATACCACCGACGATGAATTCTGGACCACCGTGGATCAGTTCCGGTCGCCGCACCTGTGGAAAAAGGACGGCACGGAGTGGACGCTGCGCCATCAGGTCACATGAGCCCGCTCAAGGTCTTGCACCTGGCCAGTTTCAGCGGCAACATCGGCGACAACGCAAACCATATGGGGTTCCGCCCTTGGTTCGCGGAGCGTCTGGGCCGGCCGGTGGACTGGACCGAGCTTGAAATCCGCGAATTCTTCTGGAAAGAGCGGGCCTTCGACGCGGATTTCGCGAACCTGGCCAACAGTTATGACGCGCTGATCATCGGCGGCGGCAACTATTTCGAGTTGTGGGTCGAAGGATCGCCTACCGGCACCTCCATCGCCACCCCGCCAGAGGTCTTCGACCGGATCACCGTGCCGGTCTATTTTAACGCGCTGGGGGTCGATCCCGGTCAAGGTGTGCCCGACAGCTCGCGCCGGAACTTCACCGCATTTCTCGACAAGCTACTGGCCTCCGACCAGTATCTGGTGACGGTGCGCAACGACGGCGCGGTCGACGCGCTGCAGACACATATTGGTGCCGATTACGCGGCCGCCGTGCACCATGTGCCCGATAGTGGTTTTTTCGCGCCTATATCGACCGATGACGCGCCGGATATCCTGAACGCGGACGCGCGCTATATCGGGATTAACGTGGCCAATGACATGGCCGACGTACGCTTTGCCAAATTCAACGCGTCCGAGGGCAGTGTGGCCTTTGCGGCCGAATTCGCCGCCGCCCTGACTCGACTGAGCGAAGATCACGGTGATGTGCATTTCATCCTGTTCCCGCATATCTTCCGCGACGTGGAGGTGATCTTTCAGGTGCTCGACAAGATGGGCGACCGGCTGCGCCGGAAGCGGGTGATCGTCGCCCCCTACGGTAGCGGCGATGCCGCGGCGCGTGTGGCGCTGGGTCTGTATAAACAGTGCGAAATGGTGCTTGGGATGCGGTTTCACGCCAATGTCTGCGCCATGGGGGCAGGGCGCCCGACGCTGGGTCTGGTCTGCTACCGCCAGATTGCGATGCTTTATGCCGAACTGGGTCATGGCGACGCAACGGTAGATGTGTCGGCGCCAGGGTTCGCGCAGGTCCTGCGCGATCGGGTGAATGGTGTGCTGGCCGACCTGCCCGCCCACGAAGCCCGCGTGCAGGATGCCAGACGTAAGGTCACGCAGATGCGCACCGGGTTCGAACCGGCACTGCAGGACTGGTTTACCGCCAACGGGCTGGGCCGCCGCACCTGATATGGCAGACCTCTCGTCCTTTGCCGCGAAACGTCCGCTGCTGATGTCCTACGGCGGCGGGCACGCGCAGATCATGGCCGCCGTCGCCGCCGGGCTGATCGCGCGTGGCAGCACGCCCGACCTGATCGGGCTGACTACCGCCGCGCGGTTTTTCGCACGGCGCGGATTGGCCGCCCGGTCGGTGCTGGCCTTGCAGGACGAAGCCTCCACCTGCACCGATGCGGGCGATCTTGCCTTTCTGCGGGATGTGACTGCAGGTCAGTCGCACCCCGATATCACGCCCGCGCAGACAGCCGCCTATTTCGCCATCGGCTACCGCGATCTGGCCTGTCGGATCGGCACGCGGGCCGCCCGTGACCGGATCACGGCAGAAGGTCGCAGGGCGTTCCTGCCGGTCGATGCGATGGTGCGGTATCTCAAACGCACGCGGCCCGATGCCGTCGTCACCACCACCAGCCCGCGGTTCGAACACGCGATGCTGCAAGCCGCCCGCCGTCTGGGCATTCCGTCGCTGGCGATCAGCGACCTGTTCCTGATCCGCGAACGCGACTGGATAATTCCCGCCCCCTATGCCGAACATCTGAGTGTTTTTGCAAGCTCGGTGCGTGAGGATCTTCTGCAAGCGGGCCTGATCGGCAGCGAAATCCACGTGACCGGCAACCCCGCTTTCGACAGCCTGCGCCCGGCTCCTGACGACGCGGCCCGGCGCGCGGCACTGCGTGCCCGGTTGGGGATGACGGACAAAACGGTGATCCTGTGGCCCGCAGCCCAGGTGGACGCCCGCGGCCGGTCGGGCGATCCCTATGCCGGACCGCAGGATCTGGTGCCGGTGTTCGAGCGGCTGTGCCGGGCCGATCCCGACTTCACCTATATCCTGCGCCCACATCCCAACAGTGCCTTCACGCTCGGGCCGGGGGCCGATCACGGCCTGCTGGACGACGGCACGCTGAGCCCCGAAGAGGCGTTACTGGTCGCCGATGTGGTCTGTGCCGAGGTCAGCACCATGGGGTTGCAGGCGGCATTGCGCGGTATCCCGGTGATCTGCGTGAAATATGCCGAAGACGCCGTCTATCCATTGCACGGTCTGGCGCGGGCGGTGCCCGATCTGGATGCAATGGCCGCCATGTTGCTGGCGCGCGATTTCGGCAAGGGCGGACAAACCATCGATATGCCACCGCTGGGCACCGCCACCGGCAACGTTGTCGACCTGATCGGACGCATTGTCGGCGCGGATACCTAGAAACTGTTGCGCCGGGCGACTTTCACTGCCGTGCGCACCAGCAGCGACAGATACAACTTCACTGACCGTCCTTCCAGCCATATCCGTTCGTGGACACAACGTTGCGAAATGCCGCCGGTGGTATGACCGACCTGCGCTGGACCGGTGATGCCGGGCCGATAGATGTGGCGGGTCTGCCAGTAGGCGGGGTCGTAATCGACTTCCTGGGCGGGGGTGTCGGGGCGCACGCCTACCAGCGACATCTCGCCGCGCAGTACGTTGAAAATCTGCGGCAACTCGTCGAGATGGGTTTTGCGGATAACGCGCCCAACCGGCGTGATACGCGCGTCGCCGACCTGAGTGGTCTGGAATGCGGCCCGCGCCTCTTGCTTGTCGGCCAGCGACTGGCCCACGATCTGCCCACTGCTGGATTTGGGTCCGGATTTGCGCATCGAGCGGAACTTGAAGATTGTAAAAGGATCCCCCCCGCGTCCCACACGTGTCTGGCGAAAGATCACCGGAAACCCGTCATGCAGTACGATCGCCACGGCAATCACCAGCATCGGCAGACCGGCGACGGCCAGCATCAACAGTGCAAACAGAATATCGAACAAACGTATCACAACAAGGGCCTTTCAGGATCTGAGTGCGCAGCCTGGCCTGCCGCTTGCTTCACGGTGACACGCCTGCGCCGCAGGAACGCGCCTATCAAGGCGAGTATGATCATCACTTGCACCGCCCTGTCCGCGCCAAACAGCAAGGCACTGGTCAATCCCTCTGCCAATACAGCCACGCTGATTACGGCGATATAGAAACCTCCCGGTAGATCGACGCGGTGGACGGCACCAACGCTTACCAGCCAGAGCGACCCACCCACCCAAACCACGATTGCCAGCCAGCCCAGAGCGCCCAACTCTACCAGAAGCTGGATATAGGTATTGTGGAAATGCGGATAGGCATCGTATGTCAGCGTGTTCTGCGGCACCAGTTCAGATGTCGCCCCCCAGCCCCAGCCCAGCCAGGGCCGTTCCAGCCACAGCGCCCAACCCACATCCAGCAGCGCCAGCCGCTGCAGCGTGGAAAAATCCTGCTGCTGACGGAACAACGACTGCAGCGTCGGCAAAGCCGCGTACAAAAGGCCAAGCACGACCAGCAGGATAACGACCCGCAGCCAGCGCGCACCGATTAGGAAGTACACTGGACTGACGAGAACGAGTAGGCTCACGGCCATGTTAGCGCGGCTTTGTGCCAGCACCTGTGCAAACAGCATCAACAACGGCAGCAGCAGATATATGATTCGCCTGGTTTTGATGAATAGCGTTATCGAGGGAACGACACCGCTGAGAAGCAAAAATACCGAACCCTCGTTGCCACCACGCCCGATGAATATATGCGGCGATTGGGTAAAACCGGTGAGCTGTCCAGCAATGCCCAGTAACGCCACAATGGTCGCGGCGATGACCATGGCGTGCAACAGCGGTTCGATCCGGCCTGGCCTTCGCAGATAGATCGTCGCCAGTACAAAGATCAGCGCATAAATCAAAAGCTGCACGATCTCGCCCAGGATGCGGCCCGATACCGGCGACAGCAGGGTAATCATCACCACCAGCCCAACGCAGGTCACCGCCAAAAGCGTCGGGCCGCGCGGGAAACGGGCCGGCGGCAGATAACCGTCTTCGGACACGAACAGAAGGATCAAAGCTATCACGGCAAGATGGATCTGGCCCGCACCCAATGCCAGAAAACACAGGACATGCCGGATCCTGCCCAATCCCTTGATCTTCAGGAAGGACATGATCAGCGCAACGGCCGAGATCGAAAGCGGTATCATGGCCTGCTCCGGCTGCGCAGGCGCAGCACGATCTGGCCCACAAGCGCCCTGACATCGTTCCGACTGACTACCGATCGCAATCTGGTTTGCCGCGCGATCCGCCACGCCATGCTTGCGTTAAACCAGACCAGTCCAAGAGCCGTACCACAGGCCGCACCGAATAGGCCGAACAACGACCCCAGACCGAGAATTCCGCCCAAGGTCACGAGGATGCCGATGAATGTCAGGACCGCATAGGCCCGGCTTTGTCCGGTCGCGACCATCAACGGCCCTGTCGGACCCGACAGGGCATTGATCAACTGTCCGACGGCCAGCACCCTCAGCACCGGGGCCGCTGCGATGAAGTCGGCACCAAACAACCCCATGATCGGGGCAGGTGCCAGCATGAGAACCACAAAGACCGGTAAGGTGATTAACATGGTCAAGGCCGCACTACTGCCGATGCGGGACTGAAGCGCCGCACGGTCGCCGGTATGCCACAGCTCGCTGAACAACGGTGCCGCGATCGTGTTGACGGCGGCGAGTCCGAAGATCATCAGCCCCGCCACCCTTGCCGCGGCGGCATAGATACCGATTTCTTCGGGTGTGGCGATGAACGCCAGCACGATCACGTCCCCGCGCGACATGAACCCCGCCATCAGCCCCGCAGCGGCCAGCGGCAGACCCATGCCTAGCCAGACCTTAAGGCTGGCCGGGGCAGGTTGGGGCGGGGTGCCGTCCTGTACGGCACTGCGACGGCGCAAGGCCATGACGATCAGGGTCGCGGCCATGACCCCGGTCAGCGCGGCCTGGAAGCCGATCACGCGGGACACCTGCAGATCGGCCCCCGTCGCGAGGACCATACCGGCAAGACCCAGCAGGCCGCCGGGCAGGATCACCTGTTCGCAAATCTGTGCCGCCAGCACCCGTTTGTCGCCGCGCATGATCTCCTGGCCCAGGCGCAGCAGGGTCAAGGCACTGAGCAGCAGGATCGATACCGTCAAAAGCGCGGTTCGGAACGGCTCTTCCAGCGACACGCCCCAGACCTGCGCCAGGCTCAGAATCATCGCTGCCACCACGGTTGTGGCCAGCACCGATACCAGTACTCCGGTGCGTATGAAGGCCTGACGGTGCACGGGATCGCCATCAGCATTGCTCATGGGAATGACACGCACGGCAGCTTGGATGAACCCCAGGGATCCGATGACCGCAAGCAACCCTGCCAATTGTATCGTATAGACGTAGTTGCCATACATGTGTGTGCTTAACGCGCGGGCCAAGGCTATCTGTGCCAGCAGGGCGAAGGCTACACCGCCGATTCTGACGGCGAATGAAAGACCGGCACCCCTGAATAGCGTCCTGTCCATCACGATGCCGCCGTGGCTCCGTGTGCGACCGCATCCAGAACCCGAACCGCCTCGTGGGCCCGGCGCACACGTCTGCCGCCTGACAGGTGGCGGGTCAGTATCCGTTCCAGCCAATTTGTCGGAGCGCTGATCGTTTCGGGCCGCACCAGGGCGCGTGCGGCAGCGATATCGTCCAGTCCAAGTCCGAGCTTGTCAGAGGCGGCTTTCAAGACGTTGTCGGGGTCGGTCATCAGCCGGTCGCTCGACACAACATGACACCGTTCGGGATGGCTGGCGGTGAAGGCGGCGATGCGTTCGTTATAGACGGCATAGGCACGGGCGAACCGTCCGGGGGCATCCGGTCGCCAGTAGATCTGGCTGCCCATCCGGCGCAGCAGGGAACTCAGGACCGGCGCGGGCGGGCGGTGGATGAACAGGAACCGCGCTTGCGGGTAGCGCGCGAACATATCCAGAAACAGGGTCGATTGGGGCGTCTTGAAACCCCAGCGCGGCCCCAGGGTCGCGAATCTCATTGCGATGACCTGCGCCAATTCCTGGTGCCGGGCGTCGGAAACATCCAGCGGCCGATCGATCCCACGGAACCATTTTGCCCGGTTGTCGCGCAAGGTGGCTTTGTGAATATTTAGGATCGCGACATCCTCGAAGTGACCGTGCGGATTGCTGATATCCGCGCCGACCATGTCGTCGTGAAACGGCAGGCCCGAACGCTGGATCATGCTGCCCAGAAGCGAGGTATGACTGCGGTGCATTCCCGTAACGACAAGAAAGCGCTTCTCAGATGACATGGGGCGACGTCTCCCTTGCGATGTTTTCGGGTACACCCGACTGAAGATAGGCCGACACGATCCGGTCGCAGACATGCTCGATCGACAGGCGCTGCTCGACTTCGTTGCGCGCCCGTGCGCCGCGGCTGGCCCTCAAGTCCCCATCGCCCGCCAACCTGTCGAGGTTGGCCGCAAGTGCCGCCACATCCCCGATCGGTGTGACCTGTCCGGCCTCGCCATCGGCGGTCAGCTCGCTCAGCCCCGCGATGTCGCTGCCGATCCACGGCAGGCCCATCGACATCGCCTCGATGATCGAGTTGGGGAAAAACTCGCCCGAAATCGAAGCTAGGCAATAGATATCCATCGCGCTGAGCATCTCGGGAACGTCAAAGCGCCGTCCGGCAAAAACCACACGGTCGGCACACCCCAGATCGCGGGCCAGGTCCTCGACCATGAGACGGGTCTTACCATCGCCAACCAGCAGAACCGCCAGATCCGGATGCCTGTCCTTGAGCTGCGCCACCGCCTTGACCAAAATGTGCTGACCCTTGCTGGGTCCTCCCTGCGCGGGAGATCCGGTAAAGGCGCCCGTGGTGCCGACGACGATTTTTCCGGTCAGCCCAAGCGCCTCTCGCTGGGCGGCACCATCTAAGCTTTCGGGCTGGAATCGCGCCAGATCGACACCGTTGTAGGTCACGCTGATCCTGTCGTCCGGCACACCGAAACTCAGCAGGCGCTCGCGGGTCTTCTCGCAGACCGCCAGCAGCACGCCCGGCGTGCGTTTCCATATCTTATTGCGCCACTGGTGTGTGTCGCGTTCTTCGACACCGCGCACGCTGGTCACGGCAGGGATACGCTTGCCGGCCAGCCGTGCCGCCGTCACCGCAAGGATGGTCGCGGCCGCGTTATGGCCGTGGATCACATCGGGGCTCTCGGCGACGATCAGGCGCCGCAGGGCCGCCACGGCCCTGACGACGGCACCCAGACGGTGCCTGTCGGGGGCCAGTTCGGGAATGATGTGCACCGGGAAATCGGCCGCGCGCACGGTATCGGTATAGGCCCCACCCGAAGTGGCGAACGAAACCGTATCGCCACGGCTGCGCAGTTCGCGCGCAATGACCAGCGGCTGGGTGCCCGGCCCCATGTCCGGCAACGTGGAGCGCACGGTGAGAATATGCATTTGAGCCTGCCTTTCGTGACTTTTACAGGGTGTGCCGCGCGGCGTCCGCCGCGTGACCGATCATGGCGCGTCACCGCGATTGGGGGCGGCTTGTGCCAGGGCCAGCATTTGCGGGTCGCGGTCGATGAACAGACGGAACCATATTTCCAGCGAGATCAGCGCGCGCAGTTGCCGAGTATAGTTGGCCTCGCCCGCAATATGGGCCTGTAACATGCCGGTGACGGTCTGCTCGGACACGATGCCGCGCGCGCCAAGTCGGCCGTCCAACAGAATCTCGCGGCAGTAATGCGCCAGCACCTGCCGGAACCATTCGCCCACCGGCACGGTGAACATTTGTTTTTTGCGGTAGGTCAGTTCGTCGCCCAGAAGATCGCGCACGGCGCTTTTGTAGATCGCCTTGGTCTCGCCGCCGGTCAGTTTCAGGTGGCCGGGCATGCGAAACGCGAATTCGGCCATCCGGTAGTCCAGAAACGGCGACCGCACCTCGAGCGAGTTGGCCATCGCCATGCGGTCGGGCTTGACCAGATTGTTGCCCGGCAGCAGCGTCGTGGTTTCGGCGTAAAGCACCCGGTTGATCGGATCCTGATGGCCAGCCCGCTGGATCTGGCGCGACAGGGCGCGATAGGGATCTACATCGTGGAACGCCGCGTGCAGGTTGCCGGTCAGCAGGGTGGCGGGTTCGTCTTCCTGCAGCAGTCCCGCGCGGCGCACGAAGTCGTCTTCCCAGTTGGCACCCAGATGACCGGTGCCGCCGCTGGGAAAGAAATCGGCGTACTTGTCATAGCCCGCGAACAGCTCATCGCCGCCGTCGCCAGTCAGCACCATCTTCACGTCCTGCGTGGCCAGCGCCGACACCTGATCCATCGGCATGAAGGAGACATCGCCGTGCGGCTGGTCCACATGCCAGATGAAACGCGGCCACAGCGACACGGTATCGGCCTGCATGATCTGCACCTGATGGTCGGTGCCGAACCGGTCGGCGGCCATGCGGGCAAAGCGGGTCTCGTCAAAGCGTGGATCGTCGAAACCGATCGAGAAGGTGCGCACCGGCGTGTCCTGACAGGCGCTCATCAGGCCCACCACCGAAGAGCTGTCCAGCCCCCCCGACAGAAAGGCGCCGAATTTTGCATCCGATCGCATCCGCACACGGGTCGCATCGTTCAGCAGGTCGTAAAGTTCCTTTTCCGCATCGGCCTGCACCATGCTGGGGTCGGGTGTGACATCGACCAGATCCCAATAGGGCGTCAAGGTCATCCCGGCGGGCGTGATTTCGGCCATATGCGCCGGGGGCAGGTGGCGGATATCTTCGAACGCCGTCGCGGGCTGCGGGATGTAGTTCAGCGCCAGATACTGCGCCAGCGCGTCCATGTCGGGCTGGGCCGGCACGCCCGCGGCCAGCAAAACCTTGATCTCGGAGCCGAACCACAGCTGTCCCGTTTCAGGTGTGCCGTGATAATAAAGCGGTTTGACACCCAGCCGGTCACGAAACAGCCACACCGTTTCGGCCAGGCGGTCCTGCACGGCAATAGCGAACATACCGTTCAGGCGGGTCACGAAATTGGGGCCCCAGGCCTCGAAGGCGCGCAGCAGCACCTCTGTGTCGCCGGTGGTGTCAAACCGGTGTCCGGCGCGGCGCAATTCCTCGCGCAGTTCGATGAAGTTGTAGATCTCGCCGTTCTGGACCAGCACGATGTTGCCATCGTCGGAATACATCGGCTGATTGCTGGCGGCGCTCAGATCGAGGATCGACAGGCGGGTGTTGCCAAGGGCTGCACGCGCGTCGACCGCCACACCCACGGCATCGGGGCCACGGTGCCGGATCGCGCACGCGATATCCAGCAGCGCGGCCTCGGTCAGATTACCGGGATCGAAACAGAAATTGCCGAAGATGCCGCACATGTCACACACCCCCCCCGATCGCGAAACCCGTCATCGGCCTACCGCCGCGTAACGCTTGAACCCGGCGGCCAGCGTATCGTCACAGCTATAGACATTGCGCAGGTCGGCCATGTGCGGATGGGCCATGGCCTGTGCTATCGCCGCCAGATCGAGCGCGCGGAATTCATTCCATTCGGTCAGTATCACCAGCGCATCGGCACCTTCGGACGCGGTATAGGCATTGTCGTGCCAGTCAACGCCGGGCAAGAGCGCCTCGCCCTCCTTGCGGCCTTGCGGGTCGACCACGCGTACCCGCGCCCCGGCCCCGACCAGTGCGGGCACGATGGTCAGCGACGGCGCCTCGCGCATGTCGTCGGTATTGGGCTTAAACGTCACACCCAGCACCACGATGGTCTTGTCGTTGAAGCTGCCGTCACACAGGTCGCGCAACTTGTCGAGCATCCGCCTCTTGATCCCTTCGTTCACGTCGATCACCGCTTCAATGATCCGCTGGGGGACGGCGTGGTCCTGTCCGATCCGGGCCAGTGCACGGGTGTCTTTGGGAAAGCACGATCCGCCATAACCGGGACCGGCATGCAGGAACTTGCCGCCGATCCGGTTGTCCAGACCGATGCCCCGCGCGACCGATTTCACATCCGCGCCGACCTTTTCGCACAGCGCTGCGATCTCGTTGATAAAGGTGATCTTGGTCGCCAGAAAGGCGTTGGCCGCATATTTGATCATCTCGGCGCTTTCCAGATCGGTGGTGACGATGGGAAAATCGCGCAGGTAAAGCGGCCGGTAGATCGCCTGCATCACCTCGGCGGCTCGGTCGTCATCGACACCCACCACAATCCGGTCCGGGCGCATAAAGTCGTCGATCGCGGCCCCCTCGCGCAGGAATTCGGGGTTCGAGGCGACACCGAACAGATCGGCATGGCAAGTCCGCCCGATGATCTCGTGGACCTTGCGGTTGGTGCCGATGGGCACGGTGGATTTGGTGACCACCACTGTATAGTCGCTGATGAAGCTCGCGATTTCCTCGGCGGCAGCAAAGACATAGGTCAGGTCCGCATGTCCGTCGCCGCGCCGCGTCGGCGTGCCCACGGCGATGAAAACGGCGTCAGCCCCGGCGACGGCCGATTCCAGATCTGTGGTGAATGACAGACGCCCGGCCGCGACATTGCGGGCCATCAGATCGTCCAGTCCGGGTTCATAGATCGGGACATGACTCGCGTTCAGACTGTCGATCTTGGCCGCGTCCTTGTCGACGCAGACGATCTCGTGGCCGAAATCCGAAAAACAGACCCCCGAGACAAGGCCGACATAGCCGGTGCCGATCATTGCAATGCGCATTCTATATGTCCTGTTTTCCTAAAAGACGGCGGCCGGTCTCATGGTCTGCAGCCCCGTTTGCGGGCGGCACCGCGGCCCGTGACGGCCGCGCAACGTGGTCTGCGTCGGGGATCATGGACTGCATGCGGAACTGCGCTGTGCGGTGTCCGGCACCGACCATGTCCATGCCGGACACCGGGACGACCGTATTGTCGATTCTGTGCGTCATGCCAACTTAAGTTTTCAATCAATGGATGCGGTCGAAATGTCACAAACCGTTTCATAGCGCAACCGAAACATTGCCATGACAAGGACCGGGGGGTTTGGGGGCGCGGATTTCCGTTTGCCCCGGTTTTTCACGGGGTCCGGCCCCCGCGCTTTCCTGCGGCCCTGTGCGTCAGGGGGTCCTTGCGCGACAGGTGTTTGCGAATCGGGTCTTTTTGTGGAGGGACGGATGTGCGATGGCCTTGGCCGTACACTGCGCATATCACACAGGACGATCATTTTCATGCCACGGGTTCTGGTCACCGGCACCGCAGGCTTTATCGGCTTTTATCTGGCGTAACTGTTGCTGCCGCAAGGTCAGCAAGTGCACGGCTACGACGCCATGACCGATTACTACGACGTGGCGCTGAAGCAGGCGCGCCGCGATATCCTGCTGGCCACGCCGGGCTACAGCGACACGGTCGCCATGCTCGGGGATATGGCCGCACTGACCGCCGCAGCAGAGGAGTTCCAGCCCCAGATGATCGTCCATCTCGCAGCACAGGCCGGAGTCCGCTACAGTCTGGAAGACCTCCGCGCCTATGTTGAAACCAACCTGATCGGCACCTTCAACGTGATAGACGTGGCGCGCATCCATGTGTGCACCACCTGCTGATGGCCTCGACCTCTTCGGTTTACGGGGCAAACATCCAGATGCCCTATGCAGAGGACCACGAGGTCCACACGCCGCCACCAAAAAGGCGAACGAGGCGACGGGCCATTCCTATCCGCACCTGTGGAACCTGCCCAAGACGATGTTCCGCTTTTTTCACGGTGTACGGGCCCTGGGGCCGGCCGGACATGGTCCCGTTCAAGTTCACCAGGCGGATACTCGAAGGTACGCCGATCGACGTCTATAACAACACCCTCCAAAAGCATCTTCACCGATAAAAGCTGCCAGCTTGTTCGCCCGCAGGGCACTACTGCATTAACCGCCGCGTTTGGCGACGTTTGGTCTTTTGCGGTCGAGTATGCCCGCAAGTCACCGTTCAAACATCATTGTTTTCCACGTGAGGTGATCCTGTGTGCAGTACGCCGGTGTCTACGCTACCCGCTGTCCTATCAGGATGTCATTGATCTTCTCACAGAGCTGCTCTGCTGCACTGTGCACTGC
>NZ_CAXHZD010000008.1:0-107579 GCF_964021855.1 uncultured Sulfitobacter sp.
TGATGACAGGTTGGGGTCCTTATGGACCGATTGAAATGGGCGGCATGTTTTCGGTTGTGAAGGTGCGGGATGGCATCGACGCGGACGATTACGAAGATCCCGGGTGGTACGAAAATCCTCCGGGTGAGATGGCTTACGAATGGACAGGCGAACTTCCCGAATTTGCCTCCAACAAAAGCCCAAAAACACTACTGACACCTAAACCAACGCAGAAGGGCTAACTGGCCCTCTGTCTTAACTTTACCAAACTTAAAAACAGGACGAAAAAATGAAAAAACTACTTCTGAGTACCGCTATCACATTTGCATTCGCAACAGGCGCTTTTGCAGATGCCGGTCATGCCAAGAAAGAAACATCGGAAGCACCGGAAATGATGATCGGTATGCCGGGCGATTCAGCAAAGGTTGATCGTACAATCGATGTCATTCTGCTCGAAAACGATGACGGCGAAATGCTGATCCAGAGCGAAGAGATGAATATCAAGCAAGGTGAGACCATTCTGTTCAAGATCAAGAACGAAGGCGAGCTAGAGCATGAGTTTGTCCTTGATACTGTGGAGCGCAATGCCGAGCACAAGATCGAGATGGCAAAAATGGACATGGAGCATGACGATCCTAATCGCATTCGCCTTGATTCTGGCGCATCTGGTGAAGTGGTGTGGACTTTTGCCAATGCCGGTACGTTTGAAGCGGCTTGCCTGATCCCTGGCCACTACGAGTCCGGCATGCACCGCGAAGTTGCTGTCGGCGAGCAGATGGCGCAGGCTGACGTGGAATACACGTCTGGCAAAATCAAGAAAGTCGACGCCAAGGCTGGAAAAGTGACCATCATTCATGGCCCACTGGTCAACCTCGACATGCCTGCGATGACGATGGTGTTTCGTGCTGACGAAGCAATGATTACCAGTTTGTCTGAAGGTCAGAATATCGAGTTTGTCGCTGATCGAGTCAAAGGGAAACTGACCGTTACTCAACTAAAATAGCGCGGAATGGAGGGGCATTGATAGGTTCAGTGCCCCTTAACCTCCCGAATTTATCCAAGCGGCGGTCAACAGGGTGAGCGCAGCAAAATGTTAAAATTCCAGTGGATCACGCAAATTATGAAGCTGCTGACTTTGATATGCATTTCTTTTGTTTCTGTCGCTCTCCCTACGTGGGCTGGGAATGCTGAGGCCGCACCGAAGGGTCAGCCACACGAGCGGCCTTACGAAACGCCCGGACATGAACCTATGGGAAAACCAAACGACGGAGTTCCAGTCGATAGAATAATTAAGGTGAATATCAAAGAAACACAGAGCGGATATATGCTCTTCGAACCTGATGCGATCCAGATAGCGAGCGGCTCGGTCGTTCGGTTTATCATAATCAATTCTGGAGCGCTTGATCACGAGTTCATGCTGGGCTCCTTCAATGAAGTCGCAAAACACCAACAATGGATGCGGAAATTTCCAGACATGGAACATGATTATGCAAATTCTGTATCAATCAGGAGCGGTGAAGTAGAAGAGCTTGTTTGGCAGTTTTCCGATGCCACCAACATGGAGTTCGTCTGCCTGATCCCCGGCCATCGCGAGGCTGGGATGTGGGGTGTGATCATGGTTCACGATCACTTGGCCCCTACGCGAGAGAATTGAAGGTATAGAGTGACTCTCCTAGACAGATATCATGATCTGCTCCACGATTTCACTGCATTCGTTGGCTATCAGTATGACGAAACAGCCCCCGACTGGATCCACCCTTTCATCCATGTAATCTTTGTGGTGGTACCTGCGATGCTTGTCAGCGTTGTTTTGTATTTGATCATAACCGGTATCCTTCGTCGATTGAGCCAGAAAAACGTCTGTGTTCCACAGCCACAAACAGTTCGTGGACTGGATACAAGTCTTTTCAAGACGGTGTTGCAGTACACTCGAAAGCAACAGGTATTAATGATTTTGCTCAGTCTGGTTGCGATGCCGATCCTTTATGTCACATTGGAGCTGCCTAAACAGATTGTGAATAATGCCTTGAATGCAGAGCGTTTCCCGCTTGAGTTTTTCGGGTATGGCTTTGATCAAGTCACGCTGCTGATGGTCTTGTCCGGCCTTTATCTCATGGCGATCAGCCTGAATGGGCTGAACAAATATGTACTGAACGTTTTTAAGGGTTATGTGGCTGAACGATTTTTGCGTCGTTTCCGGCTGCTGATCTATCGGCAATGGCGCAATGATGTGGAAGCGCAAAAACAAAGTGAAATCATCCCGATCCTTGCACAAGAGGTCGAACCCGTTGGAGGGTTTGCCGCGGATGTGATCACATTGCCAATCTTGCAGGGTGGTACGTTGCTGACCATCCTCCTGTTTATGTTCATGCAAGATCCGGTCTTGGGTGCTGCAGCGCTAACCGTACTGCCCATACAATTGATCTTGCTCCCTAGACTTCAACGCCGCGTCAACATACTTTCGCGCAAGAGGATCAAAGAAGTCAGACTGCTGGGCAAGCAACTCAGCGATCAGCTAAGCGCCGAGCAATCCTGTCATTCGGGATTTGAGCAAGCCGGCAAGAATTTTCGGGAGTTAGAGGTCGTCAGGCGGCAAATCTTTCGTTTGAAATTTTTCATTAAAGCCCTGAACAACTTCCTGACAGCGATCACACCGTTTCTGTTTTATTCTCTTGGTGGCTACTTCGTGATTGAGGGTCGGATCAGCCTTGGAGCGCTTGTTGCTGTGTTGGCCGCACACAAAGACTTCTCGGCGCCTTTGAAAGAACTCTTTCGCTACTATCAAACCTTGGAAGACACCCGGATCCGGTATCACGAGATTACTTTGTTCTTCTCGAAAAACCCACGACCCATAAAAGTGGTAAAGGTTCGAGAACCGTCACTGACAATGGTACGCGCATGAAACATAATGACCCGTTTTCTAAGGAGGCACAAAAATGAGGCGGGGAGCAATATTCTTTGCACTGGTCGCGCTGGCTGCAGCGGTATGGTATTTGACGTTATCAGCAAGCCCCAACGTAGAAACCCAAAAACGCGGAACCGCGACTCTGGCGGACGGTGCGATTGTCACTGTTCAGGTGCCCGCTTCGTTCTCAAACCAAGAAGAGATTGGGCAGCGCGCCTATGATGCCGTTTGTGCTACCTGCCACGGTAAGAATGCGCAGGGCAGGGATGGTATTGCCCCGCCTTTGGTTCATAGGTTCTACGAACCTGGCCACCACGGTGATATGGCTTTTGTGCTGGCCGCGAAAAACGGTGTTCGCGCTCATCATTGGAAATTTGGCAACATGCCTGCCGTTGAAGGTGTGTCACAGGCAGACGTTCTGGACATCGTGGCCTATGTGCGCGCACTACAAAGAGAAAATGGGATCAATTGAAGTCATGCAACCGCATCTTCTTACTGAACGCAAGATATTCTCGGGCCAGCCGGTCTCAGCGGCAACGCCCGCGATCAGGACAGGACGTGTGCTTCATAGCCTGCAGACTTCATGGCTTCGATCAACATCTCAGTGTTGGAGACACTTCGTACTGAGACTTCTCGATTGGTCAAATCAACGTCGACGACAGCATCCGCATCCACTGATGCAACGGCTTTCTCGATCGACGATTTACAATGGCCACAACTCATCTGTGGCACGGAAAATTTTGTCATGTTTGCTCCTGTCATTTCAGTGGGTGTTTAACAGCTTCCCGCGCCGGAAGATCAACCAAAAGATTAGGTGGTCGTGCAATCAGATCGAAACTGAGTCCCGCCAAAATCCGGATGAAGATCCAAACCAAACAAACCAAAGGAGAGGCTAGAATGAAATCTGTTATGTTTACAACACTTGCGTTGGCATTTTTGGGGATGCCAGTATTTGCTGATGGCCATGCAACCGGTGATGCCAACGCAGGCGAAAAAGTCTTTAAGAGATGCAAGGCATGTCATTCAATTATCGATACAAGTGGCGACGTGATTCAAAAAGGTGGCGCCGTTGGGCCGAACCTCTATGGTCTGTATAATCGCATTGCGGGAACCGACCCAGTTTTTAGCGACAAGTACGGCAGTTCCATCGTTGAGGCCGGTGAAAGTGGTTTGGCGTGGAGCGAAACTGATTTCATGAGCTACGTTGCGGACCCAAAGAAATTTTTGGCAGTTTACCTGGACGACAAGCAGGCTAAATCCAAGATGGGATTCAAGCTGAAAAAAGTAGACGATGCCAGAGACATTTGGGCATATCTTGTCTCAGTTGGGCCAGAAGTAGTGGAATAGTTACGGTAAGAGTGCTGAAGCCAAGGGAAGTGATCGTGAACAAATGAAACTGAAATGCCAACAGCTCACCCAATTTCTGAGATCTGCGCTTGCATCGTTGTGCGTTCTGTGGCTCGGCGCTTCTGATAGCAATGCTGAAAATAGAGTTTTTTCTTCTATCAAGGAACTATCTCCGCCTGTGACCAAAGGGGCACGTGAGCCATCTCTCTCCACCATGAACGATGGTCGCGTGCTGATGAGTTGGACTGAACCTCAAGGAGACAGTTTTGTAGTAAAAGTCGCAATTTCTGATGGTACCGAATGGTCTAGGCCACAAACCGTGGTTGAGCGGAATGATCTGTTCGTGAATTGGGCGGATTTTCCATCTGCCATTGCTTTGGAAGATGGCTCGCTTGTTGTGCATTGGCTACGCGCCAATGGTGATGATGACTATTTCTACGATATCAATATCGCCTTTTCACAGGACGAAGGTGTGACTTGGTCAACACCAATCATTCCTCACGACGACCGTTCACAACGCCAGCACGGTTTCGCGACACTGCTGCCAAACGAAGGCGGTGGTTTTTCGGTGATCTGGTTGGATGGGCAGAGCTATGACACCTACGCGTCACAAGATGTTGCAGATAACGCCATGCAATTGCGCATGCGTAAATTTTCGGCCGATAGCTCCATGGGAGAGGATCTATTGCTCGACGCGCGTACCTGTACATGTTGTCAGACTTCCGCTGCGGTAACCGGCGATAACGAACTTCTTGTCGTCTACAGGGACCGGTCGCTCGAAGAGATACGGGACATATCAATCGTGCGCGAAACATCGCAGGGATGGTCCACCCCGCAGCCAGTCAGCGTAGACGGGTGGAACATCGAAGGCTGCCCCGTGAACGGCCCCGCGATTGATACGGTTGATGGCAACGCTGCTGTGGCGTGGTTCACCGCGGCAAATGATTTTCCCAAGGTCAAAGTCGCGTTTTCAAGCGATGATGGCATAACCTTTGCGAAAGCGCTGGAAATCGACACCAGTGCACCGTCCGGTAGGGTCGACGTCATACAATTGAAAGATGGCTCTGTGCTGGTGACTTGGGTCAAACAAACAGTGCAGGGTGAAGCAATTCTGATCTGTTCCGTTAAACCGCAAGAAGGTTGCGTACGCCCCGAAATCGTGGCGATCAGCCCAAGCGGGAGAACAGTCGGTTTCCCCAGAATGACACTTGGCAAGGGGGGCGTGTTCATCGCCTGGACAGAACCCACAAACCCATCCGCGACCCAACCCAGAGGCGGGACGACAATACGCACGGTGTTGGCACGAATGGAGGAGTTGAAATGAAACAGTTCATAAAGCGGTTTCTTCCCTTCGTGATGTTGCTTGCAATCTTGCCGGATACGACATTCGCAGAGGGAAAAAGGTTCGTTTTCGGCATTCATCCGACACCTAAAGAAATCCCAGAAATCGCGTTTGAAGATTTGGAAGGGCAGCAGTTTACGCTTGAGGATTTCGAAGGAAAATACCTTCTCCTGAACGTCTGGGCAACGTGGTGTCCGCCATGTCGCAAGGAACTCCCCGACTTGCAGGGTTTGCAGCAAGAACTCGGGGGACAACAATTCCAGGTCGTTGCCCTTTCTACCGATGCCGGAAAACGCGCCAGCGTGCTCCGCCTCTATCAAGAACTTGGTCTCGATGAGGACAGCATATTCATAGACCAAACCGGATCAGCCATGCGCAGGCTTGGAATTTTTGCGATGCCGACAACCCTTCTGATTGACCCTCAGGGACGCGAAATAGGTCGCAAGCCCGGGCCAGCTGAATGGGACAGCGATTCAGCGATTTCGTTTTTTGAAGAGCAGATGGTTGAGTTTGAGTGACAAAGCCGTATCTTTAATCTTGATAGCCTTTTAACAAGATGTGCGCTGTCATTTATCAATAAATGCTGAAGGATGGTCCTAAATACCGGTCAAGAACGGTAAGTTTCGGATGGGATTTTTTCCACTTATTTGTCGGCAAATAATCTGATGGAACATTCTCACGGTACATACGCTCGCGCTTATGTGGTCCTCGATATGCTCTAAGCCACTACCGATACCAACAACCAAACTGCGATTTTGGTGTCGTTTCAGCCAATCCGTAGCCACGAATTGGTCACGAATTCGTAAGGTGGCAGATCAAGGTTGCGCGGGGCAGGACCTTTGCGTATCCGCCCCGCAGTGTCGTAATGTGATCCATGGCAAGGGCAAAACCAACCCTTCCAGTCACCAAGCGGTTCACTGCTGTTCTGACCCAGAGGCACACACCCAAGATGCGTACAAACGCCTATGACCACCAGCCATTCAGGGCGTTGTGCCCTTTCGGAGTCCAGTGCCGGGTCAATCAGGTCAGCACCGTCATCGGCCCGCGCCAACGCAATTTGTTCTTGCGTGCGGTGATCTACAAAAAGCGGTTTGCCACGCCAGGTTAGTGTAATGCGTGTGCCTACTTCGATGCCCTCCAGATCTAAATCGATCGTGGACAACGCGGTGACATCGGCACTTGGGTTCATTGAGTTGAAGAGTGGCCAAACCGCAGCACCGGTGGCTACGGCACCCGCTCCTGCCGTAGCAAAATACAAAAAATCGCGGCGAACTGGAATCGTAGTCGTCCCGTTGCGGTGGTTGCACCTTTCGGCTGATTTTTCCGCATCAGTCATGATTTTCTCCACAAATTTTTGCACTCCGTGCTTCGTTTCCAAAGCTGAACACGTTGCTTCTGATAAGAAGACGCATGTCGGGCGAAAACATTACAAGGATTGCGCTTTGACCCAATCTTTTAGACCGAATGAATGCGCTAAGCGCTACGAGTTCCACCCAAAGGCCTCCAACTTCTGGCGAACCTGTAATGGATTGGCACTGTTAACGTCTACGTTTCGACAAAGATCCCGCGCTGGAGCATGCGATGAACATACATCAAGAAACACAGTTAGACGATGAAATGAAAGTCGTGATTTGCGACTGCCTGGATTTGTTATTGCCGATACTTCCATTGGATCAGGCGTTAATCGTCCGAGCGATTGATCTTGAAGGAATATCACTTCTGATCGTCGCAATTAGGCTAGAGATAAGTTTGACGGAAGTGGTTAAGCGACTAAAGTTTGGACGACAGACCCTGAACGCACACATCGGCGAATTGTTCGTCGGCCCATCGCAGGATGGACCGACAAGCTGCGGTTATCACAGGCCGCACTAATGTTCTCAAACTAATTTTGTAATGCCTTACGGGATGGAACGTCTACTTTATACAACACCGTTTTGGCCAAAGGATATGAGACATGAGAACAGATATAACACCACACGAAAAAACCGTTCAGCCGGCACAAGGCGGCTGTTGCTGTGCGTCGTCTAAGACGATCAGCGCAACCGTGGATAACCAGCGTGCGAAGACCGCCGATTTGTCAGGCGCACCCACATCTAACCCAACTAAAGATCAATCCCACAGCTGCTGCGGTAAATAATTGCGGACCAACAAGCCCAGTTCTCTGAGTGAAGGAACACGACAATGACTTTGATTTTTCTGACCATAGCAGCGGGTTATCTGCTTTTACTTTCCAAACGGAAGAAAACGCAGACACAGCGTGCGCTTATGCTGGTTCGGATTAAATCCTGACGGTCCAGGATGCGGCCTTGGGTGATATTGTATGGAAAACCGAGGGTCTGGCTATATTTGCATCGCTCGCCCTCGAACTCTACCATTTACCCAGTATTCTCGAGCTCGGCGAATTTGCCGTATCATCGTGGGCCGCTCCTGCAGAATGAACGTTGACCAAGCGACAACCGAGCCCTTGCAAATCGTCGTGGTCGAGGGTGTGGGACATTAAATGGTTGGGTTTCCTTGATTGGATCACAACAGAAATCGGCAAGCCGTCTTGTCGCAAAGACAGCATATTTAAGGAACGTCTGCATCATGCAACACTCACATTCACCCGCTGATACGTCCTTGTACGTTTGTCCCATGCATCCGGAAGTTCAACAAGACGGGCCGGGGGATTGTCCCAAGTGCGGTATGCATCTGGTGCCAAAGGCAGAGGCAGACGCCGCTGCACATACAGGGTATGGAGTCCACGGTCATCATGGGGCCGAAAAGGTGCCCGCTGGTGATTTGGATGGTGTTCCTGCCGGATTTGACGGCGCTGTTTACACGTGCCCGATGCACCCAGACGTGCGCCAGCCGCATGCAGGGTCCTGTCCGATTTGCGGAATGGGACTGGAGTTGGAATCGGCAACAATGGACGACAGACCCAACCACGAGCTTGTCGATTTCACGCGCCGGTTCTGGTTTGGGGCAATTTTGACAATCCCTCTGCTGATCCTGACAATGGGCCCGTATCTGGGTCTGCCTGTCCGCGACATATTTGGAGAACGCGCCACGCTTTGGATCGAACTGGTCCTTGGCGCGCCTGTCGTACTCTACAGCGGTTGGCCGTTTCTTGTACGGGGCTGGAACTCCTTCAAAACCATGAACCTCAACATGTTCTCGTTGATTGCTATGGGCGTCATGGCCGCGTGGATATTCAGTATCGTTGCTGTTCTTGTGCCGTCCATTTTTCCAAGCGGCTTTCGTGATGTCGACGGTAATGTCGGCGTCTACTTCGAGGCCGCCGCCGTGATTGTCACATTGGTCTTGTTGGGGCAGGTAATGGAATTGCGCGCACGCGAAGGCACAGGCAAGGCGATCCGCGCACTGCTTGATATGGCGGCCAAAACCGCAAGTGTCATTCGCGAAGATGGCACTGAAGAAGAAATCCCACTTGAGGATGTTCTTGTTGGGGACCACGTCCGTGTGCGCCCCGGCGACAAGGTTCCGGTGGACGGCACAGTGACCGAAGGGCGATCGTCCATCGACGAGAGCATGATCACAGGCGAACCTGTTCCTGTCGAAAAGGTCGAAGGCGACACCGTCACGGGTGCTACGATCAACGGCACGGGCAGTCTTGTGATTGCGGCCACCCGGGTCGGGTCCGATACGATGTTGTCCCAAATCGTCGAAATGGTATCAAACGCGCAACGTAGCCGCGCACCAATCCAGAAATATGCGGATCAAGTTGCAGGGTACTTTGTGCCGATTGTGATCTTGGTGGCGGTTCTTGCCTTTGCTGCGTGGGCGCTTTGGGGTCCGGCACCTGCACTGTCCTATGCGCTAATCTCTGCGGTTGCGGTGCTGATCATCGCGTGCCCCTGTGCGCTTGGTCTGGCGACACCCATGTCAATCATGACAGCCACTGGTCGCGGGGCGCAAGCGGGTGTTCTGATAAAAAACGCCGAGGCGCTGGAACGGTTTGAAAAGGTCGATACCTTGATTGTCGACAAGACCGGCACGCTGACTGAAGGCAAGCCAACTTTAGTTGCCGTCTTGCCCGAGGCTGGCCACGATGAAGCGGAGGTATTACGCCTTGCCGCATCACTTGAGCGCGGGTCAGAACACCCGCTTGCCGAGGCAATCGTGCGCGGTGCGCAGGAACGTGGCGTTGACATGGTCACGGCAACCGACTTTGAAGCCATCACTGGTAAGGGTGTGAAAGGTGTTGTTGATGGCAAGCGCGTAGCACTTGGTAACCGCGCGTTGATCACCGATATGGGCCTTGAAGGCGGGGATTTGATCGACAAGGCCAACCTGCGCCGTGACGAAGGCGAAACAGTTATGTTTGTCGTTCTTGATGGCAAAATTGCAGGACTGGTCAGCGTTGCGGACCCTGTAAAGGAAACCACACCTGCGGCCCTAAAAGCGCTGCACGAACTGGGCTTCCGGATCATCATGGCAACGGGCGACAACGAACGCACCGCCAAGGCAATCGGTGTCCGTCTGGGGATTGACGAAATCCGTGCCGACGTTCTGCCGCAAGACAAGGCGCGTATCGTGCGCGAATTGCAGGAAGCTGGCGCAAAAGTTGCGATGGCGGGTGATGGCGTGAACGATGCACCTGCCTTGGCACAGGCTGACGTCGGTATTGCGATGGGCACAGGTGCGGATGTCGCGATTGAAAGCGCAGGGATTACCCTGTTGAAAGGGAATCTTGACGGGATCGTTCGTGCGCGCAAGCTGGCAAGTGCGACGATGCGCAACATTCGCCAGAACCTGTTCTTTGCACTGATCTACAACACTGCAGGTGTTCCGGTCGCTGCGGGCATTCTGTTCCCCTTCTTCGGAATATTGATCAGCCCAATGTTCGCGGCATTCGCCATGAGCGCGTCTTCGATTTCCGTTGTGCTCAACGCACTACGGCTGCGCAGTGCAAAAATCTAAACCCAAGGATATCCAATGCAACATGACCACAGCGGCGCTGATACGAACGATACAGACCTGAACAAAGGCTCGATCAGTCTCAGTGGCGCTGTGGGCATGGGGACGGGGGTCATGATCGGGGCAGGGATCTTTGCTTTGACTGGTCAGATCGCCCAGCTGGCAGGACCATATTTTGCGCTGTCATTTGTATTGGGCGCGATCATCACATCGTTAAGTGCCTACAGTTACATCAAGATGTCCAATGCGTGGCCGTCGTCAGGTGGCGTCGCGATGATTTTGCAAAAGGCATACGGGCCGGGTGCGATTGCTGCGGCGGCCGCCTTGTTGATGGCGCTTTCAATGGTGATTTCAGAAAGCCTTGTGGCACGGACATTTGCGACCTATGTGCTGCGCCCGTTTGACATATCCAGCGGCCCGTTGGTTCCTCTCTTGGCCGTCGGCGTGATCTTGTTTGCTTTTCTTGTGAATGTCTCGGGCAACAGATCAGTGGGCCTGCTGTCGATTATCATGGCCGTCGTGAAAATTGGCGGCATTGCGGTGTTTGGCATTGTCGCATTGTGGGTTGGCGGGTTGAGTTTCCCGAATGCCAGCAGCAGTGGGGCCGGATTTGACGCGACCGGATTTGTGGCCTCTGTTGCGCTGTCGATCCTTGCGTTCAAAGGCTTCACAACAATCACGAACAGCGGCGGGGAAATCACGGACCCTCACCGCAATGTAGGGCGCACGATCATGATCTCGATCGCGATCTGTGTTGTGATCTATTTGTTGGTTGCACTGGCGGTCGGATCCAACCTGACCATTGATCAGATCGTTGCCGCCAAAGACTATTCACTGGCCGAAGCCGCCGCACCTGCGTTTGGCCAAGCGGGGTTCTATTTCACGGTTGTTTTGGCCGCCGTAGCGACTGCATCAGGTGTTTTGGCAAGCGTTTTTGCCGTCTCGCGGATGTTGGCGATGCTAACGGACATGAAAATGATCCCGCACCGGCATTTCGGAATGTCTGGTCCAGTTCGCAGCCACACCTTGGTTTATACCGTCGTGATGGCATCAATTTTGGCGGTCTTTTTCGATCTCAGCCGGATCGCGTCACTTGGGGCGTTCTTTTACCTGGTCATGGATATGTTGGTGCACTGGGGCGTGTTCCGGCACTTGCGGCATGAAATTGGCGCGAACGGCATCATTCTGATGTGCGCACTGGCGTTTGACGCGGTTGTTCTTGCAGCATTCACCGTGATGAAACTGGGGTCGGACCCGATTATTGTTTTCATTGCAGCCATCGCTATTGGGGCCGTTTTTGTGTTCCAGCGGATATATTTGAAACAATGGTATGTGGCCCCATCCGACGACAAAGATCATGCCATGGAGGGCATGTGACATGCTGACGTTTATTGGAAACCATCCGATGCGGAGTGGTCTGATCGTCGCACTTGCGGTCAGCGTCCCACACCTGCTTTTGCCGATGGATTGGTCGGTTGCGGCAGCGGCCCTAACCCTAGCGTTCATTGCGGGCATATATGTTGGATTTACTGTGATACATGGCCAGGAACAGGCTTTCGTGTCAGAAGTCTCCGTTGCCATTACCTTTGGGGTGCTTGCTTTGGGTGGATTGGTCATAGCGCCTTGGATCATTCCGTTTGGTTTGGCGGGACACGCGGTTTGGGACATGCTTCACTATAGGAAATCCCATTTCCTGACGGATGTCCCGAAGTGGTATGTCCCGTTCTGCATCATAATTGATGTCATACTGGCGGCGGTGCTCGCGATCAGTTGGGGCCTGTGGCGCTAACGCGGTATTTGCATTTCTGCTGATTTTGGACTACAACTTGGTGGGTCTTGTGCCGCCACTTTTGACAAGCGCACGGGCCACATTTCTATTTTAAGAGAGGTCCGGTCAATTGAGCAATGGCGATCATTTTTCCGGCGACGTCCTACCGACGACTGACCCCTCTGTTGAGGCGCTTTCTGTTAACCGGAAGATGTTTCTTGGTTTTCTGGTCAAGCGATTGGGAAACGTAACCGAGGCCGAGGATGTTTTGCAGGAGTTCTGTATCAGGGTCATGCAACGCAAAGACCAGCTGCGTGAAACCGACAAACTGACAGCTTGGCTCTATGCGGTCCTGCGCTCTACTTTAAATGATCACTACCGCAAGATCGGGCGTGGTCGCAGGCTTAGCGCCGCTTTCGAGAATGAACAGAAAACGGCGGACGTAAGCGAAGACGGAGCCGAAGAATTCGACCACGTTTGCCAATGTGTAACGGGGCTCATGCCATTCATGCGCCCGGATCAAAGTGATCTGATACGTCGCGTGGATATTGAAGACGACGACCGGCGATCCGTTGCCGCTGACCTTGGTGTATCTGTCGGGGCCTTAGGTGTGCGGCTCCACCGTGCGCGCGCGGCATTACGCGACAGTTTGCTGGACCACTGCGGCGGCTGTTGCAAAGACGGCTTTAGTGATTGTTCTTGCCCGCCGGGAGGCTGCCAAAACAAAGCTACGCAATCCAGTTGCTAGGTCGAAAAACCAACTTACCTTGTATTTGAAAGCATCACGCAGATTTCCGCGGTCAATTGTGTAATGTTCTTGCGGCACATACGTCTACCTTACTGAAAGCGCTTATCCTGTCCATCGGACACTAAGCGCTGCACAGAAGGAGAGATGTTATGACCATTGCCACCACCCCCCAAATACCCGTCAAGGCGCTCGGATGGAGTCTTGGTGCATTTTTTGCAATCACCTTTGCAATCTGCGTGGCATTCGGACTTATCTTTACCGGAGCCACAATGTTTAAGGCATGGCTGCCGCTATTTCCGTGGGTCACTTGGATTAGTTGGTCAAGCTTTGGCCTAGGACTCATCGAAGCCTTTGCCTATGGCTGGTTCGTTGCCCTCATCTTTGGCCCGTTGTTCAACTACTTTTCCGCACGGCAAAGGCGCTGAGATCAGCCCACCATTTCGAAAACTTCAAACAGAAAGAAAACTCATGCAATGGCTCGCAGAAAACTGGTTTCTCGTTCTCTTCGGCGGTGGCATGATTGCCATGCACTTGTTCGGTCACGGACATGGTGGGCACGGCAAAAAGAAACCTGATGAAGTGTCCAAAACTAACGCGGCCCCCGAAACGGATCGACAGGATGAACATTGATGTATCCTAAGATTTGACACTGGACGACAATATTAACGGTACAAATCAAACCCAAAACAGCGACGCTGAGGATCTCCCTTGGGTCTACCCAAAAGAAATCCCGCTATCACTTAGGAAGTTTGTATGCGCGCCATCATTTTAGCGAAGATTCTGTTGGCAATGATACTTTGGGCTGCATGCTTCCCACTGCTGACGATCGGCATAAAATTCGCGCCGCACCTTGCGTTTGCGACGCTACGTGCGCTCATTGCCGGACTTATTCTAGTTGGTCTTGCTATGGCCCTTGGACGGCCAAGCCCGAAAGGTGTTCGCACATGGTTGACGCTTGCTTTAATTGGCCTTGGGGCAACCAGCCTGGGGTTTCTCGGCATGTTTCACGCAGCTGAATTGGTCTCACCCGGGATCGCGACCGTCATTGCCAATAGTCAACCGTTGCTCGCTGCGGGCCTTGCAGGTGTCGTCCTTGGCGAACGGTTAACACTTCGGGGCAAAGTTGGCCTTTCGTTAGGTTTTTCCGGTATTGTCATGATTGCAGCGCCAGGCCTTTTTGCTGGGACGCAATCCAACTATATCATCGGTGTCAGTTACATCGTGCTTGCAGCACTTGGCATCACTGTCAGCAATATTGTTTTGAAACGGATCGCCGCCACGGTAGACCCATTGATGACAATCGGATGGCAGTTTCTAATTGGGGCGGTTCCGCTTGCGATCCTCTCGGCATCCACTGAAACGCCGCTGGCGATTGACTGGTCTATTTCCTTCATCGTGGTCCTGATCACCCTGTCTGTACTTGGGTCCGCTTTGGTCTACGTGTTGTGGATGTCCGTGTTGTCCGAAGTCGCATTAAGTCAGGCCAATGCCTTTAGTTTCCTTGTTCCCTTCTTCGGACTAACCATGGGCGTTCTGTTTTATAATGAAACGCTAAGTGCCGCAGTAATTTTCGGTATCGGTCTAGCGGTGGCTGGCGTGGCACTCGTAAGTAGAAACGGCGTTGTCGACACGGCGGATTTAGTTGCGGCTGAATGAAAAACCATTCAAAAAAGATGTCCAAAACTGTCAATATTTAACATAAGTATCATTATGCGCTTAAGAACAAAATAAGAACACGACCTAGTGGCACTCTGGCTATCACATCCCCGGCCCCCAAAACGATGTCTTCTTCCCATGAACAGACCTTAAGCCTGCAACGTAAGCCTCATGTGTTTCAAACGGTACAAAGTCTTCAATCCTTGCGGCAAGGTTCTTGCACTCGCGCAAGTGGCGCGCGGCGTGGGGGTAGCGTTTGACCCGGCCATTCTTAAGCGCAAAGTCGATCAGGCCGCGCTTGAGAAGCATCGCGGCGAGCGGATACTTCTCTTCAAGCACCTCGGAGGCTGGTCCGAGAAGCTCGTAATGGTTCCCGTCGATTTCGGCGGCGCGATTGGTGATCAGGACTGCCGCCTGTGCAAACGCGGGCCATGTCATCAAGAAATGCAGCGCCGTTGTGAAGCTTTGAAAGCCCTGTGCGTGCTCAAGGGCTTGCTCCTCCGCCGCGACGTCTTCAAAATCTGGCAGTCCAGCGAGCCATGCGCGCAGGTGGTCCGCGTTCAAGCTACGTGCAAAACAGGTCCACATGAACGCCCGCGCCGCATCCTTTCGCCCCATCGCCTCCATCACATTGATCCGGGTCGCTTCCCATTCGTAAGGAATCCATCCGCGATCATCATCGTCGGGCGCGTTAATCGCCGCCCAGGCCTCTTCAAGCCGCCCCGACGCCATAAGACGTTGGGCGATTTCTGCAGCACCTCTGAATGATTTACTCGCTAGATCACTTTGCTGGGCGATATAGGCGTCGGTATCGCCCTCAGCATCCGCAATCTCTTCAAGCGCCATGCGCAGCGCGTAATTCTCGGACATATCTTCGTCCAACGCGGCAATGCCAGCCCGGAGGTGCTGCAGACCCTCCGTCCCCAGCATGGGTGCCAAACCTGAGATTAACGCGGGATAGTGCCCATAGTCATCATCAGGCAAAGCCGTGAGCAAAAGGTCGGCTAGAACAATCGAATCCGGATCGACCGCTTCAGAAAGATCAATCAGATCCTCGCAGGCCGTGTGAAACACCGATTGTACCCGGCCTGTGCTGTCATCGCACCGCTCATAAACCCCATTAGCAAGGGCGACGAACCGCCAGATCAGTTCAAATGCGGCTTGAGGGTCTGTTGGCCCAACTTGACCAACGATGGCTTGCCGTTGCATATCCAGATCGGCCGCAAAGGCGTTCCGCCCCTGCCAGTCGACAAACGACCGCGACCGCGCAATCGCCGAAAGCCGCTTACGAATTTCCCGTGCAACATCCCCCGTCCCTGCTTCGCCCGCCAGTTCGAGCCTGAGCCGTCGCTTAGCGCCCGCATTGCCTTTGGTGATCTCAAGCAGAAGATCAGCCAGACGCTCAGCGCCAAGTGCTGCAAGGTTATCCGCGTTCAGTGTTGTCTTTGGTGCCATATGGAAATTCTAGAGCACAAAGGGTAAAATTCTAGCCCCCTGTCCTCGGATCTTTCCGTGTCCAGCCACAAAGGCAAACTGTGGTGAGCCGACCTTCGCTGCGGGGCGCACGAACTGGTAAGATGCGGACAAAGCCAACCTTGGCTGTTTGAGGCCGAAGGCCTGTAATCGTCATTGCCGTTCAAAGCAACACGTCGCTCTCATCGTATTCGCCGTCGCAGCAACCAAACGAAAAATACCCCGCCGACCAGACCCGTGACAATCCCGATGGGCATGTCGTCTGGGGCCATGATGGTCCGTGCGATGATATCTGCCCAAACGAGGAATACGGCCCCGCACAATGCAGAGATAGGTATAAGGCGGCGGTAGTCGCCTCCGACTAAGAGGCGCACGATGTGCGGAATCATGAGGCCGACGAACCCGATGATGCCAGAGAACGCGACCATGACGCCGGTGATCAACGCCCCGATGACAAAGACCGACAGCCTGAAACGGGCGACGGGAATACCGAGCGTGGTGGCGGTTTCGTCCCCGACTGTCATGGCGTTCAGGGTTTCTGATTTAAGCCACAGATAGGTTCCGCAACCTACTAGGACCACTGCTGGGTAAATTAGTTGATCCCATTGCGCCAAACCAAGGCCGCCCAACATCCAGAAAACCACGGTGTGTGTGGCTCGTGGGTCACCCAGAAAGATCAAAACGTTCGCCGCCGACATCACGATGAACGACACAGCCACGCCCGCCAACACCAGCCTATCCGCACTGGTTGCGGCTGCAAATTGCGAAACGGCCAGAACGATGAGTGTCGCTCCAAGCGAACCGATAAACGCCAACAATGGAACGGTCAAAAGCCCTATGAACAACCCTGTGTGCAACAGCGCCAATATTGCCCCGAATGCGCCACCTGCTGAAATCCCCAAAAGATGCGGGTCCGCCAGTGGATTGCGCGTCACCGCCTGAAGGCTGGCCCCGACGATTGCCAACCCCGCCCCGACAAAACAGGCGAGGATGGCGCGCGGGAACCGGATATCCCAAACGATAGCCTCGCGGCCCTTAGACCAATCAACGGCAATCGTGTCTGGGGCAATCTTGTTGATCAAAATGCCGCAGACGGTTTCCAAAGGGACCGCGATGGCCCCGACGCTTACAGCAATCGACAACGATCCCAAAAGTGCCAGCACGCCAAAGATGCCGGTGATCCAAAGATCGCGGGATGGTCTGGGAGAGTGTATCGATTGCTGTTTTTGGGTCATGTCAGATCACTCAGCCCGAAATGCAGCGGCAAGTGTTTTGACGGCTTCGATGTTGCGCGGCCCAGGCGTTGCTTCGACATATTCAAGCACCACGAACCGATCATTGCGCACCGCGTCGATATCCGCGAACGCAGGATTGGACATCATGAATTCGCGCTTTTGATCTGCTGTGACCTCGCCATAGTTCACGATCACGATGAACTCAGGGTTACGCTCGACCACTGCCTCCCAGCCGACAGTTGCCCAGCTTTTTTCAAAGTCGTTCATGATGTTGGTACCGCCTGCGGCCTCGATCAGGGCATTTGGCATAGCGTATGCCCCTGCCGTGAACGGCGCGTCTTCACCGCTGTCATAGACAAACACCCGTGGAGCAGTTTCCAGCGCGGGTAGGTCGGCGAGGAATGTTTGCAGTGCCATCTGGTAGCTTTCGATCAACGCCTCAGCGCGGTCGGATACATCAAAGATCGCACCCAGATTGTGCAGATCATTATACATGTCGTCCATAGATGCCGCGTCTTTTTCGCCGACGTGGACGCAGCTTTCGGTCAGCTCATAAACTTGGATGCCGAAGGGGGCCAAGGTCTCTGGTGTCACTTCGCCGCCAACCCTCATGCCATAATTCCAGCCCGCAAAGAAGAAGTCCGCATCAGCCCCGATCAACACTTCTTTGGACGGGTATTTCGCCGATAGCTCGGGCAATTCTTCGACACCGGCGGTCATGTCTTCGTCCAACGTCTTCCAACCGGATATTCCAGTGTAGCCAACCATGTTATCTGCAAGGCCAAGGACCAGCATCATTTCGGTCAGGTTCACATCGTTGGAAATGGCGGCCTGTGGTGGGGCATCGAACGTCACGACGCGGTTACAGCTTTGCACGGTGGTTTGGGCGATAGAAGACCCTGCCATCAAAAGGGCTGCCAGTGTTGTTAGTGTAAGTTTCATATTAAGGTTCCTTTTCAATCTGGAAGGTTAAATGTGAAATGAGGGGCCCCGCTGGGGGCAAGGGTTTCACGCCGCGCATCAACGCGAAACGTGTTCGAAACGAGGGTGTCGGTCAGTAACGTTTGCGGCGTACCAAAGCCTTGTGGATGCCCGTCTTTGAGGACAAGCACATCATCACAAACGCTCACAGCCATGTTCAGGTCATGCAGCGACACCACGATGGTCATGCCCAAACTGCGAATCAGCGACACGACTTCAAGCTGGTGGCGCACATCAAGATGGTTCGTCGGTTCATCAAGGATCAAGACCTGAGGTTCCTGGGCCAAAGCCCGCGCCACCATTACGCGCTGGCGTTCACCGCCGGACAATGTGCCAAAGTCACGGTGCGCCAAGGGGTGCAAACCAAGGGTGTCCAAGACGTAATCAACAACTTTCTCGTCGCTCGCCCCCGATGCGGCAAAGCCTGACCGATGCGGTGTTCTGCCCAGTTGCACGATCTCTTGAACGGTCAGTCCGAATGCCGAAGCCTGTTCCTGCAAGACTGCTGCGGTCCGCCTGGCGGCGTCACGAGCCGACATGGACCAGATGTCTTGTCCGCCCACGCGAACCTGCCCTGTCTTGGGGTGTTGAAACCGATAGAGAAGCCGCAGCAAAGTAGATTTTCCCGCACCATTCGGCCCCACCACACCCAAAACCCTTCCCGCAGCAACGCTGAAGGTTGTGGGGTGCAGCACTGGTTGGCCCGAATTGGTCGGTGCCCAACTCACACCGTTCACCTCAAGATCAGCGGCGTTCATGATGCGCGCACGTCACTGGCTTCCATTGCGATCATCGCAGAGGGCACCCTTGCAAGTGTGGATTTACGTAGCTTGCCTGGACGATCTACCGAAGAACACCAACCGTCGTATAAGTGGGCATACTGCCGTGCGAAGGTGACAAGATCGTTGATGTCCACTTTTGGGTCGACATCGCCGAACAAATAGGTCGCTTTGCGGCTGCCATGATAGGCGACCGTGCAGAGCCGATCGCAGCCCGCCATGCAGGCCACACCCGATATTTCGAAATCTTCGGAGATCGTATCCCCAGCCGCTGCAATTGCGGCTCCTAGCTTTTCGATCAACTCGAATCCTGGGCGGCAGTCCGTGCCTTTATGCCTGCAGGGTGTGCAGACGGTTATCTTGTGGTTTTGGTGCGTGATCATATCGCCCTCCGCGAATATGCGGGGCGCAGGGCAGACATGTTTTAAAGCACGGGAATTTCCGTGTCGCCATCATGATCTCCTAACCAGACACCCCGTCTGGGTTGAGTTACATTTACGGCACCTATTGGTGTCGTTGATGGCAGGTCTCCTGACTTACGGATCAGCGTTCGCCCGAACCTTCCCAAGCCTAAGGCTCAGTGGTGTTCATCGGGGTCACTCACCGCTCACAGTTGCGGGGGCAGTTACGGTTTCGGCGCTTAGCAGCTCTTCCTTACCGTATTCCCTTTTCATCCCAGACGCATGTTCAGCGGCTGGAAACCATCTGAATTACTACTGGTAGAAAGTGGGTAGTAGGTCAAGACACTATGTCTACAGTCAGTTCTGTTTTGTTTGCTCGGCGCTTGGCCTAATTGTTTTTTGGACCTGACCTCAAAAGCCGCCATTCATCCAACGTTCAGCATCGGTCAAAGAGGGCTCTCACCCGGCATTAGCTGCAACATGAATGAACGGCCACCTTGAAAGACTACGCCAAATGTGACAACTGGTCCCTGCCCCGGTAGGTCATCGCTTTACGGATCAAATTTTCACATATTGAATATTATGCGACTTTGATCAGACGATAAGATTCTCCGTGAAAGTCCGACATGAGCAAGTAGAGGTGTCACCCTCGCCTGAAAGTGGAAGCCAGATTGCTGGAAATTTAAGTGAGTCAGATAGCCATATTAGATTGAATACCAGCCAACTGACTGACACGCTCGCCAAGACGTATCTTCCGATCAGCTGTCTTTCTCGCACCGTCACTCATGAAGCTTACCAGATCGAGAACATCACCACCCTGCTTCACGTTCAGGAATTTTGTTTCTCTATTCACAAAAACGACACTCTTTTTACCCTGTGATAACAGCTCGAAAACATTGCTTAATGTGCCTGTGCTGGCAGCGTCCCAAAGCATCAGACCAAACTCTGCACGTTCAGCCATTTCGATATCTTTGGCAGTGAAATAGGCTCTGGTTCCAGGTTGGGCCGAAGACTTAACTCGGTGGACCTTCCAGTCGCCAAGGTTGTTCCTTGGCATTTCACCAGTGCAGAACACAGTCACATCTGATGCAGATTGAGCAAGAAGTTCGGCTTGGATCGATGCGTCCGCCCCGTTCGCGTCGCCGACGATAACCGGCATTCCTTCGCGGACAATGTTTGCGATACGCTCTACGAACAGCGGATGAAGGCGCTTGATCTTGATTGAACCTGCGATGAATACTGTCTGCATCGTTATCTCCATGTCAGGGCGGCCACGTATACATTTCCGATCTTACTATAGCCCGAAAGTAGTTCACAAACAGCCTCCATTGTTGCCCCAGAATGATAGAGATCATCCACTATCAAAGCATTCCAAGTTCCATCGTTGCCGATCCTTTTTTGGAGAAGGAAACGGCCCCTTAAGGTCTCTTCTTTTTCTTCCTTAGTACTCATATTCTTAAGCGAGTTTGAGTTTGCGGCTACTGCTGACTTGATGATCATGTCGTCGAAAAAAGGTGCCTTGATACGTTCTGCAATCGCTGCCGCGACCTCATGAACGGGTTGCCGGTTGCGTGCATTTGAGGCTGGAGCAGGGACCACCAAGCCGATCTTACCCAAATGAGGGAGGATGTACTTGATGACGGCTTTTGCCAGCGGCTGGACTTGATCGAAATCCTGCCTGTACTTGAGCTGGTAAACTGCCTCGCCTGCTTCTGTTCTGACAGTGTCAAACGTCGCATAACCTTGTTCGTTGTGGCCGGTGAATGTGCTACTGGCAGTATGCTTATCGAGAGCATAGCCATCTTCCCAGTTCCCTGCGATTTTCTTAATGCGTACCTTCAAAATCGCGTCTCCCTAAATCGATATCACGGATAATCAGTACTGACGTTGCTTTCATCCGGTAAATGACCGCATCTGTCGGAAATTTAATTCTAGATGAACCAGCGGTCGTTTTTGCAGGGCGCGAGAGCCCACACAAGTTGTGATTTATGCTCGGTGCATGCGCTCAACAAGGTAGTGGAGTCCTGGAAGGGTCACGACAAGCAAACTAGAGATTATCCATAAATAAATCGCCCAAGCAATATATCCTACTACACTCATGATGGTTTGCGCCCAAAGCGCGGCTGGTTGCGTTACCGTCAAATGGACTTGAAGCACTCCAAAGACATAAAGGATGATTGCCAGGGTGGCGCAGTATCCGAAAATGATTGCCAGAAACCGCCGTCTGGTCAGCGTCTCTTTGATTTCATTGCCCTTGCGAACAGATGTAAGGGTTGGGGCTCTGCCCCTCATGATTTGATCTAGGTTCTCATTTGCAAAGCTCGAAACTGCTGCCAAGGCTGCAATATAGAACCCGACTAAAATGCCCATCAAGGCGTTGACATCTCCAATCAACTTCGACTGATCAAAACTAACGAACTGATGGCCCCAGAATAGGAAGCCACCAAAGGTCACGGCGAAAAAGATAGACGGATAAATCCATTGATACCAAAAAATATCAGCGCTTCGGAGACGTAAGAACGAGAATACGGTGAAGACCTTGGTATGTTTCTGAAGGGCCATTTCAACCGCCCACTGCGTCGGCGACTGCGATCATCTTCTCAACCATGTCTTGGCGGAACGCCTCATAGCGTTGCGTTAGGGGGGGGGTCGAATTCATTGACGATTTCGTTCTGCACAAATGCCTGTTCAAGAATTTCATCGCCGTTGTGGTGCACTTCAGTTCGTTTGATTTGGCCATTTGCAGCCTTGATCCTAACAAAAATCTGCGTGTCATCAGCACCACCTCTGAAGCCACCCAAGAATCCGCCAATACGTCCAAAAATCGTTTGCGCTTGGTCTTCGGTGACACGTTTTTTCACCTCCCACCCTGCTTCATGGACGATCTCTTCCACAATTGGATCTTCATCCAACCCATCTTCGTGATTTTCTTCGTGTCCAATGAACTCAATGTCCTGAAGCGTCCCCGTCCTCAACGCCTCACGGATAGTCTTGGATTGATGACCATCAATCTCGAAGACTGGCCGAAACCGCTTAGATTCACCGTCATCATCCTGAGCCTCTTTTTCGTATAGCGCGCTCTTACAAACCCAAGTCAGATGATCCTTGACCGAAGATAGGTAAATGCCTGGCACCTTCTCGATCAAGATCAAATGCCGCCCAAACTGATCGCCCGTCTTCTTTATCAGAATGTGGGCAGCATAGTGACCACCTTCATCTTCATCCTTTTCAATGTCTCGTGTTTCCTTGGTTTCGAAATGTAGGAATGAAACCCCAGTTACGTTTTTGTCTCCAACCTGAAGGATCATCCGGTAGTAATCGTCATCTTCAGCCAGATCAGCACACCACATCAGCCGCGAATTTTTCGCATATGGACGATGTACATCCTCACGGGCAATCCGATCCGTTAGCGCCGCTAGCAAGTCACCTATTTCGAATGCCGGTGCATAATGCGGGGCGTTTGCACGATTCCTGATTGCCAGATTGCCGACCACAATCCACCGGTAGTTTGAGGGTAATGCCATTCCAATGTCCTTCGATACTCAATCAATATTCAGTTTAGGAAGCCCTCAAATAATTTTTATATCCGCTGGGCTCAGCGTGACCTCCGCCGAAATTGGCTTAGGCTTCGTAGAAATTGGCCTCGTCAAAAGGACATTCATCACGCATCATGACTGCTCCGCGTTTTAAGGAACTTTCTTCCGTTCCAAAGACCTCAACCGAGTGGCGGCATCGGGAGCATGTAATAATAAGCCCCGGCACTGATCCGTAGTCGCCATCCAAGTCCTCCTCCAAAACGTCGATGGATACACGCACGTCTTATCCCCTCAAGGTTGTTCGCGTCGGAAAAATGAGATGACAGAGCCGCCTGCAGGGGGCTCTGTTCCGCGCGGAGTAGCGGGTTTCAGTGTCAAAGGCACCACATCGCCTGTGTTCTTTGTAAACCAGCCAGATGGCAGATTGGCAATGTTTTCAATGTCGCCCGGATGCATGGTGAATTCGACCGATAGCAAGTCTTCCTTCGTGCGCGTTCCGGAATCTACTATCAAGTAAAGCGCATCGCGTAGCATACGTGGTTTTGTAACAGCCCATTCCCTGTCCATAGGTTCTTGTCTACTCCAACCTTTGGCAGAATATGTTTTGTAAAGCTGGGTGCCGTGGTCTGGGGGGATGATCTCAAGGTCGAGCAGGCGTTTGATCTGTGCCTTTACCGAAACGCGCCAGCGCTCTTTCAGTGACAGCAGTCCAGCAAGGGAGAAATTCGGAACTTCAGGTACATAAGTGGTTTGTGGCATCAGAAAGGCGCTTGCGAACCGGAATGCTTGCCGTTCGATTTCTTTCAGATCATCACGCAAAGAACCGGCGCTAACACCTTTGTGAAGGACTGCGTGACCAAGTTCATGCGCCGCATCCATTTGTCTGCGTGGTAGATTCATTTTGTCAGATGCCAATAGGATGTGTGGCCTGTCTTCAGCCTTTGACCAGCTACATACACCGTCGAGTTTCGACGTTCCCATTTCAATTGAACCGACAACGCACCCAATCTTTTCTAGAACCGCTACAACATTGGTGCATGGCCCCTGCCCCAACTGCCAATGAGTCCGCAAGTCGCCAGCAATATCCTCAATGTCCTCATCTCGGAGCTGCTTATAACTAGAGCCGCCGAGCATGTCAGGAATGTCCAGTTCGGGATAGTCCACGTAATGCTGTAAGACATCGCTTATCTCATGTAGCCAGTTCACCTGGGATTTTTGATACTCGCGGTCACGCTTCAGTGTGCTGGCCAATTTACGGTAAAACATGGGCCTCGAGCTATCGAATACAGGCCGAAGGAAAAACTCTCGTCTCACCCGCAGTGCTTTAGCCAACTCGGACAATGCTTCTGCTTCAGGGGCTTGCTTCCCTGTTTCCCAACGCGACACAGAACTCGGATTTACGCCCAAAATACGCGCCAGTTCTTTCATGCTTTGAATCCGCCGCGCTGCGCGGGCTTCAACTAAACGTTCTGGCACAAAGCCAGGTGTTCCCACTCGCATCATTCTCTCCCGTCGGTGCTTATCGCACCAGCTATGCCTTGCCGTCTTCTTCGTCATCCAAAGATGGCGTTTCGGGCGGCATAAAGGTCTTCATTGTGCTTTTCAGGCGGACAGCGCCGCTGGAAGGCAACGCTGGGGGCGTCGGGAATGGCGAGCTGGATTCCGAAACGTCACCGTCGTCCGCAAGGTACTGATCGATCCGTTCATAAAATAGATATTGATCGTAATTTGAATCCACTACGCCAATGGCAAGTTCCTCTATTTTCCCAGCCTGTTCACGGTCGCGAGAAAAGAGAAACAAAATACAAATATCCCCAGCTTTAGGGCCTTTGCCGTCAAGGTCGAAATGTGGCGAGATATGGTAATTTAGGGTCACCCCGGCCAACCTTGATTTGTTTTTGGTAGGCAGTTTGCTTGGTTCTGGCATGGCAGCAAGGCCAATAATGAAACCTTGGCTCGCATGCTCGAAACGCATAAATGGCTGAAAAACCTTAAAGTCCGTGCCGGGAATGATTCCGCCTGCAAGTAAAGCGCCTCCGTGGAGTTCGCAAACTTCCTGAAAACCCTTTTCCATCATGTGGAAGCGCGACATTCCTTCAAGCCGCCGTCCGCGAAGTTGATCAAGGCCGGAGTGATCTTGGATCATCCGATGTGCCTTGAGTGCCTCGCCACGCAGGCGATCCTCAAGATCAATTATAAGGCCGCGATAAATGGCGACAGGAAAGCGGGTCTTCACAAAATCGCCCATGGTTGCTCCGATTCTACAGTATTGCGTTATGAGGGATTTAGTATGGAAAAAATTGCGTTAAGTCAATGATGCTTGTTACTCAAAACTGCGGATCATCTCGCCCAACCATCTCTCATTATAAACTTCTGCATGCAGGGCACAGCGCATAACTCAGACGCTATCGACAACGAGCTAACGATCCGAAGAACACACGCTATGCTTCGAATTTCGAAAGACTTGGCCAGATAAAGGCGCACTACGATACCGACGATCACTTCGTGATTTCATCTGATGCACATCGGTGCCTTTTCACGAACACCAGCGAAATTCTACGTCATCAACGAGCAGCGGGAATACAAAAGGTTCAGTTCGGAACCTGAGATTTTTGCTTACCATTTTGGGAACTCCCTATCCTAACGCGCAAGTCTTGGAAGGGGCAAACCAGACGTGCCGCATTGCCAAGTCTACTGACCATATCAAGTCAGCCTTTTCGGACGCATGGCCACTCAGTCGAGAAAGCTTCCTGCTTTGCTGTGTCCCTTAAGGTTTGCGGGCCGATAAGCTTTGGATTCGTTAATGTGAGGCACCTCGTCTGCGTCTAAGCGTTCAAATACTGTCGGGTGCAATTTCGCATCTACATGAACCCGTCGGGTCTTCGCCGACCACGTAAGTTTACGTCGAAGCCAATCAGGTATGAATCTTGGCCACATCTGGGCTGTACTTAACACCTCGTCATGCTGCAGTCCTTTCACGTCTGGTGAAGTTACAAGCAGCTCTTTTTGGATATGCACTTCTGGAACTGCTTGCTGGAATTCATCAATCATCCATTGCAGTGCTACATCTGAAAGCCGAGACTCTGATTCAGGATAACTACCGCCGATATCTGAATGATTGCCACTGAACCAAACCTGCTCCAACCAAGCTGGGTTCAAATGCGCATTTTTCCGATAGTCGTCTTTATGCCCCCATCCAACACGGGGAAAGCTCTTACGATTTTCGTCGATTGAAATGGCATGGCGGGCAAAGCGCACCAGATTATCGAGAAACTTATCATAATTCTTTAAATTCCATGAAGCAAAATGCCACGATGTTATCCGCCCACCGGGCACCTCACGAAAATACTTAATCTGGCTTTTTGTGGTCACTACCACCCAGTAAAGGGCAATCAAAGACATCGCCGTGAGTGGGACGGTCAACAACCATGTCCAATCATTCCACCAACCGACGGCAGTGGTCGCCCAAAGCATCAAACCACCTGCCATTGTGACCCATTGGGCTTTACGTGAACCAAGGGCTGCCACGGTATCAAAAACGCCGACGAAATCGGGCTGAACGTTGCCCTGAGACTCGCCGTCCATGCCCGTGCCGTTCGAATGATACTTGTTCCGGAACCGCTCCGCTTTGGCTTCCCGCTCAGGAAAATACGTTCTACGGTCTTTACCTGCGCCATGATTATAAACATATTTGACTGCATCTTCAGCGATTTTACGAAGCCTTGGCCCGTTAGTTGGGACTGCACTGCCATCCGCCATTCTGGTGGGGACACCGCACAGATTCATCACGTTGGCCACACATCGAACCGTGTATGCGCCACGACTAAAGCCAAACAGGCAAACCCGATCACCCTCTTCGTAGTTCGCAATAATGGCCTCGTAACAATCGATGATATTCTCGTCGATCCCGCTGCCAACAGCAGACGCGAAAAAGTTTCGCGTGCGTTTGAAAGTTAACCCACCAGCTTCACCGGCTCCAAGTCCTGGGTCATAGAACGCGACCTGTTCCATAGGTGAAATTGAAGAATTTGGACCCGGCCGCATCGCTCGGTACATCTTGTAAATATTCGACAACCGTTGATCTGGCCTCAGCCCACCAACCTGCCCCGTTCCATCCGAGAATATCAATATGGTCTTAGGCATCTTGGTCTCCAACTGATCAGAATTAACAATACAAAACGATATATACCGCAAGAGAAGTGCTACGCGACTGGGAGGTAGCCGCGTAGCCCGTTGTTACGACGGCGTGCATGTCATTCCGTTGCGTTGCGCATTTGCGATGCAATCGGATTTGTTGACATAGCCCTCAGTAGCCGCGCCAACGACGTTGCCATTTGATGCCGTACGACGCCAGCGCCATTGGTTTGCCGCGTCTTTGTAGATTTCCCATTTATCGCCATTTGAGGCTTTGCAGGTCTCTGTCATTTGTAGTGCTCCATATAGGTTTAATTAAGTATAGCGAACGCTACACTTGAGCTCTGATATAGTCATCGCTATACTTCTGTCAACTGAAGTTAGAGAGAAATTTCCTATGGCCGAAAAATTTGGCGCAAAGCTCCGAAAATTGCGGACGTCCAAAAATTTGACCCTTGAAGAGCTGGCAACTGTTATTGGGTCTTCGAAGGCTTATGTCTGGCAACTTGAGAACAAAGAGCATGCCAAGCCATCTGCAGAGCTTTTGCTTAAGATTGCTAACCACTTCAGTGAATCCCCAGAGTATTTTTTGGATGATACGCAGATGGAACCCTCAGACAGGCACGTCGGGCAGGTTGAAGACGCTTTTTTCAGAAAATTCAAAAAGCTGTCTGAAAGTGACAAGCGTACAATTGAAAGGATAGCTTCAGGTTTTGACGACGAAGATTAGTAGACCTCCAATTAAGGAGGCGAACCGCCTTACACGGCTTTGGCAGGACCACGGCCCAAACACTTACCCCCTGGATATTTCAGCGCTGATCGATGGCGCACTCCAGAATAGCGATTTTAGCGGAGAGCTGAAAACCAAGATTGATGGCTATGACTCTTTTGAAGGGTGTCTGGTAAAAACAAAGAACACAGAAAAGTGGACGATTTTGCTGAACTCTGAGATTGAGAACAAGCGCCGCCAACGCTTCACTTACGCTCATGAGCTAGGACACTTCATGTGTCATCGGAATGTGCGAGATTGCTTTGAAGACAGTCACGAGACGCTGAATAACTTCCAAGATGAGGTGGAAAATGAGGCAAACGTTTTTGCGTCATGGCTCCTCATGCCTGCCAATCTGCTGAGAGCCGAGTTCAGTTGTATCGGATGGAACACGGCATCCTTGTGTGAGATCGGAAATCGCTTTGAATGCTCCCTTCAAGCCAGCGCTTTGAGATTTGTTGGAGTATCTAGCAAACCAACCGCTTTCATAGTGTCGCGTGATGGAATGATCATCTGGGGCTGTAAGAGCAAGTCAGCTCCGTTCATGACAGCGTATCGGTTTGGAGATGAATTACCAACGGGATCACATGCACTATCAGCGCAAGTGAGTGGCGAGAGATGCGAACTCCAACAGGACTCTGGAACTTCTTGGAACGAGCATCGGGCTGCGCAGGAAAGTCAGTATTTCGACTATTCTGGGCGTGGCTATCAATACACCTGCATCGAGTTTGAAGACTAGCAAGAGGTACATGGGCCAAAACTGGTAGGCCCGAGAGCTTGAAAGAACTGCCTGAGGATCCTCCGATGTTAAGTGCGGCACCCTCACGCACCTTACGCTAATTATGCACCTGAAATTTGCACCGCCTCAGTGACCTTGTTTTCAAGGCTAGTCTGAGCTGGTGCAAAACTCATGCAATTCGTTCCAAAGGCGGAGACCGGTCGTTCGTGCGGTGCGCAGCGAAGGTGTCAAAAGAACCTTCGAACTTTACGGCAGAATTCGGTAAATGGTTCGCCATATTCCTCAAGTAGCCAACGTTCTTCGAGAAAGATGGCTACCAGATAGAGCAACGCCCAGAAACACAGCGTTGCAGCTATGAATGGGGTAGGTACAAGAAGCGCCCATCCTGCAAGCCCAAACCATGTGGCGATGTAAATCGGGTTGCGTGAATATGCGAATATTCCGTCTGTCCTCAAACCTTCTTTTGACCCAAAAGCGTTTGCCCACCCGAGCGCCCCCGTCGCCCAGAAGGCGATAATAAATCCACACAAAAGAAAAATGATAGCGGCTATGTTTACTGACGTCGAAGATTGCAGCCCATCCTGCCAAAGATAGATGATGGAAGCGATAACCAATCCATAAACCATGATCCGAAAAAGCGTCATGAACAATATTTTCTTCCACGGTTCGTTCTTTGGTGGCGGCCAAAACTTGAAGCCTGGATTTATCATCTCCACAGTGGCGAACGTCAACAAGATCAGGCTTGAAATGCAGGCCGCAATTGACAGGTTGAGAGCAAGATAAACTACCATAAGACAACTCTAGACTATGGCAGCAAACTAGCAACAACATGACGGTTGCTTTGTCTGCAGAGTGTGAGTTCATACACAGCGCAGCGAGTGTCCGGTCCGCCATTGGTGCAGCGAAAGTACACCTTAGCACCTCTGCCCCGCCGCGCCTACAACAGTGCTCTGGTTGGCCTGAAAAGGCTGAGCCACGGGAACAATAGAGCTCGGCTAGTTACGATAACAGGAATTTTTGGAACTTAGCCGCCGTCCTAAACAGCCTCCATCCCTGGCAAGTAAAGTTCAACTACACCGCGCTTGCCTGCGATGCGTCCCAGTTGAATGACAACGTCGATACTAGACGCACAGTAGCGACGCACTTCTTCGAAAGTCATGTTAATTCCCACAGACATAATCATGAGTGCTAACCGGTCGATTGCTTTGGGTGCGGTATCCGCGTGGATGGTTGTAAATGATCCGCCATGGCCTGTGTTTATAGCATCTAGAAACGTCTTGCTTTCTTCGCCGCGAATTTCCCCGAGGATAATCCGATCAGGCCGCATCCGAAGGGTGCCCTCAAGTAGCTTGGCCGGTGTTGTCTCCCCTGCTCCGCTTCTGCTGGCTTTCAAGCAGACAGAATTCTTCTGATCTGGAAACAGCTCGTAAGCATCTTCGATCGTAACAATACGCTCATTTTTGGACACAAGATCTAGGAGACCCCGCGCAAATGTCGTCTTCCCTGTCGATGTTCCACCTGAAACCAGAATGTTCAGCCGATCTTCGACACAAACCGACATTGCGCCGGCAATGTCACCAAGCCCTGCGCATTGCGACACTTTCTCGGCCCGCTCTTTGCGTATGGCATCAAGATCGACGAGCTTGCCGTGCAACAGAACCGCTTTCTCCAAGGAAACCTTTCTCTGGCTGTAGGACCGCAGTGTGATGGCCGTGCCGCCCTCGACCACGGGGGACGAGACCACCTGCGCGCGCAATGGCCTATCCTCAAAGATGACCTTTCCAGAGAAGATTGGTTTTTTCTCAGAAAACTGCGCTCCGACCGCTGAGGCGATCGACATCCCAAGATTATTGGCCTCTTCAGCTGCAAACTTGTGAGCCTGATGCTCAATCATGAACTCACCGCCTTGGCGCTCGATCCAGACGCTGCCGTTCGGGTTCACTGCCACTTCAACGATTTCTGGATCCTGCAAGACACCTGCGATTGGTTCCAGGTAGCTTTGCAAAAACGACGTTGGGCCCGGCATCAGTAGAATTCCAGATCTCTGTCCACCATGACCGTGATCTGCGCACCCTGCTCAACTGCAATGATTGGCGGAAGCCCTGCATATTCGTTCACAATGCTTGCCGTCGCGCTGGAAAAGTTATCGGCGACATTCTCCGCCGTCTCGGCGCGTAACTCGTTCGACGTTGAACTGGCCGCGATGGCTGGAGCCGCCCCGATCAGCGAAATCAATGCTGCCCCGCCGAACCGTTGCGCAAACCGCGTGTTCACCCGTCCAGTGATCCCGGACCGACCCTGATCGTCACCCCCGAAGGCGGAGATCTGAACGGATTGCCCATCGGGGGTCACAAGGCGTGTCCAGCCTACAAGAATGCGTGCCTGCCCCAGCGATACGTCCGAGCTGTATTGGCCGATAAGAAGTGATCCAGGTGGGATCAACACTCGCGTCCCGTCGAAGGCGTAGACCGGATAACTCACCATTGCCGTCACAGCACCAGGTAGGCTTGAATCAACAGCGTTCTCTAATGTTGCTTGGATCATCGTCCCCTGCAGCACCGTGTTGGATGGGTTTGCAATCGCTTCTGCTTGGGTCACATCAGCCGCTATGCCGCCGTTTGCAACAAAGTCCCTGTTTCGTTGATCTGCCGACTGAGGATCAATATCTCTGGTGCCAGCCGCGTTTGCCTGATCCTCCGACCCGCCAGACGACCCTTCATCAAAAACAACGGAATCCGACTTGATCCGAGCTTCCATCAGAGCATTCTGAGCTGCGCGTGCAGCGCGCAGCTCAGCGAGCCTTTCTTGTTCCCGTTGGCTTGCTGTCCGTTGTTCTTCCGCTGCAGCAGCGGCCGCCGCTTCATCTTCACGCCTCTGACGGTCTGTCTCGGCCTGAAGCCGCAAACGCTCAAGTTCCGCATCCTGCGCATTCGACGTCCCCGCAGCCACCAAGGCCGCCAAGTCAGCGTTCTGCTTTTGAAGGTCTTCGAGAAGGGTCGTCTGACTGGCTTGGCGGTCCATTGCCTCGGCCTCTGATTGGGCCAACCTGTTCTGGAAGCTGGTTTCTAGCTGCTCAACGGCTTCAGCATTCTGGGCCTGTGCGCGTTGCAGCGCATCCGCCAGCTGTTGCGCCATACTGTTGGATTCCGCCGCCGCCTCGTCAGCAATTCCTTTCAGCTGCGCTTGTAGGGCTTCCACCTGACCTGCAAGTGCTGCATTCCTGCCCTCAAGTTCAGCGCGTTGCTGGTCGAGTTGGTCGGTCAGAGGGCCGATGTCAAAGGTCGGCTGTTGGGTTTGGGGATTTTCACCGGGTTCGACACGGCCGAACCTGCTACCATCCTGCTCATCCTGAAACTCCTGGCTTTCAGACGTTTCCAGAACCGATGACAGCTGGGGGGCGATGATCGGATACCCAATAAGCCCGATGACAGCGGCCAAGATTACGCCCAAACCTAGTTTGCCAGCGCGCCCTATGCCAGATTTCTCTTCCGTTTTGACTTCATAATCCGGCTCACTCTCCATCTCAGAATTCCTTACTGTTCAGAACAGAAACGATTGCCTGGTCTCGGGTGTCACCACCGGTAACCCTCCTAATGCAAACAACGCGCTCGCCGATACGCACGGCGTATTCCGACTGCACGCCGGCCACTTTGATGATGCGCCCATTTGTTGTGGAGTTGACTGTTGTCTCGAACCCCGCCCCATTGATACCGAACACACTTGGTCGGACATCGCGAGGCATCTCGAAATAGGTATGTCTGCCATCGTTCCAGACACGTAGCGGGCGAAACGGTTCTTCTCCCGCGAATTGATACCCGATGTCCCTCACGCCTGTGGCCGCAGTCGGTGGCACAGAGCGCTCTTCTGGATATTCTATCACCACGCGGAACGTATGGGTGTTGCTGCGCCCTTCTGTCAGCAAAAACGACAATGTGCGTCGATTGGTATAGATCGTCATATTGCTTGATGCGCGTGGCACAACCGGCTTGACCGACACGGTGTTTCTGTTCGAGAGGACCTCGATTTCGTAGCTTTCGGAATCCCCCAGCAAAACCTGACTGATACGTTCGCCGCGTCCCAGCTCAATCGCAGTGTTGACCCGCAGATGTGTGTCGATACGGATCACATCAATGGGACTGTAGGTCACTTGGCGGACACGGGCATCAGCGCCCAAAGATCGAGGCGCACGCTCTGCCGAGGAGACCGTCGCAAGCGTCATCAGTGCGGCACCCAGCAGGCCTGTCCCAAGTTTGAACATGTTCATCTTCAGTTTTCCCCAAGTGTTTCCGCATCGACGCGATAGGTTGAGACAACAAACCCCAAGGGGTTTTCCCAAACACGTTGAAGCTGGCGTTCCCGCCGCGGTTCAAATTCAAATCCAATCGTTGCGACAAAGGCGCGAGTGACAGTCTGCTGCCGTGTCCGTCGCAACGTTTTTTCAAAACGCACTTGTGCAACCAGCGGCTCCAGGAAGTTGATCGCTTTGACTGTGATCGTGACCTCGGCCCCCTGCCCGTAAATGCGCGGCGGGTAGTCTTGGTTGTCACCACTGTCGGTCCATAGTTCGCGGAGTGCTCTTTGTGCAGAACCGATTGACCGCCGCTGGACGCTTTCCAGCCTTTGTTGAATACCCGCGAGAATAAAGCTCTCACGATCCGTCACATAGGCGACTAGCAGCGCCTGCTTGATGGCTTCCTCATCCTGAATACCGGTAGGTTGAACCTGTACGATGCGCTCCGCTTGTCCGGTTGTCTTATCAACCAGCACGGTGAACACCTCTGTTGTCCTGAGCGGCATCAACACGACCAGAGCAAGCCCAAGCAGAAACGCCAAAGCAACAGCCACCCATGCGACAATCCACGCCCGCCGCGCACTCCGGCGCGGTTCAAGGATCAGATCAATATCAAAGCCATGCTCGCTCAAACCGCACACCCCTCAATAGTAAGGTCAATCATTCTCTTTGCATCCTCTGTGCGAGTGAAATCACAGTGTTGGTGCTGGCAAATCCCGCCCGTCGCGGCGCTGTCGCGTCACGTGCCAAGGGTTTCCCCATCGCGCGTTCGGTAGCGCCTCTGGCAAAGCGTGCGCTAGAATCTGTGGTCGAGGCGACGCCGTATCCGAACGCTTTGCCTTGCGCATAGGTTGAGAATGCAATCGCACCGAGCCCAATGCCTGTTTGGGCCAAAGATTGCGCAATAGACGGAACCATCAACATCAGCCCGGCCCCGAGCATCATCACCACGATGAAGCTGACCATATCGCCAATGGTTTCCACCGTGCTCATATCGCTCGGTGTGACGGCGACTGCCGTGGCGATGGTAAATCCGGCCATGGCCGCGGCCAGCATCGGCACGAGCGCGAACCCCAAAGCGAGCTTCACATAGGCCTCAAAGAAGGGCGCGCTCTGTTTGAACATGGTCGACACAATGGCAAGCGGTGCAATGATGATCAGCACGCCAATCATCAGCTTTGCCGCCGCGATCACAATAATGCTGATCGTGGCCATCAAGGCAGAGATCAAAAACATCACGACGCCAGCAATTGCACCTGCCAGGTAAGACCCATTGGCGCTTATGGCGTTCCCAACATCGAGGCTTTCGCTGTAAAGATTGTCCAACCCGTCATAGAGGTCCGCGACGCCGCCACCCGTCACCGCCTCAAGAATGGTGGCCCCAAACCGCGATGGAGCTTCGGTGATCGCATCATATACCGCGAAGAAATTATTAAAGCTGGTGAGGAAAATTGCGACCACAACGATACGCAGCATCAAGCTGATGCCGTTGGGTACGGTCATCGGAATGGCTTGAATGGCAAGATTTATCCCTGTCAGCGCCACAACCAAGACCGCTGCGACCTGAAAGACGGGCACAACTGAGCCCGCCACAATTTCAAATGCGTCTGCCCCGATGCTCGCAACTGTGGCATCAACGCCTGACAATACGTCTTCGATCACGGCCATCTTCAGTTGGCTTCGCAGTTTGTTTGGCGGTGCGCCCTATGCGCGTCCGCAACCTGATTACCCATATCTCGCTGATAGTTGTTCAGAATTTCGTATTGCGCTTCATCCATGGTCGCCGCAGGCGCACCGGTCATCTGGAGTGCAAACGCGTCAAACGTCATAAGTTGTGTGAGGCAGCCGCAAGCCCCCATTTCAAGCTGTTGCTGCTTAAGGAACGTCACATAGGCCTTTCGCGCGAACCCCCATGCAAAGGGTCTGAAGGCCAAGATGCCAACGCGGTCCGGTTCACGATTGCAATCCTCTTCGCTCGTATCTGCAAAGAACAATAGCTGGCGGCTTTGCATCTCTTTCATGATTTTCAGCAACCGTTGGCTGTCGTCCTCATTGACTGCCTCCACGGCACTCTCTTGGAGTTGTTGCGGCGACAGGTCTGAAAATTCCTCAGCGGCAAGCGGCGAGGCGAGATGGATTGCAAAGATCAAAGTAAATATTGTGCGGGATATCATTCTGCTGCTCCCGAAAAATCAAAGAATGCGCGTTCTTTGGCCTGCTCTGCGGCCCAGTTGATCCCGTTCTGACCTGCTGCCAGACCCTGTGCTGCATTGAGCCGCCACATCTGCCCCAGCATGAAGTTGGTCTCGGCCGCCATGCGCGTGTTGAGATCGATGGATTCTTTCATCGTCTCCTGGTTGGCAATTTGACCCACCAGCCCATCAATTCGCTCGAGGCTCTGTCCCGCCTCTTCATAAGACAGTTGCGCTGCAGCGATCGCGGTCGCATTCGCTGCGGCAGTCTCCGCGATCAATCCATCAGCTGCGTTATCTGAGGATGAAAGGCCCTGCAGCCTTTCCTGCGTAAAGCCCGCACCCGCCAGCGTTTCGCGCATGGCATCAGCCGCGCGGCGTTCTCCCATTGTCACGTCGCCATCAAGCAGATTTTCCAACAGGCCATCAAAATCGCCAATAGCGAGTGCATCCCGGAAACCGCTAAGATCCGTAATTTTCGCGGCCCTACTGCGTATATCTTCAACCGAATTGTACAGCGCCGCGATGTCGTTCAATCCAGTTATTGACCCCAGGATATTTTCAAGGTTGGTCAATTGTTCTATCTGTAGCTCGACCTGCCGTTTTAGTTCTTCGATCTGCGCGATCTGGTTTTCTGCGTCGCGCAGCGCGGCCTGCAATTGCTCTACATTCTTTGCAAGATTGGTCCCGTCGATGACTGGAACACCTTGCGCGTGTACCGAGAGTGGCAGCAGCGTGAGTGCCAACCCCAGGAATGCCGCTTTGATACTAGCCTTCATCGGTGAACTCCCAAAATGTTGTGTATTGAAGGTTTTGCGCAGCGGTGTTCATGCCAGCCGCCGCTTCAACTTTGACGTGGGCCGCGCGCAATCTCAGAGTTAAAGCCATCAGCCTCGCCCGTTCGGCCATCATGTAGGTGTTGTGGTCGACGGCCTCTTTGGCCGATGTTGGCTCCGCTTGTCGCAACAATTCTGAGACGCGGCGCATCGCCTGATCCACCTGCCCGCTTTGATAGGCACCATATCCGGCAGAAGCATCCGCCCAATTCCCCCAAGCCGCACTCGCCCCGTCGATCCCATTGAGGGATCCAGTCATGTCTGCGCCGGTAATGATGCTCAGATATTCATCGTAATACCCACGGATCCGGCGCACATAATTTTGCGTCTCTTCAAATGGCGGTATGCCGCCATATTTGTTCACATTGCCCGGCCCAGCATTATAGGCCGCAAGGGCGTGGTCGATCCGGCCGAAGGTATTGAGCTGCGTGGCGATGTAGCGCGCGCCACCATCCAAGTTCTGCCATGGGTCTCTGGGATCAACGCCAAGATCGGCGGCAGTGCCAGGCATAAGTTGGCAAAATCCACGCGCACCTACATGGCTCACAGCCGCATTGTTGAAGCGGCTTTCCTGCTTGATCAAAGATTGGAACAGGATGCGCCATGTGGTCGGAGACAACCCAACTTTACGCACACCAGGGTGGTTCTCGTAGCGGGCCGCTGTGGTGATGATCATTTGTTCAACGGACGCGTTGTCTCCAAACAACCGCTGCTGGTCTGGATGGCTTTCTTCGATTGGGTAGGTCTCCGCAGCACTCGGGATACCGCTTCCACCCGTCTCGAAACCGGAGATGTCTGTGATGCCGGTTGTCTGCGCCAAAAACCGTTCAAAGGCGTCGAGCTGTTCTTGTTCCAGCGTACTTTGTTCGTCCCGCGTGGCGAGCTTTGTGCCCTGCTCGGTGAAATCCCTCGCGCGTTCCGAAAGCCGCGAGATCGCATTCGAGAGCCGGGTTCCATCGATGATGGGAACTCCCTGCCCCCAAACTGGGCCGCCAATCACAATCAGGAGGCATAGTTTTGCGAGACCAATGCACCTCATCTCAAAAGTCCACAAACCCACAGTCGTCAACGGGCGCTATCGCTGACAATGCCCCATGTAGCGACACGCTGGTTCCATCTCTGGTCACAAACGTATCGCTTATGTCCATGCGGCCAAAACAATCCGACCGCTGGCCGGTGCTCACACCAGAGCAACCCGGGACAATCAAAGCCAACAATATTCCTGTGATCCACTTCATGACATATGTCTCCAAAACTCAGTGTCTTTGCGCCAATTATGAGGCGCACGTTCTTCTCCCGTGCGCCCGCCACCCAAAACTGTCAGCGCGCTTCCCAGACCGCTGAGGTCCATGTCGACAAAGACGCTGTCGCTACCAGAACGCACCAAAGCAATCCGCATCGCACCGGCCCCGCGAGATAGGAAATCTGCCTCTCGATCATTAAGCCGCAAAATCTTGTAATCCTCTGGGTTCGCGCGCGCGTTCGGGTACAGCACCTGCGTCGTCACGCTCTCTGCGATGATCTGACCAACGGAGCTTTTTTCGAGATGGCCGGGTGTTTGCGTCAACATGATCACCACGCAGTTCTTCTTGCGCATTGTCACAAGCCAATCGTGCAGACGCTTTTCAAACATCTCGTCGTTCAGCATCTTCCAGGCCTCATCAATGACAATCATCGTCGGCTTTCGATCCTCAATGACCCGCTCGATCCGACGGAAGAGATAAGCCAGAAGGGCCGAGCGTTCTGTGCTGAGGTCCAAAATCTCCGACATGTCGAGGCCAACGACCTCTTCACCAATCTCAATCGGCTGGTCGGCCTTTTTGGAAAATAGCCAGCTGTAGCGTCCACCTTTGGTCCATTCACGCACCCGCGCGAGGAGGTCGCCATCATCATCGGTAGATGTGACAAGGCTTTCCAAGCCCGCAAATGTACGGAGCCCTTCTTGCGCTGAGGTGATCTGGCGCACCGCGTTGTTAATCGCGACAGTCTGTGTCGTGGAAAGCGGCTTGTTGCGGGCCAAAATATCCGTCAGCCAATCGGTCAACCATGCAGCACCACGCTCATCGGTTTCAGTTTGGAACGGGTTAAACCCTGTGGCTTCGCCTACTTTGATCGAACTGTAGGCTCCACCCATCGCCCGCACTGACATCTCCAGGCCCTGATCCTTGTCGAAGACCAAAACGCGCGCACCGACACGTCGCGCCTGCGCCATAAGAAAGGCCGTGCCGATGGTTTTACCTGACCCGGTGCGGCCCAACACAAGCGTGTGCCCCGCACTCGGCTCCTCTAGGCGCTTGCCTGCGTCATGAAAATTGAAGCGGTACATCCCCGATGAAATCGTCGGGAAGACACTGATCACCTCTCCCCAGGGTGATTGCTCTTTGACTCTGCCAGGGCGTGCTTTGTGAAACGCTGCCATTTCGGCGAAATTGTCGGACGACAGCAAGGCTGTGCGAACGCGATGGGACCAATTCCCTGGAGCTTGAGCGAAGAACAGGGCCGAGATCACGCCTTTGAAGGCCCAATAACTGGCGCGTTCGCGGATCATCGTAGCACCCGTTTCTTGCGCGGCGCGCCAAACCTCGGATGCGGCGATCTCCAATTCTTTGGGACTGTCCGCCGTGACCATCACCGACAGATGGTGTGTGCCATAAACTTGTCGGCCAGAGGCTACGTTATCAGCCGAAAGTTCTAAATCTTGTTGTTGAGAACGGGCAGCATCGTCTGTGGCCTTCATTTGGCGTGAGACCAGTTTCATTTTCTCGACAACCGCGTTGTTGCGCTGCGGGGTGAAGCTATTGGTGATCACGATGTCAAAGGGCAGCTCTAACGCGTCCAACATCGTGGGCCACGTATTGGGGCTGTAAGCTTGCACGCCAAACAAGGCCCCGAACCGTTTCTCCTGGCCATTATCGATCTCAACCAGCTTGCCTTTAAACGTGAACTCACTGTTGACCCCTGCCGTGGACAGGAATTGGCCTGGAACGGCATGGCGCGGTTGGTAGCTCTGACCCTGCACGGAGCCAAGAAGGCCCAACCACTCGCCATCCCCTACGCGCAACCGCCGAAACCCAACGCCTTGATGCATGCCCTCAAGAAGGCGCATTGCCTCATTCAGCTTGTCCCGGCGTTCGATGAGTTCCGCGCGAAACTGCGCATTCTCTTTTCTGGGGGAGAAAAACTTTGACAGGCCCAGTTTGTCAGAAATGCTTGGTCGCAAGAGCAGCGAAATCATAATCACACGTCGCTTGAGGTTGCGTGACTTCACATCCGACAACCAACGGCGGTCAACTTCTGAGGTGAACGGGTCTTCATCGACAGGATCCAGATCGACCTTCTCGGGGATGGTTATCTTGTTGACGTAAAATCCAAATTGTTCGCCAAACTGGCCCACCTGGCGGGCGAAAGCCTCTGCTTGCGTGTCCACGTCCGCATCGTCAGATGTAAAACTGTCGAGCCCCTCCACGATGGCCGACGCCATCAGGTCTCCCTGCCGCGTCAGAATAATGTCGTCTGTCAGCGATGACATATATGGCAAATGACGTGCCGCAGGTTCTTCCTTACTCGCGGCTGCCCCGATGAGTTGCGCCGTATTGGACCCCGCCATCGACAGTGTGGGCCCATAACTATCCCCGCCACGAATGGCGCGGTTCCTCGTGGGCGGTGTCGTTGTGTACACAGTCGCCAAAATCTCAAACAGTGCGGGATTGCGATCTGCGATAACCCAGAGCACCGGATAAGCCGCGGGGATCAGAAGCAGGAACTTCCACTCGTCCAATCCGACAAACGGGATCACAGCCGTCATCATCAGCCCAATGAAATACCCGATAGGCAACCCGAAAAACTTGGGAGGTCTGGTCAATCCAAGAAAGACGGGCGTTTCACGCATCTGCGGGCACCTTTTTGAAATGGATGGGACCCCGCACCCTCAAGACAGGTGCAGGGTTGCTTGCGTTCTTAAGGTGCTGCGAAACCGTCGATGATGGTCGCGGCGGAAAATACCAAAACAATGCCGAGGAAAATCGCCAAAAACAGCGGCCAGTTAAGCCGCCCGGTGAACATCATGTAGCCAGCGGCGACCAACCCGAGGATGCCAACAAGGCGGCCGATTGGACCGGTGAGCGCGTCGACCACCGTTTGCAGCATATTTTCCAGCGGATCGAGGTTCTGCGCGAGCGCCGGGTCCGCCATGACCAAAAAGAAGGGCGTCAGAGCCAAAAGGCGCTTCAGTTGTTTCATCACAAATTCTCCTGTGGGATCGTTGCGCGATAAAGCGCAAACACTTTGACAACGTGTTCTTGCGTTTCGCGGTAAGGGGGAATGCCGCCGTAGCGTGTGACGGCTTCAGGACCCGCGTTGTAAGCAGCGAGCGCCAGTTCTGCGGATTGAAACCTCAGCATTTGCGCAAGAAGGTAGCGCGCGGAGCCATGCAGGTTCTCTTCGGCATCATGCGGGTCCACCCGCAGTACGCGGGCGGTTTCGGGCATAAGCTGTCCCAGCCCAATTGCGCCGACATGCGAGACGGCGGATTGCCTGAAATTGGATTCAATGCCGATATTTGCACGAAACAATGCGAGCCATTGCAGACCCGATAGTTCGGCAGCCGTAAGACCGGGATGATCAAGATATTGCGCGGCGACGTTGCGGATCATCTCCTCGACCTCGGCACTTCCCTGCCGGGGTGCGCTCACGCTTGGCAGAACTACAGGGTCGGGCTGATCGAGCAGTTGTGCGGCGGGCTGAGGGGTTGGTCTATCAAGATCCAGAACGCCTGACACGAATTGACTGGGTGATCTTGTGGTGTTGGAAAACTCACCTTTTTCAAGGTCGATAACATCTGCTTGTGCGGCGATTGGTGAAGATTTTGCGGCTATCACGCAAAGCGCAATGATCCAAAGATTTTTACCTATGGTCCTCCGCAATTTCCCAAACCTCTTTTTGGCCTGCGGCAAGTGGGATGTTCACAACGTTGAAGCCAAGTTCGACAGCAAGAGATACCAGACCGGATACGGTGACGATGTATTTTGGACTTGCGTCCCCCGCGACGACAACAAGTGCACGTAACGGCGCACCATCATCAGCTTGGGTACACACGAACAGCCGCCAAAGCCCTCGCCATACACCTTTATCCTTCTGCGCACCTTCTATGCATTCGACTTCTAACGTTCCCCCAGCCGAAATGTCCTCACGAACACCGGCCATCTTGCGCACAGACGATCTGTCTCTCATTTTCGATTCCCCACAGCTGCAGCCAAAGCCACTCATCTGGGTCATCTAACACCACCGTCCCAACCATCGCTAGCACTTCGCGCATTACGGTAGTTTGCATATTCATCGTTAGGTTACATATTTAACCTAGTCAATGCTATTTCAGGTTGTATGGTGAAATGAGACCTTCAGAGTGGCTCAATATAAAGCCTTAAGCGAATTCCAGCCCTAAGATATTGGGAAGTTCTCCCCCATGAACAATCGCAGCACGGCCACAAATTCATGACCGCAATTCTGCGCTCATACACAGAACCAAATAGATGGATCGTCACGGCAGCCGCGTTTTCTGTCTTTTGCGCACGATTCGGACGGACACCTGCAAACCGCATTCAAGGCTTTGTGTTGTTGATGGTCTGCAGCCTGCCTGCCGCCGTGCTTTCCCAGACAGTTTTTTGCCTACCCCCTGCGGTGCCCCTTCTTCCAAACGATCCGGAGATGCTGATCGAGTTTAGAGCCGAGCTTTCTGCGGATTTCTCCCAGTATTTCACCGATGCCCAAGACTATCTCAACTGTCTGCAACAGGCGCATGGCGCAACACGCCTCGAGATTGAAGGCGCTATCCGTGACTACACGGCGCTTTTGGATACGCCCCGTAAAGACAATTGACCCCACTTCCCTACATCTTTCAGATCGGAGACGAAAATGACTGACTTTCTCAAAACCCGCTGCCTACTCCTTGTTCTTGCTGTGTCTTGTCTTGTCGCTTTTGTGCCGCGACCCGCCCAAGCATACCAAGTCGATTGCGCGATCCTTTTGTGTTTGTCAGGCGGCTGGCCAGCTTCGGCACCCTGCGCTCATGCGCGCGCCGTGTTCATACGCCGGATCACACCTTGGCCCATTGAACCGCCTCTTCAGATCTGGCGTTGCCCGATGCGGACAGTTCTGAACGAACCAAGTCCATTATCTCCAAGCGAGAGGTTCCTACGCTACGCCTTTGAAGATGCCCCGCAACAATCGACCCCGATCGGAGAGCTTCCTGTTCTGGCATCCATTGGTCAGCCCGCACGCGGCGCTCCGGTTCAAAACGAGATCTTTGACCAAGAGGCCGCTGTATTATTGCTGGCCCAGAGCATCTCCGACGACAATGGAACAGCTGACATTGATATCTCTGACCCCGCTTTTGACTTTGTGCGCAGCATTAAAGTTTGGCGCGTGGATCACTATGTGCACCGCGAACAGGGGAGCGAAGGCGGTTGCGAAGAAACCGACCGCACATTCTTGGGCACTTACGGTGTGCAAGGCGATTTCAACTGGACACGCTCAAGTGCCCGAAGTGTGCCTTCGTGGATGGCCTTGTCGACGGGATGTCATAGCGGCATGGGTCTCTACCGCGGCGTCGGCATAGAATGGCACGACTTTGAGGGTCGCCATGGCTATGAGTTGGTCCGGTATTGATCTTGAAATCGGAGTCATGACCGGCGCTGTTTCGGTGCCATGAAACAGGCGGCAATCGGAAGCCTGCCGTCGACAAATTCAGATGTGTCCAAATACAAGAGAGGCGAGGCTTCTGGCGCAATCTCAAAGCAATGATCGACAACTGCATCCTCGCCTTTGAGGCTGATCGGTGCTGACACAATCTCCAGCGTACCCGGGTCGACCAGCAGAAATGTTTCGCCTGTCTTTTCGAAAAGCGCGCGGTAGAGAGGACGACCGGTATCATCATGCCCGATCAGACCATAGGAAATTGCGAAGGGTTCCGCTTGGGTGCGCCAGGCATCCACGCCTTCTTTCGTGACCAAATTGAGTGGCAAGTCGGGAAAAAACACATCATTCATAAAATATCACCAGTCTTACTTGGGCATCAATGAGGAGTGTTCTTAACCGTTCGCAAAATTGCTTCAAGCACAATCTGGGGGCGGTTATAAAATTTATTTTCAACCAAAGGTTTCTATGCGCCAAAAGCCTTTTGCAAAGCCTTTTCCGCTTTGGCTTAGCGATACCGATACGGAAAATTTCCCTTAAAAAATTTTGGTTTCATGTTTCCATCGCCAGACTTTTGATGGAAGACACCGTTCTCGACCGTCTACACTCCGCGCGCCATTGCTGTTGCAACAAAATCGGCGAAGGGCCGTAAATCCGTCGTCGTGCTGGCAACTTCAAGGGCTACCATGTAGCTGCTGCGATCTTCCAGACGAATAATGGTCCACGGATATCCACCCGACGCGAGCATGACATTCATCAAAAAGCGTGCCATACGACCGTTTCCGTCCGGATAGGGGTGAACATACCCTAAAAGCCAATGGCCCATCACCGCTTTGACGGCGGGCGAAGGCTCGTCGCGTAGCCGGTCAAACAAGGCCTCGATGCCGTCAAGAACCGCCTCGGAGCGTGGCGGTGTATGGCGTGAACCCCGCAAATAGACCGGATGGCTCCGGTAACCGGCCAACACGCCAGCTTTTAGAATACCCGCATCGACGGAAGGCTGGAACAGGGCGCTGTACCAATCATCGTGATCGGCTTGTGCGACCTCGCCAGCGTTTTGTCCGGCAAGAACGCTTTCAATGGATCTGCGCACAGACTGAAATGCTTGCCAATATCCGCTTGCGGCCAAAGCGTTTCGATCTTCTCGATCCTCGGGGTTACCCTCTGGATCAAAGGCCCCTGCCCTGATCTTGTCGATCAGTTCGGGCGTGACGCGGTACCCTTCGATCGACAATGAATTATAGGCGTCGTTGACATAGATTTCGTCTACTGCCGCAAGATACGTCGCAGGATCACGTGGCAGTGGGCTTGGCTTCGGAAACCGGTCTATAATACCGTCGCGTTCCTTCTCCCAGATTTGAAGAATGCGCATGACCAGCGGTGATGTTCCGTTTGCAATGCGAGGGGCGAGTGCAACCACCCCGAAGGGGTCTTTCTCGCGTACATCATAACCTGCATCTCCCATCTTTTTGAGGATCAGATCAGCATCTTTGTCGCGCCCCATCTTGCGCAATGCCCCGGCGATCCGCCCTGATGCATTTACGTGACCGCCATCCAGCAGCCGCGTCAGGAGTGGTGTCACGGATGCCAGGCCGTTCAGCGTAATTTGGACTTCAGGGGCATGTGTCTGAAAAAAGGCCTCTGTGACTTTGCAAAGCGCCAACTCTTTTCCGATCAAGCGCACCCCGTTTATCTCAGCTCTGTCAGCGGGTGCGGGTAGCTCGGTCTGGTGGTCATAAAGTGATGTCTCGAATGGCAGATCCTTATTATTGCGCGACCCCGTTGGGCTCCAGACAATAACCTGCCGCGGAATGGTTGTACTTTCAGCATGCATCACCAGCGAATGCTCAGGTGACAGGCACCAGTCTGACCCGAACCTGTCTTCGCAATATCGTTTGCAGAATTCCCAGAACGAGACATACCAAAATGTGGAATCCCCCGCCCTGTCTTGTGGTCGTGTCGTAATCAACCAGCCATTGGCAATATCAGTCAGATAACCGGCCTTTTGTAAGCGCTCCCGGTGAACGCGGGACACCTGACTGCTTTTTACAACCGGGCCCGTTTCGTCTTGAACTTTACGAAGAACCTCTAAGGAAGATGCGAGCTTCTCATTGGGTTTTGCCACTGTTTTTGCCTTTCGAACGCTCACCACTTGCCTTGATACGGGCCGTCGTACACGCGTAACTTTTGTTGTGCGTCTGCGCGCATTTTGTGTTGTTTGATTGCGCGTATATATTGCTGTGCGCCTGCGCGTCAACTCTGTTGCGCTCCAAAGTTCGCAGATGTTACAAAGGCCGCCAGGTCAGCGCACACTGCCAAAGCCTCTCAACCCAACACTGTACAGCGCACCCGATTAAGGGCGGCCCCTTTTCTCGAACCACTTACGGCAAAACCCCAGGAACGCACGATCAGGGTTCTTTGGGGCATCCAATCCACCATCACTCATCCAAACTTTCCACTCACCCTCGAGGTGATAGATATCCCAGCCTGGAGCGATGTCGCGCGCCTCCTCATAGGTCGCAGCTTCCAGTACGATGCGCGCCGCCGCCTCGACCACCTGAACTTCTTTGTACATCGTCCCCCGATTCACAAAGACGAGCAGATCCGTATCTCCTTTGAAAGAGATCGAATAGTCGGGAAGATGATCATGTTCGACCAAATGCCGCAAGGACCGCCTAAACTCTTTCAGCGAGGATTTTGACCCGGATTTCTTATGCAGCAGATCCAAATTGATGGACCACGTCGGTTGGCGCCCACAGTGTTTGCGGGCAATCTCATAGACCCGGCGTTCAATCGGTTTGCGCAGCCTGAAGTAGTCCTTGTGCAGCGTCAGCACTTCCTGCGCGCGGATCGCATTGAACACCCACTCGGAAAGTTTAAGCTCACACCACAGCAAGCGCCCATCATTGCCGTGCTTGCGTCTGATAGAGGCCGCATCGATCAGGCCGAATGTATCGTATTGTTCCTCATCGCCGGTTTGAATGTTTGTGCTGATCCGCGTGCCCGCCAAACGGTCCACCGCCTGCACAAGCGCTTGATAATCTTTGCCAGACGTTCCCCGGTTGGCAAACACCAGCAGATCACGGGAGTTCAGGCGGACGCGCCGAGACACCTCTTCTCCATCCCGCAGCTTATGCATGATCTGGGAAATACAATAAATCAGGATGTCCTTGTCATAGATCGTCGCCAACCCCTTCACGCTGGGTGTGATCTCGACCCAATGACCGTTATGCTCATAGCGGCGAACGGCTGTTTCAGGTTTCTTGGAGAGTGAATAAAACGGATGCTCCATCTGCGGCATCACATCCTTCAGCACTGCATCCGCCACATCGCAGATGAACAGATCATCTTGCGGGTGGCGCTCCGGTAGGAGCTGCAAATTTGGATTCGGGGTATTAGACACCATGTGGATAACTATTCGGGGTTTCACACACCTGTCAAGAGATTCGGGGTATTAGACACTTGGAGACCTGCATTCCGGCTAAATGTCGCTTTACACTATAAAATATGCAATCGGCTGGTTCGGGGTTTTACACACCGCGGCTGGGTATTCGGGGTTTCACCCACCTTTGCCTGACTATTAAGGGCCGAAGCCATCTTTCGGGGTATCACACACGCTCCTCTGGTTCGGGGTTTTACACACCAAGTCGGGCCGATTCGGGGTTTCACCCACCGATGCTGGAATATTTGCCCGATTACGGTCTAAAATTGAGGCATCAGAAACCGAATCGAACAACCAAACGATGTGGCTACCCCCTCAACGTGTCTGCAGATCCACCGAGCCCGATTCGGGGTAACACACACTATGGTTCGGGGTATCAGACACGTCCATTCGGGGTAACACACACCGCTTGTCCGATTTTATTATTATGCACCAATGACTTATCTGGATTTTCAGTGCCTTAACACACTATATAACACATATATAACACAGCAAACCGACGGGCTAATTCGCGCAAATAACCACGTAGAAATCAGAAACGTTGAAAGTGCTTAGAAAAAGGAAGCAGAGGGTCGCGTACCGGATTGGATGAAGTAGATTACTGTCATATTTCTGCCCTGAGGCCAAAAGTTCTCGCGACAGACAATTTCAAACATGAAAAGTAGTTTCTGTGTTCATCATCCCATTGGGCCAGATTGCCCAAACAAGTGAGCCTCGTGAAGCATTTCTTCGGTTGGCATCTAAGCATTACCTGATGAGCGTTTCATGGCCCCTGCCCCGCAAGTCGGGGCACCTTGCTCTAGGCCTGCGCCGATAAATCGGCTCCACCCCAGAACACCGCACGATACATCTCCACTGTTCCAATAGTCGTTTGACCATATCAGCAAACTGAGCTGCCCAATCTCCTTTGGCTCATGCAGACCTGCATGTACGTCGATCTGCCTCACGAGGGTTACGATCAAATGGGGCGCTGCGCGGTCCCTGCGGGACCTTGCAGGGGAATGAAGATGGGCCGGGTGCTCCAAGGTCTAGAAGACGGGGGCTGAATCCGGCGGACGGAAGGAAAGTAAAAGCAGGCTTCTTTGGGGGGTGATCCTGACATTTCGGGATCGAACCAACCAATAAAGGAAGCATCATGACAACCCAAATGACATCCCAACAGATTGAAATCGGAAAACTGGAACAGCATCCCGCCAACGTGCGTGCTCAATCCGTCGAGGCTTATGAAGCCGAGAATATTGTACATCTTAAGGCCAGCATTGTGACGCTCGGCCTCATCCAGCCCCTGGTTGTGCAGAAGATCGGGTCGAAATACGGTGTTTTGGGCGGCGGTCGTCGTCGCGCCGCTCTACAAGAACTGGCTGCTGATACCTCTGAGAAGGCATTTACAAGCAAAACGAAGGTCGAATGTCGGGTCGTGCCCGCCGATTGCGATCTGACAACTGCCATCTCTCTGGCTGAGAACATCACCCAGGCCCCAATGTCGCCGATTGACCAGTTTGACGCCTTTGCCCGGATGATGAAGACCGACAATCAGTCGATCGCCAGTATCGCGATGACCTTCGGTACGACCGAGATTGCCGTCAAAGAACGCCTCCGGTACGGGCTTGTTCATTCCAGCATCCGCGAAGCAGTCCGGGCCAAGACACTCACTCTGGATGCCATGAAGGCATTTGCCGATCATCCCTCCCCGGAAGTCCAGTTCGAAGTCTTTGAGGCGTTGACCCAGGACGGGGCGCGGCCGCATGCACATCAGATCAAGTCCACATTGCGCGCCCGTGGGATTCAAGTGGGTGACGCGTTGGGTGCGTTCATCCGGGACGACTATGAAGCCAAAGGAGGAGGAGTTGCCGCGGACTTGCTCGACGAGCATTCGGTCCTTGAAGATATGGATCTGGCCAAAAAGGTTTTGATCGAAAAACTTCAGGCGGCCGCCGAAGCCGAGCGTGACCGCCTTGGGTTTGCCTGGGCAGATGCAGCGGGTGAGCATGATTACCAGATGTTCAGCAGCTATGGCCGCGTCTATCCAGCAACAATCGTGCCGGACGCAGCAGGTCAAGCGCGACTTGGGGAGATCGCAACGCTGGTTTCTGCTCTGGAAGATCGCCAGTCTGCCGAAGAGATCAGCCAAGACGAGGCGGACGAGATCTATGATGAAATCGATACGCTAACCGAAGAGGCGGATGAGCTGCAAACCGGGTATCTGCCGGATGACCTCAAGAACGCCGGAGTGTTTGCGACCTGGAACCACAGCAATGTCCATCTGACGGTTGGTCTGATCCGCCCAGAAGATCAAGCCTGCGCAAATGTGACTTCTGGAGGTGACGGAAACATAGCGCCAAAGGATGTGACCAAGAGCGACGCCATTACCTATTCTGCAGCACTTTCCTCTGACCTGAAGATGGAACGGGCGATGGCTCTGGGAGCCGCCTTGGCATCCCACCCTGAAATTGCCACGGATTTTGCTCTGTTCAAGATTATCAACGATGTGCTCTGCGCTGGTGCCCGTACCTACGCCATCGACTTGACGGTAGCTGTTCAGCATCGCACTCACGCCAAGCTTGATGAGATTGACCGAACCGCGCAGGAGCAAATGGACGTGATCCGCGAAACGCTGGATCTGGGCTGGGCCGATGAAACCCGCTCACCTGCCGAGCAATTTGCCAAGTTCCGTGCGCTTAATGGCTCCAAGAAGGCCGCCCTTGTCGCGTTCGCTGTCGGGCTGACGGTCAAACCCTGTTTTGCGCGCAACCGGACCGCAGACGTCCTGATGTACGACTTTGAAGCAGAAATCATGCCCGATCTCCGCGCGCATTGGGCACCGAATGCAGCGCTCTTCGGTCGTTTCAAAAAGGCACAGCTTTTGCATATGCTGAATGCAGACCTCGGCCTGACCCAAGAAGCACTCAATCTTGCCGGTTCCAGCAAGAACGACGTGGTCACCTTTTGTGATCAGCTCTTTGCAGAGCCTTTTGCAACCCTGACCGACGCACAGCGCACGGCCGTGGCCACATGGTGCCCGCCTGATATGCAAACCGTCACGCCGGCTGCAACAGTTGAGACCAGCGATGTCCCAGATCACGTCGAAGATCACGCCAAAGCCGCCTGATCACTGGCAAGACCCAAAGGAGCGTCGTTTCTTTGGGTCTTGCCCCAGCACATCAAAAACAAATCCTCAAATACAGATCTTCGGAGATACAAATGGCCCTACTCGAATTCGCGACCCCAGAGGTCGCCAAGATTATCAAACACGCACAAAGCTGTACCAGATTTATACCCAAATGGGACGGTGAGGTAACGCAACCCGGCCTGATCCTCTCCGTCGCTCAGGGCGTTTTCCTGATGTCCAATGGGCTGGATGCGACCTCGATCAAGGAAGTCGGTGCGCCGGACACCAACGGAATGCTGGTTTATGCGGACGGCAAGAACCCGCAAGTTGATCCCAACTGGGCTGCTGAGGTGACGGCAATTTTTTGTGGCTATACCGGCATCTATCACCTCGACATTATTCAGGCGGCGCAACAGATTATCACGCGCGGGGACCCGACCTTGATGCTGTGCGTGTCCAACCACGTGATCGATGTGTTTGATCCCAGAAAGCAAACGCCGTTGATCGGTCAGATCTACAAGACGCCATCCGGTCTCGGAGGTGTGTTCCACGTCAAAATTCTGGATCTCACAGCGACCCATGCATGGGTTCGAAATCACGGAAACAGTGAAGATTTTGACAATGCTTTGCCCTACCGCGTCCCGCTCGACAAGATCTATCCAATTGAGATGAAAGGAGCTGCGTGATGGGGTGGCTTTTTTATACCGACCAGCGCATCCGGGGTCACGCCCAAGAAAAGGCAGAAATTACACGGATTTGCACTTTTGAGAACGATACATTGTCCCAGATGCCCCTTAGACTGAGCAAAGTAGGGTCTGTCTGGTATGTCGCTGTCAGATCTTTACCAAGACCGGGAACGTCGTTCACGCAAACCCAATATGTTGCAGGCCCGGACGGGGCATATACATTCGCGGCTGTGTTTCTGACCGGCTATGATCAGGGGTGCTTTGGTTACAAGGATATGGATGAGACCATGGGCCCCGTGCAGGCACGCGCACCCCTTGGGCTTATCGCATGTCTGTCAGAAATCTCTGACCCGAAGTCCTATGCGCACGGTTGGCGGCAAAAATGCAAAGACTGGGCCGCGATCCCAAACTACCAAGAGGGTGATGAAATACATCTTGCAGCACCTGTCACGATCACCGATGGATCAACCGTTCAGGACGTCCGACGCACGCATTACAAACGCCGCGGACGGCGGATGACCTGTTTTGCAGACATCAAGTCGGGGACCTTGGTGCGGCTTTCCAAAGAGAGCCTGGCAGGGTCGGTGTTGATCAAAGGGGCCGTGTCGACTGGCTCAGATGTGTTGGCCGAGTTTTATGCCCGTCAACGAGAGAGGTGATCTCGGCGCATCAGATTGTAGAATTTTTTTCCAAGCCGCCCAACCTCTCCAAAAGAGGAAAGGCGGCTTTCTTTTTGGTGAAGTTCAAACCCCGAAAGGAAAAATTCCATGTCAGACCCCAACGCATCCGCAACATCTGAAGCCCTGAGCGTTCTATCCTTGCGCCACTTGCTTCAAGCCACGGCACTTTTGGTGACGCGGGGAAGTCTACGCAGCGCTGACCTTGCCAAAGCGATGCGCGTCCACTTCGGCGGCAGTGACGCTGCCGGGCACTGGGACTGGCGCATGGCCTATGACGTGATGCAAGCAGCGGCGAATTTGGCGCTTAAGGACGCCACGTCCCCAACGCCGCCGCGCGCATTGGCGCAGCTGGCACAGGGCCTGCTCACCGAAACGCGGCGCTCTGAGGATCAGATCCGTTTGCAGCAATTCTCAACCCCCCTGCCCTATGCCGCTCTTGTCGCACATGCGGCCTGTGTCAGAAAAAGTGACCTCGTTCTCGAGCCGTCAGCTGGCACAGGTAGTTTGGCGGCCATGGCCGTCCGTCACGGGGCGGACATTCTGCTCAACGAGATAGATCCATTTCGGGCAGTACTGCTGGAAGCAATCTTTGATTTGACGCCGAGCATCCATGACGGCGAGCATATTGATGATCTGTTGCTCGATCCCCGCAAGCCAAGCGTCGTCCTGATGAACCCGCCGTTTTCTTCCTCCATTGATCGCAGCAATGATCCGCATACCGCCGCCAAACACCTTGTCGCCGCATCAAAACGGCTGGCCCCCGGGGGCAGGCTGGTGGCGATCATGCCGACGCGGTTCTCAGCAAAAAGCGTGCCAGCCTACTGGACGCGGCTCACGGGGATCGTCACGCCAAGGCTCGCTTTGGACATTCCAGGGTCGGTGTACCGAAAGATGGGCACAACGGTCGATACGCAAGTCCTGATTTGCGACAAGGTGGCGTTAGATGATCACGTCTTTGAGCAGCGCTCAGCCGACACCCTCGAAGAAGCCTTTGCCCTGCTCGATGAGACCCTACCTGAGCGCAGCGATGTTCAGCCGGGACCTTTCGCCAGAACACGATCACCAATTCTGACCGTCAACAGGGAGGCTTTGCGGCGCATCGGCACTTCGAGCAAGGCGTCGGGTCTGTCGACTGGGGTCGTGATCGGGCCAAAACACGCGCTTGCGCCAGTCGCCTATGATGTTTTGGCCGCACCACGAGAAAACCCGCCAGTCTCCGATATCTATGCACGTTATGCCCCGCAAAGGATCGACATTGCGCAGGCCCGCTCTCACCCGACGCCACTGGTGGAAAGTCTGGCAATGGCCTCTGTTGCACCGCCCGCACCCGCCGCGCGACAAATCGCAGAGCTCCAATTGCCAAAGCGCATCACGTCCGAGGGGGTGTTGTCGGACGCCCAACTGGAAACAATCATCATGGCCAATGACGCGCATGAGCGTAATCTGCCCGGCAAGTTTACCATCAACGACAACAACACCCAGTTGGTGCGCAAGGACGATGATCCAGAAGCGAAGGCCTACCGCTTGGGGTATTTCCTTGGTGACGGAACGGGGTGCGGCAAAGGCCGCCAGGTCGCAGGTCTCATCCTCGCAGGATGGCTGCAGGGCCGCCGCCGTTCGGTTTGGGTTTCCAAATCTGCTACGTTGATCGAAGATGCAGTTCGAGATTGGCATGATCTGGGCGGCTCACCCGCGGATATTCAATCCCTGTCCAAGTGGAAACCTGAGCAGGACATTTCTATGGCGGCAGGAATTCTCTTTGTCACTTACGCAACCTTGCGCTCTGCGGGCAAAGGCGGGAATACGCGGCTTGATCAAATCCTTAAATGGCTCGGACCTGATTTTGACGGTGTCATCAGCTTTGATGAAGCACATGCCATGCAAAATGCGGCCGGTTCCGAGGAAGGGCGCGGTACAAAGCCCTCTCAACAAGGCCTTGCGGGATTGCGATTGCAGTTGGCCCTGCCCCGCGCGCGCATATTCTACGTTTCGGCAACGGGTGCTACAAATGTTCACAATCTTGCCTATGCGTCACGTTTGGGTCTCTGGGGACAAGGCGCTGATTATCCGTTTCCAAGCCGCGAGAGCTTTGTCTCAGCCATGGAAGCTGGCGGGGTTGCTGCTATGGAAGTTGTCGCGCGTGATCTCAAAGCTCTGGGGCTATATACCGCCCGTGCCTTGAGTTTTGATGGTGTTGAGTATGATGTTCTTGAACATGCTTTGAGCGCAGCGCAAATCGAAGTTTATGACGCCTATGCGCGTGCCTTCAAAACCATCCATCAGAACTTGGATGCCGCTCTTGAGGCCACAGGTGTGGTTGATGCGACTGGCAAAACCCAGGCCTCCAGCGCTAAGGCCGCCGCGCGGTCACGTTTCGAGAGCACCAAACAACGGTTTTTCAACCACCTTTTGATGGGGATGAAAGCACCCTCCATCATTGCGGCCGTCCAACAAGATGTGGAGGACGGTTGGGCGGCTGTTGTTCAGATCGTTTCTACCGGAGAAAGCCTGCTCAAGCGGCGCCTTGACGGTATGGATCCCGAAGATGAGCTGGTCGAAGGCGCGCTTACGCCGCGTGATTACGTATTGGGATATCTCGAGCAAGCCTTCCCTATCCATACACAAAAGCTTGTTGAGATCGATGGAAATGTGATTGCCGAACCCCTCAGAGATGCCAACGGTGATCTCGTTGTGTCGCGCGAGGCGCTTGGGCTGCGCGAGGAGGCGATGGTGGAGCTCATGTCACTGGCACCTATCCCAGCCGCCCTTGATCAAATCCTTTGGGCCTTTGGGGCAGATAGCGTTGCAGAGGTTACCGGCCGTTCTCTACGACCCCTTAAAGGCACGGATGGGACGCTCTACATCGAGAAACGCAGCGCAAGCTCCAATTCTTCTGAAACCGGTGCGTTCATGGGAGCCGAGAAGAACATTTTGATATTCTCGGATGCGGGCGGTACTGGGCGGTCATACCACGCAGCGGAAAACGCTAAGAACCAGAAACGGCGCAGGCACTACCTGCTTGAACCGGGCTGGCGCGCCGATGCGGCCATTCAGGGCCTGGGACGGACTCATCGCTCTGCACAGGTGAGTGCGCCTTTCTTTCGTGTTTGCACTTCCGATGTGCACGGCGAGAAGCGCTTCACTGCAACCATTGCCCGCCGCCTGGATAATCTGGGCGCATTGACCAAAGGTCAGCGGGAAACCGGCGGTCAGGGGATGTTTCGCGAAGAAGACAACCTCGAAAGCCCGATCGCTCGGCACGCGCTGCGTGGCCTTTATGCCGATCTGGCCCATGATAGAGCATCGTCGATGCGCTATGAAACCTTTACGGAGTGGACGGCACTCAATTTGGTGGATGGTGAGGGGGTTTTGCTTGATGATCTTCCGCCGATTCAACGGTTTCTCAACCGCGTTCTCGCGCTGCCCATCCATATGCAGAACGCATTGTTTGAAGAGTTCATGGAGCGCATTGCAACGCAGACCGCACGTGCGCGCGAAGCCGGAACGCTCGATCTGGGAGTTGAAACGCTGCGCGGTGACCAGATTGTCCAGACGTCAGGTGAGGATCTCTGGACCTGCCCCCAATCCCACGCTGTCACGCGGATTATCGGTCTTGAGGTCACCAATCCGGTTCATGTGCGCAGATCAGGCGAGGCACTCGAGCGGGCCGGGCGTCGCGTACCGATGATCAACCACGCGTCGGGCCGTGTTGCCCTGATCGATGGGGCACCAATGCAAATCTATGACGAGGATGTTGTCACGCTGATGCGCAAGACAGTACGACCAACGGGATCGAAGTTGATTTTGGAAGAGGCGTTTGAGAAATCTGCTTGGGAAGAAGTCGACGTTGGCGAATTTGCACGTCTTTGGGATGATGAGGCCGACGCGCTGCCCCGCGAGGAGACAACCAAACTCTTTTTGCTCACCGGCCTGTTGTTGCCGATCTGGAAAGATATTCCAACCCGCAATGAGCGTATTTACCGGGTGTCTCCGCGTGGAGGTGGCGCGATGATTGGCCGGACGTTGAGTGAGGATGGGGCCGCGGCCCTTCGTGCACGTTTCATGAAAGGGACGCCGCAGACCCCGAATGAGATGCTGACAGTTGCACTTGGGTCGACCACTCCTGTTGATCTGGGTCACGGGCTTTATCTGCGGCGTCGCCGCGTTGCGGGCGAGACACGTCTTGAAATCGAGGGTGCCGATGGACCAACCACCGCCACCCTCAAGTCGATGGGTTGTTTTACTGAAATCATTGCTTTCCAGTTGCGGTTATTTGTGCCGCACGGTGAGGGGGCAGATACCACGGCGATCCTGGCCCGCATAACGGGCCAGAGCAGTGACAATCTAAGAGCAGATGCAGTATAAGGCATGCCCTGGGCTGAGAACCTGTCCGAATAAGTGCCGTGTGGGGGTGGGCCAGCGTGTCATCGCCCACATACGGGGATGCATCTGACGGTGCGCAAGAAAGTTAAAGCAAGCTTTTTTAGTTTTGGGTTCCATGAGGGACCTGAAAGAGAAACCGTGCGGCAGATCGAAGGTCGGCTGGCGCACATCAATGAAGGATACTTCCCATGTTCGCAGGAACTCTCACCCAAACCACAGCCCGTGACACTGTCTCGTTTAACGGCAAATTGCATGCGCGGGACTTCGATATCGCCATTGCGCTCAACCCGGTTGCGAAGACATCCCCCAAATCTCCTGATTTCGAAGTGACAGCGATCAATCGCACTCGTCGCACAATTCGGATTGGATCGGCGTGGGACCAGATCAGTGACAAAACCGGTAACCGCTACATCTCGTTGCAAGTTGACGTCGGAAATGGTCCGTTTCGGGTGAATGCAGTGCAGACCGAAGAGGCACGCAAAGCCAAGAGCAACGACTTTGACATCATTCCATTTGTTGCAAACAGTGTGATGAAGTCTGGCTCGATCAGCGGTGAGTTGACTGCGATGGATGCAGATAACGCATTTGCGGGCTATGTGGCCAATATGATGTTCGATCTGAACTTCATGTTGATCGAGAACGAGTACAAGACAGCTGAAAAGCACCCAGATTATCGCATTGAAATCAGCTCTCCAAACGGAACAGCGATCCGCGTCGGGTCGGCCTGGCTTGCCACAAGCGAGAAGACCGGCAACGATTACATCTCGCTTCTGATCAACACGCCTGATGGGGATTTGCGGGTCAATGCAGTCCAGAATGAAGAACAGCGTGGCGGGGATACATTCTCAATCATTCCCTTTGTTGAAGCGGGCGAGACTGTTGGCTCGACAACTGGTGGGTTGGCCTTGGTCGCGTAACGACCGAGCCGTGATGGGCTGGCCACGTGAGTGCAGTTAAAAATTAGACGGGGGCGCTTGAGATTTTTCAAGCGCCCCTTTTCGGTTTGCAGTCGTTTTCGAACGGCCATCTGGTGGTACAAATGCGGTAAGATCCATTGGCTATATCCAGTCGCCCGGCGTACTGCTTCTTCCAAAAAATTGCGGAACTAAAGCGGATCGCAGAAGATGACGGCATCCATGAAAATGATGATTTGATCGGGTATGGGCTATCTCTATAACGCCAAGGGACTTGCCGATCCACGCCCAGCCAACCCCATCATGAACCAGTGAGGTCGAAGAGAACCAAGGCAACCTCAGACGTCAAACGGCCCGAAAAGTGAGAAAGCAAATTTATAAATTAGAGAACAAACCCAGCCTCAATTGCACGATGCTGCGCTGCTTATCAATACATGCTCTTAGACATACTGCTAACAACGTGTCAAAATCAGACAGAGTTTTTCTAAGGTTGTCAGGCCGAAGAATTTCCAAGGGTCGCTGCCGATTTGCCCAATGCGCCAAAGACGGCTGTTTATCTACCGCGATAGTTGTCACAAGCCTCAACGCCCTCTGCGACGACATCAAGAAGTTCGTCCACATCGCTCAATAGCATTGCGATACGTGCGCTGCTGATACGGTAGCGGACAAAGCGCCCATTGCGGTCACTTTTGACAAGCCCGCACTTCAGCAAGCACCGTAAATGGTTGGATACGTTTGGTTGTGATAATCCCGTGCGCTCGACGAGTTCGTGAACAACCAGCGGCCCCCCGCACAAAGCGCCGAGAATAGCCAATCGGCTTGGGTCGGCGAAGCCACGGAACAGCTTTGCGCGTTGTTCAATGGTAGCGGTCTTGTGGTCGGCAACGATCTGCGTCATATCATTACTCACTGATATATTGTTCTTTGATTCACTTTAACAGGAGAACTGCGATCATGGCCAATGCAGAAAGTGCGATAACAGATGCCCGATCCTTCCGTTACCGCGTCTCCGGCATGGATTGCGCCAAGGATGCCGCACAGATTGAACGGGCGGCGCAGTCTGCCGGGGTCGCGCCCGACGCGGTGAAAGTGTCGGCAGCGACACATATCATGACCCTGGAGGCCCCCGAAGCGCGGTTGCCGGAGATCGAAAAAGCCGTTGAGACCACGGGGTATGGGTTTGACCGCATCGAAAGCGATGAGGACCTTCAGCAAGGTGCGGCCCATCAGGACCCGGCCTACCGACACGCGCTCTGGATCGTTGTGATCCTGAACGTTGGTTATGGTGTCATTGAGATGGTCGGCGGGTTCATCTCCGGATCGCAGGCTGTGAAGGCCGACGCGCTCGATTTCATTGGCGATGGCGCGATCACCTTCCTTGGCCTTCTGGCAATCGGTTGGAGCCTTGCCTGGCGAGCGCGATCAGCCTTGATTCAGGGCATCTTTCTCGGCCTGCTCGGTCTTGGCGTCCTTGGCACAACCATCATGCGGGCATTCGAGCCGACACCGCCAGACGCCACTCTGATGGGGATACTGGGCCTGATTGCTCTTGTCATCAATGTCATCTCCGTGTTGCCCCTGCTGAAATTCCGCAAGGGCGATGCGAACATGCGTGCCGTCTGGCTGTTTTCGCGCAACGACGCCATCGGCAACGCGGCAGTCGTTATCGCCGCCGGTCTGGTGTTTTGGCTGGGTAGCGCATGGCCCGACCTGATCGTCGCCTTCGGCATCGCCGGATTGTTCCTGCATTCTTCTTGGGCGATCATCTGCGATGCGCGTTCCGATCTGAAAGTGGCGGCATGAACAGCCGCATTCTGGGTGGGCTCTGCGCGATTGCAGCTTTCGGTCTCGATCAGAGCACCAAGGCGCTTGCTCTGAACACCCCGGCGCTTGAGCATGGGGTCGAGGCACTGCCCTTTCTCAATCTCGTTCGTGTCCTGAACGATGGGGTCAGCTTCGGCATGCTCGGCGGGATCGTTCCCTGGTGGGGTCTCATCGCGCTTGCTGCCGTGATCGTGGCATGGCTGCTGATCTGGTTATGGCGCGCGCCGGACAGGCTGACGGCTGCTGCTCTAGGTCTGGTCATCGGCGGTGCGCTCGGCAATGTCATCGACCGGCTGCGTTATCAGGCGGTCCCTGACTTTCTGGATTTCCATTTCGGAACATACCACTGGCCGTCCTTCAACCTCGCTGACGCGGCGATTTTCTGCGGGGCGGCACTGCTGTTCTGGGACGGCTTTCGCGCGACGAATGGCAAACCGGGAAATCAGGAGCAAGACCACCGCAAGGGGAATATCATGGGTGATAACAGCTAACAGGCAAGGAACTTTGGGAGGGGGCTCGACTTGAGATTTTTGGATTGGATTGACCGGAGTATTCGCGGCATCGGCGTCGTGACTGCATGGCTGACAGTTGTTTCGATTGCCGCTTACGGTGCGCTTCAGATGCTGGATCGCAAGCTACAACTTGGTGTATCAAGCTACTTGCCGGACCTGTCTACGTCACTGCTGTTCATCCTGATCTTCCTGACCTTCGGATATACTTACCTGCGCGACGGTCACGTCCGCGTTGATGTTCTTCGCAGACACTGGTCCGCGCGCCGCATTGCATGGATCGAATTGATAGGCGGTCTTTTTGTCCTTCTGCCGCTCGCTGCCATCCTGACCTACTACGGGTGGGATGGTCTGATGCGTACCACGAAGTACGCGGAAACCCAGCTGTGGGCACAACGCATTGCCGGGGTCATCGGCCCCATTTTGCTGGCGTTTGCAGGGGTGATTGTAGCCTGTCGCAACATCTCGTTTCTTGCTGGGACACGTGCGCAAGGCGCACCGGAGCAATCGGGCGGCCTGCACCATGATGAATGAGGTCCTCACGGTTGCCATGCTTGTCGTGATGGCGTTTGGGGTTTTCAGTGGCTTTCCAGTGGCTCTGGTCCTGGCAGGGACAGGCTTCTTAGGGTTCTTGGCTGCGGTCTGGGTTGGTATCACTGATTTTCAGCATCTGGGGCTGATCTACCTGCGGGCTCGCGGTGTGCTGACCAATGAATCCGTCCAATTCACCAGCGTTCCAATGCTGATTTTTCTCGGTTTAGTTCTAAATGTGAGCGGGGTTGCCGAAACAATGTTTCGCTTGCTGGGGCGTCTTCTGACAGGCGTTCCGGGTCGCTACGCCATCGCAACTTTGCTAATTGGCCTGGTGCTCGCTCCAGCCGCCGGGGTAATCGGCGCATCCGTCATCACCGTGGCGCTGGTGGCCTATGGGCCGATGATGGCGTCGGGCTACGCCCCGCGAACTGCGGGTGCTGCTGTAGCGGCCTCTGGCGCATTGGGTGTCGTGTTCCCACCAGCGGTGATGCTGTTCTTCATCTCGAACGTGTTCTATTTGCGCATAGAATTGATGTACGTCGCTCTCATCGTACCTGTTCTTTTGATGGTGGCTGCCTTCGCGATTTACTTTGCCGTCACCTTGCGAAAAACCGTCGAAATCCCCTTGGACGCGCCAAAGACCAATCTTGGGTCAGACCTTTTCTTCGTGCTCGCTTCGGTCGCTGTTATCGCCTCCATTCCGCTCAGCATTATTCTGGGCTTTTCAACGCTTACAGAGGCTGCTGGCGTAGGAGTGTTTGGCGCACTCTTGGTTGCGCTGATGCGAAAGCGTCTGTCTTTCTCATCTTTGAACTCAGTCACAGTGCGGACAAGTACCATGACGTCGATGGTCTTCTTTATCGTATTAGGCGCATCGGTTTTCTCGCTGAGTTTCCACTTGGTTGGTGGGCCCGATGTCATCTTCGATTGGATATCTGCATTCGATCTCTCCCGATGGGAATTGTTGGCGATGCTCCTCAGTGTGATCATCATACTTGGGTTTGTTTTTGACTGGATCGAGGTGCTATTGGTCTTTGTACCCGTACTGATGCCGATCTTTTCGGAACTCGACTTCGCAGATCACGTAGGCTCTGCCTACTTTGCGCAAATCTGGATCGCTGGCCTGATAGCTCTGGCGCTTCAGACGTCCTTTCTGACGCCTCCCTTCGGCTATGCCCTGTTTTTTGCCAAGATGGCGGCACCGAAGGGTGTCAACCTGTCCGATATCTATCGCGGTGCGGTACCGATTGTTGCCATTGAGATCGTATTGATCGCAGCGCTGATCTCGTTCCCTCAGCTTATCACCTGGCTGCCTGAAATTTCCCTTGGGTCTGCCGATGCGCCGCAGCTGATCCAGCGGTGACGCTTCTTGTCTGCTGCATGCGTGGGCATTCTCTCAAGGGTATTTTTGGCTAGATGAAAGTCAGCCTGGTAGCATCGCCGCTACCGGCTGGCCTACACGAACCGCCTTCATGCCAGCCGACAAGGGCCCATCTATGTCGGCGCACGGCGTGTCACCCCGAACACCATCATGAGGCACAATACCCGTGACTTCGGAGAGGACCATGACTCCTAACAGACAAAGTGTTCACCCGCTTGACGAAGCCGTACTCAGTGAACCTTTTTGTCGGATTGAACGAAAATGGTCACTGGCGCAACTGCAGCGAAATGGTGTCTGTCCAATCGGGCGTTTGGGGCAAGCCTAATTCATGGTCTTCCTCATCGGTTAAGTGGGGACTTTGCCTTTCATCTGGGTCACGCTTCTCTTCGCAGTCATTTTTGATCCGGTTTGGGTAAGCAGTGCGTGACACTGCCCTGTTGATAGCATTCATAAAATCAGCCGCATTGTGGCAATGATACGCGACGTTCTACAGCTTGAGTGGAAACGCACGTCAATCGTCGAATTTTAAGAGGTACTGTGGTCGCACGCAGGACCGAGCGTTAGCGAGTGTGATACTTTCCTTTGTCCGAGCGGCCCTGCCCGCAGCGAGCTTAACCCATCGGTCTCATCATCTCGAGCTGGGAAAGAAGTAATGTACAGGCTTTCGCCTGTCGCACATTCGGGCATGCGCCCTCAGAGCGATGTCGCGTCCAGCATCCCGGTTTGACAGGGCCACGAGCACTCCGGTCGGTGGCCGCGCGGGCGGACTGCGCTTTGGTCTGTTTTGCGAAGAGGCAAAACGATCCCGTCACTTCGTCCGCCCGCTGCGTCCCCTTCCTGCGTTTGCCTGCGTCAGACCTGCCAAACCTACCCTAAATCACACACACATGAGAGCGGTATCATATCCTCCGGATGCGCTCCCGAATCAGCTCGCGTCAAGGATCACATAACTTTTCGGCGACGACAGTGATCGTGGCAGCGATTGTTCAGGGCGGTGAGATTCCTCTGTGGTGGGAGGTCGCGCTTCGAAAACTTATATGCCCAGCCAAGCTGGCGGCTACGCCGTCCCTGACCCGACCAGATTCGGAGCAAAAAACTTGGACATGCCCCCGCGCTCATGCGGTTGGCCCAAACCAAGCTTCAGGAGATACTTCATGGCTTACGACACAGCATCCACATACGAGACAATCGAACTCTTTGGCCTCACTGAAAGAGATGCACAGCTGCCCATTCCGAATGACGACGTTCTCGAAGACGCCATTGTGCGCGAAACCTTCGAGGCCATGCTCGGCCAGCTTCGCGGAACAGGTCTGGAAGCGGAAATTGAACCCCTCGCCCACGGCCTCGCAACCATTCTGCAACGCCGCAAGGTCAACCTGACCCGCGAACTCGACAGAACTGCCGACAAGATCAAGGCTTTGGCAAAATCACATGATGGATCCGAGATATCCGAGACAGCCCTTGAGGATGCACAAGAAAAGTTCATCCAGATCCGCGATGTGACCGCCGCTTTGGGCGTCATGAGCGAAAAAGCTGCCGAATGTTACGAGCAGGAGACAGGGCACGCCTTTATCCCTGCATCGGGATCACGGGCAAGCGCACGGGCGAGGGAAACAGGGGCTGTCTTTGAAGCAAAACTGCTCCTTGAACAGCATGACCGCGAAACTGCCGACAGCTCCAAGATCCAAGGGGTACCTTTGATCGTATCGGGTGCAACCGACTGGACAGACGTGGATACGATCTTCCGCTATCTCGACCGGGTTCGTGACCGGATCAAGCAAAACCGCAATCAGGAGATATTCCTCTGCCATAAAGGCGGCAAGGGTGCAGAGTTAATTGCAGCATCCTGGGCGCGGGCGCGTGGTATCCATCAGGCGAAATTTGATCCCCGCTGGAAGGCGCACGGACGTGCCGCACCGTTCAAATGCAACGACGAGATGCTTGACGACAAGTTCGCCGCTGCGGGCGTTGTTTTGTTCGGCGGCAATGGGGTTGCCCTCAATCTCGGTCAGAAAGCCGAAGACAAGGGCATCACGGTTATGCGGATTGCAGACCCGGCAGGCACATCCAAGCCGAAATCCAAGTCCTGATTTGCAGAAATGGTCGCCAGCCTTGAGGGGTTGGCGGCCCTTTTTTTACTCACGCTTTGGCCTGTAGAGCCAATGATTATCCGGATTTCTTGATGATCAAGTGTTCAGTCAGACAGCGCCGCCTCCATGGTTGCGGCGAGACGATATCCAGCTTGTGTCAAACGGGATATAACCACGGGTCCGAACCGGTCGAGATATGCCTCATCCATCACGACGGTGCGTTGATTATCCTCATCGCCATCATAGCTGCGCAGGGTCTCCGAATACCAACAGGCATCTTCTTTCTTGATACAATAGTGCACCTCGGCTTGACGGATTTGATCAAAGCTCTCTGCTGCCCATTCCCATGGCTCTGTAGCAACCCAACCCATGATCGCGTCAGGATCTGCGTCTTCTATCATCCAGTCCGCAGCACGGTACATTGGCGTGAATTCTGCATATTCATCCGCGTTAGCGGGCTCGCGCACGAAGATCACCCGTCTTTCCACGAGGCATCGATCCCAAACAGCGTGCAAATTGCTTGCGCCGCATCGCCCACGTTTGTTCACAGAGTTGCCGCCCCGATCATCCGAAAACGAGACGTGCATTGGTTGATGAATATCACCAATCCAATGGCCGAGAGCCAATGCCGCAGCAAGTCTTTCGTCATTGGGCAAACTTGTGTCACCCAGCCGTTCCGCGTCCAGCTCAATTGCACTCAAAAGGCAGTCGCGTCCGCCGGGGCATTGTGCATTGTCGACGCGACTCCAATCTCTTGGATAGTTGATATAATGCTCGCTCGGGCGTTGCCGAACCTGGTCTTCACGCAGGCACCCATGATTGAAAGATGGATAAAGTTGATCGCCATGCTCGTCCTCAAAGCTCTGGTTTTCTATCAGTGCGTTTAATTTATCGCGGGCATCATCTGTAAGCTGCCGGTAAGCGATTTCACAAACCAGGACATGGCCAAATTTGCTCCATGCCTGCGCCTGTGATGGAAGCACCCACGTGAGTGCCACTATGATCAGGGCTAAGTCTCTCATTTTCTTCAACATAAATTCTTTCCTTAAAGCACGCCCCTTCATCCAATTGCAGTGGGGCCATCGATCAAAAGATACGATGAGGATACCCCGGATCTGGCTATTGGCAAAATTTGGCACGTCAATTGCTTGGATATGACGTTAAATTGCATGACAACGATGTTTATGGCACCTTAGCTTGACCAGCTGAACGGGCTCTAGGCTGCGCCCGAAGCCACAACAAATGTGTCTTCGCCCCTGCGGGTGACGATCCCTTGTGCGGGCCCATGTACGGTCGGTCAGCTTGAGCCTCTTGAGCAACCTTTCTTATCAGGGAGCTACATCTCCGCCGCGCAGAGCACGAAGGGCTTCGTTTGGCACACCCCCCTGCCCGGCTTTGGCGCGGCGACAGGGTCATGGCACCGATGGGGAATCTCACACGCAGATCTGTATTTCACCAAGGCCACGGGCATATCGAAGACAGCATCTTGCGCAGGCAGCTATAATCTTTGGTCCATTGAGAGAACCAGTGACAAGATTGCGGTGTTGCCGCGACAGTTCTGATCTGCCTTGTTTCTTTTGAGATGAATGGGTTGCTGATCTCGGCGGGGTCGTTCCCTGCGCTGCGCTTCGGCAAGCAGAAATACGGCTTCCACCCCTTCGGTGCGGACCCTCCGCATTTCAACTTGCGACCCCGCCTTAACCGATCAGCTTGTTAACCCACATCGAAACAAGGAGATCAGAAATGATTAACTACATCCTCACAGTTCCCGTCACTTTCACAAAAGACGGCAAAGAACAGACCAGCTACCGCCGCGTTGGTGCAGTCTTCGAAAACACCAAGACCAACGGTGGTGAAACCTTCCTCTCTATCAAGCTCGACTACCCCGTCGGCGTTACCGAACTGGTCGCCTTCATTCCCAAGCCAAAAGGCAAAGAGGAAGGTGTCACCGAAGACTAAGAACCTACCGGTTCTGGAGCGGCAGAAATGCCGCTCCTTTTCTTGTACCAAGAAATGCTGCGCAATCACCCAGTGGTGAACGTCCATGTGCCATGGCCGCTCGCATGGAAGTAGACGGATGGATCAGTCGACGCCATGCGCCGTCCCATCCGATTGGTTTTTGTCCTTCCGGACATTCACCCCGCCTCTCGGCAGGGCTCAGGCGCATGCGTGGTTGGGTTGGGAACCGCCCTCGGAGGGTGCAATCGGTTAGGGCGGCGGGAAGGGAAAGTGAAAGAGGGCTTCTTTTTGGGTTGATTTTTAATCTGTCCAAAGGAGTCCCAGCAGATGTATTTCGAAGATGATGACGACCTGATCGCCGCGCTTGATGGATCACGCACGGCTACTCACCCACCCGAGCTTGACCGGATTGCGGACGGGCGGTGCGATTACGACGCAACCTTTGCCCTGATAAACCGCTACCAGGCAAGCTCCGCCCACGCACAAATTGGCTTTAAAGCTGGCCAGTGGTTTGAAACGACCGAGGAGATTTACTGGTATTTTTTGGAATGCCTGCCGCCCCTTCATCAGACCTCTATCGGGTTTGTGATGATGGAATGCACAATGGGTGACCTCTATGAGGCATTCTTTGAGATTGATGGGCGTTTTTATTGCGCAGTGGTCACTTGGCCTGGCCCTGCGTCCTTTGAGGCGTCCACTGCAGCCTTGGTGCAGGAGGTGCGGTCGTGAAAACGAATATCATTGCCCACGTTGCACTTACCTTTGAGTTTTCTGCACCATCTGGCCCAGCCGATCAACGATCCATGATCGAAGACGATATCGGCCGGTTGACCGATGCAGACAGCACCTCAGGCGTCGCGTGCACCGGCTTTAGCGTCACATCGATTGAAACAGCAACACAGAACAGCGCTGTCAGCCGAACCCATGTCATTTGCGCGACCTGTGGCTCAGAAAATGTCCGTGCAGATGCTTACGCATCTTGGGACGCAGACACAGGTGAGTGGGTCCTTCATTCCATCTATGACGAGAAATTCTGCGAAGTCTGCGAGACAAGCACATCGCTGCTGGAAGTTGACGAAGCCACAGGTTTGGAAGTGCAGGCCTTTGGCATGATCTACTGCGATGACGGCGCGCGTTTGGTTCAGGGCCGCGAGCAGCCAGAGTTTTACGACCTTATCGTCAAAACGATGGCGGTAGCGGGTGGGGAAATCCTCACCCTGCACGAGTTCGACGACATGAACCGCTCCGAGGTCGAGAAATGTCTCGCGGATATGGCGATGCTATATCCATCGGCCCCAGTGAGTTGCTTTTTCGGTGATCTGGTCGGCTCTGGTCGCACCAACCTGCCTTCGTAAAGGCCTTTCAGCTTTCAAGGCCTTGGGGGCTTCGCCCCCCGCGCCCGCAATGCAAATAGACGGGGCCGTGTCCTCGGCTGACGCCTGCGGGCCGCACCACCCCCATCGATTTGCATTGCGTTTGCACCCCCCACCCTCGCCGGGAGCAGGTTTTGAAACAGGCGCCCTCGCGGGCTTTGTTCAAAACCAACTCCATGTTTTTTAGGAGGCCAAAATGGCTAAGTCGAAATTCGACGTTTACGATCACGTTACAGATCAAATTATCACTCAAATCGCAGGGGGCACGCCGCCGTGGCGCAGGCCCTGGACGGGCGGTAGCATTGGTGCGGCAATGCCGCTGCGGTGGAATGGCGAGGCGTACCGCGGCATCAATGTTGTGATGCTCTGGGCTGTGGCAGCCGAGCACGGCTATGTGTCAAACCGTTGGTTGACCTACCGACAGGCGCAAGATTTGGGCGGGCAAGTCACCAAGGGCCAAAAATCGGCAACCGTTGTCAAATACGGCACTTTTGACGGCGAAAAAGAGAGCAGCAGCCTCAATGATCCGATGTCTGCTGCGACAGATGCCAAAAAGATCGGCTATTGTCGTGCTTACCGCGTCTTCAACGCAGACCAGATCGAGGGGCTCGACAAGGCATTCTACGTGAAGCCCGAACCGCCACGCGATCTGGGCACAAAGGCCGATGCCGGTCTTGACGCCTTCTTTGCCGCCACTGGCGCAAAAATGGAGACAAGTACGGAGCCTCGCGCCTATTATGATATCGCGCGGGACAGGATCCACATGCCGCCGATCGAGACATTTCATGAAGCGGCGCGTTATTACGGCGTTCAGGGGCACGAGCTTGTGCATTGGACAGGGGCAATCAAACGTCTGGACCGATTGCGCCGCTTTGCAGACCGCAAGGCCTATGCTTTTGAGGAATTGGTTGCAGAGATCGGTACCTGCATGCTTGGCGCTCATATTGGCGTGGAACCTGATTTTGGGCAAAGTGCCGCATACGTCGAAGGCTGGCAGGCAGCTTTGAAAGAGGACAGCCGTGCGATCTTTCGGGCAGCCTCAGAGGCGCAAAAAGCCGTCGATTATATTCTGACGCTCGCAGAAATACCTTTGGGAAAAGCCGCTTAACGCCCCTGCCCCGCCCCAAAACGGGGTGGGGGATACCTTTGATGATCTTGCGGCCATCTCAACGGCGGCAAATTTGGTGCGTGCGGGTTAGAGGTAGTGGGGGCTGCCCTAACCCTGGGGATCAAAGCAGGCTCTTTGTTGCGCTGGTCGCGCAGAAGTCGCGCGGCCATGCCCGCTCCGGCGCATTTATCTTGAACTGCGATCCCGAAGCTGGCAAAGGGGAGAGCAACGAAAGATATATAGCGTTATGAAACATATCTATCCTGCCCTCTTGGTTCTTTTCGCTGCACCCCCGGCGATTGCGCAAACAGAATGGGAAAACGCCATTGCGCGTGGCCTTGAGACCTTCACGCTTCGTCAGGGCGAAGGCACGGTTACGTTGACTTGTGATCCTGATCGCGTCTTCGGAAGCAATGTTACAAATGCAAGCCTGCGTGTGGTCTTCCCAAAGGACCCCGCGCCAAGCCGGTTTGTAATTCTGGCATCGGACGGCACGCAGGTTTCCTTTACGATGACCGATGGCGGTGCAAATGAGGTGGGCGTCGACGCGCTGGACTGGGACAAGATGGTTGGAATTCTCAGTGCTGGTGGCGCGTTCGCATTTGTGACGGGTCAGGATGCGCTTCAGTTCGAAGATGTGACCCCCCTGCCCGACCTCAAGTGCTGATCAAAGTGCTGCGACAAGGATATCGAACTCCGCGCCGACAAAGGCCGCCACAAGACGGTTCACGGAAATGACATCAAGCGGGTCGGGGATGAAACCACGCACTCTGGCTTCGATCTCGTCGTCAACCACCAGCTTGACGGGCATTAGCGCCACACCATTGTCAATGCGTTGCTCAAAAAGCAGTTTCATGGATTTGGACGTGGCCTTGAGGTTGTTTGCGCCCGCCCTCTTAAGAAAGGCCGCGCGGGCCTTCGGCAACAAGGCGCGCTTGATGTAATCTGTGTCCGTGCCCAACTTGATGGCTGCCTTCTCTAAGGCCTTCGAGGTTGCCAGAGAGACAGGGACACCGACACTTATGCGTTGCTCCACACGGGGCGCTGGCGCATCCGATTCCGGTGTGTTTGTCTGCGCCTTTGCAGGTGCTTGCATGTTTTTTGGGTCCGCGGAGGCTTTTGGGGCGGTTTTTGACTTTTTTGTCTTAGGACCTGACGCGGGCTTATCCACCTTGGCTTTGCCGTTCGTATCGTCTTCGAGGGATGTCGGTCCAGGCGGAGGCACCGCACCACCCGTCCGTTCTTCCCGCATTTTGGCCTGGACGGCTTCGCTTGAGCGCTCGCGCTCGCGCACCGCATCATGTTCAGGGGTTTCAGAGGGGCTTGGGGCAATTTTCATAGGTGGGCGTCTGGCCATTACGCGGCACTCCCTTTGATTTCGTCATAAAGGCTGATGCAGATCACCGTCAGGTCTTCAAAGTTGTTTGCCATTAGCGTGCCGCCCTTCGCTGCGCGGTGAGCGTATTGAGCGACGGGCAAGGGCCCGTGATGCAAGAAATGCTCAAACAATCGGCTATTGGGGAGCATGGTGTCAAAATGCGGGGTTTTGAGCAGATTATCCAATACCACTTTGTCATGCTGTGGCAGTTTGCTGCCCCCTACCCTTGCGGCGGCGTTAATGATCTTTGTGGGGACATTCGCCAAAACCGAACGTACTTGAGGAAAAGAATCCTCTTCTGAAATCGTTTTGGACAGATCTTCCATCCATTTGAACGCACTCAGCACCAATCGCCATTCCGCTTGTGCAGGCTTGGCGGGAATAACGACGATATCTGCCACAAGGGCTAGATCATCGGTGTCCTTGTATGTCCCTGGCCGTGTGTCGATGATCAACAGATCAGTGCCCGCCGCCTCGAGGGCTTCGACCTCGGCATAGAGATCTTCAACGCTTGCTGGTGGTTGCTTGATTGTCAGAGTTACAGGCCAAGGAGCTTTTTTGACCCGGCCCCAATCGGCTTCTTCATAGGCGGTTTGCCAGCCGAGCAACTGCTGGTTCACGTCGCCGTCGAACATACAAACCTTCTCTCCTTTGGCGAGCGCTGCGCTCGCCAATGACATGGCGACAGTTGTCTTACCTGAACCGCCCTTGGTTTGAATGAGTGTGATGATTTGCATGCCGAGCCTCGTTTGCCATGTGCCTATGCGGGCTTTTGGCGCAGTGGCCGCCCGTCTTTGGGCCCGAGTGGAGCACGGACCCATTGGGGATGTGGAATAATGGGCGTGTGGGGATCAGTCAATAGGGCGATGTGGTTTTCTGGGCGAGCGGGTTCCGGGACGTGTGGACACGTGGGTAGTTGATGCTGCGGGGAATTGGAGTTCCGGTGGCTCGGGGGTGAGGCGTCGTGGCAATGTGGATACTGAAAGGCTTGGGCAAGCGGAGATATGGAGATACGGCTAGAAGGGGATGTGGCTAGCCGGATATGTGGATAGAAGGCGGTGAGGCGGGATGGAGATGTGACGTAATGGCGCAATGGAGAATAGGTAACAGGGCTAAGGGGCGTTGTGGATTGGTGGGCAACGGACTTTTGGGCGTTTTGGATGTGTGGGCGAAAGACCGAGGAAAATGGACCGAAATAGAGCTCAATTTGCTCGAGGCGGCCACTGACTAGTGAATTGGGCACGGAGGCGTTCGTTTGGAGGAAAAAGCGCCTCGAGAATGAATTTCGCCCGCTTCGCGGTCTACATACGCGCGCCTTCTGATTAATTTTTACCTGACGGCAAAAAACGAGGGCGAGACACGGAATCATTATACACTGTTCGTTTTCTCATGCGAACCCTTCTGCGAAGGTGAGAAAAGCGGTATATAATGATACTTGGCTGGAACGCTGGTATGTGTTATTCATTTGGCACACACTGACACAAGGTGCGCTGAGATGCCGACTCGCCCAAAGATGACCGATGAGGAAATAGAGGTAATTCAAGAACTTATCTCTGAGGGGATGGGAGACAGTGCGATTGCGGCACAGGTCGGCCGTCATCGAACATCTGTCGTAAAAGTTCGGGCCGGGACGCGACGCAAAAGCGTCACAACCGGCGGAAAGCAGCTCCAGGTGCGCCTGACAGATGAGGAATATGCCGCGTTCAAAAGCGAAGTTGATCGGCTTGGCATCACTCTTTCAGAGGGTGGACGCAGGCTGGTGCGGCATTCTTTGGGTGTTTTGGAGGTAGATGCGCGCGAGATTGATGCGCTTGCAAATGTGCGTCGTGAGCTGAACGCGATTGGCAGTGATCTTAATCAACTGCTAAATTTGGCAAGATCTGGCGCTTTGGAAGTGGGCGATGAAGACGAAAGTCTTTTGGAGCGTCTGGATTTGAAGGTCGATGATATGGTCAATCAATTGATTGCGTTTGTTGGGGCAGGGCGGCGCAAAACATTTGTGCGGGCCGTGTTCCCGCCGGAGGGGCCGATAGATGGGTGATATCGAGACAGTCCAAGAGGCGGTCATTGGTCATGTCCTGCCTGACATTGGTAAACGGCACCGAGGTACATTTGGCGATCATCCGGCGCGCCAGCGGTTGGGCGGCCCTGCGGCGCGCTCGGCGCGGGCGTTAAGCGGTAATGTTCTGCGCATTCCTCAATCGGTGGTAAAACGCGTTCCAGCAGGGGGTGCACGCAGCACCAAGGAGCTAAAGCGGCAGTTGGAATACGTCACACGCGATGACGGTGTGAAAGCAACCTGGATGAATATGAACGGAACCGAGCGGGACCTGTTCAAGAATACGGTAGCAACCACCATCCCCTTGTGGGCGAGTACATGGTCAGGGGCTCCCAAGCGCGGGCATACCGACCACATTATTTTGAGCTTTCCACATGGCACAGATGTGGAAGTTGCTGAAAGCATCGCACGAGAATGGGGGCAGGCGGTCTTTGCCAATGGTGAGTTTGGGGACCGCTGGCAGTATATTGCAGGGCTGCATCAGGATACCGACCATGTGCATGCGCATTTTGTCGTCAATAAACGTGGAGTTGAGTGGGGCCAGTTTCTTTCTATCAGTATGAAATCGGAGTTGAACTACGACATCATGCGAGAGTTACATGCAAAAATCTCAACAGAACATGGTGTTGCGATGAATGCGTCGTCGCGGTTGTCCCGCGGTATCATTGAGAATGCTCCGCGAGAGACTGACTACAGGGCTGCGCACGCGCAGAGGACCACAGTTGAAGTTGAGCCGCTTTCGACGGTCTCGCGTATGAAACGAGAGGCGATGATCCGTGGGTTCGCCCGACAGTATAAAGGCTTGAGTGGTCTTGCCGGTCTCTCGGGTGATCAGGAGCAGGGTGCTGGCTTTATGGGCCGTTTGAAATCGCTGTTTGATACGGCGTCGCAAAATTTGGATGAAGGAATGACTTTGATGACCTCAACAGACGTGGACGTGCCGCCTGTCGATCCCGGTACCCGTTTGGCCGAAGCTCAAGGGCGATTGGTTGAAACTGCTCAGCAGGCGTGGTCCGACATTCAGAACATGAAGCCTGGATCCGAGAAGATCCAGCTTGAGGCCGAGTTTGCCGAACAGGCGCGATCATTGCAAGAGGCGGCAATTCTTGAGCCGTTCTTTGATCGTCATACCCGGACTTTGGAGGGTGCTGACGATCCATTTGCCAATCTTGTTGTGCGCGGGCTGCATGCAGCAAGAGATACGCTGCTGGAAGAGGGCCGCGATGGCTCCGGGGTCGATGCGTTGTTCGACGGCATACGCGAAAAGCTGCATCAGACCTTTGCACAAGACGAGGAAAGATTGCAGCGTGTTGGTACGTCCAGTGCCGAAATGGTTGAGCGTTTTTTGCTTTCCGACAGGACGGAGGCTCAGGTTGCAGCATGGCGTGATCAAGAGAATGGTGCCGTCGGGGCACTCTATCTGGAGGCAGAACGTGATCTCGCAAAGGATGGTGCGCGGATTGTTGAAGATTATGAAGTGCCGCGCGACCTGCAGGAGATTATCGCCCGCGATCAGCTGACACAGGCAGAGCAAGACAAGCGACTTTCGGATCTTCCGGCAATCGAAGCCATCGTTGATCGGCTCTGCAGCGAAATGTCGGAAGACGATCTGCGTAATGTCAGGGCAGGGGATGCAATGTCGCTCAAAGATCAAATCAAAGACCCAGCTGTGCGGGCCGCAGTTGCATCAGAGTTGAAGAATGAAGCTGATCTTGCTGTGGATCCTGCGTCCCGTTACAGCGAACCGGTTGATCAGTTCCAGATGTTGGCGCGAACCACGCCTGCGCATGCAAAGGAGCGGGCCACATCGCGTGATGCGAGGCCAGATCTTGCAGACGATTACGGGCTTTGAGGTAGCGCAATGATACAGGGCATGGAGACGAGGTGGCGCTACGTCTTCGCCACCCTTGGCGGGGTTGTGGCGGGTGGGTACATCGGGTCGATGGTCGCGACTATATATATAGTGTTGGCCAAACGCGGGGATCTTAACTCGATAGATCCCATGGAGCCGTGGTTCCTTCGGTATCCATTGTCATTGCTGCAAACGACGCCAGATCTGCTCAATGGAGCATTGATTATCACCGCTGCAATCACAGCGGCGCTCACGATTGTTGGTGTTGCGGGGGTCTATCGGGGCAGCCTTACGAAATATGATGACGCCCATTTCCAAAGCAAGAGCGAGATGCGTAAAAACAAGATGATCGCTGACATTACAGGCAACGGTTTCATTTACGGCAAGCTCGGGAGCCCAAATTCAGACAAACCGTATGTCTCTGCCGATCCGGACCGGTTCCCCCATGCGATCATGATTGCGCCGACCGGGCGGGGCAAGGGCGTGGGGTTTGTGAAGCCGAACATGCTGCACCACGGTGGCTCGGCGGTGGTGCTTGATGTCAAAGGCGACATCTTCAAGGATACCTCCGTGCATCGCTCAAAGGGTCTAGGCAACAAGGTTTGGTATTTCTCGCCGTTTGACTATGTTGACCAACCTTCACCTGATGGGAAGCGATCAACGGGCCGTGTGACGCGGACCCATCGATTCAATCCATTGGCCCGAATTGCTCAGATGACGTCCACCGACGAGCAATACACGGCACTTAATACACTTGCGGATTTGTTCCTCGTCGTCGAAGGCGATTCCGCCAAGAGCTTCTATCAGGCAGGCAAACGATTGTTTGTGGCATGCTGCCTCTTTGCAATCGAACAGGACAAGCCGGCACTTGGATACGCTTCGGAAGTAATGGGGGGAGGGGGGTCGCGGGCGGATAACTACCGCCAGCATGCAGAGCTTACCAACATTCCCATCGTAGCACGGACCCTGATTGAGATGGCGGACGAGACCCAAAAGATCCTCGACAGCTATATCTCGGTGATCAATGGCGCGGGCTTCGAGTTGTGGAACGATCCATCTGTGGTGAGGGCCACGTCGGAAAGTGACTTTGATTTTGCAACATTCAGGTCTGACCAGCAGACGTTATATGTTGTGGTGCAGCCGGAGCACTTGACCACACTTGCACCCTTGATCCGGTTGCTTTTTGCTGATGCGATCGCATCTCTGCAACGCCGGGAACCAGATAAAGACGAGCCCCATACGGTTATGTTCTTGATGGATGAGTTTGATCAGCTTGGAAAACAGCCATTGGTTCTGAACAGTATTAAAACAATCCGTTCCTATGGCGGGCGCTACTTTATTGTATCGCAAACAGTGCCTGGGCTGGACCTGATCTATGGAGAGGCAGGTCGGCGCTCTTTGCTCGGCGGTGCCGGGATACAGATATTCATGACGCCGCAGGATGACAGAACCGCGGAGGTCATATCTACCTCTTTGGGGAAACATACCATCGTATCTAAGAGCGAAAGCCAGCGGCGGATCAAAGATCTGGACGACAGTGCGAATGTCAGCCGGAAATCGGAAGAACGACCGTTGATCTCATCGAGTGAAATTCTGCGGTTTCCGTTGGATGATGTGTTGATCCTGCCCGAAGGCCAGTATCCAATTAAAGCCAAACACATTCGGTACTATGAGGATCGCCATTTTGGTCCGATTGATAAGGCACGCCAAGCTCATCCATTGCCGTTTCCGAAACTTGACCACGAACGCAAGAAGGTGGTGCCGAAGTTGAGCACAGTTGCGACAAATACTGGGACAACACCCGAGAATACCGGTGACACCGAGAAAGGTGAATTCATCGAAGAGGTTCAGGTTAATTTCGCCAAGATGTCCGCACGCGCCACAAGAGCCAGTGGCCCTAGAAAGCCGCCGACGGCTGCTAAAAGTGCCGGCAACCTATAGATTTTAACCGCCAGGATATGCGTTCACTCAAACACATTAGCTGGCGAGCTCTCATTATATCAAAGCGCTAGGTTTCCTTGGCTATGATGCTGGTATGACTAATATCAGCATCAAAAAACACATCGGTTGTTTCTCCATCGTTCCAGGAATAACGCCATCCAACCACACGGGGTAACAGTTTGGATTCGTCAGATAGAAGGTAGGTTGGCACTGCGGACAGCTTGAGAGGTTTCGTTTGCATGGTTTCCCTATCTTGATCTCTGGTATTGAAAGAGCGTGGTCATTCCGGTGTTGCTTGTTCTTTCACCGACATCTTGGTGGACCGGAGAAGGTGACCAGATGAGATGGCGGAAAGACGCGTTTTTGGAAAGTTAAATGCCTTCGGCTGATCTGTTGATCCTTGGTGACCGATAGCCCTGGTTCGGGGCGCAATAAACACCAGAGTCAGCGCTTTTCTAACAATTGCGCAGGATCGACTTCCAGGGCACCTGCAATTTTATCAACTAAATCCAGCGTTGCGGAAAACTTGGAATTCTCGACGCGGCCCATATACCCCCGACTTATCCCTGCACGCAGCGCCAATTCTTCCTGACTGATGCCTAACGCACGCCGCCGGTCTAGAATATTATGAGCAAGGCGGTCGCGTGATTTCATATGACGCAATGCGCCATAGGGCCACGTATTTCACCACGCGATATATATCACATTCGAAACCAGGAGCGTCAATTTTGAAACTCTAGCTATGCTTGCAAATATAGGTGGAAAAAATGTTGTGACGTAACTATGGACCTGTTCGCCAATGCCGTATCAAGCCGATTGCGATAGTGCAGGAGGTCTTCGAGAAGGAGCATTCCAACCGCTGCTCTGTGGCGAGGCGCGCAAATTGGCCAGCGGGAAACTGGGTGTGATCTGTGTCAACAAAAGAGCGGAAAGCTAAAGGTTAGGAACGATGATCAAAGAACCAAATGAGAAAACAAATCCTAACTACAAGAACTATTTAGATGATTTCCATTGGATGAGCGATCTCCGACCTTACTGACGCCTCCGGGCAAGCTCTCTATAAAGGGCGGGCTGGGACACCCCTATGCCATCAGCAACACGCACCCATCCCCCTTTCGCTGGTTTACCGAATAGGTCCAACCAGGCGTCCAATCGGTCTGAGACGCGCCGGAGTCTGAGTATTTCAATGCGGGCGCGTTGGGCCTGAACCTCACGGGCGCTGGTTTCGATCAGACCGAGAGCCGCTTTGGGTGATTTTTGGAGTTCCGCCAGAAAGGCAGCCTTGGGCAGGTAGGCAACAATTGCGGGTTGGCGGACGATTGCATCGCAATGGTAAGCGTCCGCAAATAGCGAAGCTTCCGCAAGCGCCATGCCTTCCGAAGCGATATGTAATGTTAATGCCGACCCATCTGTCATGGGGCGTTCCAACGCAATTTGGCCGGACCGCACAAGATACATAAATTCCACAGGATCCTCGCGACGGAACAAAGTTGCACCCGCTTTGAGACTGCGCCCCAATCCCCCATCAAAGATTTTTTGCCATCCTAACATGATAGATATCATACAGGGTTCAGGTGAAAAGGCGTAGCCCCAAACGAAAATTATTGATGGAGACGGCCATGAAACCTGCACTTACCATAGCTCTTGCAATCCTGTTGGGAGGCGCAACTTACATCTCTGCTCAGACAGCAAAAAATGATCATTCGCAAACGATGGATCATGGCACACATATGAACGATGACAGCTCTGCTATTTCCCTTCTTACAGAACCGGGTCAAGGCGCGTTTGCGGCCTTGTCGGAGATCATCATGGTGCTTGAAGCTGATCCGGAAACGGATTAGTCGCAAGTCAATCTGGGTGCCTTGCGCGACCACCTTGTGGATATGGATCGCCTTGTGACCCATACAACAGTCAAAGAGCTGGAGTTGACCAACGGCGTTCGTGTATTAGCAAGCGGTGATGCTGATACGATCGCAACTCTTCGCCGCATGGTGCCAGCCCACGCCGCCGAACTTGCTAAGGATGGTCGCTGGAATGTCGAAGTCAACGAAAGTCCTGAAGGTCTGGAGCTGACAGTAACCAGTGCTGATAGTGCGGTCATTGCGCGGATCAGAGGTCTTGGGTTCTTTGGGCTGATGGCAAGTCAGGATCACCACAAAGAACATCATATGATGATGGTGCGTGGTGAAAACGCCCACCGAAACTGAAACGCAAACACTGCTTTTCTGGTGCCGCAATCTCACGACAAGCATGTCGTTTACGGATAACCTTTTAAAAATGCAACTTTCTGGTAGTCGCGCCCGCACTACATAGCAAGAGGGCTGCTGGTTCAGCGTCAAACGTAACAAAACAGTGGAATGGATGAAGCGAGGTCAATTTGAGTCTTGATGCCTTTGATCTTTCGACGTTCATTTCACATAGTCACGCTCAAGTTACCAAAATGCACTTGACCTCCACCAACTGGAAGGCTGCATAAGTGCTTTCATGAGATCAATACTGCACCTTTTCCTGATTCTTGTCCTGACTATTGGCGTCGTATTTGCGCCTGAATATGGTTCGGCGAAAGAACCCAGCATGGCAATGCAGATGGACGGTCAGGATCAGACTTGTGCGGGATGCCCGTCAACTGATGGTGCGGGCATTATCTGTGACAGTGGATGTACTGTGCCCTGCGGCCTGGGCGGTTCATCTGCAATGATTGCGCCGCAGAAATCTTCAACACAATTTCCTAAGCCATTCGGTCTCATGCGGTCGAGCATTGATCTGTTGCTCCCAATAGGGACAGCACCGGCACTCGATCCTTTCCCCCCGAAACTTCCTATCTAATACATTCTCGGCCTTGCAATCTGCAGGGAGACTGAGCGGTGCATCGCCCCTGTGTGGCTGAGCGCAGCCCAATTTAGATCAGGAAAGTCTCGATGAGCAAACAAGTTCCAATGACACGAAGAGGCGTGCTTTGCACCGGTGCGGCGTTCGCTTCAATATCGCTTATGTTGCCGATGCGGGCAGCGGTGGCGCAGCAATCCGACGAGCCGCTTCGTTTGCGCGCCGCACCCTCGAAGGCCGGACTCCGCCCTGCACCATACGGCTTGACTGACGTCTGGAGTTATAACGGTGCCGTTCCCGGCTCGGAAATCAGGGTCCGTCAAGGCGACCGGATACGCGTTCTGGCTGAAAACCGTCTGCAGGAGGGGACGACCATTCATTGGCATGGCATTCGTACGCCAAATGCGATGGATGGGGTGGCGTTTCTTACACAAGACCCGATCCCGGTTAATGGTGATTTCCAATATGAGTTCGACGCTCTGGATGCGGGAACATTCTGGTACCACCCGCATCAACGCAGTTTCGAACAGTTGGGTCGCGGCCTTTATGGTCCGCTGATTGTCGAAGAGGCTGAACCGATCCGCGTGGACCGTGATGTGACCTGGATGCTGGATGACTGGCGGATGACAAACGACGGTCAGCTCTCGAATGATTTCGGCAATCAAGGCGATGCTATGCATGGCGGTCGGATCGGAAACACTGTCACGATAAATGGCCAAATACCTGATCGCATGGCGGTTCAGGCTGGTGAACGTATTCGCCTGCGCCTGATCAATGCGGCAAATGCCCGGATATTCGGGTTGGATTTTGGCGATCTTGATCCTGTGGTAATCGCGATGGACGGCCAGCCCGTTGTGCCGCACGCACCAGATGACGGGATTATCGTCATTGGACCCGCTATGCGCGTTGATGTTGTGATCGATTTTACTGGAAAGCCCGGCGATCTTCTGAGCGTGAATGACGTCTATTACAAAGACCTCGAATTCCGGCTGGTTGATTTTGCCTATGGCTCTGATGCTTTGCGGCAAACGGTGCCGGACTGGTCAATGGTCCTTGCGCCTAACCCGTTGGCTGATCCCGACATCAAAAACGCGACCCGACATCAGATTGTCTTCAATGGCGGAATGATGGGGCAGATGATGATGGGTGGCGGCATGGGGTCGATGATGGTTCAAATGCGCCAAGGCAATATCTGGTTCATCAATGGCAAGGCCGCGAATGGACCCATTATGGACCCGCTGCTGACGCTGCCGCTGGGGACGTCGCACATCTTCGAGATGGAAAACCGGACCGCTTGGCCGCACCCGATCCATCTTCACGGCCATACTTTCCGCGTGATTGCTCGAAACGGGCAGCCAACACGGCACCTTGAGTGGCAGGATACCGTTATGATGGCACCACGCGAAAAGGTCGACATCGCCTTTGTGGCCGACAACCCCGGAGACTGGATGTTTCACTGCCACATCATGGAGCATCAGGCCGCAGGTATGATGGGGGTTATCCGCGTCGAATTGGATGCGACAAAATCTTAAAAATACGCAGAATTAACGGAAGAAAAGGAAGAAGATTATGAAAAAACTGTTCGGATCTACCAGTCTGGCTGCTGCAGGAAGTGTTGCCCTATTGGCAATGAGCCTGAATGCGGCACCCTTGGCTGCTGAAACGGTCACGCTCTACAAAAACCCACAGTGCGGTTGTTGCGAAAGCTATGCTGATTACCTGCGTGAAAATGGCTTTGAGGTAGACGTCAAACCAACCCATGATCTTGTGCAGATCAGCAGTGATGCCGGTATTCCGGAAGACTTTCAGGGATGCCATACGTCCTTTATCGGGGATTATGTGATCAGTGGTCATGTGCCCATTGATGTGGTCAACAAGGTCATGTCTGAAAAACCCGACATCGTCGGCGTCACGCTTCCCGGGATGCCGATGGGATCACCCGGTATGGGCGGCGCAAAGCAAGAGCCATTCAAAGTTTACGCCATTGAAGAAGGCGTGGTCCCGACGGTTTATGCGGTCGAATAGGCAAACCAATTGTCCGGCGCGAAACCGTGCCGGATACAATTTTTAGAAACGCGAAGGATGAAGAGTATGATGATGGATGGTGGAACGATGGGCGGCGGCATGATGATCGGTATGGGTCTCGTGTGGTTGCTATTCATAGTGGTGCTCGTGCTCGCGGCAATCGCATTGGTAAAATATATCCGCTCTGATGACAGTAAATAAAATGCTGCACGATGCGTAGTAGCGGCGCTGCCAGTGGCGACAGCTTGCTGTCGATGGGGTTGATCTGGGCATTTTGTATCTTGCTGATACTGATCGGGCTCGCCGCGATTGCGCTATTCTGCATCTGGCTCCGAAAAAGGTGGGTGAAAAAATGATAAAGTGGCTTGGTTTATGGGTTCTCACATTGGCGGCGGCTGGCACGGCGGAAGCGCAAGATAGTGAACTTTTAGAGGGTGAGACACTCTATCAGGAAAACTGCGCAAGTTGTCATGGCGCAAATCTGGAGGGCCAGCCCGACTGGCGCTTGCGGTTGCCAAACGGAAGGCTGCCAGCTCCACCCCACGATGCTTCGGGACATACCTGGCATCATGCCGACCGCGTGTTGACAGACATCATCACACGGGGAACGGCGGCGATTGTAGGGAACGGGTACGAAAGCGACATGCCAGGATTTGCAGACACACTTTCGAGCGAAGATATCGAAGCGATCCTCGATTACATCAAGAGCACATGGCCCGATCGTGAAAGGGCGGCGCAAGAAGATATAACGCGTGCCGACATCGAGGCGCAGCAATGAGGGGGGCGGACAAATCAATGCAGCAAACACGGCCATGGTATCGCGTCTCAGGCCTTGTGGTGGCGCCTGCTGTTGCTTTTGTACTGATGGCGTTTTTCGCCTGGGGGCTGTTCAACCGCGACGAGGCGCTGCCCTCGGCGATGCTTGATAAGTCTGTGCCAGAATTCTCGCTCCCCCCCGTCCTTGGCAGGGACGACGGATTATCGACACAAGACCTGGCCGGGCATGTTTCAATGGTGAACGTGTTTGCATCCTGGTGTGTTCCATGTCGCGCGGAACATCCGCTGTTCATCGAGCTTGCCGAAATTGGCGAGGTACCGCTTTATGGTATTAACTATAAGGACCCGCCCGAACAGGCACGGGCATGGTTGGATGAACTGGGTGACCCCTATACCCGCATCGGCGCGGACAGAGATGGCCGCGTCGGCATCGAATGGGGTGTCTACGGTGTCCCGGAAACATACGTCATCGCCGCTGATGGAACCATCGCCTATCGCCATGTCGGGCCTATCACACGCAAAGTTTTGAAAGAAACAATCATGCCGATCGTTCGCGAACTGAAATCTTCAGCCCCTGAGAAGGTAGCACAATGACTTTGCTGAAACTGACAGTCGTTCTTTTCCTCGTTTGGGTCGGCGGGGCAATTGCAGCGCCACAAGGCTTTGCGCTTCATGATGAACCGCAACCCGTAATCAACGTGCGCTTCTTGCTTGAGGACGGCACACGCAAAGATATGGAATCGCTGCAAGGCAAGGTGCTTTTGGTAAACGTCTGGGCCACCTGGTGCATTCCGTGTCGCGAAGAAATGCCGACGTTAGACGCATTGCAGGCGACGCTCGGCGGCGACAATTTTGAGGTTGTTGCCCTCTCTATCGACCGCGCCGGTCCGCCGGTTGTGCGGAAGTTCTATGATGAAATCGGTGTGAAACATCTGAAAACGTATGTCGATAAGACCATGTTGTCAGCCACTGCCTTACGCACGGTCGGTTTACCAACGACAATTCTGATCAATAGACAAGGTCAGGAACTAGGGCGGCTTGTCGGACCGGCAGAATGGGATGATCCTGAGATGATAGCGTTCCTGAGGGGGTTTATCGAATGAGTACTATGGGAATTTCATCACGGCACCTTGACCCTACAGCAACTGGAATGATCGAACGCCCAACATCAAAAGGCAGCAACCAGATGGTTCAAATTTCACAGCATGACACTGGCAGCGAGGATGCGTCAGTCATTGGCCGTCGGCCGCAATGGATGACGCGCAGGCGCTTACTGCTTGTTAGTGTAATCATTATGATCGGGAGCGGATTGGCCCTGAATTGGGGATGGCTGACCGCAACAGGGCTTGCGCCGATCCTTGTATCGCTTGCACCCTGTGGCGTGATGTGCGGACTGGGGCTTTGTATGAAGGGCGGGACTGGCACAAGTTGGTCGAGCCGGCTGAGTGGTATTTTTCGATGAGCCTTGCGTCCACCCGGTCAATTGGCAGGCACGGGGCACAGATTTCACTGCGTGCCCTGCGCCGCTATTTTTCAGTGATCATCCCCGCAAACCTGATCTGGGAATTCGCGCACATGCCGCTCTATACGATCTGGAATGAGGGCAGCTGGGGCGAGATTGTTTTCGCGGCGCTTCATTGTACAGGGGGAGACATTCTAATCGCGATGAGTGCGCTCATGCTGGCGTTGATGCTGGCCGGTCAAGGCTGGCCCTTCGCCCGACAGACACGCCAGCAGGTGACTGTTCTCACTGTTGCATTCGGCCTAGCTTACACGCTGTTCAGTGAATGGCTGAATATTGTGATCCGGGCGGCTTGGGCCTATTCGGATCTCATGCCAATTATTCCTATTCTCGATGCGGGACTGTCGCCTGTCTTGCAATGGATCTTTATCCCGATAGCCACCTTTTGGTGGGCTTCGCGTCCTTTCAATGCAGATGAGTTATAGCGATGGATATTTCTGGTATTGGTATCCTTGCGGCCTTTTTGGCGGGGGCCATATCGTTTCTGTCACCCTGCGTTCTTCCCTTGGTGCCTGGCTATGTCTCTTTCATCGCCGGTCAGCCCGGTCTGCGCACGACCCGTCAGGTTGGGATGCGGGCACGGGCCGGAGCTTTGGGGTTAAGCGCCTGTTTCGTTCTGGGGTTCTCGACGGTCTTTATCGCCCTTGGGGCCGGTGCCAGCGCGCTCGGATCGCTTTTGCTGACATGGCGGGCTGAACTCAATTATCTTGGTGGTGGGATCATCATACTGTTTGGTTTGGTTATGCTGGGCGTGTTCCGCATTCCGGCATTGTCGCGTGATACCAGGTTGAACCTCAACATTCCGGGGGGACGTCCATTCGGGGCTTACGTGCTGGGTCTTGCATTCGCCTTTGGTTGGACACCCTGCATTGGTCCCATACTCGGAGCGATCCTGACGCTGAGTTCGACCTCAGGCGGGATGTCTGACGGTATCTCGTTGCTCGCAATTTACTCGGCAGGGCTTGGCATCCCGTTTTTGCTTGCCGCGCTTTTTACCGATGCTATTGCAGCGCGCATCCGGGGGATCAGCAAGGCCGGACGCTGGCTTTACATGGGAGCGGGGATTGCCATGGTCGTTATGGGAGTTGCGGTCATCACTGGGCAGCTTTCACGGTTTGCGTATTGGCTGCTTGGCACCTTTCCCATTCTTTCGACGATCGGATAGATCTGAGTGAGCGGTGCCGATCCTGAGTTTTTAGGGATTATCTGCTGGGAAGCGCGTTCACCCATGGAACTTGCGCCAAAATTCTTGCAACAGGGGTCTTTTCGAAGATCAGGCGCGGTCGCGTTCACCTTTCAAGATATACAAACTTTTGACTTGCACCTCTAGTTACTGAAGCTCCTACACCGGAAAGGAAAAGTGTTAAAGGACGCCAAGATGCCACATGATGCCGCTCACGATCACGAAGAAGATACTTGCTGCGGCGCATCCGCGGATACATTGGCGCAGCCAGCGCCGCCGCCAAATTCAGGCCGCAGTTTTCGCGTAAATGGGCTCGACTGCGCGGACGAAGTTGCGATCCTGAGCAAGGTTGTCGGGCCGGAGGTTGGAGGGAGTGAGCATCTGGCTTTCGACGTGATCAATGGGCGTATGACCATCCTCGAAGGCGCCAAGCCGCTTAGCGATGACAAAATTATCAAGATCGTTGGCTCGACCGGAATGAGCGCGAAAATGTGGAACGCCGAAAGCGCCGAAGCGGATCAGGCGGAGCATTTCGCCCGCCAGCGTCTGTTCACAGGTCTGAGCGGCGGTTTGTGGGCGGCGGGATTCCTCTACCATATCGTCGAGACCGGGGCAGGGGGTGCGTTACGGCTGTTTTCTGGTCATGGCGAAACCTCAATGCCTCTGATCGAGATGGGTCTGTTTTTGCTGGCAGTCGTGTTCGGTGCCTGGCTGGTCGCGCCCAAAGCCTGGTCGGCTGCGCGCCGGTTGTCGCCGGACATGAACCTATTGATGATCGTCGCTGTGGCCGGTGCGATCGGACTGGGTGAATTCTTTGAAGCTGCGACGGTCGCCTTCTTCTTTGCGCTATCTCTCACGCTAGAGTCTTGGAGTGTCGGGCGGGCCCGCAATGCGGTTTCGGCCTTGCTTGATCTGGCACCACCGACGGCGCGGGTCATTCGTGCAGATGGGTCTGAGGCCGATGTTCTTGCAGCAGAGGTTGCCATTGGAGATCGCTTTGTTGTGCGGGGCGGGGATCGAATTCCGCTTGATGGCGAAGTGACCGAGGGTCGCGGTGATGTCGATCAGGCCCCGATCACTGGTGAAAGCGCGCTGGTCGCCAAAGAAACCGGCGATGAGGTTTATGCCGGTACGATCAACGGTGACGGAACAATGATGGTTAGGGCGACGAAAGCCGCAGGCGATACCGTTCTGTCGAAGATTATCCGCATGGTAGGAGATGCGCATTCGCGCCGAGCCGAGGTCGAACAATGGGTCACGAAGTTTGCGCGCATCTACACGCCTATCGTCATGGTGCTGGCGGTTCTAATCGCCGTTGTCCCGCCGCTTCTCTTTGCAGGGGCGTGGAACTATTGGTTCTATAACGCGCTTGTGCTGCTTGTGATCGCTTGCCCTTGTGCGCTTGTGATCTCCACGCCTGTTTCCATCGTTGCATCTCTCGCGGCGTCGGCACGCAACGGCGTGCTGATCAAGGGCGGCGCCTATGTCGAAGCCCCCTCACGCCTGACCGCACTGGCGATGGACAAGACCGGAACGATCACCATGGGTGAACCGGAAGTCGCGGGTCTGCATCCCTTGGGTGGCACTGCCGAGCGTGACCTCTTGAGTGCCGCTGTTGCGCTGGAAGCCCGCTCATCCCACCCGCTGGCACGCGCTATCCTTGCGCGCGGTGAACGCGACGGATTGAAGCAATCGGTGGCTACGGACACGAAAACTGTGCCGGGTCGCGGCGTAGAGGGATCATGGGAAGGGCAATCTGTGTGGCTTGGTTCCGACCGCTTTGCCACCGAAAAAGGACTGGGTGATACCATTCCCCGTGACCTATTGGAACGGATTGAGGGAGCTGGAAGTACGCTTGTTGCCGTCGGGTCCGGGGATCGTTTGCTGGGTCTAATCGAATTGCGCGACCGCATCCGACCGGATGCAAAGGGAGTGGTGGCACGCCTCCATGCCCAAGGGGTGAAAAAGATCATCATGTTAACGGGTGACAACGAGCGCACAGCGCGCGCCGTCGCGGCAGAGGTCGGCATTGACGAAGTTCGCGCAGAGCTGCTGCCCGAGGACAAAGTGACGGCGATTGAGGAGTTGGTTGCCAACTACGATGTCGTGGCGATGATCGGCGACGGTGTGAACGATGCACCGGCCATGGCGCGGGCACACTTCGCAATTGCAATGGGTGCAGTCGGGTCTGACGCAGCGATTGAGACAGCCGATATCGCGCTGATGACGGACGATATTGGCAAGGTACCGTGGCTCGTCGGTCATTCACGTCGAACAATGAATATCATTCATCAGAATATTGGCATCGCACTGACGACCAAGGCGCTGTTCGTCGGCTTAACAGCTTTCGGGATGGCAACGATGTGGGGTGCTATCGCTGCGGATGTCGGCGTTTCCCTGCTGGTCGTAGCCAACGCGCTGAGGCTGCTTCGGGCCAAGAAGGATCGGTCCGACCCATCAGGGGGCGAGAAAATTGGAGAAACGATGGCACAGGGTGCCTTGGTGCATGGGCATTGATTTCAAAAACCCCTTTGTGCAAATATTAACTGAGCCAATAAGAAAAAGAGGTCGAGCAAAAAATGATACGTACAACACGCCGTTTCGCCGTTCTGGGTGGGTTGGCTCTTACTTTGGCTGGCTGCGCGAACAAGTTTCGTACTTATAACGGTCCAGAGGTCACGCGCTTGCAGATGTTCAAGGGCGATCGAACCCTCTTCCTTTACAACAGTTCAAAGGTCCTGAAGACGTATAAATTTGACCTCGGCTTTGCACCCGCGGGTCCCAAGCAGTTTGAAGGTGACGGAAAAACACCGGAAGGCTCTTATACTGTCGACAAGCGCAATCCAAACAGCATGTTCCATCTGTCTGTCGGGATATCCTATCCGAATGAAGCGGATATTGCTTATGCAGCCGCACAGGGCCGCAGTCCTGGTGGAGATATCTTTATACATGGCGGGCCGCGAGCGGGTATTGACCCGATCAAACCCGACTGGACAGCAGGGTGCATTGCAGTGTCAGATCGCGAGATAGAAGACATCTACGCAATGGTTCGTGACGGGACGCCAATTGACATCTTCGCCTAGGTTTTCGTAGAGATCGCCAATTTTGTTCAAATGAACCTTAAGAGAATGATTGAGACAACCATTGCGAAAAGGCCAAATACGAGTGCGGAACTCACTGCGTATTGAGCAATGTCTTTCTTGTTACCACCGCGCTTCTTCGCAAGATACGCACCCCATATGGCTCCTGCCAAAGCTGCTAAGATCGTCATCATGATACGCTGTCCTTTCTAAAATTTAGTATTGCCGCCATCGTCAGGTTCACTGCAAAGACCAACCAGAACATCACCTGTCCATAACTCGAGAATGGTGTTGGTGAGAGCGCCGCAGGCAGAGCGCCGTCCAGTATATTGGTCTCGCCCAAATCGAGATGTGAGATCAGGCGACCATTACCATCTATGATGGCTGATATGCCGGTATTGGCTGCGCGGACAAAGGGAAGCCCCTCTTCGACGGCGCGCATTCTTGAAGATGCCAGATGCTGGCTTGGGCCAATTGATGCGCCGAACCAAGCGTCGTTTGTAGCGTTAAAAATCCATTCAGGCCGATCTTTCGAATTTATGATTTTTCCGGGGAAGATTGCTTCATAACAGATTGATAGACCGACGCCGGGCAGTTGCGGCATGCGAAACGTCTCCGGCCCGGACCCTGGTGCGAAGTCACCCAATCCAGCAGTTAACCGCCTAAGCGGCAGGAGGTCTCGAAGGGGCACGTATTCGCCGAACGGGACGAGGTGATGCTTTGCGTAGCGGTTTATGATTTGAGCTGTTGAGTCGATTGCGAGAACCGCATTTTTGTATTGCTGTTCGCCGTCAACGTTTTCGCGCGTTTGCGCCCCCGTTAGCAGGACGGCATTATCAGTCAAAAGCTTCGCGATCTCTCCCAGCATCCACTGATCTTCATCGAGGTATCCAGGAAATGCACTCTCAGGCCAAAGCAGGATGTCAAACTGGCCCGGCCGTGCAGACAAATCCAGATAACGGGCGATGTTGCGCTCTCGAAACGCTGGATCCCACTTTTGCCGCTGTGGGATGTTACCCTGAACAATTCTAACATTGACCGCGGTTTGCTGATCTTCACCGGTCAGATGCGCTTCGCCATTAATCCATATACCCGCGACCAATATGACAAACATCGTGGTTGCAAGCCCGCTCTGCCAACGATCTCGCCTGAAAATCACCGTGGGCAAGGTAGAGAGCAGCACAGTGAGCAAACCTAGGCCATAACTGCCGAAAAGCGCTGCCATCTGGCGCGGGACATCGTAATCGACCCATGCGTAAGCAATCAGGTTCCAGGGAAACCCAGTAAGAACGGTGCCGCGCAGCCATTCGGATCCAGACCAGCACGCAGCAAAGACAAGGGTGCCTGACACCCCTGTCGTCTTGGTTGCGGCGAAAACCGCCATCGCCGCCGCTGGAAAGAGCGCAAGCGCCCCTGCCAGCCCGATCACGGCAGGGGCGGCCATCCAACCGAAACGTTCAGCATCAACAAAAAAGCTTTCCGCAATCCATGACAGTCCGAACAGGAAAAAGCCGAAGCCGAAAGCCCATCCGGTAAGAAACGCTCTTGTTCGACCCTTGTTGGCGGTGAGGTAAAACAGCCCACCAAAACCGATGGGCAATACAAACGGAGTTGAGAACGGCGGTAGTGCAAAAACAACACTGACTCCGAGAACGACAGCAACGATAAGCGGGACTATGTTCGTCCTAAACCTTGGACCAAGACTGGAAATGCTAATTGAGGGTCTCACTCTCTATTCAGGCGCTTTTTTTATGGCGGCATGTTCCCGACCAGCAGTGATCAGCAGAAGACCAACGCCACAAACCACAAACACGTCTGCCAAATTGAATGCAGGCCAGTGTGTCGTTCCAATATAGAAATCCAGAAAATCAGTTACGCCGCCGAAGCGGATGCGATCCAGAATATTTCCAAGAGCGCCACCAATAACCACACCATAGGCAACGGCTTCACTTATTGCAGTCGCCCGTACCAGCGAAATGGCCAGAAACAGGACAACAGCGGTCGCAACGATAGCTAACGCCCACCATGGCGTGCCCTGTAGAAGACCAAAGGTAACGCCGGTGTTACGGTGAAAAACCAAGTTGAAACTGGGCGCGACATTAACGCCAGCGGCTAACGTTTCTGCATTTACAAGCACGAATGCTTTCGACGCTTGGTCGGCAGCAAATGCAATGACGGCTGCACAAATTCCCAGAGAACGGATTGCCATGTTTCAGCCTAACCAAACGTCGAGGAACAGCATGACAACCAGACCGATTGCTAACCCGGTCGTTGCTTGTTTCTGATGTCCACTGCGGTGGGTTTCGGGGATGATCTCGTGACTGATGACGTAGAGCATAGCGCCCGCCGCGAAGGCGAGACCCCAAGGCAAAAGGGGTTGAGCAACCACGATAACTGCAGCACCAAGAAAGCCGGTGACAGGCTCAACCAAGCCAGTGAGAGCTGCGATGCTAAAGGCCCGTTTTGCAGAGTATCGCTCACCAAGCAATGCAACCGCGACCGCCAGTCCTTCTGGCGCGTTCTGCAATCCGATACCCAATGCAACTGGAAATCCCCCCGCAAACCCGTCCGCGCCGAACGCGACCCCAACGGCCAGACCCTCTGGGGCGTTGTGAATGGTGATTGCTATGATAAATAACCAAACTCGACGCAGAGATGCGGCCTCAGGACCTTCGCGCCCTGAACTGAAATGCTCATGCGGGATCACTTCATTCATAATGGCAACTGCCCCCATCCCAAGCAAGATCGCTATACAGACGATAAGTGCCGGGATCGCCCCATCCCCATATCGTAGTTCGGCTGCATCGAGCGCTGGAATGATCAACGAGAAGAACGAAGCCGCCAGCATCACCCCTGCGGCAAAGCCAAGAGAGATGTCGCGCCATTTTCGCGAGGGCGTGCTGCCAAAGAGAACCGGAACGGCACCGACGGACGTCATAAGACCAGCTGCAAGGCTTCCATAAAAGCCCAAGGCGATGGGAGATAGGGTCGTGAGCGCCTCCATGTTCAACTTGCCAGATAGGAAGAGAATATCTCGGTGCTACCGTCCTTTTTCACCAAAAAGACATCGTAGGCGTCGGAAGTTTCCCCAAAATCCATGCCGGGTGAGCCGATTGGCATACCGGGCACCGCAAGACCGATCGCATCCGGGCGTTCCTCAAGAAGACGCGTGATGTCGGCAGGTGGCACATGCCCTTCTATCGTGTAGCCCTCGACTGTTGCGGTGTGGCATGAAAACATTGCAACAGGGATACCCCGATCCATTTTTAAACGGATCAGTGCTCCCCCAATATTTTCGCCCTCCGGTAAGAAACCAGCGTCTGAAAGTCTGTCCATCCATGCCACGCAGCAGCCGCAGCCGCGCGTCTTGGCGACTTGAATGGCCGTCTGGGCAGCGGCGGCCGTTGACACGGTCGCCAGCAGCACAGCGCCAAAGATCAGTTCAATTTTGGGGAACATGCGTTATCCTACTCGATTGTTCATATTTTGTCGCTGAGCGTCGCTGTAAATAGCGCGCGTGTTTTCACAAGGAGCGCTGACGCACCCGCGGTATCAGAATTTTCGACCGAGGCTATCAGTTCCTTTCCAAGCGGGTCGATCGGACGCCCGTCTACATGCACTTCGTAGTGCAAGTTAGGAGCTGTCGCCGTACCTGTCTTGCCGACCTGACCAATCACTTCTCCGGCAAGAACGCGGTTTCCGGTTTTCAGTCCATTGGGTACGGCGCTCAAATGGGCATACCGGGTCATCGTGTTGGAGCCGTGAGATATTTCTACCACTTGGCCATAGCCGTTCTGCCACCCAATAAAGGAAACCCGGCCCGGTGCGGTCGCGCTAATTGGCGTCCCTTTGGCGGCTGCGTAATCGACACCTGTGTGCATTCGAACGTTGCCGTAAATTGGATGTTTGCGTCGGCCAAAAACCGAAGATAGCCGCGCGCCCTCTACAGGTGGTGCTATTCTTCGCAGGACCTCTCCATTCAAGTAAATAGTAGCCTTGCCGCTATCCTCGTCAGACCAAACGATTTCAAACATATCCTTCGCTAAATCAAGGGCTGCGTAGGTTAGCTTCGGTTGCCCAACTTTCGACCCGTCAGCAAGGACCGATTGTGCCCATTGGATGTTGAGTTTCTCGCCGCCTTTAAGATCTCGCCTAAAATCGATTGTATCACTTAAAGTTTCGGCCAGATCGACCGCAAAACGAGCAGGAATGCCGGCTGTATCCAAGGAAGTATAAATGGACCCGCTGACGACAAGCTGACCTGCTTGCTCGACAGACGTAAGGACGGGGGGTCTAGTGCGACCAAAGACCTTACCATCGAGTGTGACTTCGATTTGGACACCTTCATCGACTGTTAAAGCGACGAATGAGGGGGACCCGTTGGGCTGAAAATTGACGCGCAGCTCATGGCCGGGTCTTAATCTGCGCAAGTCGTATTCTGCGGCAATGGCAAGAGCTACTTCGGCCCGCAGCGGTGCGTCCATGTCTGCACGGGTTAGGATTGAATCAAGCGTATCTCCATCAGTTACCGTCGCTTCCCAAACAGGGATAGCAAGAGCTTGTGTAACTGCCATCAGCTCATCAGGCCGAGTGAAATCGGACGAATGAAGCAATGGGGCCAGAGTAACATTACTGTTAACCACCTCTGTTGCGAAGGTATTGGAAAAATCCAAAGAAAAGGGTTCTGCTGGTGGTTGCGAAAGCTCTGCAGCCCGAACCATCACTTCCGGAGCTGGCGCGTTCGGTGTCATCATGGTTCTGGCGGTCAGCGACGCCATAGCAGCTGCGCTGACAGCTGTTCCCAGCACGAAATATTTCAATCTCAAGTTTCTGCCCTCTCGTCTTGGCTTTGCATTGCCCGCCTGATCTTAGGCACGGCGAATTCGCGCGGTTCGTGATAATCGATCGTTGTAACGAAGCGACCTGTCGCGTCGAACAGGAAAACCCCTGCTGTGTGGTTCATCGTATAGTCGCCGTCTTCACGCATCACCTTTTCATAGACTGCGCGAAATCCTGCCGCAGCAGAGGCGACTTGGACATCTGAACCGGTCCAACCTTGAATCTGTGGATGAAAGTAGGAGACATATTCGGCCATCACTTCGACGGTATCTCGGTCTGGATCCACGGAAATGAGGATGGTGTTAAGGGCCTCTGCGTCCGGACCAATCTCGTCGAGCCACGCGGAAATGTCCGAAAGCGTCGTTGGACAGACGTCCGGACAATAGGTGAAGCCAAAGAAGACAAGACTTGGCTGGCCAATGAGCGTTTTCGGGCCGACAGCTTCACCGGTCTGATTGGTCAATTCAAAGTCCATTTCTGTCAGCGGTAGGGAACGTTTTCCCGGCACCGACGCCGCACCCGGCCCATCAACCTGCCACCATCCGATGAAAAGAACGGCTAATATCGCCAAGCCGCAGGCAATCAAGATTTTACCAATCTGTTTCATGTTGGCGTCAGCCTTCGGGGCCGCGTGCGCCGATACGCAGGACAGGCACTACAACTTCCATCTCCAACCCATCCGAAAAGAGTAGGGTCATCGGGAAAGTCTCGCCTTCCACGAGTGGCGACTGCAATTTCATCAACATGATATGATAGCTACCCGGTTCGAGTGCCAGCGTTCCTCCAGCTGGGATTTCGATGTCACCTGCAGGCAACATGCGGCTGATCCCATCGTCGTTCGTCTGGGTTTCATGGATGGAAGCCATCGCCGAGATATCGGCCCGCAATCCTACCAAGTAAACTGGTACATCTCCTTCGTTCCGAAGCGCCAGATACGCGCCACCGGGGCGTGAAGTTCCAATGCTGGCACGCGCCCATGGCTGTTCAACAACGATCTTGATATCGCCTGCGTTTTCTTGCGCTGCAGAAACTGTGGAAAGTCCCATCAGTAGACCGAAGGACAGGCAGCGCAAGGTATTTGTAATATGTCTCACTGTCAGGGTTATCCAATCTGATGTTAGTTGTTTGCAGTAGCTTGGACTTCTGCCTGTACAAGCGCGATCAGTTGATCTGGACCGAAGTCGGTCAATCGCTTTCCGTTGACGAAAAAGGTCGGGGTGCCCTCGATCCCGACGGCCTTAACATCGGCCCGATCCTGATTGAGGATACCGACGATACTTGGGGATTTGATCTGGGTCGCGGCGGCATTTACGTCCAAACCTGCTGTCGCCGCGATCTGGATAATCTGTTCTGCGGCTGGCGCACCATGAGATGCCCAAGCCGGTTGATTTTCCAGCAGCGCTTCAAGCACGGGCATGAAGACATCCTGTAATCTTGCTGTTTCCAAGATCTTGATTGCCAGCTCAGACCCTTCCCCGTGGAATGGCGTGTAGCGCATGACCACACGAACATCATCGGGATTATCCGCCAGTATCTGTTTCACAATCGGGTGAAACGCGCGGCACGCCTCGCAGGCTGGGTCAAAAAATTCCACAATCGTCACTGGAGCGTCTTTGCGGCCCAAAACAGGCGAGTAGGCGCGAACGAGTTGGTCTTGCTGCTCAACAGGAGCGGCTGTCGCAGTCGGGGTCACGTTAGGACGAGAGACAAACCAGGCACCGATGGCGAAAAGCGCCAGTACAGCGGTCAGGGTTACGAGAACAAGGGTTTTGCGTGTCATGAGGCAATCCGTCGAAGTTGGAGGAGCAGGGCAGATATTACCCCGAAGGTCAAAAAGGAGAGAGCGGGAATTGGCAGGCCAAGGATCAGCATTGCGTCATCCGTGCAAGATGGTCCGGAGGCGGTGCAGGGCGTAATCGGCTCGGGCAAGACCCCAGCATATAGCAGCCAATGATAGAGCGCGATAGCACCGCCTATAACGGCGAGCGGCACCGTATATCGCCAGATGGACAGATCGGAACGCCATGCCGCAATACCAAGGATGACGGCGAGTGGGAACATGAAGGCGCGCTGCAACCAACAAAGATGACACGGGGTCTGGCCCAATACCTCACCGATGAACAGAACGGAAAGTGAAGCGGCCAAGGCGAGAAACCAAGCCGCGAACAGGAACGTTACTGACCGACTGTCTGGCGTTGATGGATCGGAAGCCGCTGTCACGATCCAATCCTTTGTTGAAGGTCAGAGGCGATCTGAGAAGGATCCAAATCGTACTCGTATATTCGAACAAATTCGCCTTGCGGATCGAACAAAAGAAAAGATGAAGTATGGCCCATGGTGTATCCATCGGGTGCAGATTCATCCTCATCGCGCTGATAATAGACTTTGAAAGCTTTGGCAGTTTGTTGGGTCTGTTCCTGCGGGCCGCTTAGCCCGAGGATGCTGGGGCCAAATTGTGGGATATAGTTGGCCAGAACACTGGGCGTGTCCCGTTCCGGGTCAACTGTGATGAAAAGGGGCTGTACCGCTTCACCTTCTGCGCCCAGATCATCCATTGCCTGTGCGATTGTTGCCAGGCCCATGGGGCAGACGTCCGGACAGTTAGTGAACCCAAAAAAGACGAGCATCCATCGCCCACGGAATTCTTCGTCGGTCCGCATCATGCCATTGTGATCGGTCAATTCAAAATCAGCTAAAACAGTCTCCGCTGCAGGCAGGCGAGTGGCTGCAACCGGTAGCTGGCCACGCTCTGATATCCAAAAACCACCAACGATGGCGATCGCCACCGCAACTATGGACCAGAGAATTATCCGCACTTTTGTCATTGCCAGCTTCGCCCTTAAAACAAGTCACCTCTCGGGTGGGATACAAGCTACAGCTGATAGAGGTTCAAGCAAAAAGATGCTTGGTAGGATATTATGTCACGACTTTGTGAAGCCTTTGGCTTTTCAAGGGAGTTAGCACTTTGATAAGCTGCAGTGACTTTAGATAAAGGAATGCACATGCTGGCAATTGGTACGCTCTCGCGGAAGACTGGGACCAAGGTTCAAACAATCCGCTACTACGAACAGATTGGATTGATGAACGAGGCCGGACGGACGTCAGGTGGGCAACGGCGATATTATGAAAAAGATCTCGATCGCCTCGCCTTTATTCGACACTCGCGTCAACTTGGTTTTTCGCTCGACTCAATCCGCGAACTTCTGGACCTGTCGGACAACCCGTCTCAATCCTGTGCAGAGGCGGATTCTATCGCGCGGCGACAACTTCGCCAGGTTGAGCAGCGGATCAAACGCCTTCAGGCCCTCAAGAAGGAGTTGAAACGGATGGTTGCCGAGTGTGATGGCGAAAGCGTTGCCGAATGCAAGGTTCTTGAAGTGCTGCGAGATCACTCTGAATGTCTAACAAATCATGATGAAATCGGAGCGTGATAACAATGGAAGAAAGTTCTTGAACCTCTAGGAACTGTAGCTCCTATCTTTCGAATATCGCAAACAATGCGTCGGATAGAGCTATGAAGAATGAAGACAACAAGACCCATCTGGGCGTTTCGCCATTACTCGATTTCGATGGGGACGCCATCGCAAATCTGATCCGCGAGCGCAGCTGGTTGTCTTTGGACGAATTCCACCGGATTGGTGCTGCCTACGACTACGTGCGCAACGAAATCGTTTTTGGCTACAATGCTGCAGACGACATGCCAGCCTCAGCAGTACTGCGTGACGGATATGGTCAATGCAACACCAAGGCCACGCTATTGATGGCTTTGTTGCGTGCGGTCGACATCCCTTGTCGATTGCACGGCTTCACAATCCATAAATCCTTGCAGCGTGGGATCGTACCAGAACTCATCTATCCGATTGCGCCTGAGAGCATCCTTCATAGCTGGGTGGAAATCTTGCATCGAGGGCGTTGGATCAATCTGGAAGGCTTTATTTTGGACGACGCGGTTTTGTCTGCTCTTCAGGACAGATTTGTTCGCGATAACGACAGTCTGTGTGCCTATGGGGTCGGAACAGACCGCCTTTCTTCACCATCCATCGAATGGAGCGGAACAGATACCTTCATCCAAAAAACCGGCATTAACGCCGATCTTGGTCTGTTCGACACGCCAGACGACTTTTATGCGCAGCATCAACAATCCTTTGGAGGTCTTCGTGGGCTGCTTTATCGATATCTGATCCGTCACTGGATGAATGCCCGCGTGCGACGAATACGCAGTGGGGTTGTTCCAGTGATCCCGATGGCTGAAACCAATTCTGTACAGTTTGTTCGTGAAGGCGGGGTTGGATCGCCATGACCGCTGGTTGGGTCCATTTGCGGGTAATAACTGCAATTCCAATGTTTCATGTCATCATCGCTGTTCCGCTAACAATTGTTTCCGCAATTTTACTCGCGACCGAGGGGCTTCTGGCCATGACCCGCGACCTTTTTGTTAGGTGCCTAAGTTTGTCTTCGAAGGGAGGGGCAATGGGATGGTCCTGAATATTGAGAGAAGGGCACTGAATGCCTCATGATCACGGAATAGACCCGCAGTCGGGAGACCGTCGCGTTGGAGTCGCCATTTGGGCGAATGGTCTGCTGACCGTTGCTCAAATCGTTGGCGGAATTCTTTCGGGAAGCCTCGCGTTGATCGCCGATGCCATACATAACTTCTCGGATATGGCCTCACTCGTCATCGCCTTTGGCGCGCGCAAAATCGCCCGCCGCCCGGCAGATGCAAAGATGACCTTTGGCTATGGCAGGATCGAAATCGTTGCAGCGCTGATCAACTACACGTCGCTGATTATCATTGGGATGTATCTTGTCTACGAGGGTGCAATGCGCTTCGCGGATCCACCGCAGATCGAGGGCTGGACAGTCGTAATTCTTGGTTGCGTCGCTTTAGCGGTCGACACGCTCACCGCGATGCTCACGTATTCCATGCAAAAGGGGAGCGTGAACATCCGTGCGTTGTTCTTGCACAACCTCAGTGATGCTTTGGCATCCGTCGCAGTTATCGTCGGCGGCGGTCTGATCCTGCTCTACGATATCCGTTGGGTTGATCCGGCAATTACCATAGGTATCGCTGCATATATACTTTGGCTCGCCTTTACCGAAATCGGCGGACCTATCCGGACACTTATGCTCGGCAGTCCACCGGATGTGGACATCGACGCTGTGATTGCGGCCATTGAGGACATCGACGGCGTCGAAGAACTGCATCACGCGCATTTCTGGCAAATGCAGGAACATCAAGCGGCGCTCGACACTCATGTGGTGATCGAGGACGCACGCTGGGACGATCTGGAGACTCTGAAGAAGAAAATCAAAGCCCGCCTGGAAGAGGAGTTCGGCATTTCTCATTCGACACTGGAATTCGAGCGATTATGCGACAAGCACGAAGAGGCCACACGGTATGGCCATGAATGAGTTCACAGTGCTTGCAGCAATACTTGGGTGCCTTGCCAACAGTTTATTGATCCTTGGTTTGGCATGGTCAATTTACCGACCAAAACAGCGTGTTTGGCCGCCCGAACAGTCGACAGCGATGCATCGGATCGCGGTTTGGACTCTCACTTGTATCGGCTTCGGCTCAGCAATTTTCATAGGCTTTGTCGAATGGGGCATTTTGGATGTCCCTGCATTCTTGCGGTGGGGATTGGGGCTGGTCCTGCTCATTTTTGGTAATGTCGTGGTGTGGGCTGGCGTACTTCATCTTGGCTTCGCGGCGACGAGCGGAGCAAAAGGATCTCTGCGAACCACCGGCCTTTATAGATATTCCCGAAACCCTCAATATCTGGCAGATATCGCGATCCTTGTTGGGATTGGAATCCTATCTGCTTCGATTATGTCTTGGCCGGTGATCTTCACAGGCATTGTGGCGCTTGCTCTGGCACCCTTTTCGGAAGAGCCTTGGTTGTTGGAAAAATACGGTGACGCCTATGCAGAATATCTGATGACGACCAGAAGGTTCTTCTAATGAAAAACGCAAGTGGGGCAGGTGGTACATCGGACCCTTTGGGCGCATCTCCAAGGAGCGTTAAACGGGAAACAGGACGTTGCAACTATAGCCTTTGCACGAACATGTGATTGGTTCCACTTGGAATTTCATAAGGTCACTGGCATATGTTTTCCAAACACATTTACTAGGAGGTTGCATTGTTATGTTAACCAGACGCCACTTTGTCCTTTCAACCGCCGCATTGTTTTCGGCACCAATCCCTCAAGCAGTATTGGCCGCTCCAACATCTGACAGATCGAAGTGGGCGGCTTGGGATGCTCAGGTAACGCCTTCAAACTATGATCCTTCTACGTCCAATCCGTGGGGCTTTCACCCGCGTTTTCTTCCTCAGCTCGTGCAGGCAAACGATGGCCTTACGCCGGGTGACATCCATGTCGATGCCGTCGCACGCTATATCTATCATATCCGCAACGACGGAACAGCGATGAGATATGGCGTTGCGATTGCTAAGGGCAATCTATACGAGCCAGGCACATATTTGATCCGGCGAAAAACCCAGTGGCCAACGTGGACGCCTACACCTGCGATGATCGAGCGGGAACCGTCGGTTTACGGTCCTGTCGCCGACGGGGTGGATGGAGGGCCTACCAATCCGCTGGGTTCCCGGGCGCTTTACCTTTTTGTTGGCAATCGCGATACGTATTTGCGCATCCACGGCACACCCAGTCCAAAATCGATTGGAGGACGCGCAAGTTCAGGATGTGTGCGTATGGTTATGGCTCACATCAATGGGCTTTATGATCAGGTATCCACTGGATCGACAGCGTACTTGTATCCGCCTGAAGATAGAATCACCGCACAGAGCTAAGCATGCAGCCGGTCTGCACCTAATATTATCGAGATAATTCATGCCTGCGGCTGTATCAACCAGTCGCGGGCACCCCTTGCGGCCTGGTACAAATTGGGTTGCCCCTTTTCGATCTCAACGGCAAATAGGTTGTCTCAACGGGACCGACATAACGATAAACGAAGCATCCGTCTGTCGGCTCAATCTGAACGGCGTTCAAATCTTGGAACGGCGCGGCTATTTCAAGAACACCTTCTGGCAATTCTTTGATGAATCCGTCGGTTGAGGTGCCTGCTTGGCCGTCAAAATCAGCGCACCCTCCAAGCGCCAGTATCGCAAAACCAAGACCACTCGTGCTAAATTTCATTCTTACCGTTCCTTTTGATGTCGTAGTGTTCCTTGGAAACGCGAGCGAAAGCTGCATTCCCTCTTTCATCATTGAACAGCTCATTTAGGACCAGATCAACCTATGCAAGCCATCATAGCGCGAATGATCGCACTATAAGCTTTGACCACTGCATCCTATAGCCACGGACGTGCTTGTGTAACCTCCAAGATAATGGGGCATAAGACAAATGTGATTGGCTGACCTGCGCCCCCCCCCATCATTCCCCTCACGCTTTTGTGATTACAAGTTGTTTGAAGCTCCAGTGGGTGAAGGTTGTAAACCAACGAAAACAGGCAAGAGCGAAGGATTCATCATGAAGCTAGTTAAAGACTCCTCTATTTCACGTCGTGGGGCACTGCTCGGTGCGGCCGCAAGTGGGGTGTTCCTAGGAACAGGCGTTGCAACCGCGCAAACCACAGCACCTCTTGCTTCACCACCAGTGCGCCGCAATATTTCATCTTTCAGCACCTCAAACTGGAGGGATCACTTCGACAATCTAAACAACGGAGCAATCCTTTGCGACATCGATTCCCGAGCGGTGCAATATTGGTCAGAGGATGAAAGCGTCTATAAGCTCTATCCATCCAGCGTTCCAGAATCTGAAGAACTGACAAAACGGGGATACACCAGCGTTATCAAGAAAGTGGAAGGGCCGAGCTGGCGTCCCACCCCTTCGATGAAAATCCGCAACCCTGATTGGCCGGATTATTTTCCACCCGGTCCAGACAACCCCTTGGGCACGCATGCGCTCTACCTTTCATGGCAATATTATCGCGTCCACGGAACGGGGGACACGCGGAAGATTGGCCGCCAATCGTCGAACGGATGCATCGGTCTTTACAACGAACATATCAAAGAATTGTTCGCTTTGGCCGAAGTAGGAACACAAGTGAAACTGTTTTGATTCCGCATGACTTGTTAAAGTCTGAGCTCGTGTACCAGGGCTCATTCTACGTCCACTATCCGAAAGCCATAGCCTCATGAAGCGAAGAAAATTTCTCCTTGCCGCCGGGGCTGTCGGCGTTTTGGGCAGTCAACCGGTTTCAGCTCATGTAGTGCTTCCAAAGTATGATTTGCCGCCGGAGTACTTGCCTCAATTAGTAAGCATTCCAGCGGGCGCTGCTCCCTACGAAATTCATGTTGTACCAAGCCAGTTTGCCCTGTTCTGGACCCAACCGGATAACACTGCAATTCGGTACACCGTCGGGATCGGTCGCCCAGGTCTTCATGAGGCAGGCGAATTCTATGTTGGGGCAAAGAAGGAATGGCCCAGCTGGACACCGACCCCGGGCATGTTGCGTCGTGAGCCTCAGAAATATGGGCCATTACGGAATGGAATGCCTGGCGGTTTGAGCAACCCTCTAGGTGCGCGCGCCCTCTACCTCTTTCAACCGGGTCGCGGCGATACCTTTTTGCGTGTGCATGGCACAAATGACCCAAGTACTATCGGCCGTGCAGTCTCAAACGGGTGCGCCAGATTGGTGAACGATCAGATTGTCCAATTTTATGATAAAGTCCCGCTGGACACGCGTGTGATCCTGTATCCCGCAACTTAGAATACTGCCTTGGCGAGATCAGCGTGTTTTTGATAGCTTTTCAGCAGAAGATTTTCTGGGGAAGATAACTCAATCACCCCCGGATACCCCCCAATCCTAGGAAGGATTCAAGATGTTATTAGCGCGACGCGGCCTGTCGAAAATTGTTCTTGCAACAGTATTAGCAGCATTTCCTGTTACTATTGTGGCCGCACAAGAACTCAATGAAGCAGATATCAAGCGTCTCGCACTTGAAGCGATCTTGGAAAAACCCGAAATTCTGATCGAAGCGCTTTCAATCCTTCAGGAACGTGAAAATGTAGCGCTCGCCGAAGCGCAGACTGACGCCCTGTCTGAGTTGCGCGATGATTTCGAACAGAATGCCCCGATCTTCGGGAACTTGGATGGCAGCGTCACACTTGTCGAGTTCTTTGACTATAACTGCGGGTATTGTCGCCGCGCTGCACCAGAGGTCAAAGCGGTACTGGAGGCAAGCAAGGATGTCCGCATTATTTATCGTGAATTCCCGATCCTAGGGCCCGGTTCCGAAGTTGCGGCGCGCGCGTCACTTGCCGCGAGAAACCAAGGTAAATATCAGCAGTTTCACGAGGCAATGATGGCATTGAACGGGCAAGCCGTTGAAGCAAGCGTTATGAAAATTGCAGGCGATGTAGGTCTTGATCTCGAAGTTTTGAAAACAGACATGCAATCAGAACTCGTGAACGAACACATTGCTGCCTCTCTGCGTTTGGCAGAAGCCTTGGGTATAACTGGAACGCCGACGTTCGTATTGGGTGACGAAATAATCCCCGGTGTTATCGAGCGCGGCGCCCTTCTTGAAAAGATAGCAGTCCTCGTCCCCGAGTGAATTGGGCGAATATTGCAAAACCAAACCTTATAAGCCTTGACCTTCCACCTGCTGGAACCTCTATCTCTAAAGTTATCCGGAGCAAGAGGTCTCACTATGGAAAGCGAAAAGTCACTCACGTTCGGCATAAAAGAGATGAGTTGTGCGTCCTGTGTCGGCCGTGTGGAAAAAGCATTGAGCGCGGTATCGGGCGTCTCTCAGGCGCATGTAAATCTGGCGTCTGAAACGGCCACAATAACCGCCGATGGCACGTTTGATGCTCAAAACGTGATCACCGCGCTGGACGCGGCGGGCTATCCTGCAGAACTGAAGGCCTATCGTTTCAGCATCGAAAACATGTCTTGCGCGTCGTGCGTGGGGCGCGTCGAGCGTTCGCTATCTGCGATTCCTGGCGTCGTTTCTGTTACGGTTAATCTCGCAAAGGAAGAAGCGGCAGTGCGTGTTTTGGGCGCTGCTGTATCGTCTGCGGACATTGCCGAAACTGCGAGCGCTGCGGGCTATCCAGCGACATTGGTCACCGATCCCGGAGCGACAGACGCGACAAACGATCGCAAAGTGGAAGAAGCGGCCCATCTGCGCCGGATGACACTGGTTGCTGCAGTATTCACCTTGCCGGTCTTTATCCTCGAAATGGGGAGCCACTTGATCCCGGCTCTTCACAGCTGGATCATGAATTCACTGGGGATGGGCGTCAACTGGGGCATACAATTTGTTCTGACCACCGTTGTTCTGGCTTGGCCGGGGCGACAATTCTATCTCAAGGGTTTTCCGGCGCTCTTTAAAGGCGCGCCTGACATGAATTCGCTTGTAGCCCTAGGATCTTCGGCAGCTTGGGGGTTTTCCACAGTCGCGCTTTTTGCCCCGTCGCTTTTGCCGGATGGCACGCGTGTCGTCTATTTTGAGGCGGCCGCAGTGATTGTGACGCTTATCCTGCTGGGTCGTTTTCTCGAGGCACGCGCGAAAGGGCGCACAGGTCAGGCGATCCGCAAACTGGTGGGTCTGCGGGCCAAGACAGCGCAGGTGGAGCGGGACGGGCAATTGGTCGAATTGCCCGTGGACGATATCGTTGTAGGTGACCTTATCCAAGCGCGTCCAGGTGAAAAGATTGCCGTCGATGGTGTCGTCGTCAAAGGTGCGTCTTATGTCGATGAAAGCATGATCACCGGAGAACCAATCCCGGTAGAAAAATTGGCGGACGCCGACGTTGTCGGCGGTACGATCAACGGTTCCGGCGCGCTTATGTTTCGTGCGACAAAGGTGGGCGGCGATACCATGCTGGCCCAAATCATTCGCATGGTCGAAGAGGCACAGGGGGCAAAACTTCCCATCCAAGACCTCGTGAACCGGATAACACTTTGGTTTGTGCCTGCTGTGATGGGCGTCGCGGCGCTGACATTTCTGACATGGTTATTGGTCGGGCCCGACCCCGCGCTCAGTTTTGCATTAGTGGCGGCAGTGGCGGTTCTGATCATTGCCTGTCCCTGCGCAATGGGTTTGGCCACGCCGACGTCGATCATGGTCGGCACTGGCCGCGCCGCCGAATTGGGTGTGCTGTTTCGGCGCGGTGACGCGCTTCAAACGTTAAGCGATGTAACGACCGTTGCTTTAGACAAGACCGGAACATTGACCGAGGGTCATCCGGAGTTAACGGATCTGACAATCACCAAAGGGTTCGAGGAGGCCGATGTGCTGCGCCTTGTCGCCTCTGTCGAGGCTATGTCGGAGCATCCGATTGCTGCGGCCATTGTCCGACATGCAAAGCAGAACGGTCTGGCACTCGCATCAATTGACGATTTTAGCTCAATCACCGGATTTGGCGTCAGTGCGGTTATTGAGGGCCGCAAAGTTTTTGTCGGAGCCGATCGGTTGATGTCGCGTGAAGGGATCGATTTGGACGCTGTTAAAAGTGTTGGCGAAACCCTTGGGAAGGAGGGTAAAACACCCCTTTTCGCGGCTATTGACGGGCAGCTTGCTGCGGTCATTGCTGTGTCCGACCCGATCAAGGCCAGCACAGCCGAGGCGATTGGCACGTTGCACGATCTGGGACTTAAGGTTGCGATGATCACGGGCGACAACGAAGCCACAGCGCAGGCAATTGCAGCAAAACTGGGAATCGACGAGGTGGTCGCGGAAGTTTTGCCAGAGGGCAAAGTCGCAGCGATCGAAAGGCTGCAAACTGGTGGGAGCAAGATTGCCTTTGTCGGTGACGGCATCAACGATGCCCCGGCACTTGCCCGCGCAGATGTTGGCATTGCGATCGGCACGGGAACTGATGTTGCGATAGAATCGGCAGATGTCGTGTTGATGTCTGGCGATTTGAAGGGTGTGGTGAACGCTTTGCACGTCAGCCAACGGACCATGCGCAATATTCGCCAAAACCTGTTTTGGGCCTTTGGATATAACGCATTGCTGATCCCGGTTGCGGCCGGCGTTTTCTATCCGGTCGCTGGCTTGATGCTGTCACCCGCACTTGCGGCGGGGGCCATGGCCCTGTCCAGCGTGTTCGTGCTGTCAAATGCACTCCGCTTGCGTTGGGTTGCGCCTGAACTTTCTGAGTCCGCCGCAAACGCCCGCCAAAATCGTAAACTTGTTTCAACACCCGCAGAATAGGGATCTCAACATGAATATCGGAGACGTATCCAAGCGTGCGGGGTTGCCGCCAAAAACCATCCGCTATTATGAGGATATCGGTCTGGTGACCCCATTGCGTGATCCCAACGGGTATCGCAGTTTTCGCGGCAGCGACATGCACAAGCTCGCCTTTTTGAGTCGCGCCCGCGCATTGGGGTTCACGATAGAAGACTGCCGCAATCTCTTGGCACTCTGGGACGATAAGGATCGGGCAAGCGCGGATGTCCGGGCAATCGCAAAAGAACATCTGACACAAATTGAAAGCAAGATTGCGGACCTGCAGGATATCCGAAAGACCCTCACCCATCTTGTGAAGGAATGCGCAGGGGATGACCGTCCAGATTGCCCTATTTTGCAGACTCTAGAAAATATTTCAAAACAATAACGGAACATTCCAGCGCTGGAATCTGGTTAACACAATAACAAATGAAAATTACGGAGACTTTGCATGTCCTACTGGCGTTTTTTCGCAATGATCATCACATCGACAGTGGTGATGTTTGGCTTGATGTACCTGAACACCTATGCGCTGGATCACGTTTTCTTTAGCGAAACGCGCAGTTACATGGCGATCTATATGGGGGCGGTAATGGCCATGATCATGCTCGCCTTCATGCTGGGTATGTATAGCAACCGTCGCGCAAACATCGCGATATTCGTGGGCAGTGCCGTCGTTTTTGCTGTGTCTGTGTTCCTTGTGCGTAGCCAGACGACTGTGGATGATACATCGTGGATGCGGGCGATGATCCCTCACCATTCGATAGCGATTTTGACAAGTGAACGGGCCAATATTTCAGACCCGCGCGTGCGCGAGCTTGCGGATGGCATCATAAAAGCACAGCGCCTTGAGATCGCAGAGATGAAAGCGTTGATCGCGGACTTGGAAGGCGGCCCTGCTGCAACGCCGGAACTCGACGGAAAATAGAGGAAACTGCTATGCCACAGGATCAATCCGACAAAATCGCAAAGCTCTATCGCATGGTTATGACCGACCATACCTGTCCTTACGGTTTGAAATCAAAGGATTTGCTGCAGCGTCATGGATTCGATGTCGAAGATCATCATCTGACCACGCGTGACGAGACTGACGCGTTCATGAAGAAACATGGCGTAGACACTACGCCCCAGACCTTCATTGATGGTGAGCGGGTAGGGGGCTATGACGCACTGCGCATCCATTTTGGATTGGACAAGCCCGATGACGAAGAGTCTGAAACAACCTACCAGCCCATCATCGCGATATTTGGGATGGCATTTCTGATGGCGCTTGCGCTTTCTTGGTACAGCTTTGATACTGTCTTTACCCTGCGCGCTTTTGAATGGTTTATCTCACTTTCGATGTGCTTGCTGGCTGTCCAAAAACTTCAGGACGTTGAACAATTCTCGACCATGTTTTTGAATTACGATCTGCTGGCGCAACGCTGGGTTCCTTACGGCAAGGTCTATCCATTCGGTGAGGCGATCGCGGGTATCCTGATGACCGCAGGGGCGCTGACGTGGATATCGGCTCCGGTTGCCATCTTCATAGGCTGCATCGGCGCGGTGTCGGTGATAAAGGCGGTCTATATCGACAAGCGAGAGCTTAAATGTGCATGCGTAGGTGGGGCCAGCAACGTCCCGTTGGGGTTCATATCGCTTACAGAAAACATAATGATGTTCGTGATGGGTTTCTGGATACTGGGTAAGATGTTCTCATCTTGAACGTGGTGCCAGTAAGGTCAGCGGTTCTACGCCACTCTCACAAAAAAGTTGGAAACCTTCCAGCGCTGGATGGATTGACAGGGAATAAAGGGTGCCCCAAAGGTGTGGAATGAAAGTGAAAAACACGATTTCAGCATGGATAAAGGCACTGACGTGTTTGTCGTTCGCCATTGCGCTGGTGTTTTCTGCTCCTTCCGCGTCACATGCTGCATCTGGTATGCACGGTGGTCAACATGCTGCGACTGAAAGCTCCGATCATAAAGTCGACATTCAGGTTCACGGTGCAATGACACTGCATGACATGCCTGTAGCTGCAACCGAAACGGCTGATGAGACACAGGCATCAAGCGAGTGTTGCAATGGTATTTGTATCTCCGTTGCGATCACGGACACCGATGTATTTTCGGTCGACCAAGCGACAAATGAAGAATATCTGATGCTTCATGCTCAAACAAACTCGATTGAATCATCGGGTTTTCTACGGCCTCCCCAGTTCTTGATCTGATCTACGGCTCTTAGCGGAGCCTTCGTTTTACGCACGGCTGTGCGTAAGTCCGAAGTTCATCAGTCAGGTACTATTCATGAAAATTCAAATAATCTTGGGGGCTTCGGCCCTTGCACTTGGCGCATGTGCTTACGAGCCTACGCCTTTGCCAATCGTCACAGCCCAACAGGCAGCCACAAACACAGCAGTCGCTTCTCCGATTAGATATCAAGATCCCTTGGCCGGATACACACACCGCAGCCCAACTGGCCCGCGTGACTGGCGATCAGTCAACGAAGAACAGACGGAGGGCAACTGATGCGTGTTTCAAAACTCCCGCTTATCCTTGGTTTTCCGTTGGTTCTTGGTGCCTGCGCTACGGCCATACCAGGTGCCTACACAGAATCTAAGGCAGGCTTCTTCAACGTATCGAACCAAACGTCTGCTGCAATTGGCAAGCGGACAGCGTTTGCCCAGACACAAGCCGAGAATGTCGCACTGAAGAAACAGGTCCATGGGATGGTGCATCGCAAGACGATCTCTGCGGACACTGCTGTGCAAGTCGCCTTGCTCAACAACAAAGGATTACAGGCATCCTACGCAAATGTAGGCCTGTCAGCCGCCGAGGCCTGGCAACAAGCCACCCCTGAGAACCCAGTTGTATCCATTGGTATTCTAGGCATTGGTGCAGCAGAATTGGGTGTTTACCGCGCGATTGAGGGTATGATCGCAACAAATATCTTGGAGGCCAAAACGCGCAAACAGCGTGTGGCGCTGGCAGACGTCAACTTCCGCGCAGCGCAATTAACAGCAGTCAACGACTCGCTCACTCTCGCCAATCAAACACGACAGGCTTGGATCAACGCAGTCGCCGCATTTGAAGCTGCAAGCTATCTGAAGCGTGCCAAAGCCACCTCTGATGCTGGCTCTGAACTAGCGCGCAAACTTGGTGAGACAGGTGCTCTCAACAATGCGGGGCAAGCGCGGGAGCACGCTTTTAATGCTGAGCTTGCCGGGCAATTGGCACAGGCGCGGCTGAACGCGACCCGCGCCAAAGAAGACCTGACCAAGCTCATGGGACTTTGGGGCACTGAAGTAGACTACTACGTGCCAGATGCGTTGCCCGCTTTGCCACGGTCTGTTGGTCGCGTTTCGAACGTCGAAGGCAAAGCGCTGCGCAACCGCGTGGATTTGCGTGTCGCTAAACTGGGCCTTGAAGCGCAGGCAGCAGCATTTGGCCTTACTGACCAGACCCGACTTGTAACAGATCTCGAAATCATCGCTGGATTTGAGACAGAGCGCGAAGCCGAAGATGGTGAAACGGAAACCGAGACAACGCCACAGGTGGAGTTGGAGTTTGCGATTCCGATCTATGACACGGGTAAGGCACGGATGCGCAAAGCCGAGCTGATGTATCTTCAGGCAGCAAATGTGCTCGCTGAGCGTGCCGTAAACGTCCGCTCTGAAGCGCGCGGGGCGGAAAATTCATATCACGCGTCCTACAAGATCGCCCGGCATTACCGTGACATTCTGGTGCCTCTGCGCGTGACCGTCGAAGAAGAAGGTCTGCTCTCCTACAACGGCATGATCACCAACACTTTTGAACTGCTGACAGACGTGCGCGAAAAGCTGAGCGCATCGCTGGAGGCTGCAAACGCGAAACGCGAATTCTTCATGGCACAAGCTGACCTGACTGCCGCGATCTATGGCGGCGGTTCTGGCAGCGCTGGTGCTGGCGGAGAGGGTGCAACACTTGCCGCCGGTGGCGGCGCAGGACACTGAAAGGAACTGACATGCTAAATAGACGTCAATTACTCGGAGCCGGCGCGGCAGGTGCAACGCTGGTTTCTTCGAAAGCCTGGGGTCAAACCTTGAACATGGGCCTGCCGGAAGCTGCCCAAATGGACAGTGCGGCAACGGCGATCACGGCGCGTCCCAATTCCGGGCCCGACTATAATCCGGTTGTTACACTAAATGGATGGACTCTACCGCATCGCATGAACAACGGCGTGAAGGAATTTCACCTTGTTGCGGAACCGGTCGAGCGCGAACTAGCAGACGGTATGATCGCACATCTTTGGGGTTATAATGGTCAATCGACAGGACCAACCATCGAAGCGGTGGAAGGTGACCGCGTTCGGATATACGTTACAAACAAGCTGCCTGAGGGGACTACGGTCCATTGGCATGGGCTTATTCTTCCTTCTGGCATGGACGGTGTTTCAGGGCTGAGCCATCCGAGTATCCCACCGGGAAAGACATTTATTTATGAGTTTGACTTAATCAAGTCAGGTACGTTCATGTATCACCCCCATGGTGACGAAATGACCCAGATGGCGATGGGGATGATGGGCATGTTCGTGGTCCACCCCAAGGATCCCACATTCATGCCGGTGGATCGTGATTTCCTGATCATGCTGAATGCTTTCGACATCGATCCGGGGACCTATGTACCCCGCATCATGACGATGACGGATTTCAATCTTTGGACCTGGAACAGCCGGATCTTCCCCGACATCGATCCGCTCGTCGTGAACAAAGGTGACAAGGTGCGCGTTCGCGTCGGCAACCTGACGATGACAAACCATCCCATCCACATGCATGGCTACGACTTCAAGGTCACCTGCACAGACGGGGGCTGGGTGCCGCCAGAAGCGCAGTGGCCCGAGGTTAGCATCGACATTCCGGTAGGCGCGATGCGCGCTTACGAGTTTGTGGCAGAACATCTGGGGGACTGGGCTATACACTGTCACAAGTCACATCACACGATGAACGCGATGGGGCATGACGTGCCCACGTTCATCGGCGTGAACAAAAAACCGCTCACCCAGAAAATCCGGCAATTCCAGCCCGAATACATGCCTATGGGCATGTCTGGAATGGGGGACATGGCCAAAATGTCCATGCCACTTCCAGACAACACCATTCCGATGATGACAGGTTGGGGTCCTTATGGACCGATTGAAATGGGCGGCATGTTTTCGGT
>NZ_CAXHZD010000009.1:0-99172 GCF_964021855.1 uncultured Sulfitobacter sp.
AAGGTGGCAGGAAATAGGGGGTCTTTCTTCGCATGTCTCGCTCAAAACGTCTCACCGATGCGCAACGCATGGAGATCGTGCGCGAAGCCGCCAACCGCGTGCCTACGTCCGTACTTGCACAGCGGTTCGGGGTGACAACACGGGCGGTGCAATACACGGTGAAGAGTGACGCAGAGCGCCAGCACGATACGGCGGTTCCGGTCTTGGCGGTGAGTGTGAAAGTGACCTCTGATGAGATGGCAGCGTTCGATGCGGTGCTGGCGTCAGCGGAGATCGAGACACGCTCGGAAGGGCTGCGCCGATTGATGCAAGCGGCAGGTGGCACCTTCGTTGCGGACGCCCAATTGGCGGCTGAGATGGCGCGCTATCGCGCTTCTTTGAATGACGTTGGAAACGGTGTCGCTCAAATCGCCAAGCAGATGCAAAAGGCCAATCGGGCGGGGCAGGGATCTGGCGCAGAATTCTCAGAATTGCGGCTTGCACAGATGCGCGGGTTGGCGCGGTTCATTCTCGACAGTGCAGATGAGATTGACCTGCTTGTGCGCCGCCGTCGGGACGCGATGCAACTGGAAGCGACAGCCGCGTTGAGGGAGTTTGCCCATGCGGCTGAATGATGCTGTAGACGCCGTCACGGGCGAGGTGTTTCGGGACGGGTGGAGCCGTATTCGTGGCTCAATGCAGGGCCTTTACGCGTCCAAGCAAAAGCAGATGGTGCGCGCCGCCGCAGGACACCGTGCGGCGGTGTTCAAAGCGATCCGGAGTGGTGGGACACACAACAAATCCCAGCTCGCAAATCAGCTTGAATACCTTACGACGAAGTCCACCCATATCGTCGACAGCAGCGGGTTTCTGGATGGCAAATCCAAGCTTGATCGTGGCGAGATCAAGGACCTGACCGAGCGCTTTGCCAAGCGGTGGGATGGCGGGTTTAAACCCAAGCTTGGCCAGACCACACACCTGCTGATGTCCTTCCCGATTGGCACGCGCGGAGAGGATGTACGCGACATCGCCACGGATGTGGCCGAGCGGTTCTTCCAAACCGAAGAAGGCCACTTCGACTATATCATTGCTGTACATGAGGACCGCGACCACCCGCATGCGCATCTGGTGTTGAACCGCCGTTCGCAAGAGGGTGAGTTCTTCTATTTGGCGCGCAATCATCGGTTCAACTACGACGACTTCCGGTTGGCGATGGTTGAAGAGGCTGAGACCTATGGCGTTCGGTTGGAAGCCACGCGGCGGGTGGATCGCGGCGAGGTGCATTACCCGGCCAAGACCCGCGAGGTCTATGCGGCTAAGGAAGAGGGCAGGACTCCCGTGGAGCGCGAACGGGTGGGTAAAGACCTGACCCGCACGCTTGCCGAGATCGCAAACACCAAAATCATGTTCCACTCGCTGGCTGCCGAGGCGTCCTCTGAGAACCGCGAAGACATTGCTGTGGTCCTGTTCCGTGCGGGCGAGGTACTGGCGAATGGTGGTCACGTTGAAACCGCAGGAGGCATTTACATGGCCGAAGACGAGTCTTTTGAGGATCTGCGCAGCCGTTACGCGGAAAAGGTCACAAACATCACAGATCTGATCGCTGCAAAACCGGATGCAGAGCGGCCCGCGCTGGAGAAGTCTCTCAACGCCATTCAAGCGCGGGTGCAGCATATGCAGCCGCTTGGGTTACGGTCCAACTCCCTCTCGGAGGTGCCATCAGAAGGTGGGGTCTATTCTGTAGCCAACATTCAGCAAAGCCAGCTGGAGCGCCTTGCTGAACCACGGGTGCGCGCCCGCGTCGATGCAGCACTACGCGGAACTGGGATCAGTACATCCGAGGTTGTGGCCCGCATGGAGACAGGGGCGCAAAACGCGGCTCTGGAACATCAATGGATTGCGGATGATTTGTCCAAGGTGGCCGAGGCGAAGGATTTGAACCTTGAGCGCCGCGCGGATTTGGAACAGGCGCGGGATATCCTCAATGATGTACATGTTCAGCTGGGGACCATGTTGGAACGGGAAGGTGTGCTGCGCCGTGACGGGGTCATTGAAGACGCCCGCGAGGTGCAGGCGCATGTCACAGAAAGTCAGATCGAAACCGCTGCGAATGCCGTGCGCGTCGAGACTGAGATTGAAGCTCAGAGTGAGGACCTTGATGAGGCTGTTATCGAAAGTCTCGCCGTAGAGCGTTTGGAGGACGAACAGCGGGACTATCTGCGCGACCATCCAGAGCTAATTGCGCGCCCGACTGATGTGATCCGGATGAGCGAGGAGGGAAGGGCGGTGATCGTAGATCAGGCCGCAGCAGACCGGATTATCATTGAAGTTGAGGCGGCGCGTTTGGGCGCGCACAGCAGCACGCCAATCTCCGTTTCCGTCGCGCGCGATCTGCAGACGCGATATCCTGATATGCCCGAACAGCTGGCGGAGGGTCTCGGCGACACTTATGCGCGCGTTTATGAAGCGCGTGGCGCGGAACGTGAAATACGCGTTGCTGAGCGCGAGACAGTCCAGAATGAGACGCCCGAACTGTCCCGTATTCTCGCCCATGAGCGGGCAGGGGAGCTGTCTTCGCCCTTTGAGACCGACCAAGAACGTGAGGCCTTCCGCACCGAGGTGGCGCGGGTTTTGGACGCGGCGCAGCTTGATCGCCTGAAGGAGGGTGATAGCGACGCTTTGGAAAATGTCATCGAAGACCGTCTTGATCGGCTCTATGCCGCAAAGGTCTATTTGCAATCGGATGCGGCAACGGCAAACTCGGATGGGTTGCGACAGGTTGTGGACGAGTTGGCAGACGTTGAAGTCGAGAGACACCGCACAGTGGACGTGGACGGCGAGACGGAGCGGGGCCAGATCCATTGAGCGGCTCCATGGGCAAGGCGTGGATAGCCATCGGGGTGGTTCTGGTCACTTTGGTGGCAGCTGCCATGGGCTACACCGTTGCTTCGGCTGTGCTGACCTTCAAAATCCTTGGGTTCAGCGCCGATATCGACTTTGGATATATCGCGCAGAGCTACCTTTGGATCAGAGATAGACGGCCAGATGATTTCCAACTGATTAACCTGATCATCGGCGGTGCTGCCGTCGCCGGGCTGATGATGAGCCTTGCCATGTCCGGCTCGGCCCTCACACGCTTCGGCCAGACCCATTGGCAAAAGTGCTCCGAGATGAAGGCCAACGGGTTCTTTGGCAAACCCGGCACCGGGTTTATCCTCGGCAAACTTGGCAGCCCGAAATCCCGCGCCCGCTACATCACCTCGAAGGTCTTTCCCCATGCGCTGATCGTGGCCCCAACGGGGCGCGGTAAAACCAGCGGCTTTGTGATTCCGAACCTGCTGACTTGGCAGGGGTCTGCCGTCACGTTGGATGTAAAGGGTGAGTGTTTTGAAGCGACGGCGCGTCACCGTGCGGCCCAAGGTGACAAGGTCTACCGCTTTGCGCCCACGGACTGGGAAGGCAAGCGGACTCATCGCTACAATCCGCTTTTGCGCATCTATGAGTTGGAAGACCCCGCGCGTCAGCAGATGGAATTGCAGCTGCTGGCAACGTTGTTTCTGCAAAGTGACAATGATCGCGTTCAGGGTCTTCTGAAAGGCGGGATTGATCTCTTCGTGGCCGCTGGCTTGCTGGCCTTCCAGCGCAAGAAGCCCAACTTGGGCGAAATCTACCGGATCGCGGCCTCGGGGGGCAACAAGCAGAAAGAATATGTGGCGCGGGGTCATGAGATCGACAACAAAGCTGCGAAGCTGATCTTTACGCGGCTGGCCTCCACCAACAACGACACGTTGACCTCCTATGTCTCGCTTCTGATGACCTCAGGTCTGGATCAATGGCAGAACCCCGCGATTGACGAGGCGACGCAAGTTTCCGATTTTGATTTTCGTACGATCCGCAAAAAGCCCTTCACGGTCTATCTGGTCGTGCAGCCTCTGATGGTGAAGCCGCTTGCGCCATTGATCCGATTGTTTTTCTCCGACCTTCTCTCGGCGATGCAAGAGAAGGAACCGGGCAAAGATGAGCCCTGGCCTGTGATGATCATGCTCGATGAGTTTAACCGCCTTGGCAAAATGCCCATTGTGGTCGAGAGCATTGAAACCCTGCGTACCTATCGCGGGCATCTGGCGGTGGTGACCCAAACTATCCCTGCCCTTGATGAAATCTATGGTGAGAACACCCGCCGTGCGCTGCAGGGCAACGCAGGTGTAAAGCTCTACCTTACCCCCTCAGATGAAAAGACCATTGAGGAGCTGAGCAAGGCCGTTGGCAAGACAACAAAGACGGTCATCACCCGGTCGCGGTCCATTGGCAAGAATCCGTTCGAGGGGCGCAGTCAGTCCACACGGACCGAAGAAACATCTCTATTGCCTGAAGATGAAGCGCGCCGGTTGCCGCTCGATGAAATTATCATGGTCGTGGATGCGCAAATGCCAGTGCGGGCGAAACGGATCCAGTATTTTGATGATCGGTTGTTTGCGGCAATCCATGGCGCGCAGAAAGGGGAGTTGCCGTTTCCGGTGATGGGTGGAGGTGGGGCAGGGGGATCAGGCTCTGAATCGGGAGGCTCAGGGCAGAATGCTGACCAAGACGGAATAGGCGCGAAATCTCATAAGCAAGATGAGCGCTCAAGCGGTCCGCAGGAGGTAGGCGCTGCTAAATCAGTCTCTCGCGCCAAGAAACGGTCGGGGGCAGTTCAGGTCGTTGTTGAAGAAGGGCAACGACAACAAGAAATGAACTTTGCAGATCAAGGTGAAATGCAACTTGAGGAACGCAACGATGGCGACCGAGATCGTCTTGACCTGGCAGTGGATGATCTGGGAGGGCTGGAAGACCAGCTGAAGCAGGGGTAGGGGGTTTCGAGTTGACGCGAAAACGGTGAGTTGGACGCGGCTCTGGACCAATTTTCATGAGATGTGCCGCCCCCATTCCAGCTTGCAGGCGAGGGGGCAGTGTCAGATTACATCATCAGTGCCTTGTTCAGCTTTGCGGCTTTGCCCTCATATTGAGTAACATCCACCCCTTGCTGAGACAGTGCCTCAGCAAGTTCAGCTTCGCTCAGCGCTTCGATCGCATGTTCTGTCATTTTCATGAAGTTGATCTTGCGCTTGTACGGCGGGTTCGTTGCCCCCAAAAAGCTACGGTTCTCAAATGCAAACTCGTCGGCGTATTTACGCATGAAGAACGACAGAAACGTATTGATGCTCGTCCGAATGCGCGGGTCATCTGCCATCAGATGCATTGAGGCATCCAAGGTCTCCAGCATGAGTTTGGACCAAAGCTCCGCCCCCTTGTCGTTCATCAGCTGCATTGCGTTGTGCGTATGATGAAAGTTCAGCCGGAACTCAGCACCATGGTAATACGGCCCGCCACCCATCACGTCGATCCACATCGATGCTTGTGTGTTGATGTGGTGGTTGATGCCTCCGACGCGCTCGAAAACAGATCTGAACCATTCGTCTTGTTCAAACACACGTTGATAGAAGTTCTGGACGATCGCGACGATAGGGTCCTGACCAAGCACAGAGTACAATTGCCAAAACTGGATCGGTTTTGACACATCACTTGGGGCCGTCAGTGACAGAATGTCAGCCATGCGATGCGCTTGTGCGGGCAATAGGTCCTTGGCCATCGAAGCCTGAATGTAATCCCGCTGGATTTTTTCGGTCATATAGCCGGGTTTTGTCGGGAACCTGGGAAGGTCAACATGTTCCATAATGTGCTTTCGTGGGATATTTCGCCCTCTATGATGTTGGATTGAATTTCACCGAGGCTTGGCTTGGTGGCGGACCGATAACGTATGAAGGGAACGCAGGACATTCAACCCTCGTGGCATTTGACGGGGCAATAGGTGCAAACAGGCGATCCTCCCTCGGAGAAGTGTTTTACGAAGTGTCCTAAGGAAACGTGCTGCGAGTTCTTACGCTGGCCAATCTGGGATCGAAAAATTTAAAGGATCAAGTCTTCCGGTGATGCAGACATTCGCTGCACGACGCACGAACTGACACAACGCGGGAATTGGTATTGTCCGCACGAATGGCCGCTTACGTGAGGCATGGGCAGCGAACAACTGTCAGCCTTTGACGACATAATTTGCGAGTTTTCCCAGCGTTTGCGCGCCAAATTCAACAGCACCAAACCCAATAACAATGGCGCGACGTTCTGGCGTCGGATGCATCTGACGTAAGGTGACAACAGTTTTGCCGTTATCCTGCTCATCGAAAGTAACTAGGAGCCTGAAGCAGTCAGGATCATTGTCAGTGTCCGCGCCATGGTTGGCTTCTATCAACACCGGTGCTTCGATGCGTAGAAACTCCATTCGATTGGAGAAACGGGTTCCGTCCGGCGCGACCATATCAAATCGCCATAGGCCGCCCGTGCAAATGTTGATCCCATGCGTCTCGATACGGAATCCATCAGGTCCAAACCACTGCACAATATGTGCCGGATCAGTCCATGCTTGGAAAACAGTTTCGCGATCAGCATCAATGACACGTGCTATGGCGATTTTGCGGCTCAAAGGCAACGATGCCCAGCCCGAAGTCTCTTGCTTGTTGTGTTCAGTCATTGAATTTCACTTTCTTCACTTTCTATCCGCCCTAACTATCCAAGCGTTTTTGCATACTTTTCCAGTTGAGTTGCCACAGTGCCCCATCCATCAAAGAACCCCATCTCTTCATGAGTTTTGCGGTCGTCAGATGTGCGGTGTCGCGCAGTTGCGGTGTAGGTGGTGCCGCCATTTCCATCGTCTTCAAACTCAATAATAGCAGTCATGAATGGATCGGCGGCGGGCTTCCAACCTTCACTGTAGGTATCGGTGAACACCAGACGCCTGCCTTTCTCAACTTCAAGATAAACGCCGTCATTTGCCATCTGTTTGCCGGCAACATTCATGAGGGTATTGAAGCGGCCACCGACACGCAGGTCGATCTCACATTCGTCAATAGAATGCGGTCTGGGAACGAAAAAATTTCTGATGTGCTTTGGTGTGGTCCAACACTCCCACACCAGAGAAACGGGCGCATTGATTATGCGGGTGAAGGTCAGATCGGTTTTGGGATCGAGGTTCATTTTTTGCGCTCTTTCATCAATTTAGTGACGTAATCATCTAGGCGGTCGAGCCGCGCATCCCAGATCGCGCTTTGCTCGCTCAGCCAGTCTTTGGCAGGCGCAAATGCATCAGGGGCAAGTTCGCAGGTCCGTGTTCGGCCTTGTTTTTTCGATGTGACGAGGCCAGCTGTTTCCAGTTTCTTCAAGTGTTCCATGAAGGACGGCAGTGCCATGTCATGCGGTTCGGCCAATTCGCTAACGCTCGCCTCACCGCGCGCGAGGCGCTCCAAAATCAAGCGCCGCGTCGGGTCACCGAGAGCGGAAAAGTACTGGTCGAGGCTGGGTTCATACTTAGACATATCCCTAAGTAATATCACGCAAGGGCGGATGTCAATAAAACTTAGGAAATATCCTAACTGATTATGTGCGGCCAATAGGACCAGTCTTTCGCTGCGGGTGTGCCAATGGAGGTTCTTGAATGATGCGGCCCTCTAAACTACCCACTCAAATGTATAGCCTGCTGCCAACGAGCCCAGAACAGCCAAGGCGAGATACAACAAAAAGGGTTTTAGCTTAAGAACCGGCGCAATGGCCATCGCCCCCCAGATGCTGACCACGCCTCCCGAGACCAGAAAGGCCATGGCTGCCCCCTCGGACATGCCGTTGTCGATCAGTCCGCGCGCCAACGGGAGCGCGGCATAACCGTCGACATAGGCCGGAGCGCCAACAAATACTGCGGCGGGGATGGCCCACCATTGGTCTTCGCCAACATAGGCCGCAAGCGCCCCCGGGGTTAGGGCTGCGTTCAAGGAATATTCGGCGGCGAATGCAGGGATCAGGCAGATCAGGATGAGCCGCGCGGTCGCCCAGAATTGAGCGCCAAATGATCTGCGACGCGCCTCAGTCCTCCAAACACATGGATTGAAGGTCTGAGCCGCTCCACAACGCGCGGCGCTCAGTTGTCGCGCGAGGCCGTTGTCACGTAGCGCATTCAACGCCCAGGTCTTCTTCGCAAACAGTCCGGTGATCGCGCCACCAAACACACCCAATCCAAAGGCCGCAAGCGTCTTGCCGATTGCAAAGCTCAATCCAAGCGTTGCAGCCGTGGTCGCAAGCATTGCTGGGTCTGTGATCGGGGATGATAACCAAAACGCCATGATCGGCGCCAGCGGCACGCCCGCTGCCAATAATCCAGCCATCAATGGCAACACAGTAACACCGCAGACTGGTGTGACCGCGCCAATCAGCGATGCAACCAGCACCGTTCGCAACGTCCTTCCTTCGAATGCGCCAGCGACGTGTGAATCCGCGCCACTGGCGATGATCCATGCCGCAAGAACAATGCCCGGAATAACGATAGGCGCGACGGCAACCAGCCCCCACACGACGAACATGGCGGCATTTGCAGCGTGTACCGGCCATGCCAGAACAATGCCCGCCAATAGGAAAAGGCACAGGCCCCACACAATGGTTTTCTTGTTTGATTGTTGGCGGGTAACTGACTGTTCGGACATAGCAGACTCCTCTGACCTTGAAAAATAGCAACTAGTAAGGCATGTGTGAAACGAATAGTTTCAATTTCTAGTATTGGAAAAACGAATGGAATGTTTGGATAGCGACTTACTGCGCACTTTCGTCGCCGTAACTGAAGCAGGCAGCATGACAGAGGGTGCCGCGCGCATATACCGGTCCCAATCCGCTACCAGTCTTCAGATCAAGCGCCTTGAAGCTATCCTTGGTAAATCGGTTTTCGAACGACACGGGCGCGGTGTCATCATGAGCGACACGGGACGTCAGTTGCTCCCGGCTGCAAAAGACGTAATCGCTCGTCTCGACGAAGTGCTGCGCGATATTTCTCAAGAGGCTGTGGCGGGCAAGCTGCGCTTGGGTATTCCTGATGATCACGGGCGTGCAAAGCTCGCTGGGATCATCGCGGCTTTCACCCGTCACCATCCGAAGGTCGAGTTGGATGTGACCTGCGCTTTAAGCACCGGATTCCCAGATGCCTTGGACAAGGGATTGCTCGATCTTGCGGTCTATGAGGTGGAAAACCCGTCGCAACATGAAGAAGTGCTGTTCGAAGACCCAACGTGCTGGATGTCATCGGCGCATCGCGATTTCTCAGCCGATGACATCCTGCCAGTGGCCTTGTTCGATCATGCTTGTTGGTGGCGCGATGCGGCTATTGAGTCTCTTGAAGCACGAGGAAAACCATATCGCATGGCCTACTCTTGCCAGAGCGTCTCAGGGGTAATCGCAGCTGTTGAAGCAGGGATCGCTATCGGTCTGCTGGGCCGCACGTCATTGCACTCTGGTCTGTCGGTTGTGGGAAGGAATCTTGGCTTCGGAGATACGCCTGCCTCGAAGCTGGTGATGGGGGCAAGTGAGTCCCAGCAGGATGGACCACAGGTCGCGATGAAAGAGGCTATCCGTGTCGCGTTTTCGGTCAAGCTCTAGAAAACCGACCATTCGTGCGCGTTGCAGCATCTGGCAAATTGGGCTCTGACCGAGCCCACGGCAAAAAAATAGGAATGGCTCCTGTTCTAGAGTGAACGGCGCGCGATCTTGGAGGCGATGCCGAAAAAGAATTTGTTTCGAGCAGCTTAACATAGAATCCCGCGGTTTTGGCAGACGGCAGATCTCAGATTGCTAGAGCATCGCCGATTGCTGCATTGGCATTGGGCGGCTCCGAGCCCAACATTACCGATGTTGCACGCTGCACGAATGTCGGCACTGGTGAGCGTCAACTTGATCATATTAGGGAAGCATGATATTAGTGACAACTAATATATGTGCGTTAGGAGTATGATTATGGATTTCAAAAGACCGATTGGTGCTCACATTCGCGAGGTCGGCAAAGGTGAGCGTGACGGTCGCCCCACGCACGTGGTTCGCGCCTCACGCTCCTATCGGACCAGTCAGGCCGACTTATGGACTGCAATCACCGAGAAACAGCGGATAGAACACTGGTTCGGTAATGTCTCCGGCGACTTCAAACCCGGTGGACGGTTTTCCATCGAGGGCAACGCAGACGGCGACATAATCTCCTGCGATCCGCCGCATACCTTGGCCCTCACTTGGGAGTTTGGCGGAAACAAGAGTTGGGTCACTGCGACGATCCAGGATGTGGAGGACGGCGCGCTGTTGACGCTTGAACACGAACTTCCGACTGACGAGGAAAGCGAAGCGCATTGGGAAAAATATGGTCCCGGCGCAACAGGTGTTGGCTGGGAAATGGCAATGCTGGGGCTGGACGGCCATGTGCAAACGAACGGCCAAAGTGTGATTGTGGCGGGTCAGGCATGGGCAGAAAAAGAAGACGGCAAGAGCAGGTTGCGTTTCTGGGCGGAGGCATGGGGGAAGGCCCATGCTGAAGATAGCACACCCATGAAGATCGCCATGGAAACTGCCGCTCGTACCGCAAATTTCTACACCGGGGAAGAGTGATGCACGCTTTCGATGTTCTGTCGGACCCCGTACGAAGACGAACGTTGGAGCTGATAGCCCAGAAAGAGCACGCATCAGGTGAAATCGTCAACGTCATCGAAGCTGAATTTGGCATTTCGCAATCAGCAGTTTCACAGCATCTTCGCATCTTGCGCGACGCCGGATTTGCCCAGGTTCGCAGAGAGGGTGCAAGACGGTGCTATTCGATAGATCCAACAGGCTTCGAGGATGTGCAGGCATGGCTTGATCAGCTTCGTCGCTATTGGGACTCCAAGATGAAATCTCTGGCGACCGAAATTGAGCGAGGCAAGCGTTCAGGCACGATAACGTAACTGCTGGTCGGCTCAAAAGCTACCATTGGGAGCACTATGCGGGACGGAAGCAAAGTCCGCAGTCTGTGAATTCGACCGCTGATCTTCGCTGCGGCCTGCATGAATGACCGGTTCTTCCGCCGCACGGCGGTATCAGATTTTACGCTCACGCAGCATTTTTCGCGCTGCGAGCGCTCGCAGCAAGAATTTGACACTTCTGGTGTGGGTTCTTCGGTAGCATTCGCTGCATCATGCACGAACGGCTGGGTTCGCTAAACTGTATGGTCCAGACCCTTTACCAGAGCAGACCCTATTGCGCGATTTGTTGTTAGGTGCCGCAGCTGCTTGCCGGTCAGTCAGTCATAGCTAGCCTGTTCGTATGACATGAGAAGGTCATCGTGTTAAAAAACATCATGTAAGCAACACATCGAGGTAGCCGCGTCACCGGAAGGTGTTGTCTAAGCTCGCTTACTTTACAATGCCATGTTGAAACCATTTAGGCGTAACGCCGCAAACGTAAGACACGGCTATAACCAAAAACAGGGTCGTCGTAATTACGCCCAGCCACTGCGACCAACCCGCAATCCATATTGGTATTGCCACTGTTGGAACTCCGATGACAAAGCCACCAAGACGATCTATTACTCTACGATTGTTCATTGTGTGTCACCTTTTTGGACTCTGATTTTGCAAGGCGCTCACGTTCCATTTGCTTGCCCCACTGTTTCATTTCGTCCGCATCAGAAAACCCATGCGACATGGCCCATAGGTCGGCCCGCTCCTCAATTAAGATTTCCGCGTCTGGATCAGACATGCTCATCTTCTCCCCAATCTGCCAAGCCTCGCCAACTGAGCCAGCATTTGCGATCCAGTCCCGGTCGATGGATTGCCCCCTGTTGGTGTCACATTGGCCATTCCCGGCCGTTGTGGCATTTGCTGCGCACCAAAGAACTGGCGGGCTCTTAGTGCGGCATATTCAGCCCCACTTGCGCCACCAACCAGATAGCGATTGTAAGCTTGTTGATTTCCCATGGCCGCCCGCATGAATCCATAGCTTCCACTAAGGCCGCCCGACAGCGCAGGCATCATGATATTCCCCGATATCGCCCGCACGATGAATGGCGTTGCGACGATAAATCCTTTGGCCATCAGAACCATCATAAAAAACGGGATGAGTGCACCGATGTTTGTTGCCCCTTCGGGATCGCCAAGCTCCCCGATCAATGCGGAGGCAACTCCTGTGATCGTTGCAAATACGCCCGCCACGACAATTGGATAAATGGCAAAGGAGATCAGCGCGGAGAGCCAACGCGTAAAATAGTCTTTGGTGACGTCAAACAGCGTTAAAAAGATCATGATCGGTGCAATCCCGATAAGAAGTGCGATCATCAGACGCGACGCGACCAGTATGAAGGCAGCCAGCCCACCGAGAATTGACAGCATGAGCACGCCAACGATGTCTAGCATTGCGCCCGCCATCCAATTGAGTTCCGATCCTGCCGCATTGAGATACTCGCCAAGCTCGGCAATGAGTCGGTCAAATTCTTCGGCGAATGTGCCCGAAGGGCCGGGCACGCCGCCGCCCACGGATGCGACAAGTGCGCCTGCAATACTGTCGATCCCTGCAAGGATCGCCGACGACAGTGCATTGAACTGAACCCAATTGGTTGCAAATATCCCGATGAGCCCGATCTTTATTGCTAGCCAGAACGCCGTTCGCCCGTCCATCGCTTTGTACTGATAGATCATGTTCAGAAAGACGAAGATCACGACGACCGTTGTTCCAAGGACGAGCAGCGTCCCAACCGTTGCGGCTACCGATCCGAATTGCGTTTCGGCTGCGGTATCGAGATAGCCTTGGGAGGTTTCAACGAAGTAGGTGACGACGCTCATTTCAGGATCTCCCTACCAATTGCCTGCGGCTTCGCAGACCGCTTGGGCTTGAGGTCGCAGTTCATTTGCACGGCGGTTGTAGGTGTCTGAGGCTTGCAGCATTTCTGAACGGTCCGCATCGGCATGGTTTTCTCGGAAGGTGCCTTCGGCTGAATCCCAAGTTGGGAAGCGCGTGGCGCAATCGCAGGATCCCGTCTCAACGATCCGCCCCATGCTCTGTGCCCGATATATGTCCTGGACCAAGACACGCTGGTAGGCGTCGCGCAGCGTGATGTTTTCCATCCAATCGGGTTCGTTTGGGCGCTCAGAGCAGACATCCAGACTGCTATCGAGGCTGGGGATCAAATTGCGCTCCGCCAGCAAGGGCGGCGCACTCAGTCCTAAAACAATCGTCAGCCAAGTGAGACGGACAACCCGATGTTTCATCGCGTGTCTCCAACATCTGCGGCCTCAGAAGTTTCACGTTTCAGAAAGGCCGTGTGCCCGATATTGGCAAATTCGGACGAGCTGATTGAGACCACCTCCCACCCGATTTGGCCCTTCGCATTCAACGCGGCCTGCATCTCGATCAGACTGGTTTTACGATCCATCGGGAACGACAGGATCTCGTATTCAAAGGTCTTCATGCGGGTGCTCCAATCTGTTCCATGCCGGGGAGGTAGAATTCGGTGATGCCGCGCGCGCCGTTGTGACGCCCGGTTTGGATAATCACGTCGATGGAATTTTCGATGTATCGCACCATGTCCGCATAGGTCATCGGTATTTCCGTCTTGAGGGCGGCGATCGCCAATCGCTGTACCGCCAGTTGCGGGGTCTCGGCATGTAGCGTGGTCATTGATCCGCCGTGACCTGTGTTGATGGCTTCCAAGAAGGTCATGGCCTCTTTGCCGCGCACCTCGCCGAGAATGATCCGATCAGGCCGCATGCGCAGCGTCGCGGTGAGAAGAACGTCTGCGGTTTGGAATTCAGCATCGCGGTTTGCGATCAGCGTCACCACGTTTGGTTGAGCGGGGAGTAGCTCGGCAGCCTCCTCTATGGTGATGATCCGCTCCTCGTCGCCGACATGGGAGAGAATTTTGCGGGCTGCCACGGTTTTGCCTGTTGACGTACCACCCGAGACGATCATGTTGAGCCTATTCTCAACGCAAAAGGCCAGCGCATCGTCAATCACGCCGGCTGCCACGACCGCGCGTAATTGTTGGGTTTTCTCCTGTCGCAGCTCTTCGAGCTTGCGTTCTTTGCCAAACAGAAACGACAGCTCAATTTTATTGAGGGAAAGGCTTGAGAAGAACCGCAAGCTGATCGACATGGCCGACATTACGGCAGGCGGCGTGATGACTTGCGCGCGGATCGGGCGATCTTTGTAGGCAATCGAGACCGATACAATGGGCCTGTCCTTGCTCATGGTGGTGTTTGAGCTCGAGGCAATCTGGTTGCCTAAGTCTTTAACCTCAGTTTCCGTTAGCGATTGATCCAGAAGGCGCATGAAGTGATCGCCCTGGAATTCGCCCCAGCAGGTGCCGTCGGGGTTGATGCAAATCTCGATGACATCATCGCGGGACGCGGCGTCCAGCTTATCAAGCGAGGTTTGAAGATAACTCAGCGACATGGGATCAAAAGATCTCCAAATCACGGTCAACCATGACGGTGACGCGGGCACCTTGGTCGACGTAGATGACGGGACCGATGGAGAGGTAGTCGCTGATCACGCTGTCAGTCGCATCGGCCAGATCATCGCCCACATCTTCAAGAACGCCAGCGGCGGTTTCGTCTTCGACAGAGGCTGCCGCCGCACTCGGGGCCGCCGAGATGAGCGAAATCAGAGCTGCCGAGCCAAACCTTTCTGCAAAGCGCGTATCAACAAACCCGGTCACGCCGGAGCGTCCCAATTCGTCGCCGCCAAATGAACTGATCTGGATGGTTTGATTGTCCGGTAGGATGATCCGGTCCCAAGCGATGGTGACGCGCTGCTGTGCAATATCTAGCCCCGAGCGATAGCGACCAATGAGGCGCGATCCGCGCGGGATAAGTAGGCGCGATCCGTCAAAGCTGAAGACATCTTCGGAGACGACTGCACGGGTTTGGCCGGGTAAGGAGCTGTCGAGTGCCGTTTCCATGACAGCCTGAATCATCGTGCCTTGAATGATGGTGTTGGAAGGATTGGCGATCACCTGTGCTTGGGTGACGGCGGTCGGCAGCGCACCGTTCAGGACAAAGTCTGTGACGTCGCCGAATGTGCGCTCGGCAAGCGGTGTTTCATTCGCGCCCGACGTTCCGCCAAATGCAATCGTAGGGGATGCGATGCGGCGATCCTGAAACGCACGTTCTTCTGCCGCGCGGCGTTCAAGATCTGCCATGCGGCGTGCCTCCTCTTCGCGGCGCAACCGTTCTGCCTCTCGGGCAAGGAGGTCTTCTTCGGACGGTCCGATAGGAACTGGCGCAGGCACTGGCCGATTGGCCTCCAGTTGGGCCAGCTCCAAGTCCATACGGATTTGTTCCAGCTCGCGATCACGCGCCGCCAATTCGTCTTGAAACAGCTGTTGGGCTGCCTCCGATGCAGTTTGCAAGGCTGCGATCTGAGCTGTAAGCCCATCAATGGCGTCCGCAGCCGCGGTATCTTCCTCGACAACAGGTTCCGGCGCATTGCGCAATTCCTCGATCTGGGCCTGAAGGGCAGCCAGTTGCGCGAGAAGCTCCGCGTTAGGCTCGATAGGTGCAGCCGGGGCCACGACAATTTGGGTTTCCGGGGCAGGGGGCGGAGGTATGGCTTCGATCGCGCCAAAGCCGTCACCCTCATTTTGAAACACATCAGGTGTGGCTGTTGGCAGAGCCGTTTCCTCATCTGATCCGGAAACCATATAGAGAACGGCGCCACCTGCACCAACGAGTGCGACGACGATGACGGCCAGAAGGGGCGATCTTCTAGCCTTAGGTGAACCCCCGCGAATTCCGCCCTTTTCCAACGCGGCGAGGCGTTTTTCGAGCTCTGCGTCTCCCGTATCGCTCATGATGACGCCCCCGTGGGCGGTGTCGCCTGAATGCAAACCACATCATCACCGAGCCGCAACACCCACTGCGTGTTCACGCCTGAGACGCGGATCACCCCGTCCTCGATGGCCTGCGTGTTTACAGTGCGCTCGCGGCCACTGGAATACCGGAAGATGGCTGGCACCGGTGCGTTTCTGGGAAACTGGAAATACGTAAAAGTCCCATCATCCCAAACGCGTGTCGGGGTGAACTCGGACTGCGTGCTGGCCCCGTAATTATAGTTGGGGGCTTGCTGGGCAATTGCGCGGGTTGGTGTCGCGTCGTCATCAGGATAGCGGAACTGGACCACATAGAAGGTGGGGCTTTGAGTTTCTTGCACGTTGAAGTAGTAGCTGCGGCGATTGGTATAGACCGTCACATTGGTATGGACGCCGCGCGCGACGGGCTTGATCGCGAAGGCTTGCCCGCCGGGGACACCATCAATCTCAAAGCCTTCTGTGTCGCCGGCAATGATCGAACGGATGCTTTCCCCCTCACCAAATTCAATGGTGGTGACATGTGTTAGTGATACGTTCAGACGATAGACTTGAGCCTCTTGATAGGTCGCGACGCGCACACGGCTATCATTGGGTCCGCGCCTTGGAATAGCCTCCGCAAGAACGAAAGATGGCAGCAGGGCTACGAGGAGTGCAATTTGAAATACTCGATACAAGTTAGTTCTCCAATCTGTCGGAGCGGATGGAATATTCCACCACGGTGAAGCCAAAGGGATTGGACCAAACCTGATCGATGGACCGGCTGGCCTCAGGGCGGAACTCGAACAACAGCGTGGCGGTGAAGAGGCCGGTTTGAACGCCGTTGATAGAGTTGAGGCGCTTGCGCAGGCGGACTGTGGCACGATTGATGCCGATCCGGTTGATGCTCAGGACTTCGACATCCAACCGACCGCTCGTGCCATAAAGCGTGGGCGGGTAGTCCGCATTGGCGCTATTCCAGATTTGACGCAGCGAAGCTTCAGCTGCGCCGTCGGATCGCCGCAAAACACTGCGGACGCGCACGTCATTGTCGAGTTGGTTGTAGACTTCGCGATCACTGATGTATCGAAACACTTCCGCCTCTATAATGGCTTGGTTTTCCGTAACTGTGGTGGCTCCGACAGAGACCTCGGGAAGTGCAAAGCCGGTCGCAGGATCATAGGGCACGACGACGGGTGGTGGATCGACGTCGAGCAGGGCAACAGCCGCTGCACTCAGACAGCCCAAGATACCAAAGATCAGGCCCATAAGGCCGAGCCGTTGCCACGTCCGCTCACGGCGAAGGGCACCGTAGACGAGTTCTTCTTCAATGATTTCTTGTTCACTCGCCACGTATCACTCCTCGGTCTTGGCGTTTCGAAACAAGCTGAATCGGTTCTTCGCTGCCTCTCGCTTCGCTCGAACGCGAAAACCGATATTTGATATTGCTGGTCAATTTCGAAACGCCTTAATCAGCACTGAGATCGGGCAAGGTGAAATCCATGAACCGCTGCTCTTCGGCGATGGTGGCGGCATCGATCACACCACCGGTGCCGTCACCGACGGTTTGAATGGCTTCAAGCTGCCACATGGCAACAAGTGCAATCGCAAGTTCTGCGGTCACGCGCGTGTTGAGATCGACGCTTTCCTTCAACTCATCCATGTCGTCGATCAGACCCACCAGCCGATCAACGCGCTCAAGTGATTGGCCTGCATCGCCATAGCTGTTTTGGGCTGCGGCTGAGACCAGCGCGCCAGTTGTGGCTTGGGTCGCAATCCGGTTGGCACTCGCGTTCCCGCTACTGGCCATTTCCGAGAGCGTATCGTCGTCAAATCCAAGGTCGGCCAGAACGCGGTCCATCTGGGTTTCGATTTCGCCTGCGCCCGACCCGGACAGGCCAGAGAAATCCCCGCTCTTGATGGCTTCGATGGTCGCGATGATATCGCCAAACTCTTGGTCCAAAAGACCGTTGAGCTCATCCTCCATCTGCGTGCGGATGATTTCTGGCAGTTCGGCGAGACGGGTCAGGGCCTCATAGGTGCGTTGCAACTCAGCGAGTTGATCCGTGAGAGTGGCGAGTTGTTCGCGCAGTTGCACCAGCTGCTCGTTCTGCAGGATTTCGTCTTCGATCATCTGCCGGAGTTGCTGGATGTTCTGGGCGATATTCTGGTTGTCGACGACGGGAACGCCTTGCGCGAGGGCAGGGGCAGGTAACGTTGCGTGAACTCCGAGGGCAAGCGTGCCAACCAAAGCAGTCCTCAAAAGCAATTTGGATCTAAGCATTAGTCCAGCTCCTCGATTGTAAAGTTCATAAAGTTGCCTTCGGCCATGCGGGCGGAGGCTTGGGCCAATTCAACCGCGCTCAAGGCCCTTGTTCTTGCCGCTTGCAGGCGAATGCGCGCGGCCACGAGGCGCACGAGTTCAGCGCGGGCGTAGGTATTAAGTGCCATGCTTTCCTGCACATCCTCCGTCTCGGAAATCCGCTCGACGATGTCACGGATCCGCAGGGCGGCCTGTCTGATCGCAGTAGGAGAGTTGTTTCCGTAGAAGGCAGCGCCATGCCCCGTGATCGAGAGATTGGCATTGGCCAGAAGGGATGGATCGATTGTTCCCAAGGCTTCGATGCCACCGATCCGGCTCAGATAGAGATTATAGCGTTCTGGGATGACGGTGACGTAGTGCTGGGTTTCTCGGAATGGGGGCACACCGCTGTACTCAAATACACGGCCCGGCCCTGCATTGTAGGCGGCAAGCGCGTTGATGATGTTGCCGTCAAATGTGTTGAGCTGCGTGGCCAGATATCGCGCGCCGCCATGTACCTGCAAATATGGACTGTCATAGTAGGCAGGGTTGATCCCAAGATCGCTGGCGGTGCCCGGCATGATCTGGGTGAGGCCGAATGCGCCCACAGGAGAACGTGCGCCAATCGTGAAGCGGCTTTCCTGCCAGATCAGGGCTTGAAGAAGGGCGCGCCATTGGACCACAGATAGCCCGGCGCGCCCGACACCCGCAAAACCACTGGTCTCTTGGGCGACGCGGATAATGAGTTGTTCGATATTCTGGGCCGCATCACCAAACATCTGCGTGCCACCGGGATTAGGATCAATTTCTCCCGAGCCATAAACGGCTTCCACCGAGCGTGCAGGATCACCACTGCCAGATTCTAAACCGGACACCATCGCGGGCAGGCCTTGACCTCCAAAGCTTGATTGGGTGTCGAGGATACGCGCCAGCGTTTCCAATTGGTCGCGCTCGATCTCCGAGATGAGTTCCTGCACAGTAAGTTTGTCGGCTTGGGTCGCCAGATCGACGTCTCGATCGCCCGTCTCTACGATGTCGCGTACTGTCAGCCCACTATCATTGGTCGGCACACCTTGAGCATGCGCGATGCTGACTGCTGTTGAGAGCAAGAACAGAAGGGCAAAACTAGACTTCAACGTCATCCTCCGACCCGTTGATCGGGGTAAAGGTGCAGTCTGGCTCGACTGGTGCGACGGCGGCCAAGAATGTGAAGCAGTTCGCTTGGGGCTCTTGGTATTGTGCGCAGGATGCGAGCACACCAAGTGCGCAGATCAGGATCAGTGATTTCGTCATGTCAATCTCCAGAAATCAGGGCGGTCGCGGTAGTTAGCACCGACAAGGGCTTCGCCCTTTTCCATGCCGCCAAGGATCGTGAGGTTGGGGCCGAGCGCGCTGAGATCAGCGTCGACAACGATTGATCCTTGATCGTCGCGAATGAGCGCCAAGCGCGAATTGCTGCCTGTGTTCAGCAACACGTCGAGTTCTTTCTCGAAGAGGTTCAGCATCGCGTAGTCAGACGCATGGGCGCGGATGTTGGGCAGCAAGATTTGTGTCGGGACCGCCTCGACAATGGTTTTGCCGGTGCGTGTGCGTTCCAACTGGCTCGCATATTGCGTCATCATCACAGCAACGGTATTTTGCTTGCGCGCCGTCACCAGCCAATTTGAAAGGCGTTCGGCAAAGTAAGCGTTGTCGAGGGCCTTCCAGGCTTCATCGATGATGATGATCGTAGGGCGGCGGTCTTCGATTTCACGTTCAACGCGGCGGAACAGGTAGCTGAGCACGGCCATCCGTTCTTTCTCGGACTCAGAGTCTAGGATGCCCGTCAGGTCAAACCCGACCACATCGCCTTCGAGAGAAAACGTGTCTTCTAGCGACTGGCCAAATATCCAGCCATAGCGACCATCACTGGTCCACTCGAGCAGGCGCTGGTGCAAATCACCGCCATCATCGGTGGAGACAAAGAGCGAGGCAAAGTCTTTCCAGTTACGCAACGCTGGATCAGTGGCGTTCGCGTTCTGGCGTACGACCTCTTGGATACGGTTGGTTTGAACGGGCGTTAGCGGCTTGTCCGCGCGATAGAGCAGGGTGGCCAGCCAGTCTGAGAGCCAAGCCGTGCCGCGATCGTCCACTTCGGTCCAAAGCGGATTGAGGCCGGTGGCTTGTCCAGCCTTCAATGCCGCATAACTTCCCCCGTTGGCGCGGACCGCCATCTCCATACCTAAACGGTAATCAAAGACGAAGATCCGCGCGCCCGCCCTGCGGGCTTGGGTCATGAGGAAGGCGGAAAGGACGGATTTTCCAGATCCAGGCCGTCCCATGATCAAGGTGTGTCCGCTCGTCGGCTCTTTGTCTGGGCTGCCTTGCTCGTGATAAGAAAACCGATAGGCACTTTGCTCGGGTGTGGGGAGCATGGTGATGACTTTGCCCCAAGGCACGTCACCCGCCTCTTTGCCGAGCTGCGTGCGGTGGAACGCGGCGAAATCCGCAAAGTTGCGATTGGTGATGGCACTGGCGCGAACGCGCTTGGGCTGGTTGCCGGGGTGCTGGCTGAGGTAATGCGCTTTCGCCGCAACCCGCTCGCCGATCATCTTCACGCCTTCAGCAGCGGCAGCGTTGACGATTTCGGCGCTCAAGGTCTGCAGCTCATCCAGCGTGTCGCAGAAGATGGTTACGACCATGTGGTGCTCGCCAAAGCTCTGACGTTTGGCTTCGAGATCATCGGCAGCGATGTCGAGCGCTTCCATCAGTGAAAGGGCAGCATCCTGCGAGGCCTGCATCTGCCGTTTCTGGCGCTTGATCCGTCCGGCCATGAGGTTGGAATTGATCGGTGTGAACGAATGGGTGACGATCATGTCGACTGGCAGATTGAGCATGTCGAACATCGTGCAAGACGTGGCCTCAGAATATTCGCCGATGGTGAAGCTTTTGCCGTAGCGGTGGCCGACAACGCCTTCTGATAGCTCAAAATGATCCTCAAGGAATGTCACGCGGGTGTTGGCCACGTTGAACGACAGGAAACCGTAGGTGCTCGCCGGATAGAGTGGCAATTCTTGGCCCGTATTGAGCGCCCCGAGGAAACCAACCAGCTCGCCAGACTTCGCAGACAGTATTCGCGGTTTGAGATCGGCCAGCCCCGAGGCAAAGACATTCACGGCCTCGCTGAGGCGGCGCAGGCGCTTTTGGGTCGCTTCCTTAAGTCGTTCCGGTGCGCTGCGATTGAGAAACGGCAGAAAGCTCTTGGACGGCGGACGGTGAATGACCGTGAGTGTCAGTGTTTTGTCGCGCAGTCCGCTGGTCGCCAGCTTCTCACGCCACTGGCGATCCACTTCGCCAGCAAAAGTCTCGGCCCGTACTGGTTCAAGCTCCGGCGCAATCGCCTTAGACACCTTATGCAAATAATAGCTAAATTCTGGACCCAGCTGGGCGACAATACGGGCAAAGAGGGAGGTGACCTTATCGAGATAGGCATCATCAGTTGTGTAACTGTTGACCCCGTCTAAGCGGATGCATTGGAACAATTCATTCACCCGCGTGCGCACCGTTTGGTCATCGACCAAACTGACATAGGGCAGCATATGCGCGAGGCGCGTTTCCCTCGCGTACCAGTCTGGCGTCAAAGTGCGGGTATCGAGGGTTTCGTCGCCGGTTTCATCACGGGGCATAGCTGTCCCCGCCATGAACTTGCCGGTTTCGTGTCGGTGGGGTTTCTTGCAGGGCCGTCATCATCACGTCGATGAAGCGCGGATCCCAATCTGCCGCCTTCCAAAGGATGGGATACAGCACGATCGCAACCCCAAGGATCACGATGTGCTGGACCCAGACGAACAGCAGTACCGAGCCAAAGAGCCAGACCATCGCATACATGATGGGCAGGCCCAAAAGCTTGGGTGGGCGCACGAGGCCTAGGAAGAGAGGCGAGCGCTCAGCCACCGGCGAAGACCGCAGCAACAATCGTGGGGGCAGCCGCAACACCGGCGATGCCTACGAGCACCCAGAGCGCTTGGCGCAGATCGATGATGTTGAAGAACCAGCTTAGAAAGACGCCTAAGACAGCCAGCGTGGCAATCACGACTCCAAGTGGGCCCGTCAGAGCATCGACGATGCCCTGTAGCAGACTTTGAATGGGGGAGAGATCGATGCTTTGCGCAAGCGCAGGGTCTGCAATCAGTAAGAACAGCGCCAATGATGCCGCGAAAAGGGATGTAAAATGTCTCATGGGTTTGTTCCTTCCAGTCGGGCGACCACCGCCATGACGCGGGCCACATGAATTTGGGTTTCTCGGTAAGGGGGTATTCCGCCATATTTGAGCACAGCGTCAGGACCGGCGTTGTAGGCTGCCAAGGCCAGCCGTGGATCGCCAAAGAGCTCAAGCATCGATGCAAGATAGCGCGCCGATCCGTCTAGGTTCTGTCGCCAGTTGTTGGGATCTACGCCAAGTGCGCGAGCGGTGTCCGGCATGAGTTGCCCGAGCCCAATGGCCCCGGCGTGGGAGACGGCGCGTGGATTATAAGCGCTCTCGATCTCGATATTGGCGCGATAAAGGTTCAGCCAATCCGTGACGGTAATGTCGGCGGCACGCAGTCCGCGGTGGCTGGCATAGCGCAGCCCGACCTCTTGGATAGCAGCAAGAATGTCAGGGCGGGGCACAGGCGCACGTTTTGCAAGTGCAGCGATACGTACCTCTTCGACCGGGTCAGATTCCGCAGTTTCGCCGAGGATACGCAAACTATCAGATGCGAAGCCTTGGCCGATCCCGTCATTATAGTTGCGCGAAAAGGCCTGTTGGGATTGCGACGGCGAGAGCGAGCCATCGCTCTCCATCACCAGCACCATCTGTGCCGATGCAGGTAACGTCAGAAAGCAGAGAAGAAGGGCGCTAAGCCCGGCTGGCCGTAATCTCTTCGCTTGAGAGTTTATGGACCGTGCGCTTGCCTTCGAGAAGCGGAATGTCCGCGTGCGAGAAGCCGACCCCTTGCAAGAAGGAGAGGACGCCGGTGACGGTCTTAATCTCGCGGATCTTGATGTCGTTGCGTGAGGTGCGGGTGCGCGCCGTAACGAGAAGCTTTTCGACGCCCTCATCACTGACGGCGCGCATGATCCAGGCCCCATGCCAGTTGGGGCCTTTCTTGTAGGCGTCTTCCTTGCAGACGACTTCCACACGGTAGCCGCTCGCGACAAGATCGCGGAATCTCGGTTCAGTGACCACATTTGGTGCTTCGTTACTTAGGTCTATCACCCGGCTTACGCTTTCTGTTCAAAGGCGCAGGTCCGGACTTCGTTACTTGAAGTCCAGACATACGATGCTATATTATCGACCGCAAGTATATATTTACGTTTTTGCGGCTGTATGACGGTTCCACAAAAGTTAGGCATGTCTGATGAATTCAATCAAGGTAACAAGGGGTTTCAGCACCCTGAGGTTGAACCGCGCCATCGGCGCACAGGCTATAATTTTGAGTGTTGTTTTGGCACGAAGTGCTGCTGCTGAGTCCTGTTATCCGCCGGCGCGCCCCTTCGTTCCGAACGATCCGCAGGCTGCGCGCGAATACTCTGATCTCATACGTGGCGACTTTGAACTCTACATCCGCGACGTACAAAGCTACTTTCGCTGTCTCGACGAAGAACGTGCACGCGCCTTTGAGGAGGCACACGAAGTGAGCCAAGAATACGGGCGGTTTTTGCAGACTGTCGGGGACTGATTGCCGGCGACCATGTCTGAGAATGCATGCAGGCTCAGAGACAGGTTCGTCAACGGCATCCCAATGTTCTAAGCTCAAACCCATGTAAACTCTCAAATATCTACTTTTTAGATAATCTAACAAGTAGATTAGCCCAGTCACAAGGGGTTTGTGACACGTGGCAAAGACAATCAGGAGTTCAGGACATGAGGCGCTCCGCGATGCATTGATCGCGGCAAGGAAAGATGCTGACCTGACGCAGGCCGAGCTTGCCGGACGGCTCAAATGCCATCAGTCATTCGTCGCACGTGTCGAAAGTGGCGAGCGCAGAATTGACGTTGTTGAATTGGTTGTACTGTCGCGGGCCTTAGAGGTCGACGCGGCTGTTCTATTGGCTGTCGCTGAGGGCGCAACGGACCTCGATCACAAAATCTGAACTGCCATTAGAAATTATGGATGTGCGCGCGGAGTGCGCATAACAATTAGTCTTGGCATCAGTCGACAGACCCAATTGATCGAATGGTTCTACTGATTCGGCTTGGGTACCCATTGCAAAGGTATAGTATCGTTGACTGCAATATTGATGGGCCGAACGGCAAACGCGCGGTGATTTAGCATAAGGGCTCTCCGAAAGCGTTGAAACGAAACCTGCGGTCTGGATTACAAAGCTATCGTTGTCTGACTCAATAATTGACCTGCTCAAACCCGTAATTGCCTTCATAGTCCTGCCAATCGACGAAGACGGATCGGTGGTGTATGCTGGGACAGTTTTGGCCCCAGCTCTCGAGGCCGACGTGTGCCGCGGGCAGGGCGGTTAGTGCGGATCTCGCCCAGGAGAAATCACCTTGCGTTCCATAGGTTCCAAGAACGACCGTCGCGCTCCGATTGCAGTCACCATCACGTCCGGATTCGTGCTGGCGTGCGTAACGCACATCATAAACGCGGATTGAGCGTACGAAGTTGAATTCTGGGCCGCTGATGTCGATGTCGGCCAGGTCTTGGACCAAGCGCGGGGCGAGGCCATTTGGCAGCTCTCCGGCCTGGGGGCTTATTGTACGAAAAACAGCGGCCGTAAGCAGATCGGTGGGCTCAGTCGGACTCTCCGGATAACTCTGGGGCAGGGGGCCTGCGTCGTCGAACAGGATGTCGTAAGCGCGCAAGGTTGAATTAGTATTCTGGTCCAGATGGTAGGAAGCGCCCATGGGGCAGCGCCAAATCTGTAGCGGCGGTTCAACAGGCCAAGGCGTGATCCGCCGTATGAATTCAGCACGGGCTCGCGCGCAGGGCACCGAGGCAGGCCAGCCGCCGGAAAGGCAGAGCAGGATTGCGCAATCAATTTGGTAGGTTTGGGCCGCGGCCCTGTTTGGTGTTCCCGTCAAAGACAGTGTTGCGACGGTCGCAGCAAATGCGAGACGAGCGAGGAAATTGGACTTCATTTGGCACCCAACAGTCTGCGTGATTCTAATCAATATGCGTCAAAAATATACTTTAGTCACGCATCATATATCAGCATGCCGCGATTCCGACGCTGGACCCGGATCCTTAACGCGGGTTTTTTTTGGGTTGGTCCAACAAGGTCTCCAAGAGATCGGTAATGGCATCGCGGGTTACAGCTTTGGCCAAGGCTAGGGTTTGCAAACAAAGAGGTGGCTCAATGGACTTGGCGGGGCCGCCCTTTTTGATCCAGAGAATAGTCAACTCCGAAGTATTCCACTGATAGACCCAGCCGATGGTCTTGCCCATATCGTCCAGCACTCTTGCGATCGGCGCTGCTTCTTCCTTACAGTGTTTCACCGTTTACTTGTCTTTCGCAATCGTTGACCGGGCGTCCTTGCGACCGGGTCAGGTTGTGGTTTCAGGCGTCAGGGAAAGTCCCGCGGGGTCAGTGTTGAAAGGCGGCGGCACCGGCTAGACCGATGCCGCCAGTGGTTCGCCCACAGGGAGGTAGTAGAGGGCGAATTCTTGTTATAAATCAGAGGTGTAGAAAAATTCGCATAATAAGGTTTATGTTAAAAAAATTACGACTGCTAATATGGCAATCCAACATAATTCTCTGCTAATACTGATTGAGCAGATTCATTATCGCGCAAAAAGTCTAATTCTGTTGCCTGCATTTTTAGGTCAAAATCCGTCTGGTCAGGAAAGCGGTGTAGCAAACTGGTCATCCACCAACTGAATCTTTCCGCCTTCCAAACTCGTGCCAGTGCTTTTTCAGAATACAGTTCAAGGCCAGCATCGTCTCGTTCCTTATAATACTGAACCAAACCAGCAAAGAGATAATGAATGTCTGACGCTGCCGTATTGAGCCCCTTTGCACCAGTCGGAGGCACAATATGGGCAGCATCGCCACAAAGGAACAATCGCCCCCACCGCATGGGTTCGGAAACAAACGAACGTAAGGGCGCTATGCTTTTCTCAATTGTAGGCCCTGTTATCAACGTATCAGCAATATTCTCAGGCACCCGGCGTTTGAATTCATCCCAAAACAAATTATCGGACCAATCGACAATTTTGTCTGTCAACGGAGCCTGAATGTAGTATCGGCTGAGGTTGGCATTTCGCATCGAGCACAACGCGAACCCACGATCGGAGTTTGAATAGATCAACTCGTGGCTAACCGGTGGAGTCTCAGAAAGCACGCCGAGCCAACCGAATGGATAGACCTTTTCGAACTCTTTTCGAACAGTGTTTGGAATGGATTTCCGAGAAACGCCGTGGAACCCATCACAACCAGCGATAAAATCACAATCAATGCGATGCTCGATGCCATCAAGTTGGTAAGTAACATATGGGGATTCAGTTTTTGCATCGTTAATGACGACATTTTCTACGTTGAAAATTGTTTTGCCGCCGCTGTGTTCCCGCGCATCATATAGGTCTCGGGTGAGTTCGGTTTGACCATATACAATCACTGGAGTGCCGGTATGTTTTTTGAAGTCTATGCGGAATTGATCGTTATTATTGCTAATAATTGTACCTTCATGGATGAAACCCTCTGCATCCATACGGTTTGCAACACCTGCTTGCCGCAACAAATCAGCCATCCCCACTTCAAGAACACCCGCACGGATACGGCCGAGGACATAGTCCCGTGTCTTTCGTTCCAAGACGACTGCATCAATGCCTTGTTTCAAAAGCAATTGCCCCAACAACAACCCCGACGGGCCACCCCCAATAATACAAACCTGTGTGCGCATAGCGATCTCCCTTTTCACATATTGTGGTGTTGTCATGATCATTTGGGAATGGCAGATTGCGGCCAAGTCTGGTACTTTACGTACATGACACATCCGAACCAGTCGCCGCATTTTGTGATACCGTCTTTTAGCCTTTTTGGAGAAGATGGCCTATTCCCTGATATTCTGCATTGTGAACGGATTATGGATCGCGCAGCAGGGCATGCTTGGACTATCTATCCACATAGGCACGCACATCTGCATCAGTTCTTTTTGGTTAAGACCGAAGGCGCGGTCTTACATGTTGACGGCCAAATCCAGCAGATGGAGCCGATGGCAGTCGTTAGCATTCCACGTTGGACAGTGCATGCGTTTGATTTTCCCGTAAACACCGATGGTTACGTCCTTAGTATTCCTGTCACGGAATTCTCAGAAGTATTCTCAGACGAGAAGACAATGATCCCAGGAATGAACCAATGGGCCAGCATTCCAGGAGATGCCCAAGTAGCCGAATTGTTTGAGAGTCTGTTTGAGGAATTTTCCCGCATGACGCCCCAAAGGCAGCTTATGCTTCGGAGCATTGCTGGGGTAATTGCGTGCCATGTATCTCAACGGTTACAAAATCAGATTGAGAATGCTGATCCTAGTAGGGCATTAAAAATCATAAGTCGCTTCGAGAGCCTCGTTCGCAAGAGCTTAGGTGGACGGAAAAAGATCACATTCTATTCAAATGAATTGGGCATTTCATCGACACATCTAAACCGAATTATGCGACGGGTCACGGGGTACTCGACGCTAACATTTATTGAAGTCTGTACATTCAACGAGGCCTGTCGGCAAATCGCGTATACTCGTAAAACTATTGCAACAATTGCGTTCGAGCTTGGATTTCAAGACCCATCGTATTTTTCACGTGCTTTCAAGCGTGTCCACGGCTCGTCCCCAAATGCCTATCGAAAGAGAACGAATGGAAATGAACGTTAGAAACGCCCTTGGGATAAGGGTATATGGAAGAAATATATGAAATATTTTCATTCGTATGGTCGCTAAGGCATCTGTTTTGATCTTCGCCACGCTCCAGGAGTTTGGCCGAATTTTTCTCGAAAGACACGCCCAAAATGTGATAAATCTGTAAAGCCTGCATCATATGCAGCACTAGAAACCGGAGAATGTTGCCTCTCGGCGCTCAACAAATATAGCTTTACCAATCTCAAACGCTCGTCCAATAGCATTTTTCCAAACCGTTGTCCTTGTGAGGCGCATATTTGATGAATGTAACCTCTCGAAAGGGAGGTGAATTTGCTACACTGGCCAATTCCGAAATCGGGGTTCGCACAGTTTTGTCGCAAAACACGCCTGATTCTTAAAAATTGTGCAGAGCTCTGACTTGTTTGATCACGGGGATGTAATGACGTCTGGCTCGCTAGTGGTACGAGCCCCTGAATCACTTTAGTTAGGTGGTCCAAGTCAACATTTGCTGCAGTATTAGCAGACTGCGCCAGTGTCCTGATGCACTCGATAAGAAGGTCCCCGTAGATAGGGTGTTGAGAAAGAAAATTGGGTTCTTCCAAATTAACACCGGGCAAATTAATTTTTGGGATAACGAGTGATGCTACCCCAACCGATGCGCAGTCTAAATGCTGCATTTCGAAAGACTTTGAACTATCAAATATATATACGTCTCCAGCCTTAGGCGTAATAGTTGTGTCTTTTTGGCTGACGGCGCATTGACCAGAAATTTGGAGATTTAGGTAGAAACAGTCTAATGGAGATGACGAGATTTCACTTTTACCTCTGAAAACCGGATGGGCATCGGCAAAAACTAAATTAAGAACACCTCCAGTTAGTTGATGAGACCTTACCTTAGCTCGGAATGCTCCGCGCTCTTCCAGACTGAGTTCGGGACGCAGAGGCATGAACGCCGTGCACAACCCTTCTCGATAGAAGTCGAAGGCATCCGTAGAAGAGACGGTGGAGGTATCCCAAATCTGGGTATTGGTATAGTTTACCTCACTCTGAGCCATTGTTTTGCAGTCCCAGTTAAATACCATTTCAAGACACAATTTTAGAGGGAGGAACCAAAATTGTCTACATTTGTTCTAGTTCACGGAGCTTGGCACACGGGTGATTTGTTTGAGCCAGTAGCTCAACTAATTCGCGACGCAGGCCACACAGTATATTGCCCGACCATTGCAGGAAATAGACCAGAAGATTCGCGTACCATGGGTCTAGAAGATGCAATTTCGTCGATAGTTGATTTTTTGCACGAAAGTGATCTTCAGGACGTTGTCCTTATGGGGCATAGTTATGGAGGTATGATCATTTCTGGCGTTGCTGACCGTTGCCCGGAGCGCTTGCGGCGGCTAATTTATTGGAATGCATTTGTTCCAAACAATGGTGAAAGTGTGAACGATTTGGTTCCGCCCCACTACGTGAACATGTTCGACGCCATCAATTCCGTAGCACCGGATCAAGGTGTAATGCTACCCTTCGCGGTGTGGCGAGAAGCCTTTATTAACGATGGATCTGAAGAATTGGCACGAAAATCATACGACCAGTTAAACGCTCATCCATATGCGACTTTCACCGACAAAATAGAGTTGAAAAAGAACCTCGCAGAGATGGAAATCGGTAAATCCTATATTAACGGAACCGAAGACACTGCGATGCCGCATAGTCTACCATGGCACCCTCGACTTTCAGAAAAGTTGGGCCTGTTCCGACTAGTCCAAATCGCAGGAAGTCACGAAGTTTGCTTCACCAATCCGGGAGCGCTGTCTGAAGCGATAATTCTCGCGGGAAGAGATTAATTTTTCACATTGAAAATATGAAAAATTGCCTGGCGGAAGCTTCGAAAGAGATCGGCAGGCAAGCTAGAAAAATTACTTTAACGCAGGTAGGTTAACAGTTTCAGTTATGTAGTTTTGTATGTCTTTTGATAGTGATGTCGAAACTTCACCGTGGAAATGACAGCAGCAGAAACAACTTGTCAAAGCTCTTATAACTAAGCCAAAATTGTTGATTTTGAGCACTAACACTCCAGAAACCCGATCCGAGTCAGAAGTTCCAGCTTGAAAATTAACCTGTGGAATTTCAATCGACAGATGCGACTAGTCGCTGATCTGAAATGAGTCGAGATTTTTCAACAAACGACGCGCGATTGACAGAAATGTCTTCAGCTCATCATTGGGCACCCCTGCTACTAACTCTGCATCACACCTGAGGGCAATATCTAGAAAGGCATCATGAGTTTGCAATCCTTTTTCAGTCAGTACCCAATGCCTTTTTCTTAAGTCTACATTCGAAGATTCTGAAAAAACATTACCGCTTTCTGCGAGTAAACGTAGCGAGCGGCTCACAGCAGCCTTATCTATGCGAATTACCTCACAAATTCGATTTGCAGTAATATTGGGCTCTATGTTGAGCATGGCAACAACACGCCAATCAACAATGCTCAACCCAAACGATTTGCGGTAGATAGCAGAAGTCTTGCGTTGCCACGCACTACTGATTGCATTCAATAGAAATGGTGCATAGTGTTCGATATCAAGAACCGTTTTCCCATCTCTTAATTTTGTTGGGTTTGGATACCGAACATCGTTCTTCTCGACCACTTGTGGAAAACTCCTTTAGCTTCTACTCCGCGATCAACATATAGTTCTGCTCAACCAGCTTGTCACGAGAGATCGGTACGCTAGATCCTAGCACTCGACGTGCTTGCATGTGAACTTTGGTGTTATTGATTGTTTCAACGGCGGTAAGCAGATTATTTGAAAACCGCAACACAGTGTCATCGCCAACAGCGACACTATCATCTTCTTGAGTGGCAAGCCCAACTATCTGAAGTTTGTACTCAGCCTGATCAGACCAAAACCAAGGAACCGCCTGATATACTTCAGAACTACTTTGTGCAATTTGTTTTGCTATTAACCGGGCGTGGTCAGAAGCAGCCTGAACACTTTCCAGTCGTACAAGATCCCCTCCCCTTGGGTTTGGGAATGAAGCGCAGTCTCCAAGCGCATAGATGTTAGGGTCACTGGTTCGTAGGTGAGTATCCACAACGATGCCGTTTTGCACCTCCAAACCCGCTTCGGCTGCTAGTTCGGAATTAGGTACAACACCGGCTGCAAGTAAAACAAGATCAGCCTTTATGGTAGAGCCGTCCTGAAGGGTGACATCAGCCTCCGACACATCAGAAGCTGCGTGGCCAAGGAGTAGACGGTTGCCTAAACGCTTATGTAAATCGGCAAACCTATCTGACATCTGAGGTGAAACAACACGGCTCATTAACCGAGGAGCAGCCTCAGCGACTGTGATTTTGTGTCCCAATGTGCTAGCAACCGCCGCAAACTCCAACCCAATAAAACCACCACCAATAACGACCACATGTTGTGGCACGTTCAGTGCTGCTCTGAGTCGTCTTGCGTCTTCAAGTGTTCGCAAGCCTAATGTGCGCTCAACACCTGGAATTGGTGGTATCAAATTTCGTGTACCGGTTGCAATAATTAGCTTGTCATAAGACACAGGCCCATTGTCCAACCGAACAACTTGGGCAGATCGATCGATAGCCTCAACGGTATGGCCAGTTAAAAGTGTTATTGTCTGGGTTTCGAAAAACCCCTCGGGTCGAAGTGTCAGTTTGTCCAGCTCACCGTTTTTCAAAAAAGCTTTAGACAAAGGTGGCCGCTGATAAGGCAGACCAGGCTCCGAGCCTATCAAAGAGATCTGTCCTTTAAAACCTTCTTGGCGCAAGCTGATTGCGGCCTGAAACCCACCCTGCCCCGCGCCAACAATAACAACCCGCTCGTTGATCATAATTGATCCTCTGGTAAATGGATGACCAAACCTTCGAGTTCAGGTGTCAGTTTTATTTGACAAGATAAGCGAGATGTTGCGCGAACTTCTGATGCCGCACATTCTAACATATCACCCTCACCATCGATTTGAGGTCCCGTTTTGTGGGCCCATGCCTCATCGACGTAGCAGTGACAAGTTGCGCACATCATAGAGCCACCGCATTCTCCGATGATGCCCTCTACTCCTTGTGCAATCGCAGCAGCCATAATGCTATCACCAGCTTCTCCTTCAACGGAGGTTGTAGTTCCATCTGCAGCAATGAAAGTAATTTTAACCATTTTGAAGTCCCTTATTTTTGGATTAATTTGAGTGGCAGCTTGTCAAGAGCATGAATCGCGTTATTGGGTCTCCAGACGGGATCCCCGGCTGGTTCGATCCTGTCAATCTTGGCGAGCATTGCACTGAGGATCGCTTCTAATTCAGCTCTGGCAAGATTTTGTCCAACGCAGCCGTGAATACCCGCGCCAAATGCAACGTGGCCTACAGGTTTGCGATCAATTCGAAATACTTCGGGATCGCCCCATTTTTCAGGATCCGAATTAGCTGCTCCCAAAACACACAAAACTTTGGTTCCTTCTTGAACTGGGAAGCCCGCGATCTCAGTGTCGCGGCCTGCTGTTCGCGCGAAAGTGTGGACTGGTGAAGTAAAACGTAAAACTTCTTCAAACGCCGGCCTGAATAACTTTGGGTCGGCCTTGAGCTTTTCCCATTCTGCCGGATTTTGGGATAAGCACCACAGGGCGTTGCCAATGCCAGTAACTGTTGTATCTACCCCTGCGGACAAAAAAGAACGAACGAGCATTGCAGCTTCTGCGTGGCTGATTTCACCGTTGTCGGCATCCGCGTAGATCAAGGCGCCGAGCCCATCTTCGGTTAATCTGTCGCGGGCGCAAGCATTGGTAATCCAAGGAACTATCTCGCTAGCTTTGGACATAGAGTTACGGCGCAATGCATTATCCGGTCCAACACCGTTAAAAACCATTGCTCCGTAGTCGACAAGAAAGCGAGCGTTCACATCCTTCATACCTAAAACCTTCGGAAACACTGTTGTGGGAAAGATCTCGGCTAATTCGGTTACTGCGTCGATGGTTCCTTTTTGAACGATACCGTCCACAACTTGTTCTGCAATTTCATTGAATAGACTTGCCAATGCCTTCATTACTTTTGGCGACAAGGCACGAGCCATGACTTTCCGAGTTTTTGTGTGTTCAGGTGGGTCAACCTCAAGAATAATTGACGGTTCCCGCCACGGTTTTCCAAGCTTAAAGTCATTTAGCCCGACGCCGCGCGAAGAAACGAAATTTTCATGATCGCCAAATATTTTTTGGGTAATCTTGTGTCGCCCAACAGCGAGAACACTATAGCGCGGGATATATACTACATCGCCTAATCGGCGAAGTTCAGCATAATACGCTTGTGGATCACGTAAAACAGATTCGTCGTAGGGGTCGATGTCCCAAACTGGGATACCCGCCGCAGGAATAATGGGCTCGTGGCCTTCGATCAAAGTCATAGTCTGCCTTTCATATTATGAGGTGAGCCCGACACCGACATGGCGGTGCAACAAGGACGGGTCCCTTAAAAGACCCTCGGCGGGACCATCATGGACGATCGCGCCATTGGCCATCAAAACAGCCCGGGTCGCAAAGGCGAGCGCCGCCTCGGCATGTTGTTCAACAAGCACGACCGAACGTTTCGCGTCGCTCGCAAGGTTTTCAAACACCACCATCAACTGTTCGCAGATAACCGGTGCCAGGCCTTCAAGGGGTTCATCAAGCAGGATCACATCAGGGCGCGTCATCAGGGCGCGGGCGATCGCCAGCATCTGCTGTTCGCCACCCGAAAGTTGCATGCCGCCGTTGCGTCGCCGCTCTTTGAGCCGTGGGAACATCGCATAGGCTTCTTCAAGACTTGCATCACCGCGCATCGCCGATTGCAGGTTTTCTTCAACTGTGAGCGAAGGGAAAATATCGCGGGTTTGCGGCACTAGGCCCAAGCCTAAGGCATTGCGTTTAAAGGGGGGCAGCGCGCCAATATCTTTGCCGTGCAAAGTGACCTTGCCCTTATGAAGTCGCGTCAGGCCCATGAGGGTGCTCAACAGCGTCGTTTTGCCCGCACCGTTCCGCCCGATTACCGCCAGCCGCTCACCGGGGTTGATGGTCAGGTTGATGTCGCGCAGGATATGCGTTGGGCCATAGCCCGCGGTCACATCGGTAAGGTTGATAATTGGATCAGCCATGTCCAGCCCCCAGATAAAGTTCGCGGACCTTGGCATTGCTGGCAATTTCCTGCGGCGTGCCTTCGGTTAGGATGCTTCCTTGCACTAAAACCACAATGGAGCGCGCCACTTTGAAAACCAGATCCATGTCATGTTCAATCACCAGAACCGCAAGGTCATCAGGCAGATTGGCGATGGCATCGGTGATAAGATGAGTTTCGCTCGATGGAACACCGGCGGCGGGCTCATCAAGGATCAACACGCGCGGCTTTAGCGCCAGTGTCAGCGCCAGTTCGACAAGGCGCTGCTGACCATAGGCGAGATCGGCAACCTGCCGATCGGCTAGGTCTTTCAGATCGAATTGCTCCAAAAGGGCGGCGACCTCGGTTTCAATTTCCGCCGAACCAGTGGCACGGCGAAACATCGTAAAGCCAAGCCCCTCACGCTCTAGCACGGGCAGCCGCAGGTTCTCGCGGACTGTCATTTTTGGAAATAGCGTTGTTACCTGAAAGGTCTTGGCAATGCCGCGTTTGACCCGCTGGGCCTCTCGCATCGGGCCGATATCGTGGCCGTCAAAGTGGATCGTGCCGCGCGTTGGCATAAGGATGCCGGTAACCAGATTGGCAAACGTGCTTTTCCCGGCGCCATTGGGGCCGATCAGCGCTTTGCGATCCCCCGGTCTCAGGTCAAAATTGATATTATCTGAAACGACCAGCCCGCCAAAGCTTTTCGACAGGCCGCGAACTTCAAGACCTTCCATTGCGACCTCCCTTAAGAAGACGTGACAGGGATGTTGGCATCGAGATCAAACCAGATGGTAAGAAAAACACAACGACCAACACCAAAGCGCCAATGACAAAGAGCCAGTTAAACGGGTCATTTGCCGCCGCCGTATGATGGACCCACATAAAGACAGCAGTGCCCAGAACCGCACCATAGAGCCGCCCCATGCCACCGAGGATAAGCATAATCACGGCCTCGGCAGAGAGGGCAAAGGCAAAGGTTTCCAAGCTGACCAATTGGCTAATCTGTGCGGTGAGGGCACCGGCGATCCCGGCGATTGCCCCGCCCAGCACATAGGCCATAAGCCGACGCCAATAGACCGGCGCACCGATGGCGGCCATGCGTTCAGGGCTTTCATGAATGCCACGAAGCCCAAGCCCGAAGGGGGAGCGCACAAGCATGAACAGAAAGGCAAACACCACAGCGGCCACGCCGAACGCGTACCAATAGCCAGCGATTCCGATAAAATCGAATTCGTACAGGCCAAGAATAGGATCCATTCGAATACCGCGCAGACCGTCGGCACCGCCAGTGATATCGCGGGTCCGGTTGGCGATCTCGTGACAGATTGAGGCCACGGCGATTGTCAGCATGATCAGCGTCAGCCCCGCAGCACGCATCAGCACAAAGCCGGAGATCAGTGCGATCACCGCCCCGGCAACTGCGCCCGCAACAAGGCCAGCAAATGGATCGGCCCAGACATGGATGGCAAAAAGCCCGGCGGCATAGGCTCCGGCACCATACATGGCACCTTGGCCAAGCGTGGGGATGCCCGCATAGCCAAGCACAAGATCCAAGGACAGCACAAAGATGACCATGATGACCATGCGTGTCGCGAAGGCGAGGTTATAGGGAAATAGATAAAACAGGGCCACGCCAAGTAAGATCAATCCAAGGGGAGCAAGCAAATGTTTCATGGATCAGACCTTTCCCATTAGGCCCTGCGGGCGGATTGCCAGCAGCGCGATAACAAGGACAAAGAAAACAATTGTTGACCATTCAGGCACCAGATAGCGCGTCGCGGTTTCTAAAATGCCCAAGCTAATGGCGGCCAGAAATGACCCCAAGATTGACCCCATGCCGCCAACGGCAACCACGATCAGGAAAAGCACCATGTAACGCAGCGGGTAGTAGGCATCGATGGGAAGCAATTCCGCGCCCATGATCCCGCCAAGCGCGGCAAGCCCCGCCCCAAGACCAAACGCGATCATATAAATCCGGTCGGTGTTTATGCCATGTGCCGAGGCAATGGCACGGTTGTCGACAGCGGCGCGCAGGCGTACACCAAAGCGAGTCCGCTCTAACAAAACCCAAAGCCCGACAATGACCGCCAGGCCAAGAACGATAACCGCAATGCGATGCGCGGGCAGGGTGCGGAACCCCAGATCAACTGATTGGTTCAAAAGGTCGGGCATCTGCACGGCCAGAAGCGTGGAGCCAAGCAACCGGTTTACAGTCGCAATCATAATGAAGGTTAGCCCGATGGTGGCCAACACTTGTTGAAGCTCGCCAAAACCATAGATGCGGCGGTAGATCACGCGCTCAAGCGGCAAGGCAATCGCGATAGTCCCCGCAATGGCAAGCAGCAGGGTTGGCGCAAAACTTAAGCCCATTTGCGTGCCGAGAACATGCGCAAGCGCGCCTCCGATCATCGCAAACCCACCATGGGCCAAGTTAACAACTTGCATCAACCCCATTGTGACCGACAGGCCAACGGCAATCATGAAAAGAATCATGCCATAGGCAAGGCCGTCTATTGAGATATTTAAGAATAAGTCCATCGGTACATCCTTCGGAAAAAGGTGGACCGGCCGAAGCCGGTCCTTTGTCGCCCAATTATTCGGGCCAGCCGAGATCACCAACTGTGGCAATCACGCCTTTTTCGACATTTTCTAAAAGGCCAGTATCTGCGTTACGCTCAACTTCTCGGATATATACATTCTGAATTACGGTCCGCGTAATTGGATCCATCGTCAAAGGTCCTCGCGGACTTTCCCAATCCATCGTAACGGCCGCAGCAACTGCTGCTGGACCATCAGTCCCAGCGGCTTCAACCATCTCGTAAATTAGATGAACACCATCATATGCCCCAACCGATGCCCAATTGGCGACGGCACCAGGATGCAACTCTTCCAATTTGGCAAGAAACATTTCGTTCATGTCCGATGGATGGGCCGCCGAATAGTGGTATGCAGTGGTCATGCCGACGGCGAGTTCGCCTAACGACTGAAGGTTGGTTTCCTCTGTTTCAGCAGTGCCAAGAAACCTAATTCCTGCTTCCTCGAGTCCATTTTCGTTGTAGGTTTTAGTATATGTGAATGTAGGTGGGCCTCCGGGTAAGAACGTAAATACCGCATCAGGCGAAAGACTCTTTACTCGTTGAATGAAGGGGGTGAAATCTGTAGTCGAGAGCGGCATGCGTACTGAATCCAAAACTTCGCCACCTTTGGCTTCGAATGCTGACCTAAACGCATTTTCAGCGTCGATACCGGGCCCGTAATCGCTGACCGTGGTCGCGACGCTTCGAATACCTTGATCGTAAGCCCATTCGGCCAATGGTGCCGAGACCTGCCACAATGTGTAGCTCGTACGCAGAAAGAAGTCACTTTCCTTGGTAATGAGTGAGGTGGCGGCATTAAAGATAACAGTCGGTGTTTCAGATTGTTGAATAACTGGGCCCACGGCCAATGCGTTTGGGGTAAAAGTAAACCCAGCAAGATAATCAACCTGGTCCCGAATCAAAAGTTCCTGAGCAAGACTCCGTGATTGGTCAGGATTAATTCCGCCAACGTCTTTGTAAATGAACTCGATTTCATCGCCACCTACACTGGTGCCATGTTGTGCTTGGTAAACCTCAATTGCTTGCTGGTATTGAATACCATATTGAGCAAATGGGCCCGAAAACGGAGCGATAACGCCGACCTTTATCTGGTCCGCAATTGCCCCCGTAGCCGCCAACAGCCCTGCTGATAAACTGAGACAAATGCCTAATGATGTGATTTTTTTCATTTTCTTCCTCCCTAAAGTGCGGCCTGTCTTAATCAGTGCCGCGGTTGCCCCCCCTGAAAGAGGGATAGTTACATCTTCCCCGTCTGACCGCGCCTCCTCGCGCGTCCAGCATCACAGTTTGTGACTAAAAAGGTGAATGTTAGCAGCTCAGAAACGTCAGAAGACGACAACCGAACGAATAGACTTACCCGCATGCATCAGGTCAAAGCCTTTATTTATTTCCTCTAGTTTGAGAACGTGCGTAATCATTGAGTCGATCTCAATTTTGCCATTCATGTACCAATCAACGATCTTAGGAACGTCCGTACGGCCCTTTGCGCCCCCAAAAGCGGAGCCTTGCCAAATACGCCCTGTTACCAATTGAAAGGGCCGAGTAGAAATTTCCTTACCGGCCTCAGCCACACCAATCACTGTAGAAACACCCCAGCCACGGTGGCACGCTTCAAGCGCTTGACGCATTACGGTGGTGTTGCCCGTACAATCAAAAGTGTAATCCGCTCCACCATCAGTCAGTGCAACAAGGTGTTGAACGATATCACCTTCGATCTTCGTCGGGTTTACAAAATCCGTCATACCGAACTTGCGCCCCCAATCCTCCTTAGAGTCATTAAGATCAACGCCTATAATTTTGTCTGCGCCTACCATGCGTGCTGCTTGGATGACGTTTAAACCAATCCCACCAAGCCCAAAAACGATAACGTTCGAACCCGGAGTGACCTTGGCCGAATTGACCACCGCACCTACCCCTGTGGTAACCCCACAACCGATATAACAGGAAGACTGAAACGGCGCATCGCTACGAACTTTCGCTACGGCTATTTCTGGGAGAACCGTAAAATTTGAGAAGGTGGAACAACCCATGTAGTGATGTATAGTTTCGCCCTTATAACTAAAGCGCGAGGTTCCATCTGGCATAAGCCCTTTACCTTGAGTTTCTCGAATTGCCGTACACAAGTTCGTCTTGCCTGAAAGGCAACTTTTGCATTGACGACACTCCGGCGTATACAATGGGATCACATGATCGCCGACATTAACTGAAGTTACACCGCGACCAACTTCACGCACGATTCCAGCGCCCTCATGCCCTAGGACGGACGGAAAGAGACCTTCACTATCCAGTCCATCAAGGGTGTAGGCGTCTGTATGACAAATCCCAGTAGCCATGATCTCAACCAAAACCTCACCATCTCTTGGCCCTTCCAGGTCCAATTCAACTATTTCCAGTGGATGTTTGGCCTCAAAGGCAACGGCAGCGCGCGTTTTCAATGCATTCAGTCCTTTTTTAGCTCACGAAACCAATTCTCCAAGAGCTGGAGCGGGTATGTTTCGTTAAGATAATACAAACCAGTTGATTAATCAACTGGTTTGTATTGCCTAGTTTGAATAGCCCCTTATGTATCGGAAGTTTGCTATCTTTATCCCGATCCGGCGCTTTGCAAGATACCGGATCGGGAAGGTGTACGCCGTTAGCCCCTTGTGGTGCGACCACGTAATCTAGAGGTGGTCGCAAGGTTTCGGACCAGTAGTTAAGGTGGATCAACGTATGAAAGAAGTGATCCCAAATGACGAAACGAAAGAACCATGAGCTACTCCCCATTAGTTGGACAGTATCTGGCGTAACTTAAGCTACTCTTTGCACCTGCTGATCGGGGTTGGTTGTTTCAATCCTCTGCCAATAGACCACAGCGGGCGGCTTGCCGCCATGGGCAGAATGCGGGCGCTTGTGGTTGTAGAACTCAATCCATTTTCTGACGCCTTCTCTGGCCCCTGACCCGGTCTCCCAGGCATGCAGATAGACGCATTCGTATTTCAGGGATCGCCACAGCCGTTCGACGAAGATGTTGTCGAGGAAGCGGCCCTTGCCGTCCATTGAGATGCGCACGTTTGCGTTCCGCAACCTGTTGGTCCAAGCGAAAGACGTGAACTGGCTGCCCTGGTCCGTGTTCATTATGTCTGGCGGGCCGAACTTGTGGATCGCCTCACTCAGCGCATCAACCATTGCCGGCAGGCGATTGCAAAGCAATCTGCCGAGAGGGCAAAAGCCAGCCTCCAACGTGTTCGAGATGCGCCGCGCCAGAACCTTGCGCGTATGCCAATCCACTCCTCTCAGCGTTTGCTGCGCAAAAGCCTGTCGGGCAAAGGATAGCCACCAGATAAAGGAAGCCGCGCCGCATCGGTAGATATGTGATGTCGGCGCACCCGCTGCCCGGCAGCACATGTTTACATGTGCGAGAGGAGAACTTGATTTGGTCGATCCACGCGTAGCCCCCGCAGCAGGTAGGGGTAAATCTTGTGGCCCTTCGCCGCTTTGCTCGTGTTGGGTTTCTGGTAGATCGGCATGAGACCCATCAACCGCATAAGGCGGCGGATGCGCTTTTCGTTCACCAGTTGCTATTCATTGCGCAGGTGCCACGTCATTTGGCGCACACCGTAGAACGGAGTTTCCAAGAACTGCTTATCGATGACGCGCATCAGATCGAGGTTCATCTCGCTCTCACCCTTGGGTTCATAGTAAAATGACGACCGCGAGATCGACAGCAGGGAACATTGCTTGCCAACGGACAGACCTGGAATGTTCGGCTCAATCATCTTGCACCTCACTTGCCGGTCCAGGGTTTGAGCTTTCTGGCCAAAGCTAGGGGGACCGTGGCCCCAGTGGGGCCGCGCAAGCCCCCGTACCGTTGGCGACGGCCAACTCCCCAATCTTGGCATGCGGGTCTTTGACCTGCTCTTCATCGACTTCCGGTGCCTTCCGGCTACCTCGCTCGAACACACCAGATGCGCCCTCAAGCAATGCACGTTCCCATTGATGGATCATCGTCGGGTGAACCCCAAACCGACTGGCCAGCTCGCTGACAGTCTCTTCGCCTTTCAGCGCTTCCAACGCCACCTTGACCTTGAATTCTGGATGATGTTGCTTCCGTTTCGACATTCCTGATCTCCTTCGTGTTGAAGATCAGCAAACTACAAATCGCAGCTTACGTCAGTGTCCGGATTTCGGGGGGTAGCTCATAACACTGAAATTATAACGCGCAATAATTTGGCGCTGAGTATCAGGCCACTTACGATGATGGGGCCGACCCTGTTAAGGGGCCAGAATATGCGCCGCGTGGCAAAACCGTGTTAGACGCGTTCTTATCGATGGCGGCATCGAGGTTTCTTCGGTTGTTGCCCACGGTTCTGGCTATCTTTCACAGCAGATTGTCGCAGGTAACAGAAAATTTGCTCTGATGGGTGCCGCCGATGCCGTAGTCGCGTTCAACCGCCGTGACGACATTCGGGTGATGTTTTGTAACCAGGTAAAGAATGTCTACCGCATTGTTGCGCGCGCAGATTCTGGCATCACTTCGATGGCTGGCCTTGAGGGCCATGCCCTAGGCTACACTGAGCCCGGTGGTGGTGAGAGTCAGCTTGTTGCTGCGGCGATTGCCGAAGCGGGACTGGTGGTCAACCAAACGATTGATCTTCTTCCTATTGGTTCAGCTGGCCCCCAGTCTTTGGGCGCGCTGCAAAATGACACGGTTCAAGCCTATAGCTCGAGCTTCCCAGATGTAGCGGTGTTGGCGGCTTCGGGGATCGAATGGGTCGACATCACGCCTGAAACATACTCGAATGTTCCGGGGACATGTATGGTGACGACCGAGGAGGTTCTTTCCACAGAAGACGGCATGCGTGAAGCAACTGCTCTTTCTACGGCTTGGGTCAACGGGCAGTACTATACTATCGAAAACCCTGATGCGGCCCTTGATTTGGTTTGCGAAACTGTCGAGTCTGCTTGCGAAAACCAAGAGGTCGCGGCGGCTCTCTTTGTGGAATCGATGAACCTGATCACACCACCTGAAGGCCAGCGTCCGGGCGAGCTCAAACTTTCGTCTTGGCAGACTGTTGTGGCCATCCTCGCCGCAAGCGAAACGGTGGATGCAGATCTCGATGTTGAACCGTTGATCTCTGGCGACAATGTGCAAGCCGTTGTCGAAGCGGCATACGCTGGAAGATAACATTAGGCCGCTTTCAGCATTTGCCTGAATTGTGCCCGCGACGCTCTGGTCAAATAGACCGGGGCGTTTTTTATTGGGTCGCGGATTTGTCTTTATCTAGGGATAGCTACAGGACGCGCTTTAACCCTGACTGCACGCTTAATAGCTTAGGCAGATAACTTGAAATTGCCGTTTGCGCGCGCGCAGGCGTTGCGGCCATCCCTGTGTTCAAGGCCGCTAAGACCTTGCCACGGTGATCAATCAGTGGTACCGCAAGCGAGCACAGCCCAATTTCAACCTCTTGATCAATAAAGACGTAACCCGTGGTTCGGGCCTGATCGACGCGCGCCATGATTTCGGCGGGGTCGGTGATGCTATGAACGGTGCGCGGGGCAAGATCCGAGGCGTCAATAATCGCGGCCGCCTCGGGGCGCGGCAGATTGGCCAACAGCACCCGCCCCATCGACGTGCAATGCGCCGGCAAACGCGAACCGGGCATAAGACCAATGGACATCACCCGCTTCTGCGCGGCGCGCGCGAGATACACAATCTCCGTGCCATCAAGGATCGACACCGAGCAGCTTTCGCCAATTTGCTCGGTTAGTTGATCAAGCCATGGCTGCACAAGTTGTGGCAAAGGCAAAGAGGCAATCGCCCCCAAACCAAGCCGCAGCACACGCGGTGTCAGGGTGAAATATTTTCCATCGTAATCGGCATAACCTTCAGTGTGCAGCGTCAACAGACAGCGGCGCGCAGTGGACCGATCCAGCCCCGTCTGCTTGGCGGTGTCAGTGATCGAAAGTTTAGGCGTGTCCTCACCAAAACATTCAAGCACGCGCAAACCTTTGGCCAAGGAAGAAATAGTGTCTGAAGGTTTGTTCGTCATGCGCACTAGTATGTTCATATATTGAACAAACATCAAGATGCGAACAAATTTGTTTCGCAGCACGCTGGTTTCAGTCTACATCGGAACCAAGCAAAGGAGTGTCTCATGGACAAAACCGTCTCTACCTTAACCGAAGCAATTGCCGAAATTCCAGACAACGCACAAATTATGATCGGTGGTTTCGGCGGTTCGGGTGCGCCCATCGAACTGATCCACGCTTTGATCGACCGCTTTCGCGCGACTGGTAGCCCTAAAAACATCACGGTGATTAACAATAATGCTGGCAATGGCCTTATTGGTATTGCTGCAATGATCAAGGCTGGAATGGTCGGGAAAATGATCTGTTCATTCCCGCGCAGTTCGAACGCTGAGGCGTTCAATGAAAGATACCTGTCGGGTGAAATCACATTAGAGTTGGTCCCGCAGGGCACATTGGCCGAACGTATTCGTGCAGCGGGTGCGGGCATCCCTGCATTCTACACCCCGTCCTCCTATGGGACTGAATTGGCCGAGGGCAAACCGACAGAGCAATTTGATGGCAAAATGTATGTCCGCGAACGCTGGTTAAAGGCAGATTATGCCCTGATCAAAGGTCAGAAGGGCGACACCGTTGGCAATCTGACCTACCGTCTTGCAGGTCGCAATTTCAATCCGTTGATGGCAATGGCCGCCAATAAAACTATTGCGCAGGTATCTGAATTGGGGGCCGCGGGCAGCATTGATCCAGAACAAGTTATTACACCCGGTCTCTTTGTCGATGCCGTGATCGAAGTCGTAAATCCGCAACAAGAAGAAGTGCTCGTGCGCACAGGAGTGGTTCACTAATGTCTGATTTCAACATCTCCGAAGTGGCCCTGTCCAACGCACAAATTGCGTGGCGTGCGGCACAAGATATCGAAGACGGGTCATATGTGAACCTTGGCATCGGCTTTCCAGAGATGATCGCCAAATTCCAACCCGAGGGCCGCGATGTCACCTATCACACCGAAAACGGCGTGTTGGGTTTTGGCAAAGCCCCCGCAGAGGGCGCCGAAGACTGGGACCTGATCAACGCGGGGAAAAAGGCGATAACGCTGAACCCCGGTGCTTCGTTTTTCCACCATGCGGATAGTTTCGCGATGGTCCGTGGGGGTCACCTTGATCTTGCGGTTTTGGGGGCCTACCAAATCGCACAGAACGGCGATCTTGCGAACTGGCGCGTCGGGTCCAAAGGCGTGCCTGCGGTTGGCGGTGCCATGGATTTGGTGCATGGCGCAAAACGTGTGGCGGTTGTTACCGATCACGTCACCAAGGACGGCAAACCCAAACTGGTTGAGGCCTGTTCATTCCCGTTAACGGGTGTCGCATGCGTCACGCGCGTCTATACCTCGCTCGCGGTTGTGGACATAAAGGATGATAAATTCATCCTACGGGAAAAACTGCCCGCGATCACGATGGAACAATTGCAGGCGGTTACAGGGGCGAAGCTCCACACTGACGGCGATGTTGCCGACCTTATTGTGCCGAAGGATTTGTAAATGACTGACGTTTATATCTGCGACTATATCCGCACACCCATCGGGCGCTTTGGCGGTGGTTTGGCAACTGTGCGTGCCGATGATCTGGGCGCTATTCCGTTAAAGGCATTGGCCGAACGTAACCCTGATCTGAACCTATCCGCAATTGACGAGGTGATCTTTGGCTGTGCCAACCAAGCGGGCGAAGACAACCGCAATGTTGCGCGTATGTCGTTGTTGTTGGCCGGATATCCGGACAGCGTTCCGGGCACGACGATGAACCGGCTTTGCGGCTCTGGCATGGACGCGGTGATTACCGCCGCACGCGCGATTAAGGCTGGCGAGGCCGATTTGATCATCGCGGGCGGCGTCGAATCTATGTCGCGCGCGCCGTTTGTGATGCCCAAGGCCGAAGCCGCATATTCGCGTGCAAATGAGGTCCATGACACCACCATCGGATGGCGGTTTGTGAACCCTTTGATGAAAAAGCAGTATGGCGTGGATTCCATGCCCGAAACCGCCGAAAACGTCGCCGAGGATTTTGGCATTTCGCGCGAAGATCAGGACCTTTTCGCAGTCCGCTCTCAGCAAAACGCGGGCACTGCGATGGCGAATGGACGATTGGCGCGTGAGATCACACCGGTCACAATCCCGCAACGCAGAGGTGATGCGATTGTTGTATCCGAAGACGAACATCCGCGGCCTTCTACGACTTTGGAAGCGTTACAAAAACTCAGGACGTTTGTGAAGGCGGACGGAACGGTCACGGCGGGCAATGCCTCTGGCGTGAACGACGGTGCGGCGGCCCTTATCCTCGCCAGCAAAGAGGCCGCAGAAAAGCACGGGCTAACCCCGATCGCAAAGGTATTGGGTGGCGCATCTGCGGGTGTCGCGCCGCGCATCATGGGCTTTGGCCCCGCGCCTGCGTCGCATAAATTGATGGCACGGCTTGGCCTGACAGCGGCTGATTTTGCGGTGATCGAATTGAACGAAGCCTTCGCCTCGCAAGGCTTGGCCACGCTGCGCGACCTTGGCATTGCGGACGACGATCCACGGGTCAACCGGAATGGCGGGGCGATTGCGCTTGGGCATCCATTAGGCATGTCGGGCGCACGGATCACGGGCACCGCGATGTTGGATCTTAAGTCTGGCGAAAAATCGCTCTCGACCATGTGCATAGGCGTCGGCCAAGGCATCGCGATTGCGTTGGAAGCGGTTTAAGTTCAATCAGTGGGCGGTGTTTTTCGCTGCCCGCTGATGCGATAAAGTCGCCAAAAGGTTGGTTAGGTTGTTTTGGTCAAAGCCTGTTTTGCGGGTCAGGCCAACAGCACCTGACATGTAATCCGCTTTCATATCCAAGGCGACTAGACTGCCGTCTTTCACCTCACGTTCTACGACACCTCGCGAGATAAACCATAACATATCCGAGCTTTCCAACATCGTGAGCGCTACTGGCAAAGCCACGGTTTCGAATGCGGGGCGCAAACTCGACAGCCCCAAAGCCGACAAATATTGATCGACAGACTGACGAATGATCGCGCCCGGGTTAGGCAGGATCAGCGGATATTCCGAAAGTATTTGCGCAGGGTCCAGTCCAAGAGCAGGATGACCAGCACGCGCAACCAATTCAATTGGCTCGTCATAAAGATGCTCAAATGCCAAGCCGGGCATATCCTTTGAACCTGGTATCCGCCCAATCATAAGATCAATTTTGCCTGACCGCAGCAAGTCGATCAAATAGCGGTTTGGGCCGGTCATCACCCCAATGCGCGCATCGGGTCGCTGGTCGTAAAATTCCAATGCGACCGACGGGAAAAACCCGCCAGCGACGGTTGGCAACACCCCCACTTTTACCAAATCCGTGTGCGTTGGCGCGCGTAGAACACGGCATCCCGCCTCAAGACTTTGTAGTGACGCCACCGCATGACGGCGAAAAACCTCGCCGCCGGCCGTCAGGATCGCACGTCGTCCTGTGCGCTCGAACAGCGGGGTTCCCAATTGCGCCTCAAGATCGGACAGTGTTTTGGACATGGCCGGTTGCGACACATTCTGCGCCCGCGCAGCAGCAGAAATCGTTCCTGTCTCAGCCACGGCAAGAAACGCCTCAAGATGGCGGAGCTTTAGGTCTTTTGGTATATCCATTTGGTTATAGTTCTAGTATATTTTTGTATTTTATCAAAGGTTTTAATTATGCCAAATTACCTAAAGGAGGACTCTATGCAGGCACTAAAATTAGACTGGGGCACGATGCACCTTAGCCATTCGAACGGTGGCGGGCCTGCACTTGTGTTTCTAAACTCGCTCGGCACGGATATTCGGATGTGGGACGCAGTTTGCGCCCGTTTACCCGCTGATTATAATATGCTTCGGATGGATAAACGCGGTCATGGTCTTTCTGATACGGGGCTGGCTGGCTATGGAATCCCCGAACTTGCGAATGATGTTTTGGCCGCGATGGATCACGCTGGTCTTGATCGCGTTATCCTTGTCGGCTGCTCGATTGGCGGATTGATCGCACAACATATCGCCTTGATGGCTCCGGAACGGGTCCTAGGTTTGGTGCTGTCCAACACTGCGCCGATGCTGGGCGCCGCCGAAGGGTGGCTGTCGCGGATAGACGCCGTGAAGCAAAACGGCATGGCCGCGATGGCCGAAGATATTTTACCACGGTGGTTTGGCCCTGACTTCTTGGAAACACCAGAGGCCGCGCTTTGGCGCAGCATGTTAGCCCGCACGGATCAACTGGGGTATATTGCGACCTGTGGCGCGATCGCCGGCACCGATATCACCACGCGCTTGCCCGAAATCACAGCCCCCGCATTGGTTTTTGCGGGCAGGCACGACCTGGCCACGCCGCCAGCCGTGGTTGAGGCATTGGCCGCTGCCCTGCCCCAAGCCGAGCTTATTATGTTTGAAACAACGGGGCATCTGCCCGCGATTGAGCTACCCGTGGTCTTTGCCCAAGAGCTTATTAATTTTGTCAAAAGGATCACCGCATGAGTGGAAAATTCGATCAAGGGATGACGACCCGCCGCGAAGTATTGGGGGACGCCCATGTTGACCGCGCCGAGGCCGCTAAATCAGAATTTGACCTTCCTTTTCAAAACCTTATCACCGAAAGCGCGTGGGGCACCGTTTGGTCATCGGACAAAATTAGCCGTCGTGAGCGGTCAATGCTGACCATCGCATTGCTGGCCGCTACCGGAAACTTTGAAGAAATCCCGATGCACATCCGCGCCACTGCGCGCACGGGTGCATCAAAAGACGACGTGGCTGAAGCCCTACAACATGTCGCAATTTATGCGGGTGTTCCCAAAGCAAACCACGCGCTGAAACTCGCCAAACAAACATTTATTGAAATGGAGGAAAACAACGATGACTGATCTAGGTCCATTGATTCCGCGCAACCGTGCGGTCCATCCTGAACCCTACGACCCCGGTTACAAAACGAGCGTCGCGCGCTCGCCAAACCTGCCGCTTTTGTCGATGGAAAGCGGGTTGTCCGAAGAAACTGGACCAACCTTTGGCCACGGCCAACTGGGCGCGCTGGACAACAATTTGATCCTAAACTGGACCAAAGGCGCGGCTCCTGCTGTAGGTGAACGCATTTTGATGCATGGCCGCGTGTTGGATGAAAATAACCGTCCGGTGCCGCATACTTTGGTCGAAATCTGGCAGGCAAATGCCGGCGGGCGCTATCGTCACAAAAAGGACACCTACTTTGCGCCGCTTGATCCAAACTTTGGCGGCTGCGGACGCACGATCACTGACGAAAACGGCTATTATGAGTTTCTGACTGTGCGCCCTGGTGCCTACCCGTGGCCAAACCGCGGCAATGACTGGCGGCCGATGCACATCCACGTCTCGGTCTATGGCCATAGTTTTGGTCAACGCCTGATTACCCAGATGTATTTTGAAGGTGATCCGCTGATCAATCATTGTCCGATTGCGGCGACGATCAAAGACCGTAGCCACCTTGACCGGCTCGTTGCCCCTCTCGATTTCTCGAAATCGCGTCCGTTGGATTTTCTTGCGTATAAATTCGACATCGTGCTTCGTGGACGCCGCCAAACAATGTTCGAAAACCAGTTGGAAGGCATGTAAAATGGTACAGTCACTTAACACATTACAAGAATCTCCATCGCAAACCGCTGGCCCTTATGTCCATATCGGATTGATGCCAACCTATGCGGGCAACGCTGGATATTACGACGAAGAAATCGGCACATCTCCAATCTCGGACAACGTTAAGGGTGAAGTGATCGAGATCACCGGCTCTGTTTTTGACGGGACTGGTTGGGCAATGCGCGATGCGTTGATCGAAAGCTGGCAAGCCGATGCCAACGGCAAATTCGCAGGCCAAGAAGGCGCGGACCCCGCCGTTTCGGGACTTTGTCGTTTTGCCGCCGACGCCGATAGCGGCGAGTTTACGTTGCGCACAGTTAAACCCGGTAAAGTGCCTGCGCGTGGGGGTGGCAAAGATGCGCCGCACATCTCGCTTTGGGTTGTGGCGCGGGGGATTAACATCGGCCTGCAAACCCGCATCTATTTTGAGGATGAGGACAATTCAGCTGACCCACTATTGGGGCGCATCGAACAACGCCCGCGCGTTGACACTCTGATCGCTAAAAAGACGGGCGAAGGGAAATATCGGTTCGATATTCGCCTTCAAGGCGCTGGCGAAACGGTGTTTCTTGATATCTAAACCTGCACACATCTGATTGAATGGGGCGCATACCGCGCCCCATTTCTATGTTGAGGATATCCCATGACAATCTCTGCTTTTGACCATCCTTGGCTGTCTGGACTGTTTGGTGATCCTGTCATGGCCGAGGTATTCTCGGCGCAAAAACAGATGGCGCATATGCTCGCCTTTGAGGCCTCTTGGTCGCGAGCCTGTGGCAAGTTTGGGCTGTTTGACGCGACAAAGGCGGCGGATGCTGCCCACGCCATTGAAACCGCCAAGATTGATTTCGCCGATATCGCGAAGGGCATGAGCAAAGATGGCGTTCCCGTGCCCCGGTTGATCAAACAATTGAAGGCGACCGCCCCCGCCGAGGCCTTACACAAGGGGGCCACGTCCCAAGATGTTGTCGACACCGCGTTAGCAATGACCCTGCGCGAGGCTTCGGATTTGATCGCGGGTCGGATGTTGGACGTCGTAAACCAGCTCAAGACATTAGAAGTACGGTTTGGGGGCAATCCGCTTATGGGCCGCACACGTATGCAAGCCGCAACTCAGATCACTGTGCGGGATCGTATCCTGACTTGGCATCTGCCTTTGGCGGGGCATTTAGAGCGGCTGGAAACGCTTCGTCCAAAGATCGAAAAGGTTCAGATCGGCGGCGCCGCTGGGGACCGTAAGGCGCTCGGGGATAAGGCCGATTATGTGGTCGGCGAAGTCGCCAAATCCCTTGACCTCGCGCCAACAGGCAAAGCTTGGCACGCGATGCGCGAAGGCGTCGCAGACTACGCATCGTTTCTATCGCTCGTGACGGGTAGCTTGGGGAAAATGGGCCAAGACATCGTGTTGATGTCGCAGCAAGGGATTGAAGAAATCACACTCTCTGGTGGTGGCGGGTCATCCGCGATGCCACACAAACAAAACCCAGTCGCAGCCGAGCTTCTGGTCACGCTGGCACGGTTTAACGCCACGCAAGTCTCGGCCATGCATCACGCAATGGTACACGAACAAGAACGCTCTGGCGTGGCTTGGAGTTTAGAGTGGATGATCCTACCGCAAATGGCGATGGCAACCGCGCGTGCGCTTGCCGTGGCCCTTTATCTAACCCAGAATGTTACGCGCATAGGCGCCGATGGAGGCAGCACCTAGAACGGTAACCCAACGTAGTTTTCCGCTAAGTCACGTCGTGCCGTTTCCGAAGCGGCAAGATGGGCCAGTGTCGCTTTGCGCATTTGTTCGGCAAAGGCATCTTCGCCATCAAAACGGTGCATCATTGTCGTCATCTGCCAGCTAAACCGCATCGCCTGCCAAATTCGCGCGAGCGCACGGGCGAAATAATCGTCGTTGCCAGTTCTTGACCAACCTTTAACTTGCGTTTTTTGACCGTACTCACCCCCCCTTTAAAGCCGGTCATTTGGCATATGGCGCTCATCGAAGCGGTCGCAAGCACCGTAAGATATCCGATATGTTTCGATCCCTGACCCACGAACTAGCCATTCGGGTAACGATAACTAAGAATTATCGTTACCGCCTGAGGGGCCCCGATTTCGCCGATCCCACGGACCGTGATGGACTGGCTGAACACCTCAACAGGAGTTCAACATGCCCCATCTCGATCACTCAGCCTTCGTCAATGCCCGCCGCGATGAACGCGGCCTCGGCCACCACACGCTGCGGGCTTACGCCCAGGATCTGCGGACCTTCACGCGGTTCACCAAAGAACACCAACTCGTCGATCCGTTCTCAAAAGACGACATGCTCGCCTATCACCGCCACCTACGCGACGTGCTGTATGCCAAGCCCGCAACCATCGAGCGGCGTCTTGTGACCCTTAAGTCGTACTTCGCTTGGCGCGCAGATCGGAACAGCGCCATGCCCTCGCCGTTTGCAGATGTTCGAATCTCGGTCCGGATTCCGCGGCGCCTGCCCCGGCCCATTGAAAGGGACATCCTCAAAGCCGTTTTGAAATCACCCGTTGGTGTGGCCGATGCCCCAACTGCCAAAACAACGCCGTGCGCGATGCAGGACGTCACCATACTGATGATCAAGCTGCTGATTGTGACAGGGCTGCGGATCAGCGAGCTCACCAACCTGACGATCCGCGATGTCTCCACCGACGCTTCCCAAATGATCGTGCGCGGCAAAGGCAACAAGGAGCGGATTGTGTTTGTGCCAAATGCGGAGTTACAGGTCGCGTTTCAACGGTACTGCATGTTTCGCGCTGAACACGGGTCCCTGAAATCGCCGCTCTTCCTGAATGCGGTGGGCCGCCGGCTCCGGTCGCAAACGTTTCGTAAACGCCTGCGGGTGCTATCCCATCGCTTGGGGATCGCGCCGCATTTGACCCCGCACCGGTTCCGGCACACAGCGGCGACACTGCTAATCGAGGAAGGTATCGATATCCTTATGGTTCAGGCCCTACTTGGGCATGCAAACCTTAAGACGACTTTGATCTATGTGAGGGTTTCGAATCATGCCCTTCGACAAGCCTTGAAGCGGGTCGATGTGCTTGGCGAGCTGGGATAATAAACGCCCCAAGGTGGCCACTAGATTCTCGATTGGTCAATGGAGGCTTTGCACTCTACCTGTCGGTCACCTACGTGTCGGTCCCAATTTCCCGAAAGCGGGCCATAGTGGGCCAGCACAAGCATGACCGCTTCATTGGGAGTACTCGAACGAATGGCATTAAAGGGTGCCTCGCAGATAGCTACCCTTGATGCGGCTCCGATAGCATTTATGCCCAGTCCGTTTGTTCGAAGTAATGTAAACAGAGCGGAAAGTCAGCTTTCCAAATGACCATTTACAGAAGATGATTTATTGAACAGCCGAAGCAGTAATTTAAGATGGCATGATTTGCCAGTGGAGAAGGCACCATGAAAATCACGCTTTTGCGTATTTGCAACTTCCGATGCTTTGGGGGCGTCGAGACAGAAATCGCGTTAGACGATACAACATTCATTCTTGGACCGAACGGCGCCGGTAAGACAGCGGTGCTGCAGGCACTGGCAAGGATGTTCAGTCTCGATCCCGCACAGCGTAAGATCAGAACCTCCGATTTTCATATCCCCGCCGACGAGGCGCACGATGCGGCACCAGAAGTGCGCAGTCTTTGGATCGAGGCCGATTTCGAATTTCCAGAGCTTGAGTTGGAAAACGTCGACATGCCCGCGGTGCCCGGCAACTTCGCGCATATGCTCATGGTGGACAATGATGAGGTCGTCCGCGTCCGCTTCCGTTTGGCAGCAACTCTCGATCAGGACGGTGATATCGAGGAAACCTTCACCTACGTTACCGAAGCTGACGAGGACGGGTTGCCCGTAGAGGAAAGCCGGGCCTCCAAGCAAGATCGCAACGCCATTCAGGTGCATTATCTCCCTGCTCGCCGCGATCCATCGGACCATATCTCTTACTCCGCCAACGCCTTAGTGGGCCGGGCATTGCGAGCCGCCGACTGGAGCGTCGAGCGCACTGAGGTCAATGATCTTACAGCGCAAATTACCGATGCCCTAAGTGGGAACGCGGCCATTGAAGGCATCAGCGACTCGCTGACCGACATCTGGGGCCAGCTTCACAGGGGCGAATTTTTCGCCAACCCGTCAATCTCTTTTGCGCAAAGTGAGGTCAACGCGCTTCTCCGCCATCTGAGCCTTACCTTCACGCCAGGCCACGGCGAGTCGCTCGTCGACTTCTCACGACTAAGCGACGGTCAGCAATCCTTGCTGTATATCTCTCTGGTGCTAGCAATGCGCGAGATCGGCGACAAGGTGCTCGCCGGTGAACTAGAAGCTTTCGACATCGACAAACTGCGGCCTGCCATCTTTACCTTAATCGCGGTCGAAGAGCCGGAAAACAGCCTTTCACCGCACTATCTGGGGCGCGTAATCCGCGCGATTTCCGAATTTGCAAACGGTCAGAATGCACAGACCCTGGTGGCTACGCACGCCCCATCACTTTTGCGTCGCGTCGCCCCTGAGACTATCCGCTATCTGCGGTTAGACGGCGATCGTCGAACGGTCGTCGCTCGAGTTGTTCTCCCGGAAAATGAGGACGCGGCAAAATATGTGCGTGAAGCCGTACACGCCTTCCCTGAATTGTACTTTGCCCGGTTCGTCATTCTGGGTGAAGGCGACAGCGAAGAAGTCGTTCTGCCGCGGATGCTCGCTGCACGCGGCGTTCTCACGGATGATGCATCGATCTCGGTTGTCCCTTTGGGCGGGCGCCACGTCAACCATTTCTGGCGGTTACTGCACGGGCTGGGCATCCCGCACGCGACTTTGCTTGATCTCGACCTTGCCCGCTTTCAGGGTGGCTGGGGCAGGATCAAATACGCTGCGAAGCAACTTCTGAAATATAGCGACGTGGAGAATGCGGGCATTGACGAAGATGAAATAGCAGCCATTCCAGCTTGGAATAGCGAACAAGGACTTTTGATCGATGACGATGATTGGTTCGAGTATTTCAACGAGCGCGGCGTCTTCTTTTCGTCGCCGCTTGATCTCGACTTTATGATGATCGAGGCGTTCGCCGAAGTCTATCGAGTTGAAGATGACGAGTGCGAAGAACCAGATGAGACAACGCTCAAGGCTGTCCTCGGCAAAAAACACGATACCGTGGCAGGGCAATATACTGACGACCAGCTTCAGCTGTTCGATGCCTACCACCGTCGCTTCAAGTTAGGCAGCAAGCCAGCTTGGCATATCCGGGCAATGGCAGCGATTGATGATGCAGAAATTGCTGCGGACATGCCCGCGGCCATGACCGCGCTAATCGACTATGTCGAAACCGAACTCGAAGGCTTACCTGAATGATTGCAGTGGAACGATGGTCGCCCGTGGATGGCTTAACGCTTGAGCCGAACGCGTTGGCTGCTGCAACAGAGATTGCGCGCAATTTGGCCCTCACCGCGGGTCCCGGCGCTGGCAAGACTGAAATGTTGGCGCAACGTGCCGACTTCCTGCTTCGCACTGGAACTTGCCGTTACCCTCGCCGGATCCTCGCCATATCGTTCAAGACTGATGCTAGCCACAATCTCAAGGCACGCGTCCGGAAACGCTGTGGACCTGGGCTGGCTGCGCGATTTGATAGCCACACCTTCCATGCCTTCGCTAAACGGATCATTGACCGGTTTCGCCCGGTGCTGAGCGGACGCGATGCGCTAAACCCTGATTATTCGATTGGCCCGCGCCGTGTGCAACACCAGTCCATCACGTTCGCCGACATGGTGCCGCTCGCTTGCAAGATCATCGAAGACAGCCTAGCCGCCAGAAATGCGGTGCGACAGACCTATAGCCATGTCTTCCTGGATGAGTTTCAAGACTGCACGGATGAGCAATATCGCCTGATACTCGCTTGTTTCGGCGACACCCCGACAATCCTGACGGCTGTTGGCGATACCAAGCAAAGCATCATGGGCTGGGCCGGAGCGCTCGAGGGTATCTTCCATACCTTTGCCGACGCTTTCCATGCGCTGCCGCGCAATCTCTATCAGAATTTCCGGTCCGCACCCACGCTCCGACGCATGCAAAATGCGATGGTCAAAGTGATGGATCCGCCAGCCGCGCTCGAAGATGCGGATATCGTCGGCGACGAGGGCGAAATCAGTATCCTTCGTTTTGAAGATGATGACGACGAAGCCAGCGGCTTGGCAACGCATATCGGCAGGCTGATCGAAGATGGAAGCGAGCCTTCCCAGATCGCAATTCTTGTCAGCAAACAACAAAACCTCTATTGCCAGCGCCTCGTAGTTGCTTTCGAGGCAGAGGGGATTCCGTTTCGAGAAGAAGACACAAAGCAGGATCTGGCGTCTGAGCCGGCTGCCTGTCTGCTGATCGACTTTCTTTTGATCGCGAGCGACGCGCGGCAACCTGCCGCTTATCGTCGATTGCTTGATCTAGTTGTGTTCAACCATGGCTATGATGAGGAACGCGAATATCAGTTGCGGTCACGCTGGGATCGCTTTGTCACCGAAACCAAACGGCAGGTCGCTGCAAACGAGATCAATCTTCGGCAGATCAACGATCTGAAAGCTCTTACTGTCGCGCTCGTGGACGTTGTCGGGCGTGACAGTCTCGTCGCTTTATCACCGGACTATCAACACGGCGATCGCCTCGATCAACTCATCAACCAAACCCTCGAGCATGCGCATTTGCTGTTGCAGGGCCATGTGGACACGGCAACTGCTTTAGCTTCATTTTCTGGTGACAACGGGGTTCGCATCATGTCGGTGCATAAAAGCAAGGGACTAGAATTTGATACGGTCGTCATTCTTGGGGTCGAGAAAGAGACTTTCTGGGGCGATCCGTCAGCGGAACGTGCAGCTTACTTTGTTGGGATCTCACGCGCCAAACGACGGCTGCTGCTGACCGCGTGCCGTCAACGCCAACGTCCGAGTGGAGCGAACCGCTGGACTAGCAAGCGTAACGAGTATGATGAATTTCTTGCTTACGTGCCATGACCGCGCTTAAAAATCCGCTGGTCGAGCCCTCCCCGGAGCCTGACCTGATAATATGTTAAACATGCTGTGAACAGGACGCTCCATCTCAGCCATTGATGCTTACCGTCCGATCGATGAGAGGCAGGAGGCATTGCACCGCATCTGACGCCGCGCTGGTTCCGGCACTCTGCGGCAACGCTGCTGATCGAGGAAGGTATCGACATCCGCATGATTCAGGCCTTAATTGGGCACGCAAACCTTAAGACGACTTTGATCTATGTGAGAGTTTCAAACCACGCGCTGAGACGCGCGTTGGAACGCGCCGATGTTCATGATGCGCTCGGGTAGCAACGACCTGAAGCCCCTAAGATGCGCGTTATTTTATCGTACGGTGCCGCTCCTTTCAGTATTCTTAGTTATTTACTCGGCGCAAAATGGAGCGGAACAATCCTATGCCTGATAAAAAAGTCCAAACCGCTGTTGCTGCAGGTATGACATGATCTAAACCAAAGAGCTTGATCGGAGCGATCTTCAATTATGTCAGCCACCTCCATCTCTTCTAATTTTTTTCGCCACTTCAACAGCACCTCAAGTGCATTGGAACCACGACAGTAGATTATTATTTCACCCTGATTTTGCCCCGGTAAAGCAGTTCCATACCTTGTAGAGAGCTGCAAAAAACCATCTCTCAACCAGCCATATGTACTATGAATTTTCGCTTCTGCAATCCATTGAAATCTTTCTGGACCCTTGACTAGAATATCGCAGTGCCCTCCAACTTGCGTATCATGCGACGCCATCACCTGGAACTGAGCTAGCTGTTCCACAATCTGGACGGTAAGCTCGTCCTCTGATTGTTTTTTGTTCAAATGGCGGTTTCGAACCAATGAGTCGTAAGCATACTCAAGCATCCCCTCCAGCGCTTCAGTCCTGACTTCGTGGTTCGGCGCCATTTGATACTTAAACGCATACCCACCAGCCTGCCCTTCTGCAAATTGTGCAAGAAGTCTCAAAGTTCTTAGGTCATTGGGGTCAATGAAGTCTTCGTCAGTGAAATGCATTTGTCTTTTTCTTTGTTGTACTTGTTTTTAGAGAAAACACTGGAAACACGTCAGTCTCTACGCCTTCAATGACCCGACCCGTCTCTGGATGGACGAGTTCGTTAGAGTCCAGGGCTGATGTGAAATTATCATCCGACAGAAGAAACCTTTTTCCAAACGCGTCGATAAATATTGCCTCTACAGAAAAGATACCGATTGGAGAGGATGAAAGAAAAAGGATTGCTTTCGCGAACTTGTCAGCGTCGTGGCCCTTCCCAGCAAGCATCATGAGGTCCAAGAACATAAAATCGGAAGGCTTATCGTTTGCTTCTGTTGCAACGGCGTCAATGATACTCTCGGCTGCTGCGCGAACTTCGTCAGACAGCATATTCAAATACTTGTCGCTTTCCTCTGACTGACCGTAGGCCGAGTCAATTTCGTCTCCAACAGCTATAGTACCAGCGAGTGTGCCCGCCGCTGTACTGAGATCACTGTATTCTCCGACACCTGATGAAAGCCCAATTGTGCTACCTCCATCCAAGATTTTTGCAACCACGCCTGCGCCTATGGTACGTCCGCCTTCGCGGATTGCAAACCGCAAGCCCTGCTCCATCGCGATCGGTGCGATCAGCTCAACTTTAAACTTCAGGTTGTCGCCAGGCATCACCATTTCTGTACCAGAAGGCAGCTCGACTGTGCCTGTTACATCCGTCGTGCGGAAGTAGAACTGCGGTCGATAGTCTGCGAAAAACGGCGTATGACGACCGCCTTCTTCTTTGGTCAGAATGTAAGCCTCTGCCTCGAATTTCGTGTGCGGCATCACCGACCCAGGTTTACAAAGCACTTGGCCTCGCTCCACCGCGTCACGATCAATACCACGCAGCAACGCCCCGATGTTGTCGCCAGCTTCACCGCGGTCCAGCAACTTTCGGAACATCTCCACACCAGTGCAAATCACCCTCTTTGTGTCCTTGATGCCGACGATTTCGATCTCGTCGCCGACACTGATTACACCACGCTCAACACGGCCAGTTACGACAGTACCACGGCCAGAGATCGAGAATACGTCTTCGACCGGCATCAGGAAGGGCTGATCCACCGCTCGCGCAGGCGTTGGGATGTATTCGTCCACGGCCTTCATAAGGTTGCGGATTGATTGCTCGCCGATTTCAGGGCGCGTACCGTTCATAGCGTGCAGCGCCGAGCCTGGAATTATCGGAATATCGTCGCCGGGATAATCGTAGGATGAAAGCAGCTCGCGGATTTCCATTTCCACTAGCTCGAGTAGCTCGTCGTCTTCTACCTGATCAACCTTGTTCATATAGACGACCATGTAGGGAATACCCACTTGGCGACCTAAGAGAATATGCTCACGCGTTTGTGGCATCGGGCCGTCGGCGGCGTTCACAACGAGGATTGCGCCGTCCATCTGGGCGGCACCGGTGATCATATTCTTGATATAGTCGGCGTGACCTGGACAGTCGATGTGCGCGTAGTGGCGGTTCTCGGTCTCGTATTCCACATGCGCGGTCGAAATCGTGATGCCGCGCGCTTTCTCTTCGGGCGCGCCGTCGATTTGGTCGTACGCGCGGAAGTCGCCGAAGTATTTCGTAATCGCCGCTGTCAGCGTCGTCTTGCCATGGTCTACGTGGCCAATCGTACCAATGTTAACATGTGCCTTGTTACGCTCAAATTTTAACTTTGCCATATTTTTCTTTGTAATACTCTGGAGCGTGTCACGTCGCTGCCGCCCTCTTATTCATGAACCCAAAAACAGTGTAGAAATAAATTCCAAAATAATCAAAAGCATAAACCAAGCTTAGCTGCTTACTGATTGAACCGAGATTCGTCTGTGCATTTCGATAAAACCGGACACACGTATCAAACTGAAGTGTTCCCCTTTATGCCGTCAAGCCTCGAAGCTAATTTTACAGGGCGTCAAGAAACCTTATCATTGCAGCATATTCACTATTTGACTTGCTAAAACTAGCCAGCAAATCCTCGGCATCAGCGCGTGACGGAGCGCCCGCTGGCAGATCATTCAGCATCTTGCGAAGGGTGTCGTAAAATCGGTACCTTTGAAAGCGCCTCCGTTTGAGCTGGGGTCGATTGATCCCATAAATCCGCTCACAAGCATCCACGATCTGATCCGAATTCGCAAACGCCATGTTAGGCACGACTTCTACCTCCTCAGTTCCTTCAAAGACTTCCCAAACAAACATCGGCTCAGGATCATCGATGTAAGGATTCGGTATCAAAGGACCTTCGGCGCGGTGCAGGTCCTCAAAAATAGCGACAGCATTTGCATCAAGAGGGTCTGGGATGAGGATCTTAGCCAACTCCTCTAATTCTTCATCCGTTGAAGCAGCTAAGACTGACGGTGGCGCGATCGCTGGCCCAATAAACTCAAACTTTGCTCCTTTAAACCGCTGATTGCAGATCGCACAAGATGCTAGGTAATTGTCATAGACATAGGCCAACCACCAATAGACCGATTTCGGTCGATAGTGCTCAACATCACCATAAGACACTGTCGTTATGTCCGACTCGCAATAAGCACATTTGTTATGCGTCTCGATCAGAAGTTGATCTTTCGTGATCGACCACTTTGACTCGATTTCGACCTTGATCGGCTCCCCGGCAACCAGCCGTTCTCGTGCAAGCTTCATCAAGGCGACCACGCGGTTGCGCGGCGTCCGCCCCCGAAACGCCGACGGCACTGCAGCTTTTGTTCTTACTCGCTCGAGCTTAATCATGTATTTTATTCGCGTTGAGAGGCCAAAATCTTCTTCATAATAATTTGTTGTTCCGCGTTAAGAGACACTGCGGCATCCTCATCCGGCGGCCGTGCACCCAATACCTCAGACAACGCTTTCAAGCGTTCTTCATCGGCAATGGTTTTGTCTTCTTTGCGTTGTATCTCCCTATACTCGTTCTTTGCTAATTCTACTTGCACAGACTCGTCGCTCATCTGACCAAAAGCCTCAGTCGCAATCAGTTGGTTTAAGAGCAAGTTACCGGGGTCGATATCAAAGAGCTCAACGACTGGGTTTCCATCGCGCCTTACACAATAATGCAACGCGCCAAATGGCGCTTGTTGTGCCGTCACGACCGAATGGGTCGTGACGATTAACTGCATCTTCGGAAGTCGGTCTTCGAGGAAATCAAGAAGCCTGCGTTGCCATTTGGGATGCAGATGCAGGTCAACTTCATCAATGATCAAAAGACCACGGGCGCTCAACGGATCTTTATAATCACCAAAGGTATTCGTGATCTGATAGAGTAGATCTCCGACCCATGCCGCCACGCTTTGATAGCCATCGCTTAGCGATCGAAGCGGCACTTTGCCATCTTCGGTCTCAAAAATAAGCGCTTCTTTCTGCTTATCAATGTGGGAAAACTTCATTTCCGGTAAGAAATCAGACAGCACAGCGCGGATGACATCAAGCCCGCTTCCATCTGTAGAATAGTCAAGCTGCATAGCCCAACTCTCCAACGGGTTCAGCGTCGCAGAAGGATCAAAGAGCGAAAGCATACTGCGTGCACGCGGATGAGTACGCCCAGAATGCCCTCTGTCGGACAGCCCTGGCTCGGATAGACGACGAGACGCACCAAAGCCGATCGTGAGGTAACTCCGGGTCGTGTGCTCTAATGCATCGTTCAACAGTGACAGAGTTTCGGATGAGCGCTTAATGAACTTTGTCATCCCCTCGCCCCGCTTTATCAACAGACTGATTTTGCGTTTTTTGCCGTTCGCCGTTTCTATTTCCGCGATGATCTCGCCTTGCTCAACTCCGATCGAAATCCAGTCGTCTGGGTTACCAATCAATTCAGGCAAAGCATCTGAGCCGGCCATAACCAGTCCAATAGATTTCAGAATGGTCGACTTACCGCTACCGTTCTCGCCAGTAAATATCGTCCACTTTCGGTTGTTTCCACCCGGCAGGTCAAAATCGACAAAAACATCCTTGAAGCAACGGATGTTGGAGAGTCTTATAGAAGTGAAAAACATAGCATTCTGCTTTCCGGCAAAGGAACCAAGCAAAACTGCTCGGCTACTTCACTCTAGTTGAAATGAGGCATAGGCTCAAACTTTAAGATCAATTCATTATCAGCGGACATGGTATAGATCTTGTTAGGGCACCGCGCGCCCATGTGGCCCATCTCGCAACACATTTAACTCCAAGGAAATCCAAAATGATCACGCTAGGGCCCATTTTAGGCATCGAACAAGACTACAAATACACCGTCGTTTTATTGCTGCCAAATGGGGTCGATACCGCGAACGGAAGCCTAGTCGAGCTGGTCTTATCTGCGCGGGGCGACACAACACGAATGCCACCGACAACAATGGAAAACACGTTTCAGAACACCCTCTTCCGCTTTGAGTTTGAGATTGACCCGTCTGCTGAGACCGAAAACGTAACCTACGTTATCGAGCTTTCCAACTTGGCCATGGAATGCGCCTCAGGCGACTCCAGTTGGACTTTCGTCGTGCCCGGACAAGAGATCATTCCAAAGGTAGGATTTGCATCCTGTAACGGCGATCACAAATTGATGCCGTCTGAAATGCACTCGTCTGAATTTATCATGTGGGAAAAACTGTTCCAAGCCCATCACCAAGAAGACTTAGCATATTCATTTCATTGTTTGCTGCTGTGTGGCGACCAAGTCTATGCCGATCCCATCTGGGATAGGGTCCCATACTTTGCGAAACATGGTCTCAATGGCCGGAACAGCACTCTGAAAATGTCCGCCCATAAAATCAGCCCGTCTGAAAAAGGCGATTTCGTTGCACAACTCGAAGCATTTTACGAAGAACTCTACATTGGGTGTTGGACCCAGCCTGCAATTGCCAAAGTACTTGCATCCATACCTTCGGTCATGATGTGGGACGACCATGACATTTTTGATGGCTGGGGATCATATCCGAAAGGCCTTCAAAACTGTGAGATCTTCCAGGAAATCTACACCGTCGCCAAACGATATTTTGAACTTTTGCAGATACGAACGAGGTCCAATTCCGCGCTCATATCCAATGATCACTATTCCCAGAGAGTCCCGTTCCGCAATTTTGAAATGCTGATCCTAGACAACAGATCACTTCGCACACGTGATCAAATCATGTCCGATTTGCAGTACAAGGAACTGGAGGACATCAAGGATGGCTCGGTTTTTGACCACGCACACGGTGAACTTGCCAAACAACGAACCTTCATCTTCGGAATCCCAGTTCCTGTTGCACACCTCAACTACAAAAAGCGCGCCGAAGGTTTGCTAGGGCGCATAGGGTGGGCCTTCAAAAACAATTTCGTCAAAAGCTATGATGATGACGCCTTAGATCATTGGGATCATCACCTACATGAAGACGAACAAAAACGCCTCATCGATTTGCTTTTTAGCTTTGGTGACACCCACGAACCAAAGTTCATCCACATTGTTTCCGGTGACGTGCATTCTGCAGGCGCAGGGCGCGTGGAGAGAGTTCGAGGTACCGAAAAACGTCACCTAAATCAATTGATCGCATCACCAATCGTGTATCACCCTGTCGGAAAAGTTCAGCAAAAAATAGTTCATTGGGTCTCCGAAGATGTGACCGATATCCCCGGCTATCGAGTGCGCGTAGACAGGTTTGGTGTCGGGGAAAATGCGCCCGCCAACATCTATGAGCGAAATTTCGGGTTTCTATACAAGGCCGAAGGCAAAGGCATCATGTTCTACCTTACGCTTGAGCATGACCAAGAAAAATATAGCTGGGATCAGCCACGCTTGTTCAATCCGGATAGGTAATAGTCCGACAGCGACCGCACTGACGTCAGGTGCAAACCGCAATAAGGGCCGTCTCGACACTATTTTAGGTGAACCACAAAAGTCTCTGCTATTCTCCAGCGTCCGCTTCTTGTGTGAAATAATTCCAGGCCTGCTGAAGGGCCCCGCCGATCCCTCTCCCTGCATCTGTCAGTGGTTCTGCACTTTCCAGAAAAATGCTTGCACCACCTGTCACCAACGCCATAGCGCCAGAAACACAAAGTTTCCCAGCTTGTTCGCCCGCACCCACCACAAAAGCTCGCCTTAGTTGAGAAAACAGACTTCCCTCCTGGACGACTTCTCGATCTTGAGCCGCCTGAAATTCCCTAAGTGCCCGCTCTGCCTGTTCAAGTTCGTCAGGCGTAAGAACAGTCAAGCAAAGCAGGAGATATTTCTCGCCAGAAAGCTGGAGAATAGCTGAGTTGAAAGAGCTATCAACGATTCCAAACTCTGAGCGGACAATCTTTTCAGCATATCCCCGCAACACCGCATCATCGAGCTGAATTTTGACTGTCCCATGTTCACTAGGAAGTACTTCCGCGCGCTTAAGTTCGCTACGGAGATTTATGTTCAGGTAATTTTCGCTCCTAGCTTCACGGAAGGAAACTTCGTCTCGTAATCCACGAATCTTTCGCTTTGTCGTTCGCAGGGTAAGCGCAGCGTCAAAGTCTGACTTGTCTTGAAACCCTGGTAGGTGCTTTTGAAGCAATTGGATCAGTAGTAGGTCGACCTCCCTCTTTGAGAGCGCACCAAAGCCAACCCCAGTATATTTCTCAAGGAACTCGCCGGCGAAAGATACAGCATGATCTGAATTCTCGGGGTCAAACATTAGACTCTCCAATCAAATTGCATGAAATCTGAATCGCGCTAACGATTGGCTTGGATCTCTGGTTGGTCACCGTTGGTTCTCCGCTTTCCAAATAGTAAGCGCGGACCAATTCAAAAGGCGACGCTCAGTTGTGAGTAGGGTATAAAAAATCAATCATCCAACAAGACCTTGCTGAACGCTTGGTTTCGCTTCTTGGCCATCGAGACCAACGTATCATATCCAAATGCTTGGATGAAAATTTCACCGTTCCCAAAGTACTTTGTCCAAATTTTTGGGTCGTGAGGATTGCGGAAATCGTGCCGCTCAAGAACTTTGATTAGGGTCGGTGTCAAATCAGCTACGATGTAGGCTGTCCGTCGGGAAACATTCCTGAATGACATGTGTTGACCATCTGTTCGGGTAATACCGCCTGCTGCAACGGCTTTTTCGAGTGTGTCAATCACCTGAGTGACGGGATCAGTTTTTGCAGGTCCGAACCGATAGTCATTACGGCTAGGTTTCTTGAACTCAACAATTGTCAGTGTTGACCCATCTTCGTCGCCAAGCACCATCGTATCGTCATAGAATAATAAGTCTGTGACCTTGTCACCCTTCTTGCGCCCACCACCATGCATCGTGCGGTCGCTTGACACATAAGGCAAGAAGGCAAGCGCATCGTCAATAAGCCAGAGGTTGTGCTGGAAGTATTCTATATCCACGCTGTCACTAAAGCGGCGGAAGATCAAAGAATGGACCTCATCTTCGGAGCCCCGTTTGTCTTTGTCGTCAAATTTTCGAGCAGCATCAATTAGTTCGATAATGCTCTTACGGTGAATGACATATTCAGCAAGCGCTTCCTTTTTACCTGCATCGATCCGGCTCGCTAATTCTTGAATTTTTTCGACATATGATTGTGGGTTACTTGCAGCCTCAGTTATCTGTCGCAATAGATCGCCCGTGTTTCGATAGCGGGAAAGAGCAAGATCTTGAACAAATTCCTCTGGCCCCCAGTTGTTTGGCTTGCGTGCGACGTATTCACTGAGTGATTGCCCACGCAGCCCAAGCCGAAGGATGGGATTTTCGTGTAGTGCGAGGTTCAAACGCTCGGTTTGCCCAGTCTTGATTTTCTGTACTTGATCAGCTTCTCGAACTTGAATCTTGTCACATATCGCTCCGACAATTTCTTCGATGGTCTTTGGCGGTAGATCTAGGCTGGTGCGTGAGTCGTTCAGGCGAGTCTCGAAGACGTCGCCGCGCACAATAGCAACGATGATATATTTCTTGTCTTGTTTATCAATATAATGCGTTGCACCAAGTTTATTCGAAAGGTCGCGCGGGTGGCCGACAATCCTTTCAGCAGCAGAGAACAACAGGCAGTGGTTCTTGAACTGCGGGGTCTTTGGTATCTTTGTAAGTGCGTAACGAAGGGTGTGCTTGCTCCCATCAATGGCTGCTTCAATTTCGCCAGCGTCGTGTTCTACAAACAAATTCTTAAAGTAAGCCGTGATGTTCTCTGGCTCATCACTGTCAAATTGAAGAGATATGTCAGGCAGGCCACGATAGAGAAATTGCGGCAAGAAATGTGCCCCAAACTCGTCCTTGACGTTTTGCTTAGAAAGAGCGCCAACGAGTGGTGCCCAACCCTCTAAGGGCTCATCGAATTCAACACAAAGACCCAAGTCTTGGAAGTCGGGTTCGCCGTCAAAGAAGATGATTTCCTCTTCGCGGGAAATGTCGAACCGGAAGGTCTTGCTTGCTTCAACCAGGGCGGACTCATATCTCGTCGAATAGTGGATGCGCGAGAACACCTTGAAAGCGATAAAACGCCCAAAGCCGCGACCGCGCTTCCGCAACTTGTACCCACTGAACGGCGTTCTAAAGGATTTGTAGTTCTCGTCATTCAGGCCACTGCCATTATCGGTGACGCTAATAATAATCTTACTAGGATCATTCAGGTTTTGGAACTTGATGGCGATCTTGCCCTTTCGGGAAGCCTGTTCGCCGAACCGATGTTCAATGCCATCTAATGAGTTTGAAAGCGCCTCGAAAACTGGAAGAAGGAACCCGTGAATGTTGACAGATAGGTTTGTTCTCTCAAGAACTGCCTGCATGTCAGGCTTGATAAGCGCATCTGCCGCAGTCGTTCCATGGGCTAAGTCTTCCAAAATCGGCTCCACAATATTTCTACAACTGTCCGACGTTTCATGGAACTAGTCTAGTCCAAAGGCTTTGTATTGAGATCATTCAGCAGACCAGAAAGCAACGTTTCGGCAATTACTCCATCTGTGCTAACAGATTTGTCGTAACGCGCCGCGCCATTCCTTGCATGTCCCATTCGAAATCAGTGCGTAGAAGGGGTGATATGTCAGCGGTAAACGACGGATCGTCCAGTTTATCAGCTATGTTTTCTTCAATCTGTGTTCGCGTAGCACAGTGCCCGCCATAGTCCATATAGGCGTTGAAAGCCTTGAGTATTTCTTGAGGGTTTGCATCCGGGTGTTGAAGCGCGACATCGAGGTCGAAGAGATCGCGGCCCTTCTTCCGCTGATACAGCGCGCGCAACTTTGTCCCAAGCAGCTCGTTCAGTCCGTAACTAGCTATGTCGCACCGGCCTTCGAACCAACGTGATCTTACTTCAAATGGGATCAACTTTGTTCCAAAGATTGAGAAATGTTCCCGGGTATTGATTTCGACCTTCAGTTTGAGCGGAATGGGCGGTGTCTCTTCGGATGCAAACCGATAGGCAAAGGTGACACGGCCCTCGGTTTGCTTGTATCGCGGTTTTCCCAACCAGGGGTCCAGCACTGAGTGAAGCCGGTCCATCAAGTCCCCAGCGGCTCCAGCTTCAATTTGAACCAGATCAATGTCTTCTGAATACCGGGCCGCGGGCTTTAGGAAGAGCTTGTAGAGTGCAGTTCCACCGCGAAAAGCAAGTTGCTTCTTGAGCAGGTCATCCGAAAAGATGTCGACGAGGGCGCGACTTATTACGAGGTCCTGCTCGACCTGGCGATCATCAATCCAAGGGGCTTCGGATCGCCATTCGGTGATGAAATCACGCGGAATCACAAATCTATCTCCACCGATGCGTTGATATGGATTTTCCAGCGTTCATCTTTTGGGACGTTGTCATGTGAGCGATCAGGCGCGAGGGGCGCGTAATCGCGCGCTTTCGCCGCCACAAGTGGGAGCAACGTCTGAGAGACTTGGTGTTGATCCACATGATCGAACAGATAGCCGAGCCTTTGAATCCAGACTGTCGGCGCATCTATTGCCAAGCGCGCTAGTTGGTCCCGGTCTATGTCTTCAGCAAGATCCGCTAGGACCGTCGCAACCATGTCCAGACCTCCGGCCCTATCGGTGTATCCAACAAGATCAATTGCGGTCGCTTCGGGTGTTGAGACCTTCAGCGTGCCTCGCGGTGTGTTGAACTGGCGCACCGGCACCGATGCGATACGCCTGTTTGCGATGAAAGAGACTTTGACGCTGCCGCATCGAATATCCTTGCGCGAGTGCGCCACGAAAACCTGAAAGGTCTGGGGTCGTTGGTGTGCAGCGCCGTAATATTGTGCGGCTGTCAGGAGACCTGCATAGTAGGCGTCACCCTTACGATCAAAAAGTGCCGGAATAAACTGTTCTGCCGGGAGGCAACCTAAAGATCTGTACTCGGGTGGCACGATCACATAAAAGCCCTTCGCGGGTGAAGCGATTAGGCCCTGCTTGGCCAACCGCGCAAGAGCATTATGCGTTGCGGGTTTCGATGCACCTAAGGCGTGGGTGATCTCGTCTGCATCAAAATTATACCGCCCGCGCGAGGCGAGCGCGTCGATGTAATCCTTGGCTCTGGTATATTTCATTTCCGGCATCACACGCGCTAACTAACACTTTTCGTTATGTGGGGGAAGTGTCACCGGAAGAAATCGACCAATTGCAAACTTACTTAGAGTTAGACGGCGTGCGAACGTTGCCTGGTACGCGCACTATCAAAGCGGTTCGGTCAACTTCACCATCGACCTTGCGTTTGACGACTTCGAAGCAACTGTCGATATGCGGCACTCCAGGTGGACGATCAGAAAGATCGAGTACCCCGAGAACACCCAGGCGGATGTCTGTTTGGCTGTATGCGACAGTTTGAGTGAGATACGGCTTTAGTTCGTCATCGGTCCATTTGAACGCGCGTTTAAGTTCGATGACCAACCTAAAACCTGCGCGTGGAATGTATATATCAGCGCGGCCCGAACTGATATCGGTTTTCTCCACGTCGGCAGCTATGTTTGACAGCAAATAATTGTGTAGATCTTCCTGAAGAGCGCTTTCTTTTGGCGCGGCAGACTTGCTTGAAAACCGTTTAAGATATGAAAATCGTTTACTTTCTCCGTCAATTCTGTCGGCCAGGAATTTGATGAGAAGAATGATCAGATGATCAAAATGCGCCTTCACTTGGTCATCATAATCAAATGCTCCGTCAAGCTCACCGACAATCTTGTCAAACAACCTCTGTTGAACATTCGTTATGTCCGTACGCATCCAAAACGCTTGGCCAGTCGATACAACCAGAGCACTGCCGTCAGCTGAAAGTCCCTCAAGCAGCGGTATCGGGGTGGATATCGGGCCGCTAGACCCACCCCCTAGAGCTTTTTTGGCGGGCCGCGGTTCTCAGCATATTCAGCGATATTTACCGTCAGATGTTCTGCATCTGCTCGGTGCAAATGGTTCTCCGGCGACGCTTCCAACCAATGTTGTAAGTGAGCGGCTAAACCGCGTTCACGGACAAAAGCAGCCTCAATGATCGGCCTAAAGTATGACCCCAGATTCGGAGAACCGGGTCGCACTGATCGGTTCACACTATAAAGATGATATACATGCTCAAGAATAGCTGAAGCATCTAGCCAGCTTGGCTTGCTAAGCTGATTTGCAATAGTCGACAAACTTTCAACGACGGGAACCCATGCCGATAGGGAATAAGACGGAGCTGCAAGCCATTCCATTCCAGGTGCAGGCCGGTCCCAAAGATCACTGACAAACGCTTCGGAACGCAATTCCTCGACCAACTGATCGAGATCAGTTTGCTCATCAGTCTGAACACCAAGGACAGATTTGATCAGTAAATGATAACTCCGTGTGTCACGCCGTTCGTCATCAGCTTCCACCGCTGCAGAAAGCCACCTTTCCGCCTCGACCAATCTAGTTTCGATATCTGATGTAGATTCACACGAAAGAGCCAGTGAGACTTCCACAAGGCCGCGTTCAAGTTTGGCTTGGGCGCCTGTCGTTTGAAGCAGCGCATATTCTTCAAGAAGATGTACCGCCCCGCTAAAATCAAAGAAGTCGTGCGCCACTGATGCCAAACGACAATACATTGGGTCTGCCAATGCATCCCGGCCAGGCTGATAGGCCTGTAACGCCGCGCAAGCAATACTACTCCAGCGATTGTCGGCTAGCGCAAATCGTACAATGCCGGCGGAGGCCTCAGCCTGTAGGAGGGGATGCTCCATCTCATTCCGCGTCCGCTTTTCTAGCGCAAGAACAAATGAGCGAAACGTATCCGGTGGCAAAGTTTGAAGCGCGTGAATGCTTTCTCGCAAGGCCAAGCGGTCATTGTTGCAGGTCAGACCATCAGAAAGGCGCGCCAGAACAGGGTCAATGTCATCAATGTTATCCCAGTCATTGGTCAATGCAGAGGAGACTATGCCAAAGGCTGGCGATGTGTGGAAATCTGTCTCAAGCACGCGATCTAACCCGCCAAGTGCAGCGATCGTCACCACCTGCCCGGAAGACTCGAGTTCGACAATAGCTTCATCGAGCCCAATCATGGGCATGAGCCCGATCTCAAGTACCGTGTTAGTTCAGCAGCAGCCGTCACCACAAGAACTCACCTTTCTTGGCATGCCGTATACGATCTGCTCCAACGCCATGAAGATCCGCGGGAACACCCGTCATTGATATAAACATTTGATAGTCGGGGTAATCCTGAGTGAGCTTCACGAGCTCAGAAATAATCTCGTGTACATGCTCAGGCTGCATTTCTTCGCGTCCGGGAGAATCAATCAGCAGAAGTCCTGGATGCCGACCCATACCGAGCGATTTGGCACCACGCGACAATGCAATCACAGTTGCTATACGAAGACGGAGCTTTTCGCCCGGAGACAGATCTTTCCATTTGGAAGTGCTTCCGCCCTTAACTACTTCGACATGCGCGTTTCGCTTAAGCGTGACTGATTCAACATCGCGAATACCGAGCGCTCTCGAAAGGCGTGTCACCTCTTGCGAAATTTCTCCCATCACAGTCGTAGATGCCTGTTTCACGCGTAGCTCAGCTTCATCCTGTGCGGCACGTACAATCAGAAGATCGTCTGCTGAATCATCCTCAGCTTCAAGAATAGCAGTGGCCGCTTCAATCATGCCTTGAAGGCGATCTTTTTCAGACTGCAAGATGCCAGCGTCCGCCGCAGTGCCAGCAGCAGCAAGCCGATTGAGTGTCTGACCAACCGTTTCAAGATCATCACGACCGGTTGAGATTTGTCTCTCCAGCTTTTTCACAAACCGCTCGGCGTCACGCTCGGTTTTCTTAGCCTCTTTCAAGCGTTCGGCGGCCTGTGCCTGCTCGGCAGCTATTTCCTTAGGGTCGACTTGCACCAAGGTCTCTGTGCACACAGAACATTCGCTTGTATCCTGTTCCTTCTTCAGACGACTTGCCTCAATCTTAGCGCTGCAGCGCGGACAAGAGTGTGGCTTCAGCAGTCCAAAAAAATGTGAAGCCGCGGTTTCCTCGGCTAATGCATTAGCGGCTTGCTCCGCATCAATACGGGATTGTCTGCAGGTGCCTGCCGTATCTTTGGCGCCAGTCAAAGAATTCGACAAAGCCTGAATGCGGGTTGTTAAGTTATCTCGTTCAGCACGAGCTGCATTTAATTGTTGCGAGGCCAGGTTGCTCGCGCCTTCATCTTTAAGCTTCTCGACAACTTCAGACAAATCTTGTTCCAAGTCATCCAACGACTTACCACCGAGTCCATTCAGCTTCCGCCTACGAGCAGCACTGTCTTGTTCCAGTAAACGTGTATGTCGGCGGGCTTGAAAAAAGGTTCTTACCCATGGAATTCCAATATATACTTGAAGGAGCCGTTGAATGAGGTCGTTGCCAAACCGCTCGCCAATAATGTCATTGCTATCCGCATCAGTCAGAAATGCACCAGTGTATGCGGCCCAGCCATCATCATATGCGACAACGCGGCCTGTGGAAGTTTTTAGGCTCGCAGGAATGGGTTCAAGTCCCAAAGCAGAAAGCATAATTTCCTGCATCACGGCTTGGAATTCATCTGCACCATCGAATTCACGCACTGTGGCTGTTTCGGCCGAACTCCCGAAACTGACATGTCCAATCGGATCGTCGTCTTCAATGTCAAATTCAACGCGCAGGTAGCGACCATCAACCCGGAAGGTGACATCGACATGTTCAATCCAGTTCCTCACGGTTGCAGTCAGACTCTTGAAGCTGCCACGCAAAGCCCAAAGCACTACTTGGAGGATGGATGATTTGCCGACCAAATTTTCCTCGGCTAAAATGCCCCAAACGCCGTCACCATCGACATCCCATTCGAATTCGAACGGCACGGTCTTCTCATCAACTAATTTCTTCCCTGAAAATGCAATGCGAACTACACGCAATGGTCTAGCTGATGGTGCAGTCCCCGACGGCTCAATCGAATAGCGCGACAGAATGGCATTCACCTCTTTGACTGTCCGCTCCGTTTTGTTTGCGATGGCTTTGGGAAACGGCAGCTCTTTCATCTTCGTTTCAGTCATGTCATCGCCTTCAGTTTGGAAAGGCGGTCTTCAACTTCTTCGCGGATGGATGCGATTATGTTGCCATGCCTTGCGTCGTTATATTCTGCTATCTTGTATTGTAGAGATTTTAGCTGACTACCGGTTCGGTTGCCGGCCACTTGAGCGACAACTGCTGCGCGTTGAGCGTACCAGTCCAATGGGTCCACCTTTTCAAGTTCGGACGCTTTGGTTGAACCTTCGTTTGTCAGATAATAACTGGTCTTTGTGATCTTTGATCCATCGGGGGAGAATGTTCTTTGCATCTTCACCAGACCGGGAAGAGACAAGGTCGCAATGGCATCATCAAGCGCCTCCCAAGCTCCGAACAAGAAGCGTTGCATGGCAAGTCGGCGGATATCCGGTTCGTCACCGGCCATTACTTTTTCCGCCATCTTGAGCAAGTTCTTTTGGGACGGGTCGGCATCATATTGATTCAAGATTTCCGATGCAAGGTAGTCCGGGTTGCGCATCCAAAAGTCGAGGGCCTGTAATCGCTTCTCGGCGTGCACAACTAGGCACGTATCGTCTGGAGCGGCCTTTTTGACCGGTTCGCCTGCCTTCGCAATGACAAAAAGTATGCGGACTGCGTCTCGCTTTCCCTGAATATGCAACTCTGTCCCTCTGCCAATGTCTGAAGCAGCAATTCGCTAACATTCACGATTCGGCGCAACTGCAAAATATATCATTCTAAAGTCATACAACTATTGCACGTGTAACATCGATTGTGAATCCGTCTTCCTTCTTGGCAAACAGATGTATTTCTCATGTCGGCACGAGGAAGCAGCGAAAGACAGATGTCATGGGAGGTTTTCTTCAAGCTCCGGCAAATCCCTTAAACTCTGCAAATCAAACGTCGTCAAAAACTCCAGTGTCGTCACAAAGGTATGCGGCGCGCCAGGCTTCGGACTTTTCGGGCCATTGCTAATCAGGCCCTTGTAGCGCAGGCGACCCAGAAGATCACGGTTGATCTCTTTGCCAAAAATGTCGGCAAGCCCTGCCCTGTCGATGGGTTGGTGGTAGGCGACGGCACACAGAACCCCCATCTCTTCTTCCGAGAAGTTGTGCTGCTGTTCACCGACATCGGCTGCCGTGCGGATCGCTGTGGCGTACTGCGGCAGCGTCCGGAACATCCAACCCCCTACCATAGGCACGATCTCATATGGCTTGGCTTTCAGATCGGCCTTGATGTCAGAGATCAACAGATCAATATTCGCGCCCTTCCCCACCACAAGCAGTAATGCGTCGCGTTCCACCGGTTTGCTACTAGCAAAGATCACCGCCTCGATACGGTTCATCCACTCGCGCCACCGAAGCTCGGCAGGCAGATCGTCGAGTTCTCGATCCAGCACCTCCACGTCGTGAACTTGTTTACGGACGGGTGTCATCATGACACCCCATAAAGTCGGAAAATACCCCGGCCGGTCAGCTCCCGGGCAACGCCAAGCTTGATGAGGCGTTCGCAGAGCCGCCGCGCTGAACGGGATGTCATGGCGGTGCTCGATCCACGGATTGTGGGTGAGAGCATGGTCGAGGGCAGGACGGCGTCTTCCGATAGGAAGAGGGTGATCGCCTCATCCGACCCCTTCGAGCGTAGCTTCGGTGCGATGGCTCGAAGCTGTGCCGCACGCCTTGCCAGGTCATGCGCCAATCGCACAGCATTCTGCGCGGCATGGGCGACCGCACTATGATACGCTGGTCCAACGTCCTCCCCCTCGCTGGCCGCACGCAGGGTCTTGCGGTTCACAGACAGTCCAAAAAGTGGAAGTGGTCGATCCCATCCAAGTGACTGGGCCAAAATGGCATCCGCACAAAGTAAAGCGATGGCTTCCTGCCGTGGGAAAACTTGAACGATGTCAGTGAGGACAGAGGTGGCTCTGGCAACGGGACTGGCTGCCGCATCTTCAGCGCGTGCACTCCAGTCCGGAAGGTGCTCTTGCAGATCTTCCGGCAGAAAAGCCTGCAGTCGATCCCGCCATCCGGCATGGCGAAGCGAGAGTGCCGTCCCTGCACGCCAAAACGCCAACATATCGCCGTCAGGGCCCATCACATCTCCCGGCACGGTGAGGAGGTAGGCATCACGCAGCTCAGCCTCCGTCACCCCCCTGCCCTCAATCTTGCTGCAATGAACCGCGGCACGCAGCGCCAGCCGGTTTCGCAATAGATCGACCGGCACCGCACAGTTGGGGTCGCTGAGCAACACATGCAGCAAAGAAAGAGCCGCCCCACTAGAAAACGCAGCGTCTTCAAGGCAGTCTGGTGTGTGTTGGTCGAAGAGCCAAGACGGCAGAATGGGCTTGGGCAGCGTGTCCGGATCATGTTTGAGCGGCTGGTTCATGCAAATCAGCCTAATTGACAACGGCGCTTTACGCCACTGTATAAGCAAATAACCGCCCCACCTTACCGTTTCTTTCTACGTCCAATAAGTTTCACTTATCGGACATAAAAGAATACGCTCAGCGCCATGTCAGATACCCCCGAAAAATCGCCCTCAAATCCAGCAAACGCGCCCTGCCCCAACGAGGACGACGAGAGACATCCTTCTTCCGGTGAGGCTCTAAGCCTTCCCACCTTTGCCGAGGGCCTCGGAGGCCTTGCTGGGTCTGGCACGCTCGATCGGCTGGTTGAGACTGCCCGCGATTATGCGAAGCAGGCTGCATCTGAGAACACCCAAAAAGCCTACGCGAAGGATTGGGCACACTTCTCTCACTGGTGCCGGACGCGCGGCATAGACCCCCTGCCCCCCTCGCCCGAGATGATCGGTTGTACCTTGCGGACCTGGCGGCACCCACTGGCAAGGCCCCTTCGAAGTCGGCGTCCCGACCCCTTTCGGTTTCGACTATAGAGCGTCGGCTTTCCGGTCTTGGCTGGAACTACACACAGCGTGGCTTCACCCTCGATCGTAAGAACCGTCACATCGCCACGGTGCTGGCCGGGATCAAACGCAAGCACGCCCGTCCTCCTGTTCAAAAAGAGGCCATCCTTGCCGAAGACATCCTTGATATGATTGCAACCCTTGGATTTGGGCTGAGAGACCTACGAGATCGGGCCATTCTGCTGATTGGATACGCAGGAGGTCTCCGTCGTTCTGAAATCGTCAGCCTAGATGTGCACAAGGACGACACGCCCGATAGCGGCGGCTGGATCGAGGTTGAAGAAAAGGGTGCCCTACTCACGCTCAATGCCAAGACCGGCTGGCGCGAAGTCGAAATCGGTCGCGGCTCATCAGATCAAAGCTGCCCGGTCCAGGCTTTGGAGCAATGGCTGCGCTTCTTCAAGGTCAGCTTTGGACCCGTGTTCCAGCGCGTCACCCGAGGCGACCTGAGCACGACGGGCGCGCGGCTGTCAGATAAACATGTTGCCCGACTGATCAAGCGCACGGTGCTGGATGCAGGTATCCGTGGTGATTTGCCTGAGGCAGAGTGTTTGGCACTGTTTTCTGGGCATTCCCTGCGGGCGGGCCTCGCCAGCTCCGCCGAAGTCGACGAACGCTACGTCCAAAAACAACTGGGCCACGCTTCTGCAGAGATGACCCGCCGATATCAACGTCGGCGGGATCGGTTTCGTGTGAATCTGACGAAGGCAGCAGGACTGTGATTACTTGAACCATCAAGGAGCCTGCCCGCTCAAACGACCGTAGAAACCTCTGCGAGATGCAGCCTCCCAGCCCAGCCTTTTCGACCATTCCACGCAGATTCCTGCTCGGTGAAGCAACTTCGCCTGATGTATGTTTCTCAAACACCGAAAGGCCTCGACAATCACGCCATCAGCGGCCCCATCGTTTGCCATTGGGTTTAGACCCCGGTTCACGCAACCCCAAAACAGGTATTGAACAACCCAAAAGTCAGGTGGGAATCACCTGAATTCAAACTCGCATTCCGATTGTTGTTTTCTGATCGTAAACACTACGAATCGATAGATACTCACCATAGATATGGTGTTTTTGCGGAATTGGCCTCTAAATTTACCCATAATGACCTCTTACACCATTGGACTGTGGAAAACTCTTGCCATGAGAAGCACAATGATGTCATTGGTTGGACGTAACGGACGGAGCCCAATAAGAGGCAAAAAGCGTTACGGCGACATTTTGTCGTTTACGTTGAGGAATCGCAGATGGCGCAAATTGTTGAACCAAGTATCGGACAGCTCCCAGGGGAGAATGTTTTTAAGGACCTTCTGAAAGACGAAGGGCAACTACGTACGTCCCTAGATAAACATATGCTAAGCAGTTTTGCGCCCGAGAAAAGCAAAGAGCTACGGTTTTTTACCAGCGCGGAAGTATCAGTGCTGCTTGGACTAAGTAATTCACACCTTCGAAAAATGCACTTTGACGGGAAGATTCCGCAAGTTCATGCTGACTCGCGCGGCCGCAAACAATATTCTTCTAAGGACCTTTACGATATTCGGGTAGCTTTGTCTCAAAACGCCAAAAACCCACAGAGTTTTCTGCCTGGTCGTGTTGGTGACGAGCATATGCAAGTCATAGCTGTTACCACCTTCAAAGGCGGCTCGGGCAAAACGACATCGACAGCCCATCTCGCTCAAGCACTCAACTTGCGTGGATATCGCGTTCTTGTTTGCGACTTGGACCCCCAAGCCTCGCTTTCAAGCATGTTTGGATTGCGTCCAGAGTTAGAGCTGGATGAATCCATCACACTTTATGACGCGATAAAATATGATGAGCCGGTTCCCATTCGTGACATCATCCAGCAAACTTACTTTCACAACCTTGATATCGCACCTGGCGGGTTGATCCTATCTGAATATGAGACAGAAACACCTCATGCGATGCGCCAAGGAATCACACCTCCATTCTACCTCAGATTGAGCGCGGCTCTGGATCAGGTATCCAATGACTACGATGTTGTGCTGATAGATTGCCCACCCCAGCTTGGTTTCTTAACAATGTCCGCTCTGGTGGCATCGACGGGAATACTTATTCCGGTCATTCCCAACATGATTGATGTGGCCTCATTGAGCCAATATCTCACGATGGCAACATCCCTGTTGAAAGTTGTCGAGAAGAGCGGTCAGAATCTCAATTACGACTTCATGCGCTATGTTTTGTGTCGTTATGAACCCTCCGACACACCTCAATCCCAAATGGCGTCGTTCTTGCGAATGCATTTTGGCCCCCGGCTTATGACTGAGACGTTTGTCAAGTCGACGGCAGTATCTGATGCCGGACTTCGCCAAAATACTCTTTATGAAGCGGTGCGCGGCGAAATAACACGCAGCACTTTAGATCGTGCGCTAGAGTCATTTAATGGCGTCGCAACCGAGCTTGATGCCACCATAAAAGCGGCATGGGGGAGAGAATAATGGCGCGGAAACCCAGATCGAACCCCCTTGAAGGACTTATGGCTGATTTTGGCTCTGAGGCCCCTACCCCGCTGTCTCCTCCTGCTCAGACGATCCCCAAACAACATACCCGAGGTCCAGTAGCAGCTCTTGAGAATGACATTCGCAGCTCTGCCGCTCGCACTGTTCAGGAAATCAGCCCCGATCTAATTTTAGACAGCTCTCACCAGGATAGGCTCCTGATTGATGATACCGAAGTGAAGGGCCTGCGGGAATCTATCGCCGCCCACGGGCAACAAGTTCCCATCCTTGTCCGTCCACATAGTGAGCTGAGCGGCCAATTTGAAATCGTCTATGGCCGACGCCGACTTATGGCCATTCGTTCGCTTGGTATCTCGGCTAAAGCACTCGTGCGCTCTCTCGACGATAGAGAGGCTATTCTCGCACAAGGCCATGAAAACAATCATAGAAAAGACCCTTCCTTCATTGAAAAGGCGCTCTTTGCTGGTGAGCTAGAAGAGGCGAATTATAGCCCCGACATTATATGGGACGCTCTGGACATCAGTCGCAGCTACGCATCTCAGATGCGCAAAGTCATAAAGGCAATCCCACGCGACGTCATCAACGCGATTGGGGCCGCACCTAGCATTGGCCGCAGGCGCTGGCATGCGGCCGTCGATCTGCTCTCTGAACTTGATATAAGCGCTGCAGATGCGCTTCCCTCAGCATTTGCAGACGATTTAGACAGCAATGGGAGATTTGAAGTATGGTATAGGGCAATTGTCGGTCGAAAACAAAATCCAGAGCCCCGCCCTGCCCCGTCAGCACCCCCTAAAACTATTTCCACAAAAGATGGAGAAAAGATCGGGGTGATCACAATGTCGCGTGGACGTGCCGTCGTGCGAATGGATCCAAAGCAAGTGATCTTTTCACAATGGCTAAACCAACACGCGGATGAGGTGTTCAAGAAGCTCTTTGCTGATTGGTCATCTGAGCAAGCCGATAAAAATCGGTAAACAACTACCATCAAACAGGAAAGGAGCACGAAACAAAGAGTACCAAAAAGAGAAGCCCCCCAAATTTCTTCGGAGAGCCCCATCTATCTTTTGCACCTTAGATGTATCCCGCTCTTGCCCAGTGTGTCAATAACAACCGATTCGGTTGACGCATATTTTTTGGCCTAAATTTAATTTTTAGCGCCAGATGCCGATGAAGTGCGGGCAAATCTAAGCTCTTTCGTGAACATCATATGAGTTTCATTCAAATCTCGCCCCCGCTTTCAGCTATCTCTGAGAGCCCAAAAGCACGTTCAAACCACGCGGATCTCCGTCCTGCCCTATGGGCCTCGATTGATCTGCTAAAGGTCATCCGCAAAAACCTCAATCTTAGTGATCGAGACTTCACCGTACTGAGTAGCCTCGCTGCGCTAGCGCTAAAAAGAGACCGCGCCGGAGACCTTGTCGTTTTTGCAAGCAACAAAACGCTTTCCTTGAAATCAAATGGCATGGATACTCGAACTCTTCGCCGACGCTTAGCCAATTTGGTCAAAGGTGGGGTAATTCGGCGTAAATCATCACCTAATGGAAAGCGCTACGCCCACCATGACACTGATGGAAATGTGATCACGGCGTATGGGTTTGACATCAGTCCACTTTTGGAACGGCTACAAGAGTTCAAAGAACGCGTTGCACTTGAACAAGAGCGCCAAGCAAATCACAAAGTTGTAAGAGATCGGCTCTCGCTATTGCGCATGAGTTTTCCAATAGATTCTGAGGAGGACGTTATTCTGCGTACCGCGTTAAAACGCAAATCAACCACCACGGAACAAATGGAAGATCTCATTGAATTGTTTACCGCGGTAAACGAAGATGAAGCACCGCCCAACGACCTTGATGCGATGGCAAATTCTACACATTTGTCCGCCACAGACGGTCAAAATGACCCCCACCTTCAGAGTTCAAAACATAATACATATGAAAGAAAGAAGGACAGTCCTCCTAAAGCCCAAGCAATTTCAGAACAAGTTTCGCAAACAATTGACATCACTGAGACAACGATCGACGTGGATTGCCACGAAGTGATGCGTGCTTGCCCAGAAGCTATAAGCTTTGCTCAAGAACAGCCACGAAACTGGGCAGACCTTTACGCATTCTCTCGGTGGTTAGCACCAATGATTGGAATTAACACCAACCTAGTTAACCAAGCAGAACAAGCTCTCGGCAGAAGCAGTCTCACGATAACGATACTCGCGATTGTACAAAAGTCAGGATCTATAAGGAATCCCGGCGCATACCTCCGTTCACTCTTCCAAGGCCCCAGAGCCGAAGGGTATTGCGCAACTCGCTACCTGCGGAGCCTCTTAACGCACCCCATGGTGCCATCTTCCTTATGAAACCAAGATGTTTACCGCGGTAAACATCTAAAAACTGGAAGGCATCGGTCAGACGTGAATGGATTGACGAAGTTAGCGCATGTTCTACATCGGGTTTCCCGACTTATTTACTTCAAACGAACTTCACTGCCATACAGTAAACGTCAAATGCCTCCAGTTCATCGTATCTAAAAGTAAGAGTGAACGCCGTCCGGCTGGGCACAAAATTTACTTCAAATGACAAAAGGATTGATACGTACACTATAAGCGTACGGTTGATTTGTAATTCAGTATCGCTCGTTCTCCTTATCGGAACGGCAAGTGACTGCACTCTTCTGGTTTGTTAAGATGTCTGTCATACAGGTGTTCGACGCTCGCCATGGCCAGGACTTACGGCCCTTGATTGTTTCCACCTCATCAAGATGCCATGTGTCGCTGGAATTAACCTGACAACATCTACGTCCGAGTTCAGAAAGTGACGTCGTGCCACCAAATTATGTTGTAAGGAGAAGAGGAAGAGCTTCCAGTTGATGCTACCGCTGTCGATCATCTAAAGTGGGCAACCGTAAGCTGGATAAGGGGTTTTGTTGCAAAATTGTATGTCGTTCTCTATTTATGCTCTCGAATGGTGATCGTTGACATCTACACCCTTATTTCCGTCCAAAATGTCTTGAATTGATCGCTCACATTTTAATAAATATATATTTATCAATGAGATAGATGGAAATTAGCCTTAGGGGAGAGCCAAAATCACCTCGCTGACCTTCATTAAGACAACCTCATTCAATCTAAACTGATTTCTACCAATTTACGAAGCTCTGTGCTTCAATGTCCGCGTCAAAGATCTCATCGAAAATGCCCCGCTGCTGTTTTGGGTAAGGTCAATTCGGTTCAGGTCTGGCGCTGCCGAAAAGTGAAAGTTTCCTTCTTGTTTTAGGACTGTCTGAAGGAAGCCTTGTGGGGTGTTCCTGAAGGGTCCAGGTCGGTTTCCGGCCTGTCTGTCCTGACAAGGAACCTCCCATGCAAACAGAAATATTGCGCGTGCTGCGCGCAGAGGCGCGGTCGTGGTGGCGACACCGCGCGCTTAGAAGAACTGGTGACCTTGATGAAGCGCGTCGGCTGGAACGCCAAACCATCCTACGTGACCTTGGCTACCTACGAGCGGCAATCAACAACCCCAATGCCTATGTAAGCTGCGGTGGGGGAGGGACCATTCTTCACCTCGGCCCGACAACAGTCTCGCTCTTTGCCCCCGTTGAACGCTTCCCTCTCGCCAGCCTAGCTGTCCGGCTTGGAACGCCTCTGATCGACTGCCGTCCCGTCCGGGACATCATCGCCTTCGCAAACCTGCCCAAGGTCATAATGGACCGCCAGATCGATCCAGAACCTTGGACGTCCTCCAGTCAGGTATCGCTCCTGACATATATCGGCGCTGTCGAACGCCTTGGCGCTCGTATCGTCAACGACCCGCGCATCGATCACGCGACCTAACCCAACCTTCCAAATCAATCCCAACCGAAAGGAGGCCAGCCATGGCCCGTTCCCGCACGCCCAAATTCGACGCATCAGAAGCCATCACCAATGAACTTATCCGCACCATTGAACGCGGTGTCCTTCCTTGGCGCAAACCGTGGACCGCAGGTGGCAGCGCGCGTCCATTGCGCCACAACAGTGAGCCCTATCAGGGCGTGAACAACTTTCTGCTCACCATGCGCACGGTGATGGCAGGATATACCTCTCCGTTCTGGATGACCGTGCCGCAAGCGAACTCGCTCGATGCCAAGATCCGGAAGGGCGAACGATCGGCTGTTGTTGTTTACTATGGCCAGAGTCGAACGCAGTCGGATGATGAGCAGGATGCCAACGATGGTAATGCCGATGAAGCCCGCGTCTTTCGGTTCCAGAAGTCATACCGCGTGTTCAATGCAGATCAAATCGAGGGCTTGCCGGATGCTTTTTACCCGGATGCCTGTCCGGTTCCCGTTCATACGCCGTCCGCGCCAATCCAACATATGCAGACGTTCTTTGATGCCATCGATATTACGACGGTCTTTGGGGGGACCGAGGCACGCTACAATCCGCCCGTCGACAAAGTGTTCATGCCGGACATTTCCCGCTTCAAGAACCCGCTGAACTTTTACGGGGTTTGGGCGCACGAGCTTGCCCATGCCACCAAGGCACCCCATCGTCTGAACCGAGACTACGGTCTCAGCCGGTTTGGCAACACAGCCTATTCCCGCGAAGAGATCGTGGCCGAGTTGACGTCCTGCTTTCTGGGGCAGGAGCTTGGGTTCACCGCGCATACGCTCGAACTGAACGCGTCGTATTTGTATCACTGGCTGCGTGTGTTGCGCTCGGACAAGACGGCGATATTCAAACACGCTGCCGATGCCCAGAAGGCCTGTGATTACCTAATTGCCCGCTCAGAAGCGGGAAGGGCCGGGGCCACCGATCAGGCAGCTTGAGAGGTCTGGTTTTGTCGTGGGTGGCGGCTCTCAAAGAGTGAAAGCAAGCTTTGGGTTTTGTGTTTTCAATTTCCTCGAAAGGACAAGCCCATGACCACTTCCGCACTCCCTCAAACCGAAGGCCCCGACATCACAGCAATCGCGGCGCAGAATGATGCCTACCGCAAACTCGCCTGCCTTGGCATCGCACCGGATCAGCCGATTGCAGGCCGGATGCACGTCACACGGTCTCTTGCTGAAGCCGAGGACGGCTTCATGGCTGAGGCGGTCAAAGCGACAGGAGAGTTCGACACCTTTGAACCCGAGAATGATCCTGACGGCTGCCACGATTTTGGGGTCGTAGATGTCCGTGGGCAAAAGGTCTTCTGGAAAATCGATCTTTATGAGGCGGATAGCGATTTTCGCTACGGCGCTGAGACCCCTGACAACCCTGCAACCACCGTGCGCGTGTTGACCATCATGATGGCAACTGACTGGTAGGGCAGGGGGCCGAACCTCACAATCGAAGCACAATCTGAAGGTTCGCTGACCCCCTCTAAAGGGAAAGCGGGCCCAATGCCCATGTGATCCTCAAATCCGGGGATTGGTCAGGTCGTTCCGAAGGTTCGGGGCGGTGCAACATCTCAATAAGGACATCACATGACACATGCTCTCAAATCTATCTCGGTCGCCATTGGCGATCTCACATCGCATCCTGCCAATGTGCGCAGCAATTCCCCTGAAACTTACGAGACAGAGGCTATCGCCCACCTCACGGCCAGCATTGGCGTTCTGGGCATCATCCAACCGCTGTTGGTTCAAAAGATCGATGGCAAGTTTGGCGTCTTGGCAGGTGGCCGACGTCGCGCTGCCCTGAACGAGTTGGCCGCTGACAAGACCGCCAAGGGCTTCACCAACAAAACCAAGATCGAATGCCGTTTGGTGCCGGACAGCTGTGATGTGACCACGGCCCTGTCGCTGGCCGAAAACATCACCCAAGCCCCGATGAATGCCATTGACGAGTTCGAGGCGTTTGCGCGTATGATGGAAGTGGATGGGCAGTCACCTGAGACGATTGCCAAGACCTTCGGGACAACGATTGCAGCCGTCAAAGGTCGCTTGCGCTATGGTTTGATCCATCCAGATATCCGCGCAGCCGCCCGCGCCAAGACGATCACGCTCGATACGATGAAGGCCTTTGCGGATCATCCAAGCCAGGCTGTGCAGCTTGAGGTGTACGAGGCCCTAACAGGCGATGACAGCTATGTGCAGGCCTATACAGTGCGTCAGGCGCTCAAGACCCGCGGCGTGCAGGTCAGCGACGATATCGGCGCCTTCGTGCGCGAGGACTATGAGGCGCGGGGCGGTCCTATTGCTGCCGATCTTCTCGAGGAGCATTCGGTGTTGGAAGACATCGCACTGGTCGAGGTCATCATGGTCGAAAAACTCACGGCCGCCGCTGAAGAGGCACGGGCCCAAATGGGGTTTGCATGGGCCGAGGCATTGGTGCGCTACGATTATGCAACGATGGCAGACTATGGTCGCGTCTATCCCGGTCCGGTCGAGCCTGATGCCGCTGGTCAAAAGCGCGTTGATGCGATCACGGAGGAGCTCGAGAAACTGCAACTCGAAATGGAGGACGAGACCCTCGAGACGGATGCCCACAACGCCCTCTACGATCGCGTGGATGCGCTCGAAGAAGAGGCGCGGGATCTGCAGGAGGCCTACAGTGCAGACGATCTTGCGCAGGGTGGGGTTATCGCATCGTGGTCAAACGGTAAGATTACGCTCCATGTCGGCTTGGTACGGCCAGAGGACAAGCCTGAGGCGACTGCGCAGACAACAAGCGCCGGCGGCACGTTTGGTGACGCAGAAGGGCAGGGCACGGACGCAATCGTCTATCCCGCCTCACTGACCCAAGACCTCAAGACCGAACGGGCAATGGCACTCGGCGCGGCGATGACGCTGCATCCCGAAGCCACGCTCGATCTGACCTTGTTCAAGCTGGTCACGGATGTGCTTGGCACCATGAGTGCAACCCATGGCATCAAGGTCGAGGCCCGCAAAGAATACCGCAGCCACGCCAAGATGGACGAGATCGATGGCACATCTCTAGAACAGGTGGCCGAGGCGCATGATGCGCTCGATCTGTCCTGGGCGGATGAGGCGAAGTCTCCGGCAGATCAGTTTGCATCATTCCGTGCGCTTGAGGCGGGCGAGAAGGCCAAACTGGTCGCCTATGCCACGGCCAGCACGACGCAATCTTGTTTTGCGCGCAGCTCTCAGAGCGACAGCCTGATGTTTGATTTCGAGATCGAGGTCATGCCTGACGTTCGCGCGCATTGGACGCCGAACGCGGCGCTGTTCAACCGGTTCAAGAAGGCGTGGCTGCTCAAAATCCTTGGCGAAGAGCTCGGCCTCGCGCAGGAGGCGGTCACACTGGCCTCCATGAGCAAGAAAGAGATCGTCGCCTTTTGTGACAAGCTCTTCGCCGAGCCCTTTGCGACCCTCACAGAGGCACAACATGCGGCGGTCGCTGCATGGTGCCCGCCGATGATGCAAACGACCGGTGGCGTCAGCTTGGGTGTCGGCGCGAAAGAGACCGCTCAAGCAGAAACGGTTCAGGCAAAAGCCGCCTGATCCACCGAGATGACCCGCGCTTGGGAACAACCAGACGCGGGTCATCCCACTCCCCAACAACTCCCAGAAACAAGCGGCTCAGGCCGCCGTTTATGAAAGACATCCCCATGGCTATTCTCAAATTCTCCGCGTCCGTTGTTGCGGCGCAAATCACGCATGCGCGCTCCTGTTCAACCTTCCTGCCCAATTGGAACGGGCCGATCGACAAACCCGCCCTGATCCTCATCGTTGGAAACGGCGTACATCTGCGCTCCAACGGCATTGACGGCTCAACCACTCGTATTGTCACCACCGAGCAGTCCGATCCCAGCTTTGCCTTTGCCAACGGCATTAATCCGTTTCGGGACAGCGATTGGATCGCACAGCGTCAATTGGCGTTCCGTGATCTGACCGGGCAGTTCTACACAGACATCCTTGACGATGTGCAGACACTTATTGATCGCGGGCAGGGGGCCATCCGACTGGCAACCGACGGTCATTCCATCCGCGTCTTTGTGCGCCGCGCCTCAGACTTCCTGATTGGCGGAACCTACGAGGTTCCGTCGGGCTTGGGTGGTACATTCCGAGTGGTCCTCAAGGACGCCTGCGACACCTTTGCCATCGTGCAGAACTGCAGCAACTGCGAAGACTTCGATGCCATGCAGCCGTATCGTGTGCCGCTCGATGCGCTCATGGAGCTTGAAGACCAGAGGGCAGCATAATGGGTTGGCTCTTTTACACCGACCGGCGGGTTCAAAACTACGCCGATGAGAAAGCAGAGATCACACGTCTTTGCACGTTTGAGACAGATACGCGCCGCACGACACTGGTCAAAGCCAGTAAGGTTGGCTCGACGTGGTATGCGGCCGCAAAGGTCCTTGCATGCGATGCAGGGCCCTTGGAAGATCGGACCTATGTGACCGACAAAGACGGATCATTCACCTTCGGTGCGGTGTTTTTGACGCGGTATGACGACCGGTGCTGGGGCTACAAGGACATGGAGGAAAGCGCTGGTCCCTGCGAGTCCCGCGCCCCGCTGAGCATCCTCAATCTCCTGTCCGAGTTGAAGGACCCCGACAGCTATGCCCACGCCTGGCGGCAACGGTGTCGGGACTGGGCAGCGATCCCTGACTACGCAGAGGGCGACAAGATCAAACTCGCCTCCCCTGTGACGCTCAGCGATGGCAGCACCTGCCAGATCGTCACAGCTACCTATTACAGGCGCGGGCGTCAAAAACGGCGCTGCTACCGCACCCTGGAAACCGGCAGCCTTGTGCGGCTATCAAAGGCGTCACTGGCGGGATCGATGCTTATCAGCCGCGAAATGGCTGAGGGCAGTGCGGTGTTGGCGGAGTTTTTTGCAGGGCAAAGCTCCTAGAGTGGAACTTTCTACCGTCTTGAATGCGTATCTCATTTGAGATACAACAGCAATAGCAAAAGGAGACCCACATGGCCGCTCAAACATCTATGATCCATGTCCGTGTTGATGATCAGCTTAAAGCGCAGGCCTCGGATGCACTTTCCGGCGTCGGCCTGACGCTCTCGGATGCCGTACGCATCCTCTTGACGCGTGTGGCCGCAGAGGGCGGGTTGCCGGCGGGACTAACCGCTGATCCAGACGCCTATGACGCATGGTTCCGTTCCAAAGTGCAGGAAGCATTGGACGATCCACGGCCGACAACACCTCAAGCTCAGGTAATGCAAGACGCTCAGGCGCTGATTGATAAGAAGCGCCGTGCCTGATCTCGAATGGAAGGCCACGGCCATCGCTGATCTGCTTGCGATTATCGACTACATTTCTGACGACAATCCAGATGCGGCCCAAGCTCTCAAGGACGAAATCGAAGCCAAGACATCAAGATTGCCAGAGCATCCCCAAATGTACCGCGTGGGACGCGTTGACGGCACCCGTGAAATGGTTGTGCGTCCAAATTACATCGTGATTTATGCTGACGACCCAAGTGCCATAGTGATCTTGCGGGTGCTGCACGCAGCTCAGCAGTGGCCATAGGTCGGCATGTTTCAAAGCCATTCAGATAAATGGAAGCCCTCTCGGCACTCACAAAGTGCAAAGGGGGCTTTTTGTCCTGTGAACCTCAAACCGGATCACAAAGGACAGAAATCATGGCCCATCCCAACCCGAAGTACCCCACTCAAACTCCGTCCAATGCGCAGCTTAAATCAGCCCTGTCGCTGATCGCCGCCGAGATCGCGTGCGGCCGTCTGCGCAGTTCCTCTCTCTCAAAGATCATGCGCGACACCTTTGCCGGTAGCGATGCCAGCGGTGCATGGAACTGGCGCATGGCCTACGACATGATGCAGGCTGCTTCTGTTCAAGGGCTTTCAACGGATGCGAGCGGGTCAGGCCCACTTGGTGCTGCCAAGAACCTCGCGACGCGGCTTTTGACCGAAACCCGCCGGTCCGAGCAACAGATCCGCCTTCAACAGTTCTCGACCCCGCTTCCATACGCGGCCCTCGCCGTGCGCGCGGCGGCGATCCGCAAAGGTGAGACTGTGCTGGAACCTTCTGCGGGAACCGGCTCATTGGCGGGTTTTGCCAAGCGGGCTGGGGCCAGGCTCATGCTCAACGAAGTCGATCCGTTTCGCCAGCGGCTGCTCGATGTGGTGTTTGACACACAGGTGAGCGGACATGACGCGGAACATATCGATGATCTGCTGACAGCAACATCCGCCCCCAGCGTTATCGTGATGAACCCGCCGTTTGCATCCTCGGTCGATCGTTCTCGCGACAAGCACATTGCGGCCAAGCATCTCATCGGGGCCGCGAAACGATTGGCCCCCGGCGGGCGTCTTGTTGCGATCATGCCGATGGGCTTCACCCCCGAGCGCGACGCAGCACATTGGGCGCGTGCGATGAACCTTCTCACTCCGCGCCTGGCCCTGACCTTCCCCGGCCATGTCTATCGCAAGCTCGGCACCAGCGTGGATACGCAATTGATGGTCTTCGATAAGGTTGATGATGACGTCGAGATGTGCCCCACCTCCGTTGAAGACCTGGATGCAGCGGTTAGCATCGTGGACCAAATTGCCAAAGCGCGCCCGATTGTAGCGTCTGTGACGGCCGCACGCTCATTGCATGTCGGGCGTCCTCTGTTGGGATCTGCGCTTCACAAGGCGCGCAAGCCTGCAGCATCAACGGCATCTGCCGCCAAAACACCTAAACACGCAGCAACACCGCTGTCGTTCACCACGCTCGAGACGCCACGCGAAAACACCCCCATCTCCGAGATTTATGCCCGCTACCGCCCGCAGCGGATCGATATCGCTGGCGCACAGGAGCACCCAACGCCGCTGGTTGAAAGCATTGCGATGGCTTCAGTCGCACCACCAGTGCCTTCCCTGCAAGCCGCCGAGGGGCTGCGCCTGCCGAACCGATTGATTGCAGAGGGTCATCTCTCGGAAGCCCAGCTGGAAACCATCATCATGGCCAATGATGCCCATGCACGCGATTTGCCCGGCAAGTTCACCATCGATGATGACCAGACCAAGATGCTGCGCAGTGATGAGGATGCGGAGGCGCGGGCTTACCGCTTGGGATACTTTCTGGGGGATGGCACCGGTTGCGGCAAGGGCCGCGAATGCGCAGGCCTTATTCTGGTCAATTGGCTCACCGGGCGGCGCAAAGCCGTCTGGGTGTCAAAATCCGCAACGTTGATTGAGGACGCCGTGCGCGACTGGACCGATCTCGGCGGTTCTCCTGCAGATATCCAGCCGCTCTCGAAATGGAAGCCCGACCAGCCTGTCACCATGGGCGATGGCATCTTGTTCGTTACCTACGCCACGCTGCGCTCTGCTGGCAAATGCGGCACCACCCGCCTGAACCAGCTTCTCGCGTGGATGGGCGACGACTTCGACGGCGTGCTCGCTTTTGACGAGGCCCACGCGATGCAAAATGCGGCTGGATCAGAGCAGGGTAGGGGAGCGAAACCGTCCCAGCAGGGTCTTGCGGGTCTGCGCCTGCAACTCGCCACCCCACGCGCTCGCGTCTTCTATGTCTCGGCGACGGGGGCCACATCTGTCCACAACCTCGCCTATGCCTCCCGGCTCGGGCTCTGGGGGCAAGGGCCCGAATATCCGTTCCCCAGTCGCGAGAGCTTTGTCTCAGCGATGGAGGCGGGTGGCGTGGCGGCCATGGAAGTCGTGGCCCGCGATCTTAAGACGCTCGGGTTCTATACGGCGCGTGCGCTGAGTTTTGAAGGGGTCGAATACGATGTTCTGGAACATGCGCTGACGCCTGCCCAGACAGAAATCTATGACGCCTATGCGGGCGCATTCCGCACGATCCACCATAACTTAGAGGCCGCACTGACCGCGACAGGTGTCAATGATGCCTCGGGAGAGACGAATGCGTCTGCTGCAAAAGCTTCCGCCAAGTCGCGGTTCGAGAGCACAAAGCAGCGCTTCTTCAATCATCTGCTGATGGGCATGAAAGCCCCGTCCATTGTCAGCGCTATTCAGCAGGACCTATCCGATGGCTATGCTTGCGTCATCCAAGTGGTCTCGACGGGCGAAAGCCTCTTGAAGCGGCGCTTGGAGATCATGGACCCCAATGATGAACTCGTTGAGGGGGCATTGACGCCGCGCGATTACGTGCTCGGCTATCTCGAACAGGCCTTTCCGATCCACACCCAGAAGCTTGTCGAGATTGACGGCAATGTTGTCGCAGAACCGCTGCGGGATGAAACTGGGGCCTTGGTCGTCTCCCGCGAAGCGTTGGCCCTGCGGGATGAAGCGATGATGGACCTGATGGCGCTAGCCCCGATCCCCTCGGCACTCGATCAAATCCTCTGGGCATTCGGGGATGAAGCCGTGGCAGAAGTCACGGGGCGGTCCATCCGCCCGCTTAAATCGAGCGATGGCGCGCTCTTCATCGAAAAGCGCGCTGCAAGCAGCAATTCGTCCGAGACGCAGGCGTTTATGGATGGCGAGAAAAACATCCTGATCTTCTCAGATGCGGGGGGCACAGGGCGATCCTATCATGCGGCGCAAACAGCGAAAAACCAGAAGCAGCGTCGCCATTACTTGCTGGAGCCCGGCTGGCGCGCGGATTCAGCCATTCAAGGACTTGGGCGTACGCATCGCTCCGCGCAGGTCAGCGCGCCGTTCTTCCGTGTCTGCACTTCGGACGTGCACGGTGAAAAACGCTTCACGTCAACAATCAGCAAACGTCTCGATCAACTTGGTGCACTCACCAAAGGCCAACGGGAGACTGGCTCGCAAGGCATGTTTCGCGAGGAGGACAATCTCGAAAGCCCGATCGCGCGCTCCGCGCTGCGGGGATATTACGCTGATCTTGCCGCGGGGCGTGCGGAGGCGATGGGTTATGAGGTCTTCACCGATTGGACTGCGTTGAGGCTGATCGACAAGGATGGCGTGCTGCTGGAAGAATTGCCGCCAATCCAGCGGTTCCTCAATCGGGTGCTGGCCCTTCCTATCTGTATGCAAAACGCGCTCTTTGCTGAGTTTATGCAGCGCATCGCGGACCAAACTGAACGTGCAAGGGATGCAGGTACGCTTGATCTCGGGGTGGAAACGCTGCGAGGCGAGACGATCAAGCAGGTTTCGGCGGAGGATCTCTGGACCTGCCCCCAATCCGGGGCTGTGACACGTATCATCGGATTGGAGGTGACGGATCCAGTTCACATCGCGCGCGCCGATGGCGCCCTTCGCAACAACTTCGACAAAATCCCGATGGTCAATCAGGCGTCAGGACGGGTTGGGTTGATCTCAAAACGCCCGATGCAGATGTATGACGAAGACATCGTCACCTCGATGCGCAAGGTTATCCGTCCCACCGGCAAATCCTACCTAGAGGAGGCGAAGTTTGAAGCCTCGGCTTGGGAGGCGGTCGCGCAATCAGAGTTCATCCGGCTTTGGGACGAGGAGGCTGACAGCTTGCCCAAAACCACCACGACAAAGCTGTATTTGCTCACGGGTCTGTTGCTTCCGATCTGGAAGACCATCCCGACCAGCAACGAGCGCATCTATCGCGTCACGCCCGAGGGCTGCGCCAGCATGATCGGCCGCACTCTTAGTGAAGAGGGGGCCGCAGCCCTTCGAGCGCGGTTCATGACAGGGACGCCAGAAACACCGAGTGAAATGCTGACGGCTGCCCTTGGTACAACTGCACCCGTCGATCTAGGGCGCGGCCTGACGCTCACGCGCCGCCGTGTTGCAGGCGATGTGCGCTTGGAGATTGGTGGGGCGGAAAAGGGTACAATTGAGGGTCTCAAGGCCCTCGGATGTTTTACTGAAATCATCGCCTTCCAGCTGCGGGTCTTTGTCCCGCATGGTGCAGGTGTCGATGCGGAAGCGATCTTGACCCGCATTGTTGGCGATGGGCACCCAAGTATCCGCAGCGCAGCCTGATCGGCGTTGCGGGCGACAGTAGCACTTCCACCAAATGCAGAGACCGCGTGCCCGCCCATATTGGCGGGTGCGCGGCCGGAATTCGTCAACTTAGATGGAGACACACATGAACATTGCGGAAATCAAAACAGCTGTGGACGCAGGGAAATCCGTTCACTGGTCAAACGAGGGATATGTGGTCCGCAAGGATACACTGGGCCAGTATCTCATCGTCTTTGAGCTGGGCGGCAGTGCCATTGGCCTGACCGACCGCAGTGGGGGCCGTCTGAATGGTCAGGAAGAGGAGTTCTTCCTTTCCGATCGTGATGTCTGAATCATCCCATTTGACCATTGGGCAAAGAATGGGTCGCGCTGGTGTTGTGGCGACGTGCGTCCAATTAGAGCTCTGCACTGTCTGAGAGGTCGGGAGAAAGTTGAAAGCAGGCTTTGTGGTTTTGTGACTCCATGAGGGGTCGAAAAGCAATCTCGGGTAGTCTGGCAAGATGTCCGGCCCCGATAACCCAAGAAGGATAAGACCCATGTTCGCAGGAACCCTCACGAAAAACGCCGACACCGCAGCCGCTGTCTTCACCGGCACAATCCACAACACCAAGTTCGACATCGCGATCCAGTTAGAAACCCGCGCAAAGATGTCAGAGCGCAGCCCGGACTATGATGTCACGGCAGTCAATAAATCAGGCCGCAAGGTCCGCATTGGCACAGCGTGGAGCGAGACCGGCAACACCAGCGGTAATCCCTATATCTCGATGCAGCTGGACGTTGGCCTTGGGCCATTCCGCGTCAATGCGGTTCAAACGCAGGAAGCGCGCAAAGCCAAGAGCGAAGACTTCGAGATCATCCCGCTGGTCTCAAACGGCACGATGAAATCCGGCTCAATCTCGGGCGAGCTGACGGCGATGGATGCTGACAACGCCTTCGCAGGTTACATCGCCAACATGATGTTCGATCTGGACTTCATGCTGATTGAGAACGACTACAAGACGGAAGAGACGCACCCGGATTACCGCATCGAAGTGAGCTCGCCGAAAGGTAAGCCGATCCGCGTTGGCTCCGCCTGGATGGCCAAGAGCAACCGGACGGGGCACGACTATGTCTCGCTTCTGATTAACACGCCAGACGGTGATTTGCGGGTTAACGCTGTGCAGAACGAAGAGCAGCGTGGCGGGCAGACGTTCTCAATCATTCCATTCGTGCAAAGCGGCGATCAGCAGCAGGACGCCAGTGGTGGATTGTCACTGGTTGCCTAATCGAAGCGAGACCATCGACTGACAGGATAGGGGAGCCGCGGCAACGCGGTTCCCCTTTTTTGTGTTTGTATGTTCGAGAGACACCCGCGCTTTCCCGGGACTTCGGCTGACACCCCCATCAAGATCGCTTGTTATGCGCTGGCTTGTCGAACAACAGATCTGTGTTACAATAATATACTAACGTGAATTGCTTCTTAAGAGGGCGGATGGCTAGAATACCGAAAACAGACAGCGTTTGGTTCGAAAGCTTTGATCTCGAAGCCGAAGTAACCGCTCTGATCACGCGCATCGAGGTATGTACCAAATTTACGCTTCCAGCCCGGAAGCGCGACCTAGCGTTCTCCTATGCAGCGTCGCGGTTGAGCAAAACGAAACAGGCATACGCCGATGCGAAGAGCTCGGGCAAGCCTGTCTCCACATCCCGTCGCGACTTTTTAGAAACAATTCAGGATACGATTTTCTTGGCGATCCCGGCCGAGAATGTCGCGTTGATGCCGTTGAGCGAATATGTCCTGAACGATCCGTCTTATTACGAAACAGCAATGTGTCGCGCGGCATCCCTCACCGAGGACGAGCTCTTTATGGCCCTCTCTCCCATACTCAAAGATATGACGGTGCAGGATGCTCGCGATTTTGTATCGAAGCTTTGGCATGAGGGGATCGATGACAACGCGAGAAAGTATGCAGAAGCACTGAAGCGCCCCGAGCGTGAGCGTGTCCCATTGCGGCCAGGTCATATTGTGTAGGCAAGCTGAACCGTATGCTGCCTGACTTTAATGGGCACTGGTAGTTTCTTGCTGTTGGTGGGTGAGAGATTTAGCAACGGCCTAAACCGGACGTTGATGAATTGTGCGGCTTCGTCCAAGAGCCCACTTTACCTGATGCTGCAAACTGCTCAAATGTCCGCATTTAGATGTCGGGTGAAAAAGCGTGGCGAATTCAGCTTGGGCATTGGCAAGGGTGTGTGCCACAAGAATTCTCAACGATCTCGATGAAAAAGCAGCACATAACGAACGCGACCATGTGTGCCGCGGAACTATATCTTAAGTGACATCAAAGATATCACTTATGCAGCACATGGATACCAAAGTGCTGAAGCATCCTGTCTTGTTGATCGGAACTAATTGTAAGGTCGGTCAAGTCGAGAGCCTGATTGAAGTCTAATTCATCAATGTCCGCATGCGCTATCATAGCGTTTGTGAGCAAAGAATTTGTGATGCGTGTGGTGTTTAGGTTTGATCCAACGAAGTTGGCGAACGACAGATTGCAACCACTCAGGTCGGCACGACGAAGGTCACATAATTCAAAAATGCTGCCTTCTAGATTTTGCCCTGACATGTAAGTATCGGATAAATCTGTGCGGTAACAAGATATACCGCCCACAACATGGCGAGCATTGACGTGACGATGCGGATCCATGTTAAGTTGGACTGCGGAAAAGTTGCATTTCTCTAATCGTAACTTGAACCCCTTACACGCTGTGAACTGATTGCTGGAAAGATCGCAGCCCTCAAAGATTGTGTCGGAGAGATCGCAGCCGGACCAGATACAACGTTTCTCACCATCTGCCTCGTTGAACTGACAAGAAATCAATCGAGTATCTCGAAAAGAGCAGCCTGTGAATCTGCAGCCATGGAACGTAGACATCCCAATTTTTTCGCCATCAAAAACGCAATCTACAAAAACGCACTCCAAGAACTCAGTTTCAAAGATTGAAAACCTGTCGAGGCTGTCTTCGCGAAAGACCACCCCCTTAACCTGACGACTTTCTGCTGCGTCCAGCAGTGTTATGGCAGGCATCTAGAGGACCACTAAGCCAAGTTGGCCAAGTAAATCTGCCGCCTGCCGTTTCGAAATGATTGCACCTTTGAAACGTCGCGCATCGTGCAGCTTGACACCACCCAAATCAGCACCGCGCAAATCGGCATTCTCAAATCCGCAGTCGGCTAGATGCGCATTCCTAAGGGAGCAGTCTTCGAAAACACTGTTTCTAAAATCGCAAGCTCTCATATCCGCATCGCTAAAGTCGACTTGTTTCAGTGTCATCTTTTGGAACGAAAATTTAGGAATAATAGCCAGCACCAACAGCACGTCTTCAAATTCAATACCCATGGATTGCACCTCGGTGAAATCCGCTCCTGTCATCTTGCATCGTTTGAGACTGGCAGCGGATAATGTGGCTCCCCGCATATTTGTGTTGCTGAAATCCCCTCCATCTATTGTACCGTCCAGGAATCTGGCCCCCTGAAAGCTGGCTCGCGCGGCACGGCAGCCTGAAAAACTAACTCCGTCGAGAATTGCCCCGTCGAAGGACGCGCGCGTAAGGTTGCATCGCTCAAACTGCCAACCGGACAAGTCAAGCTTTGTTAAGTCCAGTTCTTCAAAATTGCAGTTTTTCATAGTGCATGGCTGTCCTGTCATGCTGATACGCTCGATGTCGGACCGAGAAGGGCTGCAATCTGATAGTGTCGATTCTAGTAGTGACATACCTTTTCCTTTCGGAGCACTTTGATCCAAATTTGACAAGAACGAACAATGATTTGAAATCCTTTGGATCGGAACGTAACGCGAACAAAAGTCGTTCACAATACCCTCCGTTCAGTAAATTTGGATTTGCATAGGCTATTTTTGTACTTGCGTGGCTACTCCAAGGTCGCCACCTTTTTGCATTCTGGGAAACAGATGTGGTGATCGCGGCTTCGCGAGAGCAGTCATTGGCGCAGCCGCAGCGAAATTACGCTTTGTCCTGTGTGGATGGCTCCCTTTTTGCAAGTACAATTTAGCGTATGGCATTTCGTCAGAAGCAGTCTTGTGTTCGGCCTGTTAGCGCGACGCACATGGCCGCTGGCCCTCCCTCTCAGCGATGCAAGCATCGCCTGCCGGGCAGTGGATGGTTTCCACCAACCAAGTCCCTTCCGCACATCGAACAGCAAGCGTTCTGGACAAAGCTCGGGGTGTCTTGGTTTTTGGGCTGACAAAGTTCCATCACTTCATTGGTTTTGCAAACTCCTGTTGTTTCGTTGGTCTATTAAACGGTTCTCACTTTGTAGGGTTCATTCCTTGTCAGCACAGCCCAGATCATACGGGCGGTTTTGTTGGCCATGGCAACGGCAGCTACCCTGCTTGGCTTGCGTGACAGGATGTCAGCGAACCATGGATCAAACTTTTCCGGTTTCACCCTGATGGATCGGATGCGGGACGTCATACCGAGAACCAATGATCGACGTATGTATAGATCACCCATCTTCGAGATGTGACCCAGACGTTCCTTTCCACCACTTGATCTATTGAGCGGTGTCAGTCCCAGCCAAGCGGCGAACTCTCTGCCGTTGTTGAACTGCTTGCCACTACCGACGGTCGCCACGATTGCTGACGCTGTAATTGGTCCGACACCAGGTATCGTTCGCAGCAACGCAACGCGTTTCTCGCTTTTGGCAATCCGCGTCATATGTCGAGAATGCCGCAGGATCTTGGCGTGCAGGAACAGCAGTTCGTCGCACAGATCGAAGACAACCTCTTGAGCGTCCTTTGGCAGGTCTGGTTGTTCTCCATCTACGCAATCCTTGGCAAACCGCAGCGGATGATAAACGCCTTGCGGCAAGACGAGACCGAACTCTGCCAACTGTGCCCGCAGCATATTGATCGTTTGAGTTTGCTGTCGGACAATGAGATCACGGGTTCGATGAACCGTGAGTATCGCATGCTGTTCCGGCGATTTCACTTCGACAAACCGCATTGTTGGGCGCGTCACCGCTTCACAAATGGCCGCAGCATCAACGGCATCAGATTTGCCACGTTTGACGTAGGGCTTCACATAGGCTGGTGGGATTAGCTTCACGTTGTGGCCCAGCTTGATCAGTTCCCGTGCCCAATGGTGGCTGGTTCCACAGGCCTCGATGCCGACCAGACATGGCTCAAGGCGTTCAAAGAACGCCAACACTTGTGCCCGCCGTAAAGCGCGGTTGAATGCAACCTCGCCATTCTCATCAATATCGTGGACTTGAAAAACGTTCTTGGCCAAATCTAGGCCGATTGTTGTAACATGCATTGGGTGGCTCCTCTCATAAGCAGTTCATGGCAATTGCACTATGGCGCATTGCGACGCCGTTTGATGCAGGAGCCATCCACCCCATCCGCACAGTGGGACTTGAGGTATTGAATATCAAAGTTTGCTCTGCCGTGTTCGCCAATCAACTTAGCTTCTGACGAAATACCTAACGTTCTCCCCTGCTCGGCTCCGCGTGTCACAGGTGAGAACGTCCCTGCGGTCCGTCGCGCATGCGGCCATGCGGCCTTACCGCGGTGTCGCACTGTGTATCCCGGTTTGCCCGTCTCGCGAGCACGGCGGGTCTCGGCCACGCCTGCGGTCTTCGCTCTGGTCTGTTTTGCCGAGGCAAAACGATCCCGCCGCTGCGTCCGCCTGCGTGTCCGGCCCCACCGCTTGCCTGCTCGTGTCGGTCAAACCTGGCGTCCAAACACACACACATGAGTATGGAAGCATATCCTCCGGATGGCCCCCAAATCAGCCCGCCTCAAGGATCGCAAAACTTTTCGGCAAGAGTGGGGGTGTGGGGGGAGGTCAGTCGTGCCCGCGAGGGTGCGCCTTTTGTCGGCGTCGTACTTCGAAAACTTTTGCGCCCAGCAAGCTGGCGGCTGCGCCGTCCCTGACCCGGACAGATTCGGTGAACCAGAAATCGGCCATGCCCCCACAATCACGTGGTGGTCATCAAACTCAAACATCTGGAGATGAACACATGGCCTACGATCAAGCGACAACATACGAGACAATCGAACTCTTCGGTCTGACGGAGAAAGACGCACACCTGCCAATCCCGCAGGACGATATCCTGAAAGACAGCATTATTCGCGAAGCATTTGAGACACTGCTCGGGCAATTGCGGAATACCGGACTTGAAGGAGAGATCGAACCTCTCGCGCACGGGTTGGCAACAATCCTGCAGCGGCGCAAGGTTGCCCTCGGTAAGGAAGTTGATCGCACAGCGGATAAGATCGGCGCACTGGCAAAATGTCACGACGGATCAGAAATCGCCGAGACCGCACTGGAAGAGGCACAAGCGCGCTTCGTGCACTTGCGCGAGATTGTCGACGCCATCGAGACGATGGGGGAGGCTGCAGCGGAATGCTACGAGGTCGAGACAGGCAATGCCTTCATCCCGGCAGCGGGATCGCGGGCCAGCGTTCGGGCGCAAGAGACGGGAGCCGTCTTCGAGGCCAAGCAACTTTTGGAGCAGCATGATCGTGAGACGGCCGCCAAGTCAAAAGTCGAGGGCGTTCCTCTGATTGTCTCGGGAGCGACGGACTGGACTGACATCGACGTCATCTTCCGGACCCTCGATAAGGTTCGCGACCGCATCAAGCAAAACCGCAATCAGGATATCTTCATCTGCCACAAAGGCGGCAAGCATGGGGCGGAAATGATCGCGGCGCGGTGGGCGCGTGCACGGGGTATCAATCAAGCGCGCTTTGATCCGCGTTGGTCCGCACACGGACGTGCAGCACCGTTCAAGTGCAACGATGAGATGCTGGATGATAAGTTCGCCGCGACGGGAGTTGTTCTCTTCGGCGGCAACGGGGTCGCACTGAACCTCGGGCAGAAAGCCGAAGCGAAAGGACTGACGGTGATGCGGGTCGCGGATCCAGCGAAGGAGAAGGCAGAGGCATAAGTCAAAGAGGGTCACCTTCGGGTGGCCCTTACTTCGTTCTCAAGGGTGGCGATCGACGTACTGCTCTACGGCTCGGGTTCATTTATGGTATGCAGTCGCTATCCGAATTTCCCGTTTCCCGATTGGCAGAGCGGTATCTCAATGTAATCCCTGTCTATTGTGCCTGAGCTGCAAATAACATTTGTTGCGCAGCATATCACGCGCGCAGGTTTTTCAGATCATGCCCTTTTCTCCAGAACGCACCAAAGAGATTCAATCGCGCATTGATGCGCGACTGCAGTCTGGTCAGGCGAACGATTGGGAAGTGTCGTTTCTAACAAACATGGCCGCGCGGTTTCAGCAGTACGGAACCGACACACGTCTGAGTAAGGCCCAATATGCCAGTCTGCATAAAGTCCTGAAGTTGGAACGTGAGCCATCATCTCGGACTTCAGCGCAGACCAACGATGTTACTTCGCGCCCGACTCCGAAGCGCCGCACCAAGTCTTACCAACCAAAATCCAGACCGATGTCTGTCACCCGCGCAATCACTGCACCTCGGCGGGCGGTCCGTAGGGCCCAGCGGCAAATCATGGTGCCGCTTGTTATAGCTGTCGCATTCTTTGCGCTGATCGAATCTTTGTTCGATACAACATCGTCGCGATCCACATCCTACAGCCCACCAGCGACGTCTGCACCGCAAACGGCAAGTGCTGCTTACGTCTATGTGACGGGGACACGGGTCAATCAACGGGACGGGCCGTCCACGTCCGATCCGGTTATGGGCGTGCTGGTTGAAGGCACGCGTGTCCAACTGCTTCGTGACCAAGGGCAATGGGCGCAAATCCGGTCTGACTTGGGAACCGGCTGGATGTCCTCCAGCTTCCTGTCGCTCAATAGGCCGACCACCGCGCAACCCATACGACCGGATGGGACTCTCCGTTCAAGCGATGTGCGGATCATCGACGGTGACACCGTCGACATTCGCGGGCTGCCGGCGAACGTCCGCCTTGTCGGATTCAATGCCCCTGAGACGTGGCGGCCGTCCTGCACTGCAGAACGTCAGGTCGGGGAACGCGCAACGGCGCGTTTGAGCCAACTGGTCCGGAATGCGGCATCGATAGAATTTGAACGCGTGGCATGTTCGTGCAGGCCCGGAACCGAAGGTACTGACCGTTGTAACTTTGGACGCCTATGTGGATCGCTGTTCGTAGACGGTCAGGATGTTGGACGCACTCTGATTGGGGAAGGACTGGCCGTGCCATACCGGTGCGGCCGGACCAGCTGTCCTCCGCGTCCTCAAGCTTGGTGCGGATAATATCACAACCATCTCAACACCGAGAAATTGATCTTCGCCCGAGGATGAACAACCGCCCTGCCTTTCGATGCGCGTGATAGACCAAACCCCAACACCTTGCATCAAAGCGATCCCGACCTTCACCTCCATCGAGATCAACGAGAACCGTGGCGACTGCGATGTGGGGGCATACATTTTGGTCTCTTCTTTTTGCTCATTGATGTGGATCGCACGGGGTCGGACCGGCCGTACCCTACGCTGCGCTCCGGCGAGCACAAATACGGCTTCCACGCTTGTGGCGCGGACCCTCCGCATTTGCGCTTGCGACCGGTCCTCAGCCCCCGTGCTTTTTGATCCCCATCGCAAAAAGGAGAGACCAAAATGACCAACCACTACGTCGCAACAGTTCCCGTCAAATACACCGATGGCGAAGGCCAGGAGCGCACCCGTTTCCAACGCGTCGGAGCCATGTTCCGCAATACCCGGGGCGCGGATGGATCGGAGTTCTTCAGCCTCAAGCTCGACTTCCCCGTCGGTGTCCAAGAGCTTGTGATGTTTCCACCAAGCTCAAAGGAACCCCAAGAGTAAATCCTCCCCGAGGATGGGCCGCCGTAAGGCGGCCCTATCTCTGTCCCAGAGATCGCTGCGGGTCCCGTTGAGACCCCTGCCTTCGGCAGCAGTCACGGTTGCCGATGACAGAACTGCAAAGCAGTCCTGATGGTTCTGGTTGTGTTTGACCTTGTGCGGTGACAGGGCTGACAGCCAGCCTCAAGGGGGCCATCCGCAAAAACCTATCGGCGCTGCCTCCTCGGTTTTTACGGCAGAGAATTGGCAAGCAATTCTGGCCTCCCTTGACCCTGTCTGTCAGCCCTGTCGGTTGAGATCTGTCCCACCGCCTCAATTCCGTCCGAACATGACATGTTCAGACAGACCTCAGGCGCGGGCCCTGTTGAGAGCGGCCCATGTTAGAGCATGGGGCCGATGTTTGTTGGCGCCCTCTCGGGCGCGGCCTCGCACCTGCGGTGCTCGGCGTTAAACGGAATACAAGGCTGCCTGCGCACCAATTCACCGTAAGTATATTATTGACAGATTAGTATAGTTTCGTATGGTAGGTGTAGCCTTGTATGAAGGTGGCAGGAAATAGGGGGTCTTTCTTCGCATGTCTCGCTCAAAACGTCTCAC
>NZ_CAXHZD010000010.1:0-53423 GCF_964021855.1 uncultured Sulfitobacter sp.
GATGTCCAATCTGCTCCCAAACTTGCAGACTGGACGAGTTAATGTGACAACACCTGTAATAGGTGTCTTTGTTCTGCGTGATATGGCGGCTCAAATAGAGCACAGGAATGTCGAGCAACTCGGTTCTCGCCAGATATAGAACGTTCAGGATCCGCCCAAGCCTGCCGTTGCCGTCCGGAAATGGATGAATGCTCTCAAACTGGTGATGGATAAGCGCCATGCGGATAAGCGGGTCCAACCCATCGCCGTCCTCAGCATTGATGTAGCGCTCTAGGTCGGCCATCAAGTTGACGATCTCACGTGCATCCTGCGGCGGCACGAAGACGATTTCACCACTCGTCTCGTTCTTGAGCGCTGTTCCGGGCGTTTGACGAAACCCACCATCGTGTTGCTTCAATAGTTGGAACATCGCGATCAACGTGCTGTTGGTGATCAACCCCTTTGTCTCATTAAGTCGATTAAACCCAAGCTTCAGCGCATCGCGATAAAGCGCCACTTCCTTTGCGGCGGCACTTCCGGGACCTTCGGGGAAAAGGTCGGCCTGAAACAGATCATCCTGCGTGGTGACAATATTCTCGATTTCCGAACTTGCCTTGGCTTCTTGCAGAGCAAGCGTGTCAATCAGGATGCTCTGATTTGGGATGGTCGCTGCGCGCCCCTTCAGCTCAGCCAACGCCCGATTGGCGCGCGCAAGAGCCTTAAGTATAGGAACAGTGTCGAAACTAACACTGGGTGGCAGTGGTTGGATGTCGTAGGTGGGTTTTAACATGACTGGCTCTATATGTTAATTAATTATATTTTTCTTAACACGTGAAGTCGAACATGTCACCCAAACGAGCATTTTTAAACATGACGGTAAAATAGGTTGTTGCAGCCTCGCATGATTTTACTAACCATTCGAAAGTGATGGACGCAGCCTCTAGGTTGATTTTGGACATCATGGGTGAATCTGGTCGTCACATAAGAACGGCAGTAGGTGTTGCTAGTCTGCCAAATGGGGGAATGGTCGAGATCGAGATGGTCTTCAAACTTCGGATGTAAGGCCACAGGCAGAGCACATCAAATAAGAGTATTGATTTCAAAGGCAGCCATTTCCCGAGATATGATCTTGTACGCCATATTTTTCTACGTTCGCTAAGCCGTCTCCTATCGGAATCTGGAGGAGATATTGGCAAAACGCGGCGTTCAGATTGTCCATGCCACCATGAACAGACGGGTCGTAGACTATTCACCTGACATGGCCGCATAGCAGACCGCAAGAATGACCTTCGAACATGAAGCGGAATTTAGGAATCGCATCGACGGTCGAAAACTTGCCAGCCCGGCCAAATCATTGGTCAAATGTTCAGCTCATTCGTGCATTCTTGATCCATGACACAGAACCATTCCCAACCTCCAGTAGAGGAGGCGACACACTACGGCAAAACTAGATCATTTGAGACTCGTTAGAGTTGTTCCCGTTCATCCCGTAGCTTGAAGACCAGAAGCAATACCATTTATTGAGACTTTCAGCGCTTCGCTTAAAGTTTCATTGGCACCATCTTGTCGCAACCGCGCCAAGAGTTCTATCTGTCCAAAGTGAAGTGGTTCCAGATAGGGACGACGGGATGAGAAATCGGGATCGACATTGTAGGAATGAGCACCAGTGATCTGTTGAATTACTTTTGTTGTTACTTCCCACTCGTCTCTGATTTTTCCCAAAATTTCTTCGCGGATATGTTTGTCTTGAACAAGATCGGCATATGCAGCAGCGATCTCAATATCGGCTTTTACAACAGCCAGTGAAACCGAATTGACCAAAGTGCGAAACATTGACCAACTATGATACATTTCGCGCAATTGGGGAATTGAGCCGCCATTGACCCGCGCAGCGGATCCAAAGCCGTACCAACCCGGCAGATTGTGCCGAGACTGCGACCAGGAAAACACCCATGGGATGGCACGAAGATCGGCTAACGTGCTCAACGAAGATCGCGAAACCGGGCGTGAACCCATATTCAAGGAAGCAATGTAGTCAATGACTGTCGCTTGACGGAAATACGCCAGAAAACCTTTTGACTTTGTAAGGTTTCGATAGGCGTCAAACGCATGTCGCGACATGTCTTCCATGGTGGAGATGAACATTTTTGCCGGTTGACCATTGAACCGCGCGGTTTCGGCCTCTGCGAGGCCCTGGCCCAATTCACAGAACCGCATTGTTGCTTGCTCACGTGTTTCGTAGCGTTTCGAAATCACTTCGCCTTGCTCGGTTAGTCGAAAGCCTCTGGTCATTTGGCCGTGGGGTTGCGCTAGTATTGCGTCGCGCATTGCCCCCCCGCCACGACCAACCGATCCACCCCGACCATGAAAGAAGGACACACCAACCCCGAGTTCATCAAATAACAGGCCTAACGCGGTTTCAGCTTTCCATACTTCCCACCGAGCCGTCAGAATGCCCCCGTCTTTGTTGCTGTCCGAATATCCCAACATGATTTCCGCACCGGTATCGCGTATTGCATTCGCATAGGCTGGAACTTGATAGAGGTCTCGCATGATGGCAACGGACCTGCGAAGATCGTCTATTGTTTCAAAAAGAGGTACTGGAAGAACAGAACCTTCGACCCCGAAACAATTATTAAATTTCAAGAACACCGCGCTTTCAAGAATGTCCGAAGCGGATTCAGTGTTTGAAACGATAGAATAACGCACAAGATCGTGGCCCAAGCGTTTGCGTGCAAGTGCAACAGCACGGAATATCTCCATTTCGCGTGTTGTTTCTTCGCTGAATTCATATTCGGAAAGGTCTGGTAAGTCTTTTTCAAGCAATTCGGTCAGCAAGGCCGTACGACTAGTTTCGCAAAGCGATGCGTAATTTTTACTGACGCCGGTTTGTGAGAGTATCTCAGAAAGGCAGCGTTCATGAATATTCGAGTTCTGCCGCAAATCTATGGTAAAAAAATGGAAACCCGCCATTCGGACTGTTGCCCGAAGCGTCGCGAGACGCCCCGCTGCAATCACGCCTGCACCGGTATCTTGAAGGGCGGTTGCAATCGCCTTTAAGTCCGCTGCGAATGCTTTGGGTTCGTCATATCCGTATTCGGAAAATTGCTCCGTCGCGTCTAGGCGCGCGATGACATGACTGATTGCCCGACGGAAGGGTTCACCCGAACGGTGCGGGTCATCATTCTGAGGTTGGGATGTCGACAAACGCGCAAGGTCCGGTGACATCGCCACATAGCGGTCCGTCAATGGAAGTTCCAAGAAAAGAGCCCGCAATGACTGGCGGTAATGGGCGAAAATTGCACGTTGCTGTTCTGTGACCGCAGTTTCAAAAACATCGCGGGTCACATTTGGGTTCCCATCGCGATCACCGCCAATCCATGTACCAAGAGTAAACATCGGTTCGGGCGTCGCTGGATCATTTCCAAAGAATTCATCGACGGTGCCTTGTACGGCGATCATGGCCGGCAAAATAGAGCGCGACGCGATGGAAACGCCGTTTTTTATCTCGCTATGAACACGCAGTTTTTCACGGCGCGCTAAATCTGTAAGCCAGAGTGTGAGGATCTCGCGTCTAAGCGCACATTGGTCCGAAATTGTCCCATCTCTCGCCATGAGAACCGATATTCGCCCTTCAATGTCGATAATTGATTGACGACGGATTTCCGTTGGGTGTGCGGTCAAAACGATACCGACCGCAAGGCATTTGCATGAAGCTTGGTCCAGCTGAGATAAGGATGTTCTAAGCCGTCTTTGAGCGCCCGCGGAATCCGCATTTATAACGCTTTGAGCTAAGTTTGCGAGGTGGAGGTATAATGTGAAAGCACGCATCGCAGTCGCTAGATCTTGCGGGTTACTGTAGCAAATAAGGTTTCGAAGTTCTGAACGTAATTCAATCAGGTCGGAGCGGTAGAAACCTATCGCGCGACGGCGCAGCGTTTCAATAAGCGTGAAGACTTCGTCGCCCTCATGATCTCGAATGATCTCTCCCAATGCATCACCGAGATTGGTGATCAAACGGTGCAGGGCTTCGTCGCGTTTAGGAAGAGCGGATAACACATTCATCGGCAGTCTTTCTGGAGTCGGATATGAGATTTGCATTCGCACCATGGCTTTTATCGAGAGGATAATGGCGCATATTCTGACGCGTTCCTTGGACCGCTGTATACGTCGCGATCCGCGCGTTTGTTGCCTTGGGATGCTGCGTCAGCCTGGTGAGGTGGCGATAAGAATAGCCCTGAAATCATTGACGTTGGTTTGCGTCGGGCCGGTCACAAAAAGGTCCCCCGACGCAGAAAATGCGGTCCATGCATCATTGTTGGCGAGCGCGTTCTCGGGATCGACACCTGCGGACTGGATTCTGTAGATGGTGGTACCATCGCAAAACGCGCCTGCATTGTCCTGTGATCCATCGATACCGTCTGTATCCGCAGCCAACGCGTGAATATCTTTTTGGCCCTGAATCCCTTGGGCCAGGGACAAAAGAAATTCCGTGTTTCGGCCGCCTTTGCCTTTTTGTCGGAGCGTTACGGTTGTTTCACCCCCCGACAGCAAGACGCAGGGCGGTGTGAATGGTTGAGCATGCTTGTTGATCTGATTGATGATGCCGACATGTGCTTTTGCAATTTCGCGCGCCTCGCCTTCCATACTGTCGGATAGAATATGTGCTGTCACACCCAGCGCGGCAGCCCGATCTGCTGCGGCTTTCAGCGAAGTTTGAGCCGATCCGATCAGGATGACCTCGGCATTTTTAAATTCAGCTATCTCGGGTGTGGGCGCGACGCATTTTTGCGCCTGAATCCAATCTTTTGCGGATTGAGGAAGGTCGATGTCATACCGTTCAATAATTCGTAGAGCTTCTTTCTGGTCCGAGGGGTCTGGGATGGTGGGGCCTGACGCAACTTGATAAAGTTCGTCGCCCGGCACGTCTGAAAGCACCAATGATCTGACCTTCGCGGGCCATGCGGCGACAGTCAGCCTACCACCTTTGATTTGCGAGAAGTGCTTTCGAATACAATTCATCTCGCCGATTGACGCGCCCGACTTTAACAATTCGCGATTGATGTACTGCTTGGTCGCCAATCCGATTTCATCGGGAGGCAACGTCAAAAGCGAAGACCCACCCCCGGAAATCAAGGCGACCAGCTGATCGTCAGGGCCTAGGCTTTTGGCCAATTCGTATACGCGGCGGCCGGCCTGCAACCCGTTTTCGTCTGGAACTGGGTGTCGCGTTTCGACAATGGCAATGTGGTCGCAATGCGCTGCGTAGCCATATTGCGTTACAACCAAACCTTCCAATGCGCCGTGCCCAGCCGCAATCCATTCCTGCTCGAAAGCAGCAGCCAGTGCAGCCGAGGCTTTGCCTGCACCAACAACGACTGTTCGGCCTTTAACGGGGCGAGGGATGTGCCCCGAAAGTATTTTTTTAGGGTCGGCTGCCGAAACGGCTGTTTGAAAAAGCTGTTCTAGAAACGCACGCGGGTTAGCAATTTCTTCCATGGGGCTCAATTCACCCATGGATCGCGTTTGCCGATCTCTATGTGGATCGACTTCACCTCTGTGTATTCTTCCACACCGTAGACACCCGTTTCGCGCCCGGAACCAGATTGTTTGAAGCCACCTATGGGAAGTTCCGGACCACCGGCGATAGTTGTGTTGACCCAAGTCCTGCCGGCTTCGACACGCCGCATGGTCGCGACGGCTTTATCGATATTCTTCGTCCAGATGCTGGCCGCTAATCCAAAGATGTTATCATTTGCGATCTCCATCGCTTCATCCAGTGTCTCGAAGGTGATCATGGCCAGAACCGGTCCAAATATTTCTTCGCGCGCGACAACCATATCATTCGTCACCTTGGTCAGCAGGGTTGGACGAATGAAGCGCCCCCCAGCAATTTCAGCCACTTCGCCGCCGCAAGCCAGTTTAGCGCCTTCTTTGAGGCCAGTATCAACATAGCTAAGGATTTTTGCTTGATGTTCATCGGTCACAATCGCACCAAGCTGCGTGTCCGGTTCAAGCACATCGCCGAGGCGAACTTTGGCGAACTTTTCAACAAGAAGCTTTTCAAATTCTTCGGCGATGGAGCTTTCAACAATCAAGCGACTACCGCTTACGCAACATTGACCTGCGTTAAAGCAGGTTCCGAACACAACACCGTCCGCGGCGTCTTCAAGGTCAGCATCAGCAAAAACGATCTGCGGGTTTTTTCCACCCAATTCCAAACACGTTTTTTTGAAATTACCAGCGGAGGCCAAAAGAACACGCCTGCCGACATCGATGGAGCCGGTAAACGAAAGTACATCGATATTTTCGTGCTCGGCCATCGCTTGACCGATCACCGAACCAAGACCGGTCACTACATTGAAGACACCATTAGGAAGGCCGGCTTGGGTTAGGATTTCGGCCATGATCAACGTCGATGTTGGCGTCACCTCGGCGGGTTTTGCAACAATGGTACAGCCCGCAGCCAACATATATGGAATGCGTTCGGCCAAGATTATGAACGGGAAGTTCCAAGGTGTGATGAGGCCGATCACGCCGATAGGTTGGCGGGTGACCAAACCGATCATCTTGTCGCCTAGGTTGTTGAACGTTTCCCCGTGTAAGGTTCGCGCAACACCTGCCGCATATTCATAGTGACCTGCGGCACCACCGATTTCGTCGCGGCATTGGGATATTGGTTTACCTGTTTCCAGAGTTTCCCAATAGGCGATTTCTTCTAACCGATCGCGGATACCAGCCGCGGCCTTTAACAAGACGTCTGCCCTTTCAGCCCCAGAGATGTTGGACCAAACACCAGACTGAAAGGTGTTCTTTGCGACATTAACCGCGTTGTCCAAGTCTTCTTTTGTGCAGAGCGGCGCGCGCGTTACCGGGACGCCATGACCGGGGCTTTTTCGTTCCGACATCTCTCGATGGCCTTGGCCATGATTTTTTCCGTCGACGTAAAAGCCAAAAACTTTGGGTTGCGTCGGTAATTTTAACGCGTCTTTTCTATCGGTCATCGTCTGCTTCTTCCTGTATTTTTCGTGAACTGCCGCATGTCTAGGGGGCGGAGGTTGGTTTGGATAAAACGAGCCCGCGAAGCAGATCGGCACCCTTTTCGCCGATCATAATCGTGGGGGCGTTGGTGTTTCCGCTGATCAGAACGGGCATGACGGATGAGTCAATAACCCGTAACGCTTCAATGCCGTGGACGCGCAGTTTTGGATCAACAACAGCCTCATCATCGGTTCCCATTTTACAGGTTCCGACAGGATGGTAATCACAACATGCAAAGTCCCGAGCGTAGGCCAATATCTGTTCATCCGTTTGAGCATCCCCACCGGGAAGTCGTTCAAAATCTATCAACGGTGCAATGGCTGGTTGCGCCAATATTTCCCGGATTTTTCGCACAGAGGCGACAGCCATTGCTTGGTCATGGGGGTCATTCAGATAATTTGGATCGACCAAGGGCTCGTCAAACGGGTTGTCCGACCGAAGGGACACGGTGCCTTTTGAGCGAGGTCGAAGAAAAGTTGAATTTACGGTGAACCCGTAACCTTTGATTTGCGTTAGACCACCACGAACAACTGTTGCGGGGGCCACGTGTATTTGCAGATCAGGCCGGGTTTCTGCCTCAGACATGTGGAAACTTGCGCCCTCTACGATGACCGATGCCGCGGGGCCCTTGCGTCGTAGCAGCCAATTTACACCATGCAGCCACGCGCGCGGGAACTTGTCATGGCCATCATAGCTTATCCGTTTTTTGGTCTGTACATGGACATTGGTGTTCACATGGTCCTGAAGGTTTTTACCGACACCTGTTAGATCATGAATGGCTGTGATCCCGACCTTCTTCAGCTCGGTAGCGTCACCAATACCGGACAACATCAAAAGACGAGGGGAATTAATAGCGCCAGCGGAAATGATGACTTCGCGGTCAGCGCGCAAGAATTCCACTGCGTCGCCTTTGGCGATTTCAACACCGGTCGCACGCCGATTTTCCAACCTTATTTTGGTCACCTGTGATCCTGTTTGGATGGTCAGGTTGGCCCGGTTTCGGATCGGGTTAAGGTAAGAAACGGACGCGGATCGTCTACGCCCTTTGCGACACGTGACCTGATAGAAACCGGTACCGTGCATGGTTTCTCCATTGAAATCGTCGTTCGCTGGGAGGCCATTTTCGAGATTTGCCTTCACGAAAGCCCGACTTATTGGATGTGGGTCAATTTGATCGGATACCCAAAGTGGTCCAGCCTTGCCATGATAGGCGTCGTCAAAACGATCATTGTCTTCGGCCTTGATAAAATAAGGTAGGACATCGTTATACGACCAGCCATTATTGCCAAGGTCAGCCCAGTTATCGTAATCTTCTTTTTGGCCACGTATATAGATCATCGCATTGATCGAGCTGGATCCGCCCAAGGTTTTACCTTGCGGGTACCAGACTTCGCGGTTGTTCATGTATTCTTGCGGCACTGTGTGGAAGCGCCAGTTTACACCCGGTCCAAACAGTTTTCCCAAGCCACCCGGAATATGAATAAACGGGTTCCAATCCCGACTGCCTGCTTCCAACAGGAGGACTTTTACCTTCGGGTCTTCACTTAGGCGGTTGGCAAGCACACACCCAGCTGAGCCTGCCCCGACAATAATATAATCCCATGATTGAGCTCGCATTCCGAGTATTTCCCTATTTTCCCGTAAATTTCGGATCACGTTTTTCGACGAAAGCACGCAGGCCTTCCATTCGGTCTTGTGTTGAAAACGCTTCGACAGTCAGGGAGTGTTCAAACGCCAATCCTTCTCTCAAAGGAAATTCAAATGCTGCGTTCACCGCGCGTTTTGCATAAGGGGTGATGGCCACTGATTTGGTTGCGATGTCGGAGGCTATTTCGAGAGCACGTCCCAGCAATTGTTTGTCGGCCACGACTTCGCTGACCAGGCCTTTTCTTTCAGCGGTCTCTGCAGTGACCATCATGCCAGTCAAGATCATTTGCATGGCGAACGATTTACCTACAAGACGTGGTAGTCGCTGTGTTGCTCCGTCACCCGGGAATGAACCAATCTTGATTTCGGGCGTTCCAAATTTTGCCCGTTCTGCAGCGATAATGATGTCGCACAGAAGGCAGAGTTCGAGACCGCCGCCAAGCGCAAAGCCATTTACCGCCGCAATGATGGGTTTCTTGAAGTTTTGAATTCGTTCCCAGGTCTTAAGCCTTTCCGCGTCGGCGTATGATGCTACGCCGCGTTCCAGCATGTCGGAAATGTCCGCGCCGGCCGCAAATGCGCGTCCTTCGCCGGTTAGGATAACACAGCCGACGGATTTGGTTTTTTCAGCGGTTTTCAAGGCCTCCAAGAGTTGCGACAACAATTCCTTGGACAGCGCGTTGAGTTTGTCAGGCCTGTTCAGTTTGAGCAACAAGACGCCCTTGGCAGGCGTCTCGCTTGTCACGAGCTTGGCGTCTTCTATTTTGTTGGTTTTTTGCGACACGGCGCGCCCTTTTTTAGTGAATTTAGTTCGCTGACATTATCAAGGCGCATTGCGATAGACATTGGAAGCTGTAAGCCCAGCATCTGCCATCATCCGTCCAATTTTCTCGATCTCGGATGGTGTTGGCTTCATCAATGGGGGGCGGACATGGGCTTCGTTCATTTTACCCAAAATAACCAATGCCTCTTTCATACGATTGTGCATGTCCAAAAGAGGGGCATCATAAAATGCCCGAACAGTTGGATAGATTCGGTCATTAATTGCACTGGCTGCAGCAAGATCATTGGCCTGCATTGCGCGAAACAGCGCGACTTGTAGATCAGCAATTACACTGCCTGCGCCCGACAAAATCCCTTCAGCACCAAGGGCCAGCGACCCAATAAGCCAAGCACTATGCGTAGTGATCGTTTTGACCGGATTGTCCAACGCTTTGAGTTCGCGGATTTGTTGTTCATGTTGATTTCCATCACCGATCATATCTTTAATGGCGCGGATCTGAGGAAACCGTTCGCAAAGACTGATCAGCGTCGATAGCGGATACGATAGATTTGAAGGTATCGGGAACTGAAACAAGATAATCGGCAGATCGCAAGCGTCGGTGATCCGCTGCAAATGTTGCGTGATCATTTCAGGACGCATATGGCCCCCAAGGGTCATGAAGTTTGGCGGAAAGACAAGCAAACAATCAGCGCCTTCCTTTCGTGCGTAGGCGGCCAATTTTCCGGCTTCTAAGCTGGAATCGGTATGAATGCCTGTGACAGTTGCGACCTTGTCTTGCAGTTCTTCTTTGGTGACGACGACGGCGCGATGTTGTTCTTCAATGGTGAGAGCATGAACTTCGGCAGCATGTCCGTTGATCGCAATACCGGTGATACCCTTCACTGAAAGAAGGTCCTGCAGATGCGCGCGATAGGCAGCTTCATTGACTTTGAAGTCGGCATCAAAAGGCATAAGGCAGGCGGGAATTACGCCTTGCGGGGTATAGGGTTCAGTCTTGCTCATAGCGTCTCTCTATTGTTTGTGGGTTGAAAGCTACCGCGCGGATCAATCCGCGCGGTAACCTCGGGAGGTATGCTTAGAAACCGTGACCAAGCATTTCATCGATGTTGTTGGCATCGACCTGTTTGCCGGGCAGAACAATTTCTGCGTCGACAGCTTCACCAGTCGCAAGTTGATATGCGATCTGGATGCCTTCTGGTGCAACAAACGGATAGGTGAAAGTTGCGGCCAGTTTGCCGTCTCTGATGGCCTCAAACGCAGTTTCCTGTCCGTCGATACCCACGACCTTCACTTCGTCAAGACGACCAGCGGCATCAAGGGCTTGGATGGCACCCAATGCCATTTCATCGTTATGTGCGTAGACCGCCTGAATTTCACCTGGACCAAAGCGTTGCAATTGGTCTTCCATGAATTTCAACGCGTTTTCGCGCAGATAGTCTGCGTTTTGTGTTGCGATGATTTCAAGACCAGAACCCTCAAGCGCCTCGGCAAAACCTTCGTTGCGGTCAACCGTAGCAGATGCCCCAGCAGTGCCCTGAATTTCGATCACATTGCCTTCGCCACTAAGCAAATCAACAAGGAACGCACCTGCCTGTACGCCGATTGGCCTGTTCAGCGCGCCGACATGGACGGTGACCGGAACATTAACCTCGCGGTCCATGGTGACCACTTTGATTCCGGCATCAAGCGCGTCTTGTACTACAGGTGTCAAGGCGTCCGATGTCAAAGGGCTGATCATCAAAACGTCAACACCGCGTGCAATCAGCGATTCAACGTCCGTCACCTGTTTCCCTGAATCATTTTGACCATCCGTGATGAACAACTCGACATTGGGCAGGTTTTCTTCAGCGTAGGTGCGATTACCTTCAACCATGGCAACGCGCCATGGATGGTTCAGCGTACCTTGGCTAAATCCAATGACAACTTTGTCCTGAGCCATAGCGGCGCTGGATAGTGCCGTTAGTGCAACGGCACCAGCCATACCAAAGGCCAATTTTTTCATTTTACGTATCATTTGCGGGTTCCTCCATGTTGTGCAAACGTTTTCTCAAACAGCTGCAAGCATGCAGCGTCTTCGTAGTGACGAAGTTCTTTGTCAGGACGATTTTCTGCGTTTTCGCTGCATCTCGTAGAGCACTGCACCTACGATGATCGCACCTTTGACAATTTGTTGGGTAAATGGCGAAACGCCGACGAGGTTCATGATGTTGGCGAGAACTGCAAGGATGGCCGCACCGATCATGGTTCCGATGATACCGCCTTCCCCCCCAAAGAGACTTGTACCCCCAATGACGGTGATCGCGATGGCTTCAAGTTCGATACCAGTTCCAGCCGTTGGCTCGCCTACCGTTAGTCGGGACACAAAGATCAAAGCCGTCAAGCTCGCGAGCAACCCGCTGATGACATAGACGCTAAAAATGATCCTTTTGACATTGATGCCAGAAAGGCGTGCGGCCTCTTCGTTGGAACCTACAGCGTAAACTTGGCGACCGTAGGACGTGTAGCGCAGAACGAATATTGCAATCAAAGAGACGAGAATAAATATCCAAACCGGCACCGGTAAGCCAAGCCAGAAGCCCCGACCAAGCCACATAAATTCAGCAGATTTTTCTCGAAGGCCAATCGGTTGCCCGTTTGCAATTGTCATCGCAAGCCCGCGTCCCATAACCATCATTCCGAGTGTCATGATGAACGGGGGAACACCGCCAAGAGTAATCCCGAGACCATTAATGGCGCCCATCACCGCGCCGGCGATCAACACCGCAATTATCACAACCGGTATGGGCCAACCGGTGGTTAGCATCAGTGCAGTCGTCACGGCGCACACGCCGAGAATTGAGCCGATCGAAAGGTCAATGCCCTTGGTTAGAATTACGAAGGTCATCCCGACGCTAACAATTCCAAAAAGAGCCACCTGGCGCAGAACATTCGTGATATTGGCGGGATTGAGGAAGGCGCTGGACAGCAAAGCAGCAACAACACAAAGACCCGCCAGAACCCAAATCAAACCGGATCCTTTTGGTAAGAACGACAGCAATCCACGTTTCTTTTCTACAATTTTAGGCGCGACCGCGCTTTCCTTCGTCATCATGTTTTCCTTGATTTGTCTGTCGAAATATTGCTTGCGATGATCCGATCGATCGCATGTGCAACACCTGCATCGTTATTTGTTTTTGTCGTCCAGTCCGCAGCCTGAAGAACAGTTTCTTGAGCATTTCCAACGGCTATTCCAAGCCCTGACCATTTGATCATTTCGAGATCATTCTCTGAATCACCAATTGCAGCTATGTTGTTTCTCTGAACCCCAAGGCGTTCCGCCAACCGGCTGACCGCCGTTCGCTTGGACACACCTTTTTGCGTTATCTCGAACAGGAATGTGTCGGATCTGGTGAAGTCAAAATGCTCATCAAATCCGTCTCTAATACTGTTGATCGCGATGTTATTTAGTTCGTCCTCAAGACAAAGCAATTTCAGAACCGGCTCGTCGAGATGGCTTATTTGCGGCTTGATTATAGGTTTACCGCCCGTGGCACGAATTTCACGTTTTACCAGGGCTCCATCGGATAGGGCGTACCAGTTCGTCGCTGTGAACCAGCACGGATTTAGGCCCAAGGCTTCAGCATCGTCGATCAATTTTATGACATGGGCGGGGTCCATTTCGCTTTGATGGACATGACTTGTATCAGCGCACTCAATGGACCCTGTCCAAGCACCGTTCAGGCACACGCAGGGGGCATCGATACCAAGTTTTCGCACAATTGGAGCAAGTGCCTTCGGGGATCTTGCAGTCGCTGCAACGACGATGATACCAGCACGATTGGCGCGCGCGACAGCGTCTATTACTTCAGGCAACAAGCGATAGTCGTCCGTTAAAGTTGTCCGGTCGACATCGGTGACAATGAGTTTGATGGGAAAATTATACATCATCCCCCCTAATGAAACGTCGCGTGTTTCATGATTTCTTCTTCTGTGGCATCGGCCTTTGCGAGCTCTGCCGTGATTTCGCCCTCGCGCATGACCAGGATGCGATCACACATGCCGATCACCTCCGGAAGCTCGGACGACACCATTAAAATTGCGAGGCCGTTCTTTTCTGTGAGCTCGACGAGCAGCTCATAAATTTCGCGCTTTGCACCGACGTCGACGCCGCGAGTTGGCTCATCAACCAACAGGATGTCGCATTTCGCGTTCAATTGTTTAGCCAACACGCATTTCTGTTGATTGCCGCCAGACAGATTGCCCACTGGGCTGTCTACGGTTGGCGTCTTCACACCAAGTTTGGCTGCATAGTCTTTCACGGCCAGGCGCTCTTGGCGCAGATCAAGTTTAAAGCCCTTTATGTAATCACGGAGTCTTGAAATCGTAATGTTGAAGCTGACTGACTGATCGAGAAACAACCCCTCTGTTTTGCGGTCTTCAGGAGCAAAACCGAGCCCTAACGCAATTGCTTTGCGCGGCGAATTGATCGCTACAGTTTTACCATGGAGTTCAATTTCACATTCATCGTGGGGGTCTGCACCGACGATTGACCGCAAAAGTTCGGATCGCCCTGCCCCGGCTAAACCGCAAACCCCTAAGATTTCACCAGCTTTAAGCGAAAGCGATAGATTGTTAAGAACACCTTCTCGTTTCAAGTTCGAAACTCGAAGGACCTCATCCCCAAATTTTGGATTTCTAGGTGGAAAATAGTCGGTCAACGGTCGCCCGACCATCGATTGGATCAACGTATCTGTTGTCCAGTTTCCAATAGCGTCAGACTTCATAACTTCGCCGTCGCGTAGCACGGTGACACTCTGGCATATCTCAAATACCTCTTTGAGGCGATGTGAGATATAGATAAAGGACACGCCTTCAACTTGGAGCGACTTTATTGTTGAAAACAGTTTCTCAAGTTCTTGGTCGCCGAGAACCGCAGACGGTTCGTCTAGCACGATCAGTTTGGCATCACGCGAGATGGCCCGCGCAATCTCTACCATTTGTCGTTGTGCAACGCTGAGAGAGCTGACTTTTGCCTTCGGATCCATTACGAAACCAAGGCGCTCCATGTATCGAAGTGCCTCACTCGACATTCTTGCCCAGTCAACCATCCCGCCTGAAGTTTTCGGCAGACGGTTCATAAATATGTTTTCGGCGACAGTCAAATGCGGGGCTTGTGCAAATTCTTGATATATTACGGCTATGCCACGGTCGATCATGTAGGACGGTGAGGCATGGGCGGTAATCTTGCCATCGAACCAAATCGCACCATGATCAGACGTGTAAGCCCCTGACAAAATTTTCATCAACGTCGACTTACCAGCACCATTTTCGCCGACAAGCGCGTGGACTTCGCCCCGTTGCACCGAGAAGGTCACGCCTTGCAATGCCTTCACACCCGGAAACGACTTTTCGATTCCAACCATCTTCAGAAGAGTGTTCGGGGCTACTCCGAAATTCTCTGGTTCGAAGGCTGAATTTTTTACATTTTGTTGCATATTAAAGAAATCGTTTTCTCAGTTGTCCAAAAAAAGGGTTCAGGTGTTGGATCAAGGGTCTAAAGGCGGGGTATCTGCATTCCGCCCCCGATGTTGTAGATATCGCCTGTGCTGAACGGCATCGCGCCAATTGCAAGGGTAGCGATGCCGGTGGCTATATCTTCTGGTTGCCCCCAACGGCGCATGGGACAGATTGAACCAGTAGCTACATCGGGCGAATATTTTTCAAAAACATCAGCCGTCATATCGGTCTCTATCAAGCCCGGTCTGATTTCGTGAACTCTAATACCGTCGGCGGCCAGTCGAATTGCGAACTGTTGCGAGGCCATTGAAAGTCCAGCTTTGGAAATACAATAAGGGCCTTTTTCGGGGGACACTAACGCAGCGTTCGCAGATGTGATCGTGATGATAGAGCGCTCTTTATATCCACTCTTCGTACTCACCATCTTGCGCGCCACGGCCTGAGTAAGGAAGAATGTTCCTTTCAGATTGATATCCATCAGTTGGTCAAAAGTTTCTTCAGAAACATCAAGTATGTCGCCGCGCACGGGCACCTGAATTCCTGCATTGTTGACCAAGCAGGTTATTTCGCCGAGCTGGAATTGAACGTTTTCAACAATTTCGTCGTGTTTGTCGGTTTCGGAAATGTCGAGTTGCTGGAAAATGGCACTTTTGCCTGTGGCTTCCACTGCCGAAACCGTCTTCTCAACTTCTTGATCTTCGACAATATCAACCAAAGCGATATCAAAACCGCGCATCGCGAGAGTTGTACAGATAGCACGACCAATACCACGACGTCCGCCTGTGACCAACGCAACGCCGCGACCCACGCTCTTTGGCCCAGCATCCACCGGACCGATAGCTGTAGAATTTTCTGCCTTGTCCAGCATTGCGAAACCTTCCTAAAAAATTATGCCTGAGCTCTCGAAGCGGCCACGACCTTCTGGTCTACTAGGCCATCAATCTGATCTGCCGAGTACTCCAGTTCTCCAAGAATTTCGCGCGTGTGCTCACCGATTTCGAGAGCTAAAATCCGCACATCAGGCACTTGGCCGTCATATCTGTTTGGATGGTTTACCAGATGAATTTTCCTACCCCGGACTTCTACCTCCCTGAATACCTGGGCATGTTGCAGTTGCGGGTCCGCAAGTAGATCGTCGTAGTAATTGATCGGTGCCCACCAAATACCCCGTTCGTCAAATCGACTGGCAAGTTCGATAACACTGAATTTGGCGGTCGCTGTGTTCAGCATTCGTGCATAGGTATCGCGCTCCTTGTAGCGGTCCATTTCAATGTTGGCCTTCAACTCATCGCTATCTACCGCGTCGGCCATCGTTGCCGCATCACAAAGCGAAATGATGACGTGGCCATCGCTCGCCGGGTAAATGCCGTAGGGAGCCGCATGGAACCAAGTTGCCAGATTTCTCTCGCGTTCGAGCACGTTTTTCGTTTTGCCGCCGGCAAAATAATTCACCAGAGCTTCACCTTGAAGATCAATACCGGAGTTGATCAGGCTTGCCTCAACGCGCGTTCCAACGCCATCTCGCATCCGCCTGATGAGCGCCCCAAGAATACCCATCGCCATGAGCGCGCCGCCATGCTGGTCCACAATGGCTGCACCGACGGGGGTCGGACCGTGTTCAGGCGTACCTGTGGCGGCGATTAGACCAGAACGGGCTTGCATTAGAATGTCTTGGCCGGGCTGTAGCGCCATCGGGCCAGTCGAACCAAAACCGCTTGCTGATGCGAAAATCAAGTTTGGATTAATCGCTTTGAGAGTTTCATCGTCAAAGCCAAGCCTTGCAAACACACCCGGTCTGAAGTTTTCCATGACCACATCGGCTTCGGCAATGAGTTTACAAGCGACGTCTTTGCCGGATTGAGATTTAAGGTCGATTGCGATTGAGCGTTTGTTGCGGTTTGCACTTAGGTAAAAGCCGCTCACACCTTCGACGTAGACATCGGCCCCTGACCAATGACGCTCATGTGCGCCACAAACCGGTTCGACCTTAATAACATCTGCGCCCATATCAGCGAGATACTGGGCCGCAGCCGGGCCTTGCAAGAAGTGGCAAAAACTAACCACCTTTGTACCGTTAAGAAGCATGTCAAAATTCCTCCCAGAATTGAGAAAACGTTTTCTCTGATCTCCAGAAGAGAGTCAAGCAAAATAATAAATGACAATGTTTTCCCTTTATTGTAAGGATAGTACGTAGAAAACGATTTCTCAAAGATGGAACAGATTTAGGGTATGAGCGCATTAGAAAACCAACGCGGTGCGAAAATTGTCGATGTTGCAAAGCGGTCAGGTGTATCGATTTCAACGGTCTCTCGGGTATTGAATCAGAACCCAAAAGTTGGCGCAAAAGAGCGCGAGGCTGTCTTGCGAGCAGCAAGTGAATTGAACTACGTCCCAAATGGATCAGCGCGTGCGCTCAGATCAACGCGGTCCAGACTCGTCGGCGCAATAATTCCAACTTTGAACCATGCGATTTACGCAACCATGGCGGATGGTTTGGAAACCCGGCTTGCCGAGAACGGCGTATCGCTAATAATCAATACGTCCGCATATGATATTGAAACAGAATTCAAGCAGGCCCGATTGCTTGTTGAAAGAGGCGTAGAATCCATCATTTTGGTCGGGTCCATGCATAAACCCGAAACTCTGCGAATGCTTGAAGAAAAACGCGTTGGGTACGTCTACACATACACAAATGACCCATCTGAAAAAGGCGCGGCAATCGGGTTTGACAATGAAAAGGCTGGCGGAACCGCGGCGCAGTTCCTAAGCGATCTTGGCCACACTCGATTTGCAATGATTGCTGGAATCACCCAAGATAACGACCGCGCCAAAGGGCGCATCGATGGATATTTGAACAAGCTTAGAATGCTAGGACATGACCCGAAGAACGTCCAAATTGTAGAAGCAGCATATGATGTAGAAAGTGGCAGACAAGCCATGGAATCACTTCTGACAGCGGAAGTGCGTCCCACAGCAGTGTTTTGCGGCAGTGACATTTTAGCTGCTGGTGCGGTCAAGCAATGCCAGAATAACGGAATAAATGTGCCCAAAGACGTTTCGGTGATGGGTTTTGATAATCTTGAGATTGCTGAACTTACAACACCGGATCTGACGACCCTAGAGGTTCCCGCACGCGCCATGGGCGTTCATGCGGCCGACTACGCGCTCGAGTCACTGGTACAACGCAAGTCAATGCGGCAACGAGAACTTCCAATTCGATTGATCGTTCGCGGCAGTACGAGCTCTGCGCCGAAGTAGTTGAGGCAAGACAAACCTCATTCCGCCAGCCCCGCATCAACCAACCCTTCGCGATCTGGCAAATCCCTCAGGCTCTCCATCCCGAACACGACCAAAAACTCCGGCGTCGTCACATAGGTATAGGGCGCCCCTGCCCGCGGACTACGCGGCCCGGTGGTGATCAGCTCCCGCATCCGCAACCGCCCAATCAAATCGCGACTGACGTCCTTGCCAAAGATGTCTTTCAACCCGTCGCGGGTCAGCGGCTGGTGATAGGCCACCGCCGCCAGCACCGCGACCTCAAATTCGTTCAGGTCCACGAGCTGCTCGTTAACATCCGCCGCTACGCGTATCGCTTGAGCAAACTGTACCCGCGTCCGCATCAGCCATCCGTCGGCGACCGCCATCAATTCATAAGGCCGCGCCTTCAGCTCGGCCTTCAAATCCTCAACCAGCAAATCAACAGACACCCCCTGCCCCACAACTCGCGCCAGATCTTCTCGTGACACAGGAGACCCAGACGCAAAGATCACCGCCTCGATCCGACCCATCCATTCCCGCCAGCGTAATTCCGGCGGGAGGTCTTCCAATTCAGTGTCTAACGGTGGGGTTTCCCTGGCCATCTTCACACCCCGTACAGACGGAACGTCGGTCGTCCCGTCAATTCACGCACAACGCCCAGCTCCACCAAACGATCACAAAAGCGCCGCGCGGCCCGATCTGTCATCGGCATCGATGTGCCTACGATCATAGGGCTTAACATCCCCGATGGCGACACAGCATCATGGCTCAAAAACAAGTCTAGGGCTTCATTCGATCCTTTCGCGCGCAGCTTCGGTGCGACGGCACGGAGCTTTTTGGCACGGCGGCTCAAATCGGCCGCACTGCGGATTGCCCCGTCACAGGCAACAACCATCGCTCGATGCGCGCACTGCGCCGGATCAGTCTCATCTTCCGCAATCCCTCGTATATCTTTCCGTGGTAGATGCGCCGCCAACAACGGTATCACCCGATCCCAGCCGATAGCGCGCGCGAGAACCACATCTGCCAACATCAGCGCCGCCGCTTCTTGTCGCAGGAACTGCTGTAGGACGTCCGCCAAAACTTGAGCGGCCTGCGCAACTGGTGTTCCTTCGAGAGAGCCTAACTCTGGCATTGCCTCGGCCACCGGGCCTGGCAGTAATTTCGTTACCCGCTCTTTCCACCCCGATGCGGTCAGATTGATCTGTGCCAGCTTGCGCCAGGCCAAGAATATGTCGCCAGCAGGCCCCAACGCGTCCCCTGCCCGCGCCAAACAGACCGCATCTCGGATATCGGACGTTGTTTCACGCCGGTTTTCTAACTTTAAGCATGCGATAGACGCCTCTACCGCCATGCGGTCCCTCAGCAAAACACTCGGTAATGTGCCGCGGCGATCACGCAACACCACATCAAGCTTTGCGAGCGCCGCGCCGGACGTAAATGCAACAGTATCAGTGTCTTGCCCCTGTGCAGAGGTGACCCACCGCGGTAACAGGTGTATGGTCTGAGTATCGTCTGAGACTGGTTTTTTGGCGGGTTTCATATCGGAACCTTAAACCAACGCGGCGCTTATTCCCAGCACATAGCGTACAAACCGCCCCACCTTACAGCTCTCCACTATGTCCAATAATTTGCATTATCGGACGTAAAAAGATATGCTCTGCGACATGTCAGAAAACCATAAGAAATCGCCCTCAAACCCATCTATCGCGCCCTACCCCAACGAGGACAGCGAGGGAAGAGCGTCCGCGGGCGAGGCTCTAAGCCTCCCCTCTCACGTTGCTGGTTCCGGCACGCTTGATCGATTGGTTGAGACTGCCCGCGACTATGCGAAGCGGGCTGCATCTGAGAACACGCTCAAGGCTTATGCGAGGGATTGGGCGCATTTTTCTCGCTGGTGTCGGTTAAAGGGGACGGACCCCCTGCCCCCCTCGCCCGAGATGATCGGTCTATATCTTGCGGATTTGGCAACACCCACTGGCAAGGCCCCTTCGAAGTCGGCGCCCCGACCCCTGTCTGTCAGCACGATAGATCGTCGCTTGTCTGGCCTCAGCTGGAACTACACCCAACGCGGCTTCACCCTTGATCGCAAGAACCGACACATTGCCACTGTCTTGGCCGGGATTAAACGCAAACACGCCCGACCGCCGGTGCAGAAAGAGGCCATTCTTGCCGAAGAGCTCCTCGAGATGGTTGCGACCCTTGGGTTTGGGCTGAGAGACCTCCGGGATCGGGCCATTCTGCTGATTGGATATGCAGGAGGTCTTCGTCGGTCTGAAATCGTCAGCCTAGATGTTCACAAGGACGACACGCCCGATAGCGACGGCTGGATCGAAATTGAAGAACAAGGCGCCCTGCTCACGCTCAATGCCAAGACCGGCTGGCGCGAAGTTGAAATCGGCCGTGGATCCTCTGATCAGACCTGCCCCGTCCACGCATTGGAGCAATGGCTGCATTTCTCCAAAATCGACTTTGGGCCAGTGTTTCAACGCACAACACGAGACGACATGAGAACGACAGGCGCACGTCTGTCTGACAAACATGTTGCCCGCTTGATCAAACGCACGGTGTTGGACGCGGGGATCCGTGGTGATTTGCCCGAGGCTGAGTGTTCGGCGCTGTTTTCTGGACACTCCTTGCGTGCGGGCCTTGCCAGCTCGGCTGAGGTGGATGAGCGGTATGTGCAGAAACATCTCGGCCACGCCTCGGCCGAGATGACCCGCCGTTACCAGCGCCGCCGTGACCGGTTTCGGATTAATCTGACCAAGGCTGCCGGACTTTAGCTATGAATAAGCCGCTCAAGCGAAGAGATCTGGTTCGAAATTGAAATCCACCATTTGGTCTAGCTAACTTCTTGATGTTCTTTCCACGACCTGACCAAGATTTTCTAACTTTCGCGCACTTGAGATACGAGAAAGTTAGAATCTAGTCTCAAAGACGACTGCCGTTGGAACCTGTTGCGAGTCATTTCCGTCCACAATTTAGCGCTCGTCATAGAAATACCCCGAAGAATCATAACCGAAGGAAAAAATTGCCAGTTGCAGCCGTAGCCTATCCAAAGAGACGCATCTTCGATGGGAAATTCGAGCAAAAGATAATAATACTCATATTTATCAATATATTAAGGATATGCTTATGCGCAGGCTTGATTGGCGCTGTGGATAACTATTGCACTACATATAGATTTTTCTTGCCGGACTCACTCTTTCATGGCATTCCCATTTTGACGACAAAGTGCGTCAGACGTACCTATGGGCGTCAGAAGAGCGAAGAGCCTTAGCAAAGGCCATGACAGGCGGCAGTAGATGAATGAACAGAACACAGGTTATGCGCAAGGGATAGGTTCTTCTGATATCGGAGCCTTTGCAGACAACCTTGCTGAGTCTCTTGACCGGCAGATGAAGATAGCTTTCCAACCCGAAGAGCGAAAGTTCCTCAGGCGCTTTAGCTCAACGGAAGTTGCTGGTTTGCTCCGCGTCAGCACATCCAATCTGCGTAATCGTCACAAAGACGGTAGCTTTCCGGAGGTCTTTACTGATGGTCGTGGCCACAGGTTCTATACCGCCGAAGAAGTCGATGAACTGCGAAATATCTTGGCTCGAACTGGGAAAAATGCCGATTCTTACCTGCCGGGCCGACGCGAAGGTGACCGCCTCCAAGTGATATCAGTCGTGAATTTCAAAGGTGGATCGTCCAAGACAACCGCTACTATCCATCTTGCGCAGCGCTACGCCTTACGTGGCTACCGCGTGCTCGTACTAGATCTGGATCCACAGGCCAGTCTGACAACCTTTTTTGGCTTTCGGCCCGAGCTTGAATTTGCCGAAGGCGGCACGATATACGACGCTTTGCGTTATGAAGATCAGATTCCCCTCAGCCAGGTCATTCAGAAAACTTATTTTCACAAGCTAGACATGGTTCCAGCGGGTCTGATGCTGTCTGAGTACGAAACCGAAACTGCGAATGCACTCGCTCGACGAGTACAGCCGATTTTTGCAGAACGCCTTTCTGCGGCTCTAGAAGAAGTGGAAGCCGACTACGACATCGTACTAATCGATTGCCCTCCGCAATTGGGGTTTCTCACTTTGACGGCCTTAGCCGCATCGACAGGCCTGCTCGTCACTGTTGTCCCAGGTATGCTTGACATCGCATCCATGTCGCAGTTCCTCAAGCTAGCGTCAGAAACAATCAAGGCCGTCGAAGAAGCGATTGGACGAAAAGTCACTTGGGATTTCGTCAAGTTCCTTATCACGCGGTATGAGCCCTCGGACGGGCCACAAACCCAGATGGCCGGATATTTGAGGTCAATTCTTGCAGGGCAAGTCATGACAGAACCGATGTTAAAGTCGACTGCCGTATCAGATGCAGGCATGACCCAGCAAACCGTCTATGAAGTGGACCCCGGTCAGTTCATTCGAAAGACAATCGACCGTGCGCTATCCAGCATCGACAGCGTTAGTGACGAGCTTGAACAGACTATCCAGCTGGCATGGGGGCGCCGCTAATGGCACGCAATATTTTCAACCAACCCCCGGCAGATGATAAAGTCGCAGCCCCTTCCCCTACCCCGGCAAAACCTTCAAAGCTGCCCGGTTCTGTCGGTGGTCTTCGTGACTCTTTGCGTGAAATCACAGCCAATTCCATTCGTGACATTGAGCCTGATCAGATCGACATGGATGGATTGCGTGACCGACTAGTTTTGGAAGACAGCAGCATTGACGAACTCGCCGAGAGCATACGAAAACATGGTCAACAGGTACCAATCATGGTCCGTCCCTCGGATCAACATGATCGCTACCGCATCGTTTATGGTCGGCGTAGGCTTGCGGCAATTCGAAAAATAGGCGGATCAGTGAAGGCAATTGTCCGTACACTGGACGACGATGCCTCATTGATCGCACAAGGCCAAGAGAACAACCTTCGTCTTGACCCTTCGTTTATCGAAAAATCTCTTTTTATCAAAGAGATGCACGAGGCCGGTTACAAACCCAGCATTATTCAGGACGCATTGGGACTGACTCGACAAGGAGTTTCGAACCATCGCGTTGTCATCGAGCAGTTACCTGACGAGCTTGTTCGCATGGTTGGGCCCGCTCACGGAGTTGGTAGGCGACAGTGGGGAGAGTTGGCTGCACTCGCCAATCAGGTGCAACTTATTGATATCGCAAAGGAAACGATCAACGAACTGCCCATCGAGACACCGAGTTCAGAGAAGTTTCAAGCGGTGTACGCTGCCTGCGCCAAAAAGATAAAACCTGCTGTAAAGCCAACTCCTAAGGGTCTGACGACCGTCGTAAAAGATGAGAACGGCAGCCCTCTAGCGACGCTTGCAGTTGATGGCAAATCGATTGCCATCAAAATTGCCCGCAAGGACAACCCGGAATTCGGCCAGTGGCTAGAAGATCGTGCAGAGACAACGCTTCTGCAGCTTTTCGACCAGTGGCAGAGTGAGAGAGACTCGGGATCCTGATCCCAGTCAAAATTAGAAACACGAGCAGAGGAGAAATACGAAGACCAGAAAGAAAAGAGCCCCCCAAAGTTTCCCTCGGAGAGCCCTCATCAGTAGATTTGCACCTTTGATGTAGCAACCTCCAATACAACGGTCAAGAGTCACCGATTCGGTGGACGTCTTTTTATTGCCTTGTTGCGCTTTGAAACGCGGGACAAGACGGGGAAATTGTGGGCCAAACGGTCGTCGTTCATAAATCATGGCATTCACAAAACTCTCAATCAAAAGCACCCCCGCTGGTCCAGCGTCCAGTTTGCAAACACCTCAAGAGACTGATATCTGGGCGATCTTCAGGGCCCTCAGAGACTCTCGTAGCATGTTTGAACTACGCCCCGGACATATCCAAACACTTCAAGCAATGCTCAGTTTCCTTAGACCAGGTCACGGAGATACCGTGTTCGCTTCCAACAACGAAATCTGCCGGCGTGTCGGTGGCATCGATGAAAGAACGCTTCGCAGGCATATCGATCGCTTTGTCGAACTCGGCTTTATGAAGCGCCACGACAGTCCAAACCGGAAACGCTACCGTGTCAGGTCATCAGATGGTCATTCCATCAGTTATGGCCTTTCTCTCACTCCGTTAGTGGAACGCGCCAGCGAGCTGTTGTCCGTCGCTAACGAAATGGAAAACAACCGTCGAGATCGTATTTTCGTTCGCAAGCAAATACTGACAAAACTGGCCTCCTTGGAAGAACACGATCCTAGTAACAGCTTGCTTTTCGAAGCTCGTAAAACACTTCGGAGAAAGCTCACGATTGTAGAATATCGCAATCTATTGACCGAAGTTGACGCCGAATATATCGGTATGTCCACCGCGGTGGACGCTCCGGAAACGATCAAACTGCCCGCCAATGACGGTCAAATTGTCCGGCATCATTCTAGGTCTATAAAAGAACAAAAAGATTTAGAAGGCAAACAAGCTAACGAGCCACTGGCGATTCAAAAACTAATATCGATATGTGATCAGGCAATATCATTCACAACGAACAGGCTCCATAGCTGGGTCGACATCGAAAACCATGCGCGCACCCTTGCTCCAATGATGGGTATTCACTCTAACACATTCGACAAAGCCAAGACCGCCGTAGGCGCAGAAAAAGCATCATGCGCCATCTTCATCATACTTCAGCTAGGAAAACAGATCAGAGACTTCGGGGCCTATTTCCATAGCATAACGCTTGGCAAAAGAGTTCAGCAGTTCAACCCAGCTGTCTTGCTCGACAGGTTGTCCAAAACTGATAGCATAACTGCATAACGTCCACCGCGGTGGACACTTAGAAGGAATGGCGAGATTGAAGTTTTACGTACTCTTTAGTTTCGGACAGTTGTTCAAAATCATTCGCACCATTGGTGAACGGAACAAATCACGTACCGGTGAAAAAGTTTGAGGCCTCCCAAGAATATTGTTTACGCAGAAAGGGCGTGCATTTCTATGACTCCATCTAATTGGGCGTTTCACCGCTGTGCTCTCAATCATCGCGACCTCATAGACCTGCTTGCTGTACGTAGCGTTTGCATGGTCTACGAGACGATCCGGAGGTGGGTAGAGAAATTCGGGGTTCAGGCCGCGAAACAAACGAGAGCGGCCCCCCAGAGACGTTCGGCTAAATGGCGTCTCGACCAAGCCGTGATCAAGATCCGCGGCGTGAAGCACTGGCCACGGCGCAGCTCTGCGCAAATTCATACCGGATGTGGATCTCCGTGCTCTCAAGGACTTGAACAACCGGATCGAAAGTTCGCACAGGCCAACCCGAAAACACTAATCGGGCATACCGAGAACTAGCAGCTCTTTCGCAAAGGCGAGCTGATCAAGCAACATCTTCAAGAACCATTCGGCTGACTACATCCGTGACAGACGATCCTCGTCATCCACAACGGCAAGGCTGCAATCGTCGCTGGCCCAGTTCCACAACACAATGTTGAAGTCTGATATAGACGTGCCCTTCGCAAAACTCCTGATCAGGAGTCCTGCAAATCCATCGGCAATGAGACTTTGAGCGAAATCCTGCGTTGGCACGGGTTGGCCATCAAGCATCCTCAAACGCCACGCAGGGTCAGCAAGCAGGGCTGCGGTCATGCTGTATTGCTTTAGCCCGTCCTCGTCGCGTGTGTCGAAAATCGGGCCAAGGTCAGCGGCGTAGGACACCAAAATTGTGGGCTGCAAGTTTCCGACCTGGTTGGCTTCCCGAAGCGCCGTGGCTGGATCCAGCGCGGTGTAGATGGCAGGGATGCCCTTCGCGTTGAACCTGCCACCATAGAGTTCAGCGCCATGTCCCGAGAGTGGTGCGCGCGCGTAAACGGGGTTTAGGGCGCGATAGAGTGGCCCAGTGTAGCGCCCAGCCTTTAAAGGCATCAGGCGAACACACCAGCATCAACCGCGTCAATGTATTCCAACACCTGCTGCGCTTTGCCTTCCTGCACGAGCTGCATCGCGGTTCGACCATCAAAGCCGGGCAGAGGCTCCGATCGGTACCAAGCATAGGCCATCAGTTCCGACCCAAAGCGGGGTTCAACCTTGTTGAGCACCTCGACCAGTTCGCGCAAGCGCCGCTGTGTTTTGTCTGAACCGATACGGGTTCGCCGTTGCAACGCGTCCTTGCCAAGACCAACCGTCAAGGCGATTTCCTCAGCTGATGTGCGCAACGCCGCAGCAATCTTGCGTGGTTCAAACTGCCCAGCTTCAGCGAAGTTTGTTATATGCATGGCTTACTCTCCAACGGTGATTATGACGGTATATAGCGACATTATCACTGAATTTCAAGTAAGCAGGAAGGTTATCTCGCGTTTTCCATTGATACCCGGGTCTTGGCATCCCGCGTAAGTGTTGATTCCTGGCTCTCAACGTTCTTGGAACCACATGTTTTGCCGATCTCTAAGTAGATTTAAGTGCCTGAAATACCTCCTAAATTATTGACCGCCGCGATGAGTTTGCCGATATGCTCTGCCGATCTGGAGCGGCGGATGGATTTCGGGGCTTGGAAAGCTTTGTAGAGGCCAGAGTAACTACACATGTGTCCATGTGCAGTTTAAAAGTAAAAGTTTCCTTCTTGTTTTGGGACTGCCGGAAGGGGCCTTTGTGAAGTTCCCTTCCGGGTCCGGGTTGGTTTCCAACCTGACTGTTCGGACAGGAACATCCCATGCAAACAGAAGTATTACGCGAGCTGCGCGCGGAAGCTCGGTCGTGGTGGCGACATCGAGAGCTAAGGAAATCCGGTAAGCTTGAGGAGGCACGCCGGCTCGAGCGAATAACCATCCGCCGGGATATTGGATATCTTCGCAAAGCGCTCAGCAACCCAAATGCCTATGTCAGTTGCAGTGGGGGAGGGACGATCCTCCATCTCGGTCTGACGTGGGTATCGCGCTACGCACCGATTGAGCGGTTTCCGTTGGCTAACTTGGCCGTCGAACTTGGAACGCCTCTGATCGACAGTCGACACGTCCACGATGTCATCGCCTTCGCAAACTTGCCGAAGGTCACGATGGAAGGCGCGGTTGATCCAGAACCTTGGACGTCCTCCAGCCGAGTATCGCTCCTGACATATCTCGATGCGGCCGAACGCCTCGGCGCTCGTATCCTCAACGATCCGCGTATCGACCGCGCGACCTAACCCAACTCCCCTATTCAAACCCAACCGAAAGGAAGCCAGCCATGGCCCGTACCCGCACGTCCAAATTCGATGCGTCAGAATCTATCACCAACGAACTTACCCGCATCATCGAGCGCGGGGTTCTACCCTGGCGCAAACCATGGACCGCTGGCGGCAGCGCGCGTCCGTTGCGCCACAACAGCGAGCCCTATCAGGGCGTAAACAACTTCTTGCTGACCATGCGCACGGTGATGGCCGGGTACACCTCACCGTTCTGGATGACCGTGCCGCAAGCGAATTCACTCGATGCCAAGATCCGCAAAGGCGAGAGGTCGTCCGTCGTGGTCTACTATGGACAGAGCAGGTCGCAGGCCGATGATGCCGAAGACACCAGTGCCGGTGATCCCGACGAAGCCCGTGTCTTTCGGTTCCAAAAGTCCTATCGTGTGTTCAATGCGGATCAAATCGACGGGCTGCCAGAGGCATTCCATCCAGCTCCTTGTCCGCCGCCAGATCATCCGCCTGCAGAGCCAATCCCAGATATGCAGGCGTTCTTTGATGCCATCGATATCACTACCGTCTTTTCCGGAACGGAGGCGCGCTACAATCCGCCCATCGACAAGGTGTTCATGCCAAGTATTGAGCGCTTCAAGAACCCGCTGAACTTCTATGGGGTCTGGGCCCATGAACTGGCCCATGCCACCAAGGCGCCCCATCGCTTGAACCGTGATTACGGTCTCAGCCGGTTCGGCAACACGGCCTATTCCCGCGAAGAAATCGTAGCCGAACTGACATCGTGTTTCTTGGGCCAAGAGCTTGGGTTCACTGCACATACGATAGAGCTGAACGCATCATATTTGTATCACTGGCTGCGCGTGCTGCGCTCGGACAAGACGGCGATCTTCAAACACGCAGCGGATGCCCAGAAAGCCTGCGATTACTTGATCGCACGCTCAGAGGCGGGCAGGGCAGGGGCCACAGATCAGGCAGCCTGAGAGGTTTGTCGCTGCCGCTGATGGCGGCTCCCAGAAAAGGGAAAGCAAGCTTTATGTTTTGTGTTTTCAACTTCCTTGAAAGGACAGACCCATGACCACTTCTGCAGCTTCCACAACACACGGTCCTGATCCCACCGTCGTCGCCGCTCACAACGATGCGTTTCGTAAACTCGCATGCCTGGGCGAAACCCCATCCCAGCCCATTCAGGGCCGGATGCACCTCACCAGTTCCTTTGCGATGGCTGAAGACGGCTTGGCCCTTGAGGCCGTGCAAGCCGTCGGCGCGTTCGAGATATTCGAACCGGAGAACGATCCGAGCGGTTGGCACGACTTTGGTGAGGTGGATATCCGTGGCGAGAAGATCTTCTGGAAGATTGACCTGTATGAGGCGGACAGTGATTTCCGCTACGGCGCCGAAGCACCCGACAACCCTGCAACCACCATGCGCGTGCTGACCATCATGATGGCATCTGATTGGTAGGGCAGGGGGGCTTAACCAAACAAACGAAACACAACCTGAAGGCCCGCTGACCCCTCCAAAGGGAAAGCGGGCCTTTTGTCATTTGATCCTCAAAATCGGGGATTGGTCAGGCCGTTTCCGCATGTCGGGACGGCGCAACATCTCAAAAGGATATCACATGACACATGCTCTCAAATCCATCTCCGTTGCCATCGGCGATCTTGTCGCTCATCCCGCCAATGTGCGCAGCAACTCGCCGGAAGAATATGCTTCTGAAAATATCGCCAACCTCAAAGCCAGTATTGGCGTGCTCGGTATTATCCAGCCGCTGCTTGTTCAAAAGATCGATGGCAAGTTCGGCGTGCTGGCCGGCGGTCGACGTCGTGCAGCTCTGATTGAGTTGGTCGCTGACAAGACCGCGAAAGGCTTCACCAACAAAACCAAGATCGAATGCCGCTTGGTGCCCGCCAATTGCGACGTCACCACGGCACTCTCGCTTGCAGAGAACATCACGCAGGCCCCGATGAACGCTATTGACGAGTTTGAGGCCTTTGCGCGCATGATGGAGGTTGACGGTCAATCGCCAGACACCATCGCCAAGACCTTCGGGACAACGATTGCGGTGGTCAAAGGCCGCCTACGCTACGGCCTGATCCATCCTGAGATCCGTGCGGCGGCCCGCGCCAAGACGATCACGCTCGATACGATGAAGGCCTTTGCGGATCATCCAAGCCAAGACGTGCAGCGTGAGGTGTTCGAGGCGCTGACGAAAGACGGCGACAGTTACGTCCAAGCCTATACCGTGCGCCAAGCGCTTAAGACGCGCGGTGTGCAGGTCAGCGATGATATAGGGGCCTTTGTGCGCGAAGACTACGAGGCGCGGGGCGGTCCCATCGCGGCCGATCTGCTCGAAGAGCATTCTGTGCTGGAAGACATCACTTTGGTTGAAACGATCATGGTGGAAAAACTCACTGCCGCGGCTGAAGAGGCGCGTGTGCAGGCGGGGTTTGCATGGGCGGACGCGATGGTGCGCTACGACTACGCCACCATGGCGGAATATGGGCGCGTCTACCCTGGGCTGATTGAACCCGATGCTGCAGGTCAAAAGCGTGTTGATGCGATCACCGAGGAACTGGAGAAACTCCAGCTCGAGATGGAGGACGAAAACCTCGAGACGGATGCCTACAATGCCCTCTACGACCGCGTGGATGCGCTTGAGGAAGAGGCGCGTGATCTTCAAGAAGCTTACAGCGCCGAAGACCTTGAACAGGGGGGGGTCATTGCATCCTGGTCAAACGGCAAGATTACACTGCATGTCGGTTTGGTGCGGCCAGAGGACAGGCCTGAGACCTCTTCTCAGGCTGCTGGTGGGGGCAACGGTACATCAGCCGATGCAACAACGGGCTCTGAAACGGATGGCGTCGTCTATCCCGCCTCGCTGACCCAAGACCTTAAGACTGAGCGTGCCATGGCGCTCGGGGCGGCGATGACATTGCATCCTGAAGCCACGCTTGATCTGACCCTGTTCAAGCTGGTCACGGACGTCTTGGTCGGCATGAGCGCGACCCACGGCATCAAGGTCGAGGCCCGCAAGGAATACCGCAGCCATGCCAAGATGGACGAGATCGACGGCACCTCACTGGAGCAGGTGGCCGAAGCGCATGACGCGCTCGATCTGTCTTGGGCGAATGAGGCCAAATCCCCCGCTGATCAGTTTGCGGCGTTTCGATCGCTTGATGCGGGCGAGAAGGCCAAGCTGGTCACCTATGCCACGGCCAGCACCACGCAATCATGTTTTGCGCGCAGCCGCCAAAGCGACAGCCTGATGCATGACTTCGAGATTGAGGTGATGCCGGACATCCGCGCCCATTGGACGCCGAACGCGGCGCTGTTCAATCGCTTCAAAAAGGCATGGCTGCTCAAGATCCTTGGCGAGGAGTTGGGCCTCGCGCAGGAGGCGGTGACACTGGCTTCCATGAGCAAGAAGGAGATCGTTGCCTTCTGCGACAAGCTCTTTGCCGAGCCGTTTGCGACCCTCACGGAAGCACAGCATGCGGCCGTTGCGGCCTGGTGCCCGCCGATGATGCAAACGACCGGTGGCGCCAGCCTGGTTGTCGAGACGCAAGATGACGCCCTCGGGACCGAGACGGTTCAAGCGAAAGCTGCCTGATCCAGATGGCGACCCGCGCTTGGTTGTTCCCAAGCGCGGGTCCATCCCACTCCCCAACAACTCCCAGAAACATGCGGCTCAGACCGCCGTTTATGAAAGACATCCCCATGGCTATTCTAAAGTTCTCCGCGTCCGCTGTTGCGGCGCAAATCACGCATGCCCGCTCCTGTGAAACTTTCCTTCCCAATTGGAATGGGCCAATCGACAAGCCCGCCCTGATCGTCATCGTCGGTAACGGTGTGCATCTGCGCTCCAACGGCATTGACGGAACAACCACCCGCATTGTGACCACCGAGCACTCCGATCCCAGCTTTGCCTTCGCAAACGGCATCAACCCGTTTCGAGACAGCGATTGGATGGCACAACGTCAAATGGCATTCCGCGATCTGACGGGGCAGTTTTACACCGACATTTTGGATGACGTGCAAACACTCATTGATCGCGGGCAGGGGGCGATCAGGTTGGCGACCGATGGGCATTCCATCCGCGTCTTCGTGCGCCGCGCGTCGGACTTCCTGATTGGCGGGACCTATGAGGTTCCATCCGGTCTCGGTGGGCGATTTCGGGTGATCCTCAAGGACGCCTGCGACACCTTCGCGATCGTTCAGAACTGCGGCAATTGCGAAGATTTTGATGCGATGCAGCCTTACCGTGTCTCGCTCGATGCGCTTATGGAGCTCGAAGACCGGAGGGTGGCATAATGGGCTGGCTCTTCTACACAGACCGGCGGGTTCAGACCTATGCCGATGAGAAGGCGGAGATTACACGTCTTTGCACCTTTGAGACGGATACACGCCGCACCACACTGGTCAAAGCCAGCAAGGTTGGCTCGACATGGTATGCGGCAGCGAAGGTTGGAAGCCTCGATGGCACGTCTTTGGAAGACCGCACCTATATGATAGACGATGATGGCTCTTTCACCTTCGGGGCGGTGTTTCTGACGCGCATGGACGACGGGTGCTGGGGCTACAAGGACATGGAGGAAAGCGCCGGTCCCTGCGAGTCCCGTGCGCCGATGAGCATTCTCAATCTTCTGTCCGCATTGAAAGACCCCGACAGCTACGCCCATGCTTGGCGCCAGCGGTGCCGGGACTGGGCCGCGATCCCCGACTACGCGGAGGGCGACAAGATCAAGCTCGCTTCTCCTGTGACCCTCAGCGATGGCAGCACCTGCCAGATCGTCACAGCGACGCATTACAAGCGCGGGCGGCAAAAACGGCGCTGCTACCGTATTGAGGAAACTGGCTGCCTTGTCCGGCTCTCAAAGGTGTCATTGGCAGGGTCGGAGCTGATCAGTCGCGAAATTGCTGAGGGGAGTGCGGTGCTCGCGGAGTTTTTTGCGGGGCGGGGCAGCTGACAGCGAAGGAAACTCTTGTCCAGCTTTCAGATTACTCAGAATATCTGTATGTTCTTATTAAGCTAGGAATTGCGTGGACCCTAAAATGAAGAAAACTGAAGACGAACTTCCAAATCGCAGCACGGGTAATCCAGCCAAGGCAAGTCGCGCAGAACACTGCACGCAAGTTGCGCTGGACGTTGCAGATATGCCTGAAAACTTGGGCAGGCTTTTGGACAAGGGTTTCGAGGATCATTTCCATGGCCGCTGATCATGACACTTATCTCGTCTGGTTCCGCGCATCGGTGCGCGAAGCGCAGGATGATCCCCGGCCTGCAATACCACATGCTCAGGTGATGGAAGCCGCTCAAATGTTAATCGACGAGAAGCGGCGTTCCCGATCGTCATAAGTAGCTCCGCCGTGCGTCCTGCGGTTTTGCATGATCCTCAGTTCGGGCCTCACCTTGACAAATTCGACAACTTGCGTATATACATTCGTATAACCCATGAGGCTCACCATGATTGAAGCTAAAATCCGTAAAGTCGGCAATTCCGCTGTTATGACACTCTGCACCGAGATGCTTGCCCTGCTCGATGTCAAAGAGGGTGATACGCTTTACGCTGTGCGCACGGATGATGGCGGATTGAAACTGATGACAGAGAACCCGGATCTGCTGGCGGCACTTGAAGCGGCTGAAATCGTCATGGATGAGAACCGCGACCTGCTTCAAGCGCTTGCATGAGCACATGGATCTGGGTGCCGTTGGCGGCATTACACGTCATACATGACCGTCAAATCTCGCGCCATGGCGGTGCGTCTGGAACCCGTGATGCGGCTCTTCTGGAGATGGGCTGTACGCGCCCGATGAACTTGGCGGCATATGGTGATCCCGATGTGTTTGAGATCGCTGCAGCCTATGCTTACGGCATTGCCAAGGCGCATGCCTTTGTCGATGGCAACAAGCGCACGGCTTTTGTGGCAGCGTTCGCGTTCTTGCGGCTCAATGGGGTGTTTGTTCGTCCCGACCCTGCGTTCGGCGTCCGAAATATGGAAGATCTAGCATCAGATAAAGTAAGTGAAGCAGAGTTTGCAGCTTGGTTACGCAAGCTCAGCTCTGGTGATATTTGACCGCGAAAGCAGCTGACAACCTTCCTTTGAATTCCCCCAATCAGTTCCATTCTTAGCGGCCAGCCTCCGTCATCCTTAAAAAGGGAAAGGGGGCTTTTTGTCCTGTGAACCTCAAACCGGATCACAAAGGACAGACACCATGGCTCATCCCAACCCGCAGCACTCCAATCAAACACCAACCAATGTGCAGCTCAAATCCGCCTTGTCGCTGATCGCCGCCGAGATCACCCGCGCTCCTCTGCGCAGCTCCTTCCTCTCAAAGATCATGCGCGACACCTTTGGCGGTAGTGACGCAAGCGGAGCATGGAATTGGCGCATGGCCTACGACATGATGCAAGCCGCCGCGGGTCTAGCGCTTCAAAACGACAGAGACGGGCCTGATCCGCTTGCTGCCGCCAAGCCTCTCGCCATGCGCCTTTTGACCGAGACGCGGCGGTCCGAGCAACAGATCCGCCTGCAACAATTCTCGACCCCGCTGCCCTACGCCGCCCTCGCCGTGCGCGCGGGAGCGATCCGCAGTGGTGAGATTGTGCTGGAACCCTCTGCGGGAACCGGCTCATTGGCGGGTTTTGCCAAGCGGGCAGGGGCCAAGCTCATACTCAACGAAGTCGATCCGTTTCGCCAGCATCTGCTCGATGTGGTGTTCGACACGCAAGCGACCGGACATGACGCGGAGCACATTGACGATCTGCTGACCTCAACAACAGTCCCCAGCGTCGTCATAATGAATCCGCCGTTTGCATCTTCGGTCGATCGCTCGCGTGACAAGCATATCGCAGCAAAACACCTCATCGGGGCGGCGAAACGACTGGCGCCCGGCGGACGTCTTGTTGCGATCATGCCGATGGGCTTCACCTTCGAGAGAGATGCAGCACATTGGGCGCGCACGATGGGAATTCTCACGCCGCGCCTGGCCCTGACCGGCCATGTTTATCGCAAGCTTGGTACCAGCGTGGATACCCAGCTGATGGTCTTCGACAAGGTCCAGGACGATCATGAGATGATCCGCTTGTCGGTTGATGATCTGGACGCTGCAGTCAGCATCGTGGAGCAGATCGCCGCAACGCGCCTGATTACAGCCCCCGCAACGGCGTCGCGCTCAGTGCGTCTTTATAGCCCCGAGAGGAGTTTGACGCCCGTTTTAAATCGTAAGCCTGCAGCATCAACCGCATCTGCCGCCAAAACACCAAAACACGCAGCGACACCACTGTCGTTTACCGCGCTCAAGACACCGCGCGAAAACATCCCCATCTCGGACATCTACGCCCGCTATCGCTCCCAGCGGATCGACATCGCGGGCGCACAGGAGCACCCAACGCCGCTGGTCGAGAGCATCGCCATGGCGTCTGTCGCGCCGCCTGTGCCGTCGCTTCAGGCCGCTGAGGGGCTCCGCCTGCCCAACCGTTTGATTGCCGAGGGTCACCTCTCCGAGGCCCAGTTGGAAACCATCATCATGGCCAACGATGCCCACGCGCGTGATCTGCCGGGCAAGTTCACTATTGATGACGACCAGACCAAGATGATGCGCAATGACGAGGAAGCGGAAGCCCATGCCTATCGATTGGGGTATTTCTTAGGTGACGGCACCGGCTGCGGTAAGGGACGCGAGTGCGCGGGGCTTATTCTGGTCAATTGGCTCTCTGGTCGGCGGAAGGCCGTCTGGATATCGAAGTCTGCAACTCTCATTGAGGATGCGGTGCGTGATTGGACTGATCTCGGCGGCTCGCCCGCAGATATTCAGCCCCTCTCGAAATGGAAACCTGACCAGCCTGTCACGATGGGCGATGGTATTCTGTTTGTGACCTACGCAACGCTTCGATCCGCAGGCAAATGCGGCACTACGCGATTGAACCAATTACTCGCATGGATGGGCGATGATTTCGACGGCGTCCTCGCTTTCGACGAAGCCCACGCGATGCAAAACGCAGCAGGATCAGAGCAGGGCAGGGGTGCCAAGCCGTCCCAGCAAGGTCTTGCGGGGCTGCGCCTGCAGCTCGCCACACCACGCGCCCGCGTCTTCTATGTCTCTGCGACAGGCGCCACATCCGTCCACAATCTCGCCTATGCCTCACGCTTGGGTCTCTGGGGCCAAGGACCCGAATATCCGTTCCCGAGCCGCGAGAGTTTCGTCTCGGCGATGGAGGCGGGTGGTGTGGCCGCCATGGAGGTGGTAGCCCGCGATCTCAAAACGCTCGGGTACTACACGGCGCGGGCGCTGAGCTTTGACGGGGTCGAATATGATGTTCTGGAACACGCGCTGACACCTGCCCAAACCGAGATCTATGACGCCTACGCAGGCGCGTTCCGCACCATCCATCACAACCTTGAAGCGGCGCTGACCGCGACGGGCGTCAACGATGCATCGGGCGAGACCAATGCTTCTGCTGCAAAAGCATCCGCCAAGTCGCGGTTTGAAAGCACAAAGCAGCGCTTCTTCAATCATCTGCTGATGGGGATGAAAGCGCCGTCTATTGTGAGTGCTATTCAGCAAGACCTATCTGATGGATATGCTTGCGTCATCCAAGTGGTCTCGACAGGCGAAAGCCTCCTGAAACGTCGCTTGGAGGTGATGGATACTGACGATGAACTGGTCGAAGGCGCGCTGACGCCGCGCGACTACGTGCTCGGCTATCTCGAGCAGGCCTTTCCAATCCACACCCAGAGACTTGTCGAGATCGATGGCAATGTGGTTGCAGAGCCACTGCGGGATGAGACAGGCGCGTTGGTCGTTTCTCGCGAAGCCTTAGCGCTGCGGGACGAGGCGATGATGGATCTGATGGCGCTGGCCCCGATTCCTGCTGCATTGGATCAAATCCTTTGGGCATTTGGCGACGAGGCGGTGGCTGAAGTAACCGGGCGGTCCATCCGCCCGCTCAAATCGTGTGATGGCGCACTCTTCATCGAGAAACGCGCCGCGAGCAGCAATTCGTCCGAAACCCAGGCCTTTATGGATGGCGAAAAGAACATCCTGATCTTTTCCGACGCGGGTGGCACAGGGCGATCCTATCACGCGGCGCAAACGGCCAAAAACCAGAAGCGGCGTCGGCATTACTTGCTGGAACCCGGCTGGCGTGCGGATGCGGCCATTCAGGGGCTTGGGCGCACGCATCGCTCGGCGCAGGTCAGCGCGCCGTTTTTTCGGGTGTGCACCTCAGATGTGCATGGCGAAAAACGCTTCACATCGACGATCAGCAAGCGCCTCGATCAGCTTGGCGCGCTTACCAAGGGCCAACGCGAGACCGGATCACAAGGCATGTTCCGAGAGGAGGATAATCTTGAAAGCCCGATCGCACGGTCTGCGCTGCGGGGATACTACGCCGATCTTGCCGCAGGGCGTGCAGAGGCGATGGGTTATGAGGTCTTCACCGATTGGACAGCACTGCGGTTGATCGACAAGGACGGTGTGCTGCTTGAGGAACTGCCGCCGATCCAACGGTTCCTCAACCGGGTGCTGGCGCTTCCGATCCACATGCAAAACGCGCTCTTTGCGGAGTTTATGCAGCGCATCGCGGATCAGACCGAACGCGCGCGGGACGCGGGCACGCTGGATCTTGGGGTGGAAACGCTGCGAGGCGAGACAATCAAACAGGTCTCGGCGGAGGATCTTTGGACCTGCCCGCAATCGGGGGCAGTGACGCGGATTATCGGATTGGAAGTCACAGATCCGGTTCACATTGCCTCCGCAGATGCGGCTCTTGGCAACAACTTCGACAAATTCCCGATGGTCAATCGGGCGTCGGGGCGGGTCGGGCTGATCTCTAAACGCCCGATGCAGATGTATGACGAAGACATTGTTACCCTGATGCGCAAAGTGGTGCGACCAACTGGCAAATCCTATCTCGAGGAGAGCAAGTTCGAGTCCTCGGCGTGGGAGGCCATCGATCAACCCGAGTTTATCCACCTTTGGGATGAAGAAGCCGATTGCCTGCCCAAAACCACCACGACGAAGCTCTACCTGCTCACCGGTTTGTTGTTGCCGATCTGGAAGACCATCCCGACAAGCAACGAGCGCATCTATCGCGTCACGCCTGAAGGCTGCGCCAGTATGATTGGTCGCACGCTCAGCGAGGAGGGAGCCGCAGCCCTGCGGGCGCGGTTCATGACGGGGACGCCGGAAACACCGAGTGAGATGCTGACGGCCGCCCTTGGCACGACAGCGCCCGTCGACCTGGGCCGCGGCCTGACGCTAACGCGCCGCCGTGTTGCAGGGGATGTGCGACTTGAGATCAACGGTGCCGACAAAGGCGCGATCGACGGCCTGAAGGTCTTGGGGTGCTTTACTGAAATTATCGCCTTCCAGCTGCGGGTGTTTGTCCCTCATGGGGAGGGTGTGGATGCGGAAGCGATCCTGACCCGGATCGTCGGGAACGGAGCGGCGCAGCCGAGCGATCGGGCAGCCTAAAGGGAAAGCCAGCTTTTGGTCGGGTGTGCGGGTTTGGGGTCGATCAGGTGCCGTTTCACAGCGGCGCCGCGCGCCCCGATCTCGTTTTCGGTCCAACAAAATTCTTGGTGAGCCTCGCTCCGTTTCAGGGCCGGGGATCTTTGAGCAACCTCCATCAAAAGGAACAGACCATGACAGATACAAACACTGACTTCGCCAGCACAATGGAAAAATGGGCTGCCGAGCGCGATGCCGAAAACAAAGAGGTCCGCGCCGTGCTGCTTGCGCAGTTGCGCGCCTTTGGAGTCACCGAGGTGACCGCAGAATATGAAGGATATGGCGATTCCGGCAATGTCGAAGACATCACGCTGCAGCCGGCCGATTTTGCGCTGCCAACCGAGCTTTACAGTCAGCTAAACGACTTCGCTTGGGACTTTGCTTATCAGCAGCATCCGGGCTTCGAGAACAACGAAGGCGGATATGGCACGCTGACGTGGGATATTGCCAAGGACAGCATCGACCTCGATCATGCAGACCGTTTTGTCGACAGCACCCACAGCTATCACGAGGGGCTGTGATATGGCGCATCCCCTGCATCACGCCGAAAGCTCCGCACAGAAATTCGGTGGTGATCCCTCGGATTACCAAGCCATTCACGATTGGTTCGATGCGTCCAAGGCGCATATGGCGTTCTTCACGCACCGCGCCTTGCGGCACCATACCCACGGTATCTTCGAGGCGGAGCGAGAGTTTGGTCTAACGATCACAAATTCTGCGGGACGCATCATTCCTGTCCGTTGGATCGGCGAGCAGCATGTGAAGGAAGACTGTCAGGGTCGTATCCCGAGCATGGTCGACTGGTTCCGGCGCATCCAGCCTGAAGGCTGGATGGCCAATGGGCATATTGATCTGGTGCAAAATGAACATGGCAGTGATCCGCGCGCTGATTGGATGACCGAAGTGTCGGCCGGCAAAACGATCCTTGGGTTCAAGGATTGGATGGACGCGCGCACAGTCATTTGCTGAACCAAAGCCATTTCGGGCCATCGTCCCATCTGACGGCCTCCGCGACATTGCTGTCTCGAAGGCTTTTTTGCGCCACCCCAGGAGAACCTCATGAACATCGAAGACATCAAAACCGCAGTAAATGCAGGTAAAACCGTGCATTGGGCGAACACTGGCTACGTCGTGCACAAAGACCGGCTTGACCAGTATCTGATTGTCTATTTGCCAAATGGCAGCGCGATCGGTTTGACCAATCGCGCTGGAACACGGCTCAATGGTGCGGAAGGTAACTTCTATATCGCGGATCGTGGGGCCCCCTTGCGGGGCATCACCGGGACGGCCCGTCAGAAGAAAAGACAGGGTGATCTATGCGGCACTGTCTCAACCCGCAAATAGCGCGCGTTCTGGGCGGAAAGGTCGGGTGAAAGTGGAAAGCAGGCTTTCTGTTTTGTGATCCCACAAGGGGTCGAAAAGCAATCTCGGATGGTCTGGCAAGACGTCGGGCACCGATAACTCAAGAAGGATAAGTCTCATGTTCGCAGGAACCCTTACCAAAAACGCCGACACCGCAGCCGCAGTCTTCACCGGCAGCATTCACAACACCAAGTTCGATATCGCGATCCAGTTGGAAACCCGCGCAAAGATGTCAGAGCGCAGCCCGGACTATGATGTCACGGCCGTTAACAAATCCGGCCGCAAGGTACGGATCGGTACGGCTTGGAACGAGACCGGCAATACCAGCGGCAATCCCTACATCTCGATGCAGCTGGACGTTGGTCTCGGGCCGTTCCGCGTCAACGCGGTGCAAACGCAGGAAGCGCGCAAAGCCAAAAGCGAAGACTTCGAAATCATTCCGCTGGTCTCAAACGGCACGATGAAGTCGGGCTCGATCTCGGGTGAATTGACCGCAATGGATGCTGACAACGCATTCGCAGGTTACATCGCCAACATGATGTTCGATTTGGATTTCATGCTGATCGAGAACGACTACAAGACCGAAGCCACCCACCCAGATTACCGGATTGAGGTCAGCTCTCCGAAAGGCAAGCCGATCCGCGTTGGCTCCGCTTGGATGGCCAAGAGCAACCGGACAGGGCACGACTATGTTTCGTTGCTGATCAACACGCCCGATGGCGATCTGCGCGTCAACGCCGTGCAGAACGAAAAGCAGCGGGGAGGTCAGACGTTCTCGATCATTCCGTTCGTGCAGAGCGAGGATCAGCAGCCGGACTCAAGCGGTGGGTTGTCGTTGGTTGCATAACGGAAATTGTCAGCACATAGTTTAGACTGACTAGGGGAGCCACGGTAACGTGGCTCCCCTTTTCTTGTTGGTTTGGCTGAAAGAACTCATAGAGGCTGCAAGATAAGCCGCCATTCGCTGCGGACGGTACGAACAGGCAAGATGCGGACGAAGTTGCCCTTGCAATGAATAAAATGAATGGGCGCTTTCAATTCTACTCAATGAAAATCCCGCGACTTTGGAATGACCCTTACATTGCGTGGATGGCCCCTGATCCCAACCTGACCGGGGATCGGATGTGTTGGATGATCACCGCGTGTTGTGATTTCCGGCATAGACGCATCTGACAATCCTGCAAGCCGTTTACTGCGATCTTGCAGGTCATCAGCGACAACATGGATCACACGGCCATCTGTTTGCACACGTCCATGCACAACCATCAAGCGGGCGGACATGATTGTGGGGCGGTAAGATTTGAACATCTTGGGCCAGATGACGAGGTTCGCCACACCGCTTTCATCCTCAAGGGTAATGAAACATACCCCCTTGGCGCTGCCCGGTTTTTGACGCACCAAGACAAGCCCGGCCAAGGAAACAAGTTGTCCGTGTCGCATGGATGCCAAGTCAGATGCGGCGTGATACCCTTGGTCGCGTAGGCTGGCACGGTAGAATGACATGGGATGCGCCTTTAGGGACAGACGCAGGGTTTGATAATCCGCGACCACGTGTTCAGCCTTTGGCATCTTTGGCAGTACGACTTCTGGATCATGTCCATCGCTTGTTATTTGTGCATGATCAAAAATCGGCAATGCAGGCGCGTCTTTTAACGCCTTCGATTGCCAAAGCGCCTGTCTTCGGTCGATGCCCATACTACGCATTGTGTCCGCAGCAGCCAGATTGCGTATTGCTTTCACATCCAAAGATGCGCGGGATTTGAGGTCATCCACATCTGCATAAGGTGCATCGCGGCGGTTCATGATTCGTTGTGCTGCCGTTTCTTGCAGGCCGTCCACCAACCGCATACCCAACCGCAATGCGAACCCGTCCCCACAAGGTTCTAACGTACAGTTCCAATCAGAATAATTCACATCGACCGCGCGCACCTCGACGCTATGATCACGGGCATCGCGCACGATTTGCGCAGGGGCGTAGAACCCCATGGGCTGGGAATTGAGCAATGCGCAGGCGAACGCTGCGGGATAATGGCATTTCATCCAGCTTGAGACATAGACCAGCTTGGCAAAGCTGGCGGCGTGGCTTTCGGGAAATCCGTATTCTCCAAAACCTTTGATCTGGTCAAAGCAGCGCTGTGCAAACACCGGATCGTAGCCACGCTTGGTCATACGCCCGACCATCTTGTCTTGTAGCTTTTCAATTGTGCCGCGTGACCGGAATGTCGCCATCGCCTTGCGCAATTCATTGGCCTCAAGCGGGGAAAACCTTGCTGCATCAATGGAGATTTTCATTGCTTGCTCTTGAAAGATGGGAACGCCCAAAGTGCGGCTTAGGATATTAAACAATTCGTCTTGTGGATACTGTGGGCCGGGTGCGGGATAGGCCACGCTTTCCATACCCTGACGGCGGCGAAGGTACGGATGCACCATGTCACCTTGAATTGGACCGGGGCGCACGATGGCAACCTCAATCACCAAATCATAAAACACGCGGGGGCGTAGCTTGGGTAACATTGCCATCTGGGCGCGGCTTTCGACTTGGAAAACCCCTAGACTGTCACCACGGCACAGCATGTCATAGGTCGGGCGTCCAGTGTCGTCATCCTCATGGTCCTCAACAGGAACTGTCGCTAGTTCCAACCGCCTGTCATAGTGGGCCTCAAGCAGATCAAAGCATTTGGCGATACAAGTGAGCATTCCCAGCGCCAGAATATCGACCTTGAAGATTTGCAGCGCGTCGATGTCGTCTTTGTCCCATTCGATGAAACTACGCTCTGGCATCGCGCCATTCCCAATTGGGACGATTTCGATCAGGGGTCGTTCGGTCAGGATAAACCCGCCCACGTGCTGAGACAGGTGACGCGGCATCCCGATCATTTGTTTTGCCAGTGTAAGAACTATGCGCAGATAGGGGTCGGACAGGTCCAGCCCAGCTTCCTTGGCACGGTCATCATCCATCTGCCCCTCGAAACTGCCCCAAATTGTGCCAGCCAATTTTGAGGTCACATCTTCTGATAATCCCATCGCCTTGCCGACTTCGCGGATGGCGGAACGCGGGCGATAGTGGATGACCGTGGCGCACAGGCCCGCGCGGTGACGGCCATATTTGCGGTACATGTACTGAATGACTTCTTCGCGCCGCTCATGTTCAAAATCCACATCAATATCGGGTGGTTCGTCCCGTTCCTCGGATAGAAAGCGTTCAAACAGGACATCATGTTCGTTAGGATCAACGGATGTGATACCAAGGCAGAAACAAACGGCAGAATTGGCAGCGGACCCGCGCCCTTGGCACAGGATGGGTGGGTTAGCCTCATGGCGGGCAAACCGCACGATGTCGTTGATAGTCAGGAAATAACGTGCGATTTTTTTGCTTTGTATTAGGGCGAATTCCTTATGAATAATCTGGACCACATGGTCCGGCACACCCTCGGGATAGCGCCCATTGGCCCCGTTCCATGTGAGGCGTTCAAGTTCCTGCATCGGCGTCTGACCATGCGGCACAATTTCGTGCGGGTATTCATAGTGCAGGTCGGTGAGTTTGAATTTGATCATGTCAGCCAGATACCGTGTCGCTGCAATTGCATGGGGCCACGGGGCAAACAGGCGGCACATTTCAGCAGGTGGTTTCAGGTGACGTTCGGCGTTTGCCTCAAGCAAGAAACCTGCCTTTGACACGATCACGCTTTCACGGATAGCGACCATCACATCTTGCAAGGGGCGGCGGTCAGGTGCGTGATATAGCACATCATTGGTCGCGAAAATTGACATGCCGTGTTGCCCCGCCAAGCCATCCAACCGATTGATCCGCGCACGATCATCGCCGCGATAGAGGAACGTGGCACCGATATAGCGCATCTGGGGCAAGGCTTTGACCAGACGGGGCAATCCTGCCTCAAACAGATCAAGGTTTTCGGATGGCATTACGATAAGGTGCAGACCGTTCGCGTGTGCCGACAACATCTCAAGCGTCAGATGTGTTTCGCCTTTTTCCTGCCATTCACCATCCGCTGTTTGCATCTTGCCCTTGGACAACAGCGTGGACAGGCGGGCATAGCCATCGCGGTCGTGCGGGTATGCCAGCACTTCCGTGCCACACAGCAACACCAAGCGCGAACCGATCAAGGGCGACACACACGCTTTTGCCGCTTCGGTGTGGATGCGCACGACACCCGCCAGCGTGTTGCGGTCTGCGATGCCGATGCGATCATACCCTAATAGGTTGGCCGTGGCTGTAAGATCAACGGCATCAGACGCCGCCCGCAAAAAGCTAAAGCAACTCGCCATGCCAAACTCGACATATTGGCTGGGCGGATGCCAGACAAAACCGTTTCCCTCGTCCAAGGTGCGGCGCTTATGACCTTCCTGCTGGGGCATCAGGCAAAGAACCCGTGCAGAAACCACCTCGGATCATCGCCCCGCCCGTCGTGGATCACCCCTTCGCGGTACAGCCAGAACCGCCGTCCATCTTGCACTTCGACCTTGTAGTAATCGCGCAGCCGGGTGCCGGGGCGGTCGCGCCACCATTCAGGCGCGATACGTTCGGGTCCAGCCTGACGCACAGTTCTATACAGTACACGCCGCCAGTGAAATTGCGCAGGCGGGCCTTCGGGTACGGCATAGATCACCCGGATTTCTTCGGCAGGTTTGAGGATGCGCAGTGGGCGTTCACGCAGCAGCACAAGCGCGGTGGATGGCGCACCTTGCAATGCAGGTACATGGCCCTCGACACGTTCTGGTTTGTGCGTCTCATGCCAAGTAGACCACGTTACCTTGTCGCGGCCCAATCGTGCGGTCAGACGGTCCAGTAATCCCGCCACATCAGCCTGCGCATCCCGCTTACCATCAAGACGGTCCTGCACCAGTGAAACAGGTTCCACCCGTGATGCCTCAAGCGTCAAAAGGTCAAAGCCAAAGCCGGGGTCGATATTGTCCAGCTTGCCATCAAACAGCCGCAGAATATGTGCCGGATCACGGCTGGCTTTCGACAGTGACAGTGACACCGTCCTGCACTCGCTATCAATCCGGTAGATTGTCAGATGCAGCTGACGCGCACCTTGTTCTGCCTTGGCAAGTATCACGCACAGATTTTCTACCAAGCCTTTTAAGTGGGGTATGGGATCAATCACAGGCTCCGGCAAATGGGCACGGGCCATAAAGCGCAGATGGTCCGGCGGTGCGTTCAACGGGTCAGGCGCATAGCCCATTGCCTTGTCCAGCAGGATCAGTGGATTGCGCTCTGCGGCCACATTCGCAAAGCGACGCATTAAAGCAACGCGCGGCACGTCGGCCAATGCTCCAATGGTCTTCAAACCCAACCGTGACAGCAATTGGCTTGTAGCCCCATCCAAGCGCAAGGCCGCAACTGGCAAGGGAGCGAGCTGCATAGCCACGTCTCTTGCTGTGCAAATTGGATGCCTTGCGCCATATCTCGCTAAGGCCTGCGCGGCACCGCGTGTCGGAGCAAGGGCCACTTTGGCTGTCAGCCCCTGCATCGCAAACCGCTGAACCATATCGCGCAGCAACGCAGCTTCACCACCAAAAAGATGCGCAACGCCTGCGACGTCCAACAACAACCCGTCAGTGCCGTCTTGGGCTGTCCAAGGGCACCAACGTCGCGCCCAATGCACGAGCCGTTGCATCAACGCTTGATCGCCTTCCAGATCAGCCGCTTCGATATGCAGATCAGGGTGGATCGCTTGCGCATCTACAACTCGGCTGCCGACCTTGATCCCGCGACTTTGGGCCGTCTGGTTCACGCAATGGACCACAAGCCCATGTGACCCGACACGGGACAGAACGACAGGCACATCATCCCCCGGCGCGGTCCGATACTGGCTTATCACTCGTATCCATCTTTCCAATGTCAGCGCGGGAAACCAGATTGAGACGATCTGCGGTTCTTTTGGTGTCTGGGTCATATTGCGCTACCCACCGACCCGGTTCGCGTCCGCGCGCACGAAAAAGGTTTACATCCCACTGCGGCAACCCCGGTGCTTGGCTGTCTTGAGGCAACCGCGCGGACGGCAGCGACGTCACACGCCAGCGCATCCGGGCAGCGCTCAGAACGCCAGGATCGCCGCTGCGGATCAGATATATGGGCACACCAGAGGCATCGCCCCGCATCGCTAGCCGTTTGGTTGCTGTGAAATCGAGAACCGCAGGTGCGCCATGAATTTCGCCTATGACAGCAGATAATCCAGCGCAAGCTGCACCTTCTTCCATCGCCCAAAGCACATCGCGGGGGTGGCTTACGTGGACCTGTAGGAAAGGGCGATTGATACCATATGCAGTTAAGCTGGGTGTGTATAAATGCCCGTTCTCGCGGCGTGAGGAATGGTCTTGCACCCAGAGGATAGGGCCACTGGTATCGGGTAGCGATGCGATTAAAAAGCCGGTGGCAGATGGATCGGCAGGCTTCTCGCAAAGCACGTCCGTGAGTGAGGGGGGCACAGACCTTCTGTCTGTATCCCGACCACGCGACACCTCGCGTTTTGGCAAGCGGATAACCTGCCCATATGTAGAATCGACATCCATACACGTTAGCTATTGTTCATGTTTTGTTCTAAATAGGCCAGCGATTGTTTGAAATCAAGAATTGGGTTCGATTGTTCTCTGTTTAGTCTGTGCAGAGTCCTCTTTTCACGATCACAAATAACGGCCCTTTGGTCCGTCGCGCATGCGGCCATGCGGCCTTACCGCGGTGGCGCACTGTGTGTCCCGGTTTGCCCGTCTCGCGAGCACGGCGGGTCTCGGCCACGCCTGCGGCCTTCGCTTTGGTCTGTTTTGCTAAAGCAAAACGATCCCGCCGCTGCACCCGCCTGCGTGTCCGGCCCACCGCTTGCCTGCTCGCGTCGGGCAAACCTGGCGTCAAAACACACACACATGAGTATGGAAGCATATCCTCCGGATGGCCACAGAATCAGCCCGCCTCAAGGATCGCAAAACTTTTCAGCGAGGGCAGTGCGGGTTGTCAGGTCCGTCCCGCGCGTGAGGGTGGGCTTGTTGCGAGCGTGGCGCTTCGAAAACTTTTGCGCCCAGCAAGCTGGCGGCTGCGCCGTCCCTGACCCGGACAGATTCGGTGAACCAGAAATCGGCCATGCCCCCACAATCACGTGGTGGTCATCAAACTCAAACATCTGGAGATGAACACATGGCCTACGATCAAGCGACAACATACGAGACAATCGAACTCTTCGGCCTGACAGAGAAAGACGCACACCTGCCAATCCCGGACGATGACATCCTGAAAGACAGCATCATCCGCGAAACCTTCGAGACTCTGCTCGGACAGCTTCGTAATACCGGGCTTGAAGGAGAGATCGAACCTCTCGCGCATGGGTTGGCGACAATCCTGCAGCGTCGCAAGGTGGCCCTCGGCAAAGAAGTTGATCGCACAGCCGACAAGATCGGCGCATTGGCAAAATGCCACGACGGATCTGAAATCGCTGAGACAGCACTCGAAGAGGCCCAAGCGCGCTTCGTGCAATTGCGCGAGATCGTGGACGCCATCGAGACGATGGGGGAAGCGGCAGCGGAATGCTACGAGGCCGAGACCGGGAACGCCTTTATCCCTGCAGCGGGATCGCGGGCCAGCGTTCGGGCGCAAGAGACGGGAGCGGTCTTCGAGGCCAAGCAGCTTCTGGAGCAGCATGATCGCGAGACAGCTGCCAAGTCAAAAGTCGAGGGGGTGCCGCTCATCGTCTCAGGGGCAACCGATTGGACCGACATCGACGTCATCTTCCGCACACTCGACAAGGTTCGGGATCGCATCAAGCAAAACCGCAATCAGGATATCTTCATCTGCCACAAAGGCGGCAAGCATGGAGCGGAAATGATTGCGGCCCGGTGGGCACGCGCGCGGTGCATCAACCAAGCGCGCTTCGATCCGCGTTGGTCTGCACACGGACGTGCCGCACCGTTCAAGTGCAATGACGAGATGCTGGACGATAAGTTTGCCGCAACTGGAGTTGTCCTCTTCGGGGGCAACGGGGTCGCACTGAACCTCGGACAGAAAGCCGAAGCGAAAGGTCTGACGGTGATGCGGGTCGCTGATCCGGCAAAGACACCGGGCGAGGCGTAAGCCAGAGAGGGTCACCTTCGGGTGGCCCTTTCTTCGTTCTCAAGGGTGGCGTGCAAAATAAGGTGCGTTTGGGTGGGCACCTGTTCGTCAACCTCGGGCCGCCTGACAGTAACCCATCTCGGCAGGATGGCGTGGAGCTCAAAGGCCGGAACATCACCAACTCGTGACCGCAGATTCCAGACACGCATTCATCATCGAACACGCAATCACCCGCCTAGGGCAACAGACCAAACCCCAACATATTGCATCAAAGCGATCCTGACCTTCGTTCCAAACGAGATCAACGAGACCTGTGGCGACTGCGATATGGGCGCACACATTTGGGTCTCTTCTTTTTGCTCATTGATGTGGATCGCACGGGGTCGGACCGGCCGTGCCCTACGCTGCGCTTCGGCAAGCACAAATACGGTTTCCACGCCTATGGCGCGGACCCTCCGCATTTGCGCTTGCGACCGGTCCTTAGCCCCCGTGCCAAAAAATTCCCATCGCAAAAAGGAGAGACCCAAATGACCAACCATTACGTCGCAACAGTTCCCGTCAAATACACCGATGGCGAAGGCGCGGAGCGCACCCGTTTCCAACGTGTCGGGGCTATGTTCCGCAACACCCGCAACGGGGACGGCTCGGAGTTCTTCAGCCTCAAGCTCGACTTCCCCGTCGGTGTCCAGGAGCTGGTGATGTTCCCACCAAGTTCAAAGGAACCCCAAGAGTAAATTTTCTTCGAGGATGGGCCGCCGTCAGGCGGCCCGTTCTTACGTTCCAGAGATCGCTGTGCGTGCCGTTGAGACCTTTGCCTTTGGCCGCGGTCACGGTTGCGGATGACAGGACTGTAGGGCAGTCCTGATGATTTCCATTGGAGTTGGAAGTGTGCTGTGACAGAGCCGCCAAACAGCCTCAAGGGGGCCATCCCCAAAAACCTATCGGCTTTGCCTTCCCGGTTTTTGCGGCAGAGAATTGGCGAGGCAATTCTGGCCTCCCTTGACCCTGCCTGTCAGCCCCGTCGGTTGAGACCTGTCCCGCCCCTTCGTATCTGTCCGAACATTGCAAGTTCAGACAGAACCTCAGGCGCGGGTACTGTTGAGAGCAGCCCATGTTGATGGTTCGCCGTGAGCCGGCGGCGGCGTTCCCACCTGTTGCATCTTCTCTTGGAACAAGCTGCGGCACGGACTCGAGGGGCAGCCCGAGAACCGCGCCTAGTGCTGTGTCTTCATTCACTGGAAAAGCACAATGATAAAACATACAGAGAAACAAATTGCGCAATATGATGTATTGATATATGAAGGAAAGGGAAGAGAAGGACGTTGGCAGGATATGCCACTTGTCTGCGACATTTGTCCGAGGGGTCTAGAGAGCGTGCCACGCAACAATGAATCCGCCTGCACATGGATGCGCGCTTGCAAGCAAACGCTGCCTCGCACGCGCCGTCGGATGCTTGATTTTGGATGTAGCGAGGTACGTTTGTGATGAAGACAGGAAGACCAAAACGCCTCAAACTGGAGCAGCGCATTGAACTGGCGCGGCGTTACAAAGCAGGTGAAACCCCTAAAGTCTTGGCGGAAGCCTACGGCGTCTCTCGCAGGCATGTGACGCGTCTTGCCAAGGAAGAGCAGGGTGAAGGGCTGGCGGTGCGTGATCCCTCGGAACGGGTCAGCTTTCGCGCCTCGGCATCAGAGCTCGCAGCCTTTGATGCGGAATGGCGCGCGCGGGGCTTTGCCAATCGATCGCAGGCGCTGAATGCGGTGCTGCGCGGGCGATGCGGGTTCCTTGATGTGCCGCGCGATCTGGTCGCAGAATTCTGCACGGCGTGGCGTCAGGCAAAAGATGTACGCGACGCTGGGCTGGCTCTTGCGAAGGCGGTGCATCGCGGCAGGCTGGCGGTCTCGGAGACAGATCGCGCAGTGCTGATCGACCTTCTCGATCTGACGCAAAGCATGAGCCGCACGCTCGGTCAGATGAAGGATGCGGCGCAGGCTCAGCGCCATCAGGCGTGGCCGAAAAAGGCAGAAACCGGAGAGCCGGAACCGGCGGTTCTGGAGGGCAGGCCGCGCGAAGCTGGCGAGCTGAGGCTGGTCCTTGATAGTTCCAGTTCAAACGCGGATCGCTGCCTTTCGGCAAACATGAGGCGCGAGCCATGAGGCATGATCCTTCCTTGGCGAACCGGAACTCTCGTAATGGCTGATCCGCTCGCCCTCTATACCACGGTCATGGGAAGGCTCTGGGAGGATGAGCGCATCCGCGGCCAGGCTGCGGCGCGGATCGACGCGCGGCTGGCCGGCCGACGGCAGGGGCGGAGTTTTGCACGCGTCGGATCGATGTCGGCGCGCAATGTCGCGAAGGCCGCGACGGGTCAAAGCCGGGCAGCGGTCTTTAAACGGATCAGGGCAGGGGGGTGTAAGACACAGGCATCTCTTGGCAACCAGCTCAGCTACATCAACGACAAGGCGGTCTATACATACTCGACGATGACCAATGCGCTGACCGATGCTGCGGTGCTGACCGAGGATCAAAAGTCGGACATCATCGAGGCCTGGGCGGAGACCTGGCGCGGGTCGACCAAGCTTGGCTTCACATCGCACATGCTGCTGTCTTTTCCGACCGACGTGACAGTCGATCAGGTGCGCGAGATCGCGATGGACTGGACCGAGCATTTTTTCGAGAGCGGTGAATATGGCGACCAGTGGGATTACGTTCTCGCGGTCCATGACGACCGGGCGCACAAGCACGCCCATATCATCCTGAACAATCGTGGGCTCGAACAGGGCACATGGTTTTCCTGCTGGGCCGAAGGCGTGATGTCGCCACAGCTGATGCGCGAGAAGCAGGCCGAAATCGCCGAAGGCTATGGCGTCATGCTCGATGCCACCACGCGGCTTGAACGGGGTATCTTCGAGAAGCCTGCGGGACTTGAAGAGATCTACCGCGCCAAGGAAGAGGCGCGTCTTCCCCGCGAAATTGTCATGACGACAGAGGAGTCTGCTATCGCGCAGGCGCAGGTGGTGGGCTTCGCCAAAGACTACAAAGCCCTCGCCAACCAATTGGACCGCATGGATCAGGGTCATATGGCCCGGGCTGTGCGCGGCATGGCGGCAAACCTTGGCACAGGCACGCCATGGAAATTTACCGAAGGAGAGATTGATATGAAGGATATTGTAACCGTCGGTGATGCCATCGATTACTCGGAGCGTACGATTGAAGCGCTGCGGTTGAAAGCAGAAGAGCTTGACGTATCCGAGCGCGCGGCATTCGAGGCGAAAGCGGCACCAGTCATTGCGGACCTGTCGCAAATGGTCCCCGACCCAGACCTGCGCACGCGCTTTGGCAAGCAGCTGGAAGAACCCTATCCGCCTGGCGCTGGCAACGATGTGCTGATCGCCGCCCTGCAGTCAGGCAATGACAACGGTTTGCGAGACGTACTGGAACAGGCGGACGAGGCCGGAATGGACGGAGAGGATTTGGTGGCGCGGATCACGTCTGGCGGCACCAAAAACTACGGGATGGCGCAGGATTGGGTCGAACGCGACATGAACGCCGTTCTGGGCAAAGATGGGCTGACCGTCGATAGCGCCAACGAGGATCAACTCGATGCCGCGCTGGAAAAAGTCGATGGCGTGATGGATGCGCTGATGGAGCGGGCAAAGGAGTTGGGAGTCGCAATTGGTGCGAGCCTTGCCGAGGAAGAAGCGGCCGATCTGCCCCTGATCGATGAGGACGACCGGACACCAAATACATACCTGCAAGAACTGGCGGACATGCTGCGGGATGGCCAGCTTTCCGAGACGCAGGAAGAAACCGTTGAGCGCACGCTGCAGGCGGAGCTGTTCAAGGAGTTGGGTGAGGAAGGGCTCGCCGAGCTGCGGCGCGGTAACTACCAGGTGCTGGATGATGTGCTGCCCAACAAGATCGACCAGATCACTGTTACGCAAGAATTCCTCGAGATGACATTTGAGGAGACCGGCGATCAAGTCTTCACGGACCGCGCATCAGGTCTGCAGCAGGACAAAGCCATCGAGGTGGCGCGCATGCGGGGTCAGGAACACGAGCACTCGCTGGGCAAAGACCTCGGCCGAGATCGTGGGCTTGATGACGAGATGGAATTCTAAGGGGAGGATGGAAAAATGAACAAGGCACTTCCTCTCTGGGCCGCCCTTCCGTTCGGTGCCATCTGCGGCGCGGTTCTTGGCACGATCATCGCCAGCTTTTACCTGACGCTGGCGCTCAAGACTGGGTTCACCAGTTTTGATATGTTGGCCGTCTGGAAGGCGAGTGCGGCAACTCGGGCCGCGCACCCGGAAGCGTTCAAGGTGGCATTCGGTGCGGTTGGGTTTGGCGCGCTTGGCTTGGGCGGTCTGGCGCTGGCCTGGACCTGGAAAAAGGAACGGGACGATTACGGTTCGGCTCATTGGCAGACGAAACCCGAGCTTAAGAAAAACGACATGCTGCAGAGCCCTGGCCAGGGCTTCGTCTGCGGCAAGCTCGGGGCACCAAAATCAAAAGGAGAATTCATTTCCTCAACCACAATTCCGCATGTGATGATGGTGGCGCCAACCCGCGCAGGTAAGGGGGTCGGTTTCGTGATCCCGAACCTCTTAAGTTTTGCAGGGTCTGTCGTGGTGCTCGACGTCAAAGGCGAGAACTTTGAGAAGACATCTCGCTTGCGCGCCATCAACGGGGATGAGGTCTATCGCTTCAGCCCCTTTGACTGGGCCAATGCGACGCATCGCTACAATCCGCTGGCGCGGATCGCCAAGGCACCTACTTTCGCGCAGCGCTTCACCGAAGTGAGCATTCTGGCCGATCTGTTCCTCGACAAGGACAACAAGACACTCGACACCTTCTCTGAGGCAGGCAAGTCGATCTTCGTCGCCGCCTGTCTGCTGGCGATCCAGCGCGGCACGCCGAACCTGGGCGAGGTGAACAAGATCGTTGCGGGCGGCGAGTATAAGAACGCGCAATACAAGATCTATGCTGACGAGTCCGAAGAGACCGTTCTGCGTGAGCTTTGGACGAATGCGGCCAGCGCGTCTTCCCGGCTCCTGACATCAAACATCCAGGCGCTGATGACAGCGGGCCTTAAGCAATGGGATAATCCGGCAGTGCGTTCGGCAACGCAAGACAGCGACTTTGATTTCTCGACATTCAGAAAGACACCCCAGTCGCTCTACATTGCGGTCTCCGAAGATCACATTGCGACGCTGGCCCCGCTCCTGCGCCTGATGTTCGCTGACCTCATCGCCTCGATCCGGCTTAACGAACCTGGCACGGATGAGCCCTGGCCCGTGATGATGATGATCGATGAGTTTCAACAGATGGGGGCGATGCCCTATCTTGAGCGGGCAATCCATTCACTGGCGGGCTATGGCGGCAGGGTGGCAATGATCGCACAATCGCTGGCATCCTTGGATCGGATATATGGACCCGAGGGGCGCGAGAGTCTCGAGAACGGGGCAGGGCTGAAGCTCTACATCACACCGCGGGACCAGCGCACCGTGAAGGAAGTCTCGGCGGCTGTCGGCAGCACGACGCGGGAGGCGGTTACCCGGATGTATGGGCGCAACAAGGGAATTCTCGGGGCGACGTCGACTTCAGCGCGGCTTGAAGAGAGGCCGCTGTTGTCGGAGACAGAAGCGCGTTTAATGGACCCGGATGAGGTTATTATTCTTGCGTCGCCGCAGCATCCGATTAAAGCGCAGCGCATCAAGTATTATGATGATCCGTTGTTCAAACAAATGGTTGAGCGGCAGGATGGCAAACCGTTTCCGTATCCCCCAAGCGTCGAAGGTGTCGGGCCGTGGAGTTCAGATGATCGTTCCGACCCAGCTGAAGCGCCGGAGCTGATCGAGACTGCGGAAAACGCACCTGTGCGGGACAGATCGCGGCGACGACAGTCACGGGGGATGCGCGTAATGGCGGTGGACTCTGAAAAAAGGTTGATTGAACCCGAGACAGTTGAACGCTCGGCACATGTGCCAAAGGACTGGGAAGAGATGCTGGATCGTCAGGAAGATTTCATTGAAGAGCTATTGGGTGAGTAAACCACAATACTGAGAAACTAGAACCGGCCGTTCGAACATGGCGCGGCGAAGGTCAGAAAAGAGCCGATTTTGTTGAAAAACTCTTCCTTGATCGGCAGGTGAACTGCTGATTCAATT
>NZ_CAXHZD010000011.1:0-47308 GCF_964021855.1 uncultured Sulfitobacter sp.
GCGCGGGCCGTTAAGGTGCTGCGGCTTAAACGGGTGTGGTGATGGCCCCGATGCAAGATTGCCCCGCAATGATGACATTCCCGACCAAATCGACGGGATAGGCGGTGCGGCCAACTGGAATGACGGGCAGGGCCGATGCCGACGTCGGAGTATAGTCGCCGCCGCCTGTATCGGATCCGAGATGTGATCTGTCATCGACAAAGGCGGGCGCGGTGCCTGTCGTCTCACCCGCCGATGGGGTCTCGCCCAACCATGAAACGGGGCCATACCCTGCGCCGTTGTTCGACCCGCTGGCAATTGCGTTATGCGACCAGCCGACCTTGTAACGGACGGGCCAGTTGCCGGTATTTCCGCCCTCGCTCGCAAAAACATCGCTTTTGATATTCAGCCGCTCAAACAGGTTAAAGCGGACATGAGCAGATTTCGCGACATTCACGGCACCATCAAGATACATCAGATTAATACGCTCTCCGACGATGCTGTTGTGCTGGAACACCACGTTTTCGGCGGGGCTGGCATCACCATCGGCATTCAGGCGCAGGGCCGCATTGCTGCTGCTGCCCCAGCTTTCAACAATATTCCCGACAAAAGCCAAGCCGCGCGGGCCGATGGGGGCGTTGATATTGATGATCGGGTTCGAGGTCGTGCCGTTGGTAAAGACATTCCATCCCAGAAAAAGACCGTTCATCGCGGGCCGCGCAGTGGTGGGGGCGCGCCAGTTGAATTCAGGCAGGTTTGAACAGCCCGCTGCCTGATAGGTGATGGAGCCCGCACAGCGGTCACATCCGATCGCAGTGACCATCGTGGCTTCGGTCGAGAAAAAGTTGCCCTGCCGCGGGTCACCGCCTGCGCCAATCGCGCAATTGCGTTGAAAGAACCGACCGACACGGTACACCCACGCACCGTAATAGCTGGTGTTATTGGCATCCCAAATACAGTTTTCAGTGACGAACAGATGGTTGGCTGATGCGGCACCACTGTCCAAAAACACCACACTGCCCCCGGTCTTGCGCAGGGTCAGATCGCGGATTTTCAGCTGGGCCGGGATGGCGTTGAACTTGCTGCTGCCCCCGTCCGTCAGGATCGTGGTGCCGCGCTTGGCGGGATCAGCAGCCTCAACGACAAGCGGCACGTCGATGCTGGTGCCTTGGCTTTTGAAAGGGGTGAAATCATGCACTCCTTCGACCAGCCTGATGATACCGCCACCCGCATCATTCGGGCGCCCATAGGTGTTTGCGTTGAACGTCGCAATGGCCGCCGCGGCCGCTGCGATTGTGGCAAAGGGTGTACCCGCTGGCGCTGCATCGCTTGCCACAGCGCCGGTGCTGTCATCACCCGATGCGCTGTCGACATAGGCCAAAGCAGCGCCGTATGCGCCTGTGCGGTCGTTGAGCAAACGCAAGGTTGTCAAGTTGGGGGATGGGTAGGGGTCCGCATCGGTCGAGATGGTAAACGTGTCGCCGACCCACGGATAAATCACCGCATCAATTGTCAGTAACGCGCCTTGGGTCAGGGGCGTCAAATCCATGTCAGTCGCGAAATGCGGGACATGGAGACCGGAAGCCTCGAACTGAGTCGAGGTCATGGACGACACCGTTTGCGCCACGCTGGTCACCCCGTCGCTGGCGATGAATTTCACAGCGGCCACGGGACGGCCCAGCCTTGCAAACCCATGCGCGACGGCAAGGCGCAACCTGTGAACCGGCCCGTTCGCATGTTCGCGATCATGGTTCAGCCACATCGCGATGGGCTTGGGATAGGCAAGGGTGCTGGTGTTGGGGACACAGCTGATGGTGTCACCCGCATAGATGAAATCAGACAAGGCGACGTCGGTTCCGGTTAGGGTGTCTTGATCCGGATAGGGTTCGCGGGTGCGGGTTGTGATCGCGACACTGTCGCTATACGTGGTCGAATTGCCCGATCCATCGAACCCCTGTCTGGTGACGATAATGGGGGGCGACGTGGGGGTGACATCGGCAGCTTGCGGATGAAATGCCCGCCAACCGTCGCTTAGGATATGGGAAATGCCGGCGGGGGGGGCCGCCGCCTGGTCGCCCGTTGGTGTTTGTCCCAGATGCGTGCCGATCCCGATTGTCATTTGCATGGCAGACCTTCCCGTTACCAATTCTTCAAGGTTGCCCGGTATATCAGCGGGCTCTTTGGCGTTGCGCGGGCAGGGGTTTGGTCGGCGGTGCCGTTAATCTTCACCGTATTTTAAGCTTGGCAGGGTTCAATCGTTGTTGGGCGTTTTGAGTGTTAGTGCCACAGGCAGGGTCTATTGGATGAGCATCGCGGACAGTGTATTTTCGCGTAATTTTGGCGGGTTGGATGCCCCGGACACGCGGCGGCGTCGTTTTGTTGGTGTCGTGATTGGCGTCTTCCTTGCGCTGGTTATCTTGCCGATAGGGGTTAATATTGGGCCGCTTTATCTAAGTGGGGCGCGTCTTTTGCTGATCCTGCTGATCATTCCGCTTGCGGTGAATTTGGCGCGGGGGTGTTACGGGCCGTTGATCGCGACCGATGCGCTATTTACGCTTCATTTCATCTGGATGGCCTTGGCCTTGTGGGTGAATAACCCCGATCAAGCACTGCAAAACGCTGGCGCGACGGGGGCGGATTTTCTGGGGGCCTATTTGCTGGGTCGTGCCTGTATCCGCGACCGCGACGATTTTCTGACGCTGATCCATGCGATTGTTGCGATGATCATTCTGTGCCTGCCTTTTGCAGTGATCGAAGCGATCACCGGCACGTCGCCGCTGATTGAAATGGCAGGGCATATTCCGTTTTTGACTGCTCCCCCTGATTTGTCGATCGACAGACGGCTGGGGCTGGAACGGGTGCAGATGGGATTTGAACATCCGATCCATTGGGGTGTGTTTTGCTCCCTTGGCATAGCGATCTGCCTGGTGGGGCTGCAAACGACGTTAACCCTGTTCACCCGCTTGGTGCTGACGGCTTTAATATGCCTGGCTGGCCTATTGGCGCTTTCCAGTGGGGCAATTTTATCGGTCGCTGTGCAGATTGGACTGATCATGTGGGCTGCGGTATTCCGCGCGCAGGCCAATCGATGGGTGATCCTGCTGGTGGGTCTGGTCCTGTGCTATTGCATTGTCGATCTGCTGTCGAACCGCACACCGATGCGCGTTTTCATGAGCTATGCAACCTTTTCAGCTGATAGCGCCTATTGGCGCGCCACCATTTTCGACTGGGGTATGGTTAATGTCTGGGCCCATCCGATCTGGGGCTTGGGCCTGAACGATTGGGTTCGCCCGGTCTGGATGCACACGCCCAGCATTGATAATTTTTGGCTGCTATCCGCTATGCGGTACGGCATCCCCGGATTTACCTTTTTGGCCGCCGGTTACGGCTATGCAATTTGGCGGATCGGCCTGCGGCCCTTGCGCGAAGACGACCCGATATGGCCCTTGCGGCGGGCATGGGTGTTTTGCTTTGTCGGGCTGACGTTGGCGCTGGCGACAGTGCATATTTGGGGTACACTATATGCGCTGGTTTTCTTTCTGTTCGGGGCTGGCATGTGGCTGTTCCCGGAAAAGCCCGCAGCGTTGCGCAGTCCGAAAATCTGGTACGTTCCCGAACGCCCGCTGCCGAAGTTTAGGAACGCACAGCCGGTTCAATATACACAGTCCCTAACGCCGAATTATGTGGGTGCGGCGGGGCGCGATATGCACGCCCGCCCCGACACCTAGCCGAGTTACCTAAATTTTTCTGCGCATAGATCAGGCGTGCTTTCCAAAGCGAAAGGTTTTGCCCCTAGCATCGGATCGATCCAAAGTTTCCCAGGAGCAGCTGCAATGGTGGCGGCCGACGCGTCAAATAAATATGCTGCGGCCTTGCGCAGGCAAAAAACGGGGTTTGCATTCGTCCTGATCATCAGCGGGGTTATCAGCGTTCTGATGCTCACCGGGTCGATCTATATGCTGCAGGTTTATGATCGCGTTCTGTCCAGCGGATCGGTCGTTACATTGATGGGGCTTTTTGCCATCGTTGTCGTTTTATATCTGTTTTTCGGGCTGTTTGATCTGTTGCGCCAGCGCATGCTATCGCGCATCGGCACACGGCTGGAATGTGATCTTGGCCGCAGCGGGTTCTTTGCCCAACTTCAGGCAAAACAAGGCGTCAATGCCGACGCTTCTGACCCGCTTCGACATCTGTCGGGGATCGGTCAGTTTTTGTCGGGGCCCACAGCGGGCAACTTGTTTGATCTTCCCTTTGTGCCTGTGTTCCTGGCCGTATTGTTTTTAGTGCATCCGGTACTTGGCTTTTTTGTCGTGGGCGGCGCGGTTGTTGCGGGGGCCGCCGCGTGGCTTGCAGGGTTCATCGCGCGCAGGTGGCAAGAGCAACGCAATCACGGTGCCGCACGCCAATCCGAATTCGCGACCGAAGCGCTGCGCAATAGCGAGGCCGTGGTCGCCATGGGCATGCAAAATAACCTTGCGATGCATTGGCAAGCGATGCAGCTGGAAAGCCTGAAAACCCATCAACACGCGGCGCAGGGCAGCGAAATTCTGGCGTCCTTTAGCAAGACGTTTCGCATTTTGCTCCAATCCTCGATCCTCACGGTTGGCGCTGTTTTGGTGCTGAGGGAACAGATTTCGCCGGGTATGATTATCGCGTCTTCGGTGTTGTCGGGTCGTGTCCTTGCCCCGATTGACCAAGCCATCGGACAGTGGCGCGCCATTGCGCAGACGCTTTTCGCCCATCGCGCCCTAATGGGTTTTTTTGAAGGTTGGAAAGGTCAGGATGGTAATATCGATCTGCCCAAACCTTCTGGCCGCCTGACCGTCACATCGCTGACGAAATTTGCCGCTGGTGCCAGCGCCACACGGCAAGAACTGCTGCTGCAAAGCGTTAGCTTTAGACTTGAGCCCGGCGATGGCTTGGGGGTGATCGGAAAATCTGCGGCGGGAAAATCAATACTCGCGCGTCTTTTGGTGGGCGCGTGGCAACCCGACCGGGGGGAGGTGCGCCTTGACGGGGCCGGTTTTGACAAATGGCCCGTCGGGGCGATTGGTCGCCATATCGGGTATCTACCGCAATCGGTGACGCTTTTGCCGGGCACAATCGGTCAGAACATCGCCCGGTTTGACCCGCATGCGACCGATGGCGATATCGTTGCGGCGGCGCAGCTTGCCAATGTGCATGACCTGATTTTGCGGCTTCCCAACGGCTATGCAACCAAGGTCGGCGGTGCGTCTGGGTCGCCTTTGTCCGGCGGGCAGATCCAGCGTATTGCCCTTGCCCGCGCGGTTATTTTCAAACCGGCGCTGATCGTGCTGGATGAACCGAACGCGCATCTTGACGGGGCAGGGGATACCGCGCTGGAAGATGCAATTACGCAGCTACGCGCGGCTGGCAGCACCGTCATCGTGATGGCCCACCGGCCAAGCGCAATTGCGGCCGTGAATAAGATCTTGATCCTTGATCAGGGCCGTATGACCAAATTCGGGGACAAGGATAAGATCCTAGGGCCGCCGCCCCAAGCGCAAAAGCCCCCGGTTCGGCAGCAGCTTTCTAATCATGCACGGCAGGGGTGATCCTGAATTGATCTGGCCGAAACGTCCCTGGATCAACAGATGTCAGACGTCTTGATCAACCTTTTGACGCTGCTTTCCAAGGCCTTGAATGGTTAATTCCATCACGTCGCCCTTTTTCAGGTAGACGGGGTTTGGTTTCATCCCCATGCCCACACCGGGCGGGGTACCGGTTGTGATCACGTCGCCGGGGTGCAGGGTCATCAATCCGCTCAGATGTTCGATAATCTCGGCCACGGAAAAAATCATGGTGCTGGTATTGCCGGTCTGCATCCGCTTGCCGTTGACGTCCAGCGACATGTCCAGCGCCTGCGGGTCGGGAATTTCATCACGGGTGACAAGCCACGGGCCCGTGGGGCCAAAGGTGTCGCAGCTTTTGCCTTTGGTCCATTGCCCTGTCAGCTGGGTCTGAAAATGGCGCTCGCTTACGTCATTGATCACGCAATACCCGGCAACATGTTCCAGCGCGTTCTCTTTCGAGACGTATTTCGCCTTCTTGCCAATCACCACACCCAGCTCGACCTCCCAATCTGTATGGGTGGACCCGCGCGGCATGACCACGTCGTCATTTGGACCGACAATGGCGGAGTTCGCCTTGAAGAATAAAATCGGGTGTTCGGGGATCGCCGCACCGGTTTCTGCCGCGTGATCAGAGTAATTCAGCCCGATGCACAGGAATTTACCAATATTGCCGACGCAGGGGCCCAGACGCGGGTTGCCTTTTACTTCGGCCAAGGATGCCGGATCGATCCCGCGCAGTGTTTCAAGCGTTGCATCATTCAGCATATCGCCAGTGATGTCTGCCACGTGGTTTGATAAATCACGCAGTGTCTCGCCGTCCATCAGACCCGGTTTTTCTGCACCGACCTCACCATAACGTACCAGTTTCATAGCATTTCCCCTTATCTTAACCCTGCCGACTGGCGGGCATTTTCGCACAATGTCTCTGAAATCAAGAGGGGCGTCCAGCGTCATCGTGGGAAGTATGATGTGCCATGGCAATGCGCCCAATCGCGGGGGTACGATTGGGCGCTAGATGCAGCCACCATTGGTTAATGGGCCAGAAACACCGGCTGGTCGGTTTGTTCGACCAACGTGCGGGTCGTGCCGCCAAAGATGGCTTCGCGGGCTTTGGAATGCTCATAGGCACCCATTACGATCAGGTCCGCACCGGTTTCCTTGGCGCGCTCCATGATGCAATGGCTCAGGGTTTGGCCGCCACTTGGATACTGCTGAACGGTGACGTTGCAGCCATGGTGGGTCAGCCATTGTGCGACATCGACACCGGGGTCCTCACCTTCGCCAAACTCGGTCATAACCGGGTCAAAGGTTCCGATAATCACTTCGTCGGCGGCACGTAGCAGCGGCAGTGCTTGTTGAACGGCGCGGGCGGCTTGCAACTGCGTGTTCCACGCGACAAACACCCGTTTGGGATCCGGCAGAACGTTCCCGTTCGGTGTGTTCAACAGAACGCCAACGGGGGATTGGAACAAAACACCGTAAAGCGCCTGTTTGAATAGCATCTTGGAGGGGCGCAGGCTTTCGTCAATCCACGCCATGTCGCACAGCATGGCGCGGCGGGCCACGTGATCTGCGATGGTGCCCGGTTCAGCGGCGACCGTGGTCACATCGCCAGACAGCTCGTGTTGCTGAAGCAAGGTTTCGACCTCGGTCTCTTTTGCATGCAGTGCCGCTTTGGTCGCGGTGACCTGCTGTTGCCACTCTGGAGAAATATCGGGGGTGCCAAAGGGTTCGACGCCGACGGCATAGTAGGAAAACACCGGCATCTCGGCCACAATAACGATGGCAGCATGAGCAGGAATGGCGCGGATCGTTTCGAGCTTTTGCGCCAAGGTGGTGAGCGGCGTAGCAGTGCCGATCACCAATAAGATTGTGCTATTTTTCATGTTGGGTTCCTAAGCGAGCGATGCAGTTCAAACCGGCACGGTATGTGCTTGAGGTCTCTCAATCACGGTTTTGCCGATTTCCAGCAGTTTGGCGTATTCGGCGGCATAATCGTCCATCGCTTTTTTAAAGAATGCGGTTTGTATTTTCTGGACGTCGGTCACCTCTTTCGCCTTCATCAGTTTTTGCTGGGTTTCCACGTCTTCTTTTATACGGGCGGCGGTAAAGCTCAGCATTTCATTGCCCATTTCGACCATCGCTTCCATCCAATCTATCCCAGAGAGTGAGGGCGCATGAAGGCCGGTTTCCTGCATGGACTTCATCAATTTGACCATTGAAGGGGCGAGATCCGTCGTCTTTGTCGTCGTGCTCATTGCGTGTCCTTTCCGGTTCACTTGAAGTTCGCCCAATTCTAGCGGTTTACGCGCGTGCCGGATTGACCTGCATCAATCATCGGTACGCCAGTGCGAAATGGTGGCAAAAATACGCCCAGAAACCCGCGCCGGAATTTCTGCGTCGATTGACCAAGATCAATCCGCCGCGCTGCCAATTCTGACAGTTCTGTTCCAGCTAACCGCGCTGAGTCGTCCAACAAACGGCACCGGGTTCAGCATTTTGGGAAATTCGATGCGACGGACCGAGCCGTTTGCGAAAAGGAGAGAACCGATGCCAGCAGATATAGGTGCAACCGACGCAAAACAGGGCGCACCTGCGTCGGGTAAGTTGGGGCTTTTGCCGCTGACCGCTTTGGTTGTGGGGTCGATGATCGGCGGCGGCGTGTTCAGCCTGCCGCAAAACATGGCGCGCGGGGCCTCGGCCGGCGCGATTACCATCGGTTGGTTGATCACCGGGATCGGGATGCTGGCCTTGGCCTTTGTTTACAAGAACTTGTCGACCCGCAAACCGGCGCTGGATGCGGGACCGTATTCATATGCACGCGCAGGGTTTGGCGATTTCGTCGGCTTCAACAGCGCCTGGGGGTATTGGCTTAGCGCGTGGCTCGGCAACGTGTCTTATGCGGTGCTGATCTTTGGCGCGCTTAGCTATTTCTATGCGCCCTTTGGCGAAGAGGGAAACACATGGCAGGCCATTGTCGGCGCTTCGATTGCGCTGTGGCTGGTCCATGCGCTTGTGTTGATGGGGGTCCGGCAAGCGGCAATCGTTAATACAATTACCACCATCGCCAAGCTGGGGCCGATATTCCTGTTTATCGTGCTGGTTTTCGTGGCGTTCAACATGCCCACCTTTGAATTGGATTTCTGGGGCACGGAAGCGCTGTCACTGGGCAGCATCACAACACAAGTGCAAAGCACGATGCTGGTCACGCTTTGGGTTTTCATTGGCATCGAGGGGGCCAGCGTCGGGTCAGCCCGCGCGGCCAAACGCAGTGATATTGGCAAGGCGACCATCCTCGGGTTTGTCAGCGTTTTGCTGGTTTATATGCTTGTGTCCTTGCTTTCTCTTGGGGTGATGTCGCAGCCCGAGCTGGCGCAACTGCCCGCGGCGGCGTCCATGGCGAATGTGCTGGAATCCGTCGTCGGGCCTTGGGGGTCTGTGCTGGTGCGCATCGGGCTGGTGATTTCGGTGGCAGGTGCCTTCCTCAGCTGGACATTGCTTGCCGCAGAAATCCCTTTCCGAGCCGCGCAAGAGGGGATGCTGCCCGCGTTCTTTGCGATTGAGAATAAGAACGGGTCGCCCTCTGGCGCGCTTTGGATCACCAACGTTTGCGTGCAGGTCGTTCTGATCGTGACGCTTTATGCCAACTCGACCTACCTTGCGCTGTTCTACATCGCCTCGACCGCCATTCTGGTGCCTTACGTCTTTTCCGGGGCCTACGCGCTTAAACTTGCACTGATTGGCGAAAGCTATGGGTCGGGCGAGCGGCGCGGCATCGATATGGCGATTGGCGGGCTGGCGACATTCTATGGCGCGTGGCTCGTCTATGCGGCCGGGCCTACATACCTGCTGATGTGTGCGATCCTCTATGCGGTGGGCATCCCGTTTTATATCTGGGCACGCCGCTCACATCGCGAAAACGCATTCACCGGGGTCGAGCTGCTGACCGCGCTGGTGCTGGTCGGTGCGGCAATTGTGGCCGCCTACATGATGTGGACCGGCGTCATTAGCGCCCTCTGACTTATCCAAGAAAAAGGACCGTTCTCATGGAAAATTTTGGCAAGCTCGGTGTTTATTCGGAAACAGGTAAACTGCATCAGGTGATCGTCTGCCGGCCCGGTCTGGCGCATCGCCGGTTAACGCCAGCCAACTGTCAGGAATTGCTGTTTGATGATGTGTTCTGGGTCAAGCAGGCGCAGAAGGATCACGATGTTTTTGTCCACACGATGCGCGGCGAGGGGGTCGAAGTGTTGGACGTCAACGACCTGCTGGCCGAGACGTTGGACATTCCCAAAGCCCGCGATTGGGTGCTGGATCATCGGCTGACGCCAGAGCAGATCGGCGTTGGCATGATGTCGGAGCTGCGCGCGTGGATGGGCGAGTTGACCGGTGCCCAGTTGGCCGAATACCTGCTTGGCGGGCTTGCGACCGATGATTTGCCGTTCAAACCATCGGGCCTATTCGGCAGCTATCTTGGGTCGCACGGGTTTATCCTGCCCCCGTTGCCAAACGCGTTGTTCACCCGTGATAACTCTGCCTGGATCTATGGCGGGGTGTCCGTCAATCCGATGCATTGGGCCGCGCGGCGCCCCGAAACATTGCTGAACACGGCGATCTATAAATTCCACCCCAAGTTTGCCGGTAAGACCACGATCCACTGGGGTGATCCCACCGCCGATCACGGCCTCGCCACGGTCGAGGGGGGCGATATCATGCCCGTCGGTGACGGTGTGGTGCTTGTCGGCATGGGCGAACGGTCTTCGCCGCAGGGTGTTGGGCTTCTGGCCGAAGCGTTGTTTGACACAGGCGCCGCGCGGCGGGTTCTGGCCTTTGCCATCCCGAAATCACGCGCTGCTATGCATCTTGATACGATTTTCACCCTATGCGGCGGCGATGTGGTGACCACCTTTAAAGAGGTGGCCGATGAACTGGTCTGCTACGATATTCGCCCCGGCGATGGTCCCTTACCTTTGCAGTTTCGCCATGATCCGCGCCCGATCTTCGATATCGTGGCAGAGGTGCTTGGCTACAAAAAGCTGCAAATCGTGCCCACAGGCGGCGACACTGCCGAGGAACGCGCCCGCGAACAGTGGAACGACGGCAACAACGTGCTGGCGCTGCGCCCTGGCGTGGTCATCGGATACGACCGCAACGACGATACGAATGCCGCGCTCAAGGCGGCGGGGATCGAGGTGCTGGCCATTCCCGGTGCCGAACTGGGGCGCGGTCGCGGCGGCGGCCACTGCATGAGCTGCCCCACCATGCGCGACCCTGTGTAGCGAAAAGGACACCCAATGGCTTACAATCTGAAGAACCGGCATTTTCTGACGCTGCGCGATTATTCCCCGCGCGAGATTTCGTTCCTGCTCAAGCTCGCCGCCGATCTGAAGGTCGCGAAATACACCGGCACCGAGGTACCCAAGCTGCAAGGCAAGGACATCGCGCTGATCTTTGAAAAAGACAGCACGCGCACCCGTGTCGGTTTCGAAGTCGCAGCCTATGACCAAGGCGCGCGGGTGACATATCTTGGACCAACCGGATCGCATATCGGGCACAAGGAATCCGTCAAAGACACGGCGCGGGTTCTGGGCCGGATTTACGACGCGATCGAATATCGCGGCTTTGGTCAAGACATCGTCGAACAGTTGGCAAAGTATTCCGGTGTGCCTGTCTATAACGGGCTGACCAACGAATTTCACCCGACGCAAATCCTTGCTGATTTCCTGACCATGCAAGAGCATGTGGAAAAGCCGCTGCACCGCGTGGCCTATGCCTTCTTGGGGGATGCGGGCAACAATATGGGTGACAGCCTGCTGATTGGCGGGGCCAAGATGGGCATGGATGTCCGGCTTTGCGCGCCCAAGGCCTGCTGGCCGAAACAAGCGATCATCGACGAAGCCGAGGCGATCGCCAAGGAGACCGGTGCCCGCGTCATGGTTACCGAAGATGTGGATACCGCCGTCAAGGATGTCGATTTTGTTTATACGGATGTCTGGGTGTCCATGGGCGAGCCCAAGGAAAAATGGGCCGAGCGTATCAAGTTGCTAAAACCCTATCAGGTGACGGCAGAGGTGATGGCCAAAACCGGCAACCCGCGCGCCTGTTTCATGCATTGCCTGCCCGCGTTTCATAACACCGAAACCACCGTCGGAGCCGAGATTAAGGACACGTTCGGGCTGGACTGCATGGAAGTGACCGAAGAGGTTTTTGAAAGCGCCGCCTCTATCGTTTTTGATCAGGCGGAAAACCGGCTGCACACCATCAAGGCGGTTCTTGTCGCCACCTTGGGGGCCTGAAATGCTGGTTGTCGCAGCCATCGGGGGCAATGCCCTTTTGCAACGGGGACAACCCTTAACCGCCGCAGCACAGCGCGCCAATGTTGTCGTCGCAGCCAAGGCATTGGCTGAGATTGTGCGCGCCGGCCACCAGCTGATTGTGACCCATGGGAACGGGCCGCAAGTCGGTCTGCTGGCCCTGCAAGCGTCCGCGTATAAACCCGACGAAGCCTATCCGCTGGATGTTTTGGGCGCCGAAACCGAGGGCATGATCGGATATCTGATCGAACAAGAGCTGGAAAATGCCCTTGGCCATGATCACGCTGTGGCGACCCTGCTGACCCAAGTGATTGTCGATGGCACCGACCCTGCGTTTCACACGCCAACCAAATTTGTGGGCCCGACGTATTCCAAGCAAGAGGCCGAAGCACGTGCAAAAGTCGCGGGCTGGACCATTGCGCAAGACGGTGAATATTGGCGCCGCGTCGTACCGTCGCCCAAGCCCATCGAAATCCCCGATCTGCGCGTGGTGCGGTTGCTGTTGGATCAAGGGGTGATCGTGATTTGCGCAGGCGGGGGCGGCATCCCTGTTTTGCGACGCCCCGATGACAGCCTGATCGGCGTTGAGGCGGTGATAGACAAAGACGCGGCCAGCGCGCTTTTGGCCGGGGATATTGGTGCCGATGCATTGCTGCTGCTGACCGATGTTGATGCGGTTTACCACGGTTTCGGCACTGACGCCGCCACCCGCATCGGGTCTTTGACCCCGGATCAAGGCCGCGCACTTGATATGCCCAAAGGGTCGATGGGGCCGAAATTGGACGCCGCTTGCGGTTTTGCCGATCGGGGCGGGATCGCGGGTATCGGGCGTCTGGCCGATGCATTGTCGATCCTGAACCGCACCTCTGGCACGCTTGTGACCCAACCCGCGGGGGCAAAACGATGACCACCAATACCGCTATTGAGGTTGCCACGACAACGGACGGCCGCATCGTCGCCATTCGGGGCGGCGTTGTTGATGTGGTCTTTGACGGGGCAGTGCCGCGCATCCACGATCTGCTCTATGCAGGCGATATTGCATTGGAAGTCGCGGGCCTGATTGGCCATGGCAAAGTGCGCGCCATGGCGATGGCCCCTGTGCGCGGGCTGGGCCTTGGTATGACAGTCACGGCCACAGGCGGCCCGATCAAAGTGCCGGTCGGCGATGCCGTTTTGGGGCGCATGCTGGATGTGTTCGGCGCACCGATTGACGGGCGTCCCGCCCCCGTCGCGACGGAGCATCGCTCCATTCATCAGCCGCCACCATTGCTCAGCGATCGGGCACCCCAATCAAAAATTCTGGAAACCGGGATCAAGGCCATTGATCTGCTCTCACCCATTGAACGGGGCGGCAAGACCGGCCTGTTCGGCGGCGCGGGTGTCGGCAAAACCGTGCTGATTACCGAGCTGATCAACAACACCTTGCAGCACCACAAAGGCGTCAGCCTGTTCTGCGGTATTGGCGAGCGGTCGCGCGAGGCAGAGGAACTGTACCGCGAGATGGGCGAAGCGGGCGTGCGCGATAAAACCGTGATGCTGTTTGGCCAGATGAACGAGGCACCCGGTGTGCGCTTTCTGGTGGGTCACTCTGCTCTGACGATGGCCGAGTATTTCCGCGACGACAAAGGCCAAGACGTGTTGCTCCTGATCGACAATATCTTTCGCTTTGTCCAAGCAGGATCAGAAGTGTCGGGCCTGCTGGGGCGGATGCCGTCGCGCGTGGGGTATCAGCCGACATTGGCCACAGAACTGGCCGGGCTTGAGGAACGGATCACCTCAACCAAGCGCGGTGCGATCACATCCATTCAAGCGGTTTATGTGCCAGCCGACGATTTCACCGACCCCGCCGCCGCGCATATCTTCTCGCATCTATCCGCCTCGGTTGTTCTGTCGCGGAAACGGGCAAGCGAGGGGCTTTATCCGGCAGTTGACCCTTTGGCCTCGGCTTCGGTGATGTTGACGCCCTCTGTCGTCGGGCAACGCCACTATGACATCGCGCGCGAGGTGCGCCGGACCCTCGCTGAATACGAGGAACTGCGCGACATTATCGCGATGCTCGGGCTTGAGGAGCTTTCATCGGCCGACCGCGCCACCGTGGGCCGCGCCCGCCGGTTGGAACGTTTCCTGACGCAGCCGTTTTTCACGACAGGATCGTTTAGCGGGGTCGAGGGCAAGCTTGTCCCTATCGAAGACACCCTGACGGGCTGCGAAACGATCCTAAGCCAAACCGAGTTCGAATTTCCGGAAAGCGCCTATTACATGATCGGCGGGCTGGATGATCTGGGGGCCGCATCATGAGCATCGCCTCCGACATGACCGTGACACTGCGCTTGCCAACCAGCACATTGTTCGAAGGGCAGGCGGTTCAACTGACAGGGACTGCCCCGAACGGGTCGTTCGGAATTTTGCCGAACCACATGGATTTTGTCACGGCGATTGTGCCATCGGTCATGACTTTGCGCCTTGCCGACGGGTCCGAAGAAATCTTTGGCCTGGATGAGGGATTGCTGGTCAAAAAGGGCCACAAAATCACCGTCTGCGCCCTGCGCGGCGTGCATGGTGACGATCTGAGCAGCTTGCAAAGCACGGTCGAGACGAGCTTTATCCAGATGGACGAGGACGAGCGCCAAGCGCGGGCAGCATTGTCACGGCTTGAGGCAGATATGGTGCGCAGATTTGCCGAACTGCAAAGGCCGCAGCTATGACGCCAAAGCCAGATAAATCCAGCGGCGACATTATACGTCAGGCCAAGCGGATGAAGTCGCACCGCGACAATCCCGGCCCCAGCCCGCTGCGCGGCATCGGCACCTTTGGCATGATCGGATGGTCCATTGTCGTGCCGACCGTTGGGGGCGCGTTTCTGGGTCTCTGGCTGGACCGCGTCGCGCCGCAAGGGTTTTCGTGGACGCTGGCGTTGATTTTGGGCGGCGTGGTGATCGGCGCAATCATTGCTGCTTCTTGGATCAACAAAGAAAGGGATGACAAATGACTGCTATCGATTGGAACGCGGTGCTGATGGGGGCGGCCATCGGGCTGGCCATGAGTACGTTTTTCTTTGCCGGATTGGCTTTCGGGATGCGGCAAGCACTACGCCGTGAAAACCCAGTTGTGGTGCTCGCACTCAGCGGCGTGATCAGGGTCGCGGCCTTGCTTGGGGTTGGCTGGCTGGTGTTGGGGCAGGTCGGGCCATGGGCCGCACTTGGCTATGCCGTTGCGTTTCTTGTAACGCGCCTCGTTGCCACGACCTTTGCCCGTATTGGTCTGCCCGCACGAGGCACATCATGAACCTGTCCCCCGATCAAACCATCATGTTCGAGGTCTGGGGCCTGCCGATCAACGCGACGATTTTTTACACGTGGATCGTGATGGCATTGCTGACCGTCGTGTCGATGCTGATCACGCGTAACCTGCGCCCCGACGTGCCGCCAAACCGCTGGCGCACCACGCTCGAGGTGATCGTGCAAGGCATCCAAAGCCAGATCAACGAAGTCGCGCGCGGCTCCTCTCGCTATCTGCTTTATTATGCCGGCACGCTGTTCTTGTTTGTCGCGATGTCGAACCTCTTGCTCGTTATTCCCGGGTTTGAACCGCCGACGTCGTCGCTTTCTACGACCACCGGGCTGGCCATATCGGTCCTGATTGCGGTGCCGCTTTTTGGCATCACCAGTCGCGGCATTGGCGGATACCTCAAAACCTATCTGCAGCCATCGTTCATCATGCTGCCCTTCAATATCATCTCGGAATTTTCGCGCGGCATATCGCTGGCCATCCGTCTGTACGGTAACATCATGAGCGGTGCGGTGATCGCGGCGATCCTGCTGTCGGTCGCGCCGTTTTTCTTTCCCGTGGTGATGGATGTTCTGGGTCTGCTGACCGGCATGATCCAGGCCTATATCTTTGCGATTTTGGCAACCGTCTACATCTCCAGCGCCACCGCACCCTCCCCCAAGCCTCAAAAGGATACCCCATGACCGAACTTGCCATTATCGCCGCCATTTCGATTTTTACCGCAGGGCTAACCGTTGCATTCGGGGCAATTGGCCCCGCCTTGGGCGAAGGCCGTGCAGCGTCGACTGCGCTTAGTGCGATTGCACAGCAGCCCGATGCCGCACCGACCATTTCACGCACGCTGTTTGTTAGCCTCGCGATGATCGAATCCACCGCGATCTATTGCTTTGTCGTCGCGATGATTTTGCTTTTTGCGAACCCGTTTTGGATTGCCGCACTGGCCGCCGCGCAAGCCACAGGGGGGTAAGGCATGTCCATTGATTGGATCACTGTCTTGGCCCAGATCGCCAATTTTCTGGTGCTCGTCTGGCTCTTAAAACGGTTTTTATACCGTCCCATTCTAGACGGCATCGACGCCCGCGAGGCCGAGATTTCCAACAGAATGAACGACGCGGTCGAGGCCAAGGAAAAGGCCGCAGCAGTCGAAGCCGACTATCACGAGAAACTGCGCGCCTTGAACATCTCGCAAGCCGAGATATCCGAAACGATCCGCAAATCCGCAGAAGACCAACGCGACGCGCTGCTGGCCGAAGCCGCGCAGCAGATGCAAAGCGAACGCGAGAGTTGGCAGGCGCATCTTGGCGAAGAGGCCCAGAAATTTACCGCGCATCTGCACCGTGTGGGGGCGGAAACGCTGTTGTCTCTGACGCGCAAGGCGTTGACTGATCTGTCAGACGAAACGCTTGAGGAACGCATGGCGCGTCATCTTGTTCAGCAGCTTAAACCGATGGCCGATGATTTGAAAAAGGCCACTGGTGACGCAACCGCCGCTACAATCGTAAGCCATAATGCGTTGCCAACGACCGTTCAGGACAGCCTGAAAGCCGAGATATTGACGCTGTTCCCCACGGCCAATGTTACCTTCAAAACCGACGTCGCCCAAGCGCCGGGTCTCGTGCTTCGTCTGGGCGGCGCGCAGGTCGATTGGACGCTCGATTCCTACATCGAGGGGCTTGAAACCCTGATCGAAGACCGCCTGAACACGACCGCCGGGCCAAAGGTGGCTGCCAATGCGCTTTGACGCCCATAAGATCGATACAAACCCCGACGCGCTGGTACAGTCCCTGCTGGAATGCCCCGCACCCCGGCCCCGCCTAAGCGAAATCGGGCAAGTGGCCGAAATCACCGACGGCATCGCGATTGTTACGGGGTTAGAGCGGGCCTTGTCCGACGAATTATTACGGTTTGAGAACGGCGTGCAGGGCATCGTGTTGGATCTTGAACCCGGACGGCTGGGGGTCGTGCTGCTGGGCCCCTCGGAAGATATCGGCGTGGGGCAGAATGTATTCCGAACGCATACCGTGGTCAGTACGAAAGTGGGTCGCGCCTTGTTGGGCCGGGCGGTTGATGCGCTTGGAAACCCAGCTGATGCAAAGGGGCCGATCAATACCGAAACCACCAAACCGGTCGAAGCTGAAGCCCCCGAAATCCTGAGCCGCAAGGCGATCACACGTCCGCTGGCAACAGGGATCAAGGTGGTCGATGCTGCGGTGCCCATCGGACTTGGCCAACGTCAATTGGTTATCGGGGACCGGCAGACCGGCAAAACCTCATTGGCCGTTGATGCGATCCTGAACCAAAAAAACACCGATGTGATCTGCATCTATTGCGCGGTTGGTCAGCGCGGCGATGCGGTGGCCAAGGTAATAGGGGCCATCACCGAAGGTGGCATGCTGGACCGCACGATTGTCTTAGCCGCAGGCGATGCCGACGCCGCCGGCTTGGCCTATATCGCGCCCTATGCCGCAATGACGATGGCCGAATTTTTTGCGGCGCAGGGCCGTGATGTGCTCGTGGTTCTGGACGACCTAACCCACCATGCGCGGTCCTATCGGGAATTATCGCTGTTGCTGCGCCGCCCCCCGGGCCGCGAGGCCTTTCCCGGCGATATCTTTTATATCCACGCCCGCTTGCTGGAACGCGCAGGGCAGTTCGCCGACACCATTGGCGGCGGGTCCATCACAGTGCTGCCCGTGGTTGAGACGCAGGCCGAAAACCTGTCGGCCTATATCCCGACCAACCTCATCTCGATCACTGACGGGCAGATTTACTTGTCGCCGCGCCTTGTGCGCAAGAACCAGTTCCCCGCCGTAGACCTTGGGGTATCGGTCAGCCGGGTGGGGGGCAAAGCACAAAGCCGCGCCTTCCGTTCCGTTGCGGGCAACCTGCGCGTCACCCTGTCCCAGTTCGAGGAGCTGGAGGATTTCGCCCGCTTTGGCACACGGCTGGATGACGCCACCCGTGCCCGGCTGGCCCGAGGGGCGGCAGTGCGCGCATCGCTGCGCCAGGCCGAAGGCGACCCGATACCCGCCGTCGAACAACTGGCCGTTTTGGTCGCCGCGATGGAGGGGCAGTTTGATGGTCTGAACGAGGCTGACATCTTTGCCGTGATGGGGGCGATCAGAACCGCCGCCGCACGTGACTTGGGCGATATTGCCAAACAGATTGCCCAGAACGAGCCGTTCGAAGACGCCGCGCGCACCCGCATGATCGCCCTTGGAAAACAGGCGCGCGCTACATTGGAAAGCCCCGATGGCCCAATCGCTTGAGACCCTATCCCGCCGTATCACCAGCATGCAGGGCATTCGCGGCGTCGTGCACACGATGAAATCCCTGTCGGTGATCAACGCGGCCCCCTATGAACAAGCCGCCCGCGCGATCGAGGCTTATCATGAAACGGTTCTGACGGGGCTGCATGCCTTTCTTTCCCAGTCCGGACCGGTCACGGAGGAGGGGCCGGGCAACGCCACGCGTATTGTCGTGGTATTCGGGTCCGATCACGGGCTGTGCGGCAATTATAACGAGGCGTTGGCCGAACATGTCGGCGCTCATATTAATGCGGATACCGATGCGGAAAACACGGTTCTGTGCATCGGCGCGCAGATGGAAAGCGCGCTGTCTGACCTTGGTCTTGCGGTGGAGGAAACGTTTTTCCCGCCCGCGTCTGTTGACGGCATCGGACGGCTTGCCAATCTGCTGACGCAGAAACTGGATGATCTGCGCCGCGCCCGTCGCCCCCACGATATATCTGTCACCCTTGCCTATTTCGCGCGCTCTGAACAAGGCGGACAGACCCCCAAGATTGACGCGCTGTTGCCGCTAAACCCCGATCTCGTGCGTGATTTGCAATCTAAACCTTGGGTCTCGCGCAGCTTGCCCCGGTTTTCGATGCAGCCGGGGGATCTGTTCCTATCACTGATCCGCGGTCATCTGTTCGCATCGCTTTTCCGGGCGGCCGCCGAAGCACTGGTCACCGAAAACGCCGCGCGCCTTGCGCTGATGCAACAAGCCGAACAATCGGTTGATGATAAACTGGATGCGCTAAAGTCCGACACACGCGCCCTGCGCCAAAGCGAGATTACGACCGAGCTTTTGGACGTAATCATCGGCTTTGAAGCGCTAAAGAACGACAGGCGATCTGGGCGGGACACCAAATGACCATAATGAGTGTTATGTAATATTTAGGGGGTTCGAGCCCCTTACCCCAACACTTCAATCTCAGTCCGGCTTGATGGGCTGAACCCTGTTGTGCAGCTTTGTTCGGCCAGCCCGTCCCCTTCGCAGGTATTCGCACCGTTGAACAAAACGCGGCCCAGTTGATCGCAGGTGACCTGAGGCACGGCGAACTGGCGCACGCGTGGGCGTCCGGAAGGTAGTGCGCCAAAATCGAACAGTGTCAGACGGTTAACCTGACCCGAGGTATCGAACAGCACTGTTTCATAAACGACCTTGTCCAGATCGGCACCCAGATCATTGGTAATGACAAAGGTCAGCGTGCAGGATGCATTGGCGGTTTGAACGGCATTCAGCTCGACCGAAATTTTCCCCGCTACGTCTGCTTCCTGCGCCGTTACAGGCACTGCAAAAACCGTCATCGCCAGCGGGAACAGGTATCTTAAGCCAAGCCGTTTCATGCACGCATCCATCTTGTAAAATATGAAGGCGGCCTGGCTGTGTCCTGTCCTCGGTCGACATCTGGCTGGGGGCCGTTTGCCAAGTTTCTGCCCATTTTACCGAGCGGTTTCAAGCGTCTTGGCGAATATCGGCAATGAAACGGTTTCCTGCCCCGTCATTTACAGAACACCCATCGGCAAAAACCGCTCAGAAAAATTTCCCCGCTTGAAATTATACTAATACCTTATAAGTATAGTCGGGAATAAGAGCGGGCGATTCATCCCGCAGCTTTGAACCAACGGATACCCCTATCTATGGCGCAACTTTCTACTCTGCCGATGATGGAACACGGCGCGTTTGAACGCCCTGCCCCCACATTCCAGATGACACTGGCGCAACGGGCCGTTCTTAATCATTTGCGTTTGGCTGCAATGGCCTGCCGGGCCGCCGCGCGCACTGACCTTTACGAGGCATGCGCGCTTTTGACCCTTGATGGCGAAGACGCAAAACGGACCTTTGTCGAAACGTTTATCAAATGCCTGCCCGGTGCCACCCGGAAACCAATCACCTGGTTTGCCCCCGGCGCGGCAGAGCTGTCGTTCGACGAATCATGGGTAATGCGCTGCTTGTTCTGCATTTGGGACGACGAAACCAGCAACCTCAGCTTTTTGTTAAAGTCGCGGATCACCCCCGCAGACCGTAGATATATAGGTTTTTTGCTGGGCCGCATTTCCGATCAATTCTCTCAGATTTAGAATAATTCTAAAAAGACTTGGCAAACCGATTTTGGCGTCTATGTTAATGGTCAGGCAAGCAAGCTGCCCGCCAGCCAGCCACATATTTTAACACCAAAATTGGGGTGAGCAGATGACTCAGACCGCAGCCGCGTTGACCACCGACGCCAAGACAGCAATCGCCGACGCATTGAACCAGTCCGTTGCAGAAACTGCCGTGACCACGATGCTTGCGCAAAATTTCCACTGGAATGTAAAAGGCATGGGTTTCGGCCCGCTGCATGATCTTTTCCAGAAGATTTACGAAGACCACTTTATCGGTCAGGACGATCTGGCCGAACGTGTCCGCGCGTTGGACGTACATGCAGAAGGCACGCTTGCCGGTATGCTGAAACGTTCCAAAGTCAGCGAACATGACGGCCACGCAACAGACAAAGAGATGATCCGCATCATGATGGAAGCGCAGCAAACGCTGGCCTCTACACTTGCGGGTGCCGGCGAATTGGCCGCTGAACATGGCGACACACTGACCGAAGATCTGTGTATCTCGCGCGGTACGACACATGAAAAATTCGCTTGGTTCCTGCGCGCGCATCTCGCGGGCTGATAGAGACCACGTTACAAGACCAAATCGCGGCTAGAGAACCTTCTCGGCCGCGATTTTGCGTTTCGCCAGCTTCTTGCGATACGCCGCATCCCAATGCGTATACTTGCCCAACCGCTCTTGCTGCGCTGTTAACATCTGGATGAAACCCGTGCGGTGCCCGTCTTTTTTCAGCGACTTGAACAGCGATTTTTGCGCCTTTGTCATCGAACAGCCGATGCAATGCCCTTCGCGTTTGAATTTGCAAACGTCAATGCAGGGACTTGGGGTTTTAGCCATGAGACACCTTGCTGATCCGTAATCAAGCTGGGGGGAAAAGGTACAAGCGGAAGATTCTGCGGAGTTCTAGGCGGACAGGCACCGCTTGCCAAGGCACGAGAGGGTAAATTGACCCCTGCCCCGCGTCACTTTACCTCGACCACATGTTTGCATCATTGTTTGCGCTCATCCAGCCAGTCAAACAGCGCTTCTAAACAGGCCGTATCACACACGCCTTCGCACAGCGCGTCATACATCACTTCGCGCCTGCAACATGTTGGTCTGGTCTCCAGATCCGCCGGATTAAACATCCGCTCACCCTCGGAACGGGTGCGGGGCGTCTGGGTTTGGGCGATCTCTGCCATATGTGCCTCCGGGTTACTGAATGCCGGGCGAGCCCGTTCAGGGCATAGCAGGCGGGGTAAATGAGTGTGGCCCATTTCGGGACAGCACCCATCATTACCATACGAGAACTCACAGCCTCGCGCTATTCTTACTTAAACACTCAGATACTATCTGGCGCGATGGGTCAAGACGTCTTGCGGGTTTCGGCGGAAATTGACTTAGGTCAGATGACCACGCTGCCGCAGGGGCTACGGTTAAATTCTGTTATCACTGGAAATATATATTCAATATATTATATATGTTTTTAGACAGTATTTATAGGCCACACAAGCCGAGCATAAGGACGGTAAATATGACCAATCCAGTCGTAAAAAGTTTCTGGGACGAACCAACCGGAAGTTGGCAATATGTCTTTCACGACCCCGACACCATGAAGGGGGCGGTCGTCGATCCTGTACTTGATTTCGATCCACTGGCCGGTGCCACGTTTACCAAAAACGCCGAACAGATTTTACGCTATGTGCGTGAAACCGGGATTGATCTGGAATGGATTCTCGACACGCATCCCCATGCCGATCATTTCTCTGCCGGGCCATGGTTGAAAGCTGAAACAGGTGCCAAAACGGCAATCGGCGAAAAGGTAACCGGCGTGCAGAACCTGTGGCAGGGCATCTATAACCTGCCCGATGATTTCCCCACAGATGGCAGCCAATGGGATCATCTGTTCGCGGATGGCGATACATTCATGGTCGGCAACGTGCCTGTGACGGTGATGTTTTCGCCCGGTCATACGATGGCGTCGATCACCTATGTCGCGGGCGATGCGGCCTTTGTTCACGACACGCTCATGATGCCGGACAGCGGCAGTTCGCGCGCTGATTTTCCGGGCGGCGATTCAGGGCAGCTGTACAACAGTATCTCTGCCATTCTGGCCCTGCCCCAAGACACGCGCATCTTTGTCGGCCACGACTATGCACCTGATCGCCCCGCCGCCTGCGAAGCAACCGTGGCAGAGCATCGTGCCAAAAATATCCACTGGAAGGACAACCCGACCAAAGCTGAATACCGCGCCGTGCGGGACGCCCGCGATGCAACATTGGCTTTGCCGAAACTGATGTTGGCCGCGCTTCAGATCAACATTCGCGGTGGGCGTCTTCCCCCGACAGAGGACAACGGGCGGTCCTATTTGAAACTGCCGCTCAACTACTTCGAAAGCCGCTAAATCTTGCGGCACGTGCCCATTGCCCTGACGCGTTATGCGATTGGGCAATGGGCCTGACCCGCCATCTGGGAGGATGGGCGGATTCTAGTTCCACGACATGCGCAGCCCCAGCCCTCGCGCCTTTATTGCACAAGGGGCCGTTGCCCCGTCACGCCGCCACTCCTGTACATGTTGCGGAGTCCTGCGCCACGCAGCAGCGTTTCCGCCTCGCGGCGGCTGATGGTGCTGCGCGCATAGGGGCCGTATCCGCGATCAGGGTCCGTCAGGACCGCGGGTCGCACCACGCCCACAATCAGTTTTTGCATGGTGGTCAGCACCTCCATCCCCATACGACCGGGATAAAAGCTTTCGACCAAGGCCCCATTCGCCGTGATGATCTCGTGATTGGGCAGCAGCAATGTATGATAGGTGACCGACCGCGCCCCGCGCATTTTCCGCACCCCTGCCGCTGCGACGAAGCCAAGCGCGGGGGCCAACACCTCGTCACGGCCACTGTGCATCAACATGCGGTGCTGCGGTGACACGACCAACCTGCGTGTGGGGCGACCCCTGCCAAGCGTGTCGGGCTTGAACTCAATCGGCTGCTGCGGATGATGCGCCCCGACGGCAAACCTCAGCCTGCGCGCGCCCCGCCACATCAACGGCTGCGGCCCGTTGTCCTGGGTCATGATCATGTCGCCGGGCTCCAAATCCTCGACCGCGCGCTCCCCCTCAAGCGTCGCAATCATGGTGCCCGAGGCAAAGCACACAAAATCGGTCTGAATGCGCGATATGACCGCTTCACCGACTGGTGAGTTTACCGAATCCAGCGACAAACTTTTGATCGCCTTAGCCTCCATCGCGGCGATATCGGGTCCGGCCTGATATTCCGGCGCAAGAAACAAATTCCCCTGCGTGTCCTGCATAATCACCGCCGTGATCCCTGCGGTGGTGCCGTCGGTATAGGTCAGCGTCGCATTATAGATCGATGCCGCGTCAAAGATATTGGTCTGCAAACCATTCCCGTCATCGGCATCAAACCGCAGCTGGTCATAGTTAAAATTGTTATCACTATCGAGCATGTTCGCCTGCCCGCTGTTGTCGATGGCAGTGACCGTAACAACGTGATCCCAAAGCGGGTCACCGGTCGAACCATAGGTTGTCCCGACCAACACAGCCGCGTTGTCGGCTTGTTCCCCATCGTTTTCAACTTCGTCGATATCCAGGGCAGTTTTGCCAAGGTAAAGCGCGTCCCAGGTTAACGGCATACTAGGTTCCTTCAGGCGGTCGGCCCGAGGATATAGGCACCGGTCCCTAACAACCTGTGAAACGTAAAATTGGCGACAATAGCGGCAGGGCTACGCGTGAAAACCGGCCCGCGTTAAACGGTCACAGCGCGATCTCGCTCCACAGCGCGCTGACTGGCAGGGCATAATTCCCGTCGCCAAAGGACAGCTTTTCGCGCCCCAAATAGAACACCACCCCGGTGCAGGTTTTGGCCCTGCCTGGCCCGTCTTTGGCAAACCACTTTAGATGCTTGAAATCATCCATGCTGACGGTGGCAGAGGATTTTACCTCAACATTAACCAGATGATTGCCCCCGTCGATCAGGATATCAATCTCGCGCTGGTCAGCACTGCGCCAATGGTACATCCGGTAATCAGCGTCCTGCAGGGGCAAGGCGCGCTGTAACTCTCCGACGACAAAGCTTTCCAGCAAACCACCCAAAGCCTGCGGCGTATTATCAATGTTAAAACTCGTGTTGGTAAAGCGTCGCAAGGCACAAGCGACCCCGGAATCCACAAAATGATATTTCGGCTGCTTAATCTCACGTTTGCCTTCGCCCGACGTCCACGCCCCCAGCTTGGTCAACATCGAAAGGCGCATCAGAACGTCCAGATATTGATCAACGGTCACCCGCTGCAACTTGGTCAGCTTGGCCAGCTCAGATGTATTGATCTCTTGCGCAGATCGCGCCGCCATTTGATCAATAAGAATGCGCAAGGCATCCGGTTTACGCACCGGCGTGATGTCGGCCACATCCCGTTCAACCACCGCGTCGATATAGTCGCGATACCCGCGCTGCCGCGCCCGCAGGGGCAGTGTTCTGGTTTCTGGAAACCCGCCCGCTAGAATAAGGTCGATATAATCGCCCCGCCCAAGGGGCTCAGGCTCGGATATCTGGCCAAGCTGCGGCTGCTTTTGCATCGCCCAATCCACCAGACGGCTGACCGGCGCGCTTTTAATCTCGGCCACGGACAGGGGCCAAAGCTTGAGCGTCCGCATTCTGCCTGCAAGCGAATCTGCCACATCGGTCGTCGTGAACACGTTCGACGATCCGGTCAGAACAAATTGCCCCTTGCGGCGGTCCGCATCAACAACACGCTTGATCGCCAACGCCAGCTTCTTTGACCGCTGCGCCTCATCAATAATCAGCGGGGCTTGCCCCAAATCCTGCATCAAGCTGGCAAGCTGCCCTTCCGGGTCCGCCTCGATCGCGGACAGGATCGCGGCATCGTCCAGCGTGATAAAACGGCCATGCCCGAACAGATCCCTGACAAGGGTCGTCTTGCCCACCTGCCGCGGCCCGATCAGGTTCACCACCCGCGCCGAGGCCACCGCCTCTTCCAGCTCGGTCACAAGGTGCCGGGGTAAATATGCCTCTGCCTGTGTTATCGCCCTGCCCTCCGCTATGGCTCTTGATAGCAGCGCCTGTCAGGCTGCCACCATTTGTGTACTAAATCCCCCACCATTTGTCTATTAGAAGCATCACCATTTGCTCATTAGGGTGTCCGATATTTGCCCACTAGCCGGAAAATCGCACCAGCCGATGCCCGTACTGCGCGGCGATCCAAAAATAAATCGCCCAATGGGAAATATTTTTGGAACGTATTGAAACCTGCTGCGTTGATTGTTGAATTCTTATTTCATCAAAACCCATTCGCACATCAGCATCCCATCCAGAAGGATATCGCACCCAGTGGTTTATCAAATGATCTATTTCAGCACGACACCAAACCAACTGGATGCCGCGCAGATAAGTGATCTTTTGAAACAATCCAAAGCGAACAATGCCCGCGACGGTATCACCGGCCTTCTTGTCTATTATGACAAGATGTTTTTCCAAATTCTGGAAGGCGGCCGCGACAAGGTCGAAGCATGCTATCACCGCATTGAAAAGGACCAACGGCACCGGAAACTCTTCTTGATGTGGGAAGGCGACGCTGAAAAGCGCGCCTTTGATGACTGGAAGATGGCCTATGAAAGCAAAGATATGTGCGAAGAAACGCGCAAATCCAGCCTAAGCATCCATAAGCTGAAACAGGACCCCGGCCAAATGATGGGTGGCGACCCCTATATCGCCTGCGCCATCCAAAACGTGTTGTCCGATTTCAGAGAGCTGCGTTAATCCCCTCTAACTCTCGAACTCCAGCCGGGTGACCGGCCCCAACTCTGCCTCGACCGCCCTCAGCAGCGGCCGGGTCAAATGCGTCTCGATATAACGCTGTGCGAATTTGCTCGGGGTGCGCAGGGTCAAAACGCCCCCCGTAAACCCAATAAACTGCAGCTGTGAAAACCACGCCTTGAACTGATCGGCGTTATCTTGCGCCAGCCGCGTCATCGCACGTTGCCAGGTGCCGGGGCTGCTATCAGGCATCTCCTCCCCGACCGGTTTCGAATAATCGCTCAGCTGCACCACTTTAACGGGGGCTTCCTCACGATAGCGGCCTTTCATGCGTTCGTCGAAATCTGGACCAACCAACTGCCAGCAATGCTCGGACAGTTTCGCAATCTGGGCATAGTTCAACCGATAGGCAGCCACCCTGCCCCGCACGCCGCGTCGTTTACAAATCAGAATCTCCGTATCTGTCAGTCGCTTGATCTCGCGCTTGACCGTGCGTTCATTGACCGACCACATACGCGCCAGATCCCGCTGGCCGACGGTCAGTTCATCCATACGCCAATTGTATCTTGCCGTGACCGCAGCGATCAATCGCATCAATGACATCTGTAAGGTCGGTGTCCCGTTCAATCCGGCAACGCTAAGCGCCGTCAACAGATCGTATTTGATAACACTCGCTTCAGGGCCCGTAAGCCTTTGTGGGTTTATCACGCTTTTGCCCGCCCGTTTCCAACCTATAATTGCCTCAATGTCCGCCTCTGCCGGGCGATTCCATTTCTGTGTTTAGAAAGCGCTAAATCCCGTCTTCTGTCAACCCACTGGAAAATACAGGATTTCTTGTTCTCTTACCAATTAATCTAAATAGATTAAGGTTAATAGGTTAAGGGGGACAGCTTAGTGTCACCTTATTGGCTGTCGCCTGTCACCAAAACACCCCCTGCCCGCCTGTATCTGTCACCATATTCAGGTAAGCCTTTGTAATATAGGCCCTCGCGATAATGCGCCTCTGCTTGGTATTCAGGAATTCCCTAAATTAGCTTTTGCCAAATTGCGAAAATCGCGTTATCCCGAATGTGAGGCTAAAAAACGCGAGTAGAAAAAATGAGAGACCACAACGATCTTCTTAACATGAACGAGCGCAGCTTGGAACAACAGGCCGCTGTGCGTCGCGCGACCTTCTCCCCCGGAGAGGTCAAGACATTGCGGCCCTTTTCGATCTGGGAAATCAGCCAGTTCATGTTCGACGTCCCCGCCGACACCCTGCGCAAGAAACTGGCCGAGGACCCTACCCTGCCCCAAGGCCTGACCGAAGAAGACGGCCGCCAGCGTTGGTTCAGTCTCGAAGAGATTAACGAGCTGCGCCGCCGTGCCAAATTCCGGGGCCGCAAGCTGTTGCCAGATCGCCCCCGTGGCCGTGCGATGCGCGTCGCCGTGTCAAACTTCAAAGGCGGCGTTGGCAAAACCGTCGTCGCCCAGCATCTCGCCCATGCCGCCGCCCTGGATGGCTACCGCGTTTTGTGCATCGACTTCGACCCGCAGGCGACCCTGACCCACTCCATGGGTCTGACCGAGGTCAAGGAAGGCAACACCGTTTGGGGCATCATGTGCCGCGATCTGTGTCGCGAGGCGAACCGCATCATGGAAAGCTATGATGACCCCGACGATTGCCCCTACCCTTCAGCGGACGAGCTGCCCGAAGATGTGCAATCCATCGGGGCGCAGCGGTTTCAGGATTTCATCCAGAAAACCTGCTGGCCGACCATTGACATTATCCCCTCTTGCTCCAACGCTGCCTTTGTCGAATTCGCCTCGGCGCAATACCGGTCGCTGCACAAGGCGTGGAGCTTTTTTGGCTGCGTCGCGCGCTACTTGGATGAACTGCCCGACGACCAATATGACATGATCATCTTCGACTGCCCGCCCGCGATCGGATACCAGTCGCTGAATGCGGCGTTCGCGGCGGACATCCTCTATATCCCCTCCGGCCCCGGCTATTGGGAATATGACAGCACAACCAGCTATCTGGGTCAGCTCGGCGATGCGATGGCCGATATTTCTGACGGCTTTTCCGCCCTTGCCGCGGACGCTGGCATTACACTTCCTAAACAGTTCTCGGACATCCGTTTGTTGATGACCCGATTTGAAACCAACAACCCGTTGCACAGCGCCATGATGGACGCGTTCAAAAACGTCTTTGGTGCCGATGTCTGCGCGCATCCGATTGAAATGACCCGCGCGGTCGAACAATCGGGGCGGTTCCAGATGTCGGTCTATGAACAGGACTATCGGCAGATGACCCGCGAAACGTGGAAACGCGCGCGGCAAAGTTTTGACCGCGCCTATGATGAGTTTCTGGGCACCGTGCTTGAAGCTTGGAAAGCGAACGGCAAACGTAAGGAGGCCGCGGAATGAGTGGTAAAAACAAATTCGGATTTGCGCCTGTTGAGCCAACCGCGCCCGTAAAGCGCCGGACCCGCGAGCCTGGCCCCATGGGCGCTGCGGTGCGTGACGTGGCCGAAAATCTGCAAGAGGCGACAGAAGCCAAGATTGAACAACGCCGCCGCAATGCGGAGGATGCCAAGACATTCCGTCAGGCGCAGGAAGAGGGCCGCGTACTGTACCAAATTCCGCTGGCCGAAATCTTTACCGATGATCTGCCGCGCGACCGTCTTGCGCTTGAGGAAGTTGCCCAATCCGATGAGATGGAAGAGCTGAAATCGTCGATCCGCGAACGTGGCCAGCGTGAGCCGGTCGAGGTTTATGTCGGGCCGAACGGGCGCTACCAGTTGAAAAAAGGCTGGCGCCGCTTCACCGCACTGTCCCAGCTTTTTGCCGAAACCCGGGACGAGCAGTTCAGCGCCATTACCGCGCGGATTGAATCCGGAAACGAAGACCGCATTTCGCGCTATGTCGACATGGTCGAAGAAAACGTTGTGCGCGAAGATTTGTCCTTTGCCGAGATGGCGCAGGTCGCAATCACCGCGGCGCAAGATGAAAGCGTAAGCGAGGTCGACGCGGCGGAGCTGGTCAGTCATCTCTATAGCGCGCTGCATAAAACCAAGCGGTCCTACATCAAAAGCTTTGTGTTCCTGCTCAGCGCGCTTGGCGATAGCTTGCAGTGGCCCAAGGCGATTTCCCGCAATCTGGGCGTGGATGCCGCGCGTGCCTTGCAGTCGCCTGAGCAAGCAGAAAGCCTGCGCGAACGTCTGGCGGGATGTGCATCAGCCGAGGCGCAAAACGATGTGCTTCGGCATTTCATCGACGGGTCACAAAAATCGGGCGGCAAGGCGCAACCGCGTTCGGAGCCAAAGCAAAAGTTCGAGTTCTTTGTGGGGGAGACAAAGGTGACTGCGCGCCATGGCGAAGTGCGTTTGGTCAGCGAAGTCGACTTTGCAACCTTGCCAAAGAAGCAGCTTGAAGAAGCGGTGCGCGCCTTTGAGGAAGCCTTGAAGGGTGGTCCGCGTATTCGGTAACCCAGCGGTTACCCATGGGTAACCCGCCCCGATGGTTACCCATGGGTAACCGGGGTAGGGTGCCCGAATAACTTGGTAATATAGGCTCTATCCTGCGGATTAGAGACTGAATACAGTCCTGTGTGCGCATGGGCTGGAAAACCTTCATATCGCTCCAACATATTGATTATAAACGATAATATGGATCAATGCTCAAATATTGAGCGGCTTCCGTGCATTTGCCTGAAATTGTTGCTTTGGCTGTTGTGCCGCCGGCGTCTACGCGGCAACTATTACTAATGGTAGCAACACCCCCGATCCCGATCTTAGTGTTTTCCGATCTCGACGGGACGTTGATTGATCACGCCAGCTATGACGCTTCGGCGGCGGGGCCAGCGCTGGATGCTTTGCGCGCCTGCGGCGGCGGGTTGATCATGGCAAGCAGCAAAACCGGCCCCGAAATTGCCCGAATCCGCGACACACTTGGTTGGGCCGATTTCCCGGCCATTGTGGAAAACGGCGCAGGCCTGTTGCCTGCGGGCGAGGCGGGGCAGGGGGATGCGGCCCAGTATGAAGCGCTGCGCGGCGTGTTGTATAAGGCACCGCAAAGCCTTCGGGAGAACTTTCGCGGTTTTGGCGATATGAGCGTCGCCGAGGTATCCGACGTTACCGGACTTGCAAAGGATGACGCAGCCCTGGCAAAACAGCGCGCGTTTTCAGAGCCGGGGCTATGGACCGGTGACGATCCGCAGCTTGAACAGTTTTTAGACTATCTGGCGGGGCAGGGGGTGACGGCGCGCGAAGGCGGCAGATTCCTGACCCTGTCTTTCGGCCAAACCAAGGCCGACCGGATGGCGGATTTGATCGCCCAGTTTAACCCCGTGCATACGGTCGCCTTGGGCGATGCACCGAACGACGTCGAGATGCTGCAAGCCGCAGATACCGGCGTGATCGTCGCGAACCCGCACCGGGCCGCGCTGCCCCGTTTGCCGGGCGAAGAAACCAGCCGCATCATGCGTACAACATTACCCGGACCGCAGGGGTGGAACGCTGCACTCCTTGAACTACTCTTAGAGTTGAAGCTTAGATAGGAGCGACCAAGCATGTCAGATTTTCATCAAAACGGTAATATCGCGACGCTGCATAATCTGCGCACCCGTTCGTTGCGGGAACTGACCCATGAGCTGGAGACCTTCGCACAGAGCCGCAAGATGACGCTGATTTTGCCCTGTCTGTATTCCGAGCTTGAAACCGATGCGATGCCCAAAATTCTGGCAGAGCTTTCCAAGGTCACCTATCTGCACCGCATCATCATTGGCCTTGATCGCGCGGACGAGGCGCAGTTTCGCCACGCCAAGAAATTCTTTGAAGGGTTGAACCAGAACCATATCGTGATCTGGAACGACAGCCCGCGGATGCTGGAATTGGGCGCGCGGCTTGATGCCTTGGGGTTGGCACCCTCTGAGCCGGGCAAGGGTAAAAACGTCTGGACCGCCTTGGGCTATCTGATGTCTTGCCAGGACAGTTCCGTGATGGCGCTGCATGATTGTGACATCGTAACCTATACCAACGAACTGTTGGCCCGGCTGATTTACCCCGTGGCAAACCCGCATTTCCCCTATCAGGTGGCTAAGGGGTTTTACGCGCGGGTCGGTAATAACAGCATGAACGGGCGCGTGACACGATTGCTGGTCAGCCCGCTGTTGATTGCGCTGAAAAAGGTGATCGGGGATCGTGATTATATCGATTATCTGCGGTCGTTCCGCTATCCGCTGTCGGGCGAATTTGCGATGCGCACGGGCATTTTACCCGATCTTCGCATCCCGTCCGACTGGGGGCTCGAGATCGGGGTGCTATCCGAGGCATGGCGCAATCTGGCGCCGCATTCCGTCTGTCAGGTCGAGATCTGCGATAACTATGATCACAAGCACCAAGACCTGTCTGCCGAGGATGCCTCGGCCGGGCTAAGCCGCATGTCGACCGATATTTGCAAGGCGATTTTCCGCAAACTGGCTGCGGATGGCACCGTGTTTTCCAACAATATCTTCCGCACGCTAAAGGCCACATATTACCGTACCGCGCTGGACCTGCTTGAGGCCTATCACACGGACGCCGTGATGAACGGGCTGCACCTTGACCGTCACAAAGAAGAGCAAGCGATCGAGCTTTTTGCCGAAAACATCATGCGTGCGGGCAGCCATTTTCTGGAGAACCTGAGCGAGACGCCGTTTATCCCTGCTTGGAACCGGGTGCATTCTGCCGATCCGGAGTTTTTGGCCGATTTACACGCAGCCGCAGCGGCGGATGAGGCCGACTTTAACTAGGGTGGTTGGTGATCCAGCGGCACTGATAGGGGGCCAGCGATATGGTCTCGATCTCGGGATGCAGGGTTTCACCTGACAGCAGATCAACCCATGTTTCGTCTTCGATCATGTTCAGCGCCGCACCTTGGATCGTGACGGTTTCATCGCTGACATTGTGCAGGGCAAAGATAGATTGCCGCCGGTCCAGACTTTGCCGCCAAAGGGCAAAAATCCGGGCGTCTTCAAGGTTAACGGTGAATTGCGTGGCATTGGGGTGAAAGGCAGTTTGCCGCGCGCGCAGTTTTAGCCGGTCGGTCAGCGCGGCCATCACGGCGGCTTGCGGGCTGGTCGGATCGGCAAGCAAGCCCTGAAGCGTGGGATAATCCCAGCGGTGGCGGTTGATGGCGCGGTTCATGCCGCGATGTTCTACGCCCGCATGATCGTTCGGCGTGGCGAGCAGCGAATGGATGTAAAACGCCGGAATCCCTTCGAGGGACATCACGATGGTTTGCGAACAGATGAACCGGTCGAAATGATAGGCATCGGTACCTTTGAAGGTGCGGCTCATCGCGTCGTAAAAGGTGGTGTTCAGCTCGTAGGGGGATTGCCCGCCATCCGGAAGCGCGCGCATGGACACCAGCCCGCCCAGGTTGCGCACGGTTTCAATGACCTTTTCTTTCTCGTCCTCGGGCAGCAACCCTTCGGCGGGGCGCATTCCGATGCCGTCATGGCTGGCGGTAAAGTTAAGGTACGCACAGCCCAGCGGGGCAGGGGGCATGGCGCGCTGCCATTTGCGCAGATACTGGGCCGATCCGGACATCATCGCGTGCAAAATCAGCGGGGGCAGGGGGAAGTTATAAATCGCATGTGCTTCGTCCCGATTGCCGAAATAGCTTAGGTTTTCGCCCTTGGGGACGTTGGTTTCGGTCAGCAGAATGATCTTTTCGGGGGTGTAATCACACAGCAGGCGCATCAATTTGATGATGGCGTGGGTCTGGGGCAGGTGCACGGACGGGCTGCCCACGACCTTCCAGACAAAGGCGACGGCATCAAGGCGGATGATCTGCACGCCGTTGTCCACGTGCAGCCGGATGATCCGCAAAAATTCGAGCAATACCTCGGGGTTGCGGAAATCCAGATCGACCTGATCATGGCTGAAGGTACACCAGACGTGGCGCGGGCCGTTGGTGGTCTCGATCTCTTGCAACAGCGGGGTCGTGCGGGGGCGCACCACCATGCTGAGATCGTCGGCTGGATCAGCCTCGAAAAAGAACCGGTCATAGGGGGGCTGACCCTGACGGTAGGCGTTGAACCAGTTGCTTTGGCTTGAGACATGATTCAGCACCAAATCCGACATCAGCGAGAAATCTTTGGCGATACGGTTAATGTCAGGCCAATCGCCCAGTTGCGGGTGCACCGATCTGAAATCGGACACGGCAAAACCATCGTCAGAGGTATAGGGGAAAAACGGCAGGATATGAACGCTGTTTACTGCGCCTTTAAGGTAGCGGAGTAAGAAATCATGCAACAAATCCAATGGCTTGTATGCGCCATCAATGATCGAATTACCGTAGGTGATGATCAGCGCGTCTTTTTCCGACCACAGATTGTTGCCCGGGGCGCGGCCCCGTTTGCGGCGCGGGGCTTGGGCCGGCCAAAAGGCGTCAACAACCAGACTGGCAAGAACATTGGCGTCTTGATCGGGATAGATATCCTGAACGATCCGCGCGATTTTGACGCTAAGGGGCGGTGTCTTGTCTGCCATGAAGGGTTTGCCTGATTAATGAAATGTGCCGCGATTTTAACCAGCCTGTGCAAAAAGCAAAAGGTTTCAAAGGGATCGCGCGGGAATCAGCGCGTTGATGCGGGGCGGATGGCCTAACGATTGGGCAGTTTGATCACGGGCATTGGTTAATCATACCCGCCATAGCCGATACCGGCCCCCTGATGGCGGCATTTGTTCAAGACCACGCCCAGCATTTGCGCCTGACCTGACAGTTCCCGTTCGCATTGGGCGATCTGTTCTGTTGTTGTCACATCGGCGGCGGCGACGATCAGGACGCAATCGACGTGGCTGGCAATGGCCATCATGTCGTGGCTTTGCAGCATGGGCGGGGTATCAAGGATCATCATTTCGGGGGCGTAAGTCTTCTGGATATCGTCGAGGGCGAGGGGCAGATAGCGGCTGGCCAAGACCTGTGCCGCATCGGGGGCAGGGGCGCTGTTGGTTGCGATGGCCAGGTTGCTGCCAATGCGCATTGCGGCATGGCCGAAAGCACGATCCCCGCGCAGAAAATGCGCGAGATCAACGGGCGGTGCGATGCCCATCATATCGGCCAGAGAGGGGCGGCGCATGTCCATTTCGAGCAGAATACTATGGCTGTCGCGCAGGCGTTGCAGGCTTAGCGCGAGGTTCAGCGCAAGGGTGCTTTTACCGCATTCTGCCGTGGGCGAGGTGATCGCGACGCGCCGCCAGCCGTTATCGCGCATGTGCCGGATCAGGCGGCTGCGCAGCATGTCGTAAGGCATGGCATCAAGGCTGGACCCATGGGCAAAAATGCGGTGTGAGGACAGGTGATCGGGATCAAGGGTGCAGGGCGTCAGCGCATCCCAAGCGGCATGAAACGCACGGGTTTCCTGCACCGACGGAATGGGCTTGAGCCGCGGGTTCAGGGGCAGCCGTGGCGGAATATCTATGGGGCGCGGGGCGGTCACCTTGGGCGGTTATCCTTGTGGCTGGGGTGTGACGGCATGGGCGCGGGTGCGCTGATAGGGCAGGGTGGCAAAAGGCGTGATGCCCAATGCGGCCGTAATATCTGCGGGGCGGCGAATGCGTTTGCTAAAATGATCCCTGAGGGCGACGAAAACCAACCCGGTAAAGAGGCCAAGCGTAAGGCCGGCGACCAAGGCGACAAAGCGGCTGGGCCCTTGGGGGTGCGATGGGGGCACGGCGGCCTCGAACAGGGAAATATGCTGCCCTTGGCGCAGGGTTTCGATCATCTTGCCAGTTTGCGCACGGACCTTGTTGGCAACCGCTTGATCATGTTGCAGGCGCGTATTGGCCTGCGCGCGTTCAAGGTTGCCAAGGGTGATGGCGTTGGAAGGCGTTGCCTGGATCGAGGTCGCAAGCGCGGCCATCGAGGCATGTATGCGGGTTTTGCGGGCGGTCAATTCGGCAAGATCGGCTTCAATCTCGGCGCGTTCAACCTCGTAACTGGTTAACGGATCAGTGGCGGTGTCGTCGGGCGACGTGATCCGCTGGCGAAGCCCCTTTACCTGAGACAGCAACATTTTAACCCTCGGATTATCGGGCGACAGCAGGGCAGATTGGGTCGCGAGGTCTTCTTCAAGCTGGGCGAGTTGCTGGGCCTCGGTTGATGGGGAAACCGCGGCCGTTTTTGCGGCAAGGGTGTTCTGACGCTGCTGCACCTTGGCCTTGCGTCCTTGCAAGTCGCCGATTTGCCGTTCGACCTGTAGCAGACGTTCCTGACCGGTGGTTTGCTGGCTGCGACGAAACGCGAGGCTGTCTGGCAAGGCGTCAGCATTTTGCTGCCGAAACGCCAGAATCTCAGCATCTTGCACGGCCAGTTCCGCCTCGAGCCGGGCAACGTCTTGGGTGAAAAACGCCAATGTTTTGCGTGCGGTTTGCGTGCGCGTGGCGATGTCTGCTTGCAAGATCATCTGGGCAATATCATTCGCGACATCTGCAGCGAGCTGGGCAGATGGCCCCTGAAAACTGATGCTGACAAGGGGGGCAGCATTGCGGCCGGGGGCGTGGGTCATTTCGATTCTGGTGCGAAGATCGCGGATCAGATCATCGGGTGACAAAGCGGCGGTTTGATTGATGCCCCGACGCGCGGCCAGCTGCAAGAGAGTGTCGCGGGCAAGAATGCGTTGCAGGGCAAGTTCCAACTGCGCGAGCGCTTGCAGACGGACGGTTGAGGGGGCGAGATCGCCGGGGATTTGTTCCGATTCCACCAAGATGCGCGCGGTCGCCACATAGGTCGGGGCGCGCAGTTCCATGATTGCGGCGGCACCCGCCAACCCCAACAGACCGAACATCAAAACCCAATGCAGCTGCCGCACCAGCCGGGCCATGTGAAACCGGATCTCCACGGCCTAACCCTGAACCCGCGCGGGTCGGTGGGCGATGGGCAAGGGCCGGTTGTTGGTCATGGGCGCGGGTGCTTTCGGTTCGGTGAAATGTGAACAAGAGGTGTACCAATCGCCCTTTAGTTGGGCCGCATAGTGTTAAATCGTAGTTAACGGCGCTGCGGCTTTTCGGTGTATTTTGGCTGACCCGCGCGGCGCCGGATTTACTTCGTTAATTTAACCTTCTGGTAACCGTCCTGCGCCTAGCAATCTGACAGCGATTAACCACAACAGGGTCCCGATTGACCGGATCCAAGCGGGTCGCACAGACCTAAAAAGGAGGGCGCTGCGATATGATTTTTCACAGTTTTGACAATGCATCCAGCGCGTTCAGCATCGCCCGTGCGCAGCCGTTGCAGCCTTACAAGGTTGGTGATGATGGCCCACGCGGTTTGTACCGGAATGGCGGGAAACGCCTGTTTGATATGCTGGTTTGTCTGACCATCGCACCGCTGGTGATTCCGCTTGTGGGGCTATGTGCCGGGCTGATTTGGTTAACCGGCCATCGTCCGTTTTATGCGCAGTTCAGGGTCGGGCTGAATGGCCAGATTTTCAAGATGTGGAAGCTGCGTTCTATGATTAACAACGGCGATAAAATCCTCGCCCGACATCTGGCCCGCGATCCTGTGGCAAAGCTGGAATGGCACTGCCTTCAAAAACTGAAACGCGACCCTCGGGTGACCCGTTTGGGGGCCTTTTTGCGGCGCACGTCCTTGGATGAATTGCCGCAAATCTGGAACGTTATTAAGGGCGAGATGAGCCTTGTCGGCCCGCGCCCGATGATGATTTGCCAAGAGCCGCTTTATCACGGGCGGGACTATTACGATCTGGTGCCGGGGATCAGTGGGAACTGGCAGGTATCGGCGCGCAATCAGGTGGGTTTTGCCGATCGTGCGGCATTCGACAGCGCCTATTCCGCGACGCTGTCGTGGCGGGGCGATCTGGGGATTTTAGCGAAAACCGTTCGCGTAGTCCTAAGGGCCAATGGCCACTGAAATGCGCGCCGAGGTGACGGTGATTATCGTCAGCTACAACACGGCACAGTTGACGATAAAAGCGATCGACACCCTATATGCCAACACGCGTGAGACGAGATTCGATTGCGTGGTGTTCGACAACGCCTCGCAGGATAATTCAGCCGCGTTGATCCGCGCGGCATTCCCCCACGTGCGCGTCATGGCATCGGATCAGAACATTGGATTTGCGGCGGCGAATAACCATGTGGCTGGGGCCAGCGAGACGCCATATTTTCTGCTGCTGAACCCGGACACGGAAACCCACCCCGGTGCCGTGGATGCGCTGGTGAAGTTTGCCAAATCACGGCCAAAGGCGGGTATCTGGGGCGGGCGGACCGTCTTTGCTGACGGATTGCTGAACATCGCGTCCTGCTGGGCGATACCGTCGCTTCGCAGTCTTTTTTTCCGGGCCTTTGGCATCAGCGCTCTGTTTAGGCGATCCGCATTCGCAAACCCGGAGGCCTATGGCGGCTGGCAACGCGATTCGATCCGCGAGGTCGATATTGTCGTGGGGTGTTTTTTGCTGATTGGCCGCCCGCTGTGGCAGGAACTGGGGGGCTTTCAACGCAAATATTACATGTACGGAGAGGATGCGGACCTGTGTTTGCGGGCGCGTGGTCTGGGCTATCGGTCTTGCATGACGCCGGATGCGCAGATCACCCACCATGTCGGGGCCTCCACCCGGCAGAGCGAGGAGAAAACGATACTGGTGATGAAGGCGCGTGCGTCGATCATTCGTGATCATTGGCCGCATTGGAAGGTCGGGCCCGGCATTGCATTGATGTGGCTGTGGGCCGCTCTGCGGTATGTGGCCTCGCGCCCGTTCACTAGGTGCCGGCGCGCATCGGCGGATCATTGGCGTGCGGTTTGGGCGCGGCGGGCGGAATGGTTGCGAGGTTATGCGTAGGCCTGAATCCACCGTTTCGCGATGACGGTCGGGGACCAGCGATCAACGTCATGCAGCTGCGCGCGGTTCATATGTCCCAGATAGGAGGAGGTCACCGAAAAGGTCGAATGCCGCGAATAAATCAGGTGATCACAACGGGACAAAAGCCACATGTCCGTCAGGGCATTTTCGGCCTCTCGCAGTTTTTCGATATCGGATGTCGGCCAATGCAACCTGCTGCCATCGGGGGGCAGGTATTTGTCGATGTGCTGCACATTACTGAATTCCGACGCGATCTGTGTCTGAACCTCTGCATTATCTGTAGCCAGAAAAATCGAGGCATCTGGCATGTGAATCAATTTTTGTCTCAGCGCTTTTTTGATGGGGCGCAGCGGGATTTTCCGATCCGTATACCGGATATGTACGCCGATATTGGGCGAGGTTAGCGTGGCGGCGGCGCTGTCTATCTGTTGCAAAATCTGACGGTTTGGCGTGAAGAACTGCGCAAGATAACCCGCGATGATGTCTTTTTCGGACCTTGTGGCGAAATTGCGGTCGCGTTGCAGGTGCCCGGCGATCCGTTTGAATTTCGGCAGATAAGACCAGAACACAGCGACATCTTCGGGCGTGTCAGGCTGGGCGAGGTCTATGCAAAACCTGCGATAGGCGACGGGGTTTGAATGGCTGCGCGGCGCGAATCTTTCTATCATCTGTTGCGGGGTAAGGCCCAGATTTCTGGCCCAAATGGCGGGGGTGACCGAGGTCGATGCGGCGTCATAGGTTTCGCATTTCTGGGTGATGGGCGTTTGAAAAAGAAGCGGATAGGCGTTGGTGCCAATGGGGGCATAGCTGCCATCGCGCCAATCGATGATCGGGGTGCGGCCGGTTAGATCGGCGACCGCAAGGCCGCAGACGGCCGACAGCATGCGGTTGCCCAAGCCGCCTTTCCCCTTGATCAACAATATTGGTTTGACCATTGCCCGCCCAGTCTTTTTCCCCTGCGCAAGCCGCGCTTGGGGTCAGGATCATGGTTAACCATTTACATTTCTTTAACCGCTAAAGGGCCAAGCTAAGGCAATCACAGTCAGGTTTGGGGGAGAGAAAATGCGCCGCTTCAGTGCTTGGAAAACAGACAATCTGTGGCGGATCGCCTTGCTGTGGCTTGCGATGGCTTTGGGGATTAAAGGTGCCATGGCGCAGCCCTATCACATCAGGGCGGGTGATGTTCTGCGGATCGAAGTTCTGGAAGACCCTGAGTTGAACCGGTCGGTTTTGGTGACGCCGGATGGGCGCATATCGGTGCCAATGGCCGGCACCATGCGCGCGTCGGGGCAACCGATTGAAGCAGTTCAACGTGGCTTGGCCGGACGTCTGGCTGCCGCCTTTACCAACCCGCCCAATGTTTTCGTATCGGTCGAGCGGTTGGCCGATCCGCGTCTGGATGTGGGGCGCGCAGGCGCGCCGGAGTTGATTTCTGTCTATGTCATGGGAGAGGCGAACAGCCCGGGCCTTTTGAAAATTCCACCGGGTACCAGCGTCTTGCAGGCCTTTGCCGCGATGGGCGGTTTCACCAAATTTGCGGCGATCAAACGCATTCAACTGCGGCGGGCGGCGCAGATCGTGCCGCTGAACTATCGGCAGATCGAAGCGGGGTCGCAAGCGGCGCATATGAAACTGCGCGAGGGCGATGTGATTGTCGTGCCCCAAAGACGGTTGTTTGAATAAGGCCAGTGCCGTGATCGGCTGCGTCTTGCGGCGTTGGGGGGCGGCTTGCTTATTCGGATTGCCCGCGTTGGCGCAAGGGGCAGGCTCGGGTGGTATTGCGCTGGACATGGCGGTTGAAACCTTTGCCGAGGGGCGGTCAAACCCACAATTGGACGGGGCAAATCCGCAGCCTTTGAATCAAATCGGCAGCGCGTTCAGTTTTGGCGTGCTGACCCAAACCCGCAGCCAGGAATTATCGTTAACGGGGGGGATATCCCTGCGGGCGACGGATGGGCCGGGCGGAGAGACCGTGGCAAATGGTGTCGTCGACCCATTTCTAACCTTGCGCTATTCGCGACAGGCGCGGGGTGCGTCGTTGTCCTTTGATCTGCGGTTTCAAGAGACGGATCTGGTGCAGACTGCGCCCGGTGCATTCGGGGCCAGCATCCAAACCGGCACGGCAAAACAGCGGGAACTTGGTGCGGAAATTGGCCTGAAATGGAGAGAGACTGCGCCCCTTGGGTTCGGTGTTTTGGCCAGCCTTCAAAAGACCGCGTTCATCGATGGAACCGCCTTTGGGCAGGGGGGGCAGGTGTTGCGCGGGACCACGCGGCACCGGTTTGAAGCGCAGGCGCGGTTTGATCTGGATGCGGCACATCATGTGATCGCGACCGTAGGATATCGTACCTTTCGGCAAGAAGCCACGACGGGTCGCCGCGAGAGTTTTCACCTTGATAACATGTATCAGATCGACAGGCCGCGGGGGCCATTCGCGGTCAATTTGAGGTATAGCAAAACAGAAGCCGGGCATCGGTTCAGCGGGATGCTGCGCCGTGAGTTAACCCTGCCCGATGGCATTGCGCGCGCGGGTATTGGTGCCGCACGCGGGGCGACGGGGGGCCGATATGTGACCGGCAATCTGGAATATAAGACAGCGCTGGTTCGAGGCAGTTTCGAGGCGCGCCTGCGCAGAGATCTGACGAGTAGCGATCAGGATGACAGCGAACAAATCAACACCTCAATAGGGGTGCGGTATAAATTTGACGCGACGCCGTTGGATGGGATCACCGTTGATATTGACTGGGCAGAGGCCAAAAACACCCAATCGGGGTTAACCACGATGAACCGGGTTTTTGCGATTTCCTATGCCCGAGAGCTGAGCCGCACGGCGCGTTTCAACATCGGGCTGCGCAGGCGAGTGCTGCGCGACAGTGTTACCGGTGTGGGGCAGTCGAATGAAGTATTCATGTCGTTCCGCCGCAAATTCAGCGCGCGGTTCTAGGGCGATTTTTCAAACAGTCGCGCGTAGGCGGCCAAAAGATGTGGTGCTGAATGCGCCCAAGACAGCTGATCAAGCACCCGTTTACGGCCCGCCCATCCCATATCCCAACGCAGCGACGTATCATCGATCAGCGTTTCGATTTTATGCGCAAAATCAATGGGGTCGTTTGGCTGCGCATAGAGCGCCGCAGGTCCGGCGGATACGCGCCCCTCGGTCAGGTCAAACTGCACGACGGGTTTTTCCAGCGTCATATATTCCATCACTTTGTTCATGGTAGAAATATCATTCATGGTGTTTTTGGGGTCAGGGGCGACGCCGATATCAATGGCGTTCAGGGCGTCCAAAAGGGCGTGGTCATACAGCGGACCGGCAAACGTAAAGTGGTCCTGGAGCCTGCGCTGCGCCACGTCTTGGATCATGTCGTGGTGGGCGGGGCCGAAGCCGATAATCAGAAAATGAACATTTGCATCGGTTTTATTAACCAAGTGGTCGGCGGCGCGAACAAGCAGATCCATGCCCTCTTGCTGGCCGATGACGCCAACATAGCCGATCAGGATCGCGGCCCCTTTGCGATAGGTCTGATCCCCTGCGGCGGGTAAAAATTCGTCGGTCTTTGGCGCGGAGCGGACAGTGAAAACATCATCCGCGTGCATCCCGCCACGGGTGATCGCGATGGTGCGAAAGCTGTCGTTAGTGGCGATCGAAATGTCTGCGGTCTTGAACGTCATGCGTTCCAGCAGGCGCATCAAGTGGTAAACGGGGCCGCGTTTGGCAAACTTGGCTTCGAACAGTTCGGGGCTGACATCGTGGTGATCAAAGACATAGCGCACGCCGCGCCGACGGTACCAACGGGCAAGCAGAAATACCAAATCAGGGGGATTACAGCCTTGGATCGCGTCGAAGGGGCGGCGTTTCCAGATGGTTTTGGCCAGCCTGAACCAGTGCCGAAGGGCGTGACCGTATTCGCGCGCATAGGCGAGCGTGCCGGAATGCGCCTCGGCCGGTTGGGGGTAGCGATAGATATGGACGCCATCGATTTGCTGATACTCTTGATCCCATCCGCGCCCCATGGGGCAGATGACGGAAACCTCGTAACCCGCCTGTTGCAGGGTTGTCGCCTCGAGCCAGACACGGCGGTCTAGGGGGACAGGCAGATTTTCCACGACGATTAGGATGTGTCGATCTGGATGGTCCGTCATATGTCCAACGTGGCTGGGGCAGGGTGCGCCTATTGGGGCCTGAACCTATAAATTTTCGGTAAACCTGTGGCGACTTATTCTTAAACTGTCTGAATAGGGCCTGTGTTTGACCGCTGTTTGCCGCGAAGTTGACACATCTTTGCGGTGCTTAGGCAGGGCGCGGGACGACCGCCCAGCCCAAGAGAAAACCCATGCAACCTGACGAACCGATCACCCCGAAAACCAGTCTGGCCACGCTAAGCGTTGTCGGGGCCATCGCCATTTTTCTGCTAGTTGGCGTGCTTGGCGGGTGGGCCGCAACGACGAAAATCAACGGTGCTGTGATTGCAAAGGGCCAGATCGAAGTCGCAGGTAAGCCGAAGATCGTGCAAACGCTGGATGGCGGTATCCTTGCCGAGATTTTGGTGCGCGACGGGGATCATGTTGCAAAGGGGCAGGTGCTGGCGCGGCTGGACCCGACGCTGCTGCAGATCAATCTGGACATGGCGCGCACACGCCTGGCAGCGGCACTTAGCCTGCGGGCGCGGTTGGAGGCGGAGCGTATGGGGGCCGCGGAGTTGGTGTTTGATTACGCCGATTTCCCAATGTCGCCGCAACATCTGGGGGCGGTTCTGCGTAGGGCCGAAGATCGCCAGCGCGATATATTCGAGGCCCGGCAGAATATGCGCCAAGGCGCTGAGACGCAGATGCGCGGGCGGTTGGCGGATTTGGACACACAGGCGCAGGGGATTTCGGGGCAGATGATCGCGCTGGAACGGCAGCTTTCCTTTGTTGAGGGTGATTTGGCGCATATCAACGCGCTGATGGCCAAGGGGCTGTCGCGGCGGGACAAACTGACCGAGATCCTGCGCAGGCAAGCTGCGTTGCAGGGTGATCTGGCCGAGCGGCAGGCCGAACTGGCAAGTGTGAAAAATCGACGGCGCGAGATTGCAGTTAATGCCGATCAAGAAGAGCGTGCGCTGCAGGAGAAAACCACAACAGACCTGCGCGAGCTGTTCGTCGAAATAGAAGAGCTGACGCTGGTAATTGTCACGCGGCAGGCGCAGTTGAAACGGGTGGAAATACGCGCGCCGACAAGTGGTATTGTGCATGAATTGCAGATGACGACTTTGGGCGGCGTGATCCCCGCGGGTGGCACGCTGTTGCAGGTGATCCCGCAGGATGCAGGGTTGGCATTCGAAGTGCGGGTGCCGCCGCGCGACATTAACAAAGTGCGCCGCCAACAGCCGGCGCAGATTGTGATGACGGCCCTTGATCCCCAGAAAACGCCGAAACTTGTCGGGCGGGTCGGGGCCGTGTCGCCCGAGACAGTTAAGGATCCGGTAACCGGTCAACCGTTCTATCGCGTGGCTGTACATATCGCGGAGGAGGAACTGGGCCGGTTGCCAAAGGCAGAAAGGTTGATCGCCGGAATGCCCCTAGAGGTGTTTTTGCAGACCCGCGAAAAAACCGTACTGAGCTATCTTACGGAACCGTTGATGGCGCAGCTGAGCCACGGGTTTCGCGAATAAATGCGGGGGGATGTCACGCGTTAAAGAATAATTAACCTCGACGATGCCCTAAAAGGGGATGCAGTACACACATTTGCCCTCTGTTATCACCGTCGTGATCCCGCATCTTAACCAACGTCTTGCGTTGTTTCGATGTCTGACCGCCCTCGAAGCGGGCCACCGCCGCGCGGATGAGATTATTGTTGTCGATAACGGATCATCGCGCCCGCCCACGGAAATCTGCAACCAGTTTGATAATGTTCGCTTGCTGCATCAGCCTGCTGCGGGTCCGGGACATGCGCGCAATCTGGGTGTGGAACACGCATCGGGGAATATCATTGCGTTTATTGATGCTGATTGCATCCCAAGCCCTGAATGGCTGGCCGCCGCACAGCACGTCATGCAGTCTGAGCAAGCGCCGATTGCCGGCGGGGACGTGCGGATTGCCTGCGATGATCCAAAATCATTAACGATGGTTCAGGCCTACGAGAGCATTTTTGCCTATCGCATGGATCGGTATATTTCGCGTCAGGGGTTCGCCGGAACCGGGAATTTGGTCGTGAGGAGTGAAACCTTTGATCGCGTCGGGCCATTTGCCGGGCTGAACACTGCCGAAGACCGCGAATGGGGGCAGCGGGCGACGCGCATGGGCGAACCTATCCATTTTGCCCCAGATATGCGGGTTTTTCACCCTGCGCGCCCCAGCTTTGCCGCATTGCAGGCCAAGTGGGATCGGCAGATATCACACGACATGCGGCAGGGCACGGGCTGGCAGGGGAATGTCAGATGGGTGGCAAAGGCATTGGCGTTGGCGGCATCCCCCGTGTCCGAGATACCGCGCATTGTGACGAGCAAACGGATCGAAGGGCTGGGCAACCGTGCCAAGGCGTATATTTGCCTTGCCGGTATCCGCATCCACCGTTCTGTGCGGATGCTACAAATGATGAAAGACGGGAACGCGGGCTATTACGTTAGCCGCTGGAACCGATCAGATGCCGGCTGAGGCCGGATGCTGCGTTCTGCCGGTTTAATCCTGTCAGGCAACGTCGCAAGTGCTGCCCTGATGATGGCACGCACCTTGTTGGTGTCGCGGTTGATCAGTCTTGAGGATTTCGGCACGGCGTCGGTATTTTGGCTGGCCGTGTCCTTGGTTGAGATGGCGTCGGCCCTAGGGTTTCAACAGCAAATGGCACAATCGGCGAATGGTGACGCGCCAGAGTTTCAATCGGCCTTGCAGGGGTTCTCTGTTCTGCGCGGTCTGGTTAACGCGGGGTTGCTGCTGGTCCTTGCCGCCCCGCTTGCGGCGTTTTTCGCACTACCAGATGCGCTGTGGGCCTTTTACCTGATCGCAATTTTGCCGCTGATGTCTGGGTGTGCCCATTTCGACGCCTTCCGCTTTGGCCGCCAGATGGCGTATCGGGCATCGGTTTGGTTGACCGTGCTGCCACCGGTCGCGTCGCTGATCTCGGTGGCCCCGCTGTATCATCACTTCGGCGACTATCGCGTGCTGCTTTATGCGATCCTGGTGCAGGCCGCGCTGTCGCTGGTGATCTCTCATGCGGTGGCGACGCGGCGGTATCGGTTGTGCTTTGACGGCGCATTGATCCGACAATCGTTCAGTTTTGGATGGCCGTTAATGATCAGCGGTGCCTTGATGTTTTTGGTGTTTTACGGGGAAAGGGGCATTATCGCGCGTCATTTCGGGTTGGAAATGATGGCGATCTTTTCAATGGCCTTGTCCCTGACCCTGACGCCCGCGCTGGTTTTGACACGCAGCACGATGAGCTTGTTCTTACCGCAGCTATCGGCGGCGCGGGGGACGAGCGGTTATTCCAATCTCGCAGTGATCATTTTGCAGGTCCATCTGTTTTTGGGCTGCGTGATGGTGGTTTGCGTGGCGCTGTTTGGCGCGCCATTCCTAATGCTGGTTTTGGGGGAAAAATATGCGGCGGCGCTTCCGTTGCTGGTGTGGCTGGCCAGTTTGATGGCGTTTCGTGTGTTTGCGGGTGGATGCGCGATTGTGGCCCTTGCGGCGGCACATACGAAAAACGAAGTGATGGCGAATGTGGTGCGGGTGGCGCTGCTGCCCGTCGCGTGGGGGACCGTGCAGGCGGGTGCAGACGTCATGACATTGGTCTGGATCGGCATCGCCGGAGAGGCGGCAGGCTATGCGATCGGTTTGACCATGGCCCTTGCTAAACAACACCTGCCGCTGCGCCCGCTGGTGTTGCCAATCCTGTCTGCCATGGCGCTGCTGACCTGTGCATGTACGCTAGATGTTCGGGGGGATTGGTGGGCAAGTGGCGGTATTTTGGCTGCGCTATTGGCCTTGGTACTCCTGAGCATGCCGCAATTGGTGACCTATCTGCGCAAGAATACCGCGACGGGTTTCGCGGTGGGATCATGAGGATGGATGCCAATTGGGCCGCGGGCATCTGCCTGCAAGATGTTGCGCAGGGGCGTGACAATAATTTCAATCTGATCCGGTTTTGTGCGGCCACGGCGGTATTGGTCTCGCATGCTTGGCCCGTCGCACTGGGCCCCGCGCAGATCGAACCGCTAAAAGCTGCGCTTGGGCATTCTTTGGGGCAGCTGGCACTGTATGTGTTTTTTGCGCTCTCGGGGTTTTTTATCACGGCGAGCTTCGAGCGGTCGAACTCAGCCGCCGTTTTCATCACAGCGCGTGCGGCGCGGCTGTTCCCCTGCCTTGCCGTATCGCTAGTGTTTGTGGTTTGCGTGATGGGGCCGCTGGTTACGGGCGTGCCTGTGTCAGACTATTGGTCTGATCCCGAAACAGGCATGTTTTTCTTTCGCAACATAGGATTGGTCTGGCCGCAATATACCCTGCCGGGGGTGTTCGTGGACAACCCCTATCCGAAGGTCGAAGGGTCAATCTGGACGCTGTCGCATGAGGTTGCGTGCTATTTCATCGTGCTGGTTCTGGGGGTGACGGGCCTGCTGGCGTCGCGTGTTTTGCTGATGTGCGTGTTGATCTTGTACATCGCTTTTTATGCTGCACCCGTCGATTTTCACCACCGTGTTGTGCAGTTCCAATGGTTGTCGCTACCGTTCGTTATGGGTGTCATGTTTTGGAAATTGCGGGACTGGATAAATTTGTCCCTGCCGGTTTTGGCAGGGCTGAGCGTGCTTGCATATCTTGGGCACAACACCGCTTTTTCCTATCCGCTGCTGATTTTGGCGCTCAGCTATGGGGTGTTTTGGCTGGGCTACGCGCCGTCGGGACGTGTCAGGCAGTTCAACCGGCTGGGCGATTATTCCTATGGCATCTACATCTATGCCTTCCCGCTGCAAGGGTTGGCGGTTTGGCTGTGGGGGGCCGGATCACCCGCCGGTAATATTCTGTTGTCCTTTCCCATGGTTTTGATCTGCGCGGTGATTTCGTGGCACTGGGTGGAACGGCCCACGCTCGGGCTTGCGCGGGCCGTTAAGGTGCTGCGGCTTAAACGGGTGTGGTGATGGCCCCGATGCA
>NZ_CAXHZD010000012.1:0-37376 GCF_964021855.1 uncultured Sulfitobacter sp.
GCGGTCGAGGCGAGTTGGCGGAGTGGTTACGCAGCGGATTGCAAATCCGTGTACAGGAGTTCGATTCTCCTACTCGCCTCCATATGATTTCAAAGACTTAGCGGCCGCTGCCGTAGCTTAAAAATGGTGCTGCAACACACTCTGCCGCACATTCTTGTTCTATTTTCTTCGTCAAAGCTTTGGCTACCGCTATTCATACTTGAGGAATCGCCTAAAGGTTGAAAGGATTTCTCCGCAAGGGGATTTCTTTTGAGAACAATTTTTAGGCACTCAGGCAAGTATACAGCGAAAGCGTTTACCATAGATGAGGTCATATCCTCACTGGCTGCACAAAAGATCCTCCTCGAAGAGGGCATCAGCTTTCTCACTGAGTTAGACCCAGATTTCACGCTCGACAAAGTAACCGTCAGGGTTGAATCTCTTGCTACAAGCTCTTTGGTTTGGGATCTCTTGATCGAAGTTTACGGTGAGTATCAAACCCAAATAGAGGAGAAGGTAGTTGGAGGTTTTGAAGATATGTTCGGCCTAGACATTCCTCCAGAATACGAAGGCGCAGCCACACTCGCAGCGCTAGCAGTGACCTATGTCGTTGCCCGATATGCATATGACCGGGTTGCTCGCTCGAAGGGCCAGGCTAGCTCAGCCCCTACTATCAACGGTGACAACAATATTGTGATTCAGCAGATTTCAAGTGTCATCGGTCAAGATCCAAAATTTGTCGAAAAAGCTCTGGAACGCAGCTTGCCGCCTTCGAAGCGAAAAAAGCTTATTCCAATAGTCGCTGACTTTTTAAGACCGTCAAAGAAAGATAAATCTGCAAAGATAGAGCTGGAAAATGCGCCAGATATAGAGGCAAATGCTCTTGCTGAATTCCCGAGCGATGCAGATCTGAAGAGCGTTGATGATACCAAAATTATTGATTTAGAAGGTGCCGTAATCGACATTCGTGGGACTGATCGAGATAAGATAAATACAGGTTGGAGCGCAGTCATAATTGGCGACGAAAAGTTCCCAGCACGATTGCCAATGGATCTATATCCAACGGTGGACCCAGAAAATTTGGCTCGTTACCAGAAGGTAAGAGCGAATCTAGCTATTGAATGTGATAGGAGATCAGATAACACCCTCAGGCCAAAACGGATTCATCTTCTATCATTTGAAGAGCTGACTAGTTGACATTGAAAGTTTATTTTCTTTCCAAATGTCGCACATTGACCGTTCTTAGTGGAAATCAAGGCTTTTTTAGTCTGCTCTGACCTTTAGAGACGCTGTAGCCAACATAGGTCGCTAATTTGAGTAGTTGCTGTCAAAAAGAGCGAAACAGACCCGAAGATAAGGCTCTTAATCTACTTGGGAATTCTAAAAGGTTTACTTTTTTCCCATTTTTTGATCGCCTTTGCTTCTAGTTTTTCAATTTCAGAATCAATTTTGACTATCAACGGCTTAATGCGCTCTAGCTCTTCGGCTGCTCTAGCCGCCGCTACTATCTGCGGAACATGTACGGATAAGACGCTAGGCAATGTGTTTGGCACCTGTGCAAAAAACTCAGTTGAAATTGCGGCATCGATCGCTTCCACATTGTGTCCTGCAATCTCCGCCGCTTCCTTTTCAAGTTTACAGATTTTAATAGTCTCCAAACCCTTGGGGGTTTTGGAAGTATAGATGAGATAGCTTGTATGACTAAGGTGATCAGACCATCTGTCTAGGTTTGGGTGAGCAATACAATAGTCGGAGGAATTTTTAGGAAGATTCACGCTATCATCATTATCAATTGCTAGAACTGGTTTATTTGATTTCGCAGTGTTACAAGCTGGACAGGCCACTGCTAGGTTTAAAGGTTCAGCGAAGAAAGTAGGGTAATCATCCTCCGAAAGAATGTGTTCAAGGTCCCAAAGCCTGTTATTGGTTGATGGATTGGGTTTGTGGCAATAACAGCACCTAAATTCCTGTTTTCGAACACAGTGTTTTTTTATTCTCTGTTTTAATTGAGATCGGTCGAGCCAATCATTCGCTTCAGAAAATGATCTTTCTCTAACGAGTTCAATGTACTCATATCGTTCGCATTCAAGATATTCAAATACCATACTAGCCGTGATCCAATATAGCGTAAGCGAGCTTGTTCAGAGGATCGTCTTGGTCCATACTGTCTATGTGATCAGAAAACACTGATTGTATCGCCTTGAACCTCACACTGCCACCTTCACCTGTTCGAATTAGTGTCAGAGCTTCCAAGGCAAGTTGGCGAAGATAAGAATTTCCTTCGATAACCACACCAAATCCATTCACCAATGCAGCATCCGAAGCCATACCTTCGAAAGTTGCGCTGTCAATGTTACATGGAGATTTATCCAATCTGACGACCGATGCACCATTTTTTGAAATGCCTGATAGAATGATAGGCGAATGCGTGGCCAATATGAATTGGCAGTCTGGGATCCCTTCGAAGGCAGCACTTAGCAGCTCAGAGTACTTCTCCTGCCAAGCGGGATGAAGGGAATTTTCTGGCTCATCTATGAGTACTAGTGAGCCTTCAACTAGATAAATTCCTAGCCCAAGAAAAGCAACAATGATATTCAATTCTCCTGAGCTCAGTTGAAATAGATCGATCCATCCATCCGGATTGTCTTTCGAATAAATCTGCGCTTCGTGCAGGTGCATCAGACCCAGAGATACCATCTCCTGGATCATTGATATCTCTTTGTCATCGTGAGTAGAGTAATGATCAAATATATGTCTCTGGCCAGCGGTCGAGAACATATCTTTTTCAAGGTCTACAGATATCTCTGGCGGATGATAATACCAGTGATGAACTATGGGGTCGCGAAGATAGCGTTGTGCATTCAGATGAAACTTTTCTGAGAACGAAGTTTTCGCTTGATCAAATACTTCTTGAGAACCATTTTGATATTGATCTTCTAATCTCAGGTAACTTTTGAATCTACTTGTTAGTCTGTATCGAACCCGAATGCTTGGCTCATAATTGATATGCCGTAACACATGAGAGATCCCAGTATGGAAATTTTCCCTGTGTTTTTCAAATACTACTGTCTGAATAAGTTGCAGAAGCTTCGACCGGCTCCCAGTTGAGCCATATTGATTCTTGAATCCAAGATAGACGTAGTAGGGGCTTATTAGTTCTCCATGATCTACGCTACGGGATGCTTGAATGGCTATATCATCTCTCGGTGGGAATTTATCAAATGGGGTGAATGATAACGCTATAACTCTGTTCGGTGAATCTCTTAAGTTGAAGGGGCTGCTAGGCTGAACCTCAACGTCTTCTAAAATACGCCGTTCAGACGTACGGCGGCGAAGTGCGCTGCCACTTGATTGGCGCGCCCAATATAGTATCTCTCTTAGTAGGGTTGATTTTCCTGAACCATTTTCGCCTATCATTATTGTGATATTGCTGTTGTGTGCTGGCAATGTATTGAAATATAAACGTTGATATCCCAAGCGAGGCAAGTTTGCTAATATAGACTTTATCGAGAATACCACGTCATTTCTCCCTATGAGCCTCTGATAAGCGGCAAAAACTGGTTGGTCAGTTCTGGCAAGTCGATAGATCTTTAGGAACCTAGCCTGTCGAGGTCGTTGTAAGAGATCATCTGTGCCTTTGCGCTTGTAAAGAGCATTTTACCTTAATTTGTACAAGATCGTCTATTTTGCTAGCCGACAGGCTGTTCGGTCATAGCGCAGTCCACTCACGATGTTTTCGTAATGCTTCTGCGCTGGGTAAGTCAGAGGCCTCGCGAGGTTTCCTTAACGGTGTTCCACTCAGTTCTTGATAGGCTAACGAATGGGATACTGATGGCGCTGCCACCAACTTGTTGGCTCCATCGAAAGAAATTAGTCCGAGATCAAACAGAGTATGTATGTCTGCACGAAGGAGTAGCCCGTTTTGAGGGTGATTTGAATGCTGTCCACGATACGTTGATATGTGGGCCGCTTCCAAAGCATCTGTCAAATCGCAGCCTGTAACGCAGCAACGCCCTTCGTAAGCCTTCAATAGTTCGGCGCGAAACTTTGCCTGACCACGCCGTACTGCGACGGTAACAACCTGTCTTTGACGCAAGTCGTGATCGGTAACGTCAAAATCACCAACACCTTCTTTTGCTAGCTGAGCGCTAGAGGCTCGGGCTCTTGTCGCATCGTGTACTCCGATAAGGTCACCTGAATTGTTCACCCCCTCAATTGTGAAATAGCCGTTCTGCCATTCTACCACAAAACCGACACCAAGTATTTCATACTCAACCCCAGGCTTGGGCTTGCGCTTGACAAGAAACCCCACAGGTATCTGCATGCTCCATGCATTGCATCAGGCCACGATTGGTTGCTTCTTTATCGCGTTGGTTGGGGTCAATGTTCTCCTGGAAGTACTGACAAACCCAGCTTCCATCCGGCCGGTACTCTACCTCTTTATCCGGATACGGCCCGTCTTGGATTGTTCGAACGCTTAGGGCTAGATCAGTATAGGCAGGCTTGTAGATACCCTTGGCCTGGTTAACCAACCGAGCACCATTCTCCGCATGCGCTTTGATTACTGACCAACTTATCCGCCGTCCGCGGTGTTCGTTGAGCCAGTGCAGCGCTTCACGATGGCTGCCGCTAACTTTCAAAACCGCTTCTTCGAATGATGTCATCTGTAGTAATCTCGCCTAGTGCTACAAGTTTAAGGCCACGCTTACGTTTTCTGTGTATTAACAACGTGAGATTGTACATTGTCTAATTATCAACACATGATCGATGTCTAGTTTTATATAAATTTTTAGGAAGGCTGATTGCTGATGGTTAAGGCTGCAGTGAAAGCTCAGAATATTTTTGGAAATAAGCTGTACCAGATCCGTGCGCGGAAGGCTCTTCCTATCTTGGTCCGCCAAGCACAGTTCCCAAAACCGATTTTCTACGATGATTTGTCCATCGAGTTGGGAATGCAAAATCCCAGAAATCTCGACTACGTTCTTGGTAGCATTGGGGTAACACTCGATGAGCTTTCACGAGATAGAGATTGGGGAAAAATACCTCATATCCAGTCTTTAGTTATCAATCGGCGCAAAATGCTTCCAGGCGACGGATTTGATGATTTTTTGGCCGGCCGCTTAAAGGATTATCGTTCTCTCACCCCATCTGAGAAGAGGTCGTATTTGCAGGCCTATTGGTACGAGATTTATGCCTATCCGTACTGGATTGATATATTGGAAGCTTGCGATCTTTCTTCAGCTTCAAGCAAAGCGTCCAAAAAGATCGAGAAATCTAAGAAGAGCAGGGGCAACGGCGGGGGGGAGGGACCTGAGCATAAACAACTGAAAGAGTATGTCGCAGAAAATCCGAAAGTGGTGGGCGTGAAACCGCAAACCTTGCTTGGAAAAACTGAGGCACCGTTGCCTTCGGGAGATCGAATGGATGTGCTTTTTGAAACTGGAAAAATCCGGCTTGCCGCTGAAATTAAGTCAAGTATCTCAAATGAAGTGGATCTAATTCGCGGCATCTTCCAATGCGTGAAATATCGTGCTGTCATGGAAGCCGAGCGTGATTTTAGCGGTGAAAATTGCTCCATCGACGCCGTTTTGGTTATAGGGCGGTCGCTCCCCAAGAGCTTATACGCACTCAAAAATAGCTTAGGTGTAAAGGTTGTTGAGGTTCTGCATCAGCCATGACGCAGTTCAACATTGGTAAAGGTCTAGGACGGTTCTATGCGGGAAAGAGGATTTGGTTGGTAACGCTTTGGCAATCTTAAGCGGGTAAGGTGTCTGAATGAGAAAATGAACATACTGTATAGAAACGGTAGGCCGCATCCGAAGTGGCTACCTACTTGCTCCAGACGCAGATCACGCGCTTGAGTTACTCGGCCATAATCCAAACGCAAATGTCTATCCGATTTCTGACGATGTCCAATTGCCTGAAGGAACAGGTCCTCAGTGGGAAGTGCTGCCCATTTCAAGAACCTGGACGGCGTAGTCCAGAGCATCCGCAGTCGTCGAGCATACCATTCGTAGGTCTTCCCATCTTTCATAGGGCAACAAAAATCGATCATCAGTCATTTGCGATGAAATATTTGACAGAAAGTGCTCCATCCCATCCAGGCTGATTAGCGCATTCACCACGATATCAATCTCTTGCACCTCTAGAAGGCCAAGATCGGCTGTTAGATGGTCAGAAAGTAACCGACGTATTCGTCCGACTGATATGAAAGCTTCGGCCGGTTTTTCTTGTTCGAGATTTTTTCTGAGCGCCCTTGCATAGTTCCTAAGCTCCGCAGCCAGGATGCGTCGCAATGTAGTGCGTCTGGTCTCAACTTGACGTTGGTGCTCTCGTCTCGAGCTCAGGGAGCTCGCAATCAGCGTCAATATAACCCCAGCAAAACCGATAATTCCGACAATCGATGTCTGAAAGCGTTCGAGATAGGTGAGGAATTCTGCAGTTGTCATCAGGTTTGAGCGCTTTCGTGTTTATGCCGAATGAACATGCTCCTGCGGGCTGTGCGACGCAACTGAGTTCTGTTGGCGTCCTCCGAATGATGAGTGCCGCCTAACTTCGCCCAGATGGTGAGTGCTTCGCCTGGCGTGCAACATTGGCCGCTCGCGCGCGAAGTTTCTGCCGTTCTGCACCGGCGTACAGCTGCACCATACGGTGGGTCTTGTGCCCCGTGATGGCCATGATCAGATCATCGTCCAGCCCGACCCGAGCCAGTTCGGCTGTCGCCGTGTAGCGCAGTGAGTGGATGTCGTAAGCTTCTGCACCAATCTGGCGGCGCAGCTTCATCATCCCATCGGCCGCGCCTCGATAGGACCAGGGGCCTGTCTGCGCCTGGTTCGTCAGAATGAACACCGAGCTGCGCTGGGCGCTCCCTAGGGCCTGCAGGAGCATCTGTGGCGCTGGGATCCATAAATTGGCCTTGGTCTTGCCCTGGCGGACGCTGATCGCTTCTCCGTCGAAGTCTGACCACCTCATCTTGAGCACATCGCCGATGCGTTGGCCGGTGCCGAGCAGAAGTTCGAACAGCAGCCGAGTGCGGGGCTCTGCGTTCTCCCGCGCGGCGTCGATCATCTCGGCCGGCCACGGCATGCGCTGCTTCTTTTCGTACTTCACCTCGGACACGCCCTTAGCGCGGTTGCCGCCAGTGGGCAGCAGCCCGAAGTCGATCGCGCGCTCCATTACAATTTTCAGGACGCGCAGGCGATAGTTGGCTTTGTGCGGGCTTTTCTTGGCCCATGTATCCCGCCACTTTATGACGTGATGACGTTCGATCGCCTTGGGCTGCAAGTTTCCGATCTTCTCTTGAAGAAAATCCAGGTGCTGCCGGTAGTCAGCCTTCGTTCGCGGCGCAAGGTTTGCAAAGTCGTCATACCGCTCGTAGCGCTCGATCACGTGAGTGACTGTCTTACCCTCAGGCACCGGCATGGGGGCGTTCAACACGCGTTCACGTTCCTGGTGCAGAGCAAAAGGAACAGGGTCGCCGGCGGGGAACTGGGTCTGGAGCGGGATCTCCACGATCTTCGCACCGTAGCGCTTCCGGAAGAACAGCTTACCGTCCCGCTTGCGCCGATGGATGTAGGAGGGGAGGTCGCGTCCCTTCATTCGCTCATGTCCACAAGGTCAGCTGGGTTCGACGATTTGTCATGGCCTGCAATCTCCACCTCGATCCCTCCTCCTGGCAGAATTGTCGCCTTCCCGATTTGGCGGCCGAGCTTTTGCTCCAGCGCTGACACATAGTGGGCGACGCGGGCAGGAGACAAGATGACATTGCTCGAAGGTGGTTTGACATGTGCATTCATCTTTTCTCGCTCCGATATTGTCCCGGCACTAGCCGAAGTGGTTTCGCATTCGCATCTACAATCTCGATGCACCTTGTCCCGAACTCGCGCGACCGGACGTATCCTATTTCCCGCTCATGTGATGGGGTCCTGGAAAACGAAACCTTGTCGCCGAGTTCAGGGAAATGAAAAGGAGCCCTCGAGCTGAATGGATCGCTCGTGGGCTTAGGTGCCGTCGTTGCCGCCTTAGCAGCTGGCGAGACGGTAGCAGGAGCTCGAATGATGTGTTCCTTCATGGGGATAGTCCTTGGCGGAGAACGTCGTCAGCGATTGTCCCGATGATTGATGAGGGTTGCTCGGTGCCAAAGACGGACGCTGTCGACAGGCTTTTCGCGATAGCGACCGGCGCAACACCATGCTGAAGGAGTAGGCTTATTAGAACGCATGCGTCTTGAATGGTATGCTGCAGCTGAGAGCCATGTCGTTGGCCATCAGCATAGAACACTTCGATCGGTTTCGCTGTGTCTGGGTCCAGACCTACGGTGATATGAAAACTGTGCTCAGCTGTCTCTGTTCGCCACGTGAGCTTATGCGTTACGGCTGGCCGACGGGCAGGGGGGCGAATGCGGGCGTTCATTCGCACGCGCCTTCGATATCCAGTTCCATCAGTCCTGGTTCAGTGAGTTGTGCCCGGCGATCAGGTTCCTCGCCAGACATCTGCAGCAACCTAGCTCGCACCAGTTGCTGTACTGTGCTGTCGGCGTGGCGCTTTTTGTAAGTGGGATCCATTGCCGTCCACACGATGTCGAGCGGGTTGCGTGATGGCATCTCGATAAGTCCGCCATAGTTCAGTGATCGGTGGGCATCTATCAGCGCCGCCAGTTGATGCTCGGTCAGCTTGCGACTGTTCATAGGGCTATTCCTCGTTGGAGCTTTGCCAGCCGTGTCTGGTTCACCCTGTTGCCGCGAGCTGCCATCAGCGTCGACCATGCAAGGCGGCGCAGAAGGGGGCGGTCGCGGACTTCCTCAGGGTGAGCCGCGACCGACATCGCATCGGCTAGCTGGGCAGGCGGGGGAGCCGCCAGAGGAAATCGGATTACCCGCGGGCAAGTCTGTTTGCACGACTTGTCCGCGGGCAGGATGCCGGTGCTTCCAACACCGACATCCAATCCATCCCGCAAAAACAAAGGAAATACGGGATGAAACTCAGCTGTGAACTCAAGCTCGCTGGAGCGTGGAAAAAATTTAAGGAGGCTCGGCGAATGCTGACCATCATGTACGACAACCCCGGTCTCACCATCTTCTTGGCAGTGTGCCTGATGTTCCTTGCGGTCTGCCTTGTAGCGGTTTTGGCTGTCTACCGCCTCGGGTAGTTCGATCGCTGACGGCGTCTGCTCAATGTGATCGCGCATGATTTCCTCCTAGGTTTCTGGAGTTCAGCATAATACGAAAAATTCGTATATATTAATTCAATAGTTCAAAAAAATCGTATTTCTTGAAATTGCAGCTATACAACCACCGGGATGACTATGAGAATAAAACGTGAACATCGAGGGGAATCGAATTGCTTGTGCGAGTGACCGCTAGGGTTGGGCTAGCGTTGGGGCTGAATCTCAATTGGATATTTGCGCCGATCACGTGGATGGTCGTCAGGCGAGCTCAGCCAAAATCGCTTCACGCACGTCGGCTGGAAGCCTCGCAGGGTCTCCGCCAAGAAGAAAATTGTAATCGACCATGAATGCTTTGAGGTAATAAGTCATTAGCTTCACCGACGGTGAGCCAGACTTCTCCTGGGAAATGAACGTGGTGTATTTCAGCCCTGCGCTGGAAGCGAGCTCTTTGCTGGTCATGCCAGTCATTTTGCGCACTGCGACCAGCCTATGATGGATGGCCTCGGGTGATGTGTCACCGGTTCGCGCTAGCCGTTCTTGTTCAATATAATCCATAGGTCTGATTACGCCCTGATACGAAAAAATTGCACTTTCCATCGACTGAACGGTTGCCTGTACGAAATATTCGTACTACGGATGGTCTATGGATACTCCGACGCGATCGTTTGTTTTGGCCTTGGGTGGCTATCACGCTGTAGCTCGCTCTCTGAATAAGGGATCGACCACGGTGCATACCGCAATGCAAAGCGGTACCTTTCCTGCCTCTTGGTATGATGTCATGTGCCGTATGGCTCGCGAGGCATCTTTGGAAGAACCTTCGCGCTCGATGTTTTCGTTCCTCCAGATCGACGAGGACGCGGCATGAACGCTTTGACTGCCGGTTCCCCGATCGTGATTTATGTGAATGGTTCTCCATACGGTGACACTGTCACGGTAGAGGGTTCGCAGACGAGCGGACCTTCCTCCGGGCCCTGCGCAGGGTACGATGCCTATCAGGTGCACCGCGAATTCCCAGCCCGCTGGCAGGCATACATCGTCGCCAACTATCGCAACATCGGCCACGTCACGAGTGTGTTCGGTGTGTCCGAAAGAACAGCCAGAAACTGGTGGAAAGGGCAATTCGGGGCCAATGGTGGCCACGTTGCCGTGGCAATGCGTGAGCACGGCCAGATCGCTTGTCAGATGCTATTCGCGGAGGCCAGCTGAAATGGGCGCTCCGCATATTTTTTTGCCCTGCATCGGACTTATCGCCGGACTTATGGCGGGACGGTTACTGCCCAACATGCTGCACAGCAGCAGATTCGTGGGTCCTGCAGTAAATCAATTATCACTTTCAATTCAATGCATTCGGTCTGCTTGTCGGATCGTTTGCATGGGTGCGCTGGGCGTGAGCCTGCCCTGGGCGCGCTGGTGTGAGGAAATGCTATGAGCCACGCTGCTACCCACTGGTTGGCAACGGTGCCGCCCAACGACATGACGCATGGCGAATTCAGGGTGCTGTTTCACCTGTGCGATTGCCACAATGCCAGCATGGGGTGTTTTCCGAAGCAGACCTATTTGCGCGACCACACTGGCCTGTCGAATGGTGGTCTGAACAAGGCGCTTGGCGAGCTCGAGCGCAAGGGATTGATCCGCAGAAAGCAGGAACGTGACGAGCGCACAAACCGGCAAAAACCCACCCGATATGTGCTCGGTTTCGAGCTGTCAGATGTCCCAGAGCCGACTCCACTCAGTGGAGCCGGATCCGTCTCCACTTTTGGCGCAGTTCCGTCTCCACTTTTAGAGGGGTCCGTCTCCACAGGGGTGGAGTCGTATATAGAAGAACCAGTAAGAGAACCTGTAAAGGAACCTTGCGCGTCGGAAGCCGACCCGCAGACAATCGGGATTTCTCCGACTTTTTTGGAAGAGTTCCTCGAGGTTCATCCGCGTCCCGGCGATCCTGTTGAGACCGAGGCTGCGCTGAAGAAGGCGATTGCCGCCGGTACCGATCCTGCTGCCATCCTCTCCGGTGCCAAAGCATACGCCTTGGAGCAAAAGGGCAACGAGCTCCGCTTCGTGTCGTATTCGCAGAATTGGCTCACCCGCCAGGGGTGGGTTCAGTTCCTCGCCAAGTCTGCAACGAAAAACACGGCCAACGCTGAGGCGGTCAAAAAACGTTGGGCGCGCTGGATCCGGACCAAGGCTGAGAATGCGCGGCACTGCTCTGCCGCTATGGCCCGCCAGCTCTGTGCTGAGGGATTGGTCACCGCCCAAGAATGCCGGGCAGTGGGGATCGACGTATGAGCGCTGTCCACAACGATCCGTCCAGAAATGGCACCACCTTCGGTCGCGTCACAGTCACGGTGGATTTGACGGCTGGCGATTGCATGATCCATTCTCATCGGCCTGGGCCTTGCGCCGATGTTCCATACCGGAAGCGATTTCACTCCATCGATGAAATCCAAGGGGCCTATCAGGTTCAGTTTGGGCTTGGCACCACGGATCCCATCGCGGCCGAAGTTGCGCGGGCTCTGAAATTTGCCGTCACCCAGTTTAAGGCTCACGGGAAGGGGGCCAAGCGTGGTTGAACGTATGACCGCAGCCGACCTACGAGCGGCGCAATCCCAGCCCAAGAGCCAGAAGTACGGAGCCCAGCGCACCGTGGTGGATGGCATCAGCTTCGATTCCAAGAAAGAGGCAGCGCGCTGGGCGCAACTTTGCCTTCTCCAGCGCGCTGGGCAGATCTCTGATCTGAGACGCCAAGTGGTTGTTCCGCTTGTTGGTCGGTACGGGCCGCTGCTGTCAAGGAAGGGACGGCAGATGCGGATCACGGTCGATTTTGGCTATGTCGATCTGGAGACCGGGTTGCAGGTCTACGAGGACGCAAAGGGCATGCCCACCCGTGACTACGAGGTCCGTCGGGCTGTCGCCGGTGCCCAAGGCATCGAGGTTGTGGAGGTCTGATGGGACGCGAGATGGTCGCACGGCTGCCAGAGTCCGTGCAAGAGATTGCGGAAGTAATTGGGCGTGACAAGGCGCTCGAGTTCATTGGCAAGCTGCCGGTTTCCGGATCACGCTCTTGGCGTGTGTGTGTCTACATCCCAAAGCGAATTTCACTTGATCACAAGCTGGTTGAGCTGCTCGGATGGCAGGATGCCTGCAAGATGGTCTACGCCTTCTCAGGTATGATCCTGCAGCCAAGTAACTGCCGCTTCATCCATCGCAAGCATCGCGATCGCGAGATCATGCGGATGTTGAATGAAGGCATGGCAATCAACGAAATCGCAGATCGCGTCGAGCTTTCAACCTATCGGGTTCGAGAGATCGTTGCGCTGCAGGAAGGGTCAGCATGATGCGACCCGCAATCCAACCCAATGAAAGGGACGTACCGTGAGTGGCGGACGAATGAAGCGCGTCATCGCGCACTGGACTGCCGGGGCAGGGCGCGCCTCTGCTGAAGACAAGGCGCACTACCACAGGCTGGTCGAGTATGACGGCACAGTCATTGCTGGGGCAGAGGCTGTCGAGGACAACATCGTCACGTCTGATGGCGACTATGCGGCCCATACTCTGAGGCTGAATACAGGATCGATTGGCGTTGCAATGTGCGGCATGCGTGGCGCTGTGGAGCATCCCTTTGATGCCGGACCCTCGCCGATCAATGAGGCGCAGTTCAACGCCTTTTGCAAACTGGTCGCTGATCTTTGCGTCGAGTACGGCATCCCCGTCACACCCCAGACGGTCCTCACGCATGCAGAGGTCCAGACCACGCTTGGGGTGCAGCAGCGGGGCAAATGGGACATTGCGCGGCTGCCTTGGCGAGACGATCTCCGCGGGGCTCGATCCGTCGGTGACTTCATGCGCCAGCGTATCACCTTGATGCTGGGTGGCGTGGAAGTGCTTCAGTCTAACCGCCCGATCCTACGCTTTGGTGACAGGTCTGTTGATGTCGGCGTTTGGCAGGTGGAGCTTTCCGATCGTGGCTATCACCTAGGTCGCGCGGATAAGGATTTCGGGCGTCTCACCCGCGCTGCGACCCTCGCATTCCAAGCGGACAATGATCTGCCGTCTGACGGTGTCGTAAACGCCGATGACTGGCTTCAAATGGCCAAGGCGTCACCACGACCTGAACGTTTCGTCACTCAGCAAGAGATTGATCGTGAAAGTGGCACTGCGCAGGATGCCCAAATGACAGCGCGTGTAGGAGACTTAGTCGGCCTGGGCGGAGTTGCCGGGATTGCCACCCAAGCAAAACAGGCAGGTGAAGCGGCGCAGGCCGCATCCGGGGTGATGGGACAGCTGAGCGCGATGGTTACCGAACACTGGCCTGCGCTGCTGCTGTGCGGGCTATGCGTGACGGCATGGTTTGCGTTGCGCGCGCTTGGGTATTCTACCCGTCGTCGCCGGCTGTTGGATGCGCGTGAAAACCGTAGCCTGGCGCGATGATCGGTTTGCTTGCACATCGGTTTATGCGCTCGGCATGGGGACGCTATCTAATGTTTGGGCTTGCCATCTTGGCTGGGCTGAAAGGCTGGGGCGAGCTCAGAGAGCGCGAGGGCAGAGTTGACGCTAAAGAGCGTCAATCGCTGGAAAACATCAAAACTATGAGGAGGATGCAGGATGCAGGCGCTGCCGTTACTACTGATCGCCGGTCTGTCGTTACACGCTTGCGGAAGGGAAACTTCTAGCGTGCTGCCGATCGTGAAGGACTACCCGAACGCGGTCCAAGCGCAGGCCGCTGATGAGCTTGAGGCGCTGCCCGAGGGTTCGGTGCTGCCAGTGCTGATCGGCGACTATGCCGTGCTGCGTGAGCAGCTGCGCGCAGGCAGGGCGCAGTGAAATCGTCATATAAAAAAGGGTCCTTCCTCGGCCGGGAGGGCCAGTGGGTGCGCATGGTCGCAAAAACCAACTTGTGGGTGCGCCATTTTTTCCATTTCGTTTCGTTTTAGGAGCAGCGCTTGTCTGATCTAATTTCTTACACCGACGTCGAGATTTTGCCGCCTGGTGACCTGACGCCCTATGACCGAAACTCGCGGACCCACAGCTCTGAGCAGGTCAGCCAGATCGCGGCATCGATCCGCGAGTTCGGGTTCACCAACCCGGTGTTGGTCGGTGAGGACGGCACCATCATCGCCGGCCACGGTCGGGTGCTTGCAGCCTTAGAAATAGGGATGTCGCAGGTTCCGTGCCTCAGAATTACCGGCCTGTCAGACGAGCAGCGGCGCGCCTATATCATCGCCGACAACAAGCTGGCGCTGAACGCCGGATGGGATGATGAGCTGCTGAAGCTGGAGCTTGGCGAGCTGCGCGATCTGGGGTTTGACCTCGGGGTTGTGGGCTTTGACCAATCCGAATTGAACGAGCTTTTTGTCGATCTTGACGGCCTGGGAGAGGAAGGAAAAACCGAAGACGACGAGGTGCCGCCGATCGGAGGGGACTTCGTTTCTCGGCGTGGCGATGTGTGGGTCTGCGGTGATCACCGGATCATGTGTGGGGACTCCACGGTCATGTCTGATATCGAGCGGCTGATCGGTGATGAGCTGGTCGATATGTGCTGGACCGATCCGCCCTACAACGTGAACTACGAGGGCACGGCCGGCAAGATTGAGAACGACAACATGGGCGCGGATGCGTTCCTTGCCTTCCTGACCGATGCCTTCGTTTCTGCGTTCGCGGCCATCAAGCCAGGCGGTGCGCTCTATGTCGCCCATGCCGACACCGAGGGGCTGCCGTTTCGCACAGCCTTCAGCTCCGCTGGGTTCAAGCTGTCGGGGTGTCTGGTCTGGGTGAAGCCGAGCCCAGTCCTGGGTCGGTCGGACTATCAGTGGCGGCACGAGCCGATCCTTCATGGTTGGAAGCCTGGCGCACCGCACCGCTGGTTTGGCGGCCGTAAGCAGACAACTGTCATCGATGCGGAGGATCTGCCGTTCGTCGTGAAGGAGGACGGGTCGCTGTTGATAGACACCGGATCCGGCCATCTGCGCGTCTCAGGTTCTGACCTTAAGGTCGAGGAGCTGGTGTCGTCGGTGCTGCGCCACGAAAAGCCGAGCCGCAACACCGAGCACCCGACGATGAAACCGGTCGGGTTGGTGATGCAGTACCTGAAGAACAGCAGCCGGCGCGGTGATTTGGTCCTGGATCCGTTTGGCGGTTCGGGGAGCACGATGATCGCGGCGCAGAAGATCGGCCGTGTCGCGCGGCTGATGGAGCTGGATCCACGGTTTGCGGATGTGATCGTGAAACGCTGGCAGGATTTCACCGGGGGGCAGGCTGTCTTGGAGGGCACGTCCGATCGCTTCGACGATCTGCGCGGCAAACGTGGGGAGGCTGGCAAGTGACAAGGCGCGTAGGTTGGCTGCCCGCACTGGATTGCTCGGATGTTGAATGAGCAGCTCGGGCAATCCAACATATCCGGTCAGCGTGATAGCGAAGCTGCTGAAGCTGACCGAGCGCCGGGTCCAGCAGCTGTCGAAGGAGGGCGTGATCCCGAAGGCCGAACACGGCCGCTATGAGCTTGCGGCCGCGGTTCAAGGCTATGTCGGGTACCTGCAGGAACGGATCGCACCCCGCGGTGCCGACGGTGATCCGGAAAAGGCTGACTACCATACCGAAAAGGCGCGGCTGACCAAGTCGCAGGCTGACATGGCAGAAATGGAAGCGGCGAAGATGCGCGGTGCCCTGGTGGATGCCGAGCAGATGAAGGAAGCACTGGACTTGGTGATCGCTGAGGTGCGCGCCAACCTTTTGAACAACGCGCCCACTCGGATCGCGGCGCGCGCGAAGTCAGAAAAGAAAGAGGCTTCGATCAAGCTCATTGCAAAGGAAGAAATCGGCGCGGCTCTGCGCAAGCTGTCGACCACTGATCCGACTTCGCTGGTGGGAGCTGACTGATGTCCTGGCCATTTGGTAGCGCCGCTCTGATGGTGGCCACCTCGTTTCTCGCAGGCTTGGCACCGCCCCCCGACCTGAAGCCGTCAGAGTGGGCGGAGCAGTCTGTTCAAATCCCTGTCGGCAACGCGATCCCTGGTCTGATCAGTTTCGACAACGCGCCGTATCAGCGCGAGCCATTGGACATGACGGCCGACCCATCGTGTCACCGGATCACGCTCAAATGGGGCGCGCAGGTTGGCAAGACGCAGCTGGCACTCTGTGCTCAGGGTTTCAAAATCGTGCACGATCCTGTGTCGCAGCTGATGATGCAGCCGTCGGAAGGCGACTTGCAGACATGGCTGACGACGAAGTTTAACCCGCTGGTCGAAGCCAACCCCGACCTTGAGACCCGGATCGCTACGCCTCGGGCGCGCAAGGGGGTGAACAACACGCGGATGAAGTCCTACCCGGGCGGTTTCATCATGTTCGCCTGGTCGGGATCTCCCAAGACGCAGCGCGGCCGGTCTGCACCCTTCATCGTTTGCGACGAAACCGACGGCTACGATCGCACGGCCGAGGGTCATCCCGTCGGTCTGTTATGGGAGCGGGCCAACACCTTTGATGATCAGCGTAAGCTGGTAGAGATCTCGACGCCGACAATCCGCGGGATTTCGTGGATTGATCATGCCTACGAGCAGGGTGACCAGCGTCAGTTCCATGTGGCCTGTCCGCACTGCGATGCCGTCCAGACGATCGAGTGGTCAAACGTCAAATGGGATAAGAACGCGGACGGCGAGCACATGCCCGAGAGCGCTTACTATGAGTGCCGGGCGAATGGCTGCGTTTGGTCGGACACCGATCGTTACTTTGCCATCCGAAACGCGGAGCGGCTGGGGCATGGGTGGAAGGCAAAGAAGCCGTTCCGGGGGCATGCGTCCTATCATCTCAACGGGCTCTATTCCTGCTTTGTGAAATTTAAGATGATCGTGCAGTCCTTCCTGGACAAGAAAGCGGCCGGGGATCTGCAGACCTTCGTCAACGTCACGCTTGCGGAAGCCTGGGAGGAAGAGGCAGAGACGCTCGAGGTCGAGCAGCTGATCGCGCGCGCCGAGCCGTTCCCATCGAAGGTTCCGATGGAAGTCGGCGTCCAGACGTGCGGTGTCGACATGCAGGAGGATCGCCTCGAGCTCGAGCGCGTCGGCTGGGGGTTGGGCGAGGAAAGTTGGAGCCTCGATCATCAAGTCTTCTGGGGCGATCCGCTTAAACCCGAAGTCTGGAACCAGCTTTTTGACTATCTCGATCAAACCTTCGAGCACGAATCCGGGGCGCAGATGCGGATCGCTTCTGCCTGTGTCGATACCGGTGGTTCCGGTGGCCTTACCCAAGCAGCCTATGAGCAGCTGCGCGGGAAGCAGCGGCGCAACATCTTCGCCATTAAGGGGGGCAAGGGGTGGGACAATCCGATCGCGTCTGCTCCGAAGAAGTCCAAGTCGGGCAAGCGCGCGCGGCCGGTGACCTTGTTCACGATCGGGGTCAATGACGCCAAGCTGATTGTGATGCGCCGGGCGAAGCAGGACACGCCCGGCCAGGGCTATTGCCACTGGCCTGTCGATCGGGATCCGGAGTGGTTTCATCAGCTGACGGCCGAGCGGTTGGTGACCCGGTTCGTGCGGGGCTTCCCAATCCGCGAGTGGAAGAAAACCCGCGACCGAAACGAGGCGCTCGATTGTCGGGTCTATGCCTATGCCGCGTTGAAAATCTTAAACCCGAATATCTTGGTGCGTCTGCGCCGGCTCAAACCCGACGACGATCATGTTGCGGAGGATGAAACGGCCGCGGGGGAACCGCCAGAGGAAGCGAAGCCAAAGGCTCGCAAGACTAGGCGAGGTAAAACACGCCGCACACGACCTCGTGGATCAGGGCGGATCAACAATAGGTAGTCAGGTTTGCTCCATCAGTTTCCCAGCTCAGTCACGGCCGGCTTAAGCATTAAGGCCGAGGTGCATGTCGATGCATATCCGGCACCCGAGTGGACGTTGACAGCGATCATCCGAGGTCCGTCTTCGATCGATCTTGAAGCGGCACCGCTCGGGCCTGGGCATTTGTTCGCCGAAACCGCTGCGACCACCTCGGGTTGGGACGCTGGCACCTATAAGGTGTCGGTCCGTGCCGTCTCTGGGGAGGATGTGCATGAGGTCGAAGCCGGCCAGCTGACCATTGCTGCGGATCTGGTGTCGGTCGATGCAGGGTTTGAGGCACGTGGTCACGCGCAGCGAGTGCTTGCCTCAATCGAGGCGGTCATCGAAGGCCGCGCCACGAAGGATCAGGAAAGCTACGCGATCAATGGCCGGTCGCTGGTCCGTACATCGATCGCTGATCTGTTGTTGTTGCGCGATCGATACAAGCGCGAGATCGCGCGCGAGAGCCCCAATGGAAAACGCCGACGTCTGACCGGCCGGCAGGTTAAAGTGAGGTTTGGTCGCTGATGTTTGGTTTTGGAAAAGCGCGCGATTCCGGCGAGGGCAATCGCCAAGAGCCGAGCGCACCTGTGGTCATGGTCGAGAGCTCGATCCCAAAGGTGAGCCGGCGCAATAAGCCGATGCGCCCCGCGGTGGGTAAGCGCGGGTTCGACGCTGCGATCTCGGACAGGCTCACGTCTAATTGGTCAACCACTCCGCTGACCGCCGACCAGGTCATCGACCGCAATCAGCGTGTCCTGGTCGCGCGCTCGCGAGAGGAGGCTCAGAAGAACGACTATCTGAAATCCTTCCTGCGTCTGTGCGATCAGAATATTGTTGGTCACCGCGGCTTTGCGCTTCAGGCGCAGGCGCGTGACAATAGCGGCGCGCTCGATCGGGGGGCAAACGAAGCGCTTGAGGCGTGGTGGCGCAAATGGCAGCGGGCGTCTAACTGCGACATCACCGGCAAGCGCAGCTTTCGAATGATCTGCAAGGGAGCGGTCAAAACCGCTGCCAAAGACGGCGAGTTCATGATCCGCGAAATCCGCGGCCGCAACGCGGGGCCCATGCGCTATGCGCTGCAGGTTCTGGATCCGCAGCGGTGCCCGGTCGACTATAACGTCGATCGTCTCGCCAATGGTCGCTTCGTGCGCCAGGGGATCGAGTTCAGCCGGGAGGGCCGGCCGCTGGCATTCTACTTCATGACGGGCGATCCGGCCGGCTCGGGCTACACGTTCAACGGGACCAGCCTCGATCGGGTGCCGGCTGATGAGATCATACATGGTTTCCTAGAAGATATCACGGGCCAGCGCCGGGGCATTCCCTGGGCTGCCACGTCGCTGTGGCGTCTGCACATGCTGGGCGGGTTGGAAAATGCGGCGCTGACCAGCGCGCGGACCGGCGCGTCGGTCGGTGGTTTCCTCGAGTGGGAGGAAGGCTACGGGCCGGAACCCGATGAGGAACAGCAGGAGGACGAAGAGCTCTATATCGAAAGCGCGGGTGGAGTGTTCCAAGAGCTGCCGACGGGCCTGAAATCAAAGGCATTCACCCAGCAGTATCCCTCGGGCGAGTTCGCCCCGTTCCATAAGTCGATGCTGCGCGGTGCCGGTGCCGGCATGGGCGTGGCCTATGTCAGCTTTGCCAACGATCTTGAAGGCGTGAACTTCAGCTCGATCCGCCAGGGCGTTCTGGATGAGCGCGATCACTGGATGGATCTGCAGGAGTGGTTGATCGAGACGTTGATCGATCGCTGCTATCAGTCGGCGCTCGAGCCAGCGCTTTTGATGGGGCTGGTCGTGAACAATTCGATCCGCCTGCGTCCCGAGCGCATCGAGAAGTTCCGCAATGTCTACTGGCAGGGCCGTCGGTGGGCATGGGTCGATCCGACCAAGGACGTCAAAGCGGAAATTGACGCCAAAAACAACATGCTCACATCGCCGTCTGAAATCATTCGGCGTCGCGGTGACGATCCCGACACCACCTGGCGCACCTACGCCGACGATATCCAAGCCATGCGCAAGGCCGGCATTCCCGATGAGTTCATCATGGCCTCGGTTCTGGGCGTGGTGCCCGCCGCTGTTCGGCCGCCAGCTGGCGACGCAAATCAAGAAGAGGACGAGTCCGATGACAAAAATGAAACTCCTGACGCAGAATAGCGGCTTGGCCGCTTCGTTGATCGGTGCAGTCCTGACCCGGTCGGTGACCGTGGAGCAGGTCAATGCCAACCGCGGCGGGGCACCTTTGCGCCGGCAGGCGGCTGTGCGCACGATCGATGAGGAGGCGCGCACCGTTGAGGTGGCATTCAGCTCTGAGGAGCCGGTCGCGCGCTGGTTTGGCGATGAAATCCTAGACCACTCGCCGGGGGCAATGTCCGACGACCGCCTGCGCAATGGCGCGGCCGTGCTCTGGAACCACAACCCAGATATCCAGATCGGTGTGGTCGAGACTTCATCGGTCGACAGCGATCGCCGCGGCCGTGCTGTTTTGCGGTTCGGCCGGTCCGCCAAGGCTGCCGAAATCTGGGCCGATATTGTGGACGGCGTGATCCGTCACGTGTCGGTCGGCTACTTCGTGCGCGCGATCAAAACAGAAGAGGTCAAAGGCGAGCGCGACAAGGTCACGATCACCGATTGGGAGCCGTTTGAAATCTCGATGGTGAGCGTTCCTGCGGATGCATCCGTGGGGGTCGGTCGATCGGCGGGGGAACCGCCAGAGGAACCGACCGGCGATGGCTCCAATACTCCAAACCATTCTCAAACGCGCACAGCGCAAACTGAAACAGAAGGATCAGGCGATATGAACATTCGCATTCTCCGCAACGCAGCCGGTCACCTGGTCCGTGCCAAGGTGGACGACAACGGCAACATCGTGGAAGAGATCGAGGTGCTTGAGCGGGCATCCGAAACACAAGCGCTGGTGACGCGCGGCCAAGAAGCCGAGCAGACCCGCGTTGCGGCGTTGCTGGAAATGGGCGAGCAGTATTCGGCGCAGCAGCTGGCAGCTGATGCAATCCGCGGCAGCACGTCCGTCGATGAATTCACCCGCACTCTGCTCGATCACGTTGGTGGTGGGCGCGGGAATGGAAACGGCAACAGCGGCCGTTCCGATGATACTTGCAACCGCGCATTGGATGACAACGCAGGTGTCGTTGGCATGACGGACTCCGAGGTGGGTCGGTTTAGCTTTCTTCGCGCAGCTCGGGCCTTGCTCAATCCAAGCGACCGGTCAGCACAATCCGCAGCTGCATTCGAATTCGAAGCATCGGCGGCCGCGCAGGAAACGATGGGGCGCAGCTCCGAAGGGATCACAGTCCCCGTCGACGTCCTGACCCGCGCGCTGAACACATCGATCTCCGGTGCCACGCCGGGCGACACAGGCGGGTTCTTGATCGATACCAACTTGGCCACGCAATCCTTCATCGAGATGTTGCGCAACCGCGCCACGTTGCTGCAGCTGGGGACGCCGATGGGCGGTCTGGTCGGCAATCTGGATGTACCTGGTCAAACCGGCTCGGGTAACGTGTTCATCGTCGGTGAAGACGAAGATGTGGGCGAGGGCAGCATGGACGCTGGGCTGGTCAAAATGAGCCCGACCACCATTGGTGTCTTTGGCCGGGTGACGCGCCGCATGATGCAGCAGTCCTCGATGGATGTTGAGCTGCAGTTCCGTAGCTCTTTGGCGACGGATCTGGCGCTCGGTATCGATTGGTACGGCTACTATGGTGATGGCGTCGGGAATAACCCGCTGGGTATTTTGAACCACTCGGGGATCAACGCAGTGGCGTTCGCGGGCATTCAGCCGACCTATGCGGAAATCATCGAAATGGAGAGCGAGGTCGCACTCGACAACGCTCTGACGGATTCGGTGCGCTACGTGGGTAACTCCAAGTTCCGCGGTCACTGTAAGTCGACCGAGAAGTTCGCCAACTCGAATGGCCAGACGATCTGGGAAGACGGCGGTACCGTGAACGGGTCGACGGCCGAGATCACAAACCAGTTCCAGAACGGCGACGTGCTGTTTGGCAACCTGCGCGATGTCTACATCGGCCTGTGGGGCGCGCTGGATATCCTGGTCGATCCCTACACCCAGTCGCTGTCGGGGACGCGCCGGGTTGTGCTGCACCAGGACTTCGATATCGCCGCGCGCCGCACCGAGAGCTTCTGCCTCGGCCGCAAGCCAACGGTGTAACGATTTGAGCCGGCCGATCAGGCCGGTTCGCTCCCTCTGACCTCTTTAATCTTAGGATTTCAAAATGGCTGAAAAGACAGTGAAAGTTAAAATCACCTCCGCGATCGCGATTGCGGGCAATATCAAAACGCCTGGCACCACGGTGGAGATTGGCGAGGATCTGGCAAAGAACCTGATCAACCGCGGCCGCGCCGAGCTAGCAAAGGGTAAGGCTGCCAAAGCTGAAGGCGATCTGGGCAAGATGAAGGTCGCGGACCTGAAGGTCATCGCGGCCGAGCTTGAGATTGACGGGTATGACGGCATGAACCAGGCCAAGCTGATTGCGGCCATCGAAGAAGCGCGCGACGCGTAACCGATGCCCCATCCCGATTGGGAGGACATCTCCGCCTTTTTCGAGCTTGAGGAATTTGCCACCACGGCAAGTATCACCAGGGGTTCGGAAAAGGTGGCAGATGTCCTTGGCATTTTTGATGACCCGAGCCAGATGGCGACCTTGGGCGAGTTCGAATTCGACAGCCCTGGACCGCGGTTTGTTTGCCGCGAAGACGAGGTGTCGCAGGTTCTGCGCGGTGACACAGCAGTGATCGAGGGCCGCACCTTCGATGTTCTGGAAGAGCCACGCTGATCCTGGCGGTGCCGAATGTGATCTACAATGCTGGCCTTTGATTTTGACGATGGTCAGCTCGATAAGATCGCGGCCGAGTATGCGGCAACCCCCAAACAGGTAGACCTCTCTCGATCGCGCGCGCTGAAGCGCACGGCCGCGACCCTTCGGCGTCTGGCGTCCACTGGCCTGCAGACGGAGCTCGGGCTGCGGAATGCTAAAGCACTGCGCCGTCGCCTGAAGGAGTACAAGGTGGGCAAGGGCAACAACGCGTTGAAGCTCTGGTTTGGGGCCAATGATCTGCCGGTCTCAGCATTCAAGGGCCGGCCGCAAAAGGTCGATGGCGGGATCAAGTTTGGCGACACGATGGTCCACGGCGCGTTCTTTGCGAAGGTGGGCGGTAAGCGCAAAGTCATGCAGCGGTACGGGTCGAAGCGATGGGCGATCGGCGAGGCGACGTTGTCGGTTGCTGATCGGATGATGATCTACCTCGAGGACGAGGTCTTTGTGGATATCGACAGCATCTACATGAAGCACTTTCTGGCAGAAATTCGGGCGCGCACAATCTTAGGAGTTGGATGATGGCTGAAGCACTTGATTTGGGCGATGCCCTGGACACGGTCGTGGCCACGCTGGCGGCGGCGTTTCCGATGTTTAAGACGGTCGCGGCCGAAGATGAGACGCGCAAAACTTTAGAAGTGCCAGCCATCATCGTTCAGATGTCGGAGCTCGAGCCTGATCCCGACAAGGATCTGCATACGGGTCAGTTTCCGTGCCTGGTCCGGATCGAGGCACGCATTGTGCTCGGGTACCGGACACCGAAGGTGCGGCGCGAGGTGCTGAAGGCAGCCGGCGCGCTCGCGGCCGCGGTGCACAGTAACCGATTGGGGGTCGCCTGGGGCGCGGCCGCAGTCTTGGCTGTTGAGCCGGATGAGTTTGCGCCGCAAGCGGACCAGTACGACGTTTGGCGCGTCGAGTGGGCCCATGCGGCGGATATCGGCTCGAGCTTCTTTATCGATGACGGCGTGACACCGACCCAGCTGCTGACGTCCTGGTCGCCCGATATCGGGCCGGCGCATGAGCAGGAGTATGTGGCGGAGGCCGGCGATGTCTGAGTTCACCTTATCGCAGCTGATGCAGGCCGTGGAGCGCATGATCATGGTGGCGACGGTCACGGCGCGCGAAGGCGATCGTGCCAAGGTCAAATGGGCTGACGGGGCTGAGAGCGATTGGCTTAAAATTGCGCAGCTTGGATCGGAGCAGCTGAAGTTCTGGATTCCACCATCGGTCGGCACTCAGGTGGTGGTGCTTTCGCCTGGTGGCAATACCGCGCATGGCATCATCTATCCCGGTCCTTTTGCGGGTGGTGTGCCGGCCGGCAACTTTGCCGGCACGATCACCGGGGCCGGCGATGTCGTGGCGTCTGAGATCAGCTTGGTATCTCATGTGCATGGGGACATTCAGCTTGGGCCTAGCGACACCGGCACTCCGAAGTAGCGCAGTGGGGAACCGCCAGAGGATCGCAGCGCGTGTCCTGTCTAATGTGGGCGCATGTATGGGATCAGCGCACTCACAGGCCGTAAATTGGGCGGCATCGACCACCTCCGGCAATCCATCCGGGATATCCTGACGACCCCGATCGGGTCGCGGGTGATGCGGCGCGATTATGGATCCCGTTTGTTCGATCTTATCGATGCGCCGTATTCGTCAGCGACCAAGCTGGCGATCATCGCGGCAACGGCCGAGGCATTGATCACATGGGAGCCACGCATCGATGTCGACACCGTAACGCTTCGGACCTTTGAGCCTGGCAAAATCACCATTGACCTCAGCGGCCGCTATCTGCCCGACGGCCGCGAAGTCACCATTGTGGGGATCGAGGTCGGATGAGCGCGTTCACGGCAATCAATCTTGAGCGACTGCCCGCTCCGGAGATCATAGATCGCAAGGACTTTGAGACGATCCTTGCGGAAATCAAGGCATGGCTGGTCGCGCGCGATCCGAGCCTCGCGCCGATCATGGGGGTGGAAAGCGAGCCGATCACCAAGGTGCTTGAGGCTTGGGCGTATCGCGAGCTGCTGTTGCGCGCTGAAATCGACGATGCCGGCCGCGGCAATATGCTGGCGTTCGCTGGTGGTGCGCAGCTGGACCATCTGGCGGCGTTCTATGGTGTTGAGCGCGCGGTGATCCAGCCGGCCGATCCTGCGGCGCTGCCGCCTGTGTCGGCCCTACTCGAGGATGACGTCCGGTTTCGCTCGTGGGTGCAGCTGGCGCTCGAAGGGTTCACCACTGCCGGCCCGCGCGGGTCGTATGTATTCTGGGGGCTGTCGGCCTCGTCGCTGGTGAAAGACATTAGCGTTGAATCGCCATCGCCGGGACAAGTCCTGGTCACGGTGCTGTCGGATGACGGAGACGGCAGCGGCGATGCTGCGCTGATCCAGACGGTTTCTGACAAGCTGAACGACGAAGACATCCGGCCGCTGACAGACCAAGTCATCGTGCAAGGCGCATCGATCGTGCCGTATCAGCTCGAGGCCGTGCTGACGCTCTATGAGGGGCCCGATGCGGATGTTGTGCGCGCGGCCGCTGAAGCGTCAGTTTCTGCGTTCGTATGGGACCAGCACCGCTTGGGGCATGACATAACGGTTTCTGGGCTGCATGCGGCGCTGCATTTGGCAGGGGTGCAGAAGGTCACCCTGGTCAGCCCCGGCGCTGATCTTGAGATTAGTGCGTCTGAGGCTGCTTACTGTACGTCGGTATCCGTGACGGTTGGGGGGCGTGATGTCTGATCTGCCCACCATTTTGCCGTCAAATGCGCAAGCGATTGAGCGCGAGCTGGAGCAGCTGTCCGGCCGCCTGCTCGGGTTTGGCGATCCGATCGCAGCGCTTTGGGATGCTTCCGTATGTCCGGAGCATTTGCTCTCCTATCTCGCCTGGGGGTTTTCGGTTGAGGTTTGGGACAGCGGTTGGCCCGAAAACCAGAAGCGCCAGATACTGGTCGATGCGGTGCAAATTCACCGGGCAAAGGGTACGATCGGGTCTGTTCGTCGCGCGCTCGGGGGTATCGGCTTTGAAGCTGAGATTGCGGAATGGTTCGACTACGGCGGGGATCCTCATACGTTTCGGATCGATGCGTTTGGTGATGATGTGTTCGCCGCCGGCATGGCGATCGACAGTCGCACCTTGGCGTGGGTTACATCGATCCTGGTCAATCTTAAACCTGAGCGTTCCCATTTTGAGCTCCGCATTGGGGAGCGGTTCGATACGGCCGTCTATGCCCGTGCTGGCGCGCGCGGTCGTACGCGCTCTGATCTGAGCCACGACCCTAATCCACGGACGCGCGTTTCGGTCGGTACCACGCATATGCGGGTCGGGTCGCGGGCGCGCCAGATCAGCACTGTTTACCATGATGTTCAGCCAAGGGATGCCGCCTAATGCCCACCACCATTCTCACCGATATCGCCGAGGCGAAAATTACCCAGGCCGCGGGCTCAGGGTCGCAGGTTGCGATCACGCATGTGGCGTTGGGTGACGGCAACGGGGCCAGCTACAACGGGGACTTTGACCAGACCTATTTGCGACGGGAACGTGTCCGGGTTCCGATCGAGCGCCGGCATATTGTCTCGCCGAGCGCATGGCGCGTGAAGGCCGAGTTCGGGATCGACACTCTCGCGTTCGATGTCCGTGAAGCCGGGTTCTTTGATGCTGATGGGGATCTGATTGCGCTTTGCACGTTCCCCGCGGCTGAGGTCCGTCGCACCGGCGCTATCGTCTATTTGATCGACCACGTGCTGAATTTTAGCCGGGTCGCCGAGGGGCTGATCATCGTTGATGCGCCGGATGATGACCTGTTCGATCACGTCGTGACCGATTTGGAAACGCAAGCGCTCACCTATTCCACTCAATACGATCTGCAGATGGCCGTGCGCGCCCTGCAGGCGGCAACCTAAGAGGACGAACAAATGAGCATTAATGACATCAACAATGCTGCGGCCGCGATGAACCAACTGAAGGCGCGGTATGAAGGCTTTCTGGACGATGCCGATGGGCAGATTTCCGTTCGTCAGGCGGCATACGATGCTTTGTCCGCTAACTTGAAGGGCGTGGTATCGTCTGAAATGGACCGTGTCATAAGTGTGAATAATACGCTTACTGAGAGAGCTGGCACCGTTTTCCCGACGATAAAAGAGGCAGTAGAATCGGTTCCTTCCGGCGCTCAGGTTGTTGTGAAGCTGAACACTGGACAGACGCACATCATCGACGCTGACGTTTATGTTTCTAATCGGCGCGTCGTTTTTACCTACGCTGGTGATTTGGCTGCGGGTAGGCCAAAGATCAAGCCAATCGCGTCTGTGGTTGGCGGCGTGAACCAGATGTTTGGGTTTACTGGAAGCAACGCTGACATACAGCTTTCAACCGTGGACATTGAACTCCCAGACGTCACGCCCGACATTAACCTCGGGTGGAACGGACAGCGGCGCAGCCTTGTCGTGTCATCAAGGGCAGGAACGCGGTCTATTTCGTTGTCTAGTTGCATTGTGACCGGCGGGGTCGCGGACTCTGTTCTTGGTATCATCAGCGTGTACGAATCCGCTTATAGCGCACTAGCGCTTTTCGTGACCACATTCGACGGGCCTATGGCGGGTGTCATCGACGGTAATGGTGGTGTTTTCAATATTCGTCGCACGAGTGCAACGCTCCTGAATGGCGCGGTTCTGAACTCCGGCGGAACGCTAGGCACTCACTTCCTTCAAAACTAAGGGGCTTAAAAAATGCAATTTGATATTACCCATCAGGGGCGAACCACACTTTCTGTTGATCGTGCTGGCGCAGAAGCCCTCGGCTTTCCAGAAGAAGTAATTGTGGAAGCCGAGCGGGGCGTTCGCATGAAGTCTGTTAAGGGCGAATGCCGCCGTCGCATCTACGCCGCAGCGTCAGCTGAAACGCAGATGAACATGGCAACAGCGGCTGCGGTCATCTCTGCGAAAGTGGCCAGCGCTCGTACAGAGGAAGAGGCTTCGATCTTAACTGGGCTTGATGATGCGATTGGGTGGGTAGCGCAAATGCGTGCCCGCGTAACCGAGCTGGCAGATGATGCGACGCTTGATATCGCTGATGACGCCAATTGGTTCCCATTGCCGGATGGCGCGCGCGACGTCGTCGCCAAGTTCTGAGCCGGCGCGAGGTTGATCCGATGATCGCCTTGGCATTCTACAAAGGGCGCGGGCAACTGCTCGATCGGGTGATCCGTTGGGTCACCCGATCGTCGTTCAGCCATGTCGAAATTCTGCGCGCGGTACCGGCAATGTCTGGCGATGGTTCGCAAGCGCGCGCTTGGTCATCGAGTGGCCGCGATGGCGGTGTGCGAGAGAAGTCGATCACCTTCAAACCGGGACATTGGGAATTCGTCGCTATTCCCTGGGCGGGGCCGGCCGCGATCGACCGGGTGATTGCCGAGATTGGCAATCCCTACGCCTATGCCGGCTTGCTGGCGTCACAGGCGTTGAACCTGCGACGGCATAGACGGGACCAGTGGTTCTGCTCGGAAATCTGCGCGCATGCGCTTGAGCTGGGTGCGCCGCAGGAGCTTTCGCCAGGCGGGCTTTATTGCCGTGTTTTGGAAATGAACCGCGCCTATCTCGCCGGGTGGACGCGCGCGGGGGAACCGCCAGAGGATTGAGCCGCGGTGCGGTGGAATGCTTGGGGCAACGGTTCACATCCGCAAGCGAGGTCACTATGGCATTTCTTCACGGCGTCGAGGTCATCGAGATCGATGCAGGTCCACGTCCCATTCAGACGGTCAAGTCGTCCGTCATCGGCATTGTACGCACCGCGCCCGACGCGGATCCTGATGCCTTCCCCCTAAACACGCCGGTCCTGGTCGCCGGCTCGCGCAAAGAAGCGGCCGGTCTGGACACCGTCGGTACCGCGCTTGGCACCTTGCCGGCCGCGATGGACGGCATCTTCGATCAGATCGGCGCGGTCGTCATTGTTGTGCGGGTTGAGGAGGGGGCTACCGAAGCTGAAAGCCTCGCCAATGTCATCGGTGGCGTGAACGCGGTCGATGGCAACTTCGAAGGGGTTCATGCTCTGGTCGGTGCTGAGAGCGTTGTCGGGTTTTCCCCGCGCATCTTGATCGCGCCTGGCTTTACCCACCAACGCCCTCTGGACAACGCCAATCCGGTTGTGGCTGAGCTGCAGGGCATCGGTGACCGTCTGCGCGCTGTCATCATCGCCGATGGGCCCAACACAAACGATGCCGACGCAATCACCGCGGCCGGCGACTTTGGTTCGGATCGCATCTACCTGATCGATCCGTGGCACAAGGTCATGGTCGGCTCCGATATCGTGTCGGTGCCGGCTTCGTCCCGTGTTGCCGGCTTGATTGCCAAGGTGGACAACGACGCCGGGTTCTGGGCATCGCCATCCAACAATCTGCTGGGCGGCGTGATCGGGACCAGCCGGCCGGTTGACTTCAAACTGGGCGATGCGAGTGCGCGCGCCAACCTGTTGAACGAGGCCAAGGTTGCCACAACGATCCGCCAGAATGGCTACCGTCTCTGGGGCAACCGGAGCCTGACGGAAGATACGAAGTGGATCTTCCTCAGCGTTCGTCGCACGGCCGACATCATCAACGACTCCCTGCTGCGCGCTCACCTCTGGGCCGTCGATCGGGGCATCACCAAAACCTACGTCTCGGACGTAGAGGAAAGCGTGAATGCCTACCTTCGGGATCTGGTCGCCTTGGGCGCGATCCTGGGCGGGCGATGCTGGGTCGATCCGGACTTGAACTCGGCCGCAAATATCCAGCTCGGCAAAGTGTTCTTCAACTTTGATTTTACGCCGGTCTATCCGGCCGAGCATATTACGTTCCGTTCGCACCTGGTGAACGACTACATCGAGGAGGTGTTTAACTGATGGCTGCTGAAGATATCCTGAAATATCTAAATCTGTTCGTTGATGGCCGTGGCCATGCGGGCAAGATCGAGGAATACAGCCCCCCCGATCTGACGGTCTCGACCGAAGAGTTCCGCGGGGGCGGCATGGACGCGCCCATCGATCTCGACATGGGCCAAGAGAAGATGACCACGTCCTTCGTTCTTACGTCCTACGACCGTGATGTGCTGTCCCTCTGGGGCATCAAAGATGGCTCGTTGGTTCAGCTGACGGCACGTGGGTCGCTTGAAAGCCTGGATGGCACCAAGACGGCCGTGGCGCATCACATGCAGGGCAAAATCATCTCGGTGGCGCGCGGTACCTGGGGCTCGGGGGCGAAGCCGTCGCTGACCTTCACTGTGAGCCTGCGGTACTACCGTGAGGTCCACGGTGGCGTCGATATCAACGAGATCGATGTCGTCAATATGGTGCGCAAAGTGCGCGGCGTGGATCAGCTCGCCGAGCACCGCGCAAACATCGGCCTGTAAGGAGCTTTCATGGACAATCAAAATAAGCCGGCTTGGCTGGTCGAAAATGACGATGGGTCGCTCACGATCAATTTTAAAAGCCGACCGCCGAAGATCGACGGGACGGAAGTCAAAAGCCTGAAGATGCGCGAGCCGTTCGTTGATGATCAGCTGGCTGCGGATTCTGCCGGGTCCAGCAGCGCGCTTTCTGAAATCGCGCTGATTTCCAATCTGTGTGAAATCTCACCGGAAGCGGTGCGCTCGATGACGATGCGCCAGTACAGCCGGCTGCAGACGGCGCTCTCGGTTTTTATTGGCTGACCCGTGAACAAGTCCGGGCGGGGTCACTTCGGCTCGCCCGGCACACCGGATGGGCCGAGCGTGAAATCATGGCCATGCCGGTCAGTCGTTTCATCTGGTGGATAGAGGGCCTTCCGAAGAATGAGTAAAAACCAACGCCTAAACGCAACGATCACGATCGGTTCGGTTCTCGAGCAATCGGTCAAGCGCAACATGGGCTTCCTAAAATCTGGGCTGTCCCAAGTCGGCGATGCGATCAAGGGTGTCGAGCGCCGGCAAAAGGAGCTCGATCGCCAGCGTAACGTTCTGCGCAAGCAGGGGCAGTCCGTTGAGCACCTCGATCGTGAGTATGAAAAGCTCGAGCGGACGCTTGTGGATCTGCGCCGCGCCCAGGAGCGATGGAACCGCGCGGCCGCAGCGTCGCGCCGTGTCGGGTCCACCTTCAGTAATATGGCATCTGGCATCGGCCGGAACGCGCGCCAGATCGCGATCGGTGCGACCTTGGCCGGTGGCGCGATCTTTGGCCTTGCCAATTCTACAGCGGATCTCGGGGATAACGTCGCCAAGACGGCCGACAAGCTGGGGATCGGCCTGGGCGCGCTTCAGGAGCTGCGCTATGCGGCCGAGCGGTCAGGGGTTGCGGCAGGTACCTTCGACGGCGCTTTGGAAAAAATGACCAAGAACATCGGTCTGGCGCTCGAGGGGACCGGGGCCCAGAAGGACGCGTTGGACGCTTTGGGGCTTTCAGCCGGCCAGCTCGCCAATCAGCTGCCGGAAGAGGCGCTTGCCTCGATCGCAGACAAGCTGCAGGGGGTCGAGACGCAGGCGGAAAAGGCCGCGCTCGCAAACGATCTGTTTGGGCGATCGGGTATCGGTCTGCTCAATATGCTGAAGGACGGCTCTAAAGGGCTGACGCAGCTTCGCGAGGATGCGCGGCGCACCGGTTATGTGCTGTCGGATCAGGCTGCGCGGGATGCCGAAGTGTTCAAAGACACGCTGCTGGATACGCAGCTGGTGATGGCCGGCCTGAAGAATACGGTCGGCTCTGCACTGATGCCGGTGGTGACGCGTTCTATGCGCCGCATCGGCGACGCTCTGATCGGCAACCGGGCTGATGTGGAGCGGTGGGCGAACGGGTTCGCTGATGGCGCTGAGAGGGCGCTGCCAGTGATAGGCGAGGTTGCCGCGGGCATCGGTGCGATCGGGTCCGTGGTCTGGTCGGTCACCGAAGGCACGGCCGATATGATCGGCGGCTGGGAAAACTTCGGCATGGTGGTCGGGGCGGTCCTGGCGTCGCGCACGATCGTGCGTGTTGCCAAGTTCGGGGGCGCAGTGTTCAGCCTCGGCCGCGCCATGCTGTCTCTGGCCACAGCGTCGCCGATCGTCGTTGGGGCGATCCGGGCGATCGGGTCTGCCCTGGTCATGAACCCGATCGGGGCGGCGATCGCCGTCATCGCGGGTGGGGCCTATCTCATCTACCGCAATTGGGAGAGCGTCGCGCCCTGGTTCAAGGGCCTATGGGGCGATGCGAAGGGGCACTTTCAGGGGTTCGGCAACTTCGTCGGTGGGGTCTTTTCCGGGGATATGGAGCGCGCCGAGAAGGGGGTGCGGGCAATGTGGAACGGCACCACGTCGTTCTTCGATCGGACCTTGAGCGGCATCGGTGCCGTATTCTCGGCGACCTATTCAAACCTCATTAAGCCGGTCACGGATGCAATGAGGATCACGGGGCCAATCGAGGCGGCATGGCGGCAGGCTGGCAGCGTGTTGGGGCCGGTGCTGTCCGATATTGGGTCCTACTACTCTGGCTTGGGCGATGTGGTCGCTGGCGCCTTTTCCGGTGATATGCAGCGCGCGTCCGATGGGCTCGGGCGCATGTGGAAATCGGCGCAGTCTGTCATGGACGGGATCCTGGGCGGCATCGGCAACAGGTTCAGGTGGATCTATGAAAATTTGATCAAGCCGGTGACCGATGCGATGGGGGTGACCGCGCCGATCGAGCGCGCCTGGTCGACCCTTTCCGGTGCAATCGACACGACGCTCAGTGCGATCGGGTCCGTCTTCGACACGACCTGGTCTGGGCTGGTGAAGCCGGTCATCGATGGGCTGGCTGCGACCGGTGGCATCGGGGCAGCGTGGGAGGCGGCCAAAACCGCTATTGATCCTGTGCTGACCTGGATCGGTGATAAGTTCACCACGCTGATGGCCTTGATCAAACCAGTGATCGAGGCGTTGAAGTGGGGCTATGAGAACGCGCAGCGCGCCGGCAATGCGATCGGCTCGGCCGTAGGCTCTGCGGTGGCCTCGCGCGTTGAGCCTGGCAAAGTCTCGGGGCTCGGCAATACGGCGTCAAATGACAACGCGGCACCGATGACCAGCTCGGCCGCAGAGAAGCTATACGGAATCAAGCCGCAGAAGAACGCCTTGGGCGGACCTTTCCGTCCTGGCTGGCACCTGACGGGCGAGCTCGGTCCGGAGCTCAAGTTCGAGAACCGGTCGGGGTACGTGGCGAACAACCGCGCCATGCGCCAGCTGGCCGGCTATGCCGAACGTGTCGGCTCTGTGTTCAGCCCGGCCGCGCGGTCGGTGAAAAAGCAAGGCGCGCGCGCTCTGGATACGGTGCGTCGCAACAGCTCGGGTGCGCGGCCGGCCAGCAATCGAGGAGCCCGTGTCCTGGACAAGTTGCGTCGCAGCAGCCCGCGGGTGGGTATTCCTGCGCAGCCGACGCGGCGCATGGGATCCGCTCCGCTCACCTCGAGTGAACGCGGTCAGTCGCGCCGTCCCGACGTGGACGGCATGATGGCGCGCATCGAGGCCGTATTCTCCCAGACGGCCGCGCCGGCACTGGCAGCAGCTCCTGCGCAGGCATCGCAAACCGTCACCAATCATTACACGATCAACGCGCCTGGGGCTGACGCTCATGAAGTCCTGCGGCTCCTGAAGCGTGAGGAACAACGCAACGCCGGCAACGGTCTATTCGATCGCGCGCCGGTCACGGGACCGTTTGGGAGATAACGATGGCAGAAGTCATGATGCAGCTCGGGTTCTTCCAGTTTTCCCTGGATAACGCAGCCTACCAGCGGCTCAGTCGATCGGCTGAGTATCGTTGGGCCCGGCAGGCGCGGATCGGGACCAACGATGCGCTGCAGTTCACCGGCCTGGGTCCGGAGACTGTGGAGCTCGAGGGCGTGATCTATCCCCACTTCCGAGGCGGGCTGAAGCAGATCGACAAGATGCGCACACAGGCCAGCCTTGGGCTGCCACTGCCCTTGGTGTCTGGCATCGGTAAGGTGCTGGGCTTGTGGGTCGTGGAAGGCGTTACCGAGGGGCAGGAAGTATTTGCCTCGCAAGGCATCCCGCATCGGCAAGAGTTTACAATGAGGATGGCAAGATATGACGGCGGTGTCCGATCTCTACTTCGTTTCTTCTGAGGGTGATGTCCTGGACCAGGTCGTGGCCGCGCATTACGGGGATACCCTGGGTGGCAAGGTGGAGGCGGTTCTTGCCGCTAATCCTGGTCTGGGCGCGTTGGGGGCTGTGCTCGATCCTGGCGTTCGCATCCTGTTGCCGGATTTAGACACCTCAGAACCTTCTGAAACGGCGCAGCTATGGGGCTGATGGATTTCCGGCCCTTGGTCCAGGTCGCGATCAATGGGGTGCCGCTGTCGGGCTTCGTGTTCTCTCAGCTGAGTTCGGTGCGCGTGTCCGACACGGCCGGCTTCATCTCCGATACTGCCGAGATCACTTTCGCCAATACCTCACCGCTGTCGCGCTTTGCCATGCCGGAACCGGGGGCCGAGGTCGCGATCGCCCTGGGCTATCTCGGGGAGTTCTTGCAGATGGGGCTCTATATCGCCGATGAGGTCGAGGAGAGCTCGCCCCCTCGCATGATCACGGCCGTGTGCCGTGCCAAGGCGCAAGGCGAGACGCAGAGCGGCTTTGCCCCGATCAGCCAGCAGAAGTCCCGGTCGTGGCCGGCCGGTATGACGCTGAAGGCGATCGCTACCACCATTGCCGGCGACAACGGGCTCGAGCCGGCCGTGACGGAGGCCGCGGGATCCATCGTGCCTGGTCACATCGATCAGCTGGATGAAAGCGACCTGTCGGTTCTGACGCGGATTGCGGTGCTGCACGATCTCATTGCGAAGCCGGCCGGTGGCGTTCTCTACGTCGGGCGCAGGGCGGAGGGGGTGAAAGCCTCGGGCCAGCCCACTGCTACAGTGGTGCTGCAGGAGGCAGATGTCACCCGCTGGTCGATGCGCCGGGGGCTCAGCGAGGCGACCGGTACAATCATTGCCACCTATCGGGATATCGAGAAGGCCGAGGATGTCGAGGTAAAGGTCGGGGACGCGGAGCCGGTGCGCCGGCTCCGCCAGCGGTTCCGATCCGAGGAAGGGGCGCGCGCCGTCGCGACGGCCGAGTCGCGCCGTGCCGGCCGTGCAAAGGAGACGCTTGAGGTGGAGCTGCCTGGCAACCCTTCAATCGCGGCTGAGGGGCGCTTGATCCCGATCGGGTTCAGTGCGGCCGCATCAGGCGTTTGGATTGTGAAGACGGCGACACATGAAGTCTCCGAGGGAGGCTATCGCACGATGGCCCAATGCGAGCGGCCGGAGTAGGGAACCCGCCAGAGGCACCATTTTGTCCACGCGGCCATCTTGGCCGGAAATGTCTGCACCTGGAGCCTGTCTGCATGTCTGAAGAAGAAACCCCGCGCGCGGGGCTGATCAACTGGTCGGAGTGGCGAAAGGATGGCGGCAAGTTTTTCCGCATCACCGTCATTGGGGCCTTCGCTGCGTGGATCGGTGCCTATGTGCCCGTGGTCAATGAGCTGGTATTCTCGCCCTGGCGCTTAGGCGACAAGGTGGATGCCAATACCCAGACGCTGTCGCATCTGGTCGAGGACGTGAAAATCCTACAGCGGCCGGATGTTATTTTCCGGATATCGCGATCGGACGTGTTGGGGCCCCGATGCGGGGGCGGGCGCAGCTGCGCGATCGAGGTCGAGATCGAGCGGACCGAGGAGGGGCGAAACTGTCAAATCGTGCCGGGCAAAACCCGCTATTCCTTCCGCAACCCGCGGACCGATGCCAGCCTGTACGTTCGCCTCGATCGGCCGGTGCAAAGCCAAAACGTCGGGTCAAAGCCGATCACGTTCCAGTATCAGGTCACCGCGCCGTATGGCTTGGAACCCAACGCAGAGTTTTGTTTGGAGCCGCTTTACAAAAGCTGCCCAGGAATGTCGGAAGGGGATTCTCCAATTAAGGCCACGCGTAGCTGTACAGCGATTGCTATTGAGCCATGATATGATCTAGCGACTGTACGGTCATGAAAATTCCTACTATGGTTCGCGCAACAGTTGCCTAGAGAGTTTTCAGTTTCATGGGAGAATCCAAAAATAAGTTTAGCCTAAGTCGCAATATCCCTGCCGAGATTGCGAGACAGCTAAGGCAAGAGGCTGGCTTTGGATGCGTAATCTGTGGGTGTTCCCTAATTACCTATGAACACATCATCAATTTCAGTGATGTGGACCAGCATCGAGTAGAAGACATGGCCGTTCTGTGTGAGAATTGTCATGGCAAGGTTACAAGGAAGCAGTTGAGCAAGGAATACGTTCGCCAGAAAAAGGGCAATCCAAAGGCGCTAGAAGACGGTTTCGCGCACGATATCTTCTTCGCGACTTCCGAGCAGCCGACTGTGACTATCGGCAATTTTACGATGCGCAATATCGGCATTCACTTGATGGTAGGCTCTGACCCAATCATTCATATCAAAGGGCCGTCCGTTGAAGGCGAACCGGTGCTGCTCAACTTGATGCTCGCCGATGAAAGTGGTTTTAAAATCGTGGAGATCGTTGACAATCAATGGCGCGTCAATCGTGATAACTGGGACGTTGAAACTAATGCTAACCGCATGACGTTTCGAAAACGGAAAGGTTGCATAACCCTGGAAATCGAATTCCAAGCTCCTGACACATTTCGTATCACGCGCCTGAATATGCTCCACAAGGGGCGTCGCATCTATTTTGATCGAAAAGGACTTCACTTACGGAACAATGAAGGTGGCAGTATAAACCTGTCGGGACGTGGCCGGGCTGAGTACTGCAGCATCGGCATTTTAATGTAGAATCTTTTTCGGAGCATTCGTTCTATCTAACACTCGAAAACAGTTTGAGCCTTCATGGTTTACCCGTCCACCTCAAGGGCATGATCTACGAAAAGAAATCTGAACAAAATCGATCATCTACGGATACTTGAAAATCCGTGCATAGGAGTTCGATGACGAGGATCCATCCTTGTCGGCTTTTCCCCTTCATCCCTGCGCATCCTTTTGATGCACCGGTTCATGATTTTCTGGCGCTCGCCGACCAGCGCTTTCATTGCCAGTTTCTTTCTCTCGATGCGTATGTGCGGCTTCGCCAGCCGGCGCAGCTCGACGTGGTCGGCAAAGCGGAGCCAAGCCGCGCGCAGTCCGAAAGGCTCCGATTTTGGACCACCGTTATGGCCTATGCCTGGTCGCTTCATTTTGCTGCCTTCGTTCGTCCGCAGATCATACCGTGAACAGACATTGCCCAATAATTGCCCCTTATCAGTGCACGTTTATGCATTGTTCTGCACATTTGGGGTGGTGCCGTATCTGGCCCTTTTCGTCCTAAATCACTGCAAATACCCTTATTTTATTGGGTTTAGGGGGTGGTGCCGGACTTGCCTGATTTGTCGGTGGCACTCCCCTGCTAAGGGAGCAGGTTTTCCATCGAGGTCACCCAACTTTCTTGCCATACGTCATTTTTGAGGCTGCCGCACATTCCTGATATGTTTCTGATATGTTCTCCCGATCTGTTGCACAAAAAGGCGTTTGAAATCAGTCAAAAACGTGCGGATTGCAAATCCGTGTACACCGGTTCGATTCCGGTACTCGCCTCCAAATTACCT
>NZ_CAXHZD010000013.1:0-36555 GCF_964021855.1 uncultured Sulfitobacter sp.
TCAGCGCAGTAGCTCAACGCGCAACGTCAAATCCAACGACTTTTTCAACAAAATCAGCCCATTTCGATCTATGCTGCGCCCAGCATTCACGGCGGCTAACTTGAAGAATGCCCAATCCTTTTGCGTTAATTGAAGTCTCGAACGAAGTATCGATACTGGGAATGTCGTTTCCGTGCGCGACGACAGTTCCTCAATGAAGTCGCAAACGGGCATGCCCTGCAACGGCAGGTTCGCTAGTACCAATACCATGATCAACTCCATCAAAGGAAATTGGGCGCTGTTCGCAGCAATGCTCATGCTGATGGCGGCAAACGGGCTGCTGGTCACACTGCTGAGCGTGCGGGGTGCCGCTGCGGGCATGTCGTCATCGTCCATCGGATTGATGCAGGCGGGGTATCCGCTGGGTGCGTTGGTGGGCTGCGTCTATGCCCCAAGACTGATCGCGCGCGTGGGACACGTGAGGGCCTTCGCCGCGCTTGGCTCGCTGTGCTCGATCACGGCAATCGTCCACCTGATGTCCATCGATGTGTGGACTTGGGGGGCGATGCGGATGCTGTCCGGTTTCTGCTTTCCGGGTCTCTATGTCATCTGTGAAAGCTGGTTGAACGCACGCACGCCCAATCGGTCGCGCGCGATGGTGTTGTCGATCTATTTCGTCGTCCAGATGGCGGGGGCGTCGGCGGGACAGGCGCTTGCCGGTGGAGATGAAAATGCGGGCGCGATGATGTTCGGCTTTGCGTCGATCCTGATTTCGGTGTCGTTTTTGCCCGTACTGCTGTCGAACAACCCGGCACCTGATTATGTACCACCGGTGCGCATGTCGCTGCGCGAGCTTGCGGGTATCACTTCGATGGGTGTGCTGGGATCTGCAATGAACGGGGTGGCGCAGGCCATCGTCTACATCGGTTTGCCGCTTTACGGGCTTGCATTGGGTATGGGTCCTGCCGAGGCCACGTTGCTGGTCGTCGTCGCCACCATTTCGGGTGCTATCGCCCAGTTTCCCGTCGGGCTGATATCAGACCGCATGGATCGCCGCTATGTTGTCGCAGGACTGTCTATCGTCTCCGCCTTCACCTCGGTAGTCCTTGTGATGGGTGGGTTCGGGGATGCTATACTGCTCGCTGCCGCCCTTTTCGGGGCGAGTGTTCTGCCCGTCTATTCGCTTTGCGTCGCCTATACCAACGACCACCTTGTCCCTGCCCAGATCATTGCAGCAAGCGGGTCGCTGGTTCTCACCCTAAACATCGGCATTCTGCTCGGTGCATTTGCAGGTCCTGCGAGCCTCGCGATTATTGGCACCGCTGGGGTGCCTATTCTTCTTGGCATCGTGAGTGCGCTGACAGTGGCGGTGGCCATGGTGCGCGTGCTACGCAGTGCGGCACCCGAGGATACCGGGATCGCACAGCCCATCACAGTTCAAGGGACTCAGACCGTCGGCGTTTTGCACCCTGAAGCGAGCGCTTCCGACACGCCAGCCACATCTGGTACTGGGCATAGTCGCACCACCTCGAAGACATCTCTCGTGTAAGCAACGCCGCCCCGAAAGCAGATATTTTAGAATGTCGTTTCCAAAGCCGACATTGGTGCAGCCGCAGCGAATTTACACTTTGTCCGCAAACCACAAGTGCACCCGCGGTGCGGCGAATGACGATGCTTCACCGAACTTGCTCAATTCAGCCCGGCAGGAAAAACTCCGTAATCCCGCGTTTTCCTTCCGCTCGCCCTAGCTGGACGATCACATCGATCGACTTTCGGATATATTCCCGCACCTCGGCAAAGGTCAGAGGCGTTCCTGCCTGAAGCACCATGATTGCCAAGCGATCAATTGCGAGTTCTGCTGTCTCGGCATGGATTGTAGAAACCGATCCCCCGTGCCCGGTGTTAATCGCTTCCAGATAGGTCAGCGCCTCGGCCCCGCGGAGCTCACCCACTATTATCCGGTCGGGCCGCATGCGCAACGAGGCTTGAAAAAGGGCATTTGCGCTTCTTTGCGAGCCGTTCGCGCGATTTGCAAGCAGTGCTACCGTGTTTGGCTGACTAGGGAAGAGTTCAAGTGCATCTTCAATGGTAATCAGCCTTTCGGCCTGTTCGACATGAGTTAGCAGATGACGTGCAAACGTAGTCTTGCCTGTTGAGGTTCCGCCACTGATCAACACGTTGAGCCGCGCTTTGACAAGTGTCTCAAGTGCGCCCTCGAGATTTGCCTCTGCAAGGCAGGCGATGTTTTTCATTTTCTCCGCCCGCAAGGCGTCCAGTGAAACGGCTTTTCCAAAGAGATAAGCGGGCGCATAGTCTGTCGCATTGCCGGATGCAAAGAGGCGGATTGTAATCGACGCGCCATGTTCAATAGCGGGTGGAACAGCAACCTGAACTCTAAGTGGACGGCCTGCGTATTCAACCTTACCAGACACCAACGGGTTTTTCTCAGACACCCGAGCTTTGGCATCGCCAACAATTGTCTGTGCCATATTGAGGGCGGCAACGGGATCGACGATCTGCCCTTCGTCACGCATATTGGCGTCCCCCGCACACTCCAGCCATACTTTGCCATCCGGGTTTATGGCAATTTCTACGATGTCATCGCGGCTCAGTAACTCCTGAAACGGTGCCAAGTACCGCTCGAGGTAGGACGTTGGGTATGGGGTGCCACTCAATAGATCACCACATCTCGGTCCACGAGCACGGTTACTGATGCGCCCTGATCGACGTAGATAGTGGGTGAAATAGAGATTTGCTCGGCAATAACAGAGCCGACAGCATCTTCCAGATCAGCACCGACGTCACCAAGGACGATACTGGTCGTTTCATTGTCCGAACTTTCAGCAGCCACGGCAGGTGCGGCACCAATGACAGAAATCAATGCGGCCCCGCCAAATCGCTCTGCAAATTTCGTATCGACAAATCCAGTCAGACCCGAGCGGCCCAATTGGTCACCACCAACGGAAGCTATCTCAATCGACGTGCCATCGGGTGTCAAAACGCGTGTCCAAAGTATCAGTATGCGCTTTTGGTTCATTTCGATCCCCGACCGGTATTGCCCGAAGAGACGGGAACCACGCGGTATCAAAATCTGATCGCCGGCAAATGCTGGCACTGGCTCGGAGATGACTGCAACCACGCTGCCTGGGAGATCACTGTTGATTGCTGTTTGTAATGCGGCCTGAATGACGGAGCCTTGTGAAAGGGTCCGTTCAGGATAGGTCATGCGCGTGGCTTCTTGGACATCCAGCGGTTGACCGCCATTGCGCAGATACTGTTCATTCTCAGAAAGGACTGGCCCTTCGGGTGCTACCCCTAATACAGCACCTTTATCGCCTGTCCCTGCTGAAGCCGCACGGGGGCCATCGGCATAGATCACAGCGGGTGATGTGATTTGAGCCGTCAATAATTCTTGTGCTTCTCGCGCAGCCTCTCGATGGCGCTGCTCTTCTTCTTGGCGCTGGCGTTCTTCGAGAAGTCGTTGATCTGCGATCAGTCCATCACGCGCAATCTCGGCCTCCAACCCCTCACGCTGGGCCCGCTCTGCGTCCAGTATGGTTTGCAGTCCTGACAGTCTGACATCCGTTTGACGCTGTAGGTTGATAAGTTCAGATTCCTTTTCGGCGATGGAGGCTTCGAGCGCTTCAGTCTGGCTTGCAAAGGCCTCACGCAGGTCGGCGACAGCTTCCTGTATTTCGGCGTTGCGTGCGGCTTGGCTAGCTGCCAGCGCCTCGCGCAGGCGTGCAAGTTCATTCAGCACCTCTGTAGTCGGCGCGGGCACCGGGGCCGGGGGTGGGACATCAAGCGCCTCCTCGACCGCAATCAATGCGTCGTTGACTTGTTGTTCGGCCTCATCCGCTGGGAACTCCAGACGCCCGCCATTTCCGGTTCGTTGATCCTGAAAGGTTTCCACGTCAGAAGTCTCCAGACCACCGTCTGTCTCTTGCAAATTTGCAGCCAAATAATAGGCAACGCCGGCTCCACCCAGTGCCAGAGACACGGCCAGTGCACCCACGCCAAAGCTGCTACCTCTTTTCGATTTCTTGCGTTGCCCAAATTGATCGAGGCGGTTCTGCAGGTCAGGCGGTTCACGGTCAGTCATGCTCAGTTGCTCACATAGATGGCGCTGTTATCGCGATAGGCGCAAATTGCTTCTTCGCCGATGCGCAAGGTCCAGTATTGGTTCACCCCCAAGACCCGCACTACATTACCTTGTTGCGTCCAGTTCACGGTACGCTCGCGACCTTGCTGATCAGCTTTGAAGAGTGCTGGTTGGCGTCCATTTTCGGGGAAGGTGAAATATGTGTAGCGTCCGTCGTCATAAATATGCGTAGGCCGAAAATCGCCGTCTCCTGCGACGCGGTAATTATAGTTGCGCGGCGCTTCGAACCCCTTGGGGTCCGCACTTGCTGCAGCGGCACGCCGTTCGTCTTCGGGATATCTGAATCGTACTTCAAAGAACATTCCCGAGCGGCCTGGGATAGCACCCTCTCGAAGATGAAAAGAGTATGTTCGCCGGTTGGTAATGACCGTCATATTCGTTGAGGCATTCTGCACATGCGGCTTGATGGTCAGCACGTTGCCAAGCTCGGGGATCGGATCGACTTGAAAGCTCTCGGTGTTCGCCGCATCAATAAACAAAAAACGTTCACCCTGACCAAAATGCAGCGTAGTTGAATGGCGCAAATCGGTTTCGATCACGAAGACTTGGTTCTCCGCATATGTGGCTGTGCGCACACGGGTGTCGAGTGAACCTCCTCGTGGCACATTCTCCGCCTGCAAAGATGTGGCGAACAGGGCGCAGGCCAAGCCTGTGATTAATGCAGTAGTCTTCAAAGGTCAGTTCTCCAATGTCTCGGCATCAACGCGATATGATTTGACCACGAAGCCCAGGGGGTTTGCCCAGACGTCTTGCAGACGTTGGCGGGTTTCTGGTTGGAAGTCGTAACCGACTGTGGCGACGTAACTCCGCGTGACGGTCCGGGTGTCGCGGGGGCGGCGCAGGGTGCGGGTAAAGCGGACTTGCGCCACGCCGGGCTCGATCTGATTGACCGATTTAATGACGACTTCAATGATCGCGTCACGGCCATAGACGGTGATGGGATATTCTTCGTTGGACGAGGTCCACAAATCCCGCAAGGTGCGGGCAGCATCCCCATCCGAACGCTCAAGCACAGAGTTGATCCGTTGCTCGCCATCAGTCAGGTCATACGTCTCGCGATCATCGACATAGGCCACAAGATTGGCCTGTATTATCGCATCGCTTTCGCTAAGAGACAGTGGCTGCACTGCTGCAACGCGGTCCATCTCACCGGTTTCCTTGTCAACGACGACGACAAAGGTCTCGATGGATTTCAGCGGAAACAGGCTCGCGCCGGCACCGATACCAGCCAAGCCAACCAAAACACCGGCGGCGGCCACGAAATAGGCAAAACGCTCGCGTCTGCGGGGGCCATAGATGAAGTCCACTTCAAATGCGTCTCGGTCCTGAATTGTCGATTTGGTCAAGGAATTAAGCTTTCAAGATCAGGAGTGACGAAATGATTTGGCGGCCGATAATAGTGCTCCGGGCGTATGACGAACGGCCTGTCCGGTCTTCACTACGCCACCGCTGCCTGCCTGCCTGAGTTCATTCGGAGTCTTACCCGTGGCAAGCCGAGCGGCACCGCCCGCGCTGTATTCCCCGGCATTTACAACGCCTCGGCGTGCCAAACCTGTCAAACCAACCGCGTTTGAGGCGATCCCCATTACCCCGGTGAGGTTGGAGGCAATATATGGAACCGAGGCCATGATCCCAGCACTCAGCAAGAGGATAACCAGAAATGGGAGAATTAGGCTTACAGTTTCGACGTCTGCTGGATCGGCGGAAGCGTCACCGATAGCTTCGGCGATTGCGACGACAATCCCGGCGGCTCCGGCCGCGGCAACCGGCATCAAGGCATAGCCGATGGTGGCGCGCGTCCAAGCCTCGAACAGTGATTGGGTTGGCTTGAAAAGGGACGTGATGATCATGAAAGGCGCGATGACGATCATTAAAGCAAAGACGATCCGGGCGAAGGCAATGATGCCTGCGGTAACGGCAGCAAAGAGGGCTGAGAGAACAAAGAAGATCGCCCCCAAAACTGCGCCGAAAACCCAGCCGGCCTGATCGCCGATGGTATCGCCATAGGCGGTAATGCGTGCCACCATGTTGTCGAGGCTCTCGTAGACCCCCGCCTCGTCGCCAGACCCTGTCAGGGCGAGGATGGATGCACCGATCGATTCCGGAACCTGGGTGGCTATGCCGTAGATGACGCTGAAATTGTCCCAGCTTTGCGCAAAAATCCCGACGAGGGCAATTTTGGTGCCAAATGCAAAAGCACTGCCGAACGTCATCGGCTTGAGCTGCATCACGACATTAATGCCCAGAAGAACCAAGAGCAAAATTGCTCCGGCAGAAATGACATTTCCCACCGATCCGGCAGATTGAACGAATCCGTCTTGTGCGACTGTATCGACCGCCGCATCGACCTGCCCCAGAATGTCGCGAATGATCCCCATCTAGTTTTCACATGCCTCCATGCGCTCGGCTTCAAGTGCATCTGCCATTGCGTAGAGGTCCAGAACCTTGAAGGGCAAACGCGGGTTGTCCGACGTTCGAAATCGGGGAAGCTCGTTGAGGGCAGCTTCCCATGTAAATTGGTCAAGGAGGCATTTGCATGTCTTCGTTTCAAAGCCTTCCTCTGCCACAAGGATACGCAAAATGGCGCGATAGCCGTTGCGAAGATAAGCGGTTTCGGCGAGGTCTTCGGGCGGGCGCGGGACCTGGCATTCCTCCACACTATCAGGCGTAACGGCCATAGAGTTGAATGGCGCTTCCTCTGCGACAATGGCCGAAGGTGCCAGTGCAGTTGTGAAACAAAGTAGCCCGATCAAGCACGTGTAGATCAAGCTTGTCTCAATAGTGCCAACCGGATGTGCGCCATTCGTCATGGGTTCACCGCCATTGTTCTGAACCGGCGTTCATCTGCTAGTGTCGCCGCATCCACGACGCCGAGCTGACCGGCACTGACACCTTGGGCTGCTTCAAGTCGCCAGATCTGTGTAAGGATAATACCAAGCTCTGCGGTCACCCGCGTGTTGAGATCGACCGCCGCTTTCAGGCCGTCCTGATCATCAATCAATCCGACCATGGTTTCTAGGCGTTCAAGACTCTGACCAGCCTCGGTATGACTTTCCTGAGCGGCAATAGACAACATCGCACTTGATCCAGCTTGCGTAGCGATGCGGTTGTCTGCTGGTTCAGGAGATGTTGAGAGCGTCGACAGGGTTTCAGCAGTGAAGCCACTTCCCGACAAGACGCGCTCGACAGAGGCCTCCAATTGCGTACCGGGATTGAAGCCACTCAGAAAATCCCCTTCGGCCAACGCGCGTGCGGTGTTCAGGGGTGCGACCAGTTTGCCGCGAAGAGCACGAAATTCTTCGATTGTCGCAAAGAGCTCGCCAAGTCCACTGCCCTCAATAAGTGAGGTCAGCTGGGCTTCAAGGTTCAGGAGCTGCGACAACTGGGTCTCGAGTTCCAACCGCATCGTGGCGAGCTGTTGCAATTGGACATTCAGATCTTCGGCCATGTGTTCGAGTTGTGCAACCAGCTGACCAAGCTGTGTATTGTCGAATGTTGGCACGCCCTGTGCGTAGGCAGGGGCACCAAATCCAAAGATCAGGACGACAGGGACTTTGAGCAGTAATTTCTTCAATTTGGTACTCCCATTTGCATAAATTCCCGCTCGGCCAGGCGATCAGCAACAAGGTGTTGGGCATGTGCTGCTTCGCGTTGCTGATTGGCAGCCATCAGACGCACCCGCAAATTCAGGATACGGCCGATCTCGGCTTTGGCGTAGGTATTGAGTTCCCACGCCGCCTTTGCGTTCGGTTGTGCATCAATCTGCAAGATGATCGCGCGCAGGCGATTTATTACTTGCTGGGTCGTCGCGTGACTGTCAGCGGCGTAATAAACACCTGCATCCGAGATGTTGGCGTATTCTGCCAAAGCAAAATCTGAGGATGAAAGGGTTCCAAGCGCATCGGCACCACCAACAACGGCGAGGTATTCATTGTAGAACTTGGAAATGTTCCGGACATAGCCTTGCGTTTCGGCGAAGGGTGGCACCCCACCGTACTCGATGACGCGTCCCGGACCTGCGTTGTAGGCCGCAAGCGCGTGTGGAATATTGCCGAAACGGTTCAGCTGAGTAGTGATGTAACGAGCGCCACCGCGTAGATTGTCCATGGGGTCGCGCGGGTTGACGCCAAGGTCGGAGGCTGTGCCAGGCATCAGCTGCGCCAAACCATAAGCGCCAACATGACTTTCGGCGGTGATGTTAAATCTGCTCTCTTGTTTGATCAGAGCTTGAAACAGGCAGCGCCACTGGGTCGATGAGAGCCCTGCGCGCGCAACACCGGGCGCGCCGGCATATTCGCCAGCAACTTGCACAATCATCATCTCAACAGTTTCGCGCCCCTCCCCAAAAAGGCGGTTGTTCATCGGGCTTAAATCCGTGTTGGGATATACAGCCGCCACACCGAAATCGGCGTTGCCTTCAAGTGCACGAATGTCAAAACCTGGGCCGGTAATCGCTGCCGAAATCGCTTCCAACGCCATGAGTTGCTCGGCTTGGACGTCAGCAAGTGAATTCGCAGTGGCGTTTATGTCTGATTGGACGCCAAGGTCATCGCCCAACGCTGTCACGCGTGCAATCGCTTGCCCGATGGCGGTGTTGTCCTGCGTTGGCACACCTTGGGCGCTGGCTGCTCCTGTCGCCAGTATGAGGCTAAAGCCGAGACGAATGTTTGCTGCACACCTCATACAGCAACGGTCAGCTCTTCGAACTGGCAGTCCTTGGGTGCTGCATATTCGGTGTCATTCTGGTTGACGAGATCTACCGCGGCGCGTGTTACCACGGCTGCACCGTCGCGACCGAAGCAGGGAGAGGTCTGATCGGTGTATTGGGTACAGGCGCCCAAAACTCCAAATGCCGTGAATAAGATGCACGCTGTTCTAATCATAATTGAGGTCTCCAGAAGTCAGGATTGCTGCGCCAGTCAGCGGGGACACGGGCTTCACCGGTTGCACCACCGCCAAGAATAGGCAGCAGATCGCCAAGTGCAGAGAGATCGGAATCCACGAAAACACTGTCCCCAGCCGACCTGATCAACGCGATACGTTGGCCAACTGTGGGCTGGACGAGAAGCGCGGCTTCTTTGGCATTCACCCGCAAGAAGTCGTAATCGGCGACAGTTGCCCGATCGTTTGGAAAGAGGATTTGTGTCGGCACGGTCTCGACGATGGTTTTTCCGACACGGCTGTCGCGCAATTGGCTGGGATACTGCGTCATCATAATCACGACGCAGTTCATCTTGCGTAGGGTGACAAGCCAGTTTTCCAATCGCGCCCCGAAATAAGGATCGTCCAGCAGTTTCCAGGCCTCGTCCAGGACGATGATGGTCGGGTGGCGATCTTCGACGACCCGCTCAATCTGGCGGAAGATGTAGGAGAGGACAGCCATTCGCTCCGTTGTCATGTCGAGGATCTCGGTCATATCAAACCCAACGATATCGCCCGCCAGATCGAGGCGCTGGCCAATGCTTGGTTCATCGAATACCCATCCATAGCGGCCACCCGGCGCCCATTCGGCAACGCGTGACTGCAACTCACCGTCGTCGTCGAGTGATTGGAAAAGCGTCTCGAAGCTTGCGAAGCGTTGAAGTGCGCCGCCGGCCCCCGCATTCTGACCTACTGCACTTTGTATGTGCCGCGATTGTTCGCCCGTCAGATCGCCACTCCGCGACAGGATTGTGGACAACCAGTCCGATAGCCAGGCGCGGCCACGTTCGTCTGTTTCCGAGGCAAGTGGGTTCAACCCTGTCGGAACACCTGCTCTGATTTCGTTGTAGCGTCCACCAAGTGCGCGCACGGCCATTTCTAGGCCGCGGTCTTTATCAAAGAAGAAAAGGCGTGCGCCAACCCGTTGCGCCTGCGCCGTTAGAAATGCCGTGGTCAAGGTTTTGCCAGTCCCAGTGCGCCCCAGAACCAGTGTATGACCAACGGTCGGCTCTTTGCCGACCTCGCCCGCCTCGTGGAAGTTAAAGCGGTAGCTGGCGGTCCCGACTGTTGGCAGAAAAGAAATCGTCTGCCCCCATGGCGATTGGTCCGCATTCCGCCCTTCGACACCGCCGTGCAATGCGGCAAAATCGGCAAAATTAATCGAAGAGATTGGCGTTTTGCGGGCGCGGTAGCTGAAGTTTCCAGGGCTTTGGGCAAAATAGGTGGCTTTCAGTGCCATGTTTTCGCGCACGATAACTGCCATGATCTCTTGACCCACACGTTTGATCTGTGCCGCCGCGCGCTCCAGTGTGTTGCGATCTGGCGCATAGACGGCAATTGAAAGATGGTGGTCGCCAAACGCGATCCGTCCGGCCTCTTGGTCATCAGCTGCAAGACTGAGCTGTTCGCGCAATGAGACGGCCGCATCATCAGACGCGTGCATTTGGCGGATAATACGCTGGATGCGTTCGGCCATGATATTATTCGGGATCGGACTAAACGAGTTGGTTATGACGATGTCGAGCGGCAGATCGAGTGCGTCCAAAAGGGAGACGTCCGTGAACGCGGGATAGGATTTGATGCTAAAGAGCGCACCGTATTTTACGGCGCCTGTTGTCGCACAGATGATCTTGGCGACATCCCCATCAAATGTAGCACGACAGTCGCTCAGCGTGTGAGAGAGGGGCAGGGCGCTCTGCCCCACCGCGATCGGAGAGAAACTTCCAGCATTGAGCGTATTGAGATAGCCGAGCCATTCACCACCATGACATGTCAATCGAACAGGATTGGCCGCAGAGAGCGCAACTTCGAAAAAGCCCATGACCTCATTGAGTTCCTGCGCGCGCGCCGCCCGGTCTTTGACCCAAGCCTTGCGGGCCAAGGTGCGAATGAAAGGAATGCGTGAAGATATATCGGGGCGGCGTAAAACACTGAGATACATCTGCCGTTTCGCAGGGCGTAAATTCCTCACGTGCCGTTGCCAACGCTGATCAATCGCGCTTGCGAAGTTGTCACCATCAACTGGACGCAGGGCAGTATCCTGCGGCACGGAGATGCGATGGACATAGAAGCCGAAAGAATTTCCCGTTTGAGCAACAATGGCCGCGACCGCACGTTTGAGTGCGTCAAGCCGATCATCTTCGGTGGTCATCGGGTTAAGACCATCGAGGCGCAGTGTGGCCAGAAGATCGCCTTCGCGCAAAACCATAACATTGTCGGAAGCCAGCCCGAAGTAGGGCAGATGTTCGCCCAGATAACTTTCACGGGCGAAGTCGGCACCATCAGCTTCCTGCACGGCAGCACCAAGCTTGTTCAATATGCCATCATCAAGCGCCAAAGCTGTCACCTCCATGTCGCGCACGGTTCTTGGTGGCGCGAACCGTGCCATACGCAACGCGCAAGACCTCGAAGAAGTGCGGCTCTTTGTCTGCTACAAACCAGAGGATCGGATACGCGACGATACCGATCAGAAAGAAAATGAGGGACTTGGTCCATATAAAGGGCAGAACGACCCCCATAGCCAGCATCACCAGATATCCGACAGGGAGACCCAGATACTTTGGTGGGCGGGCCAGACCCAAAAAAAGGGGGGAGCGTTCTGCCATGGGTTTAGGTGAACCCATCCACGATCGTACCCGCGGAAAAGATCAAAACGATGCCGATGATGACGGAGGCGAACCAACCCCAGTTCAATCGGCCCATCATGCACATGAAGCCAGTGCCAATCACCGCCAGCGTTGAAACGGCAATACCAATCGGGCCTGTGAGGGCAGCCTCGACAGTTTCCAGCATCGTTTGGATCGGAGATAAGTCCTGCGCGAATGCAGGCGTTGCAAGTAGCGTCAAGGTTGTGGCGGCGAGCGGCAAGTATCGTGAGTGGTGGAGGCGCATTGAAATTTCCTTGATTAGTTCAGGTCGATGATGACAGGCGCTCGGGCGGGCGCAGTAACCGCGACACGCATTGCTGGTACGGGTGTTGCCCCACCGGACAGACGCGCACGGATCGCGCTGATCCGCCGAATGTAAGTGCGCGTCTCGTCGAAGGGTGGAATGCCGCCATATGCAGCAACACGGTGCGGGCCTGCGTTGTATGCCGCGAGTGCGAGATCAACGTCGCCGAACGTAGCCATCTGAGCCAATAGATAGCGCGCCGCACCATCAAGGTTCTGGGCAGGATCATGGCGATCTACGCCTAGATCAGAGGCTGTTGCCGGCATCAGTTGACCGAGACCATAGGCCCCTTTTGGGCTGACAGCTTCGGTATTGTAGGCGCTCTCGGCCTCAATCATGGCTTGAAATAGAATACGCCAATCCCGCGAGGTAAGTCCTGTTTGATCAATCGCGCGATTGTTCTGATGTCGATCAGCCGTTTGATGGATCAAAGCCAGTATCGGTTGTGATGCGCGTTGTGGGATGTCAGTTCGAGGTGCCAGTATAGGCTGAATTTCTGGCGAACTTCCAGATATCCACCCCGGGCGCGTGCCATGAAAGGTCCACCCGGACGCAGTGGCGGAACCATCCGCGCGAAATGCGAGAACGTCAGCGTGGCCCTTCGAGGATGATATTATAGTCAGCGTCAAAGCGCAGATCGCGCCCGTCGCCAAACTCAAGGTGATGCTTGAAAAGCCCCGGCCAGATGTTGAAATAACGTGCTTCCGGTCCGAGCGGCGTAATCCTCGTGGACACCAGAATAGCTTCCGGTTCGCCTTCGCGCAGGTAGATGCACTGGTAGCGCGGCTTCCCATCGTCCGTGAACCCCACGAGTTCATACCGACACTGGAACGCAGTTCCAGTTTTCTGAAGATCTTTGACCCCATCTAATGTGATCAGGATCTGGCTGCGTTTGATCGGCATGTTTGGACTCTCCCTGTGAGAGCCCTTCTAGTCTTTGTTAACAAATCCGGAAAGTCACATTGAGTCAATACGACATATTGCAGAAAATTACAAAATGATTGAAACTTAGCCAATGCAACTTAAGGAGGACGTCATGAGGTTGATATTTTCTATGCTAGTTTGCGCCGTGGTTACGACTTTGGCACCCAATCGCGCGCGCGCTTACGACATTGATTGCGCGATCATGCTTTGTATGGCTGGAGGGTTTCCACCGAGCGCTGTCTGCGCGCGGGCATATAGAACCATGATACGCCGGATTACGCCTTGGCCGAGTAGGCCACCATTCGGAATATGCACGTTCGCAGCTGTGCCAGTGGCACTTGGTGGGCCCGGCGGCGAAAGCGCGATCGACACTGATCTACCTGAATATGAGTGGCTTAACCGAACCCACGTTATATGGTTCACTGGCCGTTCCTATACGCCACGAGATGATCCAAGGCAGTGGGATTGGACCATCCGGTCTTGCGATCATGAGAACCGAACCTGTCGTTACATTGCAAGGGTATATGGATCGCGTAGTCGCTGGCCAGCTACATTTGGGTCTGAAGGAGGTCAGACGATCAGCATGCCAACAGACGGCAGCTATGGCAATTTCTACACAAGATCAATCATGGTCGAGTATGGCGATTATGAAGGCAATATGGGCCACTCAGATTGGTTTTCGTATTAACGCATTCAACCGGAGCGATCAGGAGAAAAAGGGAGAATTTTTACATCGTCGAGGTTCACACTGGCGGGATCCACATACCAGCGCCTGGAGATCTTCCCGTTGTTCCAACGGTAGTCAGTAAACACCAGCGATTCGCCTTTCTGGGTCGTCAGGAAACCGTCTTGGAAAGGAACACCCACTTTCTTGCTGTCCATGACGGCTTACGCGAACCTTTGTGACAATTCAGTTTGAGACTGTTTATGGTAAAACCTCGCTGCCATGAAATTCAGCCATTCCGGCTCGCAAAAAGCAGTTCCGGATCCACGTTGAGAGCGAAGGCAATCCGTTCCAGCAGGTCCAGAGATGCCGCGAACTTTGCGTTTTCCAAGCGGCCCATATGCCCGCGGCTCACATTTGCACGCAGCGCAAGCGCCTCTTGGCTGAGACTGCGGGCGCGTCTCAGGTCTTGAATGTTCAGTGCTACTCTGTCCCGCAAGTTCATACCGAACAAACGGACATGATGCGTGATATATAGCCACGCGATATATGTCACATTTTGCAGTGATATAGATTTGTTGACCGGGCATGATATGCCCGATCGTTGAGTTCATTGTTCCCAAGCAGAAGCTGTTAGTGGCATTGCGATCGGTAAGCTGAACTTCGCAAAATGAACGGACGGACTGCAATACCTTTGGACTTCGCTACGGTCGTATTTTGTAATCCCGGCTGCTCTCGCCTGACTAGAATTTAAAATGAAAAACGTAACAGCTGATACAGGCATAGAGCTTCAAGACCCAACTTTAAGATATGCATTCATCGTAAGTAGCTCATATTCTGCAACCAGCTCTTTATTTTGGTTGGTAAGGGTCGCGTGCCACCGAACTTCTCCGTATTCGTCGTTTCTGGGCGTTTTCTTTTTCACGCTCAGTCTGACCTTAATCGCATCCCCTGCTTCCACGGGTTTCATGAAGCGTAGATTATCGAGACCAGTATTGGCCAATACTGGTCCTTCATTAGGTTCTACAAAGAGACCGGCGGCAAAGGACAGTAGTAGATAGCCGTGAGCGACCCGGCCTGGGAAAAAGGGATTACGTTTCGCGGCGTCTTCATCCATGTGCGCGTAGAATGTGTCACCTGTAAAATTGGCGAATTTCTCGATATCGTCGAGCGTTACTACCCGAGGATCGGTATGAATTGTTTCCCCAATCTGAAGCTCGTGAAATGTTCGGGTGAATGGGTGTGCAGGCGCGGTTTGTTCAGTCGCTCCAGGCACCCATGTTCCACCAATCGCTGTCAGGATGTCGGGACTACCTTGTATCGCGGTGCGCTGCATGTAGTGCATCACTCCTCGAACGCCGCCCAATTCTTCTCCACCGCCAGCTCGACCAGGGCCACCGTGGACCATGTGTGGGAGCGGGGAGCCGTGGCCTGTGCTTTCCTTCATGCTGTCACGGTTGTTGAAATAGAGGCGACCATGAAACGCAGCTGATTTCAGAGCCATTTGACGGGCAACGTCCCCGTCATGAGTGATAACAGATGCAACCAAGCTGCCACCGCCACGGTTAAGTAGGTCTGTTGCATGATCCAGATCCCGATATCCCATGATTGTCGAGACGGGACCAAAGGCCTCGGTGTCGTGTACCCGTTCGGCTTTATCAGGATCAGCACAATGGAACAGCATGGGCGGAACGAACGCTCCTTTGGACGCATCGGCACCATGCACCTCAAAATCGTCAGGGTTACCGTAAACCCGTTCAGCCTCTTGAGCGATGATAGCCGCTTTTTCCAGCACGTCACGCTTTTGGGAATTGGAGACGAGTGCGCCCATACGGGTGCCTTCTGCCTGAGGGTCGCCGATTGTTGTTTTAGACAACCGCGCGCTCAAGGCTTTAATCACCGCTTCAACTGCATCTTGGGGAGCGAGAATACGCCGGATCGCGGTGCATTTTTGGCCTGCTTTGGTGGTCATTTCGCGCTGCACCTCTTTGACGAAGAGGTCAAATTCTGGTGTTCCCGGTTTAGCATCGGGTCCAAGCACGGATGCATTCAAGCTGTCTTGCTCGGCCACAAAGCGGATCGAGTTTTTCAGAATGTGTGGCGCGGAACGCAGTTTGAACGCGGTATCGGCTGATCCGGTAAAGCTGACCACGTCCTGACAATCCAAGCGGTCAAGCATGTCACCTAAACCGCCGGCGACCAGTTGAAGTGCTCCAGCGGGCAAGATACCGCTATCGATCATAATCCGCACAGCGAGTTCGGTGACATAGCACGTCGCTGTGGCTGGTTTCACAATCGCTGGAACGCCAGCCAACAAAGTTGGTGCCAATTTCTCGAGCATTCCCCAGACAGGAAAGTTGAAGGCGTTGATGTGAACGGCCACGCCTTGCATTGAAGTGCATATGTGCTGACCCAAAAACGAACCGTTTCGAGAGAGCTGCTCGACCTCGCCATCAAGGTATACATGTGCATCGGGCATTTCACGCCGCCCTTTTGAGGCAAAAACAAACATCGTCCCGATACCACCGTCAATGTCGATCATGTGATCGGACTGAGTAGCACCACTTGCAAAGGAAATATCGTAAAGTTCCTGCTTGCGTTGGCCGAGGCTCTGCGCGAGGGCCTTGATCATCTTTGCGCGGTCGTGAAATGTCATCGCGCGCAAGGCTGGACCACCTGTGTTCTTGGCAAAATTCAGCATTGCCTGAACATCAAGATCATTGTTGCCTGCCCGCGCCATCACTTCGCCTGTCACGGCGTTCTCAATGTCGCGTGACCCGTTTCCGGGAGCGATCCATTCTCCGGCAGCGAAGCTATTTACGTTCAGTAATGTCATGATGGCGTCCTTTGCAATTTTGAAACGACCTAATGGCCGATCCCACCCATTTGATTGGGAAGAAAGAGGGCAATGATTGGCAGAGCGACAATCAAAATTAGGCGAATGATGTCAGCGATCCAAAAAGGCGTGACGCCTTTGAAAATCGTGCGGGTCGATACGTCACCCACCACTCCTTTAAGGATGAAAACGTTTAGGCCAACCGGTGGGGTGATAAGGGAGATCTCCACAACCACCACAACCACGATACCAAACCAGATCGGATCGAACCCAAGAGATGTCACCAACGGGAAGAAGATCGGCACCGTCAGAAGGAGCATTGACAAGCTTTCAAAAACGCAGCCGAGAACGATATAGACCAGCAAAATGAACAGCATGACGACATAGGGAGAGAGTCCATAAGCCGTCACCAGCCCGATCAAGGCTTCTGGAAGGCCTGCAAGATTGATGAAATTCGAGAATATCGCGGCACCGATAAGGACGGCAAACAACGACGCACTTGTGACGGCCGTTTCAGTCAAAACTTCAACAATCGCTTTAAATGAAAGTCCGCCACGACCCATCGCGATCAGGAAGGCTCCCATAGCCCCCATTCCAGCGGCTTCGGTCGGTGAAAAAGTGAGGTTGATCGGTTCGAAATCAAACGCGCCATAAAGTCCGCCAATCACAAGGAAAAACAGTAGCAAAACAGCCCAGACAGATCGCAGTGCTTTCAGTCTTTCTGCCCACGTTGAGCGAGGACCTGCTGGCCCAGCGTCAGGCGAACGCCAGACAACCCAACGAACGGCGAACAAATAGAAGAGGATGCCCATCAAGCCAGGGATGATCCCTGCCATGAACAGCTTGCCAATCGAAGTTTCAGTTAGCAATCCGTAAATAACGAGTATGACGGACGGGGGGATCAGGATACCAAGTGTGCCACCTGCAGCGATCGATGCGGTGGACAGTTCATCCGAATACCCGAACCGGCGCATTTCTGGCATTGCGACTTTTGACATCGTCGCAGCAGTCGCAAGAGACGAGCCGCAGATGGCTGAAAATCCCCCACAAGCGGCCACGGTCGCCATGGCGAGGCCCCCTCGCATATGACCAAGAAAAGCGTTTGAGACCGCGTAAAGCTCGCGAGCCATACCGCCCTTGTTCACAAAAAGGCCCATCAGGATGAAAAGCGGAATGACGGAGAGACCATAGTCTTGTGCTGTATCCGTTATTTGGCGGCCAACCATGGACACAGCTGCAGTCAATCCGCGGCCGTCAAGGATGCTGCCGCCACGTTCATAGGCGAATCCTAACGTCCCAACCAAGCCCATCGCAAAAACGATTGGCATACGCACAAGCACCAGTGCGATGACAATAAAGAAACCAATAAGTGCAGCGGTCATAATGGATTCCTTTGATTTGCCGGTCGTAGGAAGAGAGTCAGGACGCCAGCCACCGCCATTGCCAACGCAGTGACAGTTATGAAAAATGCGATAAAATACATGACAAGATATTGTGGCACGCCCAGGTATTGCGTGACGTCGCCAAAATCTCTGGTTCTTTCGGCCAGTGCCCAAACACGTAATACGGGCCAGACCATCATAAGGGCACACGCAAGGCTGATTAAACCGTCCCGAATACGGCTCAGACCCATCTTTGCAAAGAAACCGTCTGTCAAATCGACAGCGATATGGCCTCCTGTCACAGACACGAGTGGCATGACGGAAAATACCATTACAGCGACAAAAATCCGCGTGAGTTCTGTGCCTTCTTCGATAGGAGCGTCAAACGACGACCGCAATACCACATCGCAAAATGTCATGACCATAAGTGTAAAGAGCGAAAGGCAAGCGAGCCAGATCGGAACCTGGATCAACACCTTTATCAAGGGTCTATCGGTGAGTGATAGTGTCGGATTCATCGTTGCCTCCCTGCACGAGATGAGTTGTAGCGGGCGCGCTTACGCGCCCGCTACAATTTGTTATTCGACGCCCAGTTCCGCGCGGAAGGATGCAAGCGCTGCCTCGGCATCAATACCTTTGGCGGCCACTTCCTCGATGACACTGTTCGTCACACTTTCGATGATCGCATCAAAAGCTTCGACGTCAGCGTCACTGGCTCGCGTGATCGTATTGCCTTCGGTGTCTTCGGTCAGCGTAATGCTGAAGGCATCGCCGCCATCCCAAACTTCACCTGACATACGGCTGAGCGGTTCACCGAAGACTTCGGTTTCCAGCGCTTGCTGTAAGTCCTCAGGCAAATCAGCGAATGTGTCTTCATTCATCACATAAGCAAATGAGCCGCGGAAAAACCCGCCTGGCATCTCGTAGTAGTGTGGTGCGACTTCTGTCAAACGAAAGCCCTGCCGACTATCGATTGTCATCATAACGCCATCGGCGGCATTAGAGGCCAATGTCTCGTATACTTTCGGCGCAGGAACTTGGATGCCGGTGGCTTCCAACGCGGCGCCAACATCTGTGGCAACGCCACCAGGCATCCGCAACTTGAGACCCTGAACATCTGAGAGTGTTTCTACCATTCCACTTGTATGAAGTTGGCCCGGACCGTGAGTATGCAGGCCAATCACCTTCGCGCCGCGATGTTCATCCAACGGCGCGATGTATTCCTGAAACATATTCCAATAGGCAACTGACGCTGCTTCGGCGGTTACGTCGAGGCCGGGAAGCTCGACAAGCTTATAGCCTGTATATCGGCCAGGCTGGTAGCCATGGAAAATATAGGCGATGTCAACTGCACCATCGAGAACCAGATCCATTTGTGCGGGGGGAGGGGCCAGACCAAGACGAACTTCGCCTGTGACACGTCCGTCAGTTGCCTCTTCAATCATCTCGATCAAGTTCGGCAGCATCTGGGCATTGATATTGTGTGTTGGCGGAACCCAGCTCGAAATCACGAGCGTGTATTCGGCTTCTGCATAGGCGCTGGTTGCTGTTCCCAACAATAGGGCAGCAATCGCCCCAGTTACTTTTTTATTGAACATTCTTGTCCTCCTCCAAGGTTTATGACCGAATCTGGCCGTTTAGTCGTAGCGTTTGGCGCGGGTCCATGATCCCGGACTTGCGGCGCATAGTGTTTCGAGCGATTCACGGATGCGATCGTCATCAAATGTGCTGGCTGCATGCATTGGTCCGCCACGCCACCGTGGGAACCCGTAACCGTGAACCTTGACCATATCGACCGCAGCATCATTTTCCGCGATGCCTTCTTCAACAATCAAGGCACCTTCATTTGCGAGGACAGCCAAGAGAGTCTCTTGTATTTCCTGATGTGTAAAGGACCGTCTGGTAACGCCAACTTCTCGGGAATAGTCCTCAATCAACGTTGTCACATCAGAATCTGGTATGGCTGCCCGATTGCCGGGTTCGTAACGATACCAGCCTTTACTAGAACGCTGACCAAACCGCTTAAGATCACACAGGCGGTCCGAAATTTCCACATAGCGTTCCGAGGACGATCGATCCTTGTCTTGGCGTCGGCGGTTGGCTTGAGCGATTTGCAAGCCGCTCATATCCTGCGCTTCAAATGGACCCATTGCCATACCGAAGTCACGCATTGCTACGTCGATTTCTTGAGGCAGAGCTCCATCAGCCAACATATACTCTGCAGCGCGGCGGTAGGCCGCGAGCATTCGGTTGCCGATAAAACCGTCACACACGCCAGACAGCACGGCGACTTTGCGCAAGTGCTTTGCAAATGCAAAGGACGTCGCCAACGTATCTGTAGAAGTTGCCGGAAGCTGCACGACTTCGAGCAACTTCATGATGTGCGCGGGGCTAAAGAAATGTAGCCCGACACAGCGTTGTGGCTGATCAATCCCAATAAAGATTTCGCCTGGATCAAGATATGATGTGTTTGTCGCCAGAATCGCGTCCGATGCCATCACCGAGGCGAGCTGTGTAAATACCTGCTGCTTTACTGCGACGTCTTCGAATACAGCTTCGATTGCAAGATCGTGGCCGGATGCAGCATCATATGTCGTTGCGGTTGAAAATTTGCTCTTTTGTTCATCATATCTGCTTTGATCGATCTTACCGCGCTTCAACGCGCTGTCGAGATTTGCATGAACCCGGTCCAATGCTCCAGTTGCCGCGGTGTCGTCGCGTTCGATGATGGTCACGAAAAGTCCAGCAGATAAAACGGCAGTTGCAATGCCAGCACCCATCAATCCGCCACCGACAACGACAACCCGCTCGATTGCTCGGGGATCTCCGTCATTGATCGCCGCAGGTTTGGAAACAGCGCGTTCAGCAAAGAATGCATGACGCAGTGCTTTACTTTCTTCAGAGGATCTCAATTCCACATGACGAGCGCGTTCTTTCGATTGGCCCTGATCAAATGGTAATGTAGCCCAAGTAAGCGCTTCGAGGTTGAGCAGCAGGGACGATTGCCCTTTTGCCTTCTTGGCCAGCGTTTTTCGATAGCTGCCAAGATCGATATCCTGCAACGACACTGGAGGCAGCTCGCTTAATTTTAGCGGTCGATCGGGAAGATTTGCCGCAAAATTTCGAACAGCCTCATCTAAGTTGCCGTCACATACCAGATCGAGTCCGCCAGCATTCTGAAGGGTCTTTGCATCAACAATACGACCCGCTGCTGCAATCTCAATTGACAGCGGCATCCCGATCAAACGGGGAAGACGCTGTGTGCCGCCAGCGCCCGGGATCAAGCCAACATTTACTTCAGGCAATCCAAAACGCGTCCCTTGCTCGGCAATCCGCCAGCTACAGCCCAGAGCAAGCTCAAAGCCTCCACCCAAGACGGTGCCATGCATTGCGGCGATAAACGGGGTTTTGCTATCCTCAATAGCTTGAACAACATCCGGCAAGTCTGGCTTAATCGGGGTCGCATCGAATTCTGACATATCCCCGCCAGCCACAAAGGTTTTCCCTGCGCACATCAGAACGGCAGCTCGAGCACCTTGAACCTGCTTTACAGCTTCTAGCAGCCCCGACCTAACAGCCGCCGACGTTGCGTTGACGGGCGGATTGTCTATCGTCACCCACGCAACATCATTGTCGAACCTAACGCTTACAATTTCCGGGTTGGACATGTTGAGCACTTTCGGTTGCGAGAATCATTTTACCATTAAATTAATTGACCAACCGGACGGTTTATGCAAGACTTTTCCTACTTTATCGTCTGGGAGGCACGATGTGAGCGACACGATTCTTACTCAAACCGAAGGTCAATTGACGCAAATTACGTTAAACAGGCCTGACCGTCTCAACAGTTTCAACGATGAAATGCATCTCGCTCTAAGAGGAGCTCTAGAGCATGCGCGTTCGTCCGGAAGTCGAGCAATACTTCTAACTGGGTCGGGCCGCGGATTTTGTGCAGGACAGGATTTGGGGGATCGCGATCCATCAAAAATGGACAGCCCGCCTGACCTCAGCGAAACGCTGACAAATTTCTATAATCCACTTGTCCGACAAATCAGAGGCTTGGATATTCCAGTAGTCTGTGCCGTTAACGGCGTTGCGGCAGGCGCGGGAGCAAACGTGGCGCTGGCATGTGATATTGTCATCGCGGCTAAAAGTGCAAAGTTCATTCAGTCTTTTGCCAAAGTTGGTCTGGTGCCCGACGGTGGGGGAACTTGGTCTCTTACCCATTTATTGGGGGAGGCACGTGCCAAGGCATTGGCCTTAACCGCAACACCTTTGCTTGCTGATCAGGCTGCCGAATGGGGTTTGATTTGGAAAGCCGTACCGGATGATGAGTTAATGGCCCAGGCAAAATCAATTGCCGCCCAACTTTCACAAGGTCCGACCATAGGTTTAGCCATGACCAAGAAAGCAATTCAGGCAGCAAGCTCAAACACAATGGATGAACAGCTCGAACTTGAAGCAGAAAGTCAGAAAGTTTGCGGTCAAACCTCCGACTATGCGGAGGGAGTTTCCGCGTTTTTGCAAAAGCGTCCGCCCGTTTTTACAGGAAACAAAACATGACCCCCAAACAACGTGCGCAGAAGGCGGCAGACGCAATGTGGTCCGATGACCGGGCAAGTGGTTGGTTCGGAATGGAACTGATTGATGTCGATGAGGGCAGCGCAGTGCTTGGGCTTAAGGTGCTTCCCCAACACGTAAATGGACATGGTATTTGTCATGGCGGTGTGACGTTTAGCCTTGCAGACAGCGCATTTGCCTTTGCGTGCAACAGCCGCAATCAGGCCACAGTCGCACAACATAACAGTATTTCTTACATTGCGCCTGCTAGATTGGGAGATCGACTAACCGCGACGGCACGCGAGATATGTCTGACTGGTCGCAGCGGTATCACCGACGTGCGTGTTACCAATCAGGACAACCAACTGATTGCAGAGTTTAGAGGCGCGTCCCGGGCCATTCGGGGACAACTTTTTTCGGAGGAGACAGCAACATGAAAGACCTGGGCGCAAAAAAGGAAGAACTTGAACCTATTGAAATTGCATCACGCGATGAAATTGAGGCCCTCCAGCTCAAGCGTATGAAATGGTCCTTAAACCATGCCTACGATAATGTGCCGATGTATAAGAAGCGCTTTGATGAATCTGGTGTTCATCCCGACGACCTAAAGTCACTCAAAGACCTCGCGAAATTTCCTTTTACGGTAAAAGATGATCTTCGTGATAACTATCCCTTCGGCTTATTTGCCGTCCCGCGTCAGAAAATACAGCGCATCCATGCGTCATCCGGAACGACGGGCAAGGCAACCGTTGTCGGATATACAAAAAACGATTGCGATGTGTTTGCCGATATGATTGCGCGCTCCTTACGAGCCTCAGGCGTTCGACCGGGTGAGATGGTGCATAACGCTTATGGTTATGGCCTGTTTACCGGCGGGCTTGGGGCACACCACGGCATCGAACGATTGGGCGCGACAGTTGTGCCGATGAGCGGTGGGCAGACCCAAAAGCAGGTCGGGTTGATCACCGATTTCCAACCAGATGCGATCATGGTGACGCCGTCATATGTGCTGAACATCCTTGAAGAGTTCCACCGTCAAGGGTTGGACCCGCGGGAAACATCATTGCAAGTCGGAATTTTTGGGGCAGAACCATGGACCGATGCAATGCGCAAGGAAGTCGAAAATGCCTTCGATATGCATGCGGTGGACATTTACGGCCTTTCCGAAATCATGGGGCCCGGTGTCGCTAACGAGTGTGTAGAAAGCAAAGATGGACTGCACATCTGGGAAGATCATTTTTACCCTGAGATCATTGATCCACAGACGCATGAGCCTGTCGAAGATGGTCAAGAAGGAGAGCTGGTGTTCACGACCCTGACAAAAGAGGGCATCCCGATGATCCGCTACCGCACAAAAGACTTGACGAAATTAATGCCCGGCACCGCAAGGTCGATGCGCAGGATGGCGAAAATTACCGGTCGATCGGATGACATGATTATCCTGCGAGGTGTGAATGTCTTTCCAACGCAGATCGAAGAGCAACTGATGACAACTGGAGGGCTTGCGCCACATTTCCAGATCGAACTGTATCGCTCGGGGCGAATGGACGCCATGCGCGTGTTCGTCGAGGCGAGCGAGGACTCTACTGATGAGGCGAGCAAGGCCGCAGCGGCGCGGATGCTAACAAAGCGAATTAAGGATGTTGTTGGCATCTCGACTGAAATTGTCGTAGGGAACCCGGGAGACGTTGTTCGGTCCGAAGGCAAAGCAAAACGGGTCGTGGATAATCGTAAAGGTGAACGCTAGTTGGCACGCCCAATCGCCCAAGATCATGATGAGAAACGTCGCTTGATCCTTGATCGAGCGGCGCAATTGTTTGCGGACGAAGGTTTTGATCGGGCGTCAGTGAGCAGCGTTGCTAAGGCCTGTAATATCTCCAAGGCCAATATCTATCATTACTACTCGAGCAAGGACGACATATTGTTCGACATTCTTGATAATTACCTCCGCGATTTACGTGATCGCATCTGTGGGATGGACATCGCAGGATTGGGAGCTGAAGAAAAATTTCGGCGAACTATCCTTGAAGTGCTTCTCGCTTATCAAGGATCCAATTATCAGCACCGCCTTCAAACAAATAGCATGGGGCACTTGCCGGAAAACCAACGTGCGATTTTGACCGAGTATCAGCGAGATTTGGTCAACCATGCGAGTATTCTTGTCGGGGATATTGCACCCCACGTTTTCGACGGCGACAAGCACAAACTCCGCTCCGCGACAATGGCAGTTTTCGGGATGTTGAATTGGTTTTACATGTGGAACGAAGATGCAGATCGGGAAGCGCGAGAAGACTATGCTGATATTGTCTGTAAAATGAGTCTCCTCGGAATACCTGGGCTCTAAATTCATCATATTCACATACGGCGATCGCTAAGAAAGGGTTTTTATGAAAGAAATCTATTCATATGATGGGATCGTTCCAGTGATCGATCCGACATGCTTTATACATGACACAGCGGTCGTCATCGGCGATGTACTGATTGGTCCAAACTGCTATGTGGGACCGGGTGCAGTGCTCCGCGGTGATTTCGGCCGTATTGTGATTGGAGAAGGGTCTAACGTTCAAGAAACCTGCGTCATCCACAGTTTTCCAAACCAAGATGTCGTTTTAGAGCGGAACAGCCACATCGGTCATGGCGCAGTCCTTCATGGTTGCACCATCGGAGAAAATGCGCTGATCGGCATGAATGCCGTTGTTATGGATAAAGCAATTGTCGGACGCGACTGCATCGTAGGCGCGCTGGCGTTCATCAAGGCCGGAGCCGAGTTCGAGGCCGGTCAAATGATTGCCGGATCGCCTGCACGTGTTCTGCGAGCCCTTAGCGAAGATGAAATTAAATGGAAACGTGAAGGAACTGGCGTATATCAAACACTTGCCCGCATCGCACCGGAAAAATTGAAGCGATCTGTTCCACTTGACACGGAGGAACCAGACCGGCGCCGTGTCGCGGCACCAATATACGATCCGTTGCTTATCAGTCGGGAAAAGTAATCCAGCCTATGACAATTTAGTCGGGAACCGGGAGATCAAGTCCGGCCAAGACCGTTGATGCTTCGGCGCGCCATTTGTCGCGTAATTCCTTGTTTGTCAGCTTCCGCAAACCCATTTTTTGTAATGGTTCAAATCTGTTTGATGCGTCGCTGCCAAAGCTGGATTCTACGCGCGGCCACCAATAGGCCACGCTTTCTTTGAGTGCGGCTTTTTGGGTTCTGTCCTGTACAAGTTTTGCCATACCTTCCTCAGCCAACTCGGTATGGCGTGTCTCGCGAGGCATGATTTTTCGGACAGCCTCAGCCAGCGGCTGATAGGAAATCATTGCATATTCGGAAAGCTGAACGCCAACAGCTTTGCCCATCAACATGTTCATTGCAACAGCATCGGTCCAACCGTTTAAGGGGTAGTTGAAGACAGCAAGTCGCATGTCCGAGTTGGTGCGGTTGGTCCCAATTGGAGCATCGCGATCCAATCGTTCAGTCCAAGGATGGTAGTTCGCATACCGGTCGGTATTTGTCCCGAATTGCCCCATCAAGGTCAGGATCTGGTCCGCATGGTCAGTCTTTTCCATCACAATTTTTGCCGCAGCGATACGTTCTTTTACGCCTGGACCCTGATTGATGATGTCTGCAAATCCAGCTGCGCCCGCCAGTTCGCTGTCGACAAAACTGGCCATCAAACGCATCAGCTCCGCACGGTAACGAGGTGGGACATTGCCAGGAGACGTCAACACGCCACCCTGAGCCAGATAGTCTGCAATTTTCATATCGTCGGACATCTGTATTCCCCTTATTGATCGTAATCGAAGACAACATTGTCGCTCAACGGGAAGCATTGGCATGTCAACACATACCCCCGTTCGACTTCGTAATCCTCAAGAGCGTGATTGGCGACCATCTCGACTTCGCCCTCAAGAACCTTGGCACGACAGGTCGAGCAAACTCCCGCTTTGCAAGCAAATGGTGCGTCCACATTGTTCGCTATTGCTGCATCCAAAAGGCTGACATCTTTGGGCATCATAAAGGTTCGAGATTCGCCGTCGAGCGTGACTTTGGCGGAGCTTTCAGCACCCGCTTTCGCATCGGCGGATGATACTGCTTTGCGCTTCGCGCGACCTGGTTGCGAGCTTGCGAACAGCTCAAATTTGATCTGATCGTCCGTCAACCCGTGTTCTTTAAGCGATCCTGCAATAGCGAGCATCATTGGCTCTGGTCCACAAATCAACGCGGTATCGATATCCTCAAGGTTGATCCAACTCTTGAATAGCAACCCACATTTCTCAGCATCAACCCGACCGGTAAACAGGTCAATATCCTGTGCATCCTGTTTGAGTATATGAATGATGCTAACGCGGCCTAAATATAAGTTCTTCAGATCCTCGATTTCGTCGCGGAACATGATCGAGTTCACATCGCGGTTAGCGTACACGAGAGTGAATCGTGAGGATGGCTCGCGGCTCAAGACGGTCCGCAGAATTGAAAGCACTGGTGTGATGCCGGAGCCCCCAGCGAACCCTAGATAGTGTTTCCCAACAGCTGGATCCAAAGGCGTATGAAATGATCCCATCGGTGGCATCGCGTCCAGTTTGTCACCAATTTTGAGATCTTCGTTTGCCCATGTAGAGAAGGCTCCGCCATCAACCTTTTTGATTCCAACTTGGAGCACACCGTCATCCTTGCCCGCGCAAATCGAATAGGAGCGGCGTAGCTCTTCACCGTCAAATTCCCGACGAAAGGTCAAATACTGGCCTTGGATGAAGTCGAAGTCTTCGGGGTTTTCTGGTTTGAGCGTGACCACAACGGCATCGCGGATCGTTTTCGTGATGTCCGTTACGGATAGGGATTGAAAACGGGCCATGCCGATCTCCTCAAATACACTTAAAGTAGTCGAAAGGCTCTAAGCAGTCGGTACACCGCCATTGCGCCTTGCAGGGGGTCGATCCGAATTGGCTAATCTTTTCGACCTTATCAGATTTGCAGTGCGGACACCGCTCCGGTCCACCCGCTTGTTGGGGGGCGGCTATGCCGTAGGCTTCCAGTTTTGTTCTGCCACTGTCCGATAGCCAATCAGTGGTCCATGGTGGCGAAATCTGATTCTTGATACGCAGTTTTCCGATGCCTCGGTCGCGCAGCGCGGTTTCAATATCCATTGAAATCACAGAAGTCGCCGGACAGCCGGAATAGGTCGGAGTTACAGCAACCTCCAAGGTCTCATCATCCCATCTAACATTTCGCACGATGCCTAGATCCACGATAGAGATCACAGGAATTTCCGGGTCAGGCACAGCATCGAGCCACTTCCAGATCTGATCCACTGTCGCAGAGGTCATGCAGACGGTCCCCTCACCAGCTCGCGTCGGGATAAGCGCGAGGCAAAAACTGCATCGTTGCGAGCATATGCCCAAGATGCTCGGTGTGGCGGACGCCATTCTTACCACCTTTGTGGGTGAAGTCCCCTTCAGGTATCTTGAGCATCCCCTCGGCTATCGTGTTGTTCACGGTATCATCCCATGCCGCACGGAACTGACTTGGGTCCGGGGCGATACCATCTGCAACCAATGCTGTATCAACATCGTCACAAATGAACATCTCACCCACATAAGGCCACAATAGATCAAGGGCAGCCTGCATCTTGCCATGGCTTTCGGCAGTGCCATCACCTAGGGCGACCACAGTGTCACGCGAACGGTCGAGGTGATACGTTGCCTCTTTCAGCGATTTTGCCGCAATTTCCGCGATGCGTTCGTTGGCTGATCCTGTAAGCTGCTTCAGGTTCTGCACCTGAAATGCGTCGAAAAGGAATTGACGCATCATCGTTTGACCAAAGTTGCCGTTCGGCTGCTCCAGCAGCAGCAGGCTACGGAAATCCCAAACGTCGCGGCGATAAGCCAGATCATCAGCGGAGCGGCCTTCGCCTTCCACTTCACCGGCAAGCCCCAGCCACATCTGCGTTTGACCGATCAGGTCAAGTGCAGTGTTTGCCAAGGCTATGTCTTCCTCCAAAGCGGGTGCGCGCCCGCACCACTCCGAAATTCTATGCCCGAGAACAAGTGTGTTATCGCCTTGCCGCAGCAGGAATTCAAACAGCGGATCGGCCATTACATCGCTCCCACTTCTTCGGGAATGTCGAAAAAGGTCGGATGGCGATAAACCTTGGATGTGGACGGTTCATATAATGGTCCCTTCTCCGACGGACTAGACGCTGAAATGTGGCGTGCTTCTACAACCCAAATCGACACGCCTTCATTGCGGCGGGTATAGACATCGCGCGCGTTTTTAATCGCGGCTTCTTCATCGGCGGCATGCAGGCTGCCAACGTGACGATGGCTCATCCCGTGCTGACCGCGAATAAACACTTCCCACAAGGGCCATTCGTGTGATCGGCGGTTGCTTGGTGTCTTGGCTTCAGTTTCCTCATAGGGACCGGGGGCTGGAGAACTCATTGTGCGGCCATCCTGTTTGCTTTGCGTTTGGCTGCGTGAGCCATCATGCCCTCACGAACCCACTTGCCCTCGTCCCAAGCCTCATTGCGTGCAGCGAGGCGTTCGGTGTTGCAGGGACCATTGCCTTTGATCACATCAAAGAACTCGGACCAGTCCGGCTCGGAGAAGTCGTAGCCGCCTTTCTCCTTGTTCCACTTTACGTTCTCATCCGGAACAGTGAGGCCAAGATATTCGGCTTGAGGCACGGTCTGGTCGACGAACTTCTGGCGCAACTCGTCGTTGGTGTTCATCTTAATTTTCCATGCCATCGACTGTTCGGAGTGAACCGAGTCCTTGTCGGAAGGGCCGAACATCATCAAAGACGGATACCAGAAGCGATTGAGTGCATCCTGCGCCATCTTCCTTTGCGCGTCGGTGCCTTTCGCCATCTTCATCATGATGTCGTAGCCCTGACGTTGGTGAAAGCTCTCTTCTTTGCAGACACGGATCATCGCACGGCTGTAAGGGCCATAGCTTGTGCGCTGTAGCGGCACCTGGTTCATGATTGCAGCACCGTCAACTAACCAACCGACCGCGCCCATATCGGCCCATGTCAGTGTCGGGTAGTTGAAGATAGACGAATACTTCATCCGCCCATCCAGCAGCATCTCGGTCAGCTCGTCGCGGGTCACGCCGAGCGTTTCCGCAGCACAATAGAGATACAGACCGTGACCGGCTTCATCTTGCACCTTTGCCAGCAGAATCGCCTTGCGCTCTAGGCTGGGCGCGCGTGTGATCCAGTTGCCCTCGGGAAGTTGACCCACAATTTCGGAATGCGCGTGCTGCCCGATCTGGCGGATCAGCGTTTTGCGATACCCTTCCGGCATCCAGTCTTTTGGTTCGATTTTTTCATCGGCGTCGATGCGGGCCTGAAATGCTTTTTCCTGTGCCGTCAGCTCTCCTTTGTTACCTTCGGATGTCACCATCTGTGCATACATTGTGTCGTTCTCCCTAAACGCGTTCGATAATAATAGCAGTGCCTTGACCCACGCCAACACACATTGTGCAGAGTGCAAAACGTCCACCCGTCCGCCGCAGCTGGTAAGCAGCGGTCATAACAAGCCTTGCGCCTGACATGCCCAGAGGATGGCCAAGCGCAATCGCACCACCGTTCGGGTTCACATGAGGGGCATCGTCCGGCAGGCCAAGTTCCCGCAGCGAAGCAAGACCCTGCGCCGCGAACGCTTCGTTTAGCTCAATCACATCCATCTGATCTATGGTCAGGCCCGCCAATTTCAACACCTTCCGGGTGGCGGGAACCGGCCCAATTCCCATGATGCGGGGCGGGACACCCGCCGCTGCCATCGCAACGACTCGCGCAATCGGTTCGTGCGTCTTTGCCATTTCTTCGTTGCCCAGAAGCAGAGCGGCTGCGCCGTCGTTTACACCAGATGCATTGCCTGCGGTCACCGTCATGTCTGCACCGTTTACGCCTCGAAGCCCGGACAGTTTTTCAGCGCTAGTGCCAGGGCGAGGATGCTCGTCAGTATCAAAGACAATTGGATCACCTTTTCGCTGCGGGACCCTCACGGAAATTATCTCATCATTGAAGATGCCAGCCTTGTTTGCGGCATCCCAACGGTCTTGGCTTCTGGCGGCAAAAGCATCTTGGTCTTCACGCGAAATTTTATAGTCAGCGGCAACATTGTCAGCCGTCTGAGGCATTGAATCCACGCCATAAGCGTCTTTCATCTTCGGATTCACAAAGCGCCAGCCGATTGTCGTATCGTAAACAGCGTTCGAGCGTGAAAATGCGCTTGTAGATTTCGGCATAACAAATGGGGCACGGCTCATGCTCTCGACACCACCAGCAATCGCCATGCGGTAATCGCCGGCCTTGATCCCTCGTGCTGCCATACCAACGCCGTCCATTCCCGACGCACACAACCGGTTGACGGTGGTGCCCGGCACATCGGTAGGAAGCCCGGCGAGCAACGCCGCCATGCGCGCAACATTTCGGTTATCTTCACCAGCTTGGTTGGCAGAACCAAAAATTACATCGTCAATAAGTGTCCAATCGACGCCAGCGTTCCGCTCTTTCAATGCTGCGATGGGGAGGGCGGCCAAGTCATCTGCACGGATGGTTGATAGCGCCCCGCCATAACGACCGATGGGTGTCCGCACTGCATCAAGAATATACGCGCTCATGAAAATCTCCTCAGTTTCATTGACCGACTGGTTGGTTTATTAATAGAGCCTGACGCGATTCGTCGCAAGCATTTTGTTTTGAACGGTCCTGAACCTCGGCTAATGGGTCATGCGCATCAAAGAAGCGGACCTTTCCGTTGTCTGTGATGTGAATGCTGACATCTTGTTTATCAAAAACGGCCTAATAACAGAATTTGGAAGATACAATGGATACAGATAAAAGCACACTTGAAATGACCGTACTAATGTCGCCTGACATGGCCAATTTTAGTGGTAAGGTTCATGGCGGAGCGCTGCTAAACCTATTGGATCGTGTCGCATTTACCTGCGCGTCAAGGTACTCAGGATCTTACGCTGTCACACTTTCAGTAGATCAAGTCACTTTCAAGGAAGCCATAAACGTCGGAGAATTAGTCACTTTTCGGGCTTCGGTGAACTTTGTCGGCACGACCTCAATGGAGATTGGAATCCGAGTCGAGGCGGAAGACATACAAGCCGGTTCAATCCGGCATACAAATTCATGCTATTTTACCATGGTCGCGGTCGATGCGAACGGTAGTCCCAAAAAAGTGCCTATGTTAAACTTGGTTAACGACACCAAGGAGCGCCGCTTTAACTCTGGAAAAATTCGCCGTGATCTTCGTCGAGAGTTTACTAACAAGTTTGCTGCTGCATCTCGTTAGTCTGGTGGTGTAGTCTTTCAAATTTTGTGGAGGGGTTTAAGCCGCCATTGGGGGTTGAGTACCCTTCGCATAAGATTCGGCACTTATGCCGTCGTCAGAAACGTGCCTTGGGGAGTGGAAAAACTCTGGGGGCCTAAATTGATCTCGGTCTATCCTGATAGCTTTGATGCAGGAGGATTTGATGTGAAAGTTCGGATCAGGATTGAAACGGAGTTTGGGTGGGGCGAGTGCCGGTCCCATGAGATTGGCGTCATTGAGCGGTGTTCTATTGATCCGTCGGAAGACAACCTAGGTATCAGCCTCGCTGAGGGCAATTGATCTTGAAAGAAGTCCAGCGTGCTGTTCTCCAGGATCAAGTGGAAGAAATCAGCGAAGTCGCGCGGGTATGCCGTCATTGCCATTCTTATTTGCCTGTGCATGATCGTCGTAAGCGACGTGTCGATACTCTTTTCGGTCGTGTGACTGTCGAAGCGCCTCGGGTCCGGATGTGTATGTGCGGCTTGCCGGGCTTTCCTGCGTTCAAGGCAGCGTATTCTCCGCTCACGCGAATTTTGAGAGACAATGCCACACCTGAGCTTAGGAGGCTGCAAGCCGAACTGGGTGCCCGGCATAGTTTTCGGGAAGCCGCGCGTCTGTTGAACGAGCTCTCACCTTGCGCCACCCAGAACCACGCAACGATCCGGAACCGGCTTGCGTCGGTTGCCAAGGCCCTGGAAGAACGCTGTTGCGAGGAACCGACGGACACGGCCATTCAAGCAAAACCTACCGCGGTGACGGTCCTTCTGGACAGCGCATATGTTCGTTCACGCCCCGAATATCAAAGGCGAAATTTCGAAGTCATTGTGGGGTCGATTGAAAGCGAAACAGCTGAAAAACGGCGTTTTGGATTGAGCCAAATGGGTGCCGATCACCCAATAGAACACTTGCGGTCCAGCTTGAAAGCCGCCGGTTGGCGGGATGGCGTTGCAGTGACGGTTCTTTCGGGAGTGGGCAAAAGTTGGTGGTCGATGTGGTAGGTTGAGGCTTTCGGAACCTGACGAGGCCCATCATGGATATACGGATCATAGTCGAAACGACATTTGGAGATGGAACAAAGAAGTTGCGCGATGTGGGGGAAATTCGCCGCTCGCATGAGCATGCTGGGTCCGAGAACCTAGGTCTGCGCCTTGTTGAGGCCAAGAGCTTGTTGACGCAGCTACAGGAAATAATTCTGCAGGATCAGATCGACGAGTTGCTAAGGGCGATCCGGAATTGCAGCGCCTGCGGAAAACGGCGGGCAATCCACGATGATCGCGGTCGTATTCTAGACACGCTTTATGGTCGGTTCCGCGTAAAGTCGCCCCGGCTTCGCCCGTGCCCTTGCGAGGCCACCGCGGGTGTCGCGAACCCTGTACTGCGGTCACCAATTTCCGATCGGTTCCCAGAACGTGCGACACCAGAACTGCAGCGTCTTCAGGCTGAGCTAGGATCGCGACATTCGTTTCGGGAAGCCGCCCGGCTGATACACACGTTCCTGCCATGTGCGCCTCAGTCAAACACGACCGTCCGCAATCGTTTGGGTCGCGTTGCCGAAACGCTGCTTTCTGCGGAAACAGAAGAAGTGAACAAAGACACCAATTCCATATCGTCTCCTCTAACCGTTTTCCTGGATGGCGCTCATATTCGATGCCGTCCGGAATTCCAAAAGCGCCACCTCGATGTTGTGGTCGGCAAGATCGAGAGCCGCAATATGAGCCGACGCTTTGGTCTTGTGCAACAAGCGACGAAGTCTCCGAGCAGCCAGCTGCGAAATGATTTGATAACGCAAGGTTGGGACGGCCAGAGCAAGGTGACAGTAATTTCAGATGGGGAGCCAGCCCTGCCAAATTTGGTGCGACGCGCCGTCAAAGGTTCCGTCATCCACATTCTCGATTGGTGGCATATCTCGATGCGAATAAAGCACATCGAGAATGCAGTGAAAGGGCTTTTACAAACAAAAGACTTTTCAAGATTGCCGCAACTTTTTGCGCGTCCAGCAGAAACGCTACGTTGGAACCTATGGCACGGGAAGGTCATGACCGCCGGTACGAACCTCAAGGTTCTCATGATCGACTGCAATCGTCTGCGCCCTGAAGCCAAAGAACAAGGTGCAGCGGCCAGCCGTGTCATCGCTCGGTGTCAGGAACTCTATACATACCTTTCTAACAATTTCGACGCGCTGATAAACTACGGTTTGCGCTATCGAAACGGACAAGCAATCTCATCATCACGCGCGGAAGGTTGCGTCGATGATATTGGGAATGCCCGCATGGGCAAAAGACGGCGAATGAGGTGGTCCCGCAAAGGCGCGCATCGTGTCGCCGTCACCAGAGCCGCCGTTCTCGATGGTAGACTCTCCGTCTCGCAGATCGCAGCATGACCACCAACTTTTGCCCACTCCCGCGTCCAATCCACAGATTCTGATTAATTAGGGTACAATGACACTAGCCGCGCATTGTCGGACCGCCCGCCATGAGCGTCTCCAAGAGATCTGTGACGGTGTCCGTGTTCACGTCTTTCGCGCGCGCGAGGGTTTGAGGTGGAACCGGTGGAGCGACTTGCGAGGCTTCACGTTCCTGGCCGATCCAAAGGATTGACAGCTCGAGCGTGTTCCAAAGGTACACCCAGCCAACAGTTCGCTTTCCATCGGACGCCAATAGGCGGGCGATAGCGGTTGCTTCTTCCTTGCCATACGTCACTAGTTCTTATGCTCCATACCCGGTTCTCAAGCGGGCGATTTCGTTCCTGCTTCAAGACTGAATGTAGGCTGGCTGAACCGGCTGGCGTATTGGGTTGATCAGACAAGGCGCGGAACTGGGGGCATTCGCCTATTCTGCCGAGCAATAATAAACACTACCTTACGGAAGCGGTGCTCAGAAATGGGCGGCACCGGAAATCCCAGCGCCGCCCCTTGCCCGTCTACAGGGAGGATGTAGTGGGCAGGTAGTACACGGGCAGACCTTTTAGGGCTGTAGCTTAAAGCTCTGAGTTAACGAAGAAAATAGCATCTTTATAGCTCTCGAGGGCATGGCTGCTTCCTGCTATGAAAATACAACTTGAATATCCGTATATTCGGCGAGACCTTCTTCGCCAAATTCAACGCCTATCCCAGATGCCTTGACGCCGCCAAAAGGCGCGTTCGGCTGGATCGCGCCGTGTTTGTTGATCCAAACCGACCCGCATTCCATGCGTGTGGCCAAGTCGCGGCCCCGCTCAATATCGGAGGTCCAGATAGACCCGCCCAAGCCGTTCGGGGAATCGTTGGCCGCGGCGATGGCTTCATCGACGTCGGAATATCGGATCACCGGAAGCGCCGGACCGAACTGCTCCTCGACCACGAGCGGGTCGTCCTGCGACAGGTCCGCAATGATCGTCGGCGGGAAAAACAGCCCCTCGCCAGGCGTGCCACCCAGCAGGACGCGGCCTCTGGATTTGGCGGCTTCGATCAGGCGGTTGACCTTGTCGAACTGCATCTGGTTCTGGATCGGGCCCAGAATGCTCTGCTCGCTCATCCCGTCACCAACGGGGATATTGCGCGCGAAATCCACCAGCGCATCGCAGATCGCGTCATAGATGGACGTGTGCACATACAGGCGTTTCATGGCGGCGCAGGTCTGGCCGTTGTTGATGAACGCGCCCCAGAACAGGCCTTCGGCAATCGCCTTCGGATCGGCGTCGGGCAAGACGATGCCCGCATCATTACCGCCCAGTTCCAGCGTCAGCCGCTTCATGGTCTCAGCGGCGGATTGCATGACCTTCTGGCCGGTGGCGCAGGAGCCGGTGAACACGATCTTGCGGATGCCGTCATGGGCGGACATGGCCGCTCCGAGATTCAGGTCCTTGTCATCGCCGGTCACCACATTGACGACGCCTTTGGGCAGAACCTCTTGCATGATTTCGACCAGCCGGATGGTCGAAAGCGGGGTGTTGGGCGAGGGCTTGACCACCACCGTGTTGCCGGTCCGCAGGGCCGGGATGATGTGCCAGATGGCGATCAAGACCGGGAAGTTCCACGGCGTGATCGACCCCACGACACCCAGCGGTTTGCGATGCAGCTCCACCCGGCCTTCGTTGTTGTGCTGAAGCGTCTTGACCGGCAGGGACAAGCCGGCGGTATACCCCGCCCAGGCCTGCGCGCCGCCCATTTCCCAACGCGATCCCAAACCGTTCAGCGGCTTGCCCTGTTCCTTGGTGATCAGGACCGCAAGCTCCTCGGCATTGTCGCCAATCGCGCCCGCCAGTTTTTCGCAATAGGCCTGAAGCTCGGCGTCGGGCAGCTTTGACCATGTTTCGAAAGCGGTCTGCGCGGCGTCGACCGCCTTGTCCAGATCGGCGAGCGTATTGTTCGGCGCATAGCCGGCCACCTCGCCCGTCGAAGGGTTCAGGATGGCAAAGGAAGCGCCGTCGGCTTCGCTTGGAAGCTCGGATGCAGGTGCCGTGGTCATTGGTCTTTTTCCTTTAATGTGGTCATTGGTCTTTTTCCTTTAATCAGGTTCGAGACGCCCGAGAGGACGCGGTTCAGAGGCCCGACGCTATTGACTGACTTCTTATTTACTTCATCGAAGTTCAGGTCGGTCATGCGGCGACCTTTTGGGTGAGATCCACGCGATGATGATAAATTCGGCAACCGCCGGGTGAGTAGTTGGCCACGTCGCTTGCGACTTCCGCACCGACTTCTGAAAAAAGCGCGCGCTCCATTATTTCCGCTGATGAAAAGTAGCCACGAAAAATGCAGAAGGGAGCGTCTGACCTGTCACTCATGGGAGTTGGGTAGGCCACTTCGTACGAGAGTAGGCCTGGCAACTGCTCGGCAAGCGGCAGATGACGAGTGGTGTAATAGGTGCGAAACT
>NZ_CAXHZD010000014.1:0-21249 GCF_964021855.1 uncultured Sulfitobacter sp.
GCCTACGCCCAGATCAATGAACCAGCAACCTCAGGCCCGTTAATGTGACAACACCAGCTGGCGAAGTTATTTCACATTTTGGGGCGTTTGCCGAAGGACGCATCGCGCCATTGGATGCAATTGGCGACGCTCAGGGATGTCGTCTTGAGAACGGTCGGGTGATAATGCCCGATGGCTTCAGTGAATTGTACCGGGAATTGTCCGAGCAGGGTTGGCAAGGATTGTCTGCACCAGAAGAGTATGGAGGGCAGGGGTTGAACGCCGTCATGCTCGCCGGTGTAAGTGAGATTTTCACGGGTGCGAACCATGCGCTGCAAATGGTCTGCTCGCTCGCCCCAGCAGCAATCAGCACATTGCGCCATTTCGGCACCGATGCACAAAAGTCAGAGTATATTCCGCCTCTCGCAGAAGGGCGATGGCTTTCCACCATGGCGTTGACCGAGCCAGGAGCGGGATCAGACTTGTCAGCGATCCGCACCCGCGCTGTCCGTCAGGACGATTATTGGCACATCGATGGAGAAAAGATTTTCATTTCTGGTGGCGACCAAGATATGTCTGAGGGTATTCTTCACTTGGTGTTAGCGCGGTCAGGATCGCCAGAGGAAGGCACGCGGGGGTTGAGCCTTTTCGCATGTCCTTCCAAGTTGCCTGATGGTAGGCGTAATCCCATCGTGGTGACGCGGATTGAAGAAAAGCTGGGGCTACACGCGTCACCTACCTGTCAAATCGTATTCGACACAGCCGTTGGTTATCTGATCGGCAATGAAGGCGCCGGGCTCAAAGCGATGTTTGCAATGATGAATCATGCGCGGCTTGATGTTGGGCTGCAGGGCATCGCACATGCGGCACGAGCTGCGGATCTGGCATCAAGATACGCCGAAGAACGAATCCAAGGTCGCGATACGCAAGGCGTACCTACAACCATTAACCGCCATGCTGATGTCGCGCAGATGATCGACACATGTGACGCGCTGGCGCTCGGTGGGCGGGCGTTATGCCATATCACCTTGGTGGCACAAGAGCTAGGTACCGAGTCTGACTTCGTCGAATTCATGACTCCGATATGCAAATATTTCTGCACCGAAGCGGGTATGAGCGCTGCTGATCTCGCCATACAAGTTATGGGAGGGTACGGTTATCTGCGCGAATATGGTGCTGAGCAAAACTGGCGCGACGCTCGCATTTGCGCGATCTACGAAGGCACAAACGGAATTCACGCTAGAACAACTGCGACCCGGTCGTTGTCGCTGAATGGCGGTGCCGGTGCACGCGCATTTTCCGATTTTGTGCGTGATAGTGGCGGTGACCTGGCTGGTGAACTCGCGACTTGGGACCTTGAGACGCAAAAACTGGCAGAAATGCCTGATGCCTCTCTGGGTGCACACGCATTTATGGAGCTTACCTGCACCTTAGCCTATCGCGCTGCATGGTCGCGTATCTCGGCGGTCGCCGACGCTTCATCGGACGCGTCCCGTTTGCACCGCTTGAAAGAGTGCGCAATGCGCCGGTAGTGAGGGCGCTTTGACGAATAAAGTTCACATTCCATTCTTTCCGTCTACCATCACCCTGATGTCAAGGATTGTGGCTTGGGCTGTGGTTTTGCGCGTTGATATTCCCGATTGTTCAACCAAAAATTGAATTTTTCATCTCAGCGACTTGGCCTGTAAGCCTACTGAAACAACGCTGAGCGCGCCGATAGGTATTAGCCTGATACACCTTAAAAAGGCTGCAAACTGGTCGTCGGTCTTCAGACGCAACATAAAACGGATTTCTACTCTGCGGGCTTCCAGGACTTGAAGATGATGTCGATCTGATGCTTCAGACAATTTGCGAAAGTCCCGGTATGGATTGGTCTATCCTGCGCGACCAAATGAGGGCAGAAAGTCGGTTTCACATTGAGACATATTGACTGTTGCGCGTCGCCTCATGGAGCAAGATGCAGAGCATCTAGGGTATCACTCAAGACCTCACGCATCATCGACAGAAACCACCCACGACTGGCAATCTAGGCCAATCGAAACCTGTAAATGTGGTGAATTCTGTGACCAAAATCGACCAAATCGAGACAGTGATCCTCGATATCCCGACAATTCGGGGGCACGTATTGTCCATGGCCACGATGCGTATCCAGTCCGCTGTTCTAGTCAAGATCAAGTTTTCGGACGGGTCTGAAGGGATCGGTGAGGGCACGACGATTGGCGGGCTAAGCTACGGCGCAGAAAGTCCTGAAAGCATTCAATCAGCGATCGACACATATATTGCGCCGGCGCTGCTGGGCCATGATGGCGACAGTGTAAACGCGGCGATCCAACTGATGGACAAGTTGGCGAAGGAAAATCGAATAGCCAAAACGGCTGTAGAAATCGCGCTTTGGGATGGGCTGGGCAAACGCCTTGGAGTCCCTGTCTCGCAGCTCTTCGGCGGTGCGGTTCACGAAAAACTGCCTGTCGCATGGACATTGGCCTCAGGTAATTCCGATACGGATATTGCCGAAGCTCAGAAAATGATCGAGACGCGCCGCCACAACATCTTTAAGCTCAAGATTGGCAAACGGCCTGTTCGCGAAGACGTTGCCCATGTTGAGCGGATCAAACGCGAAGTCGGCGATGCGGCAAGCGTTCGAGTTGATGTGAACACGGCATGGTCGCTGCAAGATGCCCGCTGGGGCCTCAAAGGTCTGCAAGATGCCGGTTGTGAATTGGTCGAACAACCGGTTCCAGCGCGCTATCGGAGTGCAATGGCCGAACTTACAAGCGGTTATGAGATTGCTGTCATGGCAGACGAGGCTCTGAACGGCCCTGCAGATGCCCTTGCCGTTGCGGACGCACGTGCCGCCGACGTTTTTGCTGTAAAGATAGCCCAGTCTGGCGGTCTAAAACGGGCCTCTGAAGTGATTGCCATCGGTCAGGCGGCCGGAATTGGACTTTACGCCGGGACGATGTTGGAAACGGGTCTTAGCACGGCCGCAGCGCTGCATTTGTTTTCGACGGTCGAAACGCTGCAATGGGGCACCGAACTTTTTGGGCCGCTTTTGCTGACCGATGACATCCTGATTGATCCAATAACGTACCGCGACTTTTGCGTCCACGTTCCCAAAGGGAACGGCATCGGCGCAGTGCTCGATCCCGACAAAATTGCATTCTTCCGCCGTGATGGCGGTCGAAAGATGAAGGCCGTCTCTGGCCAATAAGCGCCGTCGCAAAATCAAACCCTGTTGCATCGAAAGAAAAAAGATGCGGCAAACCGGAGGAGGAATATTTATGTTCACAGAATCTAATCTCGATGAGTTGGAGGCTCGTCTCGACGGGGCAATTCAGGACGAACCGGAAAACGGTGTTTTCCGCTGTCGCCGCGACATTTTTACCGATGAAGAGCTCTTCGAGCTTGAAATCAAGCACATCTTCGAAGGCAATTGGATATATATGGCTCATGAAAGCCAGATCCCCGAGCCGGGCGATTACTTCAGCCTGACAATGGGCCGCACGCCCGTCATTATCACCCGAGACAAAGATGGTGAATTGCATGCTTTGGTTAATGCTTGTTCGCACCGAGGTGCGCAATTGTGCCGTTTTAAGCGTCGTAACCAAAAGACATTTACTTGCCCTTTCCATGGCTGGACCTTCTCTAACACCGGTAAGTTGCTAAAGGTTAAAGATCCCAAAGGCGCTGGCTATCCCGAGCAATTCAATAAGGACGGCAGCCATGATCTCACCAAAGTGGCTAAGTTTGAGAACTATCGTGGATTTCTCTTCGGCTCGCTCAGCTCTGATGTACAGCCGCTGGAGGATTATCTGGGTGAGGCGCGCAAAATGATCGATATGATGGTCGATCAGGCAGACGACGGGCTAGAGGTGCTACGCGGGTCGTCGACTTATACCTATGACGGCAATTGGAAACTACAAGCCGAAAACGGCGCTGATGGTTACCACGTATCCGCCGTGCACTGGAATTATGTCGCCACCACAGCTCACAGAACCGACGATGGCAAAGAAGACGACATCAAGGCGACAGATGCATCCAAATGGGCCAAGCAGCGCGGCGGATTTCATGCCTATGAAAACGCTCATATTCTGCTGTGGACCGAATGGGCCGATCCCACAAATCGACCAGGCTATCCTCGTCTAGAAGAGTGGACCGAAAAATACGGTAAAACAAAGGCCGATTGGATGGTTGGTGTCCTGCGCAACCTTTGCCTTTATCCGAACGTCTTTCTTATGGATCAGTTTAGCAGCCAGATCCGAGTTTTCCGGCCCATTAGTGTCGATCAAACCGAGGTAACCATTTACTGCATCGCACCAAGAGGCGAAAGCCAAGAAGCTCGATCACTCCGAATTCGTCAATATGAAGATTTCTTCAACGCTTCTGGGATGGCGACGCCGGACGACACAGAGGAGTTCCGTGCAACACAGCGCGGCTATGCAGCATCATCCCACGCTAAGTGGAATGATCTAACACGCGGTGCAACCCAGTGGATCGAGGGGCCCGATGGTGATGCCATGGAACTCGGCATTAACCCGATTTTGTCTGGGGCTCGCACTGAAGACGAAGGACTGTTTGTCATTCAGCATAGTAACTGGGCCAAACGCATGGGCGAAGCGATTGCCAAGGAACGCGAAAGCGCGCCGGCAACAACTGTCGCGGCAGAGTGAGGAGCAAAGACAATGAGCACCGCAATACTTGAACAGACATCCGCCACGCCGGCGATGAGTTTTGACACAATTCAAGCCTTTCTCTTTGCCGAGGCCCGTGCCTTGGATGACCGTGATTGGGATACTTGGTTGAGCTTCTATCACGACGATTGTCCATTTTGGATGCCTGCTTGGGATGATTACGACACCCTGACAGAAGACCCGCTGAACGAGATGTCGCTGATGTATTACCCAAATAAGCATGGCATCGAAGACCGAGTGTTCCGGATCAAAACTGACAGATCATCGGCAACATCGCTGCCTGAACCTCGCACGAACCATTACCTGTCGGGGATCGAAGTTTTGGGCTGGGAGGGAAGCAATATCAAACTGCGCTTCAATTGGCAGACACTGAGCTATCGCTACGGGACGACCGATCAACACTGGGGCACGTCGTTCTACACGATTGAAACCAGCGGCCCCAAACCACTAATCACCGACAAGAAAGTGGTTCTGAAGAACGATCACATTCACCACGTGATCGACGTCTACCACACCTGATCCCGCACCATTTGGGACCAAAAAACCCCCACGCACTCACGTTAGGGTGCGTGGTCAAGGGAGGAGCATGCCATGACGACCTATAACGTTGCCCTGAATTTCGAAGATGGCGTTACCCGCGTCATCCAGTGCGATGAAGACGAGAAGGTGACCGATGCGGCCTTCCGTCAGAAGATCAACCTGCCGATGGACTGCCGCGATGGTGTCTGTGGCACTTGCAAGTGTTTCGCCGAGAAGGGCGAATACGAGCTTGAGTTCTATATGGACGAGTCCATGAGCGACGAAGAAGCCGAAGAGGGCTACGTCCTCACCTGCCAGATGACACCGGAAAGCGACTGCGTTCTGCGCGTTCCTGCGTCGTCCGCTGTGTGCAAGACTGCACCGGAGGCTGTTGAGGCCGAAGTGCTCGGCGTCGATAATCTGTCGGAGACGTCGTTCGGTCTGCGTGTGAAGCTCGCCAAACCGATTGGCTTCCTGCCTGGACAATATGTGAACGTCACGGTTCCGGGTACTGGTAAGCACCGCTCTTATTCCTTTTCTTCGGCCCCGGGTGCGGTCGAGGCCACCTTTCTCATCCGCAACCTGCCAGGTGGCGTGATGAGCAGTTACTTGGGTGAGCAAGCGAAGGCAGGTGACAGCGTCACTCTTACCGGACCGATGGGGGCATTTTATTTGCGTCCCATCGAGCGCGCTCAACTCTGGCTTGCAGGCGGCACTGGTCTAGCTCCGTTTCTGTCAATGCTCGAACAGGTAGCGGAGCAAGGGAGCGATCAAGCGATCACGCTCTACTACGCCGTCACTCGCGCCGCGGACCTTGTTGAACTGGAACGCCTGAAGACTGTGGCCACTAAAGTCGGCAACGTCACCGTGATCACGATCCTCGCCGCCGAAGACGACGCGCATGAGCGCAAGGGGTTTGTGACAGACCATGTGACCGTCGAAGATCTCAACGATGGAGATTGCGACGTTTATCTATGCGGCCCGCCTCCGATGGTCGACGCGGTGCGTGATCACTTCGGCAAGGTAGGAGTTGAGCCGGCCAACTTTTACTTCGAGAAGTTCAACCCGACCGAGGTTGAGGAGGAAGCCACATGACCCACCGTTTTGATGGTAAGGTCGTTGTGGTCACCGGCGCGGCACAGGGAATTGGCCGCTGCGTCGCAGAGCGCGCGGCAGACGAAGGGGCCCGCGTGCTGATCGTTGATCGTTCGCCAGCCCGCAAGGATGTCGTCAAGTCGATCCGGGCCAACGGAGGGCAGGCCGAAGCGATTTCGGTCAATCTCGAAACATGGTCGGGTTGCGACAAGGCAATGCAAAAGGCCGTGGACGTTTGGGGGCGCATCGACATCCTGATCAATAACGTGGGTGGCACGATCTGGGCCAAACCCTTTGAGCACTACGAGCCCAAGCAAATCGATGCCGAAGTGCGCCGGTCTTTATTTCCAACGCTATACTGCTGCCGTGCCGCGATCGAGCATATGATTCCGCAAAGGTCTGGGGTGATTGTCAATGTGTCGTCTATCGCCACCCGCGGCCTGAACCGTGTGCCTTATGGGGCTGCGAAAGGTGGTGTGAATGCAATCACCGCCAACCTCGCGTGGGAGATGGCCGAGCATGGAATACGCGTGGTCGCCACCGCCCCGGGCGGCACTGAAGCGCCGCCGCGGCTCGTGCCGCGCAATCCCAATGCCGAGGAAGAACAACGCGAGGACTGGTACAAGACCATCGTCGATCAGACGATCCAGTCCTCGTTCATGAAACGATACGGAACGCTCGATGAACAGGCAGGCCCAATCCTGTTCCTGGCATCGGACGAAGCTTCCTACATCACTGGCGTGAGTGTGCCGGTGGGTGGCGGAGACTTAGGATAGGCCCTGAGGAGGGGCCTAAAAATCAACTGGAGGAGAAATAAACAATGAAACGTTCAATCCTGGCGGCCATCGGGCTCGCCACTAGCCTCGCTTTGCCTGCCGCCGCCGACGACATCAAGGTCGGTCTGCTGCTGCCGTTTTCAGGCGTCTATGCATCGCTCGGAAACGAAATCGAAGCTGGCTTCAATCTCGGGCTCGCTGAATTTAGTGGCGAAACGGATGTCACTTTCGAAATTCTTCGTGAAGACACGGAAGTGAGCCCGCCCGCCGCTCTGGGCAAGGCCAGAAAGCTGATCTTGCAAGAGCAGGTCGATGTAATGGTGGGTATCGTAAGCTCCGGCGTGTTGGGCGCTGTGCGTGACATGGTTCACGGCGCAGGCGTGCCGCTTATCGTGGCGAATGCAGGCAATGACGAAGCAACAGGCGCGGCATGCTCGCCCTATATCACGCGAATGTCCTTCTCGAATGGGCAGATCAACCGTCCGATGGGCACGTGGATGGCCGAACAAGGTATCGAGACTGTCTACACGCTTGCCCCCGACTATGCTGCGGGACGTCAGATGATCGACGCTTTTGCTGAAACATTCACCGCCGCAGGTGGTGAGATCGTGGGACAAGACTTCACTCCGTTTCAAAAGACCCAAGATTTTGGCCCCTACCTTGCACAGGCGGCTTCCAGCGGAGCGGACGCCGTCTATGTCTTTTACGCCGGCGGCGAAGCAATCGCCTTTGTCAAACAGTATGATAGCTTCGGTTTGCAAGACGACCTGCCGCTCTACGGCTCAGGCTTCCTGACATCGCCGCTCTATGTGAACGCTCAAGGCGAGGCGGCAGAAGGCGTGATAACCGCACTGCACTACGCACCCACCATTGACAATGCCGCTAACGCAGCATTCGTCGCGGCCTTTGCCGAAGAGACTGGCCGCGTTCCGTCGGAATTCGCAGTCCAAGGCTATGACGCAGCCCGTGCCTTGATCGAGGCGGCGAAAACAGGTGCCACAGATCGTGAGACTCTCGCAAACGCGCTGCGTCAGGTCAGCTTTGATGGGCCACGTGGTGAGCTGTCGATCGACCCCGCGACCAACAACATCGTGCAGCCCGTCTATGTCTACGAAACCGTAGCTGGTGAAGATGGCCTGACCCAGCAGGTGCTTGCTCAACTCCCAGCCGAGGCCGATCCGGTCAACGGTTGTGAGATGGACCCCGTCACCAACTGATCCCACTGACCCGGCCGCCGGATGGTGGCCGGGTCTTAACTCCGAGGAGGGCCTCTCATGGCACACGATCTTGGCTTCTGGACACTACAGGCGTTGAACGCGCTGCAACTGTCCATGCTGCTCTTTCTGCTTTCTATCGGCCTGACGGTCATCTTCGGGTTGATGCATTTTGTAAATCTCGCGCACGGATCACTCTATGCTTTGGGTGCTTACTTCGCCGCATCTCTCGCCACCGTTGGTGGCTACTGGATGGGATTTTTTCTTGCGCCCGTTGCGGTGGCCGGAGTGGGCATGCTGCTCTATTCTGGACTGATCAAGCGTATGCGCAAGTCTGGTCCGATGGCACAGGTTCTGGTGACCTTCGGGCTGATCTTCGTTCTACTCGATCTCACACGGATTGTTTGGGGCGATTTGGCACTTGCCATTGATGTACCTGAACTGCTTTCCGGTCGCCTTTCATTCTTAGGCGTCGAATACCCAACATACCGTCTGTTCATCATCCTGCTTGGACTGACCATCTTTGCCGTGCTCGCCTTCGTTCTAAGTCGGACGCAAATCGGTGCGATGATCCGGGCCGGTGTCGACAATGATGCAATGGCGGCATGTCTTGGAATCAACGTCGAGCGCCTGTTCTTCATTGTCTTTTGCGTCGGCTGCGCGCTGGCCGGTCTGTCGGGTGCCGTTGCGGCACCACTGTTGAGTGTTACGCCTGATATGGGTCTTCAGATCTTGATCCCGACTCTGATCGTAATCGTGATAGGCGGATTGGGCTCGCTTAAGGGCGCTATCGCCGGATCGCTGATCTACGGTTTTGTGCAGACCTTCGGCGCAGTGCTTGCCCCGCAGCTCGCGTCCGTCCTCATCTATGCCCTATTGGCTGCGGTCCTCGTGATCAAGCCGGTAGGCCTTTTTCCGGCGAAAGGATAAGTCGATGTTCCGTCACAACGCACTTCGTTACACTGCGCTCGTGCTTCTTGCCTCAGGCGCGCTGTTTCAAGCCTTCACAGCCGAATATTTCGGCCTGGAGATTCTGACCGAGATTTTGATCCTTGCTATGCTGGTTCTCGCACTCGACATCGTCGCAGGTTTCGGTGGCATGGTGTCGCTCTGTCATGGTGCCCTGATGGGTGTCGGAGCCTATGCCTATGCAATCCTGTCGACCAAAGCAGGCATTGCCCCACCGGTTGCAATGGCGGGGGCAATCGCTCTCACCGGAGCTGCGGCCTGGGTCATCGGTGCAATTTGTTCGCGCAGCCACGGCATCTACTTCATCATGGCGACACTAGCCTTCGGCCAGATGGCCTATTCCTACGTTTTTGAGGCACCAATCTTTGGTGGCGATGACGGTTTGGGCGGCATTTCACGGCTGGATCTCAGCCTTATCGGGGTAGACCTAAACGACAGTCGAAGCTTTGCGCTGTTCTGCCTCGCCTTACTTGCTGCGGTGTATGGAGCTTCCGTCCTGATATTGCGCTCCGGTCTTGGTCGGTCGCTGAGCGGTGTGATGCACAATGAACAGCGGATGCGTGCCCTGGGGCTGACAGTCTGGCGCGTCAAAGCGGACGTTTTCGGCCTGTCGGGCATGATCGCCGGTCTCGCCGGCGCATTGGCAGCACAGCACATCATGTATATCTCGCCCGGTTTGCTCAACTGGACCGTTTCCGGTGAGGCGCTGGTTGTCGTGATCCTTGGTGGCCTTGGAACGCTGGTCGGACCTCTGATAGGTGCGGTCGCCTTTGTCATACTCAAGCATGAGCTGAGTTCGGTCACGACCTATTGGCACCTTGTTGTTGGCGTCATCTTGATCGCCGTCGTGATGAGCCGGGCCAACGGCATCTTCGGCTGGGTTGAGGCCCGCTGGGGTGCCCGCATTGAGCGCCGTGTCGTTGATACCACCCGCAAACAGGAGCCTGAGGAGGTGCTGACCGATGCTTGAGACGCGCAAACTGGACAAGAGTTTCGGGGCCGTTCACGTCACACGCGATGTGTCGCTGAAGCTTGAGCGTGGTGAACGCCGCGTGATCCTAGGGCCCAACGGGGCGGGCAAGACCACGCTTTTCAACCAACTGGTTGGCGAGCTGACCCCGGACAGTGGTTCAGTTCATCTGGCAGGTGAAGATGTTACCGCCTTGCCAGTCGCAAAGCGCGCCCGCCGTGGGCTGTCGCGCAGCTACCAGAAGAACACGTTGTTCGACGGGCTGACGGTCGAGGAAAACCTTGGCCTCGCTGCCGCCGTGCATACCGGCAACGCCACACAGCTTTGGGCGGACAGTCTGGCAAAACCAGAGGTACGAGAGATCGTGAATGAGGTGGCCGAACAGGTCAATCTGATGCCCTATATTCACGCCATGGTTTCCGAGATCAGTTACGGCGTGCGCCGCCAGCTTGAAGTCGGTGTCGCCCTAGCAACACGGCCGCACGTATTGCTGATGGACGAACCGACCAGTGGCGTCGGACCGGAGATGTCCAAGGGGTTCCACGATCTGCTGAACAACCTGCCGCGCGACTTGACCATGTTGATCATCGAGCATGATATGGATCTCGCGTTTGACGTAGCCGATTCAATCACCGTGCTGAACTATGGCGAAGTAGTTTTTGATGGTCTGCCTGAAGAAGCACGTGGATCGAAACTACTCAAGGAAATCTATCTAGGGAGCTGGGAAGATGCTTGAACTCAACGCAATTGAATCCGGATATGGAGAAACGCAGGTTCTCTATGGCCTGTCGTTCGAAGCCAAAAAGGGCCGAGTATTGGCCATTCTTGGACGGAATGGTGCGGGTAAATCTACGACGTTGAAGACCATCATGGGCCTTCTCCCACTTAAATCCGGGGAGATTGCGTTTGATGGCAAGCCTATCGCAGGTCAACCCTTTGACATCGCCAACAGCGGCATCGCGTATGTTCCCGAAACACGGGATATTTTTCCGTCGCTGACCGTGCGGGAAAACCTGGAAATTGCGGCTAAACGCTACAGTAGTGCTGGGGCAGAATGGACGATGGAACGGGTCTTGGATCTGTTCCCTCGGCTTGGTGAGCGGCTGGAAAACGGCGGCACGCAGCTGTCGGGCGGTGAACAGCAAATGCTTGCCATCGCACGGGGTTTATTGATGAACCCTAGCCTTTTAATCCTCGATGAGCCCACCGAAGGGCTAGCTCCGATCATCGTCAAACTAATTCACGACAAGCTTCAGGAACTGAAAGCTGCCGGTCTATCAATGATCATTGTCGAGCAGAATTTTGGTTTTGCAACTTCACTTGCGGACGACGTCGTTGTTGTTGGTAAGGGTCAAATCGTCTGGAGAGGCAGCACCAATGAAATAAAAGCCGACGAAGAAGCGCAGCATACTTGGCTTGGCGTCTGATCTAAAGAGAGAAAGGCGTCAGAATGTCAGAACAATTCTGTGATGAGGGAATTGCCAATGAGTGGCGTCCAAGTATTCTACTGCTACAGGGGCCGAATATGAATTGGCTTGGTCGGCGGCAGCCAGAACTCTATGGGAATACCACGGCAGTTGAACTTGATGAACTTTGCAATCGCCATGCCAAAGAAGTTGGATATGACTTAGAAATTTTTTATACTAATTCGGAAGGGCTTGCTCTCGATCACATCTATGCTCTGGTTGAAACGGGTAGGCTTGACGGCCTAGTGATGAACCCAGCTGCTTGGTCTGTTGGAAGCGGCGCTTCCATGCGCTTTTGTCTGATGAGTATCGAACGCCCGTATATCGAAGTTCACATCCGAAATCAGTACAAAATGAACAATGTTTCTACCCTTGCCGATCTGGCCGACGGGGTAATCCAAGGCCTTGGGGTCGAAAGTTATATGCTTGCACTTGATGGAATGTACCGGCTGCTCACACGATCTCAAAATGGTTAAAGCTAAGCTTCTATAGGACTTTACGAGCAACTTTCTGAGCAATATTTACAAAGTTTTTCACGTGCACGCCTTGCTCATCCAGGCGGTAATTTACTGACAATTCAGTGCGTGCAATTCCCGGGTCAATCTTCAGGAATTTCATGCCTTTTCGCGGGGCATTGGATACGGATGCTGGCACGATACAAACCCCTTCGCCTACGGCAACCAGGCCAAGCGCTGTTTGTAGGTCCATACACCAAATACGAAGTGGAGCTTCGAATCCACTGCTTTCAATGGCATTTAGCACCATGTCAGCATAACTCGGCCTAGGGCGTTCTGGATAGAGGATCAGGTTGTGATCCATCAAACGTTCGAGCTTAGCGACGGTCCGAGAGCCCGTGTCCACGATGTCTGGCAGTGCAAGGATCAAGTCTTCCTCAACCAATTGTTTCGAGAGAAACTCTGGGTCCTTGAGTGTCGGCCGCGCGAACACAACATCTAACTCGCGTGACACCAAAGCCCGATGCAGCTCTGCATTGTTCATGGGATTAAGGCTAAGATTCACTTCGGGATAATTTGCACGATACGACCGAATGATGTTTGGAAGAATGCCAAAGGTAGCGGATCCGACAAAGCCGATACGAAGACGCCCCTCCGCTCCCTGACCCAAACGCCGGACCTCTAATCGCGTATCGTCAAGCTGGGCAATGATTGACTTGCCCCGCTCCAGCAATCGTTCACCGGCCTGCGTTAAGGCTATCGCACTGCGACCGCGGTTGAACAGAACTGCTTCAAGTTCTTCTTCCAGTTGTTTGATTTGCCGACTGAGTGGAGGTTGTGCCATGTCCAGCCTGTCAGCTGCACGGCCAAAATGCAATTCTTCTGCGACCGCAATGAAATAGTTCAATTGCTTGATGTTCATTTTGGCTCCTCCCAGTACTTATCGTACGCGATACCACTCAGCTAAAAAAGGCCCCCGAAAGTCCGGGGGCCAGTTTACAGGGAGATATCAGTGTCTATTCTGCAGCAACGCCTTGCGCGCCTGATCCAGCTTTCAGAACAAAATCAAACTCGAAGTGCAAATCGGTGCCAAGTTCTTTCGGCGCGGGCTTGAATTTGCCGATCAGGCTTTCTTTAACAGCAAACACGCTATCATTTTCCAGCCAGTCACTGTCGGCGTCATAAATTTGGCTGATCAGCGGGCGGAAGCCATCTTTGGAAATGATAAAGTGCATATGAGCAGGACGCATCGGATGATGCCCCATGTAGTGTAGGAGTTCGCCGGCGGTCTCATCTTCTGGAATCGGATAAGGAACAGGCCGTACGGCGACGAAGGCATAATGCCCATTACCGTCGGTCTCGAACCTGCCGCGTAGATTGTACTCTGGCTGATCTGGGTCGAGGTTTTCATAAATTCCGTTTGGAGCGTCTTCCCAAACGTCCATGGTCACCCCTGAAATACCATTGCCATTTTCGTCGCGGATATACCCTTCGTAGTAAGCCGTTTCTTCGTTGTCGAAATGCTTTTGGATTGTACTGCCACCCTTTGGCAAAACAGGTGGGTTCTCGCGGTAGAACGGGCCGAGCACTGTTGACTCGCTGGCCTTTCCTTCAACCGGATTGGTCATCATGTCAACGAGCACCTCAATGCCGAGGATATCCGCTAAGAGAATAAATTCTTGCCGATTATCGTTGCTGAATTTACCTGCGCGCACAAGGTAGTTGCAGGCCTCGAGAAATTCGCTGTGTTGCAGCTTTACGTCTTTGATGAAACCGTGCATGTGCTTGATCAGCGAAGTCATTATCTGGCGCTGGCGATCAGTAATCTCGCCGTTCTTGCCGAGGCTCTCGATCACGACGTCCGTGATATTGTCTTGATTTACGATGCCCATGGAATTTCTCCTCCTCCTGGCGGTTTAAACTCGCGGAGCGCTTGGCCCCCGACTTCAAGCAAACCTCCACTAAACCACCACTTACCCCAATGCCCGCGACGGTATCGGATGATACCGTATCGAGACGAGAACGCACTAATAGCGATTAGGCTGCCTGATTGCTCACATTGATGGTGCGACCAATTCCAGAGTATCGCCCTATACCCCCGTCGTCATGGCACCGGCAAGCGCCCCCGTTTAGTTAAGAGGATACACAACAACCCTCGGGAGGCGCAGGTGATCAATACCTTAGAACACATCCAATCCAAACTTGAGCTGACGCCGCATCTCTTGCACCTTGGCCGCCTGTTTTCCGAGACTGTCTTGATCGAAGTGGATGGCAGCGAATACTATCTGACGTTTGAAAAAGGCCACATCCTTTCGATTGATAAAGGCCCCAGCCGCAAAACACCTTGGCGATTTGCCTTGCGCACAGACGCCGAAGCGCTTGCGAAGTTCTGGCAGACTCGTCCCGAGCCGGGCTTTCACGACGTGTTCGGGTTGGTGAAGATTGGCCGTGGCAGGATCGATGGCGACATCCTGTCGCTCGTCAAGAACCTGCGGTTTTTCAAAGAAGTCTTGACGCTTGCGCGCGCAAAAGAGGAGTCAACGGCATGAGCATCGAACCCATCACAGGTCGCTATTTGACGATCACCATTCAAGGTACATTGCGTCGCATATATTTCGAAGAGGCAGGGCAGGGTCGTCCAGTAGTCTGTTTGCATACCGCAGGAGCGGATACGCGCCAATGGCGGCACTTGATGAATGATGCTGAAATCACCGGATCGAACCGCCTCATTGCCTTTGACATGCCATGGCACGGAAAATCTCTGCCGCCGGAAGGGTTCGAGACCCAAGAATATCTTCTTACGACCGATGCCTATATCGAGACTGTTCTCGCTGTGATTGATGAGTTAAAGCTTGAAAGCCCCATTCTCGCTGGCTGCTCAATGGGTGGGCGCATTGCGCTGCAACTTGCAGCCCTTCACCCTAAAAAATTCGGCGGGTTCATTGCTATTGAGGCATCAGATTTTCAACCGGCATGGTACGATATCGACTGGTTCCACCGTCCTGATGCGCATGGGGGCGAAATGGGCGCAGCGCTGGTTTCGGCCAATATCTCGCCCTACGCACCGAATGCCGAGCGCTGGAATACGCTTTGGATGTTTATGCAGAGCGGGCCGGGTGTGTTTCGCGGCGATTTGAGCTTCTATACCAAGGATGACAGCCTGATCCCACGCCTTCAGACAATCGATACAGGTAAGACGCCGGTTCACATTATCGTCGGGGCTTACGATCTGACCTGCACGCCTGAGGACGCCGAAAGGACTGCCAAGGCGATCCCCGGTGCAACTTTGGCGGTGATGGACGAACTGGGGCATTTCCCAATGAGCGAGCATCCCGAAGGGTTCCGTCCTTTCTTTGTCGATGCCCTTGAAAAAATGTCCGGGCCAGCGGTCAAAACCGCCTGATCCCCCCAATCGCACAGGAGGAAGAACCATGTGCAAGAACGTCGATAGCCCCTGTCCAGGCTGCAAAAAACACAAGAGAACTGACCCCCTGACGGTGTTCTTCACAGATGAGGAACGCCAAGAATCGGAATTCTTGAGCAAGCCGAAAACGCCTCTGGATACAGCCGAGCATCCCTGAGCAAAACCTCAACGAGACACACCGAATACCTGTCGGCTCGTCCCAACGGAGACACATCATGACCAGCCCCTGCATTATCTGTGTGGCTATTACCGGCAGTTTGCCAACAAAGGCGAATAATTCAGCCGTTCCTATTACAGTGTCGGAGCAAGTCGAATCGACACAAGAAGCCTTTGAAGCCGGCGCTACCATTGTTCATGCTCATGTGCGCAATGACGATGAAACTCCGTCGTCTGACCCAGAAAAGTTCGCGGCTCTGAAAGAGGGCATTGAAAAGCACTGTCCGGGCATCATAATCCAGTTCTCGACCGGTGGGCGCTCAGGTGCGGGGAAAACGCGCGGCGGAATGCTGTCTCTACAGCCTGAAATGGCATCTCTCTCGGTCGGTTCAAACAATTTTCCGACCCGGGTCTATGAGAACCCGCCTGATCTGGTGGATTGGTTGGCCTCGGAAATGCTCGTCAATGACGTCAAACCCGAGATCGAAGCGTTTGATCTGAGCCACATCTTGAAAGCCAAAGACATGGCCGATAAGGGGCAGCTAGCGGGAACACCCTATGTGCAGTTCGTGATGGGCGTGAAGAACGCCATGCCAGTCGATCGGGATGTGTTCGACTACTACATCCATACTGTGCATCGGCTGTTCGGTCCGCAGGCACCTTGGTGTGCCGCAGGGATTGGTGCCCAACAAATCACTTTGAACGAATGGGCGGTTGCGGCAGGCGGCCACGCCCGGACCGGATTGGAAGACAACGTTCGCATGGATCGCTATACTCTGGCCCCTTCGAACGCGGCCCTGGTAAAGCGCGTCGCGGAAATCTGTGAGCAACATGAGCGGCCCGTGGCGACATGGACCCAGGCCCGTGAACTCCTAGGATTGAGGAAAGTAATACATGAGTAAGATACACAGATCTGCGGCCGCAGCGCTGGAAGGCCTTTTGTCAGATGGCATGCTGATTGCGGCAGGTGGCTTTGGCCTCTGCGGCATCCCAGAGCTGTTGTTGCAGGCGATCAAGGAGGCAGGAACCAAGAACTTGACCTTTGCCTCCAACAACGCGGGTGTCGACGATTTTGGCATCGGGATCCTATTGCAGACCAAACAAGTCAAGAAAATGATCAGCTCTTATGTGGGTGAGAACGCTGAGTTTATGCGTCAGTATCTAAGCGGTGAACTTGAGCTTGAATTCAACCCGCAGGGAACTTTAGCCGAACGTATGCGCGCGGCGGGTTGTGGAATCCCAGGGTTTTACACAAAGACCGGTGTCGGCACAGTGATTGCCGAGGGCAAGGAAGTGAAGAACTTCGGCGGTCAGGATTATATCCTTGAGAACGGCATATTCGCCGACCTCAGCATCGTCAAGGCTTGGAAAGCTGATGACACGGGCAACCTAGTGTTCCGCAAGACCGCGCGCAACTTCAACCCGCCCGCCGCGATGTGCGGCAAGGTCTGCGTGGCCGAGGTGGAGGAGATTGTACCGCGTGGCTCGCTTGATCCCGACAGCATTCATTTGCCGGGCATCTATGTGCACCGAATCGTGCAGGGCGAACATGAAAAACGGATCGAACAGCGCACGACGCGCAAGCGGGAGAACGCATAATGTGGGATCGCAACCAGATGGCGGCACGCGCTGCCCAGGAACTCGAAGACGGCATGTATGTGAACCTTGGCATCGGCATCCCGACGCTGGTGGCCAATTACGTGAGCGAGAAGGACATAACCCTGCAGTCGGAAAACGGAATGCTGGGTATGGGCCCCTTCCCGTTTGAGGGCGATGAGGACCCCGACCTGATTAACGCAGGCAAACAGACCATTACGGAACTCAGCCGCACGTCCTATTTCGACAGCGCCACATCTTTTGGCATGATCCGAGGTGGCAAGATTGCCGCTGCGATCCTTGGTGCTATGGAAGTTGCCGAAAATGGCGATTTGGCCAACTGGATGATCCCGGGCAAGCTGGTCAAAGGCATGGGTGGTGCTATGGATTTGGTAGCGGGCGTGGGCCGGGTGATCGTGGTAATGGATCACACCAACAAACATGGTGACAGCAAGGTTCTCTCCGAGTGCACTCTACCGCTGACGGGAAAGGGCGTTGTCGACCGGATCATCACCAATCTCGGCGTGTTGGATGTTGCTGAGGGCGGATTGGAAATTGTCGAATGTGCTGAGGGAGTAAGCCGAGGCGATATCATCAATGCCACCGAGGCAAAAATTGTCTGAAATTAAAGGCTACAAAGGGCTGCGCCTGCGTGATGTTTCCGGCTCCGCGATTGGGGCTGGATTTCTTGCAGTTATTGTATCCTATACTGGTCCGCTTCTAATTTACCTGAGTGCAGCTGAAGCAATGGGTCTACCGAAAGAAATATTCTCATCTTGGGTTTTTGCGATTTCGGTTGCCGCTGGCGTCTCAAGCATTGGTCTAAGTCTGTGGTTCCGGATGCCCATAGCCATGGCGTGGTCCGCGCCAGGTACAGTACTGTTGATCACACTCGGAACCGCATTGTCGCTTGCTGAAATGGTTGGAGCCTATATCGTTGTTGCGACAGTGCTGGTACTGATTGGCGTATCAGGGGTGTTTGAACGCCTTGTAAATTTTCTCCCGGCCGCTGTCACCAACGGTATGATGGCAGGCATATTGTTTGGCTTCGGTCTTAAGGCGGCAGGAGGGCTCGCTACGGCCCCAGCTGCAACGGCGTTACTGATCGCCGTCTTCGCCGTCTGCACAATTGTTTTCCAACGCTATACCATGTTGATCTTGCTGGCTTCAGCGCTCGCCATCAGCGCGGTCTTCTATGAAATTACAATCGAGGCGGTGGGCCTCTCTTTGGCAAAACCGGAGACGACGGCACCTGCTTTTTCAGGAGGTGCTATGGTAAGTTTAGCAGTACCTCTACTAATAACCACACTCAGTGGTCAGTATCTACCCGGGATGGCAATTCTGCGTTCTAACGGATTCACCGTCACTGCAAACCCGATCCTAATAGCTGGTGGGGCAGTCTCAATCTTTGCAGCAGCATTTGGCGGAATCACAACCGCCTTAGCGTCGATCACCGCCTCTTTCTGCGCAGGCGCCGATAGCCATGAAAGCCCCGAAAGGCGGTACATTGCAGGTGTCGCTTGCGGCACATTTTTTTGCTTGGGCGGCATCTTTTCCCGAAGTATCGTTGATATCCTGATCCTCGTGCCATCGGCTTTGGTCGCACTTCTCGCCTGTCTGGCGCTGCTGCAACCAATCCTGAAATTCACCGAGGCAGTACTGACGTCAGATGATGTCCAATCTGGCATGCTCACGTTCATGTTCACCGCATCAGGTGTTTCATTGTTCGGCATCGGTGCCGCGTTCTGGGGAGTGGTCATCGGAACGACTTTCTACTTCATTTCAAATACTGTTCGGCGATTCTGCGGTCTGTAGCATGCAAAAGATTAACATAAAACGGATTATGCGCTCACTGACAAGCCTTAGGGCACATTCTAAACTGGGAAGCGACTTTTCCACTATCCTACTGGAAAGTCAGGAGAACAGTTTATGAAACGCACTGAGTTAAATCTAGCCGAACGCCGTAGAATTGAAGATCTTTTGCACCGAAAGATGAAAGTGTCTGAGATTGCGCGTCAGATCAATCGCCACCGTGCGACTGTGTATCGTGAGATCAAACGCAACGCGTTCACGGATCCAGAACTACCGCAGCTGAATGGCTACTACGGAATGACCGCCCAGAAGTCTGCGGCGGAACGGCGTGCGAGACGGCGCAAGTTGGTACGAATTCCGGAGCTGAGAGATGCCGTGATTGATCGTCTCCAAGAAGGTTGGTCGCCAGAGCAGATTGCGGGTCGTCTCAAGTTCGAAGGCCATGTGATAACGGTCAGCCATGAGACAATTTATGCATATGTTTACAGCTCAGATGGCCAGTCACAAGAGTTGGCGCGATACCTTCCAGACCGTCGTAAAAAAAGAAAACCACAATATGCTCGTACCCCACGCGGCATGATGTTCCCGCTGGAACGCTCAATCCACAACAGGCCGGAACACATCAAAACTCGCGAGACATTCGGCGATTGGGAGGGAGATCTAATGATCTTCCGGCGAGAACACGGCAAAGCAAACGTAGCCTCTTTGGTCGAACGCAAAACGCGCTTTGCCGTCTTGTTCCGCAACAACGACCGCAGCTCAAAGCACTTCATCGCCAAGCTCATGAATGTGATGGAACCCCTGCCCCAGACTGCCCGTCAGTCGATCACATTTGACCGGGGCATTGAGTTCTCAGGCTGGCGAAAACTTAAGCCCGGGATCGGAACTGAGGCTTGGTTTTGTGACCCTCAGGCACCTTGGCAAAAAGGATCCGTCGAAAACCTGAACAAACGTGCGCGAAGATATCTCCCCCGAGAAACCCCGGTCGCAGCACTCTCAAATCGCGATATGAAAGCGATTTGCGATCGGCTGAATGAAACGCCTAGAAAGTGCTTGGGATGGCGAACACCCTCTGAGGCCTTTGCCGAAGAGATAAGAAATCTAGGATAGAGAAATGTCGCAACCTAACTTGAGTTCACATAGAAATTCCACAACATTTCGTCCTCTACGACCTCCCTGTGGGCGAAGCACTGGTGGCACCGGTCTGACTGGTGCCACCCTTTTCCAACTCAAACGAAACAAGACCACTGACCCAAACCAATACCGCCGAGCAAAGCAGTGACGATTAAACCCGATCAACGGGAATGGAGTACAGGTACCAGTGACTATCGGTAAAAAGGAAGCAGCGCCGATCGCGAGGCTGCGAGATGAACACAACCAGACCATCGGATGGGTTTATCTTTGGGACTCAATGGAACTGTCGATCTTCTGGATTGATAAGGATCGTACGGCGAAACGCATTGACCCGCCGATCGATCCGAATACCCTTGCCCAGGCAAAAGCCGTGACCACCGACGCCGTCACCAACTTTCTTGAAGCACTCTCACCGGGTGGCTAGGTCAAATACGCGTAACGAGCGGCCTCAGCTCAGCGCCTTCATATATCATACGTGACAATAATATACTTATGTTGCATGATGCTGTTGATTCTTTGATCCAGTGGATGGCCGCCCATGCTCAAACAACTCGCTCGCCTTTCCGTCGTTGCTCTCGCCGGAACCCTGGGTAGCGCCACCGCTCCGCAGAAAGCTATCGCCCAAACCTACCAGATCGATTGTGCCATCTTGCTCTGTCTTTCTGGCGGATGGCCAGCGTCAGTGCCTTGTACCCGTGCCCGCGCCGAGTTCATCCGTCGCATCACGCCCTGGCCTGTCGAACCTCCCTTGCAAATCTGGCGCTGCCCCATGGGCATTTCCTATCAACAAAACAATGGCACCGGTGCAGGTCCGCGCATTTACGACGTCCTGTTCAGCGCCACGAGTCCCCTGCCCCAAAGTTCCCTGATGCAGAGCCATTCAAGCGCAAATGGACCGGCGCAAGCCTTGTTACGGCAAGATACCGATGCCGTCGGTCGGTGTTGTCACATTAACTCGTCCAGTCTGCAAGTTTGGGAGCAGATTGGACATCA
>NZ_CAXHZD010000015.1:0-20954 GCF_964021855.1 uncultured Sulfitobacter sp.
GCGGCTCCTCGGTGCTGTCGATCTGCGCGCCGGTCGCGGCAAAGAATGCGTCCAGATCGGGGTCGGCCACGGTGCCAAGATCACGGGGCGGATCAGGCAGGATGTAGAATTCAGCGGGCAAACCCTCGATCTGGTCGGCGTTGAACACGCGGTAGGCTTTGGCATAGGGGATCTGGCGTTCCTCGCCGTTCTCGTCCTCTCGCTCGACGGTGCCGTATTTCACCACGGTTGCGGATTTCTCGCCCTTTCGGACATGCCCCCCCAGTTGCTTGGCCTGATTGAACGTCATCCAGCGGGCTGAGCTGTAATCCTTGGCCATCGCTGTCGCCCAAAGCATCAGGATATTGATACCCCGATAGGCTTCACCGTTGAACCGTACCGGCAAGCTGACCGACACCCCGCCGCCGGTCCACGGTTTGCGCCAGGGCGGCGTTCCCGCCTCGATCTGCGCAATGATCTGATTTGTGACATGGGAATAAACATCAAACTTCTCTGCGGTCATTTGTGACCCTCCTTCGAGTGAAGCGGGCCGGGTCTGTTTCCCTTTCCGCCAATGGGCGGGCCTTCCTGTTCTGATCTTTGGAATGCCCATGCATTCCGAAGGGCAGAGCAGGTAAGGGCAAAGCCCGTCCTGCGGCCTGGCGGGGCCGTGACAACCGGGTGGAGGGCGTGAATTTGGGAGGGAACCGCGCGCCTGCGCGTGGGAGGAACCGGAATTCTCGACCGGAACCGACGCCATAGGCGGCGCTTGCCGGTTTTCTCGGACCTGCCGGGATGGCAGGCGGATCAACAGGATATGGAAACTGTCAGGGTTGGGGCGAGCGGGCGTCAGCCCGTCGATCCCCTGCCCTGTCTTTCGCTCAAAGCGAGACCGGCATGCTGCCGGGATCACAAAGCTAGAAGGAAGGTAGATCGTTGGGGCCCATCCCAGAAAGCAAGTGGATGCGCAGGCCTTTCACCCGATTTTAGTGAAGAAGCGAGCAAACAACTCTTGTGCTCCTAGTTGGTGCCCAACCGTATATTAAGCTTGCGTAAACACTTTTCAGTGTTAAATAGGAGACATCTAACCGGTGGGGTTCGCGCCATCGGATAAGCCGCTCGCAAGGGCGGCTTTTTCATTTCTCGGTTTGGTGAACGCATGACTGCACAGCGTGTTTCGGTCTACATTGACGGCTTCAATCTCTACCACGCTCTCGACGATCTAGGTGAAAGCCATCTGAAATGGCTCGATCTCTGGGCGCTGTCTGAAACACTGATCCGCAACAATGAGGCAGTCACTGCCGTTAAATATTTCTCAGCTTATGCAACGTGGATGCCCGCCAGCTATCGCCGCCACCAAAGATACGTGGCCGCATTGCAAGCCCAAGGCGTCCAGTTCATTGAGGGCCGCTTCAAAGAGAAACCCATGCAGTGCAAGACCTGCGGCGTGCGCTACAAAGCCCACGAAGAAAAAGAAACCGACGTGAATATCGGCGTTCACCTCATGGCCGATGGGCTACAAGACCGGTTTGATCGCGCTTTGGTCATTTCTGCGGATACAGACCTGAACGAAGCTGTGAACCTTACAAAATCAGAAGCCGCGGGTAAACAGATTGATCTTGTAGCGCCACCAAAGCGCAAGGGGCGCAACTCGGTTGCCTTGTTCGAGGTGACAGTAGGCCGCGTACGGCGCTCTCTTCTGCCACCTCAGGTCATTCTGGCGGGCAAAACCATCACTCGGCCAACCGAATACGATCCACCAGCTACCTGATCAAACAGCGCCTATCAGGATCGCGCGCAATAATATACCATTGCTGTCGAAGATACATTGGTCCACAAGATCATATCCCTTTACTATCCGGAATATGAAATGACCACAAAAGCAAACTTCGAACCAAACGTGACCACCGAACAGGGTCTTCGGGAACTGGCTGAGAACGGTCACACCGTCGAAGTGCTTTGCGAAGCTGAACCTGAGCGAAAGGGGCCAAGTTGGTATGGCCTTTGGACCATGAGAACGATCAGCCCTGACGGCCATGAGAGATTGCTCGTAACCGCCAGAAACCGATCCTCGCAGAATGACCTCAAGGTGCGGGAATTCAAGACGGCGACAGGTGTGATCTCGTTCCTGATCAGCGTAGGGTTTTCTCAGGCAAACATCCCTTTAAGGGATGGTGCGAAGGCAGCCCACAGCCTTGTCTCGAATTAACGTCCGTGTGTCGGCCCCCGGTCGATGTCACGATCTTTTTCGACCTCCTGATCATTCTTCTGTTCGCGCTCGTCCTCGATCTCCAGCTTTTCACGCGGCTTGTTCAGCACGTCCTTCAGCCGCTCGTTGACGGACGGCTTGTTCAGCACGTCCTTCAGCCGCTCGTTGACGGACGGCTTGCTCGCCGCGCGCCCGGCGTCCTCGCCCAGATCATACTCGCTGTGACCATCCAGCTTGTGAACCGCCGCCTGACCATCGCGCCCGGCGTCCTTCTCCATGATTTCTTTCAGCCGCTCCCGCGCATAATTGCGACCTTCCGGCTTTGGCGTGTCGTCCTGGTCCCGTGACCGGCCCACGACCTGCGACAACCGCTCACGGATATCGTCCGACGTGCGCCCGTCGCGTTCTTTCGACGTCGCGGCCCGGAGTGCCGCCAGACCGGCGGAAACACGGCCCTGCCCCGCCTCGCGCTCAATGCCGTAGGTCTCTCGCGCGATATCCAGCCGCTCACGCATTTCGCGGAAGGCGGCGCGCGCCTGACGGGCGGCATGGACCACGGCCCCGCGCTCGGTGACGGGGACGTATTCCCGGCCCTGTCGCTCGGCCAGCGCCTTCGCCCGCCGCTCCATGGAATTGGCCGCTGGCCCCAGCTTCAGCTCGGGGTCGCGGTCCAGCTCCTCTGCCATCAGCTTGTCGCCACGATCCAGCGCCGTCTCGCGCTGTTTCTCAAGCGACCGGTGATCGACACGCTCGACCTCCCCGACACGCTCCAGCGCGCGGTTCTGCAACTCGGCCCAGAGGCCGCGCATCTGCTCGATCTCGACGCCGCCGGTCTTAGCGGAGTCGAGCACGCGGGTTTTGCTGGTGAAGCCCCCGGCTTCCAGCTTGCGGGTGGAGGTCAGGACGTGGGCATGGTGGTTGCGCTGATCGCCCTCGCGGTGGGGCGCATGGATCGCCACATCGACGGCCACGCCGTAGCGGCTGACCAGCTCCTGGGCGAAGTCGCGGGTGATCTGCGAGCGGTCCTCGGCGCTGATTTCGGAGGGCAGGGCCAGCTCCCATTCGCGAGCGGTGACGGAGTTGCGACGGGTCTCGCTGGCCTCGGCCTCATTCCAGAGGCGGGACCGATCCTGCGCCCAATCCGGGGCATCCTTCGGGGTCAGGATGAAGGTCTCCTCGATACCCTGCTTGCGGGTGTAATCATGGACGCGGCCTTCGCGCTGGCACTCGATGCGCTCACCGACGCGGTAGGCCGCCGCCGCCGTGGCAGAGCGCCCGGCGCTGCGTTTTATCGTCTTCACGGAGAGGTGGTAGCTGGCCATGCGCCCTCCCCTCGCCTGTGATGCAAACGCGCCCACGCGCCGGAGATGATCCGTGCCGAGGCCCCAACATTGGCAATCGGATCAGCCGTCTTTTCTCCGCAAGAGTGCGCCCGGAACCGGCGCGGTCTGAGGGGAAAAGACAGCCCGCTTGAGGCGAGCCAACGGCTCTCCGACGTGCAGGCTTGCCAGTGATCTGCCCCCAGACTCCCAGCCTCATGGGGGGCGGGATATGGGGACAGATCACTGGCGGTTTGCCGGGGGCAAACCCGGTTCGTGTCGGCACCGTAAGGTCTGACGACACGAACCTCCCGCAAGGGAGACGCCCGCGTCAGACCGGCCCCCACCGTGGGGCATCGGGCGAGACGCTGGCGTGACCTTGCGGGAGGCGATCCAACCGCCAAGGTTGGGCTGGGATGGTTTGGAAGGGGCGGCGCGTCCTTCCATGTCGCGGCGGCACGCAGCGAAGGGGATGGCCATCGGCCGGGGCTTTGCCCCAGAGAGATCGCACGCAAAGCTCGGAACCACAGGTGTAGAGTTTGCATAAGTGCGCCCTTGTCCTTTACAGGCCTACGGGTAATCTCTACCCTCTGAGGTTGTAAGTCAAATTTTTCCACCCACAACTCCAAAAGTGGAAACCCGCGATATGGCAGAAACAGAACTCGAACGGGCCGAGAAGCGCTATGCCCAGGCCAAAGCCCGCCTTCAGGGGTTGCGCAACCGGGAGGCCACCAGACAGCGCAAACTCGACACCCGGCGCAAGGTGATCCTCGGGGGTGCGCTGCTTGATCTGGCGGAACGAGATTCCAGTGCTGCCGCGATGTTGGATCGGCTCGTGCGCAACCTCGCCCGTGAACAGGATCGCAAAGCCTTTGCGGACTGGACGGCTCCCAACAACAAGACCCCCTCCCCCGCCCCCATTGCGAGCGATCCCGCTGATGATGGCGGCGCGTCCTGATGCGGAGATTGATCCGCATCTCTGACGCTCTGTTCCGGTTTCTCGGTCGGCTGATCTTCACGCCCATTCTGTTGGGGTGGATGATCGGAGCCGTCCTGTTCGGTGCGATGCTCGGGTCGCTTGTGGCCACGCCGTTTATCTTTGCCTTCTACGATCAACAGCCGGGCGAAAGCGCATGGCAATGGTTGGTCTTCGGCCCGTTCATTTTCATCGGTGGCGTCTTCGGGTTCCGATACTGGCGCATGGTCTCCGGGGCCGATGCCTACTTTGGGCTGACTAGGGACAGTCATGGGTCGGCCCGCTTTGCCAGCCGCAAGGAGCTGAAAAAACTTCAGGGCAAGGACGGTCTTCTGATCGGACGCAATCCGCACACCGGGCGGCTCCTGCGCTATGACGGTCCCGCCCATCTGATCACCCTCGCCCCGACACGGGCGGGGAAAGGCGTCGGCACCGTGATCCCGAACCTGCTGGCGGCGGAACGCTCGGTCCTGGTCATCGACCCCAAAGGCGAGAATGCTCGGATCGCCGGGGAAGCCCGGCGGCGGTTTGGAACGGTCCATGTCCTCGATCCGTTTGAGGTCAGCGGTATGCCGTCAGCCGCCTACAACCCGCTCGACCGGCTGACACCGGACAGCCTCGATCTGGGCGAAGATGCCGCCTCCCTGACAGAGGCGCTGGTGATGGACCCGCCGGGACAGGTGACGGAAGCGCATTGGAACGAGGAAGCCAAGGCCATCCTTGGCGGTCTGATCATGTTCTGCGTCTGCCACGAGGACCGCGACCGGCGCACCCTCGCAACCGTCCGGGAGTATCTCACCCTGCCCCCGGAAAAGCTGCGCGCACTTCTGGAGCTGATGCAGGACAGCGATGCGGTGGGCGGGCTGATTGCCCGCGCTGCCAACCGCTTCCTAGGCAAGGCGGATCGCGAAGCCGCCTCGGTCCTCTCAAACGCGCAACGCCACACCCATTTCCTAGACAGCCCACGCATTGCCAAATGTATAGCGCGGTCAGACTTTGCCTTCTCGGACCTGCGCCATCGGATCACGTCCGTGTTTCTGGTGCTGCCACCCAACCGCATGGACGCCTACAGCCGCTGGCTGCGCCTTCTGGTCTCTCAGGCCCTTCAGGACATCGCACGGGACGCAGAAGCTTCTGTGGGCGCTCAGGGGGCCTCTCAGCGGCTCAGGGCCCCTGCCCTCTTCCTGCTGGATGAATTTGCCGCCCTGGGCCGTTTGGAGGCTGTGGAGCGCGCCATGGGGCTGATGGCAGGGTATGGTCTCCAGCTTTGGCCCATCCTGCAGGATATGAGTCAGCTCAGGGACCTCTACGGCGACCGGGCAAACACCTTCATTGCCAATGCCGGGGTGCAACAGGTCTTTGGCGTTAATGACTTTGAAACCGCCAAATGGCTGAGCCAGATGATCGGTCAGGAAACCACCGGGTTCCAAACCGACAGCTTCAAACCCGGCGACGGCCCCAGCTTCTCGAACAACCTCACTGGCCGTGATTTGCTGACCCCCGATGAAATCATGCAGATGCCGCCTGAACTCCAGCTCCTGCGGGTCCAAGGCCAACCCTCTGCCCTCGCCCAAAAACTGCGCTACTACGCCGACCCCGAGTTCAAGGGGCTGTTTGTCCCGCAGGACCAGTGATCCAAAGGATGACCCGCCATGACTGACCAGACAGACCCTGCCCAACGGGGCCTCCCTGCCCTCTCGGATGACGAATTGCGTGAAACCCTTGATCTCATGGCGACGGCCATTGCCAGCATGTCCAACAGGATCGACGATCTGACCACAGTGGCCGACAAGCAGATCAAGGTTTCGACAGAGGCACGGATTGCTGCCTTTGCCGCACGGGATCAGACGGACCCGAAAGCGTTCGGTCAGCTTGTAGGCGAAGTCATCGATGGCGAGATAGACGAAAACCTCGGGCGTATGGCCCGCATGGCAACTGACCTGCTCAAGGTTTCGAACAAAACGCAGGAAGTTCTCAAGAAAGCTGAAGATGATAAATCCGCCGCTCTGCGCGATCTCTGGGATCGGGAACAGAAAGTGGATCGTTTGAAATCGCGCCTGCCCTCGTTTGGTCTGGGCGCTATTGTTCTAGCTTTGGCGATGTCGATGCTGCTTCCTCGGTTCATAGCATCTTCCCCTTCTGGCTGCGCTGTCCTTGGTGGTGTTTGGCAAACGACAACAACAGGCATTAATGCCTGTGTATCCTACCATCCGTAAATTCGCTGGGGCTTCGACTGTGACAGGCCTGAACCGTAATCTGGGTGTTATATATGTGTTAGATTCTGTGTTACGCGAATCATCACTTCCCCTATCGCTTTGAAATAACTTACGGAATTGGCCTGATTTCGGGGCTTCGGTGGGTGATATTACGATAAGGGGTGTGTGATCTTACGAAAGATGGTGTGTGATCTTACGAAAGCCTGTCGGTGGGTGAAGTTACGAAGTGTCTTGCGTCGGTGTGTGAAATTACGAATAGTGTGGCCATGGTGGGTGATATTACGAAACAGGATAGAACGCCTCTCCTCCCCTTGCGACATGCTCAAGGGGATTTCTTTGTGTGCGATATCTTTGACGCCGCACCCAAAGGTGACATGGCTTCAATGGCGCATCCGATCTTCACCCTCTCGACCAAGCCAGACACCAAAAAGCGCCGCTATGTGGCTGCTGATCGAAAAAGCTACGTCGAGATCAGACCCAACATGATTGGCCTTGCCACCGTCCATGACCGCGACGTCTTGATCTACTGCATTTCTCAAGTGATGGCCGCTCTGAATGACGGCCAGCAGGTTCACAGAACCCTTCGATTCAAGGCGTATGATCTTCTTGTAGCAACCAACCGCCCTACCGCCGGGACTGGCTACACGGGATTGAAAGCAGCCCTAGAGCGCCTTCAGGGCACCCAGATCGAAACCAACATTACAACGGGCGGTGTGGAACAGATCGACGGCTTTAGCCTGATTGACCGCTACCGGATCGTTCGGGAAACCCGCGACGGTCGCATGCTCGATCTTGAGGTCACCCTTTCCGATTGGGTTTTCAATGCCATTGCCGGTGACGATGTGCTGACACTCAATCGCCGTTATTTTCAGCTTCGCAAGCCTCTGGAGCGCCGTTTGTATGAGTTGGCACGCAAGCAATGCGGTACGCAGCCGGAGTGGAAATGCGGCTTGGACAAGCTGAAGGCCCGAACTGGCTCTACGTCCTCGGATAAGGAATTTCGCAGACTTGTTCGGGCGATCTGCAAGGCAGACGAAGAACACAACCACATGCCGGATTATGCTTTCCGACTGGACGCGGACATTCTCACGGTAACGCCCAAACCGGAGTTTCTGGAAAACTACACAGCAAAGCCAGAACAGGACGGCCTGACAGGCGGCTATGTCCTGCCCCTCTCGCCAGACACCTTGGAACGCGCAAGGGAGCTGGCCCCGACATGGGATATAAGGGTTCTGGCTGGAGAATGGCGGACCTACGCAGCCAAACAAAAAGAGCCACCTAAGAACCCCGACGCCGCGTTTCTCGGGTTTTGTAAGAGCTGGTTCAAGAAACGCGGGCGCAACGGCTGGTAGAGTATTTACTCAAACACTCATTCGCTCAAATACTCAGACCATAGATCACGGGTAATATCGGAGATTGAACGACCCTCCTCGACCGCGCGCATTTTGATTTTTCGATAGAGTGTTTCTTCAATTTCGGCGTTCAAGCGTTTCTTCTTCTCAGTCGTTTCTGTGATTTCGTGCAGGATGCGCTTGCGGGCATCATCGCCACGACTCGGACGTTTTGCAGACAATGCCATTACGCCACCTCTCTTTTCGCCGGTGCCAGCATCGCCAATATCTCGTTGCTCAACGCCGTAGTCTCCGCCCTTGCTTTGGCGTTGTCAGCATCGAACACGGTCAGCCCCTCGGATGCGGTCTGGGGATACACCTGCCGTTGTGTGATAGTCGTTTCGCAGACTGGCAAGGCGTAGTCATCCAAGGCCGTCCGCACATCGCTGCCAAGCCGGGTTCCCTCCACGACACGGGAAACCACAAACCCTGCACGCGGCGATCCGTCAGTCACTTCTTGCCGAGCCTTGATGAAATCCACCAGGTCCGACGCAGCCCAGATGTCATACGGCGAAGGCTGCACGGGAATCAGAACAAAATCGCTGACCTTTATGCAGGCCGCGATCATGTCTTCCAACTTTGCCGCGCCGTCGATCACCACGTAATCGTAGTTTGCGGCCATGCTGGCCAGCGTCTTGACGTTGTTGGGACGGTCCAGCGCGACCAGTTCAATGGGATTGTCTTCGCTGGCGGCGTGCCAGTCACGGGCGCTGCCTTGTGGATCGCTGTCCACCATCAGGACCGAGTGTCCCAGCTCATGCAGTGATCTGGCGAGATTTGTGCTGATGGTAGTTTTTCCGCTACCACCTTTGGGATTTAGGACAGAAATAATGCTCATACTTTGCCTCATTTGTGTTTTTACTCAAAAGAGTAACTGAGTGTTTGAGTTGAGGCAAGCGTGATCTATCTACCGGAGTTGTCAAGTTCTGCGCGCTTGCGGGTCTTGAACCGGTCGAAATCGAAGGGCTGCGGTTCTCCTGATTGCTCGCCCTCGACCAGAGCGTCGTGCGGTGCTTTCACTGCGTCATGGTCGGTAGGTGGCTGCGTGTTTTTTTCCGTCATACGGGTTCTCCTCAAGGTGGATTGTCATACACTGAGCAATCACATGATGGCACTCAATTACTCAAACACACATTTGAGAGTTGAAACGCCCTATCTAGTTCAGGGGCCGCATGATTGTCTCCCGATTATCCCTGTCGCGCCCGAACCTCGCCAATGAAATCCCCAACAGACCAAAGCCAGCCGCGCTGCGCGGCGGTGTAGCTGCCGTGAACAGGGGAGGGGACTACGAGCTGAAGGCTGGACGCCTCCATCTGATCGGTCTGCGGCTCTGAAATCCCCGGCTCCAGTGTCAGTAGATGTTTGCGGCTGATCTTCTCGGCCTCGGCCAGAACCTGTCGCCAGCGGTCCTTGCATGTGGATTTGGCCCCCAGCATCGTCAGCCGCGCGTCACCCTCGGCTGGTGCTGCCTGGTAAGTCTCCAGATCGGGAAACAGGAAGTCGGGCTTGTGCTTGTGTTCGGTCATCGCGCCCCGGACATGCCGTATGTCATGCGCCCTCAGAACAGCGGCCAGATGGTTCTCCAGCGAATGCCCCATGCGGGATTTGCGCCGGTTCTGCACACTCAGGGAAAAGCTGATGAAGCCGTCAACGTCCGTGCCGGTGTCATCAACAAACCCCGCCTCGATCCGCGACGATACGACCTTGCGCTCCAGCCGCCGGAACAGGGCTTCTTCATGGTCAAGCCATGCGATAAGTGCTGCGTCCGGGTCATCCTCGGCGCGGACCTCGGGCAGGGTGAGGCGGGCCAGATCGGAAAACTCGGCCGTTTTCGGGAAGGTCGTGCCGAATTTCTCGATGATGCTGTCCAGTTTGTCGGCTTCGGGTTCCTCAAACTCGACGCCGATCTCGTCCAGAATAAAGCGCGCCGCAAAGTCCAGCTCCGGCTCCGCGTCGGAGAACTCGCGCGACACGAAAGACTTGCCCTCGGGGCGCAACCCGAACAACCAGAAAAGCTGTTGCTCGCTGGTGGACCCCTCCGGGGCCACGATAAACCACAGGACGCCGCCCTGATCCTTGGCGAGGAAAAGGGTGTCTCCGGCCTTCATGGCCTCTGTCACGGGATTTGAGGGGTAGTAGAGCCGCCATTCAGCGGCGCGGGGCTTGTTGAGGCGCGCGTCGTAATGCGTGGCCCAGCTCTCCTCGGTGAAACCCTCCTGATCGCCGCCCAGCCAGATGTAGATCGCTGGGAACTTCTCCTGGTGGTTCTCGCCCAGAAAGTCGTCCCGCATCTTCTTCGTGGTTCCGACCTCATGCTGATTGGATGTTTTTGGTTCGGCATCGACGGCAGACAGACGTTTGACCCCGACGCCCTCGAAATAGTCAGACAGTTGTCCGCGCTTCATCCCCGCTCACCTCCAGTATTTTTATATCTGATTTCAACCATATGGCGCATTGATCGACAACGCCATCAAAGGGCAGGCGGGTCTTGCCCTTCAGGGCGCACTCCCAAACCGTTCCGATGCGCCAGCCCGTCTCGGTCAATGTTTGATACTGCCGCCGGTCGCGCTTGATGTTCGTCCCGATTTTGTCGCGCCAGAATTCTTCCCGGCTCTTTGGCCAGCGAAACAGATGGCAGACATGGCCATGCCAGAAACAGCCATGCACGAAGATCACGGCATTCCGGCCCGTAAACACAAGGTCTGGTTTGCCTGGCAGGTCGTTGCGATGCAGCCGAAACCGAAAGCCGCGCTTGTGCAGCGCGGATCGGATTGCCAGCTCCGGTTTGGTGTTCTTGCCCTTGATACCGGCCATCATTCGGCTTCGGGTTGCGGGCATAACAGTATCCGCAGGCATTACTCCGCAGCGATACCCGGCTCGGGCAGGGGGAGCTGCACCTGAACGGTCTGGGGAACTTCCCGCCCGTCCAGCTCCATCGCCTCGATGATGCGCGGCTGCATGAGTTGTGCGACAGCATGGACGACAGGCACGACAACGGCGTTTCCGAACTGGCGATAGCCCTGTGTGTCGGACACGGGGATTTTCCAGTTGGTCTGTCGGGGCTTCTCGAACCCCATCAGGCGGGCGCATTCGCGTGGTGTCAGACGGCGCGGGCGGTCGCCCTTCTGTGCGATCAGGATTTCGGAGCCGTCCTTGTAGTAGCGGGCGGACAGGGTGCGGGCCACGTCCCGTGGGCCAAAGAGCGAGAATCCGAAGCCGTTACCGGCCTTCCTGTGCTTTTCCTTGTAACCCTGAAGGTAATTCCACATGTGTTCTGTGAGTGTATATTTCGGATCAACCTTTTTATCGAGGATCGAACCCAACTTTGGACCGTCACCTTCGGGCACGGCAAGCTGATCGAAATCGAACTCGATGCTGTGATCCTTGAAGCCGACAATGAAAATGCGCTCGCGCTTTTGTGGCACCCACGGTGTCGAGCTGATCACCTTGTGGAATATGCGATAGCCCAGCTCTTTCTCCAGCACATGGATGATCGTTGCGAAGGTCTTGCCGCCATCATGCCGCTCAAGGTTCTTCACGTTCTCCAGAAGGAATGCTGGTGGCTTGTGATGGTCGATGATCTTGGCCAGATCGTAGAAAAGTGTCCCTTGCGTATCGCAGAGAAAGCCGTGCGGACGGCCAAGGGCGTTTTTCTTGCTAACGCCCGCGATAGAGAACGGCTGACAGGGAAAACCGGCCAGTAGCACGTCATGGGCTGGGATTGTCTCCGGGGCGTTCGCATAGGGGCGCAGGTCCTCGGCAAAAATATGTTCGCTGTTGGCTGGTTCAGGAAAGTTGGCACTGTAGGTTTCACGGCTGAATCGGTCCCATTCCGCCGTGAATACACATCGTCCACCTATGGCCTCGAATGGAATACGGATGCCGCCAACACCGGCAAAGAGGTCGATAAACCGGAAACCTTCCAGGCGCTCACCCGTGCAACGCGCATCCGCTGTCTGGCGCAGCTTCTCCAGCCGGAGCTGGTCGATCCGCTTGCCTTCGCCGTTGATATGACGCCGGACTGTCCGGGCGTTTACGTCTAGAAGTTTTGCCGCAGTGTCGATGTCGAGACCGGCCCGCTCCATCAATTCTGCAAATTCTGTCCGTGGATGCGCGTTCATGTGCCTGCCCCTGATCTGTGTCTATTATTGACAACATGTCATAATCTGCCCCAGCGGTTTTGGGAACCCTATTTCTGGCATTTGTTCATGTTATGTTCTAAAATGTGTTAAGGCAGCAAAAGTGGTGGCATTCTGTACATCTCGATCAAAATCAAAAATGCTCAACACCGATGTTTGGTTGTCCAGTTCGGCTTATGAACGCACCGAAGCGCTGTACGAGATTTCCAAGGAATGGAGGCGAAACTGAAGCGACTCTCGCATCAAGCTGTTGATTCAACTCATCCAACGGCATCGTTCTAATTTTGCTAAATTGAACGAAAACCGGCTCTTCAGTACCTGGAATAGGGGGCAGGAAGTGAATTGATGCGGGTAGATTTTGATTAACGAAGGTGCGCAAGAATCTGGTTGGTTCTTTCCGCTTGTTGTTGCTCGTAGCCGCTCGCAAAGCCTCAACGTTTTCCATCCAAAAATCGGTACCAAGGGTGCATTCAGCCAGCAACACATTAGGAACTTTGCCAGTCGCCATGTCGCACTGCGGCGTCAGAACTATACAGTTGGTATCTTCGAGTAGAAAAATATCCCCGGTATGGGCTCTGTCGTCTATGTATGATGGCATGACAAAGTTTTCATAAGGGTGCCAATCGCCTGCCGCTTCGAGGCCGAGCAGCTCGGCGGTGTGGCTTGCATACTGCCGCGCAATCGCCGTAGCCAACTTCTTGTTGTCATGCCCGATGGCGTCTTCCATCCGCGACCAATTCGGCCAGATTCTCCGAGCAAAGACATCACCTGCAGACTGCTCCAGAACCTCACGCACACTTCTAAGTGCCTCCATGAGTGACCACTGCTCGCCCAACCAGCTGAGCGCGTGTTCGTACCCGTCATCTGCTTTGTCAAATGTGCTCACAGGCATATCAGTAAACTTGGGGTCAACCTCTGCCGGGTGTCCCGACACAATCGCAACCGGCATACCCTTTGTTATTATTAGGTCAGATACGAGCGTGTTGCCTACGTCTGGGGAATTCTGCTTTCCTACGTCGCCCGTAGGCAATCTCAAGTCAACTATCGCGCAGTCGATCCTGTAATCGTAAATTGCCTCTAGAGCGTTCGCGACAGTATTCGCCGGAATCGCCTTAAAATAGCGCCCGTTGCCCTCGTTGGCATTGTTCCACTCTTCAAGCGCTTCCTGCATCAGCGTAATCATGCGTCCCTCGTCTTCAACGACGAGAATAGTTTTATTTTTCAATGTTTTGGTCCTACCGGAAATTCAATTTCGAACAATGCTCCATCCTTGTGTTCTGGATGAAACTTGAGTTTTCCCCCTGATCTTGCCAATGCCTCGCGTGCAATGTTTAAGCCAAGGCCGGTACCACCATCCTTCAGAGTGAAGCCAACCTCGAAGATGCGCTCCATAAACTCTTCACGGACTCCTGGTCCATTATCTTCGATGAACACATGTCCTCCATCATCAGAACGGGAGAGTGTGATTTGAATACATGGTTCTTCAATACCCGTTGCCTCAAACCAATGCACCGCATTGCCTACGATGTTCACCATAGCAGTAGATAGGTCTTCTGCATGACCGAGGAACTCCATGCCCTTAGCGGTCGTTTCGATCTCTACCTCCACTTGATGGCCTTCAAATATGGCCAAAGCGTCTTTGATTGTCTTGATCGGGTAGAACAGTGTCGGTTGCCGACGCTTTCCACCAGCCAACGGCCGCAAGACCCGGAACAGTTCGGACAGCTTCTCGCCTGATGCTTTCATTTGCGGTATTCGCTCGGAAAAGAATTCTCTTGCTTTACTCTTGCCGTTGTCATCGCCCGTTAGAAATGTCTTCAGCATGACGTTCATGCGATCCGCGCTCTTCCGGACAAACGTTGCTTCTGGCGATCCCTCGTGCAGCACCTCGGCGAGTATTGCTCCAAGTGAAGATTGTGCTTCAAGAACCCTTTGCCGCTCTCGCATCGCATCAACTCGCATCGACAATCGTTGCGACTCTGTGTCAATGATGCGCTCTGCCTGTTCGCGCTGTTTAGGCTCCAGCAAAGAGATCAGCTTCCTAATGCGCTTCAGTTCGGAAAGCTCTTTCAGCTCATCGAACGACGATGAACGAGGCCTAGAAATCCCAGCCTTCTCTCGGAAGTCAAAGCGTTTCGGTTCAACAACCTCCGCGAGCAACCGCTTCGTCAGCCTTGCAAGATTCTGAAATGCTGCGTTGTCTTCGAGGCCCTCCCGGCTGCTCCTCTCGAAAAGGTTCGAGTCCTGCTCGCTCCCAATTTTGAGGTATCCGGCTATCTGATTGTGTCCGATCCGCAGGGACGGGTCCTGGACGCGTCGGGAATCAAGTGCCAGCCAATCATTCTCTGGATCACCGTAGGGTCTTACCCGGAAACCTTCGCGGTATATTGCGACCCCCGATATACTATCGAGCAACCGGCGCGCCTCAGTGGCACTTAAATCTCCCATTCCTGCTGCCTTCATATTGCTCTTCAGCGCGTCTGCTTCTCGATCAAACAGATAAAGTTGAACTTCGACATCTCCCGCACTTTCACTTCGCTTTATGCCAGTACCCGGGATCGTGATCGTTTCAGCACCCCGTCCGGCGCGATGAATTACAAATGAACCCTCAAACGAGCCATCTGCTGCGAGCGACCCGCTGAGTTCATAATCGCAGGTCGATAACAGGGGGAAGGGATGAACGCGGCGGCCTTGGCCACTGTAAGGGCCGTCGGAGAGATCAGGTCCGGCTTGCGCAAAAATTTCCTCTGGATCGAATCCAGCGGAGCCGCTGTCGCAATCGGACAAATCGAGATAGACTGAAAATTCTTCACCATTTTCGTGCGACGCCGAGAACGGTGAAAGCAATCGCCTAAGTTCGTTGTATAACTTTGTCAGCCTTTCCTTCGTCCATTCCTCATGAAGCTCGATGACCTCGATCGTTGTGCCTGTTGGTTCTTCAACAGCCTGAACGAGATAGTCGATTGCGATGTCTGACAGGTACACATCATCGCTGAAAATACTCCAATCCAGTTCCGGAATTAAGACTGCGGCATTGCCTTCCTTGGTCTGGACGGTCGATGTGAGAGCCATTTTTGCGCCAAGCTTTGCAGCCGCAAACCGCCCAATTCCTTTAGACCCCATCATCTTTCGATTTTTGGTTGGCGAGCGGCGATTCTTCACTTTTGATGCTGTCGCGGGTTCCATCCACTTCAAGCGAATGTCATCTAGCGACATCCCATGACCGTCATCTGAGATGGATATTCGACCCTGACCCGGCTGAAGTGGTGGACTGAACCTTATCTCTACGAAGTTTGCGTCAGCATCATAAGCATTCTTCACCAATTCGATCACTGCAGCTTCAGGGCCACTGATCAATTGGTCACCAATAGTCCGAATAATTCGTGCCTTTGGTTTGAAGCGCAGTTTACTTTCTTCGATATCAGGCATTGGCTAACCGCTCTGCAACCACGTACGCCACTTGTGACAGTCGAAACGTTGCCCTTGGCCCATCAATAAAGTTTGTAATGTTTAAGATATTCACGAGCGTCTTTCATTCCAAAGGTTTTCAAATTGAACCACCGTACCACAGGTCTCGAGGTCAAAGGGCATTGGGTGCACCGAAACCTTTCCTGTGCTTTCCGCAATAATAGCACTGTGCAAGCTTCTGAAAACACTTGATACTGGGCCTATCTCATACCGTAATCTTACAAATTGTGGCCACGTTGCAGCGGCTAGCCTGGAATCCTCTACCTTGTGGCCATAGCTACCAAAACGAGCGCCCATTTGCCCTATTACAAACAGGCGTACGCTCACAGCTTCGATGCCGGGTGGCTTTCGTAACCGCAGCGATTTCAAAAGCTCTTCAGTTCCATTTGAACTGATCCAGGCCGCCGTATCTTCGGCCCACTTTTGCACTTGCCCGACAAAGTTCTTCGCTCGGCTCATTGTTTGCCTTGTGGTCGCGCCTTTGAAATCCTGCCACTTCAACTGAAATAGGGCCAAGTCTCCCGTTGTGCGGTCCAGAACAGCGCCATCGATATCCGTCAGTGCTCTACCCTCCCGCCTGAGACGAACTGGTGTATCGATGCAATCATACCGGGTACCTTGAAACAGACCATTTACGTTGGCCAACATCATACCTTCTCGATGCTCCATTAAAGCCTGTCGGGTCTTTTGGTCTGCATTTATGCGTTGAATGACATCAAAAGGATTCAGGAACAGCGCTCCTACCGGTTCGAGAAGATACATATCGGAAATCTTGATGAAGAGTGGCACAACTGGATCGACATCAGATGAAAGGTCAGGGGCGGAATCTGGCTTCAAGGTCAGAAGGTCCACGATGATTGAGACGATGATTGGATCAATCCCAGAAGCTCCTGACAGCAGCGCTACGACCTCCCCCTTCGGCTTCCATACACTCAAACTCATCCAGTAGTTTATGTCTGGCCATCTGCGCTTGCCTGCAGCAACGAGCTGAAGGTGCTTCAGACGGCTGCTCACGAGCAGATGAACCACCTGTGTCACGTCATTTGCTGATACACCATTGATCCGTGCTTCAGGGTGAAAACCGCTTTTGTCACGACAACTCAGTACATGATCCAAAACGACTGCACCGTAATGGTCGTCAATCTCAGGCGTCGATTTATATCCAACTAGAGTGCCACGCGTGGTTTCGTACCTGAAAACTATGGCGTCTAGCGCTTGTTGGAGATTTGGAATTTTGTGCGATTCCAATGCTGTATCCAGCCATGATGGGCCTTGCTTAACGCTCTCTGACAGTTCGAGCAAGCGGTCGTCCTCGATCTGATCTAGGAAAAGGTCACTATCGCCAGCGTAGTTGAGCCAAATGGAAATCTGTTCGCTTGTGCTCTTCCCACAAGCCAGACCCCTGCCGACTAGTTCGGCAGTTTTCCTGAGCAAAATATGTCTTCCTAACCGGTGAAGTTCACTGGTTGCAGCGCGAATGGTTTGATGAGTACTTCCGAGTAGGGGAATCCCGTGAAACTTGCCGATGCGTTTTAGAACGCTGGACATGAGGGGATTCCAACCCCTCATCACAATATTTAGATCTTGCTCGGAGAGCTTCTGCCGTGAATCATCAGAGAATGTGCCATGGACAAGCCAATAGTCTAAAGCACGGCAAGCTTCGATGGTGAAGACAGCAACCTCCTCATCAGGCATCTTTTCGATGAGAGAGATAAAGGTCGCGAGCTCTTGCTCCGACAACCGGTTTAAACGTTCGGAGACTTCCTTGATTTCCGTCATTTACGACCAGACTTTTTACAGAATATCATGCCCGCCGAACCGTTCGCTCGCTAACCTGGAACAACCGCGCTATCTCGGGGATAGCGCGGTGTTCCTCGTCCCTCATGCGCCGCACCTCGTCCTTTTGGGCGGCTGACAGGGCAGGGGGCCTGCCACCGATCCGGCCCCGCTTGCGGGCAGACGCCAGACCCTCCATGGTCCGTTCTGAAATACGTTCGCGTTCGAATTGGGCGATTGAAGCGAAGACATGGAAAACGAGACGGCCCGCCGGAGTTGTTGTGTCGATGTCCTCGGCCAGTGATCGGAAGCCGGCACCGCGCTCGCCTATGACCTCCACGATCTCCAGAAGGTCTTTCAGGGAACGGGCCAAACGGTCGTATTTTGTGACGGTGACAACGTCGCCGTTACGAAGCTGCTCCAGCATCCTCTCCAGTTCGGGCCGTTCACGCTTCGACCCGCTGATCTTGTCTGCGAACAGTTTGCCTGATCCCGCCGCTTTCAGCGCGTCGGTTTGGGCGTCGAGGTTCTGGCCGTCAGTGCTGACGCGGGCATATCCAATAATCATAATTCACTGTGACAAAAACCTGCCAGAACTGCAAAGGTTTTGCCGGGGGTTTTTGGCATAGCTAAGCGATTGGTTTTTCGTAGGGCAGGAGAAACCGGCAAAAACGACCGTATTTGTCCCAAATGTTGTGACCATAGGTTTTTGTCCAGCAGCAGACGTTCGTGGAGAGCGCGGCGAAAGTCGGGATCGAGCCCAGTTATGGTGTGCCGCAAATCCGTAAGATGTCCGCTGTTCGTCCGAGGGCCGCTGGTCTGTCAATGCTCTCGGTGGGTGGTCATCTGAAATTTAGACCTATTTAGTTAAAAGCATACAATACGCGGAATGGAAGTTCTGCCTATGAAACAAGGAATAATTTATGACTTCTTTCGATCTTTCGCGCCGTGGATTGATTTTGGGTGCTGCTGGTGGGGCCGCCCTTCTCGCCGCCGGACGTCCACAACCCCTTCAAGCCGCAGCCCACGCAACAGCACCACTCCCAACCTTCTATGATCGTATGGTAGGCAATCTGCGCTTGACGACATTGCTGGACGGCTATTTCGAACTCGATAAGACTCTTGTGACGAACCTCGGGGGCGAGCAAATCACAGAGGGAATGCGGGCGGCCTATCTTGACCCCGCAAAGCCGATTCCGCTGGCAATCAGTACTCACGTCATTCGCCAAGGAGACGAGATTACCTTGGTTGATGCTGGTGCAGGCGGTGCCTTTGGACCAACGGCTGGCAGGATGCGCACATCGCTGGAGTTGCTTGGCGTTGCACCTGAAGAGGTGACGCGCATTGTGTTGACCCACATGCACCCAGATCACATCGGGGGATTGATCGGAGAGAATGGCCCGGTCTTCCCGAATGCATCGCTGCATGTCAGCGAAGCCGATCATGCCTTCTGGACAGATGAGATGATTGCATCGGGTGCGCCGGAGTCTTCGCAAGGTTTCTTTGCTTTGGCACGTGCGGTCAGCGAGGCCTACACTGGGCGGACTGAAATGTTTGGCGACAATACCGATCTTGGTGGCGGCCTTACCACTTTGGCAATGCCAGGGCATACCCCAGGACACAGTGGGGTCCGTGTGTCGGATGGCTCTGATCAGTTGATCATATGGGGAGACAGCACAGCTTTGGCGTCGCTGCAGTTTAGCCACCCTGATGCCGGTATCGCCTTTGACGCAGATGGCGTGCAGGCCGCCGAGACGCGCCGCCGTGTCTTGGATATGGTGGTTGCCGACAAGATCGCCGTTGCGGGCACCCATTTGCCATTCCCTGGCGTCGGTCACGTCGAAGAGAAAGACGGGGCCTACGCTTGGGTCCCAGAAGAATGGCAACACATTTAAAGCAGTCGTCCCGCCAAGCTAATAGCTGGTCGCGGATTTTCGGACCGGTTGTTACACTTAGGTAGCTACTTAAGCACCTAGAAGAAGATGACGAACCGGACACGCTACCCCTGCTGAATGGCGCTGTCGGACCAATTCCAATTAGTCCGACAGCGCTATTAGGGCGACATCATGCTGACAACCCGCGCGATTGGTTCCGAAGGGTTCGGGGGACGAGAAAATGCCCTGTCAGAGATGTCAGATTTTTAATTTCACGAAAACAAGGCAGCACATTGCGCCGCCCCTCTTTGATCCAGCCTGGATTTTCGTCATCCAGTCGGATCTCAATGAGGTATAGAGGGCCGTGCATGGGATCTTGTCATCGCCATGATCTTTTCTCTTTGAGCCGGTTGCATATTGGCGAGGAAATCATTGGCATTGTCATTGCCGAAGCAGACAATCGAATTGGTGACGCGAACAGCAGCTTTGTCCCGCACTTCCGACAATGACCGGCCTTCCGGTGAAGGTCCGCTGTCTGGCGTACGTCGGTCAAAACTCAACCGTTTCTGTCACAGGCGGAAACCACCGTCTTGGGCAAGTTGCGTGTCAAGTATTCCACACTTCTAAACGGTAGGTTAGCATTTGATCCAACAAGCTATTTCTGAATAGTTTTTGCGCGCGAGGAGGAGTGCCAAATGGAGTGGATGTCGTGGCTAGCAATGTTTCTCTCAGCCCTCGTTGGAGTCAGTTTAAATCGTGCTGTAAAGGACTTGCAAAAAATTCCTGAGTTTGAAGATCATAAAACAGTGGTCGGCATGGAACTCAATCCGCGGACGTTGGTGCACCCACTCACCAGTTCGATAGAGAACAGCCGAACCGTAGCTTGGGCTGTGACTTTCCTTTTGGCATTTAGAAATGCTTCAGTCTTCCTATAAGTATTTCATTCGCCGTGCAGCGGATGGCTTTTGATCGTCATTAACACCGCGAGCACATCACCGCTTTCGGGCATCTCATGCCCGTCCGCGCGAAGCGCCGGGCCCGTCGGTGGGTAGCCTTAAGGTTACCCACCGACAGGTCACCCTGAAACCGTCCACGATTAAGATCACACCACAACGCAAAAAGCCCCCGCCTGCTGACAGGGGCCTCGATCATTTCGGCGGTGCGGGCTTTTACTCAGCAGCCACCCGCTCGGCCTGCGCGGTGCGGGCCATGATGTAGTCCACGGCCTTCTGCGCCTCGGACGCGGCGCGGAAAATCGCGCGGCTGTCTTCTTTCATCGCCTCCAGCCATCCTTCGACATAGGCCGCGCTCTGTTCGAATTCAGGCTCCACGCCGATCTGAGCGCTCAGCATGCAGTTTCCGATTTCCGCGACCAGCTCCTCGAACGCATAGGCCTTGCGGTCGTTAAATCGGCCCAAACGGTCCAGCCGCTTTGTCGCGCCTGTCCAGTGGATTGTCTCATGGGCCAAGGTACCAAAATATCCAGCCGCTCGATAAAACGTGCCAATCGGCGGCATGTGAATCCGGTCGGTCTTGATGTTGTAATAGGCGCGCGGCTCCTCGGTGCTGTCGATCTGCGCGCCGGTCGCGGCAAAGAATGCGTCCAG
>NZ_CAXHZD010000016.1:0-11329 GCF_964021855.1 uncultured Sulfitobacter sp.
TGATATAGGCCGAAAACTCTGGCTACTGGCGGTCCAAAGTTGGGTAGCAGTGCAACTGCCCCAAGGACTTCGCGCCAAGCTGGAGGGAACTTGGGGCTCAGGTCAATGTCACTCAGCCTATTTGTACTTCCTGGGAAAGAAAGCCGAACTTGGCGTTTTTTCCAGCACTGCGATGATCCGGGCTTTGGAAAATGCAACCTCAACCGGCCCAGCCGAAATTTGCAAAGGGGATGATAAGATGCTCAGGTACAAACGTTCACAAACGCAACGCACCCGCACTTCGTGGCAAGATACCTTTGACGTCAAACACAACGGCGTTTTTCTTGGCGTAGCTCTCGATGATATCCTCATTCAGAAACGTCTGATGCGCCACGGCAACAATAATTGAATCGTACCCCCGAACATCAGGTGTTTCAGTCATCTCCAAGCCATACTCGCGCTTAGCCTCTGCCGCATCCACCCACGGATCATAGACATCTACCTCGATCCCATAGCTCTCAAGCTCTCGGATGATATCAATCACGCGCGTATTTCGTAGATCCGGGCAGTTTTCCTTGAACGTCAGCCCCATAACCAGTGCCCGCGAGCCTTTTACCGGGATATCGCGCGCGATCATTTCGCGGACTGTGCGGCCGACGATATAGCATCCCATACCGTCATTGATGCGGCGCCCAGCGAGGACGACTTCCGGGTGGTAGCCAACGGATTGCGCCTTTTGGGTTAGATAGTAAGGGTCAACACCAATGCAGTGACCGCCGACAAGGCCGGGACGGAAGGGGAGGAAGTTCCACTTGGTGCCTGCCGCGTCGAGTACATCTTGGGTGTCGATATCGAGCTTGTTGAAAATGAGGGCAAGCTCGTTCACCAGCGCGATGTTTACGTCTCGTTGGGTATTCTCGATTACCTTCGCTGCTTCCGCCACCTTGATCGACGGCGCTTTGTGCGTGCCAGCGGTGATGATCGACGCATACAGCGCATCAACCTTATCGGCGATCTCGGGGGTGGAGCCGGAGGTAACTTTAACAATATTGGGTAGGCGGTGGGTTTTGTCCGCGGGGTTGATCCGCTCGGGTGAATAGCCGGCGAAAAAGTCTTGGTTGAAGGTCAGGCCGGAGGTTTTCTCCAACACTGGCACACAATCTTCTTCGGTCGCACCGGGGTAGACTGTAGATTCATAAATCACGATGTCGCCGCGCTTCAAAACCTTTCCGATCGTCTCGGATGCTTTGAGCAGGGGGGTGAGATCGGGGCGTTTGTGTTCATCGATCGGTGTCGGGACGGTGACGATAAAGGTGGTACAGTCAGCAAGATCATCAAGCTGGTCGGTGAACGACAGATGTTCGGCCTCGGCCATTTCCTCGGCATTGACCTCAAGTGTGTTGTCTTTGCCCGCGCGCAGTTCGGCGATACGAGTGGTGTTGATGTCAAAGCCGACGACTTTGCGCTGCTTGCCAAATTCGACCGCCAAGGGCAGGCCAACATACCCCAAGCCGATCACGGCAATGGGGGCGTCATTCAAGGTCGGCATCGCAAACTCCTCGTCCAAAAAACTACTTGGCGTAATAGTCGCGGAACCAAGCTACAAATTCCCGAATACCATCCCTGATATCGGTTTGTGGTTTGTAACCCGTCAAGCGTTGCAAGAGTTCCGCATTCGCCCAAGTCGCGGGCACATCGCCCATCTGCATTGGCATGTAGTTACGGATCGCCTTTTGGCCAAGCTCCTCTTCGATCGCATCGACGAAATCCAGCAGGCGCACCTTGTCAGAGTTGCCGATGTTCACGATGCGGTAGGGCGCCACAGGGGAGAGGCTGTCGCCTTCGGGCACCTCGCGGTTGTCTGGGCGAACAGGGGGCGTGTCGATCAATAAGCGGATGCCGCGCACGAGATCGGTGACATAGGTAAAGTCACGGTGCATGTCGCCGTGGTTGTAGATATCGATGGGGCGCCCATCGAGGATCGCATCGACGAATTTGAACAGCGCCAGGTCAGGGCGCCCGTAGGGGCCGTAGACAGTGAAGAAGCGGAACATCGTCGTCGGCAGGTCCCACAGATGCGCATAGGAATGCGCCATCGCCTCATTTGCCTTTTTGGTGGCGGCATAGAAGGTGAGTGGTGTATCTGCCTTGTCCGTCTCAGCGAAAGGCATGTCTTCATTGGCCCCATAGACCGATGACGTCGATGCCATTAACAGATGCTCAACCTTCAAGCGCCGCGCGGCCTCCATCACGTTGAATGTGCCGACAAGGTTGCTGTCGAGATAGGCGCGCGGGTTTTCCAGCGAATAGCGAACGCCTGCTTGACCTGCGAGGTGAACAATCGCATCCGGCGCGAAATCATCAGTGACCTGCGTGATCAGCGCGTCATCTTCAAGCATGCCTTCGGTCATCGAAAAATGCGGGTTCTGGAGTAACATTTGGTGCCGGCGTTGCTTCAGTTTGACGTCGTAATAGTCAGTCATGCCGTCAAAACCGTGAACGCGGAACCCTTCATCGAGCAGGAGTTGTGCGAGGTGGAAACCGATGAAGCCGGCGGTGCCGGTGATGAAGACTTTTCTCACGGTGGGGTCCAATACGATAAAAAGAGTTTGTTTCGCGCGCGAAACATTTTGGGTTTTATGGCTATTTCAACGAACGAGTTAGGTTACTCAGATAGACGCCATAGTCGTTCTTTTCAAACAGTTTGGCTTGCTCTTCCAATGCCGCGGCGTCGATCCACCCTTGGTCAAATGCGATTTCCTCTGGGCTCCCAGTCTGCAACCCCTGCCGGGTTTCGAGCGTGCGCACGAAATTGCCGGCGTCCAGCAGGCTCCCATGCGTCCCGGTGTCTAACCACGCATACCCGCGACCCATGCGCTGAACATTCAGCAATCCGTCGTGCAGATACGTTTCAAGCAGCGTTGTGATCTCCAGCTCACCACGCGCCGATGGCTTGACTGTCTTGGCGCGCTCCGAGGCGGTGTTATCCAGGAAGTACAACCCCGTTACCGCATAATTCGACGGCGGCACTTCCGGCTTTTCAATAATCTGGCGTGCCTGACCATTCTCATCAAAGTCCACCACACCATAGCGTTCAGGGTCCGAAACGCGGTAGCCGAAGACGGTGCCGCCGGTCGTTTGTGCGTCGGCTTGGGTGAGGATCTCGGGCAGGCCGTGGCCGAAGAAAATGTTGTCGCCCAGAACCATTGCCGAGGGCGCTCCGTCAAGGAAATCTTCAGCCAGAAGATAGGCTTGGGCCAAGCCGTCGGGGCTTGGTTGCGTGACGTAGCTGAGCGAGATGCCCCATTGGCTGCCGTCACCAAGCGCGCGTTTGAATTGGTCGGCGTCCTGTGGCGTGGTGATGATCAGGATCTCGCGGATGCCGCCCAGCATCAGCACGCTTAACGGATAGTAAATCATCGGCTTGTCATAGATCGGCAGCAGCTGTTTCGACACGGAAATTGTGATCGGATAAAGCCGCGTGCCGGAGCCGCCTGCGAGGATGATACCTTTGCGTTTGGGCGTCTGAGTCATGGGAAATCAGTCCTTGGGAAAATCAAGTTGGGTCAAAATATGGGTCAGGCTCTTGTGCCAATCGGGGCGGGAGATGCCAAAAGCAGCCTGTGTAGCGCTGCAATCCAACCGCGAGTTCAGCGGGCGCTTCGCCGGGGTGGGGTAGTCGGACGACGGGATGTCGGTCACGGCGCAGGGGATGCTGGCGGCGTCGAAAATCGCGCGCGCGAAATCGGCCCAGCTGGTGTCGGGGTTGCCCGCGAAATGGTAGATGCCGGATTTTTCAGGCTCTGACACGAGAGTTTTGGCGATTGTGATGCAGGCCTCTGCAATCTCTGCCGCGCCGGTGGGGCCGCCGATCTGGTCTGCAACGACGGTTAACGCCTCGCGTTCGGCACCGAGACGCAGCATGGTTTTGACAAAGTTATTGCCATGAGCCGAGACGACCCAAGATGTCCGCAGCACGGCATAGCGCCCACCAGCCTCAGCGATTGCAATCTCTCCGTCGCGTTTGGTGCGGCCATAGACGCCTTGCGGATCGGTGGCGTCGCCGGGCTTCCATGGCGTATCGCCCACGCCGGAAAATACGTAATCGGTCGAGATAGAGACGAAGGGGATGTCCCGAGCGGCGCAGGTGCCGGCCATGGCAGCGGGAGCCTCGGCGTTGATGAGGTGGGCAGTTTCTACATCGCTTTCGGCCTTATCCACGGCCGTATATGCGGCGGCGTTGATCACCGCATCAGGAGCATTGGCCTCAATCGCGGCGGCGCAGGCCGCGGGGTCGGTCAAATCCGCATTGGCGCGGGCGAGGGCGGTGATCTGGACGTCATCGCCATCCAGCGCGCGCAGTTCCGTGGCGACCTGACCGCTGTGCCCGAAGACGAGGATTTTCATGCCTTGCCCAACCGTTCACCAACGCCCTGACGGTTTTGCAACGCGCGCCACCAATCCTTGTTCTCGAGGTACCAATCGACCGTACGCGCCAGCCCTTCTTCAACCGTGACCGAGGGCTGCCAGCCAAGTTCCGTTCGGATGCGTGTCGGATCAATTGCATAGCGCTGGTCGTGGCCGGGGCGGTCGGCGACAAAAGTAATCAGATCGGCATGGGGCGCACCTTCGGGGTGGCGGTCGTCCAGCAGGGCGCAGATCATCTTAACCAGCTCCAGATTACTGACCTCATTCTCGCCGCCGATGTTATAGCTGCGGCCCAACGCGCCGTTGGTGAGCACGGTGAGCAACGCATCCGCGTGGTCTTCGACAAACAGCCAGTCGCGCACATTCGCCCCATCACCGTAGACCGGAATCGGATCTCCGGCGAGCGCCGTGAGGATAACGACAGGCACCAGCTTTTCAGGGAAGTGGAACGGCCCGTAGTTGTTGCTGCAATTTGTCAGTACTATCGGCAAGCCGTAAGTCTCACCCCACGCGCGCACTAAATGATCGCTCGCGGCCTTGGACGCTGAATATGGGCTGCGCGGATCATAGGGTGTATCTTCGGTGAACTGCCCCGTGGGCCCGAGGGAGCCGTAGACCTCATCGGTGGAGATATGGTGAAAGCGAAAGCTGTCGGGCTTGCCCGCCTCTTGCCAATAGGCACGGGCGGCTTCGAGCAGCGTATAGGTGCCCGTGACATTGGTTTGGACAAAAGCACCCGGCCCATCGATGGAGCGATCAACGTGACTCTCGGCCGCCAGATGCATCACCGCATCGGGCTTATGTGCCGCAAATATCCTGTCCAGCGCCTCCCGATCGCAAATATCCTCCTGCTCAAACGCGTAAAGTGGGCTGTCTGCCACGCTCGCCACATTCTCAAGGCACGCCGCATAGGTCAGCGCATCAAGATTCACCACACTATGCCCCCGCACAATCGCCAACCGCACCACTGCCGAGCCGATAAAACCCGCGCCGCCCGTCACCAATAGCTTCATCTATACACCCTCAAACGTGAACGGGCTGTTAAGATCAGCCAAAGCAGGCGCATTTGCGTCCTTTTCGGACAAAACCGGTGTCATATCCCCCAAACCCCAGTCAATCCCGACGTTAGGATCATCCCATGCGATGGAACCTTCGGTTTCCTGGGCATAATAATCCGAACATTTGTAGATAATTTCAGTCTCTGGCGCGCGTGTCACGAATCCATGCGCGAAGCCCGAGGGCACCAGCAGTTGCTTGCCGTTCTCAAAACTCAGCTCGGTGCCAAACCATTGCCCGTAAGTGGGTGAGCCTTTGCGGATATCGACCGCCACGTCGAAGAGAGCACCACGCCCACAGCGCACCAGCTTGTCCTGCGCATGAGGTGGAGCCTGAAAGTGCATCCCGCGAATGGTGCCTTGGGTCATGGACAGAGAGTGATTATCCTGCACGAATTGCGTGGTGATCCTGTTTTCGGCTAGCGCCTTTGCGCTGTAGCTTTCGGAAAAAAAGCCACGTTGATCGCCAAAGCGGGTTGGGGTGATGACGAGGACGCCGGGGAGTGGTGTCTGTTCAATCGAAAGAGGGAAAATATTGCAAGCTCCATTCAAAAATGTCACCGATTGGGTCAATCAGGGAGTGTGAGTGACAACTCTGACGGGAGCAAGGCTTTGCCTCCCGTAGATATCACATATAGAGGGGCTGGTTGAATAGCACTTATTTTTTATTCTCGGCATCTGCTGGATAGGGCCGAGAACGGATCGTTCTGGCTGTGATGTCCAGATTTTGCGGATGTGTTTGTAGGGCATAAGGCCACTGAGCGTCTTCAACCTTTCGGCAAAGTTGTAGGCTGCCATGAAGTCCCCGGGGTGGGTCGACAACTGGTGATGGCTGTCGTGGCGGAAGCGTCAAACGGTCCAGTTTTCAGGGGGCAGCGCATGCTCATTGCCGATTTCCTTCTGTTCGGACCTGTCACGCTTTTGTGCCGCCCCGGGTGCTCGTTTAAGCCATCTTTCGCTCGAAGGCGACAGGGCTTTTCCAACCTAGTGCTGAATGACGGCGTCGCGGATTGTAGAAGCCGTTTATGTATTCGAAGATCGCCATCTCTGCCTTCCTGCGGGTTTCCCATGTATCGCGCCAGATCAATTCAGCCTTGATGGTTTTGAAGAACGTTTCGACAGCTGCGTTGTCATAGCAATTGCCCTTTCCGCTCATGGACACGCTGAAGCCGTGTTGGCGCAAGATCTTCTGATAGTCGTGTGAACAATATTGGCTGCCACGGTCAGTATGATGGATGCAGCCCTTGGGCGGTGCCCGGAATGCGATGGCCATCTTCAACGCTCGGATCGCCAGATCGCGTTTCATTCGGGTACTAACGGCCCAGCCGACCACTCGGCGTGAATGCAAATCCAAGATCACGGCAAGATAGAGCCAGCCTTCGCGGGACCAGATATAGGTAATATCACCCGCCCATTTCAGGTTTGGCCCGTCTGCTGTGAAGTTCCGATCCAACAGATTGGGCGCGATGTTGAACTTGTGATAGCTATCGGTTGTGACCTTGTGTTTGCGGGTTCTACTGACTGATATGCCGTTCTGGCGCATCAATCGGCCCACGCGACGATGGCCAATCTCTTTCAACTCCTCAGTCATGCGCGGCCTGCCATAGCTGCCAAGACTGAGACGAGATTGTTCCTTTATGTGGGCCAAAGTCACCATATCAGACCGCTTCCGACGGCTTGCAGGCCAAGTGCGGAACGCACGCAGACCACGCGGGCTGACATTCATAACATGGCACATCTGGCCAACAGAAAATGCAGATCGGTGCTCTTCAATGAACTTAAGACTCATGGCTTTTGGCCCGCGAAGAACTGCGTTGCTTTTTTTAAGATCTCGCTCTCCTCCTCGAGAATGCGCCCTCTCACACATGCAAGCATGTGCTGTCAGGTAATAGTATCTCACGCCGAAGCCGGTCATTCTCTTGGGCGAGGCTCAAATCCTCTTTCGAAACCACATCCGTATCTCGGTGTGCTGTGATCCATTTGTTCAGCGTCGACATCCCGACATCCACCTTCTCGGGACATTGCTGCGCAATACCCTGTCAGGCAGTGGATCATCAGCCACCTGTTTGCGCGTAAGCCCACTGGTCAGCGCGATCCGCACCGCATCTTGGCGAAATTCGTCCGTCCGTTTCAGTCCCATAGTCAGTCTCCTTTGTTGCAGTAAATGCTATCAAAGGAGCGGCATCAAACCGCGACAGGTCCAGCAGGCAGGTTTTCCGCCCAGGGGGACCCACTGTGATGCTCTGCCCATCTGGTCAGATGCGGTCTCAACTTGAAAGCGTTGCACTAGAGGTGCTGGCGCATTGGCAGAAAAAACAACCGTGTCCGTCAGGCCAGAAGGCTGCTTAACACATCTATAGTAACGGCTCAGATCTGGTCGCCGGGGAGCAGAAGTGCTCGGTTCCAAAATTCCGACAAGCGATCGACAAAGGTCTCACGCGCCGCGCGCCCGTGTGGCGGTCTGTAGTGCGAAAAGTCAGCTATCTGCGGAGCAAGAATGCTTAGTGTATCAGAGTTTTTACTTTCTTGGCATCTCAGCGGACACGATACTTGAGACATTGCGATCCACACATAATAATACCGGCCATCTCGCGGAAGACAAGCTATTGGAACGACTGCCAGATTCTGACGCGCTTCGCCGGTTGGAGCCAATTCAAGTTGCTGCCGCGTTAGAAGAGACGATGACACTACGTGTCGTTGACCGTATTTCATAGATTGTAGAAGTGCAGAACAGTGGGCCGCGCATTAATCTGGGTGATGTCGAAGGACTTAGGGACGCAATGCCACCGCTGAAACGGATGCTTGCAGATCTGAGTTTTTGGCGAGAGGGCAGTGTCACCTGGTCGGGTTTGACCAGAAGTACCATATTCTATGGCCCTCTCGGCACGGGACAGACGATGCTAGCGAATGTATTCGCCGGGAGCGCATGAATTCCTTGATCACTAAATCTTATTCTGATTGCCAAAGGCATGGCCACCAAGGTGACATGTTCGCAGCTCTTGCGGCCGCCCAACAAGCGCCATCGGTTTTGTTCATTGGTGAAATCGACAGCTATTCTGACCGTTCCTCTGGTAATCGAAATGACGGGTACCTGCGCGGTGTAGTCAACGGCCTTCTTGAGCAGATTAACACTTCTGCAGAAGTTGAAGGCGTGTTGTCACGTTAACTCGCCGAGCTTGCAAGTTTACGTATGACTGCATTTAAGTCATCGATATCTTACGGATTGCTTATCTGCCCTCGACCTCCATCCCATGTTCACGGAACATGGTGTTAATCGCCTTCTTTTCATGACTATTGCCGAAAGGTTAAGTGTCGCGCAAGAGTTTTGTGGGATCGGAGAGCTTCGATTGGTCTAAGGTCCGGAGAATCGGTTTGATTGCACCGGTTTCGCGAACTGGCCCCATAAGGGTGCGAATGACCCTGCATGTTGGCAGTTTCCTGCCTGTTTGAGGCGCTGAAGCCTTTCTGCGTTGCAGCATATTTTCCTTGTGTCGTCCCCTCGATATAGGAATCCAAAAAAGAGGGCGCACTAGATGTTGGGTGAAACACGCGCATGGGCAAGATGGAGCTTATCACAGCAGTTCATAGGCCAAAAAAAGGTTTCTCTGAAAGCCCGCTGTCTGGTACTCAGCCCTTATTCAATTACATTTTTTCAAAATAGTATAATAATGCGCATTATGAACATCCAAAGCATCCACCACCTTCCACGGTCGACCAAGCGACTTATTTTCATGGCGGTGGACAGCCTTTTGGTGCCGCTCAGTCTATATTGTGCCTTTGCATTGCGCTATGGTACAGCGGCCCCCCTGGATTTCATGTCGTCAAGCTGGGCGCTGTTCGGGGCGATGACGTTCTTTGGCATCGGGATCACCTGGGCGTTGGGGCTACACCGCATCAAGCTTAACGCTTTTGATACAAATTCCATGTCAAATATAGGCGTTGCCGCGGTGCTGCTGGCGCTGAGCGCGATGGCGATGAGCTATATGCTGGACCTGTCAGCGCCGCGATCCGTGCCGCTGCTGCTGGGGATGTTCTTTTGTCTCTTCGCTGTTGCTGCCCGTCTGGTGGGTCTTTCGCTGATCCGCTGGCTGTCCGAACGCGGGGGTGACCGCAAGCCGGTGGCGATTTACGGGGCAGGTGCTGCTGGCATCCAGCTTGCCGCAGCGCTGCGGCAGGCGCGCGAGGCGCGGCCGGTGTTTTTCATCGACGACAACCCGAACCTGCATGGTCTGATGGTTGCTGGCCTGCCGGTTCATGGATCCGGCAAGCTGTCGAAGCTGATCACGGCACGCGGGATCCAGCAGATTCTGCTGGCCGTGCCGTCCATGGCAAAAGACCGTCGGGACGAACTGATCGGCAAGCTGGGCGTTCATAATGTCGAGGTGCAGGTATTGCCGTCTTACGTCGATCTGATGTCGGGCAAAGGGCTGGTGCAAAGCCTGCGCACGGTTGCACCCGACCAACTGTTGGGCCGTGACAAGGTTGATCTGGATATCCCCGAGATCGCAAAGGCCTACGCTGGTCGCGTGGTGATGGTGACCGGAGCAGGGGGGTCGATCGGGTCCGAGCTTTGCCGCCAGTTGATAAGCTGTAACCCCGCGCGGATTATTCTGTTCGAGCAGGGCGAGTTTCAGCTTTATACGATTGATCAAGAGCTGCAGGCCGAGGCGAAGGCGACGGGTATTCCGGTTGTTGCACGGCTTGGGTCCGTGACCAACAAGGCACGTGTTGCTGAAGTGATCGCGGAGGAGGGGGTTGAGATCATTCTTCACGCGGCCGCTTATAAACATGTGCCCCTGGTCGAAGAGAATGAGCTGGAAGGGGCGCGGAACAACGTGCTTGGGACGCAGGTTGTGGCTGAATGTGCTGCCGAGGCGAAGCTGGAGCGGTTCATTCTGGTTTCGACCGACAAGGCCGTCCGGCCCACGAACATCATGGGTGCGACCAAGCGGATGGCCGAACTGGTCGTTCAGGACATGCAGACGCGTCACAGAACGACCAAATTTGCGATGGTCCGGTTCGGGAACGTGCTGGGATCGTCTGGGTCCGTATTGCCACTGTTCCAAAAGCAGATCGCACGTGGAGGACCTGTTACCGTGACACATAAAGACGTGACGCGGTTCTTCATGACCATTCCAGAGGCGGCGCGGTTGGTGCTTTTAGCGGGGGCCTATGCGAGGGGCAGTGACGTTTTTGTTCTCGATATGGGCGAGCCGCAAAAGATCATCGACATCGCGCATCGGATGATCGCGCTTTCAGGGCGGAAGGTGAAGGACCCCAACACTGGCGAGGGCGATATCGAGGTCAAGGTTACCGGATTGCGCCCTGGTGAGAAGCTTTACGAAGAGCTGCTGATCGACGACGACAGCCTGCTGCCTACACCGCACGCCAAGATCCTGCGTGCGCAAGAAGGGATGCTGAGCCAGATTGAGGTTGCGTCGATGCTGCGTGAGTTGCAGGGCTCGATCGTTGAAGCTGACAAGGCTCGTCTGCGCCGCTTGATCGCCGCTCGGGTCGAGGGCTATCATGTGCAGGGTGGGGACATAAGGGTAAGTTGAGTTGTCGTGTGAGCTCACGTGTAGCGCGAGCGAAAAGGCCCGTCAGTTTCTCGATATGAGTTCATCGTTTGGTCCTCTTGGCAAACCGTCTTCAATTGCTGGCCCCTGATCTTATCGCAGAGATTCGTGTGCTCCGCCTCATTGGGCTTGCCACCGCCATAGAAGCAGAAGGTTCAAAATAAGACTATTCGACTAGGGCCTTTCAGCAGGTGAGTTGCTGTCTGAGTGCAGTTATAGGTGGAGGAGCTTGAGCCTTGCACTGCTACCCAACTTTGGACCGCCAGTAGCCAGAGTTTTCGGCCTATATCA
>NZ_CAXHZD010000017.1:0-4333 GCF_964021855.1 uncultured Sulfitobacter sp.
CCTGGCAACTGCTCGGCAAGCGGCAGATGACGAGTGGTGTAATAGGTGCGAAACTGTTCAGGGTCCGCCGGGGCGGGGTACTCGACGCAAAGACAGTGCATAAGATGGCCTTTCGGTAAGTTCGGTGCCGCCGATCAGGCGACACCTCTCGATGCTGCGTGATTGGATTGGCCAGACTGACGCGCTTTGGCGACGATGATTGCCTGCCGACCAATTGCCACCAGCGCAATCATGTTCAGGACGCCGAACACGTACGCGGGCGCAAGTCCGATGAAGCTGAAAATGTTAGAAGGACCAATCGGCGTGTCGCCGAAGGCCAGCGCGCGGTTCGGCGAAAAGTTCGAGCCCCAGTAAAAGATCACATTGGACCAGCCGTCGAGCATGACGATCCAGCCCCAGATCTTGCCCCATTTTTCAGAGAAGTTCAGGTGTGGGATGACGAAGGCGACGGCGATGGTCATCAGGCCGTTCAGGACGGGGCCGGTATGCGTGCCCCGCCAACCATGTTCGGTGCCGGGGAGCTGGAATGACACGAAAAAGCCGGGCACGATCTCAAATCCGCCAAGCAGGTACATCCAATATCCCAGGCCGCCGACCAGCGCGGCGAAAATCATCAAGACGCCGTTCCCTGCCATCAGGTCGCGCAACGAAAGTTTCCAGGGTTCGAGTTGTTCAGTCATTGGTCTTTCCTCTCTTGAGTTCAGGTGCGGACGTCACGTGCGCCGCGAAATTTCCGCGCTTACCCGGTGGCGGATTCATTGAAACGCATCAGCCCCCGGAAGCCGCCAGCGTGATAGACGAGCGGCGCTACACCCTTGACTTCCGCGCCCATGACGCGGCCGAAGATCACTGCATGGGTGCCGGAATTCACGATTTCGGAGACTTCGCATTCGAGCGCGGTGGCGCCGTTGAGCACGGGCAAGCCGAGTGTCGCGCCCGCGCTCCACAGCGTGGGCTCAAAGCGGTCGTCGCCTTGAAGGCCGCTGCGACCGGCAAAGGTTTCGGCCGCGGATTGATGCGCGTCAGTGAGGATGTTCACGGCGAAGGTTCCGGAATCGCGGATCATCTTGAAAGTGCCGGTACTGCGGTTGGTACAGGCCAGCACGGTCGCAGGCTGGGCGCAGACCGAGCACACTGCGGTCGCTGTGATCCCGCGGCGCTCGCCGTTCAGGCGGGTGGTAACAATATTCACCCCTGCCGCAAGTTCGCCGAGGGCCGCACGGAACGTTTCGACATCTACCATGGCTTGCTCCCTTCCTTTCCAAAGTTTTCTGCTTGAATGGACGCGGCATGACCGGCATCAAAACCGCACCACGATGCCCGCGGTTGCGATCAGCGGATTTAGGGTGATGTCGGCCTCTGCGGGTGCTCCCCCAACGGTCCCGCGTGCCTTGGTTTCGAGCGGGATATATTTCAGATCGATAAACCAGCCGGTCCTGTGTCCGAGCGGGCCCTCGACGCCCGCCTGCACGACCGGTGCGAAGGCGTTGTCGACGTCAAAGTCGCTGATTGCGCCGTCCTTGGTGTCGAAGATCAGCGTATAATTGATCCCGCCACCGACATAGGCCTCAAGGCCATTGCCGAATTTGGGGAAGTGATAGAGGCCGGTGAGCGTTGCCGGCCCATAAGTGACCTCCCCGAGGGCAAGGCCAGCGAGCGGACCGGTGCCGGTCAAGGCTGCGGTCGGTGGCACACCCACTGTGAGCTCCGCAGAAAACCGCTCCGAGAACCGATACCCGATGCCGAATGTCGGCGTGACGTCGTCGCCTGTCGTGAAGCTCGCGCCCGGCACTGGAGCGCCTCCGAGCGAGATGTCCGCGCTCTCGTCCATCTGGATATGGGACAACCCGAGCCGCAGCGACCAAGGGCCGCTCTCTTGCGCCTGGGCACAGGTTGCCGTTCCCGCAGCCAAGGCTGCCAAGCAAATCAGTTTCATATTGTGTTCTCCTGTCAGGGTCCCGTGCGGCGCTGCCGCACGGGGGGTAACCGACTATTCCGCGGCGAGCGCCTGTTGCGAGCGGGTCACCGCAGATCGTACTCGCTCGGGGCTTGAGAAAATGTCCCACTGACGTTCGGGGTGATTGAAGCCTTCGGTGAAATCGTCGGTCAAGGACCGGCTTTGCGCCAAGCCACCGATAAATTCCAATAGGGTAGGGTTGAGTGACGCGAGGTTTTCAAGCATGTAGTTCGTCCAACGCGTCGCGCTCATGACGCGGTCGTGTCTCCGGGCATCAAATTTCTCGAGAAAGCGCTGGTCGAACACATCGTTTTCGACGATTTCCTCTCCAAGAATGACCGCTGCGTACGAGGCCATGTTGGCGCCTTGGCCCAACACCGGATCGACGACAGCATGGGTATCGCCTAGAGCGATGGCCAGCTTGCCGTTGGCCAGCTGCGTGTGGCTCTTCCGCACTGTTGGGGTGACGCCGCCTTGAAGGATATCCAGCGGCGAATTGGCCAGATCGAATTCTTCGGGATCGATGCGTTCGTAAAGCGTCGGGTAATGCGCTTTGATTTTTTCCAGCATGAGATCGAGGAAAGCGCGGGGGTTTTCGTCGTATTTCGTCCGGGCCAGGATTTCCAGATCGCCGCCGATATGGTTTTCGAACACCAAAGCCTGGCACATGCCATTGAACGACCAGGTTGGGATTTCGATCAGCTCACCCGCGCCGGGAGAGAAATACATGGATACTGCGCGAGTTTCGGTCTCGGCGATGCCCTTGAAAAGGCCGACACAGAGCATCCGTTGGGGGCGCTCGAATGGGGAATAGCGATCATCGCGTCCGAACATCTGTCCGATGGCACCCTTGCCGGTACAGACCACGGTCAGGTCATGTTGGTCGGAGATGGGTTCGATCTGATCGTGCTCGATCGGTCCGTAAATGACCTCCCCACCCAGATCCAGATAGTCCTGAAGCAATGCGGGTTGATAGATTCGGTAATCCACCGCACGGCTTGGTTGAACCAAGTCGCCATAGATGTGGATCGGCTCCGGTGTTCCGATGTAGTAGTAATGGCCGAAATAGCCGTATTCACTCGACGGCCAGTGATTGCACCCAAGGGCATCTTCTCGCTCAATCGTCACGTGGTGGTGTGCCACCGTGTTCATCAAGCGCGAGCCTGCATAATCCGCAGGGGTACGGTCCGTGTAAAGACGTGGCGTTATCCCATTTTGCAGCAGGTGAAGACCCAGTTGCAAGCCGGCAGTCCCCGCCCCGATGATGGCGATCTTCTTGGACATTGATTCCTCCCAAATTTTCCTCGAGACCAAACATAAGTCGACTGGTCGGTCAAAGAAAGATAAATTATCGCATATGACTTATCACAAATGGAATAAATCGACATGAGCGATCGGCTCCAAGCCTACGAGATCTTTGCGGAACTTATGGATCGCAAGAGCTTTTCCGAGACTTCGCGCGCTCTGAATGTGCCGCAAGCCACGGTCAGCAAACAGATCGCATCGCTCGAAGCAGCATTGGGTGTGCAGCTCTTCATCCGATCGACCAGACGAATCAGCCCGACAAGTGAGGCAGAGGAGTTGATTCCCCATGTACGGCACATGCTCGATGCCCGGGCGGAAGTTGTGCGCGTCGCTCGCGGGGAGTTGCCGCGAATTTCTGGCAACATGCGATTGGCAGCGCCTCATTCCTACGGTCGGCGCGTACTACTTCCTCTTTTGGCGGAATTCATGGACCAGTACCCCGAACTCGTCGTCGATGTTGCGCTTCACCGCAGCCCCCCCGACCTTCTCGATGCGAAACTCGACCTCGCTATCAGCGGAACCGTCGTGCCGGATGGGCCGTACCGCCAGAGGGTCCTGAGCACGCATCGCTGGATCGTTGCGGGCGCGCCGTCCTATCTGGAGCAGCATGGTCGTCCGTCCATACCTCTTGATCTTGAGCGGCACTGGCTGGTGGTGCCGCGGGTTTACCCATCGGATGTCCTCACTTTCGATTCTGAAGATGGCCGTCAATCGATCAGCATTCGGTCACGGCTTCGCGTCAACGACGTTGATTTTGCCGAAGGTGCCGCGTGGCAGAACACCGGACTTGCCATCTTGCCAGACTGGATGGTCGGGCATAGGTCAGCCTTGGAGCCGGTCCTTTCGGACTATGTCCTAGCTCCGATCCCAATCCGGCTGGTTTTTCCAGATGCCAAGATCATTCCTCGGCGAGTGCGAGCTCTTATTGAATTCTTAGTGCTTCGCGCAAGCCGAATGTAGTGTCGAACCAGAGCTCATGTTTGCGAAATGAATGACGTTATGACCCATGGTAGCCTACCGATCTTCGAAGTCTCTCCACGCGCGACAGATTTTAGGTGTTGTCACATTAAC
>NZ_CAXHZD010000018.1:0-1550 GCF_964021855.1 uncultured Sulfitobacter sp.
GCCGATTTTGTTGAAAAACTCTTCCTTGATCGGCAGGTGAACTGCTGATTCAATTCTCTTATTGATCGGGAGGATTGGCGATGATGGGTCGAAAGCAGGAAGCGCAGGCGGCTTTGTTTTACGAGTTCTCGCTTGAAGATCATGTCCCCCAAGATCACTTGCTACGGTCGATTGATCGGTTTGTCGATCTGAGCAGCATCCGGGCACATCTGGCGAACTTCTACAGCCATACAGGTCGCCCTTCGATTGATCCCGAGCTGCTCATCCGGATGTTGTTGGTGGGGTATTGCTTCGGCATCCGATCCGAGCGGCGGCTCTGCGATGAGGTGCATTTGAATCTGGCGTATAGGTGGTTCTGCCGTCTCGATTTGACCGACGGTATTCCGAACCACTCGACTTTTTCAAAGAACCGCCACGGCCGTTTCCACGAGAGTGATCTGTTGCGGCATGTGTTCGAGATGACCGTTGCGCGCTGCATGAAAGAAGGATTGGTCGGCGGCCACGGGTTCGCCGTGGATGCCAGCTTGATCAGTGCCGATGTTCAGAAACAGAACTCCAGCAACCCCGAAGATTGGGCGGCACGAGAGGTTGATCCCAACGACGCGCCACGCGCGGTGCGCGAGTATCTCGACGTTCTGAATGATGAGGCTTTTGGCGCAGCCAGTGAGGTCACACCCAAGTTTACCGCCCACGCAGACCCGGCCAGCCAGTGGACTGCCGCGCGCAAAGGCCCAGCATTCTTTGCCTATTCTGACAATTATCTCATCGACACAGATCATGGGATCATCATGGATGTGGATGCCTCACGGTCGATCCGGCAGGCGGAAGTGGGTGCCATGCGCAAGATGATTGATCGCACCGAAGAGCGCTTTGGCGTCAAACCTGATTGGATCGCGGCAGATACGGCATACGGGTCAGCTGACAACCTTGTTTGGCTGACACTGAAGCGGCAGATCCTCCCGTTCATCCCTGTCTTTGACCATTCAAAGCGCAAGGATGGCACCTGGTCGCGGTCCGACTTCACCTGGGACGAAGACAACGACCGATACATATGCCCAGAAGGCAAAGAGCTCCGTCATACCAGACGCAATTACTCTGACCCAGCTCGGAATGCGCCAGACCTGAAAGCGAAGAACTACAGCGCGCTCAAATCTGACTGCCGAGGCTGCCCATCAAAAGACAAATGTTGCCCCAACAAAGACACCCGACGTATCCGCCGCGAGAAATACGAAATCGTGAGAGACTTCGCCCGAGAATGCACAGCATCAGAGTTCAATCCGACAGCCCAAAACCTCCGCAAGAAAGTCGAAATGCTCTTCGCACACCTCAAACGCATCCTCGGGTTGGGCAGGCTTCGATTGCGAGGCCCATGCGGCGTCCAAGATGAATTTACTCTCGCCGCAACCGCCCAAAACCTCCGCAAACTAGCAAAACTCAAGCCAATAGTGCCCGCCACAGGCTAAAAGCTGGATCAGGCACCGGTCGTTCAACAAAATCAGCGCAGTAGCTCAACGCGCAACGTCAAATCCAACGACTTTTTCAACAAAATC